>BOKO01000001.1:0-232500 GCA_016861025.1 Chloroflexota bacterium
GGAGAGCGGCGCCGAGATGCCTCGACACCGCTCTATCGTCTACGCTCTGCTCTCGCCAGGCTTTGGGCTGCTTTTCCTGCTTCTCCCCCTCATCCCTACCTGCGCCAAAATTCGGGATGACTCATGTGACATTTCTTTCTCGCCGACGGCTCGTCTACACCGTCACCCAGCGCTGCTCCTGCGCAGCCCGATACATCGCCTCCATCACCGTGCTGCGCGCGGCGGCTTCGCGGGCAGTGACCAGATGTTCGGTCGAGCCGCCGGTGACGGCGTCGAGGAAGAGTTCGAAGGCGTGGGGCCAGGCTTCGGGCAGGGCGGTCCACGGCGTGAGGCCGTCGGCGCCTTCGACGTGGCTGCTCTTGAAGTAGAGCTGTCCTTCACAGACATAGGCGTGTCCCTCCGTGCCGCTCACCAGCGCCGTGACCGGGTTTTGTACATCGACCCAGCCCGCCGCCAGCGTGCCGACAACGCCGTTCTCGAAGACCAGCAGCCCTTCGCCAAATTCGTCGGTGGCGCCGTAGTTGGCGACCGCGGTGTCCATCGTGGCGGTGACGCGCGCCACATCGCCCAGTAGCCACATCAGGATGTCGAGCGAGTGCGTGCCCAGGTCGCCGAACGCACCGACGCCCGCCTGCACCGGGTCGGTCATCCACAGCCAGCCGGCGTCGAACCAGCGCCCCAGCGAGCCGCTGTGACAGTTGGAGTGGCGCACGCGTGTGATCTTGCCAAAGTGACCGAGCCGAATCTGCTCGCGCAGAAACTGGTGCACCGGCTGCCCGCGCATGAAGTAGCCGGTCTGAAAGATCACGCTGGCGGCTTCGATGGCATCCGCCATGCGCGCAGCGTCGTCGTGTCCCATCCCCAGCGGCTTTTCTACGAAAAGATGCTTGCCCGCTGCGGCTGCCGCCATCACCAGCGGCTCGTGACGGTTGGTTTCGGAGCAGACGATCACAGCTTTGACCGCATCATCCTCCCAGAGTGCGGCGGGATCGCTGACCACGGCGGCGCCCAACTCGGCGGCGCGCTGTTCGGCGCGATCACGGTCGTGATCCCACACGCTCTTGACGCGCACGTCGTTGCGCGCCAGGATGCGCTTGATAAAATTGGGGGTGTGAATGTGGGCGACGCCCGCAAAAGCAAGATCAAGCGCCATGAGCAGCCTCCTCTGAATTGAGTGAAACTTCGCGTCCGGCAGCCTGGCTGCGGTAGATGCCATCCAGGATCGTCATCACCTGTAACGACTGCTCCGGCGGCACCGGCGATGGGCGCCCCTCGTACACCGCCTCGGCGAAGGCCACACACTCGGCGGCGTGCGGCTCCATCACATCTTTGGTCAGCTTGAGCTGGCGGTTGTAGAGCTGGCGCGCCGTGTTGTTGGAGCTGTAGACCTCACACTTGGGCCAGTGGCTGCCGCCCTGCGTGCCATAGAGCCACATCTGCATGTCCTCGCCCTCGGTGTCGTGGTGCAGCAGCCAGCTTACTTCGAGGATCAGCGTGGCGCCGTTGGCGAAGCGCACAAACGCCGCCGCAAAATCCTCGACATCGAAGTCGCTGGGAATCGGGGCGTCGCGCCAGGTGGCCCAGGCGTCTTTCTGGTGCGCCAGCTCGGCGCGCGCCACGCCAGTCACGGCCACCGGCTGCGGATTGCCCATCAGCCACAGCGTCAGGTCGAGGATGTGCACGCCGATATCGATGCACGGCCCGCCGCCGCTCAGCTCCTGACGGATGAAGGTCGGCGTCGGGATCAGGCCATTGCGCCGTAGCATCCACGAACGAGCGTGGTAGATGTCGCCGAGTGCGCCGGCCTCGATCTCGCGCTTCATCGCCTGCGAATTGCCCTTGAAGCGGAAATGCTGTGCGGTCATCAACAGCTTGCCAGCGCGATTGCGCGCCTCGATCATCTGACGAATCTCGGCGGGCGTTGGCGCCAGCGGTTTCTCACAGATGACGTGCTTGCCCGCCTCCAGCGCCGCCAGCACCAGCGGCGTATGCAGGCGATTGGGCGTGCAAATGTCGACGATGTCGATCGATGGGTCGGCGAAGATTTCGTCGGCGTCGGCGTAAAGACGTTCGACGCCAAACTTGCGCCCAAAATCCGCCAGCATGTCGATGTTGACATCCGCCGCCGCCACTAACTGAGTGTAGGGCGACGCCTCCCAGCCCGGCACATGCGTGCGCGCAATGCCGCCGGCGCCGATGATGGCGACTTGCAAAGGTTTGCTCATGGTGTCTCCATTTAGAATGTTTGTGAGCTGGAGCGTTGTCCAGCCAATGCAAAGCAAAAGATAACCGTTTCAGTATGCAACACAAACGCTTCCGCTGCAAAGTCAGTGTATAATCCTTACAGAGTCTGATCCTTACAGACCATTCGCTGTCCGGATTGATAACAAGGGTTCAGCGAGATTTCCCTTTGTCTTTGTTGCAAAAATGGCGGTAGTTTCAAGGTGATCAGCGCCGCCGCAAACCAGGTTGAGGAAATGATGGATGCAGAAATCACCGTAGCCGAATTGCGCCGCGCCGTCTACGAGTTTGTCGATGAGCGCGACTGGCATCGCTATCACACGCCCAAGAATCTGGCGATGAGCATCGCCATCGAAAGCGCCGAGTTGATGGAGCACTTCCAGTGGCTCAACATAGAGGAAAGCAAAGCAATTGTTCAGAACGAAGCAGCTCGCGCCGAGATTGCTGACGAACTGGCGGATGTGTTGATCTACGCCTTCAGTTTCGCCAACAGCGCCAGCATCGATATCAGTGATGCGATCATTCGAAAGCTCAATCGTAATCAAACCCGCTTTCCCGTTGGGCAGGTTCGCGGTACACTCGGCGTAGCAAACCAATCGACCGAGGAGCAGCATGTGTGAGTCAACCTTCATCGAGCATCACGCCGCCGCTGGTGCGAACCGCCAGCGCGCGCATTCCCACCGTATACGGTGCGTTTTTCCTGCATCACTATAATGACGCCCGCGACGCCAAGGAACACCTGGCGCTGGTTATGGGCGACGTTCGTGGGCGCAGCGATGCACTTGTGCGCGTTCACTCTGAATGCATGACCGGCGACACCTTCGGCTCACTGCGCTGCGACTGTGGCGAACAACTTCACATGGCGATGCAGCGGATTGCGAGCGCTGCTCAGGGCGTGATCATCTATCTGCGGCAGGAGGGACGGGGCATCGGACTGGCGCAAAAGCTGCGCGCTTACAATTTGCAGGATGAAGGCTACGACACTGTCGACGCCAACCTTATGCTCGGCCATCAAGCCGACGAGCGCGAGTACTGGGCCGCCGCCGACATCTTGCGCGACCTGGGTGTGGAGAGTATCCAGCTGCTGACCAACAACCCGGCGAAGATCGAGCAACTGCGTGGCTACGGCATTCAGATCAACGGTCGAGTGCCTCTCCAGCCGAGCATGCACGCCGACAACGCCGCGTATTTGCAGACGAAAGTCGCGCGTATGCGTCATCTGCTGCAACTGCCGCCAGCGCCGCCCACACTGGCCGGCGCGGCGCTGACGCCCGATCTGACAGCGCGCATCAGCCAGTTGCAGGAGCGGTCGCTGCATCATTTTGCACGCACGCATAGCCCCCATGTCACCATTTCCTATGCACAGTCACTCGACGGCAGCCTCTCGGTGGAGCCAGGCGCGCCGTTGGCGCTGAGCGGCGCCACGTCGATGACTATGACCCATGCCCTGCGTGCGGCGCACGATGCGATTCTGGTCGGCGTGGGCACAGTGCTTGCCGACAACCCACGGCTCACCGTGCGACTGGTGGCGGGCGCCAATCCACAGCCGGTGGTGCTCGACAGTGCGTTGCGCACGCCGCTCGACGCTGCGCTGCTCAACCATCCGCGCGGGCTATGGATTCTGACGACCGAACGCAGCAGCAGCGACGCACGCCATGCTCTGGCTGCGCGTGGCGCCGAAATTGTGGTGTTGCCACCCGACGAATCCGGACGCGTAAGCCTGTCCGCCGCGTTGGCCGCACTGTATGCGCGCGGGGTGCGATCTGTAATGGTCGAGGGCGGCGCCCACGTGCTGGAGAGCTTCGTCGCCAGCCACCTGGCGCACTACGCCGTGATCACGTTGGCGCCGCGGCTGGTTGGCGGTCTGCACGCCTACCATGCCGGGAGCAACGGAGCATTGCCACGGCTGGCGCAGGTCGCCTACACGCCAGCGGGCGAAGACCTGATCGTCTGGGGTGAGCCGGTTTGGGGACAGCCCGCCGTCGATACGCCTGCGCTTACACCGGAGCCGATATGAACCGCACCAGCGTGCTCTTCACCGCACCGGGCGAGGTGACCGTCGTCCACGAGGCGATTCCACGGCCGGCGTCGGGCGAGGTGTTGGTGCAGACACTCATATCGGCGATCAGCGCCGGCACTGAGCTGCTCTTTTTGCGCGGAGAGGTTCCCACCAGCATGAGCGTGGACAGCGCCATCGCTGCGCTCGACGGCGCTGTGCGCTATCCGCTGCGCTACGGCTACGCCTGCGTTGGGCGCGTGGTCGAGATTGGCGCTGGAGTCGACGCCGCCTGGATCGGGCGCATGGTCTTTGCTTTTCATCCACACACCAGCCACTTCACTGCACACACCGCACAGGTGATCCCGGCGCCCGACGACATCGATCCGGCGCAGGCGGCGCTGTTGCCAAATATGGAAACTGCCGTCAACCTGGTGATGGATGGCGAGCCGATCATCGGTGAGCGCGTGGCAGTAATCGGGTTGGGGGTGGTCGGCCTGCTCACGACGGCGCTGCTGGCGCGATTTCCGTTGGCGCGCCTGCTCGCCGTCGATCCGTTGTCACAACGACGCTCTCTGGCGTTGACGTTGGGCGCTCACGCCGTTGCGTCGCCGGACGAACGCGGCGAGCATAGCGTCTTCGACCTGACCTACGAGGTGAGCGGCGCCCCAGATGCGCTTAACACGGCGCTTGCGCTCACCGGCTATGCGGGCCGCGTTGTGATCGGCTCGTGGTACGGCGTCAAGCGGGCGACGCTCGATCTGGGCGGCGCGTTCCACCGCAGTCGCATTCGCGTGCTCGCCAGCCAGGTGAGCACGATCGACCCGCGCTGGCTTGGCCGTTGGGACAAAGCGCGGCGTCTCGATGTGGCGTGGGAGATGCTGCGTTGTATTGACGTATCTCGGCTAGTCACCCATCGACTGTCGGTTGAACAGGCGCCCGAAGCATACCGTCTGCTTGCCGAAGCGCCAGCGAACGCGCTGCAAGTCCTCTTTGATTACGAAACTCGATAACCTGAAGGAGAATCAAGATGTATACTCTGGCTGTTCAGCGCGACTTTGTCGCCCAGCATTTCCTGGTCGGCGGCGACTGGGGCGCAGAGAACTTTTGGCACTCGCACCACTACCGCCTGGAGCTGATCCTTGAAGGCGCCACGCTCGACGAACACGGCTATCTGGTCGATATTGTCAACGTTGAGCAGCAGTTGGAAGCCATTGTCGCGCACTACAAGGACAAGACGCTCAACGATCTGCCCGAATTTGCGGGTCTCAATCCGAGCATCGAGCACTTCACGCGCATCGTCTGCCTGAAACTCAATGACGGCATCCCTGCGCCCAACATCCAGGCGCTGACGGTCAAAATCTGGGAAAATCAGATCGCATGGGCTGCGTATCGACATGAGCGATAGCGCATTTCAATAGAAAATCCTTCAACAGAGACTTGAATCGCTATGCCGACAGAAAGTATGACACCTAAGGAGCGCTGGCTCGCCGTCCTTCAACGCAAAACGCCCGATCGTACACCCATGGATTACTGGGGCACAGAAGAGGCGATGGACAAATTGATGCAGCATCTCGGCTGCGCCGATGAATGGGAGGTGTTCCACAAGCTGCACATCGACCGTGTCGTGTCGGTTGGGCCGGAGTATGTTGGACCGCCGGTCGACGACGCGCATGATATGTTCGGCTGCGGTTTTCGCAAGGTGGCGTACGATGGCGGCGTCTACAAAGAGTGCGTCTTTCACCCTCTAGCCGCCTATGAGACGATTGAAGAACTTGAGGCCGCCTACACCTGGCCCAGCGCCGACTGGTTCGACTTTTCAGTGATCCCTGATCAGATCGTTGGTAAAGAGGAATATCCGATTCGGGGCGGCGGCTCGGAGCCATTTCTGATCTACGCCAATCTGCGGGGTCTTGAACAGGCGTACATGGATCTGCTCATTCACACCGAATTTGCGCTTTACTGTTTGGACAAGCTCTTCGACCTTGCCTACGAAATGTCATTGCGCATCTATGAGCAGATTCCGGGCAAAGTGACGCTCTCCTATATCGCTGAAGATTTCGGTTCGCAGCAGAGTCTGCTTTTTTCGCCCCAAACCATCCGCGAGGTGTTTGTCCCGCGCATGAAACGCATGATCGACCTGGCGCACAGTGCGGGTGCGTATGTTTTCCATCACAGCGACGGCGCGATTCGCCCGATCTTGCCCGACATGATCGCCGCTGGCATCGACATTCTCAACCCGATCCAGTGGCGCTGCCGCGGCATGGATCGCGCAGAACTCAAACGTGACTTTGGCGCACAGGTGATCTTTCATGGCGGCATGGACAACCAGCACACGCTGGCGTTTGGCTCCGTCGATGACGTGCGCGAGGAAGTCGCTTACAACCTGGAGGTGCTCGGTGCAGGCGGCGGCTATATCCTGGCGCCCTGTCACAACATTCAGGCAATCAGCCCGCCGGAGAATATCGTGGCGATGTATGAAACCGGCTATGCGCTAGGTTGGCGCTGACATCGCACCCTGAAAAACACGAAGCACTCGGTGCGCCTTAAATCTATGGCTGATTCCTAACTCGTGGTAAACTCCTTTGTCATGAAAAATTACTGGCTTTGGGGTGCGCTGAGCGCCGGCGCGCTGGCGCATGCGGCGCTTTTGGCGCCCGCGCCGTTGTTGGCGCAGGCGCTGGCTGTGATGGTGATCGCCGGTTTCCTCCCCGGCGCGTTGTTGATCGAGGCGTTGATCGGACAAAGTAAATCGGCGCCTGACCTGCTTGAGCGAATTGTCTACAGTACGGCCGCTGCTTTCGGCGTGATGGTTGTGGTGATGCTGCTGCTCAGCTACCTGCCCGGCGGCCCGACGCAAATCATGACGTTGCTTGCCTTCGATGCAGTGACGCTGGCGTTGCTGGCGTGGGTCTGGCTGCGTGGGCGTCGCGTCGAGCCAGGGGCGCCGGCGTGGCCCCCCTTCACCGGCGACCGACGCTGGCTCTGGGCAGGGATGTTGGCGCTGTTGCTGGTTGGCGCTTTCACCCGTTTCGAGGGGCTGGCATACGCCGATTTTCAGGGCGATGAAGCGCGCGCGGCGTTGCGTGCGGCAGCGGTGATGCAGGGCTATGAAGATGTGTTGATGCTCCATAAAAAGGGGCCAACCGAGATTCTTCTGCCGACAGTCTTCTATGTCATAACAGGCCATCTGACCGAGCAGACCGCGCGGCTTCCGTTTGCAATTGCCAATCTGGCCGGGCTGCTAGGCATGTTTTTGCTGGGTTGGCGGCTCTATCGCCCGTTGGCTGGCTGGATCGCTGCCATGTTCCTGGCGCTGGATGGCTATTTCATCGGTTTTGCCAACATTGTCCAATATCAAAGCGTCGTCTTTCTCACGTCGGTGTTGGCGGTGCTGGTGCTGTATCGGCTGTATGTAAAGCCGGCGGCGATGGCGAACTATCTGACGCTGGCTGCGATCCTGCTCTCGACCGGCATCCTTTCTCATTACGAAGGGGTGTTGGCGGCGCTCCCTGCCGCAATGTTGCTCGGCGCAACGGCGCTGCGCTATCGTCATTTGTGGCGCCGATTGCTTGGCGCCACTGTCATTGCAACGGCGACGGGCGCGGTGATGTTGGGCGTCTTCTATGCGCCTTACATTCTGCACGAACGTTTTGCCGCCACCTACACCTACCTGACGGCGCGACGCATCGGCGGCAGCCCTCCCTATAACAACCTCAAAGATGTCTTTTTGCGCACGACGCTCTACAGCACCACCTATCAGGTGTTGTTGCTGATTGGCTTGACATTGCTGTCGGCGCTGCGTGTGATTCGCCACAACTTCAGCCGCAATATCGGCGTTGTTCTCTCTGTGGTTGTTGCGTTGTTCTTTGGAGTGACGCTCTTTTGGCCTGAATGGTTGACCGTCGGCGGCAAAGATTGGATCGTGATTCCCTTCACGCTGCTTTTTGGTTTGATCGTGTTGCTTCCTCGTCAACGCATCGAGAACCGCGTGATCTGGCTGTGGTTTGGCGTTGTGATGATCCTGGCGCTCTTTCTTACCGAAAAGCCGCGCACGCACGTCTACACCTTTTTCATGCCATGGGCGCTGATCGCTGGCGACGAATTGTCGCTGCTATGGGGCGCGTTGCGCGACCGCATCGGCGCCCGACCTGCGATGGCTATCGGCAGCGCGATTGCGGGCGCACTCATTCTCTTTTTTGGCTTCTATGCCTATGCGTACTTCCTCAGCCAGGACGAGGTGTTGCTCGACTATTTTGAGAAACGTCCGCCGGGCTACTGGACAGTGTATGACGAACCGGACAACAAGGCGCGCTTTGGGTTTCCTCTCAACAATGGCTGGAAGACAATCGGCGAGCTGTATCGGCAGGGCGTCTTGAGCGGCCCCTACGAGACGAGCGAGAAAGAGGCGTGGGTGCCGGCCTGGTACACGCGCGGGGTGGAGCGCTGTCGCCGCGATGCGCAATGGTTCTTCGAGATTCGCAACCTGGAGCCGTGGTCGAACGAAGACGCGTTGGCGATGGAGCACTATTTGCGCCAGGGTTTTGAGAAATGGGGCGTCGTTCAGGTCAACGACCGCAACAAGATGATCATTTATAAACGCACCGGTGCGCGCCACGAATTCCCAACACAGCTGCCAAATGAAGGGCTGCCCATCTTCCGCAACGAAGAGTACGCACATTCTTTCGACATGCACGCGTTGGCGGATTTACCGCTGACGTACCCGTCAGTCGATCCACCTGTGGCGTTCCCGCTGGATGTCAATCTGGGCGACCTGATCACGCTGGAAGGATACGACATTGCGTATGAAAAACCGCTGCGTCCAGGCGACAACATTTATCTCACGCTCTTCTGGCGCGCACAGCAGCCGATCGACAAATCATACAAGGTTTTCAACCAATCCTACTTTGGCGACGGGCAGATCGTGGCGCAGCGCGATGGCTATCCGGTCTGTGAGGGGCGCGACACCTGGCGGTGGGATCCAGGCGAGCTGGTCGCCGATCCGTACATTATTCCCGTCAGAGAAGATGCACCGGATGGTCTTTATCCGCTCTATACGGGGATGTATCTGGAGGAGACTTTTGAGCGCTTGCCGATTTTGGACGAAAATGGCGTTGAAATCGGCACGCAGGTGCATCTAACCGACATCCGCATCGGGGAAGAATGAAGCACCACTATCGAGAAATAGCCTGGCTGATCTTTCTCTTTTTTCTGGCGTGGCTGCCGCGCGCGCTGGCGCTCGACGCCTACGTTTCTCCCGATGAGCGCAAATGGCTGGCGCGCTCAGCCAACTTCGCCTACGCGCTCTCACACGCCGACTTTGCCCAGACCTTCCAGCGTGAACACCCCGGCGTAACGGTGATGTGGGCAGGGATGCTTGGCTTGCTAAGCGTCTATCCTGATTATCCACAGGAAGCGCCGGGTTACTTCACGTGGGAGCGTGAAAATTTCGAGGCATGGATCGAGGCAAACACCGAACACACCCCGCTTGAGTTGCTGGCGGCGGGTCGCTGGTGGATTGCTTTGGGCGTGACGCTGCTGTTGTGGTTGAGCATCTTTCCGTTGCGCCGTCTGATCGGCAGAAACGCGGCTTATCTGGCATTTCTGTTTCTGGCGGTTGACCCATTTGGCGTGGCGCTTTCACGACAACTGCATCCCGATGGCTTCGTCGCCAGCTTCGTTTTTCTATCTCTGATGTTCTTTCTGGCCTGGCTTTACGCCGGTCGACACTGGCGTGATGTGGTTATCGCCGGCGTGTTGATGGGGCTGGCATGGTTGACCAAGACGCCGGCTGCGCTGCTTGCGCCGGTGGGAGGGATATTAGTTGCGGCGCAGTGTGTGCGCATCTGGCGCACGCGCTGGCAACTCGCCCCATCCGATCCTTATGCAGACGCGCCAGATGGCGACGCTGTGCGCACCCTTGAGCGTCAGGCGCGCGCCAAAGCCATGATCGTGCGTCTGTGCACCGGCTATATATGGTGGGGAATTGTAGCTGTGGCTGTCTTTGTTCTCCTCTGGCCGGCGATGTGGAGCGATCCGGTTGGTTCGCTGTTGCGCATGGCGACGGAGATGGAGGCGTATGTCGAAGGTCACGTCAACCCCAACTTCTTCCTGGGCGCACCGACCGACAATCCGGGGCCGCTTTTCTATCCGATTGCACTCTTTTTTCGTATTACGCCGGCGGTGACGATCGGTCTGGCGGCGGCGCTTGTTTTTTATGTGCGTCGCAACTGGATTTTCGCCGAAGCGCGCACGCGTCGCACCGTGCGCGCCTTGACCTTTTTTGTGATCGTCTTTATCGTGGTCATGACCGCGCCCGCCAAGAAGTTTGATCGCTATATCCTGCCCGTCTTTCTGGCGCTCGATGTGATCGCCGCCGTGGGTTGGATGGCGTTGGTGCAGACGCCGTGGCGGATCGACGCTTCCCATTGGCAGCGGCGACTGCGCGCAATCTCACCCACAGTCGTATTGCTGAGCATTGTTTTCGTCTTGCACGGTGTTTTTACGGGGTTGACCTATCCCTACTATCTTACCTACTTCAACCCACTGGCAGGGGGCAGCCGCACAGCGCCCAATGTGCTTTTTGTGGGGTGGGGCGAGGGTCTTGACGAGGCTGCGCGCTGGCTCAATGCGCAGCCGGACAGCGAGAATTTTCGCATAGCCGCGTGGTATGCTGACGGGCCGTTCTCCTATTTTTCTGACGGCGTGGCTGTGCCGATGGGTTACAGTTCACCGCTTTCGTGGCTCGACACCGATTACGCCGTCACCTATGTCAACCAGTGGCAGCGCCAGCTTCCCTCGCCCGAAGCGGTGGCATGGTTCGAGTCGCAAACGCCCGCGCACGAGGTGCACAAAGATGGCTTGACCCTGGCGCGCGTCTACGATCTGCGCCAGACGCTGCTGCCGCCCTTCATCGATCTCAACACTGCGCCCGCAGCGGATTTTGGCGGCGCGATCCGGCTGGTCGGCGTCGATGGCAATTTTGCGCGGATGGCGCCTGGCGAGCAGCAGCTCGTCACCTTCTACTTGCAGGCGCTGGCGCCGATGGAGACTAACTACAACGTGCTGGTGCGGCTGGTCGGACAGGATGGCGGCGAACTCTGGCGCAGCGAGGGCTGGCCCTGGGGCGCGCCGACCGCGGAGTGGCCTGTGCGCGAGGTGCGCCCCGACGGTCACACGTTGACGATCACGCCTGACGCTCCGCCAGGTCTCTACCAGCTTGTGCTCTCGTTCTATGACCCGGCGACTTTCGAGCCGCTGCCCGCCGTCGACGCGCGCAGCGGCGAAGCGATTCCAGCCGGCGAACGCAAGGTGGCGCTCGTGCAGGTTGGCGAACCGGCGACAATAGCAGCGATTGATCCGCCGTTTCGTTTTGGTGACCTGGCGCACCTGGCGGGCGCCGCCGTCGAAACCAGCGACGCCACCCCTGCTGCGCTGACCGTTCGCCTGCAGTGGGATGTGCTGACCACGCCCACGATCGACTACACAACTTTCGTGCACGTAGTCAACAGCGCCGGCGAGCTTGTCGCGCAGCAGGATCAGCCGCCGCTGGCCGGCTTTGCGCCGACGCACACCTGGCAGCCCGGTCAGCGCATCATCGATGCTATCACCCTGTCGCTGCCCACCGACCTGCCGCCGGATCAGTACACCGTGCGCCTCGGGCTGTACGCCGGCGAACCCCGTCTGCCGGTCAGCCAGGGCGACGCGGCGGTTGGGGATTTCGCCGTGGTTGGAGGCTTTGATCGATGACAATGGCACACCAAAGCCAATTGATTGAATCTACTTATCCGGTATAATGGAGGAGAGACGTTTTCTATCCGACAGTTTGGGGTGCAAATCAGCATGAACAAAGCCAGGCTATTGGAAAAGATCCTTTCTGGCTCCAGGAACGTCCGATTTGGTGATTTTGTAGCTTTGGTTGAGGGGTTCGGTTTTGAGTTGTCTAGAGTCCGCGGTAGCCATCACATTTTTGTGCATCCTGATATTCCTGAGATATTGAATTTGCAGGAGCACGGGGGGGCAAGTTAAACCATACCAGATTCGGCAGTTTTTGCAGCTTGTTGAGCAATACGATCTGAAACTCGAGGATTGACATGCAAGATTACTTCATCAGCATCTTCTATTCAGAGGAGGATGGCGGATACATCGCCGACATCCCTGATCTGCGCTTCTGCTCTGCGTTTGGTGAAACGCCAGAGGAAGCGCTGCGCGAGGTGCAGATCGCCAAAACTGCCTGGCTGGAAGCAGCACGCGCCAACGGCAAACCCATTCCGCCGCCGAAATACCGCCCGGCAATTTATCAATTGCCTGCGTCGCCATTGCTTTCTACAGCCTGATGCGTGCCCAATTCAACCGGAGCAGGCGCCTTGCAACATCCCCCTTCTGACCATCAAGAAAGAGTGCAGTCTATCGCTCGCAACCGCCTGCAATTTCTGACGATTTCTGTACTTCTTGCCGCGCTGTTGGCGACGGCGTTCTGGCTGCGCTGGCAGTATCTCGACACGATCAGCCTGTACGTCGACGAGTTCACGACACTGTGGGCGGCGCTGCGCACACAGGAACTTGGCGCGCCGATCATGCCGAGCGGCGTGCTCTACACGCGCGGGCTGCTGGCGACCTACGTCACTGCGTTGGTCGGTGCGGTCGCCGGTCTCGGGTACACGACCGGACGGCTGCCCAGCCTCGTCTTCGGCTTGGCGACGATCTTGACGATCTTTGCGGTGGGGCGGCGGGCATGGAACGTGCGCGTCGGCTGGCTAGCGGCGCTAGGGCTGACGCTGCTGCCTGAGGCGATCATCTGGAGCGCACGCGCGCGCTTCTACGCGCAACTTCAGTTCTTCGCACTGCTGACGGTCTGGGCGGCGTTTTGGGCGGTGCAGGAGTCGTCCGATAGAAATCGAACTTCTTTAAGCAACTCGGTTTCCAGGCGTCACCTGCTCTTTACACTCTTCTTTCTACTTGCTCTCTTCTCGCAGGAACAGACGGTGTTGCTCTATCCGCCGCTGCTGGCAGGAATGGTCGCCTGGCGCGGCTGGCGTTATCTGCTGCGACGGGAAGTGTGGCCCGCGCACGCACTGATCCTGGTCGGCATGGGCGTGCGCTACGCCATCGAAATCCTGGGACAACCTGGCTTCTTCGAGACGA
Source organism: Chloroflexota bacterium (assembly GCA_016861025.1). Lineage (GTDB taxonomy): Bacteria > Chloroflexota > Anaerolineae > Caldilineales > Caldilineaceae > Caldilinea. The sequence continues at coordinate 13,382 of BOKO01000001.1, forward strand.
TCCAGGCGGAACGCCCGTATGTCGCCCCGCTCTTTGATGTGGCGGCGGCGTGGCCCGCCTATGCGCCGCTGCTGGTTGCGCCGGAGCGGCTGCCGTGGACGCTGGTCGGTCTGTTGGCGGTGGGCGTGGCGCTGATGGCGTTGGCGCGCAGCGGCTGGCGACCGGCGCAGCTTGCAGTGTTCGATCAGGCGACGATCTTCTTTGCGCTGCCCTTTGGCTTTGTGCTGATGTTCATCCTGACGCTGGTCGGTGGACAATGGCGCGAGGCGCGCTATCTTTTCCTGGTGCAGCCGCTCTGGTTGCTGCTCGGTGCGGCGGGCGTGGTGTGGGTGATCGACCGCCTGCTCATGCCAAGATCGAATCAGCAGGCTTCCTTTTTCTCCAGCACCGAAAAGCGGCGTTGGATCGCCACCGCCGGCGCGTCGGCGTTGCTGGTGTGGGCGTGGTGGCAGCCAGCGACCGCAGTGCTGACCAGACAGGTCGAGGGTTATGACCGCGTCCTGGAGTACGTCGCCGCCAACCGCCAGCCGGGCGACGTGGTGATGTCGCCACAGCCGCCAGCGTGCGCCTTCGTGCTTGGCGAGCCGTGCGACTACTATGCGGTGCAGCGCGTCTACGAAGAATTCGTGATTCGCAAAGACGGAGTGCTTGTCGACCGTTGGACGGGCGCCGCACTCCTCAACGACACGCAGCATCTGATCGACGTGATCCGCACTGCGCCGCGCGTCTGGCTGGTGACCGACGCCTTCCGCCTCGCCACGCGTTATGAGGATGACTTCCTGCGCACTGTCATTGAGCAGTTCGATCCAGCTTTCGCCGAACGCGGCGTCACTGCGCTGCTGGCTGAGGGTTGGCGTGCGCCGCCGCCATACGACAACACGCAGATTTTCGAGCCGCCGCTTTCCTTCGGTCGTCTTGCTCTGACCAGTTGGCGCGCGACCACTGCGCGCCCTGGCGAGCCGCTGTACGTCGAGCTAACCTGGCAGGCGACTGCGCCGATCGACCGCCAGCTCAACACCTCGCTGCGCATTGTGGACGCCGATGGCGTCATTGTCGCCCAACAGGATGGCCCACCCACGCGCGGCATTGTGCCGACCAATCTGTTCTTCGCTGCACCGCTGCCCGATGTCAAGGTGTTGACGGTGCCAGCCGAACTGGAGACTGGCGACTATCGTCTCGAAATCGTCGTCTATGATGTCGAAAGCGGCGCTGTGGAGGTTGGCCCGCTGGAGATAGGGGCGCTTCCGATTCAGTGAGCGTAGCGAAGCGCGCATCACAGCGTTGTTCGCAGTTGCCATATCACGCCAGAGACGATGACCTACCATTTGCGCGCTGGTTGACCCAATTCCCCAACATTATTACAATCAATGGTGAACGCACCGTTTACGGTTGGTGGAGGTGACGATGCCCAGTCCATTTCCCGGCATGGATCCGTATCTGGAAGATCATGCACTGTGGCCCGACGTGCATTCTTCTCTTATTACCTACATTCGCGAAGAGTTGCAGGCGAAGATTCGCCCCAGCTACGTGGCGCGCATCGGCGAACGCATTGAGCTGGCGCAGGTGCACAAGGGCTACATTCCCGACGTCTCCATCGTGAAGCCGCCGCGTGTATTGCGTGAGGCGGCCGTCTATGCAGGCGACAGCATTGTTGACGAACCGCAGACGCATCTCCTATTTGACGAGGAGCGCCGCGTGCCCTACATCGAGATCATCCAGCGCGAAACGGGCGAGGTGGTGACGCTGATCGAGGTGCTCAGCTCCAGCAACAAGATCGGTGATGGCCGCGAGCAATATCTGCAAAAGCAAGCTGACCTGCTGGCGACGCCGGTCAGTCTGGTCGAGATCGATCTGCTGCGTGAGGGCAAGCCGACCACGCTGGCGCGCCAGGTCGCGATCACACAGCCGCCCGATTGGCGCTACGTCGTCAGCGTCAGCCGGGGCGGACAGCGTAACCGGCTCGAAGTCTATCCGTTCGGCATTCGCGACCGCCTGCCACGCTGCCGCATCCCCCTGCGCAGCCCTGACCCCGACGTGGTGCTCGACCTGCCGGCGGTTTTTGCACGCTGCTACGACGTGGGCGGCTACGACCTGACCATCGACTACACCAAGCCACCGCCCGGCGACCTGAGCGAGGAAGAACTAACCTGGCTGCGCAGCCAACTGGATGCCTGGCACGCGGCTGCGAGTCAGGCATCCTAATCGCCGACACTGACTGCTGAACTGCCTGACGATCGTGGAACTTTGCAATCCTACCATCAAAATTCCTGGAAATTTCGATGGTAGGGTCGCAGATTTTCAGTGAATACGCGCGATATCCGCATGTCAACAGCCAATGGTACGAAAGCCACAGACCGTTGGCAGTTATGCCGGGACAAGCCGCAGCGTCACGATCTCAAAGGGGCGGATGTCGTAGCGTACGCTGTTCTCCGTCACCGCCAGCGCATATTTCTCCTCTTCGAGCAGATTCGTGCGCGCCGCCGCCCGGAGCGGGAAGCCGGTCGTCAGGGTGATCGTCCCGCGACGGCGCTGCGTCTCGTACAGCCGCACGATCATGCCGGCGCCGTCTTCCGCCCGCTTCACCGTCTCGATGATCACGTTTGATGCGTTGCAACTCACAAGCGAAGCCGCGCCTGCCCCTCGCCCATCGCCCCGTCGCACAATCAGTGGATCGTTGAGCGCGTAGGCAGCCTGCACCGTCGCTTCGTTCCTGCCGCCCGCGTGCGGCAGGATGCTGTAGCTGAAGGTGTGTCTGCCGAGATCGGCGGTCGGGTCGGGCGAACCAGGGCCGCGCAGCAGGCTGATGCGGATCACGTTGTCCTTGATGTCGTGGCCGTATTTGCAGTCGTTGAGCACGCTGACGCCATAGCCGCCTTCGCTCAGATCGACCCACTTCTGGGCGCAGGTCTCGAAGCGCGCCCAATCCCAGCTCGTGTTCCAGTGCGTCGGACGTTCGGTGTTGCCCCACTGGATTTCGTAGGTCGCCTTTGGGCTGAGCACATCGACCGGGAAGGCCACCTTGAGGAAGATCGCGCGTTCGCGCCAGTCGATGTCGGTGGTGATGTCGATCTGACCGCGGTTGTGCTGCAGGCTGATGCGCTGCGTGTACTCGCTGCTGAGGATGCGTCGCTTGATCTCCAGCGTGGCGCGCAGCGGGCCGGATTCGACGACGGTGATCGACGTCGCTGGCTCTGCCAGCCACAGCTTGTCGCGCAGGAAGATGTCCACATCCCATGCATCCCAGTTGAGCGGGCGATCCTCGTGCGCCTGGAACTGATTGGCGACGGCGCCGGGCGGCAACACCTCGCGCCCGTTCACCTTGTCGTAGATGCGTATGATGTCGCCCGCTGGATTCAGCTCGACGCGCACGAAGGCGTTCTCCAACCGGTCGACGGCGACTTCCAGCACACCAGGCAATGTATCCGTCGGCGCCGCCTCGATGGCAGCCGCCAATGGCGTCACCGAGAAGGGCGGCAACTCGCCCGCATCGATCAGCAGCCCGTCCTCAGTTGCCTGCACTGCCACTGCGCGCCCTGCGATCGCCAGTGACAACGCGTTCTTTCTGGCCGGTCCCTCGTCCTGCGCTCCAGGCAGAAACGCCAGATCGCGGCGCGGGAAGCTCGATGGGTTGACGATGACGCCATACGCGCCGGCTGGCGTCAATGCCGCCAACGCTTCATCAATCACGCCTTCCGCCATCTGGCGGATCTCAGCATATTGCGCCTGCGACTCGACATAGACCGGGGCAATCGAGCTGCCGGGGATGATGTCGTGAAACTGGTTCAGGCAGACCAGCTCCCACGCCTTGTTGAGCGTCGCCTGGGGATAGGCGTAGTCGCTGTTCAGGCTGGCTGCGGTCGCCAGGAATTCGGCGTCGTGGAGCAGAAACTCACTCTTGCGGTTGGCGCGCTTGTTGCGGCTTTGCGTCGTGTAGGTGCCGCGATGCAGCTCCAGATAGAGCTCGCCGTTCCATGTCGGCAGTCGGTCGCCCGATTCGGCTTCAAGTTTCTCGTAGAATTCCTTGACCGAACCGTTGCGCATCTTGGGCAGGCCGGGGAAGTTGCCCATTGCGCGGATGTTTTCAAGCATTTCGCGCGTGGGACCGCCGCCGCCGTCGCCGTAGCCAAACGCCATCAGCAGCGTTTGCTGCAATTCCTTCTGCTGGAAGTTCTGCCATGTCCCCAAATTTTGCGCTGGCGTCGCCATGGCGTTGTAGGTGCTGGCGTAGGAGCCAAAGTCGGGCGTGGTGCTGAAGTGCGTGAGCACCTTCGTGCCGTCCAGCCCTTGCCACCAGAAGGAGTCGTAGGGCAGGCGGTTGTATTGGCTCCAGCCGATCTTGATCGTGAAGAAGTATTCCAGCCCTGCTTCCTTGATGAGTTGCGGCAGGTTCCAGGCGTAGCCGAAGACATCGGGCAGCCAGAGCACCGGCGTTTCGGCGTCGGCGCCGAAGTGCTGGCGGAAGAAGGTGCGGCCAAGCAGGAACTGGCGCGCCAGCGATTCGGGCCCGCTCAGGTTGCAGTCCGCCTCGACCCACATGCCGCCGATCGTTTCCCAGCGTCCTTCGGCGATGCGCGCCTTGATGTTCTCAAAAAGCTGCGGGTAGTCCTGGCGCACGTAGTCGTAGAGCTGCGGCTGGCTCTGCGTGAAGTGATATTCGGGAAATTGCTCCATCAGCCGCAGCACAGTGTGGAAGGTGCGGCCAGCCTTCTGCCGCGTGATGCCCAGCGTCCACAGCCAGGCCACGTCGATGTGAGCGTGGCCCGTGCCGATCACCTCGACGTCGAGCGCAGGCCCGGCTTTGGCGATGCCCGCCTTCAACGCGGCATGGGCGGCGGGCACGCTGGCGTAGAACTCCTCGCCAAACGCTTGATGGTTTGTCGGCACAAAGGAGAGCCCTTCCAGGTTCTGCACCGCCGGGGGGCGCGTGTCGAGTATCTTGAACGCGGCGTCGAGCGCGTTGAGCAGATGCCCCTTCGCCGGGTCGTTGTCGTCGAGGCGCGTGGCTGTCTCCAGCGCCACGCGCGCCGTGATCAGAAAGTCGCGGGTTGGCTGGTCGATCAGCACAACTTTGCATGGTCGCATGAAGAGCGCGCTTGCGCTGGGATCGACGGCGTCGCCAAAGAGACCGCTCCAGCCGTGCAGGTCGAGCAGATGCTCGGCGCCGTCGCACCAATGCGCGGGCAGGCGAATCTCCTGGTGATGGCGGTCGCCAGCGGCGTAAGCCACGCCGTCGATGTAGGCAAGCGTCTCAGGATGGCTGAAGTCGCCCGACTCACCCAGCGGCAGATAAAGCGCAATCGGGGCGTCGGTGGGCCAATCCGCTGGTACGCGGAAGGTCGTGCTCAACATGAAGTTGGTGTAGCGCTTGCCCCAATAGCTGTTTGGCTCGATCACCGCCCACTGCGAACGGTCGATCTCAGCGCCGACCAGGGGCGGGACTGGCTCGAAGCTTGCCGAAGACAGTTCCAGGTAACGAAAGGGGGGCAACGTCACCGCCTGCCGATAGACGACCTGGCTATCCTCCAGCAATTTGATGCGACGGCCGATCTTTTCGGCTGTCCAGAAGGTCTTGTGGATCATTCCTGCAACTCCTTTGTTTGGTGGGTAATGGATTTCATTGTCTATGAATGCCTGGGCGTGGATGCGACATCACTTCTTGGTTGGGTAGGTGCATCAAGCGGAACGAAGTGCAATTACCCCAAACATCAATCCCATTTCGTCCCAAGCCAGCCAAAACTCCTCAACTGGCACGGCGATCACCACTTCTGACTGGGCGGGGTCAAAGACATAAACCAGGCGATCAACTAGACCAACAACGAGGACGGCATGTTGCGCCGTTTCACCGCCCCAGTAGGTCAACTGGTTGGTTTGAACGAACACTATGACGGGAAGACGATGCGCAAGCCACTGGCGGATGGTCTCAACTTCTCCCTCAATACCAAAGAACACATCGATTGTTGATGAACGCAATCTGAGCAGATTCGAGGCAGGCGCGCCAACATATCGCTGTACGCCAAGTAGATGCGCAAGTTCGTGCTGCGAACGGGACACGCCTAGATATGCTAATGCCATCTGTGCGCACGCTGGCAGGCAATATCCCTCTTCTATCTGATGGCTATACGGGAGGTCGATAAGCTCGTACACGTTCGTAGAGAGTAACCTTAGTTTGTTCGCGGTCGAGAATCTCTCCCGAAGCGGCATCGATCTTCAGGACGCCAAGCGGCCCCCAGGGTTTGCGACCGGCTGCCGTGCTGAACACCTCAAACTGCCACACCCAGCCTGCGCCAGACCGTGTGAGGATTCCATGATCCGCCATCAGCAGGTTGCCCACTTCGCTGACAAGCCAACAGTTGGCAATTCGCTTTGCAGCGGGCAGCGCAACGGACGCAGAGGCAACAACGTAGACTTCAGCACCGTCAGGCAACTCGATAGTATCCGTTGTCTCAACTTTACCACGGTGAATGATGCCTCGGTAAGTGGTTACAGTCATGACATGTTCTCTCAACAGTATGCAGTTTCACGCAGCACGGACGTTCTGTCATTGAATTTGCCGGTCGCACCAACGTGATTGTAGCACATCTTTTTCTCGTTCGTGTGATTCTCGATCATGGTTTCCCTTAAGGATAACCGTCTGGGATCTGCGCGCCAGTCAGATCAGCGTTCGTCAGGATCGCGTCGGTCAACACGGCGCCGCGCAGGTCGGCGTTGCGCAGATCGGCGTCGCTGAGATCGGCGCCTGTGAAATCCACGCCGGACAGGTCAGCCCAGGCCAGGCGGGCGCCGCGCAGGTCGCGCCCGACCGCGCCGGTGTTGACCAGCTCGTGGATCAGCCGCTGTGCCGGATCGATCACGGTGCGGTCGTCGAGCAGCGCGCCACGCAGATCGACCAGGCGCAGGTCAGCCAGCGTCAGGTCTGCCCCGCGCAGGTCCGCGCCGGCGAGCGAGCCTTCCTGCAGCGCAGCGTGATGCAGATCGGCGTCGCGCAGGTCGGCGTTGTCGAGCCGGGCATAGCGCAGGTCAGCGTCGCGCAGCACGGCGCGCTGCAACACGGCCCCGCTCAAGTCGGCGGAACGCAGGTAAGCGCCCGCCAGCCAGGCATCGGTGAGATCGACGCCCGCAAGCTGTTGCTCCCGATCCACGGTGTTGACGATCTCCCAGACCTGCCGCCACTTGGGATCGATGCGCGTCTGGTCGTCCAACTTTGCCTGCTGAAGCTGCGCAAAAGCAAGGTTGGCGCCGGTCAGGTCAGCGCCGTTTAGCAACGTGTTGCGCAGGTCAGCGCCCTGCAAGTCGAACCCGGCCAGCACTACCCCGCTGAGGTTGGCATCGCGCAGATCGACGCCAGCCAGGCTGTCAACCGATTCCGGCGTGTTGATGATGCCCCAGACCAGGCGCCACTTGGGGTCAAGCCGGGTCTGCTCGCTGATGAGCGTGTCGCGTAGATCCGTGTGGGTGAGCGAGACGGCGGTCAGATCGGCGGCGGTCAGGTCGGCCGCGCTCAGGTCGGCGGCGTCGATGCGTGCGCCGCGCAGCACGGCTTCGGCGAAATTGGCTCGACGTGCGTCCACGCGGCTGAGTGCAGCGCCGGTCAGGTTGGCGCGCTGTAAATTTGCGCCGACCAGCGACGCGCCGGCCAGGTTGGCAAAGGTGAAGTCAGCGCCGCTGGCATCGACGCCATCGAGAAAGGCGCGGCTGAGGTTGGCGTCGCGCAGGTCGGCGTTGCGCAGAGCGAGCGCGGCCAGATTGCCGCCGCTGAAATCACGTCCGCGACAGGAAGGCGGACAGACGGCGAACATGTCGCGCAGGCCAAAGACCCACGCAAAGTATGCGATCATTGCCAACAAGGGCAGCGAGATCACCAGCAGGAGATAGAGGCGCTCGCTCTGTTCACGACTGGTCACCGGACTGCGACAGCTTCAGGCGTCTCGACACCGGACTCGTAGAGGTAACACGCAGCCTCGTGTCCCGCCTCACCGACGGAGTAGAGCGGCGGCGCTTTTTCCAGGCAGCGATCCATGCGGTGGATGCAGCGACCATAGAAGCGACAGCCGCTGCTGATGCTGGTGCGCATCTGCTCGTCGTCGAGCGTCGTCACCTCTTCGCCGCCCCACTTCACCGAAGGATCGGGCACCGGGATCGAGTTGATCAGCAACTGGACATACGGATGTTTGGGATTCTCGATCACCTTGACGGTGTTGCCGCGCTCGGCGACCGAACCCTGGTAGAGCAGATGGATATTGTCGCCGATCTGATAGGCGGTGGAGAGATCGTGTGTGATATAGAGAAAAGAAATGTTATGTTCGTCGCGCAATCGCAACATGATGTCAAGAATCATGGCGCGCAGCGACGCATCGACCATCGACACCGGCTCGTCGGCGACGATCAGCCGCGGCTTGAGCATGTAGGCGCGCGCCACCATCATGCGCTGGCGCTGACCGCCGCTGAGCTGGTGCGGGTATTTCTCCAGCACCTCCTCGCCGCGCATCCCCACCACGTTGAGCGCATCTTCGACCAGTGCGCGGCCTTCCTCCTTCGATTTGGCAAGCTTAAAGTTCTTGAGCACCATGTCGAAGATATGCTTGACACGATAGAAGGGGTTGTAGACGGCGTACGGATCTTGAAAGACAGCCTGCACCTCGCGGCGGTACTCGAAGAGCTGGCTGCTGTTCATCGTGTTGACATCGACGCCCTTGTAAAGCACCTGGCCGCTGGTGATCTTGACAAAACCGAGCACCAGGTTGGCGAGCGTGGTCTTGCCACTGCCGCTCTCGCCGGCAATCGTGGTGATCGTCGCCGGTTTGGCGTCGATCGTCAGGTTGAAATCCTGAAGGGCGACGGTGGTGCGCTTCTTGCTGAAGAAGCCGGTCCCGCCGTAGACTTTGGTTGCATTCTTGATTTCGAGCAGTGGTTCGGGCATCGTCGCTACTATCCTGGCTTATTTGATGGGACCAAATTGATCACGGCTGATCCCTAACTGGCAAATGATGCTGCGTACAGTGCCGGGCGCCAGGTCTTTTCCTCCCCAATCCGGGCGCTGACGCTACTTGATTGGTTGCTGGATTGTACCAGATACGATGACTGCCTTTTGCCTGGCGTCGTTCTTCGCACCCCAACTCGCGCAGCCGTTTGGCTAACTCCTGATACTTCATGCTGTTATCAGCACTTCGGCTGTCGTGGGCACTTCAGCTTGTGCATTGCGCAGTGATGCGGGTGTCTCCATGCCCAGCTCGGCCCATACTTCCAGCAACCCGTGAAGTGCATCTTCTACATTCCTGGTGATCTCTTCAGGTGCAGCGCCTTCCGTCACCAATCCCGGCACGTCGGGGCTTGTGACCGTGTAGACGCCGCTTTCCTCATTGAGTTCTAGCGTCAGCCGAATCTTGTACATTGAAGTTGTGTTTTCCATGCTGGTAGCTTATCGCGCAGGCGCTACTCATACAAATGGCACGCCACGTAATGCTCCGGCTTGAGCTGGCGCAGCGGCGGGCGATCACGGCGGCAGACATCCATCACCTTCGGGCAGCGCTCCTGGAAGATGCAGCCAGGCGGCGGGTTGCGCAGGTCGTGCGTGATGCCTTCGGTCAGTTTGAGCGGTTTACGCTCCTTGATCGACGGGATCGACTCGATCAGAAGCTGGGTGTATGGATGCAGCGGCTCCGAGAAGATCGCCTCGACCGGCGCCACTTCGACCATGTGACCAGCGTACATCACGGCGATGCGGTCGACCAACTGCGCCTGCAAGCCCATGTCATGACCGATCAAAATCATCGACACATCCATGCGCTCTTTGACGTCGAGCAGCGTCTGCCCGACCACGCGCTGCACGACCACGTCGAGCGCGCTGGTCGGCTCGTCGGCGATGATCAGTGACGGATGCAGGGCGATCGCCATGGCGATGCAGACGCGCTGCTTCATGCCGCCGCTCAACTCATGCGGGTACATGTCGTAGATGCGGCTGGGTAGACCAACCATCGTCAGCAAGTCAAGAATGCGCTTCTTGAGTTTGTCCTTGGGCTGGCGACCTTCGTGCGTTTGGATGGCTTCGGCGATCTGCGTGTGGATGCGCATCACCGGGTTGAGCGAGTTCATGGCGCCCTGCGGGATCAGCGCCAACGTATTCCAACGCACGTCGCGCAGCGCCGACTCGTTTAGCCCGACCAGGTCGATGCCATCGAGCAGCACCTGACCGCTAACGATGCGCCCGGGCGGCTGCACCATGCGCAGAATCGCCATCGCCGTCGTCGTCTTGCCACAGCCCGACTCGCCGACGAGACCGAGAATTTCACCCTTGTAGACATGAAAGCTGACGTCATCCACGGCGCGCACGTTGCCGGTGGGCGTGCCGTAATAGACCTTGAGGTTCTTGACTTCGAGCGTGATCTCGCGGCCATTGGCGCCAGCCGCGGCAGCTTTCTTGCGTTCCAGTTGTACGGTCATGCGGTCACCTTCCGTCCGCGCAGACGTGGATTGGCGATTTCATCAAGGCCGATGGTGATCAAAAAGAGACCCGAAAAGACGATGACGAGGGCGGCAATCGGGACGCCCCACCACCACCACATCCCGCGCAGGACAGCGGCGGACTGAATGGCGTAGTAAATCGTCATGCCTAACGTCGGGATGCGCGTGGGGCCAAGTCCGAGCACTTCCAGACTGGTGGCTGCCAAAATTGCAGCCGACACGTTGCCGGTGAAGCTGGCGGCGATGTAGGGCAGCATGTTGGGCATCATCTCCCCGAACATGATTGAGAATGAACTGGCGCCGGAAATGCGCGCCATCTGCACATAGCCGCGTTCGCGCATACTCAACACCTGGGCGCGGATCAGGCGTGTTGGGCCGGGCCACAGGAACGCCGCCAGCAGCAACGCCATGTTTTCGACCTGCAACACACGCACATACGCGCCGATCACGATCAGCACTGCCAACACCGGGATGACGATGATGGCGTCGGAGAGTGTGCGAATGATCGCATCCACCCAACCGCCCATATAGCCGGCTGTGAAACCAAGCACGACGCCGATCAACATACCGATGCTTGCTGCAATCAGACCAATGCGCAGCGACCGCGGGGCGCCGACAAGCAGCACCGCCAGCATATCGCGCCCGCTGCTCTCCGTGCCGAGCGGATGATCCCATGAGGGCGCTCCGAAACGCGCAAAAGCCGCTGCGCCAACTGCCTGGCGGGCCGGGGTGGCGGCGGGTGTTGCCGCAGCTACGGCTGAATCAGGCGTCGCCGTCGCCGCTGCAAACGGGTTGCCGCCTGTCACTGAACGGCGTGTCGGTGTTGCGCCAGCAGCAGGTTGTTCGGCGGCCGGCGTCCGCGCTGCAAAGGGGTTGCCGCCCGTGATTGAACGCGCAGGCGTGGCTTGTGCGGCGGGCGCTTCCTCTGCACTTGCAGCGTCGGCGGGCGCAGCAACAGGTGTAGCGGTGGCGCGCGTGCGCAGGGTCTCGATCTGCTGAACCACGGGGCGGGCTGCCTCGGCGTCGTAGCCTGGCGCCCATGGTGGCGGCAGATTTAGCGGCGACGAAGCTGGAAAGGAGAGCGATTCATCCCAAAAAATGCGCCCGATCGGCCCAAGCAACATGATGAAGAGCACCATTGCTAGGCCGATCAAAAATTTGGGGTTAAGCCATGGCGAATCCCAACGATTGAACCTGGAAGTCTTGCGCGCCTGCGGCTTGCCGCCACTGGAAACGCTTTGCGTGGATGTCGTCATGGGTCAGCCTCGTTCATAGGTAATCCGGGGATCGATCAACGGATAGAGCAGATCCAAGATCAGCACCAATGTCGCCGTCGTAAACACGAGCATAAAGACGATGCCCTGGATCAACGTGTAATCTGATGTCACGATGCCGATGTAGAGTAGATAACCTACGCCGGGATAAGCGAAAATGTACTCGACCAATACGGCGCCGCCGACGATGCCGCCCAAACTGAGCGTCAACGCCGTGACCTGCGGCAGAATCGAATTGCGCACGCCATAAAGCCAGAATATTCGACTTGGTTTGAGTCCTTTTGCCTGCGCCAGGATCATGTAATCCTCGCCGGCGGTGGTGATCATCATGCCGCGCATTCCCAACGCCCAGAAGCCCATCGAGGCGATCACAATTGCGGTCGCGGGCAGAATCGCATGATAAATAATGCTGGAGATGTAAGGCCAATTCAGACCTGCAATCAGCCCGCGCCCGACCGAACCGGAAGCGGGCAACCATCTGAGCCAGAAGGCGAAGATGTAGATCAGTAGAATTCCCAACATGAAAAAGGGAATCGACGTAAAAGTCAGCGACACCGGCAGCAGGTTGCGAATCCAGCCGGGTGTGCGCTCCCACGCCATCAACGCACCGATCGTGTTGCCAATCACAAACGAAAGCAGCGTCGCCACCAGCAGAAGCCCGATCGTCCACGGCAACGCCTGCGCGACCATATCTTCAACACGGCTGGGAAAGTTTGCGAGTGAGTAGCCGAGATCAAACCGCAGAGAGTTGCCGACATAGCGAATATATTGAATCGGCCACGGTTGATCTAGCCCAAAGCGTGCTCGCCATGCCTCGATCATCTCTGCTGAATTTTCGACGAAACCGGATTGTGCGATCAACCGACTGATCACGCCGGCTACAGGATCGCCCGGCGCCAGGCGTGGGATTACGAAGATGATGGTGGTTCCCAACCAAATGGTCAAGAACCACATCCCAAGCCGTTTCAGAAAATAGCTCCAGGTAAGTCCGCCCATGTCGTTTCCTGTCTAATTCGCACCGAAAATCGGTCAATCCTTCCAGGAAGCGGCCGCTTCCTGGAAGGATTGTGAACACATTACTGCGCGCCGGTGGCCGTCAGGTTTTGCAGAATCACATGTGTGTGCTGCCACCAGGTCGGCGGGTGGATGTACTGGTTCTCAAAGGTGGGCCAGCCAGTCCAATAGGTGGTGTCGAACGGAATGATCTTCTTGGCCTGGGTGACTGGAATCACGGGCAGTTCATCGAACCAGATGTCCATGGCCTGGATGAAGAGCTCTTCGACCTTCGGATCGCCGAGCGGAAGCACGCCCATCTCGTCGACCAGTTTGCTATACTCTTCCGCCGCCGGGCCGCTCCACCGCCATTGGTTGCGGCTGGCTCGTTCACCGACCGGCGTCAGCCACATGATATTGAACGTGTCCAGCGAGTTCCACGGCTCGTTGACGGAGCCGCAAGTCTGCCATCCCATGCGAGTCTCGAAATTGCCTTCGTCAAAGTTTGTGCCCCAGGTGGCGCCAGCCTCGTTGCGTGTGGAAGCGTTGATGCCCAGCGCCTGCAGGTCTTCAACGATCACCTGTGCAATGCGCTGCTTCTCGATGAAGGCTTCGTGGGTGGTGATGTCCATCGTCAGCTCGACGCCATCCTTCTCATAGTAGCCATTGGCGTTCTTGGTGTAGCCCTTGGACTCGATGATCTCGGCGGCTTTGGCTGGATCGTGCGTCCACAACTGGTCGAGATCCCAGGCGCCAGCTGCGATGGCGGCGTCGACCAGGTCATCCAGCGGCGGGTAAGCCGGGAAGAAATGGCGACTCTTGAGCGTGGTGTTCTCGTAGGCGATTTCGACGATCTTGTCACGGTCGATGGCGTAGTTGATCGCCCATCGCATCTCTGGGTCATCCCATGGGGCGACCGTTGTATTGAACTCGAAGGTGCGCGAGCAAGGATCGGGCACCCAGGCGAAAGGCGGCTCGTCGAACCAAGTGATGACGTTGGGATTCTGTGCTTGCAGCGCCTGCAGCGCGCCCAACGTGATGTCCATCAGGCTGTCAAGCTGACCGTTTGCCATGAGCGCGGCGCGGGTCTCAGGCGGTCCTGCCCACGTCCAGATAATGGTTTCCGGCTCAGGCAGTTTGTAAAGACCGGTTTTGGCGCCCCACCAGTCATCGTGACGCGTCCACACAACCTCGGTTGCGCTGGTGCTTGCCAGTTTGTAGGGGCCGGTGCACATGGGCAAACCCGCCGCCAGATCAAAGTTCTTGAAGGTGAGCGGGTCGACATTCTCCCAGATATGCTTGGGCATGAAATTGACGCCGCCCCAGATTCTGACGGAGAAGTAGTCAAGCTGGAAGCGCGGATTCGGGTTGTTCAGTGTGAACAGCACGGTGCGATCATCAACCTTTTCCACACTCTTGACCCACTGCTTCATTGCGGCGGAATCGCTGAGTTCAGGCGCGTTGTCGATCAAGGTTTGAATTGTGAAGACTACGTCGTCGGCAGTGAAGGGCGCGCCATCCTGCCAGGTGATGCCCTCACGCAACGTGAGAGTCCACTGATCGAGGGTTTCGTTGGAGACGAAACTCTCGCCTAACCACGGCATGAACTCGCCGGTCTGATAGTTGAGGATGAAGAGCGGCTCCAGGCAGACCTGATGGAAGCCCTGGTCGCGGCGGTTGCCGGGGACGTAGGGATTCCAGACGCCTTCCGGGTCTTGCAGACGCCCACCGTCGATGTCCATGATTAAGGTCCGTGAGCGTTCGGAGCCTTCGGCGGCTGGCGCAGGTTCTTCGGCAGGCGGCTCGGTCGGCGCCGGTTCGGCTGGTGCAGCCTCCGCCGGTGCAGCGGGCGCCTCAGTCGGCGCCACTGGCTGGGCAGGCGCAGGCGTTGGCGCCGGCTGCCCACAAGCTGCCAACGCCATCATGGCGACCAGCAACAGGCTGAGAATGACAAAAATTCGCTTTCCCTTGTGCATTGTGAAGTAACCTCCTCAATTGATTTTCTGGGGAACAACGGTATAGACAACAATACAAACAGGCGACATGCAGAAATCCTGGCGCTTGACCTCCCCCTTCCCTGTTGAACAGCAGGGAATATGCAAAGTTATAAGTTGGTTGAAATTGATAACCGGTGAAAAATCGTGCGAACTGCCAACAAGCACCTCAATGCTGTCAATCATCTACGTACTTGTTGTGTGTTGCAAGAAAAATATACCGCAATCGTTTCGTTTGTGCAAACGGGATTTTTTGCACCTGTACCCTACTCCTTGCAGATTCTGTAGTTGCCTGGCGCCTGCCTTGATCTATCTGAAAATCTGATTATTATGTGTGGTGATAGTAGTCAACTTTAGAGAGGTAGCCATGAATCGAGTAATTTCCGTAACAGAGGCATCGCGCAATTTCTCTGACGTGATCAACCGCGTCTATTACCAGGGACAGACTTACTTGTTGACGCGTGGAGGGATCGTTGTCGCCCAGTTGACAGGCGCCAACAAGACTCTTTCAGCCAAAGACTTGCTCAGCCAGTGGGAAAACAGGCCACGGCTGGACCCAGATGATGCAGCACAATGGGAACAAGACCTGGTCGAAACACGAGCCGCCTTGGCGATGCCGGAGGATACGACGTGGGACTCCTGATCGATAGCAGCGTATTGATCGCTGCCGAACGAGGGCGTATCCGTTTGCAAAGTGTGCTGGCTGGCAACGAGGACGAATCGTTGGCGATCAGTGTGGTCACAGCAAGTGAGTTGTTGCACGGAATCTATCGCGCCAAGACGGTCGAACAGGCAGAGCGGAGGCGTCAATTTGTCAATTTTGTCTTGGCGCTATTTCCGATCATTCCAATCGATCTAGAAGTTGCCCACCACTACGCTCGCATTTGGGCAGGATTGCAGACACGCGGTGAGATGATCGGCCCTCACGATCTGCTGATTGCAGCATCAGCATTAGCATCTGGCTATAAAGTAGTGACATTCAACGTTGACGAGTTCACGCGCGTGCCAGGTTTGCAGGCGGTAACTCCAATACCTCAGTAAAGCTGATGCCGGGGTGGACACCACGGCATCAGCTCTCGAATACTTGAACTTTGTTGCGGTGAGCTGCCCCGCACAATTCCCGTCTCAGTCCGCCAATCCGAGATCATCGCCAGCGACGCGTGTGCTGGCCGGCTTGGGCTGGTGATATTCCACCACCGTCACCAGACGGTCGATCAGGTCGCGGGTGTCGACGACGTTCAGCTTCTTGTAGAAGAAGGTGAACTGGTCTTCAAGCGCCTGGTAGAGCGCCTCTTTAGCTTCACCCGAAATCGCCCACAGCTCCGGCTTGAATGGCCCCATCGCCTTCTTGCGCGACTTGTAGTAGAACTGCGCATCGGTCATGTTGGGCTTGCGCTCATCGGCGGCGGCCACGTCGAGGAACTTGTGCAGCTTCTCGGTCAGCTTCGCCGGGAACGCCGGATGATCGAGGAACAGGTTCATGAAGCCGGTCGCCAGGTGAATCTCCAGCGTCTGCACTTCCGGGAATTTGTTGAAGTAATCTTCGGGCAGGGTGCTGGCGCCGTGCTGCACCGCGCCGCCGGCGCCGTGCTCGCGCGCTCGCTGCCCAAGCACCGCCAGCGTGTCAAAATCGACCGCCACCTTGGCGATGCTGCCGTCGGGCAGGACGATGCCGCCGTGGCTGGTGCCGGTCTGCACACTGATCTTGCTCAAGCCTGCGTAGTCGCCGAGCTGCTTGAGCGCCTTCTCATAGCCCAGGATGTAGGCATCGAGTTCTTCCGGCGTGGAGTTCTTCTCGCCGACCTCGCCGATCTCGCCGCCCAGGCTGATCGTGACGCCAGCCGGCTCCAGATCGCGGATGAATTTGGTGATCTCCGCAGAACGCGTGTAGTTGTGATATTGCTGCTCGTCGAGCGTCGGCGGTTCGAGCGTGACCAGCGTGCTGGTGTCGATGTCGATGTTCCAGAAGCCGGCCGGGATCGCTTCTTTGATCAGATCTTTGACTTCCTTAATCGCGCCTTCGGGGTCGGTCTTATACTTGGCGGCTTTGACCTGGAAATGGTCGCCCTGGATAAAGAGCGGATGGAAGTAGCCTTCTTTGATCGCAGCGGCGATTACCATCGCGCTGTATTCGGCCGGCGGCAGCTCGCAGTAGCTCATTTCGCTGCGTGCGATCTCGAAGATGATGGCGCTGGCGTTGGTCTTCTTGGCGGCGCGCAGGGCGGCGCGGCAGGTGTCATAGGCGGTGAAGCGGATGTTCATCGCTGGCACAGTGCGATCCGACCACTCGTTGCGTGCACGCGCAATGTAGAACTCGTGGATGCTGGCCGGGCGCGCGCCCAGCGCCTGACCGATCTCCCAGATCATCCAGCGCGCATAAGCCTTGACCGCGTCCGTTCCGAAGGTCGCCGAGCGCGCCAGCAGGTCGATGCCGTGCGCCTGCAACCTGGCAAGATCGACGACTTCGACACGATCACCCTTGACCACGACCGCATCTTTCAAGTCCTGGCGCAGTTCATAGGTGCTTTCGTAAATCATTTTTGCCTTCCTTTTCAATCGAAACCTACGAATATTTGATCCGCAGATTACGCAGATTGCGCAGATGAAATTGCTGTTTTCTCTGCGCAATCTGCGTAATCTGCGGATAACATTTTTTAGTACAGGAACATCGGCTTGCCGAGCACGTGGCGCACTTTGGGGCGGTATTCGTTTACATCGTACAGTTCGCTCACGTCGACGCGTTTGATGCCGCTGGTGACGGTGCTCATCGGGATGTGCGTGTAGGTGCCGTCGCGCAGCGCCACCATGCGCCCACTGACGCCGCTGGTGATCAGCGACACGGCCAGGTTGGCGTAGTTGACGCCCACCATCAGGTCGAGCGCGTCCGGCGCGCCCGAACGCATCAGATAGGAGACCTGCTGGTAGATGATGTCTTCGCCGGTCAGCTTCTTGAGCGCCTCGCCGGTGAGCTGACCGATGCCGCCCAATTTTCTGTGCCCGTAGGCGTCCGCCTCGCCGTATTCGACGACCTGCCCACCCAGGAAGTGAGCGCCTTCGCTGATCGTCACCATGGCGTAGTTGCTGGGGTTCGCACGCTTGTCCTGCATCACCAGTTTCGCCAGCTTTTCAACATCGAACGGAACTTCGGAGATGATGGCGCGGTCGACGCTGGCAAGATAGGAGCTGATCAGGCTGGTCTCGCCGCTGTTGCGACCAAACAACTCAATCACTGCGATGCGTTCATGCGAGCCGGTGCTGGTGCGCAGTTGGTGGATGAACTGCACGCTGCGCGTCACCGCCGTGCCGAAGCCAATGCAGTAGTCGGTGCCGTAGACATCGTTGTCCATCGTCTTAGGGATGGCGACGACTGGGAAGCCTTCGCTGTGCAGCCTCTCGCCAAAGCTGAGCGTGTCGTCGCCGCCGATCGGGATCAGCCGGTCGATGCCGAGAAATTCCAGGTTGCGCAGCACGTGCGGCGTGAAATCAAGCGTGGACTTGTCGGCCGATTCTGGCCTTTCCGGGTCGCGCAGGAAGGCGGGGGCGTCCTTTGGTTTGACTTTCGCCGGGTTCGTGCGGCTCGTGTGTAAGAAAGTGCCGCCCGTGCGGTCAATTGTGCGCACTTTGTTCTTGTCCAACTTCATAAAACACGCATCATAGGTTTCCGGGTCGTCTGGATTGAGATAGAGCAGACCGGCCCATCCCCGCCGGATGCCGATCACTTCGTGGCCTTCGTCAACAGCGCGATCCACCGCCGCCTTGATGCACGGATTGAGACCGGGCACGTCGCCGCCGCCGGTCAAGATGCCAATCTTCATGGGTTACTCCTTTTTGAATCAAATCGTTTGAATAAAAGGCGTTCATTGTTGGAACACCCAATCCTCATCGATTTTTCGATGTCGGCGACCCCTTGCATCTTTGCAACGGTCATTGCCTGGATGTCAATCGAAAGGCGTCGCAACAATGAATCTATTGCCACCGAAATCAATTGATTAGTTTACCATCATTTGCGTGTAGACGCCTACCTGCTCACCAGAGCTTTTCTGACAGGGTTTGCGACGGCCAGGCACAGTTTACGCCCAGCCGCGCGCCTTCATCGCCTCATAAACGCGTCTGGCCGCCAACAGGTGCGCTGCCAGTCGATTGTGGACGCCATGGCGAGTGGCTGTGTCGTGTACAGCCGCAAATGCAGTCGTCATGCGATCGTCCAATCGCCGATGGATGGTGGCTTCGTCCCAGTAGAAGTTCGATGCGTTCTGAACCTGCTCGAAGTAACTGACCGTGACGCCGCCAGCGTTGCAGAGAATGTCCGGTATCACATATTTGCCGCGGCGGTGCAAAATCTCGTCGGCTTCGGGTGTTGTAGGGCCGTTTGCCAGCTCGGCAATGATCCTGGCTTCGATGCATTCGGCGTTGCGCTCCGTGATGACATTTTCCAGTGCAGATGGAAAGAGAACTTCCACGTTGAGCCCAAGCAGGTCGGATGTGCTGATCGGTTCGCTTTTCGGGTAGCCGACCACGCTGCCGGTGCGTCGTTTGTGCTCCTGCACCTTGCGGTAGTCAAGGCCGCTCTCTGCGTAGATGCCGCCCTGGCTGTCGTTGACGGCGATAACCTTCATGCCCAACAACTCCACCGCCAACCGGTGGGCGTGGCTGCCGGCGTTGCCGTAACCCTGGATCGCCGCCGTCTTTCCTTTCAGGTCGAGCTTCAACACCGTCGCCGCCTCGCGCACGGTGTATATGCCGCCGCGCGCAGTGGCGTCGTCGCGCCCAATGCTGCCGCCAACGCACAGCGGCTTGCCGGTAATGACGCCGGGCTGTCGTCGCGAAAAGATTGATTCATATTCATCCATCATCCATGCCATCACCTGCGGCGTGGTGTATACATCGGGCGCCGGGATGTCAATGTCTGGACCGATAGCCTGTGACATTGCGCGAATGTAGGCTCGGCTCAATCGCTCCAGCTCCGGCGTTGAAAGATGCTTGGGGTCGCAGATCACGCCGCCTTTGGCGCCGCCCAACGGCAAATCCAACACAGCGGTCTTCAGCGTCATCCACGCCGCCAGCGCGCGCACGGTGTCGACAGTCTCCTGCGGATGAAAGCGAATGCCGCCTTTACCTGGGCCGCGCGCATCATTCCACTGGATGCGATACGCCGGAAAAACTTCAAGCGAACCATCATCCATCTGAACCGACAACAAAAAGTGAAATTCTCTCAGTGGTTGTCGAAGCAATTTGCGAGCAGCGACTGGCAGCTCCAATAGTTCGCAGGCGCGATCGATCTGACGCTGGGCAATGTGCAGCGGGTTCTCGTCGCTGTGTGTGGGGATTTCGGGGGACGAAGACAAAATATTCATTCCGATAACTCCTTAGCCGATTGCAGAATTAAATGAGTTAAGAACAAGCAACAAATATCTTCGGTGTAAGACCGATGTCGGGTTCATTATAGAATGTTAGCGCCGAATTGACAGAGACGCCTGGACAGAAACGCACTGTGACAGAAACGCACTGCAATCGCACTGCCAATCACCATACGTCTTGATGGTCTTGTTGGTAATATTGCGGACCGGGCTGGGCAAGCATCTGTGCAATCGGGCGCAGATCCATCCACCACTGCTCTTTCGGGCGTTCGTGTTTGGCGTCATAGCGGCGGATCACCTCTTCCAACGGCGTCACGTGATATTTGCTGCCCTGCACGCCAAGACAGGCGACTGTATCGCGCCCTGCCAACGCCTCCTCCTCTAGAAATCTGATGCAACGATACGCATAGCGGGTGGCAAGGATGCGATCAAATGGCGTCGGGTCTCCTCCCTGTTGAAGATGACCGAGCACGGACATGCGCACTTCGTAGAGATCGCCGCCCTCCGCCTCAAAGAGGTTGGACATGAACTGCGTGGTGTAAAGTGGATGTGCGCGCTCGTTGCGGATCATGACGCCCAAACGTTTGCCGTGCTCAAATCCTGTGTTGAGCAGGCGCACGTCATGGTAAAGGTCTTTGAGCGTGACGCCCTCTTCATGCAAGTAGGCGCGTTCGGCGCCAGTCGCCAACATGCTCATCAGCGCCAGGTAACCACAGTATTTGCCCATGACCTCAACGACAAAGCAGCGGCGCGACGCCACCGCCGACTGTTTGATTTTGTTGACGGCGTCGACGATGTTGTTCAAGGCAGTGTCTGCGCCGACGCTCAATTCGCTGCCCGGCAGGTTGTTGTTGATCGAGGCGGGCAGGCAGGCGATCGGAATTTGGAAAGAGGGGAAATTTTCGCGCTCTTTCAACAGGCTCATGGCGGCGTTGTAGCCAGCCCAGCCGCCGATGATCAACAGCCCGTCGATCTGTCGTTCTTCGATGGTGCGCGCGATGGCATAGAAATCCTTTCCGCTCGGCACATGTCGATTGGTGCCCAACTCTGAACCACCCATCGACGCCCAGTGATCGACGTCCATCCATTTGAACTGGTGCATGTCGTCGTTGATCAGACCAAGAAAGCTGTTGTTGACGCCCAGGATGTGATGTCCACGATCAAGACCGAGCCTCACCGCAGCGCGCAAGGCAGTGTTCATGCCCGGCGCAGGCGCGCTGGCTGTCAGCACTGCCAGCGTCAGCCGACGTTGCCCTGGTTTGGGGTCGTGAGGCAGTGCGCGCACCAGTGTGCGCAGAATGTGGAAGGACTCCTTGAAACCGCCGCCGCGCAGATCCATTGCTTCGGTGAAATTGCGTTCCTTGATTGCAACGTTGATGGCGCGCGTCTTTTCGACGCACTCCATGAGCGGAAGCCGCGTGACGCGGTTGCCTTTCATTCCGATCAATTGCGGCGTCGAGTCGGCGCTGGCGCTGAGGATTTCATCCACCGCTGCGACGCCAACCAGCGTGCTCATCGTGCGGTCATAGGCGCTCGGCGCGCCGCCTCGCTGCACATGTCCCAAGATCGTCGTGCGCACATCCTCGTGGAGTTGCTCTTCGAGCACCTGTCGGACATATTCGGCTGAAATTGGGTTGCCGTTGCGGTCAATCGCGCCCTCGGCGACGATCACGATGCTGTCACGCCGCCCGGCTGCGCGCCCGGCTTTGAGCACCTCGCACATTTTGTCTTCCCAGCGATCAACATCGGGCGGGCTTTCGGGGATCAACGCCCAGTCCGCGCCGGTCGCCAGCGCGCTCATCAACGCCAGATAGCCAGAGTTGCGTCCCATCACCTCCACCACGAAGGCGCGCTGATGGCTGGCCGCCGTGCTGCTGATGCAATCGACGGCGTAGGTGATGCGATGCAGCGCGCTGTCCGCCCCGATTGTAATGTCGGTGCCCCACATGTCGTTGTCGATCGACCCGACCATGCCTGCAATCGCCAGATATGGATATTTCTCGAATTCGCTGCGCGTAATTTGCCCGGTGTCGAGCAACTCCTGCATGATGCTCGGCCATTCGGTGCGCAGCGTGTCGGCGCCTGTCAGGCTGCCGTCACCGCCGATCACGATCAAGCCATCGATGCCATTTTTGATTAAGTTGTTGACGGCGCGTACACGCCCCTCACGCGTGCGGAATTCGGCGCTGCGCGCTGTGCCGATGATCGTGCCGCCCATCTGCAAGATGCCGCCGACCCCATTCCATGTGATTGGGCGAATCAGGTCACCGCCATCGACCAGCCCTTGATACCCTTCGTAAATCGCATAGACTTCGGCGCCGCGATCCAGCCCGGCGCGCACAACTGCGCGCAGAGCCGCATTCATGCCCTGCGCATCGCCGCCGCTCGTCAAAACGCCAATGCGTTTCATCGATTTATTTGCTTCCTTTCTATGTCGCCCCTTCGCCGTTGGGTGATTTTTTTCTTTTTAGTATACCACAGTCGCTGTGTACAAAGTGGTGTCTTGTTAACACTAAAGTATATGTCATTTGTCCTGACGGGATCGCCTCCATGCATCTGGCAGGGTGAAAGAAGAGTTATTTCCAGAATAGCGCAAAGCAGGTTATCGACCCTTCGACGTGACGGGACCGCCATGTCACACCGGTGGCGATGACTTACGACAAACGCCTCCAGACTTCAATTACACCCTTGAAAGAATACCGTACAACTGTTATGGTTGGATTAACAGACATATTGGTAGACATAAAATTTTGTGTTTGACGCAGATCCATTTCTCGATTACACTATCATTTCGGGAAAGTGACTTGTATAGCGTTGCAAGATCAGGAAACGACTTATGGCACGAAGACGAAGCGCAGTCCGCATTGGCGTCACCGGGCTGGGGCAGCGCGAAGAGCTGGCGCCGGGCGTCTTTATCAACACACACTATCGCGGCTGCACGCCAGGATTTATCTACACGGAAGAAGGCGTCATTCTCGTCGATGCGCCGCTTATTCCGGCGCAGGCGATCGATTGGCGCGCCCAAATCGCTGACCAATACCCTGGCGCTCCATTTCTTTATCTGATCAATACTGATCATCACCGCGGCCATGCGCTGGGTAATCAATACTTTATGCCTGTGCGGGTGCTCGCCCACGAACGTGCGCACAAAGAGATGTCGGGGTACACCGAGAACTTCAAGGATCGTGTGCGCAACAGTTTCAAACGCGAGCCGGAAATTCAGGCGCAACTCAACAACATCATCATCATACCGCCGCATCTCACCTTCACACAGCGTGCGACCTTGTTGTATGGCGGACGCCGGGTTGAGTTGATTTTTGTAGGAGGCCACACGCCCGCCACCAGTATTGTCTGGCTGCCGGAAGAAAAAGTCTGCTTTGTGGGGGATATTGTTTGGGTCGATCAGCATCCGTACATGGCGCAGGGCAATACACAGGAATGGTTGCGCGCGCTGGAGCTGATCCGGAATATCGGCGCCGATTTTCTTGTGCCTGGTCATGGGCCTGTTGTTGGGCCTGAATCAACCTACCGCGTTGGTGAGTATATCGAGTTCATGCGTGGTCGCGTGCGCGACTATTACCGCGCCGGTAAAAACAAGAACGAAACCAAAAGTGGGTTGGTCGGCGAAATGCTGGAATGGTTCCCTGTGCCACCGGAACGCAAGGCTAAAATCGAGAGCCAGATCAAGTCGGGGTTGAACCGTGTGTTTCGGGAAATTCAGCGCGAGGAGGAGGAGGCTTCCGGTCGCGTTCCCACGACGCTTGACGATGAGGCCGAGGAGTACGACGACTGATCTATGGCTCACGCTGTCGAAACCCGTATCAACACGCCAAGCGCCGAACTGCGCGATCTGCTGGACAAGGCGGAGCGTCAACTGCCAACGCTTGACAGCGCTTCCCTCGGCGGCTATTTGCAGCGCCTTGACCGCATCGACGCGCTATTTGCGCAAATAGAGGTCGATCACGCCGAGCGAAACTCTGACGCCGATCAAGCGCTGCGTTCTGAACTGGTGCGTTGGCATGATCTGCAGCGTCAACTTCAACGGCGCAGTCGTCGGCTTGTCCGTCTTGCGGCGGCGAGCGGCGGCTTTGCGGCTCTGCGCAGCCAGTATGCAAGCGGTGAGGGAATGTGGTGGCGCCTTGACGAGCTGGTTGCGGCGCAGCGTCGCACTCAACTGAAACGACTTCTGCAGACACTGGCGGTCGTCATTGTGTTGGGCGTTGTCGGCGTCTTTGCCTACCAGACCTGGTTTGCGCCCGATCCGGAGACGATTGCGCTGGTCAGCTCGTTGAACGCCATTGAGCGCCATGTCGATGCACAGGAGTGGACGCTGGCGCTTGATGAGGCGGAAAATGCGCTCAGCTCCCTGGGTGAAAGTGCAGAGCTATTGACGTGGGCGGCTGTGATCGCGGAGCGATTGGGTGACGAAACAATGGCGGCGCGCTACCGAGAACAGGCGTTAACCTTTTTTGGCGACCGTCGGCTTCAATTCTATATTTTGCTTGGCACCGATCGTTTTCGCGCTGGCGACCTGGCTGGCGCTGATGAAGCCGCCGAAGCGGCGCTGACGCTTGATCCTGACGAGCCGCAAGTTTATTTTCTGCTTGGCAATATCGCCGAAGCACGCGGCGACGTAAATGCAGCGCTTGACGCCTTTGATCGCGCCGCCACGCTGGCTGAAGCAGACAATCCTCAACTTGCTGTGGTCAGCAAGATGCGCTACGGCTTCCTGCTTCAGCAGCTCCAGGCTATCCCGAATCCGGCGGGAGCGTCCACTGCACCCGAAGACGACGCGTCGAACGCAACGCCGCCCGCCACTCCATAGCCGCCAATGCGTCACGCAATTCGACAACGGGCAGGTGCAGTGCAGTGGCTGACCGTCTTAGGCCTTTACAGCCTGCTGGCCCTTCTTCTCACCTGGCCCCTGGCCGCCCATTTCACCACCCACACCACGGGCGACGGCATCGATGACCCGGCGCTGGCGTGGAACCTCTGGTGGATCAAAGAACGGTTGGTGACGCAAGCCAACTTTGACATCTTCCACGTCGATTGGATGTTCCATCCGATTCAGATCAACCTGGCGTTTTACACGCTGACCCCGCTGAATGGATTGCTCAGCACGCCGTTGCAGTTCGGCGCGTCGCTGATCGTCGCCAATAATCTGCTCCTGCTTGCGTCGTTTGTGTTGAGTGCATTTGGCGCATATCTGCTCGTGCTCGATCAGCGCCGGTGGGCGATGAGTGCATCGCATCTGCCCAATAGCTGCACGCTATGGAAGTTGAGCGCGCTGCTTGCTGGCGTCATCTACGCCTTTGCCTCCTCGAAACTTTTTTACGCCAGCCTCGGTCAATTTAATATTGCCAGCAGCCAATGGATTCCTTTTGCCATGCTCTATTTGCTGCGAATGGCGCGCCCTCGCCAGGTGGGAGAAACGGATGCTCGGGAGCGATGGAGCCGTATCCGCAGCGCGGCATTTGCCGCATTGTTTTTTGGCTTTCAGCTCTATGCCGAGCTGACTTACGCCTCCTTTCTGCTGGTGTTTGCTGCGATTTTGTTCCTCTGGCAAATCATGTTTGATCGGCGACGCTCACCGGCTGCATGGTTTGCTTTGCTGTCGCCCTATCTGGTTTTTGGTGTTTTCATAGCGATGTGGATGACGCCAATTCTTTGGGCGATGACGCCCGATATGCTCGCCGAGGGCGATTTTTTTGCCAGCGGCGGTGGCTTTGCAGACATCTTTAGCGCCGACCTGATGGGTTACTTGTTCCCCACGCTCCTGCATCCACTGTGGGGTGACTTTGCGGCGACGCTGCCCTTCCCGAATGACAAAGGACAACATATTTTTCTTGGTTATACGGTGATGCTGTTGAGCGGTCTTGGCTTGTGGTTTCTGGCGAGCCGTCGCGACACGCGCCTCCTTGCCTGGCTGTGGGGTGTTTTGTTTTTGATTTTCTTCTTGTTGACGCTTGGTCCAACCGTGCGCTGGGGCGGTGTGGATACAGGAGCGCCGGCGCCCTTTGCCCTGATCAGCCAGTTGCCATTCTTCAGCGGCAACCGTTACCCAAGCCGCTACAGCGTCATGCTCATGGCGATCGCTGCCCTTTTGAGCGGCTTTGGCCTTATGTGGCTGCTTTCCAGGTTCAACGCAGGCGTCGGGCCGCGTAGTGCAACGCCCGGTGCACGTTTGCCACATACGGCAGGTCTGTTTGTATTTGCAACAACGATTGCTGCGCTTGTGATCGTCGAACACATTTCGACGCCGCTGCCGCTCAACGACTTGCGCATTCCGCCAATCTACCAGCGGCTGGCGCAGGAGCCGGACGATTTTGCGATCATGGAATTACCAACCGGCTGGCGCAACGGTGCACGCGTAATGGGGCGCTCCGACGTGTTGATCATGATGCAGCAGTGGTGGCAAACCGATCACGGCAAGCGCCGGTTAGGCGGCAACACCAGCCGCAATCCTGTCGCCAAGTTTCAGTATTTCACCGAGGCGCCTCTTCTCGGCGAACTGATCGCGCTGATGAACGCCGACCGACAGCATATCGGTGCATACATCGACGCCAACTACGCCAGTATGGTTGCAGCCTATCGTCCGCGCGCCGCGCAGATTTTGCGTGATCTTGGCATTCGTTCCGTGCTTCTTCACGAAGACAAAGCAACGCCACAGTTGCAACGGTTTGTGCGAGATATATTGCCGTTGGTCGAAGTCGACCGCTGGCAGGGCGACGATTGGATGGGGGCGCCGGCGTCGATTGTGCGCTACACGCTTGCTGGCGAAGCAAACACTGCGTCCACCCCACCACCGCGCACAATCTCATTGACCGACGAAGATGCATCACTCTATCTTGGCGAGGGATGGGCGCCGATGCCGACCGGTGACGGCGTCCGCTACGCCACGCGGCGCAACCCGGTGTTGCTTCTCACTCTGCCGGCAACCTGCGCCCAGATTGATGTTGATTGGACTGGGCCAGCGCACGCGGTGGGGGTTCGCGTCAACGGTCAGTCGCTTGCTGTACAATCGGCTGCCCCTGATCGTTTGACGGCACTGCTTCCGGCAGGCGTCGCTGATCAGCCGGTCGACCGTATTGAGCTGCGTTTTGAAGGCGATTCGCTGCCTGGAGGAGAGGTGATGATGGCGCCCAATGGACGCGGCTGGTCTGTGGGGGCAACCGGGGCCACACTTCCGGGCGCCAGCTGGCTCGTCGTGCGCAGCGCTGGCGAAGAAGTGGGCGATTTTGCCAAGATCGTGATTGAAGGTCGCGATGTCGCGCGCAACGAGCGCGGCTACAATCTCGTTGCGCTGGATAATCAAGGAAGTGTGCTCGACAGTGCAGCTTTTGACACCTCGGGCGACAGCAAGGCGTCGGACGCGTTGGCAGCGTGGATCGATCGCTGGCCCCCTGGTTCGATCATCGTCGGCGCAGTCAACGATGAAGCCAGCCTGCAGTTAACTCAGGCGGCGGTCAATGCACTGCACAGCCTCGGCGTCGCTATAGACCTGCGCGACCATTTTCGTTGGAGTCACGCATTTATCGGTGCAATCGGCGCGCGTCCTGGTGAAGCCATTGAAGCATCTACGCTGATCCGTCCGGCGACCGTTGCGCTTGGCGCGCCTATCGACGGCGAGAAGGTCTTTGGTGGGCTAAGGGCAATATCGATTGCGCCCTGCACACGGTAATATTTCTGCAGTGTTTCTACATTGCGCCTGTCACGTACAGCGAGCGGCGGAATAAATGAAGGAGTATCGTCATGCAACAAAGAGAGATAGCGCCTATCCGGATCGCAGTTGTCGGTTATGGTTATTGGGGACCAAACCTGGCGCGCAATTTTCACCAACTTCAAGGCGCGGAGCTGGCGTACGTCGTGGATCAGAATGCCGATGCGCGCGCCAGAGCGCATCGGCTCTACGGTTGCAAGACCGCAGAACGACTCGATGACATTCTCACCGATCCATTATTGGACGCTGTCGTCATTGCAACGCCCGCGCGCACCCATTACACACTGGCGCGGATGGCGCTGGACGCTGGAAAACATCTATTTGTGGAGAAACCGCTCACGATGGATGTCAGCGAGGGCGAACAGTTGGTCGCTCATGCCCATCAATCCGGTTTGACGCTTATGGTCGGGCATGTGTTTGAGTACAATCCCGCAGTCGCCTACATCAAACAGATGATCGACGGCGGTGATCTTGGCGATCTGTTCTACCTCTACAGCCGGCGCGTCAACCTCGGACGGTTGCAAAGCGATGTCAACGCTCTTTGGAGTATTGCGCCACATGACATCTCGATTGCATTGCATCTGCTCGGACAAATGCCGGAGGCGGTGCGCTGCCAGGGCGCAAGCTGTCTAAACGGCATTGTGGAAGACGTGGTGTTTCTGACCATGTTTTTTCCAAACAATGTTCTGTGTCATGTCCACGCCAGTTGGCTTGATCCAAGCAAGACGCGCGAGATGACTGTCGTCGGCAGCCAGAAGATGGTGGTGTATGATGATGTCAGCGCCGAGGGCAAGGTGCGCGTTTACGACAAGGGAGCCTTTCGTAAGGGCGATGTCACCTATGGCGACTTTCAATACAAACTACATAGCGGCGACATCCTCATTCCCCGGCTGGACATGCGCGAGCCGCTCCAGATTGAGTGCGCCCATTTCGTTGAATGTATCAGGACAGGAAATACGCCTCTGACCGACGGCGAGAATGGCTTGCGCGTGCTGAAGGTGTTGGCTGCCGGCGAACGCAGCCTGCGCAACGATGGCGAGAAAGTCTCATTGTAAACGTTGATCTCGTTGACGACAGCCCTCTCACGCGGCAGACTGCCTGTCAGAACTGGTGAATCGATAACCGGGGTAACGCGCCAGACCTCGTGTTATCATTTGTCCATGCTCCGCCAGACAGTCTGCTCATACGCTCGCGTGATGCTTGAGTCGCCTCTGTGAAATTTGCTTTATCCACCTCGATACGGTCGATAGGTTGGGATCAGCAGCGATTGCCCAACGTACACCGTGTAGCCGTAGCGATTGCACGTAGCGATGCGATACGCAGTCGTGCCATAAGCTGCAGCTATCGAATAGATCGTCTGACCAGGGCGAACGATGTGGTAGACGCCGTAACATGCAGCTTGGGCAACTGGCCCCTGTGCATCGCCCGCAGTGAGTTCACCACCTGGCCTATGCAACAGAGATGGATCGAAAACAATAACGGCGGTCAAAAACAGAACAAATAGATAATTGAATAATTGCAACGTTGACCGACGATTGCGCCGCCAACTGCTTGGCGGTCGAGCAAATGCATGAAAATTCTGGGTGTTCATCTGTCAATCTCCTGAGTTGAACTCCTCACAAAAGCACGTTGAATAACAGCAAAGGCGCAAGGCGCCTCAGGAATTTATCGATCCTCCTTGTGTTTCATTATGTCATGCCCTCTACCATATTGATCTCCCCATGAAGCGGCTGAGTAGGTCGTGTTGCGCGTTAGGTGCTGCGTGGCATGACGCTTGCCCAAATACACAGCACGCAACAGTTCTATTTAGAACGCTTCAACCTCAAAATCCATGATCAGTATAGCATGTAATACCAGGCATTTTGACCAACAGAACGAATTACATACTCTACCTCATTTGTCGTATTCTTTTGTTGATTCTACGTCGATCAACCGAGATGAACTTGTTGCCTTACATCAATATACGGTTAGTGTCATCCGGCAGATGACTGAAAGAAGTAATTACATCAATCGTAGCTTACGAAAATCTGAATGACCTATTGACAATAACCTAAAGATTAGATATACTATGTCAATATCAGCAATAGACTGTATTGATTTTGAAGGTATAGTTCAACAGGAGTTGATAAGCTTGCTGAATGCCACGACGAGGGCTTTGAAGTCCTAAGAGCGGCGCCAAGTCATACGAACACAAGTAGTCTGTTGGTTCGTCCCACAACCCATGCTCTGTGCGGAGGGTCTGGCGTTGGTCATCGGGTGGGTCAGCAGCTAAGTTATGCAACGCTCATCGCTGCACCTTTGCTGCCAATCGTTGGTCAAGTTACAAAATGTTCTTTCTGCGCGTGCGCCGTGCGCCTTGTTCATTGCGGCTGCACTGCTTCTAGTCCTTTCCTCAGCCACCTCGGCGCAATCCGTTTCCGATCGTCACTGGGTTACCTACCGCCAACCGGATGGGTTGGCCTCAAATGATGTCTTTGCGATTGTTGCACAAGATGGAGCAGTTTGGGTAGCCACTGCGAACGGCGTTAGCCGTTACAACGGTCTCTGGCAATCCTATACAACAATGTTTTCGCAAACCCCTGATGGGTTTGAACAGGTTCCTTTTGGCAAGGTGACGGCGCTTGCGCTTGACAGACGAGAAGGTCGCCTTTGGGCAGGGATTGAAACTGGCGTTGTGGCGCGCTGGCAGGAGGATACAGGTTGGCTTGTAGTTAGCTCTATCGATGCAAAAATCAGTTCCCTGGCAAGCAGTGGAAATACACTGTGGATTGGAACCGATTCAGGCTTGCTGCGGCTGGAGGACGGCGCTCTGCAGCCGGTGAGCGAGATCGGTGAAACTCCAATATATGCGATCAAGGTTCTCGATGGGTTTGTATGGATTGGAGCCCAGGACGCGTTGTGGATGATGTCAGACAATATGACTGCAATTGAGGAGCATCGACCAAGACATCAAGAATCAGGCGCATTGTTGAACGGTCCCTTTACGGCTATCTGGCTTCAGTCTGTCAACGATATTTGGGCTGCAACCCCTACCACAATCTTCGAATACTACGCCGATCGCAGAGAAGCTGTGTCATATCCCTTTCCTTTTGGCAATGATGTTGCGTCGATCACGGCGATTGAGGTTGCCGAGAAGGACAGCATCTGGGTGACATCGAATGGAGCCGGGGCAGCGCAATTCCGGTTGGCTGGCAAGGAGATTGCCAGCATGCGCAGCTGGGGCAGCGCCATGCAAGGTGGTTTGACAGCAGATAATGTGCGTGACGTTGTCACCGATCAAGATGGCTCTGTTTGGTTTGCCACTTCTGTCGGCGTCTATCGCTATCAACCCTGGGCGTTTCTGGATGTTGGCGATATTGTTGACGCACTGCCCGTCAATGATTTGATGTTCGACCGGCTTGGCAACCTATGGGTGGCGACTGCCGGCGAAGGTGTACAAGTGCGCAGCGACCGATATCGTCAGGCAACTGTTTATCTGCCGGATGGCATCGGGTTGCCTGGTGGAACAATATATGCTCTGCAACAAGATGAGCTTGGGCGAGTCTGGGCTGCCACCAATCGCGGCATTGCATACTATGAATCGCAGAAATGGCGACAGCCGCCAGTGTTGCGCAACGAAGCACTTACGACGGTCGGCGTCATGCGCGCCGATGCGTTGGGGTTATGGATTGGAACAGCCAGCGGTTTGCTGCGGTATCAGTTTGCGAACCAATCGATCTACACTGAGCCGCTCACCCGAGGGCAATCGATCACGGCGATGGAGTTCGACTCACTTGGTCAATTATGGGTGGCTGGGGGCAACGGTGCAATCTGGCGTTACACCACCGACCAGAGATGGCAGAGAGTAACTCGGCCCGCAGAGCCAATGCCTTCTGATACACCCGTTGCAGTCTTCGCTCCTGAATCAGAACCACCCGGTTCCATGCTGGTCGCCTTTCGCAGCGGCGGCGTTTATCGCTATCAGAATTCAACGTGGATAAGTTTAGAAAAAAGCCGAAAGATCGGCGAGCAACGCATCTATGCGCTTCTCTCTGATCCTGCAACAGACTCGATCTGGATTGGCGGGGAGACGGGGCTAACGCGCATCGATTCATATGGCGTTGCTCGATTTGACTCGCAGGACGGTTTACAGCTTGGCGCTGTACGAGCAATCGTTCGCGATGCCAGCGGCGGCTACTGGTTTGGCGGTGACCGCGGGCTTGCATATTACACCCCTGAGCAGGGCAAACCCTGGGTGCATGTTGCTGAAGTCAGGGGTGCAGACTGGCAGGAGCAGAGTCAGGGCTGGGGCGCGCACACAGATGTTCCCATTGAGGTCGCCTTCACGTATGGCGATTTGCAGACGAACGCAGCCAAGTTGCAGATATTCTCGCGTTTGTTGCATGACGATGAGGTGCAAAGTTGGCAGTTGCTGCCGACAAAGATGTTTCTCTCCACGTTTGCGACGCCAGGCCGATACACTCTGGAATTTATGGTGCGCGACCAGGCTCTCAATTACTCGCCGGTTCAATCGATCGATTTCGTCGTTACGCCTGCGCCAGTCTACGTTGCTGTGCCCATCTTGGGAAAAGTGGAGAGCCGAGTCTTTCAACTGCTTGTTCTGTTTGGAATGTTGGCAGTGGTGGGTTTTGGGTTTGTGAGCTTCGAGATTGTGCAGCACCGTCGTCGCGTGGGAGAGGCTGTGGCGCGAGGCTTTAACCCATACATTAGTGGCGAACCTGTGAGACGTGAAGACATGTTTTTTGGCAGGCACGAGCTGTTGCAACGGATCGTCTCCACCTTGCATAACAATAGCATCATGATTCACGGCGAACGACGCATCGGGAAGACGACGCTGTTATACCAGCTTGCCAATACGTTGCGTCAGATCAACGATCGTGACTATTGGTTTGCTGCGCTTTATGTTGATCTAGAAGGTACAACCGAAACCACTTTCTTCCATTTCTTAATGGAGGAGATTGCACATCACGTCTATACATTGGATGGTCTGGACACACAATATCTGGCTATTTTGGATGGATTGCATTATCACGCAGCACCAGCAAACTTCTACAGCGACCGCGAGTTCAGCCGTGACTTACGCCAGATCATTGCAATACTGGAAGCCTACGGCGCCGAACACCGGCCAGGCAAACAGCTTCGGCTGATCTTGTTGATGGATGAGATGGACACTGTCAGCCGTTTCAATCACCTGGTCCAGCAGCAGCTTCGCCGCATCTTTATGCGTGAATTTGCTGTGTCGCTTGGGGCGGTGGTGGCGGGCATCGAGATCAGCAAAGATTGGGAGCGGATCGAAAGCCCGTGGTTCAACATGTTTAACGAGATCGCCATGCAGCCATTCACTCGCCAGGAGTCAATTCAGCTTCTGGTCGAACCGGTGCGCGGCTACTATCTTTACGAACCAGAGGCGCTAGATTTCATTCTTCAACAAAGTGATGGACGCCCCTACCGTTTGCAGCAGTACGGGTTGGAGGCGGTCAACGAGATGCTGCGCCACAAACGACGACGCATTACGCAACGAGACGCATTGATCGCACATCAGATTATCCTGGAAAACAGTCAACTGGGTGTGAGCGCTGTCACTGCGCTGGAGCCAGAGTCGCCTGGATTGATAGCTACGGCTCCCAACGCAACACCGGTTGGCTAAGGCTGTTTTTGAGAATTGTGAGCATTGAGGGCCATGCGTATTCCTTATGTTGTCGGTAGATGGGTGAATGATCGGAGCCATTATGGCCGTCATCGCCTGTTTTCCTACCTGCTGAACACCCCAGACACCGCCACATGGATTGTCGGCGCGCGTCGCATCGGCAAGACCTCGCTGCTTCGCCAACTGGAGCTATTGGCTGACCGCGCTGGTGGGCCGTTGACGCCGCTCTTCTGGGATATGCAAGGTTGCGAAAGCAGCGGGGATCTCTCCTCCGAGTTGTTTCTGGCAATCGAGGATTCTGAACCGCGTCTGGCGGTGACAGGTCTACATATCGCTGAACTGGAAGGAATGGATGCGCTGGTGATTCTACGCCGATTGTCGAGAGCATTGGCGGCGTCCGGCCGGCAGCTGTTGCTGCTGATCGACGAAGCCGAGGCATTGATCAACATTGCACAGCGCGAAGCGGCCTGGCTTGCCCGACTGCGACGCGCACTCCAAGACCCTGCGCTCAAAACAATGATGGCTTCGACCAAACTGCTGGTGCGTCTCAACGAGCTGACCGCCGACTGGCCCACTAGCCCTTTCCTGTTTGGTTTCAACATGGCGAACCTCTGGAGCCTCGACGCCGATTCTGCCGTTGCGTTGATCGAACAACGGCAGTCTGACCATCCGGTGCGCGTCGAGGCCGAAGTAATCGAGGAGATATTACTCCACACGCACCGCCATCCCTATCTGATCCAGTTTCTTTGCCAACGTCTTTACGAGGAAGACAGCAGCGGACAGGGCTATCTGCGCCCGCCCACCGAACAGGATTTGGAGCCAGATCATCTGCTCGGCGGCTTTTTCCTCATCGATTTTCAGCAGCTAACCCGGATCGAACGGCGCATTTTGCTTGCCGTGGGCCAGCGCACACTCACGACCGAGCAGGAACTCCTTGCCGACCTCGCCGATGAAAACCCGCAGCGAATCCGCACATTCCTGTGGGGCATGGAAAAATTGGGGCACATTCGCCGCATGTTCGACCAACTGGCGATCGGCAACGAGTTTCTGCGCCGTTGGTTGCTGGAACAGCGCGACCGGCTTGAACGCATGAATGAAACCTTGATGGCGGAGGAAAGCATCGAGGAGATGCTGCAGATCGGCTACACGCGCGAACCCGCCTATTATCGCGTCGAGGTCGAACGCATCGAGCGCGAGTATGACCGTCTGCGTCAGAGCGCCCTGACCGTTGCCAATGGACAGCGCGCGCAGGTGCTTTCAGAGTTGGAGCATCTCAATCGACAACTGAACAGCGCGCGTCGCGATTACGAACTGGCGCAGGCGCGGCAACAGCAACCCACTCTGGCGTAATCGACGCCGCTCCCATCCTTTTGAGGCCATACCGCCAGAACAGAGCACGCAGCGCCTGTCCTCGGCTGCGTCATCTTTGTCGCCCAGGCGCATTGTACAGTACAATCGCAGCATGAGGTGAAACGTTTTTACCGGCTGAGCGTAGTCGCTCAGTCTTTTTTTGAGATGAGCAAATGTCTGTTATGACTCAATCTGTTCCTTTGGTTGATCTCACCGCGCAATATGAATCAATCCGCCTGGAGATCGACGCCGCCATTCAATCTGTTATTGCGCGTACAGCTTTTATCATGGGGCCGGATGTGCGTGAGTTTGAGAAGCACTTCGCAGAATACTGCACCAGCACCTACGCGGTCGGCGTCGCCAGCGGCACCGCCGCACTGGAGCTGACGCTGCGCGCCTGCAACATCGGCGCGGGCGACGAAGTGATCACGTCGGCGCACACCTTCATTGCCACGGCCGAGGCGATCAGCGCAGTCGGCGCCCGTCCGGTGTTTGTGGAGATCGACCCGCGCACCTACAACATCGACCCTGACGCGGTCGCCGCCGCCATCACGCCCGCCACGCGCGCCATCATCCCAGTCCATATCTACGGCCAGCCCGCCGACATGGATCGCATCATGGCGATCGCCGAACGTCACAATCTGGCGGTGATTGAAGACGCTGCACAGGCGCACGGCGCGACCTGGAACGGCAAACGCGTCGGCGCTATCGGTCACGCCGCCTGTTTCAGTTTCTATCCGGGCAAGAACCTGGGCGCGTATGGCGACGCCGGTGCGGTCACGACCAACGACGCCCGCATCGCCGAGCTGGTCAGTCTGCTGCGCAACCACGGTCGCCACTCCAAATATCTGCACGACATCAAAGGCTACGGCGAACGCATCGACACATTGCAAGCGGCAATTCTGTTGGCAAAGTTGCGTCATCTGGCGAAATGGACCGCGCATCGCCAACGCATTGCGGCGCGCTACGATGAACTGTTGGCTGACCTGGATGGCGAGATTGTGCTGCCCTATGTGCATCCCGCGGCGGAGGCTGTCTGGCACCTCTACGTCGTCCGCACGCCGCGGCGCGATGCGCTGCTGGGGCATCTCAATCGCAGCGGCGTCGGCGCAGGCATTCATTATCCGACGCCGCTGCATCTGCAGCCCGCCTACGCCGATCTTGGCTATGCGCTCGGCGACTTGCCGGTCACTGAAGCAGTGGCGGACACATGCCTCAGCTTGCCGATCTACCCGGAGATGACCGACGCGCAACAAGAGTATGTCGTTGCAACGATTCGCTCATTTTTTGATGTATAGTTATGGTGGTTAACCAAGAATCATTGCGATCTGATGCAACACGGAGCGGAACTGAGGGGACGGTTGCGATCTCAGTCGTCGTGCCGGCGCGCAACGAAGAGGCTACGATTGCAGCGGTCGTCGAGCGGTCGTTTCAGGCGTTTGCGGAGCTGGAGCGCAGCGGCGAGGTGTTGGTCGTCAACGATGGCAGCACCGACCGCACCGGCGCCGTGCTCAACGATCTACAGGAACGCTTTCCGGCGTTACGCGTCTTTACGCACCGTCGCAATCGCGGCATGACCGCCGCCTTGCAGCGAATGTTCAGCGCCAGCCGCGGCGACATCGTGATCCTGATTCCGGCGGATATGGAATCCGACCCGTTGCTCGATGTGCCGACGCTGGTGCGCAAGTTGGAGACGGATGACCTCGACGTAGCGTGCGGCTGGCGGCAGGAGCGCCGCGACAACAAGGTGCTCGCCAGCAAGGTCTACAACACAGTGATGGATTGGGTGGCGAATGTCCACGTCCATGACGGCAACTGGATCAAGGCGATGCGTCGCGAGGTGGTGGAAAGCTTCCCGCCGCTGCGCAGCGACTGGCACCGCTTTTTGCTGATGATCGCCGTTCACAACGGCTTCCGCGTTGGCGAAACGCCGACTTTCTACCAGCCGCGCCCCGCCGGCAGCAGCAAATTCGGCTGGGAGCGCATCCCCAAGAGCTTCCTCGATGTGCTCGTGCTCAAATTTCTGCTCACTTTCAGCGAGGCGCCGATGCGCTTCTTTGGCGGCCTGGGGCTGGTGGGACTGGTGATCAGCGCGGCGGTGCTACTCTATCTGGTGTTGCTCTATGTATTTGCCGAAACACAGCAGCGCCCGATCTTCATCGCCGCGGGTGTGCTGGCAGTGATCAGCGTGCTGCTGATCCTGGTCGGCTTTCTGGCGGAGCTGATCGTTACGCAGGGTGAGCGCATTACGCAGTTAGAGAAGCAGATCGGCGCCCGCAACGTGGATGAGTGACTCTCACTGCGTTGCCCACAGCCACCAGAGCAAGCCGGTCAAGGTGTAGCCATCGCGCATCTGTCTGGCGTGGATCATCCTCTCGATTGCGCCGCGACTGAACCAACTCACGGCGCGCACCTCATTTTCGTCGAAGCCTGCCGCTGCGCCGACCGCGCGGCAGTGAACCAGGTGGTGCACCTTGTCGCCGATGCCGGTGATTGGCTCGAAGGTGCTTACGAGCCGATGCGCAGTGGTGGCGTAGCCGCTCTCCTCGCGCACTTCTCTGGCCGCTGCATCCAGGATCGACTCATCGGGGTCGATGCCGCCGGCGGGAATCTCCCACTGAATTGCATCGACGACGTAGCGGTACGCCTCGACGAGCAGCACCTCGCCGCGTTCGTTCTCGACGATGGAAGCCACTGCTTCTTTGTCAAAATGCAGCACATGATGCGCCTCGATCAGCCGCCCGCCGGGGAAGCGCACCCGATCGACGTAGAGCGAGACCCATGGATTTTCATAGATCGTGCGCCGCGCCAGCCGGATGGGTTTTGCTGTGTCTTTCATCTGGTCACCTCACAATGTGCACACGTCCGCACTCAACCTTGCCACCGACGTCGTTTCCAACTTCGTCGCGCAGCCCGACCATCATCGGATAATTGCCGGGTGGCGTCACCGGGTTGAGATTGACATCAACGGCGTCGCGCACGATCACACCGGTGGGCCACTGTGTCGGTGGGTCGCGGCGCAGCGTCTCGCCGTCGCGATAGAGGCGGTCGCCCCAGACGCCTTCGGTTCCGACCATTTGCACGGAGGGCATATACGCCTGCTCGACCGCGCCCGTCGTCTGCCACCACAGCCGCACGTGCACCCAGCCGCTGGGCGGATGCATCCGCTCGTCGGTTGCTGTGAGTTCCGGCGTCAGCACTTCGCAGGCGAGGAGGCGCAGGTCGGGCGCGAGCTCGGCGTTGAGTATGGCTGCATTCGGGCCGAGTTCGGGCAGAGCGTCGTAACGATGACGCAGCGCATAGCCGGTCAGTTGAATGCCGGCCGGATATTGCTCGGTGATGATGGGGTAGTGCAGGTTGAGCCATGTCTGCACGACGCGGCTGTCGTCGACGCCGTCGAGATGGCTCTGCACCAGCCACAGCGTCTCGACGCCCAGATCCTCCAGCCCGCGTACAGGCGGCGCGACCACGCTTTCGGCGTCGTCGGGCGAGAGCGTTCCGGTGTAGGGATAGAAGACCGGCAGCTCTTCTTCATCGACAAGCTGATGCAGATACCAGCGCAGTGCGGGGTTGGTGTACTCGGCGTGGACAAAGACGGCGCCGGGCAGATGTGGGCTGCGCTGTTGATAGGCGGCGATGTACTGTGCCGCCGCGCGCCAGTCCTCGCGCAACATCGCCGGCGACCAAAGCACCGGCAGCGCCGTCGCCAGCAACAGCGCGGCTGCCGCGCCTGTCATCCACGCCGCCGGTCGCCAGTATTCCCCAATGACCACGACGCCGCGCGCCGCCGCCCACAGCACAAAGGGCGCCAAAAAGAGAAAATAGCGATCCTCGGCAAAGACGGTGTCGCTCACCGCCAGCAACAGATTGCCGATCAGCAGCGGCGCGCCGATCCACAGCAGCAGCCACATCTGGTCGATCCCATAGCGTTTGGCGCCACCTTGCCGACGCGGCCACGGCAACACGACGCCGATCAGCGCCAGCAAGCCAAAGAAGATCAACGTCGCAGCGATCAACTCCGCCGACCAGGGTGCGCGCCAGACTGTGAACACCTGCAACTGACGCTGCATGTTGTCAATGAAATTCATAAAAGCCTGTCCTGGCGCGCCTTCGCTGTCATTGACCAGCCATGCATTGCGCGCAAGCGGCAGGAAGAGCAAGGCGGTGATTGCAAAGGCGGCGATGCCTTCTCCCAATCTCCAATCTCCAATCTCCAATCTCTCCAACATCCACAGCCCGATCAACGTCAACCCCGCTGCCGGCAGCACGAATGCGCTGAAAAGATAGCTGTAGAGGGCGACGGTGAAGGCGGCGATCATGGCGAGCCACCAGCCGAGCCGTGCCAGGCGACGCGGTTCTTGCCAGGCGCGCAGCAGAAAGTACGCCGCCCAGACGACGCCGGTCGTGGCGGGCTGGAACATGCGCAGCTCCTGGCTGTACCAGACTAGCGCCGGGCTAAGCGCAACCAGGGCGCCAGCCAGCAGCGCAGTTGATCGCCCGCTCAGACGGCGCACCAGCAACAGCACGCCGAGCACAGTCAGCACGCCCAACAGCGCACCGAGCGAGCGCAGGGCTGCATCATTGCGATCTAGTCCCACCGGCTCTAGCAGGTTGCTCCAGTTGTGTAGGAGCAGGTAATAGGCAGGTGGATGCTTGTCTTTGATCAACGGGTAGGTGCTTTGCCAGATGTAGGACGTGTCTGAGCGCGCCCATTGCAGGCTCACAGCTTCGTCGAACCAGAAGGAGTGATAGTCGAGTCGCCAGAAGCGGGTGAGGGCGGCAAGCAGAAGAACAAGAATTTCGGGCAGATACGTGCGAACTGGCAAGAGGCTCGGCTCCTGTTTTGCCGGCGTGGAAATCATCAGTGTCTGCTACTGATTCTTTTCGTGGCGGGGATGTCGAAAACAGTCAACGATGTGATCGTTGACCAGGCCACACGCCTGCATGAAAGCGTAGCAGATCGTCGGCCCTACAAACGTGAAACCGCGACGTTTGAGGTCTCTACTCATTGCCTGTGCTTCGGGCGTCTGCGCCGGAAGCTCGCGCAGGCTGCGCCAATGGTTGACGATTGGCGCACCGTTGACGAACTGCCAGATGTAGGCGTCGAAGGAACCGAACTCCGCCTGCACGGCAAGGAAGGCGCGCGCGTTGCGAATGAAGGCGTTCACCTTGAGTCGATTGCGCACAATGCCCGGATCGGTGAGAAGCGCCGCAACCTGCGCCTCGGCATAGCCAGCCACCTTGACCGGGTCAAAGTTGTCGAAGGCCATCCGGTAATTTTCGCGCTTACGCAGGATCGTGATCCACGCCAGCCCGGCCTGTGCACCTTCCAGACAAAGCATCTCGAAAAGCCTGCGGTCGTCGTGCACGGGAACGCCCCATTCCTCGTCGTGATAGGTCACATAGAGTGGATCTCCGCCCGCCCATTCACAGCGAATTGGTTCATGCATCGCTTGGTTCCGTTCGGTTTGTTCCATTTCGTTCTGTCCAAATCTACAGGCTGGCGTCAAAGTGCGCCGGCTCGGTTAGAATCGGCTCTATTTCGGGGCCGCGTTTGCCGGGCTGCAGCCGACCTGTGACGACCTGTGGATCGTGTTGGAAGACGAGCAGCGCATTCTTTTCCAGCGCTTCGTGGCGCAGCCGGCGCTTGGTTTCGATGCTCTGCATCGGCAGGATGTCGAACGATGGCACCCACGCCAGCCGTTGTAGATGCACCGCCCAACTTGCTGCATCGCCGAGAAAGAGCAGACTTTCGCCCTGACTCTCGACCCACACCACCTGGATCGAGTGTGTGTGCCCTGGTGCGATGTCGGTGCGCACCCCCGCCGCCAGCCGCTGCGGGCCATCCACAATCTCTAGCATGTTGCGGTCTAGCAGCGGACGAAAGTTGTCGGCGATGTAGGTGGCGGCGGTGCGTTCGTTGGGAAAGCTGGCGTCCGCCAGTTCGATGCGGTTGCCGATGTAGCGGGCGCGCGGAAAGGTGGGGATCGGCGCCCGTTCGCCTGCATCTTCCGCCCAACGCGTGGCGCCGCCGATGTGGTCGCCGTGAAAATGGGTGAAGAGCACGATGCCAATGTCTTCGGGCTTATAGCCAACGCGGGCGATCTCGCCGACCAGCCGCAGGTTGCGTTCACCCAACCCGATGCGTTCACGCGCTTTGGCAGGCAGCTTGTCGCCGTTGCCCACATCGACCAGGATCAATCCGGCGTCGGATTCGATCAGCAGCGCGCGAGAGTCGCAGGGAACCAGATTTGTCGGCGTTGGCTCGATGACCTGCTCCCACATCACACGGGGAATCAGGCCAAAAAAACCGCCGCCATCGACATAGTGCAGTCCATCGCTCAAAATATGGCAGCGAATTGCGCCCACTTGCAGCGTGTATGCCACAATCAATCTCCTTGTCGTCCTCATCTGTGTTCGGGAAGGCGTCTGCGGTTGATTATACATCACGTTCGTAATCATGCGAGAGGCAGAGCGATCTGTATGCGATCATAGTACGGGTTTCAACGGCGCGGCAGGGCGTAACAGCTTCCTGATCATCTCAAATAATGCCAGTAAATCACCCAATGTAAAATTGTTTTCTTCTGACGCTGCGCTCTGTTCGGCGCAATGCGTTCCAGGTCCGCCAGGCACGCCTGCATGTCGATGTCTTCAAATTCGGCGAAACGCTTCGGTGGCTGCGTCGGCCACCGTCGATGGTTGCTCACCGCCAGCACAGCTTGATCATACACCCGATTGAGCAAAGAAAAAGCAGCCCGATATTCTTCATCCATGTAACCAGGCGCCCGCCGCTTCAACGCCCTCACAGCTCCGGCTTCCGATCGGTAGCGGTCGTGCGCCTTGAAGCGAATCACCACATCTGCGCAGACATCCAGAAGGCGTTCATCCATCGAAGCCGAAGGGCGAAACGAGCCGGAAGCCGTGCGCACGACAAGCTGACCGGCTTCCTCCTCCAACCTGATCGCCTCTTCTGTAAGGAAAGGTATGACGACGCCGGGCCGAACTTCCCAGCGGATGGGCAGGACTGCGCCCCGTCGCGGCGGCAGACGAACGGGCTGCCCCTCGAACAGTGGCGCGCCTGCACAGGTCACGGTGGTCTCCAACGGCTCTTCGCGGTAGTTGTTGATGAACAGAAAGCTTCCCCGATCCCCCTCGCAGAGATGCACGTCCGCCCACTCGCTCAATTCAAAAAGCGGCGCGCAGCCCATGCGGTTCGCCATCCGGTGAAAGACGGCCAGGTCCTCCAGGGTGTTGGCCGCAAAGGCGGCGCCGAGCATCATCGCCAGGCCTCCACCGATAGGCTGCACAAAGCCGACGACGCCGCCTTCGCCGTCGACGGCGAAGACCTCCGCAAAGGCTCCGGCGTACGTTTCGACGAAAGAGGCCAGAATGTCTCGCTGCTCGAAGGCGTGGATTTCGGTCTGGACAAATGGACGACCGCCCTGGATGCGTTCGACGCCCAGCGCATCCTTCAACAACGTGCACGGACGGCCTTCTTCATCCTCCACGCACAGACGGCCGACCAGGATCAACCTGCCGCCGGCGCGGACGTAGTCGAGCAGCTTTTGCTGGATGGCAGCGTCGCACGGTCGCTCCATCATCGCCCACAGCACCGGATGTTTGACGACCGAAAGTTCGGCCAGGCGCAACTCGACCGCATCGAAGGGGCGATGGGTCAGGGCCAGCCCGCGTGCAATGAAATCAAAGAGGATCGTCTCGCGCTGGTGGGTGAGGACATTCGTCGTTTCCTGCGTGCAGGCGTTGTTGACCTCTGTCATGAAGAAATCGAGCAAAAAACCGACCGTGGCGACGGTTTTTGGGCGGCTCAGCGCCAACGCCTCGCCGTAGGTCGCCAGCATCCGGGACAACCGCGGGTAAGTTGCGTAATGGCGTCGAGTGGAGCCGTCTTTGCGCACCGGATGCCCCCAGTCGTGGCGTTTCACCGGGCTGAGCAGGGGATGATTTTCGCCGTCGAAGAAAAGGTAGTGGTTGATCCCGCGCATGCCGCAGGCGATGGAAAGCAGCGCATGCAGTTCGTAGAGCGACGTCTGCGCGCCGCTGAAGTCCTGCGCGCCGCCCGCCTGAAACTCGATGGAGAATAGCGG
Organism: Chloroflexota bacterium; assembly: GCA_016861025.1. Classification (GTDB taxonomy): domain Bacteria; phylum Chloroflexota; class Anaerolineae; order Caldilineales; family Caldilineaceae; genus Caldilinea. The sequence continues at coordinate 56,280 of BOKO01000001.1, forward strand.
TTGTTCGGGATTTTGCAACGCCTTCGTCATCTCGTTGACCAACAGCAGCTCGTGGAAGTTGCCCTCGCCGATGAAGAGTGGATAGACGTCGGTGGCGCTCACCATGCCTTCGCTGCACATGGCCTCCACAAGCTGCGACAGGCCGATGGGAAAGGTCTTGCCGCCGCGGCCGAAGCCGTGGATGTTGAGCACCGGCGGGACTTCCATGCCGAACGCGCGCGCCGTGCGCCAAAGCCACTCCGCATATTCGCGCAGATAGCTCCGATAGAAACGGCGATAGTCGGCAAGCACGCGCGCGCCGAAGGGCGGCGCCGGCTGCGTGAGCTGCGCCTCCAGGAAGCCCACCAGATCGCGCACAGGATAGCGACCGAACAGATGGTCTCCATAACGGCCTCGCAGATGATTCGCAAAGCGATTCAGCGTGTCGGGGTTGACGTCGATCAGATTCCTCACCCAGTGCAGCATCCCCATCTCATTGTCGAGCTGCACCAGGATGACGGCGCCGCCGCGCGTGATCTGTCGCGGCGCAAGCGCAGCAAAGACTGCCCCATACCACTGCTCGACGCAGCGAAGAAAGTCGGGATGGAGATAACTGGCGATCGGCTGGGGCTGGCCGTGCTGGTCCACCAAAACAACCTGAGGGTAGCGCTCAAAGACCCAGGGCGGAATGCCCTCGTTGATCGTCTCGGCCATGATGTATGGACCGGGGCGGGCGATGATCAGAAAGCCCATCTCCGCCGCCAGATCGAGAAAACCGACGAGGTTGCGCAAGGGGTGAGTGTGGCCGTCGAGATCGATCACGCGCTCCTCCGGCTGATGCCAGAGCCAGGGAATGTACGTGGCGACGGCGTTGAAGCCCGCCTCTTGCAACAGCCCGAGCCGATGCTCCCACTGCTCGGCGGGGATGCGAAAATAGTGCAGTTCGCCCGCATGGATGAAAGCGGGAGCGCCGTCAAGCCAGAACTGTCCTTTTTGCACGCGGAAGTCTGTGTAGGGCGTCATGGTGTTTGTCCTTGTGGTGCGTGGTGTGGGATGCGTGTTTGCGTGGTGCGTCACGAAACACGCAACACGCAACAACTACGCCTTGCGCTCCAGTGTGCTCGACTGTCTCGGCAGCAGGCGCGTGGGGATGCGCTGCAGATGCAGGGGCGCTTCGTGCTCCAGAAACTCGATCAGTTGTCGGATCGCCGCCGCGCCCCACGTCTGCCGGGGAGCGCCCACGGTCGAGAGCGTCGGCTGCACACAACGGGAAAGCAGAATGTCGTCGAAGCCGACGACGGCGATGTCCTCCGGCGCTTTCAGCCCATGCTCCTGCATGGCGCGCAAAAAGCCGATGGCCATCTGGTCGTTGGCGCAAAAGACCGCTTCCGGCACGTCGCCCGATTGAATGATGCGTCTGGCCGCATTGTATCCGGAAATTTCGGTGAACGCGCCGTAATGAAGCGTCGGCTCCACGCCGCGCCCTCTCGCCTCCTCCAGAAAGGTCTGCATGCGCTCCGTATTGTCGAAGGAGTTCAGGTCGCCGGATACGAAGGCCATTTTGCGCAGCCCCTGTTCGTAAAAATGCTGGAACGCCTCGCGCACGCCCTGGGCGTTGTCCAACAAAACCGGGGCCACGAAATCGGCCTGCAGAAGCCGATCCATCACCACGATCGGGAAGCGCCGCGAGGCCAGCTTCAGCACGCTTTCATCCGAGATCTCGGAGTCGAAAACAATGGCGCCGTCCACCTGTCGATACATCAAGATGCGACGCTCCGAACGGCTGCGCGGGCAGACCACAAGGTCGTACTCGGTGGTCAGCGTCACCTCATGGATGCCTTCCAGAATCTCATCCCAAAATGCGCCGCCGAAGCTGGTGATGAAGACGCCGATCGTCTGCGTCTTGACCTTTTTCAGGTGCCTGGCGAAGGCGTTGGGATGATAGTTCAGCTCCTCCGCCGCCCTGAGCACGCGCGCACGCGTGGCGTCGCTGATCGAGCCGACGCCGTTGAGCGCGTAGGAGGCGGTGGTGACGCTCACTTTGGCGCGCTTTGCGACGTCTCGAATGGTGGTCATTGCTCAGAATCCTCAGTTGTTCTCTCTGTGAACGATCTGAAGGCGCTCCAGACCGGTCAGAATGGTCGGATGGTTCATGGTGATTCGGTGGACCCCGTCGTTCTCGTAGTTCGCCAGCATCAAGAGCGAAATGCCTTTATCGATGCCGATGACGTCCCTGGAAAACCAGCTGCGACTCAAATTATAGGCGGAGACAAACCCATACCGACCCTTCAGCTCTTCAATTGTGAAATAGTGCAGCATGGCGGCCATCGCCTCCTCCGGCAGAAACAGAATGGAGCCGATGGCCGCGTAGGGCGGAACCGTGTCATCCACCCGATGCGCGCGATTGTCGAAGCCGGAGGGCGGCGCGCCGTACAGTCCGTTGTAGCCATCTGGGCCATCCGAGGTGCTCAGTCCCCACGAGCGGGGGCCGAGCGTCTTGAACTGCGCCTGCATATCGACGGCGAAGTCATAGTGCGCTCTCGTCGCCCGCACCGAGTTTTCCCACCAGTCCACGCCTTCGCGATCCACGTAGCCGCGGAAATCGATCCATGCGTGGCTGTATTGATAGGTGAAGAGAGAGCCGAACCAGGAGTGGATGAAAGGTTCGCCTTCGCCGTAGCGGCCAAGATGGCGACGGAAGCCGTAGTAGAGCGAGTCGTCGGTCGGGTGCGTGGGCGAGCCGGCGGCCAGCACGTACAGCATCAATTGCTCGGCGTAGAAATCCCAGTGTCCTTCAAAGCCCTTCTCCGGCCGATAGGCCATGTAGAACATCTTGCGGGCTTCGTCGACGAACCAGGGCCAGTTCACGTCACGGTAAAGTTGCTCCGCCTTGGCCTGCACTTCGCCGCCAAAATACTCGCCCGCCGTCAGCGCGCCCATCAGCAAGATGGCGGTGTCAATGGTGGAGACCTCGCTGTTCCAGGCGCGCCTGCCGCTCTGCATGTCCACGAAGTGGTAGAAAAAAACCTCGACGCGCTCCATGCCCAACAGTGTGTCGAGCGTCCGGCTCGCCCGCTCCATTCCCTGCGCATGGCTGATGTAGCCCTTTTCCACGCCGATCGGGTAGGCGGTGAGCGCAAAACCGACGGCGGCGATGCTCGCAATGCCGGGCGAGCCGGGATAACGGTCGCGCACCAGGCCGTAGCCGGAGCTGGCGGGGTCGGTGTTCGCCTGCTCCCAGAAAAAGTCGAAGGCGCCTTTCATCTCGTACTCGATGACCTTATGGACGGCGGCGGTCTCCACAGCAGCGGATGGCGCAGACATGGTTTGCGTCTCCTCCGGGATGATCGGCGTTGGAGATTCAAAAAGGGGCGAAGGCGTCGACGGACCTGGAATAGCCGTGCAGCTGACCAACAAAAACGCAGCAAGTCCCAAACCAGCAGCAACTCTACTCACCGGCGATCCCCGTCCTTTCCACCGACTCGACGAACCACTTTTGCAGAACGAAATACATCACGAGCAGCGGCAGAATGTTGAGAAAGGTGCCGCTCATCTTCACCGCCTCGTTGATGCGGTCGAAGATGTTGACCGCGCCCGGCGGGTAGAGATTCTCATAGGCCTGCACAAAGCGGGAGAGCTGCATCGGCAACGTCTGCACCCCGCCTTCCAGGAAGATCGAGGTCAAAAAGGTCTCGTTCCAGTACCAGACCACCGAGAAGATGAAAGAGACGACGAACGCCGGCAACGCTGAAGGGACGGCGATGGTCAGGAAAATGCGCAGATCTGAAGCGCCGTCGATGCGCGCCGCCTCCTCCAACACTTTGGGGAGGGAGAGAAACGTCTGGTAAAAGACCAGGATGAAGATAGCGCTGCGATAGCCCTGCCCGAACACAGCGGGCAAAATCAGCGCCAGCGGGCTGCCCAGCAGCCCCAGGTCGCGGTAGGTCAACATCTGAGGGATGACGGTGTTCTGCGGCGGAATGATGAAGGTGGCCAGAATGAGCAGCAACACCAGCCGCCTGCCCCAGAAGCGATAACGCGCCAGCCCGTAGCCGATCAGCGCAGCTACGAAGGTCTGCAACAGCGAAGGCGCCACGCTGAGCAGGATCGAGGCCACCAGCGCGTTGGGGTAATTCAACACGCGGAACGCCTTGACATAGTTGCCGGTGTAGAACTCCGTCGGAACCCACTGCACCAACGGGTTAAGCAAGTCGGTGGGGCTCTTCATGCTCGTGATGAACATGAAAAGCAGCGGATAGAGGTACACAAAGCCGATGGCGATCAACAGCGCATAAAGCACGGTGGTGAAGATCAGCCCATAGCGCGTGCGGCCGCCAAAAAGCAGGCTTCGCACCCGGTCAACGGTGTGAGAATGAAAGACTTGCATCTCAGCGCGCCTCCTTGCCCAGCAGTCGGGTCAGAAAGAGATAGACGATCAGCAGCAGGACGGCCATCACGGCGAAATAGAGGAACGACATGGCGCTGGCGTAGCCGATGCCGCCTTGCAGTGCGTAAGTCTGACCGTAGATGTAGCGGACGACCTTGTTCTCCGAAAAATGCGACAGTGTGACGATGGTGTAGACGGCGTTGACCACCGTCGCCGTGGTGAGCGTGGGCAGCGTGATCTTCCAGAAAATCTCCCACGCCGAGGCGCCGTCGATCGCCGCCGCCTCGTAGATGCCCTGATCCACCTTTTGCAGACTCGCCAGGTAGATGAGAATCTGCACGCCGGAGAACCACAGGATGAGGATGAACGAGACCAGCAGATACTCCACCGGGTTGCGCAGCGCGCCCGGCAATTGCGCCAGAAACTCCGCCACCGCCGGCGCGTCGGCGATGCCCGGCGCAGTCGCCGCCCCCTGCTCCGTGAGCTCCCGGATCACCGGCCCGCTTGTGATCACGACCGGCAGGAAGAAAATCGCGCGGAACACTCCTTTAAGGCGGAAGCGCAGGTTCAGAAAGAGTGCGATAATCATGGAGAAGATCAACACGATGGGCACGGCGACCAGCGTCTCGATGGCGTATCCGATCAACATCTCGCCAAACGTCGGATCGGTGGCAAGCGCGCGCGTGTAATTCGCCCAGCCCATGTGGGTGAGGTTCACGCCCGCCACGGTCACCACCACTCGATTCAGGCTGTAATTGAAAGTCTGAATCAGCGGGGCCAACGTGAAGAGCGCAAAGCCGACCACCCAAAGCGCAATGAATGCGTAGCCGTGCAGCGCCTCGCGCGTGCGCAGGCTGAGCAGTCGGTGAGTAAGCGAACGAACGGTCATGGCGCACTCTCCAGCAAGAACGCATTTCTGGCCTCAACGGTGACGCCTTGATAGGCGAAGGGACGGTCGGTGTAGTTCACAACGATCTGCTTGCCGTTGGCGTACGTCGTGGCAAAGACGCCCTGCGCCAGTTGACGGCGGGCGACGATCTCCTGTCCGCGCACCGGCCCCAACAGCGCATTCATCCAGCGATACGTCTCCCGGATATGCTCGCCCCACTGGGCGTAGGAGGAGGTGAAGATCCAGTTGGAGCGGGTGTTGAGCATGGCGGCGGTGGGTCGCTGCGTCAAAAAATAGGAGGGATAGACGCCATAATCGACGTGCCGCAGCAGGTCCTCCTGCAAGTTCGCCGAAAAGTTGAGCGCCTCGCCGTAGTAGGGAAGATGCCCCGCCAGCACGATAGGCAGGAAAGGAACTGTCTCGGAGGTGTACACATAGCCGTTGTCCCCCAGCGGCATGTCGAAGTACACCTCCGCCGCGCTGAACAGATAATCGTTGGGACGGTAGAGAACAAGCCGCACCGGCGAATCGGCCAACAGCGCGCGATACGCTTCGGCGGCCTGCACGCGGTTCAATGCGCGACCGCTGCGAAAATCGCTGTAGAGCATCCAGCCGATCTGATCGAGCGCCAGCCCGATCGATGGATGGGCGGCGAGCGCATTCTGCATCGATGCAAAGCGACGGCGCAGCGCCTCGAAGGTGAAATAGAAGACCACGTGGTTGCGGTTGTAGCCGGTCAGGCTGACGTTGGTGATCGCAATGGCTAAGTCGTTGCGCGGGGAATAGCCGGCCTCCTCGCGCAGCGCCCCCTGAGGGTCCAGATAAAGCGAAAAATATCCGCCCGCCGCCGCAACCCGCTCCGCCAGCGCAGTCAACTCGGCGACGCTGCCTAGCGCACGCTCCAGCCGCAGCGCCGTCGGCGGCATGCTCGACGCGCCGAGCGGCTGCCAGCCGTAATAGACGACCTCCGGATTTGCAACGTCCAACGCGGCGAGAATTTCCTCCATCTCCGCCAGAGTGGTCATCGGCGCAAAGCGACTCCAGAGCAAGATCTGCTCCTTGTCTCCACCGAGAAATTCCAGGCGAACGCCGATATTGGGGTTCGCAATCGGAACCTTGCGCAGCAGCCCCTTTTCGACCAGATAGCGCTGATAGCTGCGCGCCATGCCCACGTAGTCCGCCGCCTCGCCGGTCAGAAAGCGGAAGTGCACGACGACATCGAACTCGTTTGTCCGGCGCTGCACGACGGTCACGCCGGCGCCGGCCCGGTTCGTCGCTTGATAGTAGCTTTCGTTGTAGATGAAGGCGTTGTAGATAAAGTTGAAATTGGTCAGAATGCCGGCGGGGTGCGCCTGAATCTCGCCGTAAGCCGCCCCCTGCTCCACGATTGAAAGAAGGGCGTTTTGTCCTTCGCCGTGCACCATGCCGAAGACCGGGTAGGCGATCGGATACGGACGCCTGAGCTCCGGGTCGAACGGCGCCACTGCGATCATGCCCAGGTCGGGTCCATAATAGCGACCGTAAAACATATTGCGAGCTTTGGTGGCGTCGGCGAAGCGAATCAGGCTGCCGACGCCGTCTGGCAGCAGCATATAGCCGGGCGTTTCGCTCCCGCGCGTGGCGCCCAGGAAGGGATAGAGATAGAGCAGACCGAGCTTGAACTCCGGCTTCTCCTCGCGAATGGAGTTCGACGGGACCTCCACGCGCACGCCTTCCGCCTCCAGCTGCAGGAGAAGGCGCAGCGAAATCCCGAACTCCAGAAACGTCACATCCGCCGCAACGCCGCCGTCGATGGGCGTCACCTGTAATGTATGTTCCGAGTTCGTGAGGGAGACGCGACGGTTGATCGCGCGTGCGTCGAGATATTCGATGCTCACGCCGCTGCGCGCAAAGGCCTGCCAGGCGCGGTTGAGCCGATCGCCCTCCTGCAGCTCGTCCAGCCCCGAATGCCACACGTAGCCGCTGCGTTTGTCCAGCAGTTTAAACGCCAGCGTGTCGAAGTCTACAAACAGGCGAAACTGCTCGTTCTCCGCCACCGCTCGGTGCGAGACGGGAATCTCTTCTATCTGTGCAGATGGAGCTGCTGTCGCCCTGCCATGCATAGCGATGAGCGCCAGCAACGCCAACCCCAATGCAATGAGCCGAATCTTACACACGCAGGCCCACCTCCTGCACGATCGCGTGCACGAATTCATAAAGCTGGTTGAACAGCACATACAGGATATAGCCGGTCAACAAGAACATCGCCATCGTGAAGAGCGTGGTCAGGATGTTCTTGATCGTCTCTGAAACCGAGTAGTTGTGAACCTCCTTCACCATGATGAAGAGCATCACGCCGACCCAAAACCACATCAACTGGGTCGAGAAGGTGTAAATGAAAATCTCGTTCAGCGTCAACAGGTTGGAAAGCAGCGCAATCGGCAGGGCGAAGAGCGCATACGGGAACAGGCTGTACGCTGTGCCGATGATCACGTCGCGCAGCCGCCCCTCGCCGTCGCTGATGGTGGAGACCAGATAGTTGGCGGCGTTCCAAAGCGCAATCGGCAGGACGGCGTAGATGAATTCGGTCAGCACGCGAATCTGCGTCGGGCTGGCGTAGGGGCTGAAGATAAAGCCGGTCAGGTAGAGCGATGCAATGCGGGCGAACACCACCCAGCCGTACAACAGAAAAGCGAAGAACAGGCTGCCGCGCTCGTTGACCTTGATGTAATAGAAGCTGTCGGCAGGGTGGCGGATGAAGCGAAACAGAAAGACAAAATCATCGATCAGCCGCACCCGGCGCAAGGCGTGCAGCCGATGACGCAGCGGCTCCAGCCAGCCGCGATTGCGCTCCAGGCGTGTGAAAACGCTGCCGGCCACCCACAGGCCGAAGAGCGCGACAAGCCCGTTGCCGAGATGGCGCTGCAAGACGATGTTGCGTAGCTCCCAGAAAGCTTCCGAATAGCCGTTGCGGTCCTCGGCGTAGCGGTAGTATTCGAGCGCCTGCGCGTACGCGCCCCTTTTGAAATGGGCGTCGGCGATGGCCTGATAGGCGAGGATAAAGAGGCCGTTGTAGGTCAACACCTCCTCGAAATAGGGCTGCGCCTCCTCGTAGAGGCCCTCCATGTAGAGCCGAACGCCCTCATGCACGCGGCTCGCAAAATCGGTGGCCCGGTAGATCACGATGGCGCTTTTGTCCTTGTCGAGCACGTAGAGCTTGTCGCCGATGCGTTCGATCGCCGAAGGATTGGCCAGCATGCCCAGGCGCTGCTCCCCCCTGTCCGGCGCGCCGAAGACGAAGAGCAGCGAGCCGTTGAGGTCATACTCGTAAATTCTGCCGTTGGCGTCCACCGCCGTCAGCAGACCGTCGGCGCTGCTGACGTGCAGGTCGCGGAAGGTGCTTGAGCCGTAGACGTCGTCGAACAGGTTCTGGCCGACGATCGTGAATTTGCGGATGCTCCTGTTCCTGGCCGTGCCGGCCGTGACGGTGTAGATGAGCGAACGCTCGTCGATGGCGACGTTGGAAGGGGAGGCGGCCTCGTTGCGAACCAGCTGCTCCAGCTGCTCCCTGGTCAGAAACATGCGCTGCAAAATCATCCTGAACGACATCTCGGCCATGTTGGCGCCGAAATAGCCGATGAAATTGCCGTTGGTGTTCATCATTACCAGGCCGTCCACCGAGCCTTCGCTGACGATGTAGAGGTTCTTGCGCGCGTCGACGACGATTTTGCGGGGCAGAAACTCGCGGCGACGGCCAAAGAGCGGCTCGGAGGGCCGGCCGAACTCGTTGATCAGGCCGCCTTCGCCGTCCAGGATCACGATGGTGTTCTTACGCGCGTCGGCGATGTAGAAGACGCCATCCTCATCGATGAACAAGCCGGTCGGCGCCTCGAGAACGCCCCTGCCGAACTCTGCGACGATCTCAAAGTCTTGATCCAGTTTGACGATGCGCCCGTTGCCGGTGTCCGCCACATAGAGAAACCCGTCCGGCGCAAAAAAGAGTTCATCCGGCCCGGAAAGCGGCAGGTCGATCTCGTCGATCGGGATGTAGGCGTCTTGCGTCAAAAATAAGCGCCCGCCTGGCCCCATCGTCCATGTCGTGTAGGGGGAAAGCGCGCTGGCCGCGCCGGAAAGCATCCCCGCAAGCGACAGGAGAAGCAGCGATAGGATCAGGGTCAGCAGCAAAAGAGATCTTTTCATTTCAGGCCGGAATGAGACATCGTGCTCATCACCTGACTTTGCAAGATGATGAAAATGATCAGGTTGGGCAGAAACATAATCAGCGCCGCAGCGGCTGCGATGCCCTGGCCGGCGACGGCGTTGGCGCCGGTGGCGGTGGTGGTCAACGTGTTGAGATAAAAGGCGAAGGTGCGCAGGCTTTCACCATGAATGTAAAGCGACGAGGTCTCGACGTTGTTCCACGCCGCCTGGAAGGTGAGAATGGCGATCGTGGCGAGCGCAGGCCGGATCATCGGCATCACGATGCGCCAGTAGATCGCCAGATCCGAGGCGCCGTCCATCTGCGCCGCCTCCAACATTTCATTGGGGATCGTGTCCATGAACTGCTTGAGCAAAAAGACGCCCACCGGCAGCGCCAGCACCGGCAAAACGTGCGCCCAGAAGGTGTCGAGCAGACCGAGACGGTGAATGACCAGAAAGCGGGGGATTGTCACCGCGATCGGCACGAACATCAGGGCCACCGTGTTGATGGTGAAAAGCGCCTGTTTGAGCCGGAAGCGCTTCTTGGAAAGCGCATAGGCCGCCGTGCTGGAGATGACCACCGAGGCCGCCACCGCCACGAGCGTCACCATGACGCTGTTGAACAGGTAGCGGCTGACCGGCATGTTGGAGCCGGACATTCTAGAGAAGAGGTCGTTGAAGTTCTTGACGGTCGGGTTGATCACGAAAAAGCGCGGCGGATAGGCGTATAGCTCATCCGGCGGCTTGAACGCGCTGGAAAAGATGAAGAGGATCGGCAGCACCATGAAGACGGAGAGCGGCAGCAAGATCAGGTAAAACTTGATCTGGCTGACATGAAAGCCATCGGGGTTGATGCCCCGGTTGCGCACTCCGGCGTAGCGACTGAACCAGTTTCGTTTTCTCATATCCTCCTCACTCTGTAGTGGCGAAGAGACGGTTGAAGATTCTCGTAAAGAAGAGCACCATCAACAACAAAACCACCGAGACGGCGGCGGCGTAGCCCATCTCGTAGCGGAAAAAGCCATAGTCCTCGATGTGGTTGACGATCAGCTGGCCGGCGTATTGGGGCGTCGGGTTGCTGCCGGACAGCATGACGCCGATGGCGCCGGCCTGAAACGCACCGACGATCGCCATCACTGCGCCGAAGAGCATCTGCGGCTTCATCGATGGGATCGTGATGTAGAAAATTTCCTGCCAGATGCTGCTCATTCCATCGAGCGCGGCGGCTTCGTATAGGTCCGGGCTGATGTCCAGGATGCCGGCAAGCATGGCTAAAAATCCAATCCCCATGCTGCTCCACAGGGTGACCAGAATCATGATGCTCATCAGGTATTGCGGTGCGTAAAGCCACTGGATCGGCTCCTGGATCAGCCCCCAGTTGAGCAGCAAGCTGTTCAGATAACCGATCTGGTCGCCGCTGAAGAGTGTGCGCCACACCACGACCATCGCCACCCCGGCCGTCATCGAAGGCGAGTACAAGATCAGCGCAAAGATCGTGCGCGGCCCCTTGGGCAGATGCGCCAGCATCCACGCCAGCAAAAAGGCCAACGCATAGCCGCCCGGCCCCACGATCACGGCGAACTGCACCGTGTTGGGCAGCACGTAACGCATGAAGATGTCGTCCTGCGTCAACAGCGTGATGTAATTGCGTAGGCCGATGAAATAGGGCGGCTGGATGGCGTCGAAGAAGGTGAAGGAGAGCGCAATCGCCGCAAAGACCGGCACTGCAATAAAGGTCAGGAAGAGAAGCGCGTACATGGCAAGGAACGCATACGCGCTGCCTTCCCGTGTCCACCAGCGTTGCAAAGAGCCTTCACGACGCATCGTTCATCCATCCTTTCACGGTTTCGATCGTCGGAATCTTCGGCGTGCGCACCCGCACCCCATTTCTGAGATACCCGAACTCCTCCATCTTGCGCGTGATTTCCCGGTTGGTGACCAAAATGGCGCGGTCGATGGCTACGCGCGGGTTGACGCCTTCAAAGACGATGCGATTCCACGCGTTGCCCAGCTCGCGCTCCTGCATGTAGGAGCCGGGAAGACGCACCGGCTCCTGCAGCCACTGCCACTGCTCCAGGATCACGCGGCGATGCTCCTGCGGAATTGGCAGCGCGGCGAAAGCTTCCAGGTTGGCGGAGTTCCACAGATACTCCCTGCCGTAATTTAACAACAGCCGCTCCTGAAAATCGATCTGTGTCTCGGTGGACATCCACCATTTGAGGAATTCCCAGCCTTCCTGCGCCTTGTCGGTGTTTTTGAACATGATGCTTGCCTGCGCCGAGCCGGTGGCGTAGCGATTCTGCGTTCCATCCGGCAGCACCGTCGCCGGGTAGAGGTCGACGCCCCACAGCCCTTCCAGCTCCGGCGCCGCCGTCATCAGCTTGACGTAGGTCTCGATGTTGGAGACGCCGATCGGGATCAGCCCATAGCGAAAGCTTTCATAAAAACTGGCGGTCGTCAACGGCATGCCGTAGATGGTGAAGCTTTCCGTCATGAACTTGACGGCGGCAAGCGCCTCCTCGCTTCCCAGACCGGCGGCGAAACCGTCGTCGCTGTAGAGTTTGGCGCCGAAGTTGAACAGATACGGCGCCGTGACCAGGTACCATCGCAGACCGGCGCTACCCGAAAGCGGCGAGCTGTAGTTCATGCCGTAGCGTTGCAGCTCCGGCAGAATCTCGAGCACTTCATTCCAGGTGCGCGGGACAGGCAGCCCAAACGCGCTCAGAATGTCCCTGCGATAGAAGGTGATCCAAAAGTCCTGCGTCTCCGGGATTGCGTAAACCGAATCGTCGATAATGTAGCTGAGGAGCGAGCCGGGCGAGTAGATGCGGATGAACGAATCGAAATCGTCGAAGGAGCGCAGGTCGTACAAAGCGTTGCGCACGGCCAGGTCGTAGGGGATGTGCGTACTGATGCCCAGCGCCACATCAGGCTGGATGCCGGCGGCGTTCGCCAGCACCAGCTTCGACTCGTCAGGCATGATCGAAAACTTGACGCGAATGCCGGTGCGCGGGGTGAAGGATTCATCCGCCATCAGCTGCAAAAGGTCCACATACTGGCGCGGGCGGTTGACCCACACCTCCAGCTCGTCCTCACCCGCGCCGATGGATTCGTATGGGTCCGGTTGAAAGGAATGGAAAAATCGCTTCAGCCCTTCCGTAAACGCCAGGCCGAAGGGCGCCGACGGAGTGACAGGCGTCACATCGGGCGAGTGAATGTAAATTTTGTCGAGCGCAAGCGGCTGCTCTTGCAACATGGGCAGCAGCGAACCCAACAACTGCGCTGCCGATCCAGGCCCTTCGGAGAACCGCCCCATGTGCGTGGGAATGCGGTCCGGCTCTTCGGCGAGGAAGAGCAGATTGTCGATCGCCATCTGATAGGTGAGAATTTCCGGCGAAGAGTCGCTACGCAGGATGGCGACCAACGTCTCTTTATCGGCGCGGAGGTTTTCGGCGATGGCGGTGAGCCGCTCGCGAATATCCGGAATATAGTCGGAGACAACCCATTCCTTGAACGGATTGCGCTGATTGCCGGTCAGCTTGCGGATCTCCAGCGCCAGTTCGTTGATGTCGAGCAGCGCCTTCTGGACGGTTTGAATCGCAGGCAGATAGGGCGAATTCGTCGCCTCGACGCCCAGCACGTTGCGGCCCTTGTGCAGAAAAATTTGGAAAGGCGTTCCCTCGCCCAGCGGCACGTCCACCCAGTCCGTCGTATAGGCGAAGGGGAAGGCGTTCAGCTCGGCGAAGGGCGTCTCCCCGTTGATGGTGAAGCGGCGAAAGACGGTGAAGTTGCTGCGCGTATCCTGCAACGCTCGCAGGGTGATGGAGTACAGGCCCTCCTCCGGAACCTCGAACGCATAAAAGACGGCGCTGCCACTTTTGATCCAGCTTTCGCCACCCAGCGTGTTGAGCAACAGCCGATAGGTGTCGTAGGGCGTCACCGTCAGGCTGCGGCTGGCCGAAGGCCGCACCGACGTGTCATTCTTATAGGAAGGGAACTCCGCCTCGAGCGTCAGCATAAAGTCGGAGACGACCCGATCAGGCTGCATCGCTCGATATTCCGGATAGGTGAGATAAGGCGTAAATTCTTCGATGTAAATGCTGCCCAGGTGCACCGTCCCTTGATGCAGGGTGAAGTCAAAGCGATGTTCGCCTGCGCGCAGCTCGATGCGCAGCGGATAAGGCTGGCTGAAATTGACGTCGCGCGCCGACGCCTTTGTCCAATGCACCATGCGCTCCTGACGGATCAAAGCGTCGTTGCCGTAGCGATCCTTCGGGAAGTCATCGGTGGTGTTGCGATAGAAGACCGGAAAGACGACGCGACGCAGGTCATCGACAGGCAACTCCCCGTCGATGCGCAGCGCTCCCTCCGGCGCGCCCACCGACGCACTGTCCGCCGCCACATCAAAGGCGATGGTGTACACGCCGTCGGCGGGAAGGGTCGCCAGAAATTCGACTCGATCCCCCTCCCGGAGCAGAACGCTTGGTTTGTCGTATTGTCGGGCGATCTCGTCCTCGGCCAAAGAGAGGCCGAAGGCGTCGGCGGTCACTTCGATCCGGGTCGGAGAGACCTTCGCCGCCGCAACAGAGGCGTCTCGATTGGGGATGGCCGACGTTTCTGCAAGCGTGCGGTGACCGGCGCTGAACGCGATCAGCGCCAACGCCAGCGCCGCCGCCCTGCCCAGCTTCCACAAAATGCTCATGGTTGGAGGCTCGGCTCCACCCTCCTGTTCTTCACACACGACCCATCGGTTTCATCGTAGGCGCAGCTCGTAGCTGCGCTGCCTCGGTTCCATCTCAACCTCACGTGACTGTTGTCGAGGAAGGGCGGCTGCGAGCCGCCCCTACGCGGTGAATTTCACACATGCTCCGTCGGTGTCATCGTAGGCGCAGCTCGTAGCTGCGCTGCCTTGGTTCCACCTCAACCTCACGTGACTGTCGAGGAAGGGCGGCTGCGAGCCGCCCCTACGCGATGAATTTCACACATGCTCCGTCGGTGTCATCGTAGGCGCAGCTCGTAGCTGCGCTGCTTCGGTTCCATCATAACCTCACGGGGCTGTCAAGGACGGGCGGCTGCGAGCCGCCCCTACGCGGTGAATTTCACACATGCTCCGTCGGTTTCATCGTAGGCGCAGCTCGTAGCTGCGCTACCTTGGTTCCACCTCAACCTCATGTGACTGTCGAGGAAGGGCGGCTGCGAGCCGCCCCTACGCGATGAATTTCGCACATGCTCCGTCGGTTTCATCGTAGGCGCAGCTCGTAGCTGCGCTGCCGTAATTCCACCCCAACCTCATGTGACTGTCGAGGAAGGGCGGCTCGCAGCCGCCCCTACGCAAGAACCGTTGGCCCTCGACTATTTCGGCAACTCGGCGCGGGCTTCGGCCAGGATGCGGTTGGCGAATTCCTCGAGCTGAGGCGCGTAGTCCTCGAACTTGAACTTGCCGGAATTGGCGTTATAGAACATGTACCACATGTTCACATCCTTGTCCTCGCCGATGTCGATGCCGGGCTTGCCTTCCCAACGCGCCTGGATGTAGCCGGGCACGATCTTCGCCAGCGACTCGACGATGCTGCCGTCCAGATTCTCCATAGCCTGACGAATGCCGGGTTTGTCTCCAAAGAAGGACAAGTAGTTTTCAATCGACTCGGCGTCCACCGAGACCGGCATGTTGATGGGCACCCGTTCCATTTCGCGCGAAAGCTCCAGTTCTTTTGCATACGCCGCCTTGGAGAAACTCATCCACTTGGCGAAATCATAGGCTGCCTCCAGGTTCTGCGTGGCCGAGGAAATTGCGATGATGTCGGCCACCAACGCCTGATTGCCGCCCGGGAATCCCATAAAGTCCCAGTTGAAGGGCGCGTTTTCCATCAAACCTGGGATCCACCAGCCGCCATCCCAGTGCACGCCGAATTCTTCATTCAGGAATTCCCAGGACTCCTTCGACTTGAAGTTGGCCTTCTGTTCTTCGGTCAGGCCATCAAAGCTGTAGGGAAGCATCTCGCCCGCCTTGGCGACGGCAGCCCGGAAAGCCGGAGAATTATAGTTCATTTTTTCGCCATCGAAGCTGAACCAACCCAGCCGGCTGTCCAACGTATGCGGATACCAGCCCGGAATCGACTCCACGCTACTCAGCCCGACCAACGCCCGCTGCACGTTGGTGACCGCCATTACGGCATTGAAGAAATCATCCTCTGAGACGCCATACTCCGGCGCATCCAGGTTGGCGGCCTCAAACAGATCTTTGTTGACGAAGTACCCCATGATGAAATAGGCGTCGGGCAATCCCAGCACCTTGCCACTGTAGGTCACCGCTTCTTTCAAGACGGCCGGCACATCCTGCCAGTCGGGGTCGTTTTCGACGAACGCCGTCAGGTCGGCCGTCCAGCCATTCTTCACGTAGAGCGGGGTGTTGTCCGCCGTCCAGACGTCGGGCAAGGCGCCTCTGGCGGCGTAGACGGTCAACTTCTCATCCCAGCGCCCTTCGCCGGACATATCGACAAGTTCGACTTTGACGTTGGGGTTCATTTCCATGTAGGCCTCGATGAGCCGCCAATCAAGATTGCTCTCATCTTCTGCAGGCACACTCCAGTTAGCGTAACGCAACGTAATTGTCCCGGCAGGCGCTCCGGCGGCGGGCGCTTCGGCGGGAGGCTGCGTCGCGGCGGGTTCACCCGGCGCAGGCGCCGGTGCAGCAGGCGGCGCGACGCAGGCGGCCAGGCCAACAACAAGAACCAGAACGATCGCCCAATTCATCAGCCTGTTGTGGATCTTCATGTCTTTTCTCCTTAGGTAGATCGTGAACAAACGACGAAAGAACTGTGGAAATCAAACAATGCTCGGGTTTGAGCGCACCTCCTTTCATGCGATGCTCGGATTCCCCATTACGACTTCGATGACGTGCGTCCTCCCGTCCGCAAACACCGGGAGCAAGTTGCTCGCATACGGCTTGGCGTCGATGGAGACAGACTGGACGCCCCGGTTGACGCAGCTCGGATTTTCGACTCGAATATCGTAAAGCGCACCGCGGAAGCGCCGCCTGACGCGGAAACCCTTCCAGCGCGCCGGAATCGACGGATCGACCAACAGGCCGTCCTCCTGCGGACGGATGCCTAAAATCCAATGTGTGGCGACGCGATGCAGCCACTGCGCCGAACCGGTGTACCAGGTCCAGCCCCCCCGGCCATAGTACGGCGAAACAGGGCCGTCGATGTTTCCAGGCGTGACGTACGGCTCGGCCTTGTACACCTCGATGTCGGCGCTGCGGTTGGGCGGACAGATGCGCCGATAGGCTTCATACGCCGTTTCGGGCTGACCGATCAGCGCGTAGGCCCACACCGCCCACGTGGCGGCGTGCGTATAAACGCCGCCGTTCTCGCGCAGCCCCGGCGCATAACGCGTGACGTAGCCGATGTCCGCTCGCGGCCGGGTGAACGCCGGATAGTTCAGCAACGCGCCGTAATCTTTCAGTAGACACCCCGTGACGGCGTTCATCGCCGTGCGCGCTCGCGTCTCATCCGCAGCGCCGCTGATCACCGCCCAGACGTTGGGCATTAGAAAAATTTTGCCTTCCTCGTTCTGATGCGAGCCGAGGAGCTCCCCTGCGTCGGTGGTGGCTTGCAGATACCACTCGCTGTCCCATCCCCAACGGTTGAGCGCCTCTTTCAGGCTGATGCGAACAGCTTCGCATTTGCGGGCGAACGCATGATCCCCGCGTCGCTGCGCCAGCGGGGCAAAGGAGCCGAGAATCATGTACAGGAACTCGGCCACCCAGAAGCTCTCTCCCTTCAGCAACGTCCCCACCGCGCTCAGGCCGTCGTTCCAGTCGTGGTCGCCCATCAGCGGAACCCCACGCGGAGAGAAACGAGAGAAAGAGCGCTCAATGGCGCGCTTACAATGATCGTAGAGCGGCTCCGCCGATCCGTTCAGATAGGGAACCGGCTCGTCCAGGATGCCGTAGTCCGCCGTCTCCTTCAGATAGGCGTCCAGGATGAAGGGCAGCCAGAGCAGGTCATCCGAGCAGTTGGTGCGCGGCCCGCCGCCTCGAATCGAAAACCACCAATGCAGCACGTCGCCCTCGATGAACTGCTGCGCCGCATGAAGCAGCAACTGCCGCCGCGCATACGCCGGCTCGCTGACGAGAAAAATCTGGCTGTCCTGCAGCTGGTCGCGAAAGCCGTATCCCGCCGAAACCTGATAAAACGCCGACTTGCCCCACAGCCGGCAGGAGATCGCCTGATACTTGGCCCAAACGTTGGTCATGAAGTTCAAAGCCTCGTCCGGCGTCTCCACCTGTTCGGCGTCCAAAAAGCGCGACCAAAAGGCGTGCACTTCCTGCAGCGCGCGTTCGCTCGCCTCCACCGAAGCATAGCGACGGATTAGCTCGGCGGCGTCTTCCCGCTCCTTCTCCGCTGCACCCAACGTGAAAACAAGCGTGTGCGACGCCCTCGGCTGCAACGTCACCGCCGCCTGCAACGCGGCGATGGCGTCCGTGAAGCGACCGACCCGCCGCGCCAACGTTGGCTCGTCCATGGCCTGCGGACGGTCCTCGTTGCGGTACAGGCCGAGAAAGGACTCCTTATCGCCGTCGTAGGATTTGAGCGACTCGCTCACGGCCATGAAGGCGGTGTACGGCCAGTCGATGTTGTTATAGCGTCCATGTTCGTCGGGAAATCCCCACAGATATTTGCGCGCAAAGAGGGCGTTCAGCTTCTCATCCACCGCAACGTCGATGAAGAGCTTGTGAAATTCGCGATGCTCGTCGGGGGCGAACCCGAGCAACCATTCGACATAGGAGGTCACGTCCAGCCTGCGCACCTCATCGCTGAGGTTGGTCAAGCGCAGGTGCAAGAACTCGAGCGGCGCGTCCACCGCCACGAACACGGTCAAAACGCTTTCAATTTCTTCGATTTGCTGCGTAAAGCGCGAATAGCCTGGGCCATGGGCCGCCTCGTAGCGCCGGAAGGGATGCATCACCGGCTTGTAGGTGGCCGACCAGTGCACCCGCCGATCCAGATCGCGAATGTAGAGATATTTTCCCCAGTTGTCTTTGATCAAATCCTGAAAGGAACGCGTGATGCGGTTCTGCCCGGCGTTGCCGCGCCAGCTATAACCTGAGCCGGTCTGGGAGACCATCAGGCTGTAGTCGCCGTTGCTGATGATGTTGCCCCACGGTCGCGGGGTGAACGGCGTCGTGACGACGTATTCCCGGCCATCTTCAGAGAAATGGCCGTAGGCGCACTCGAATTTTCGGTTCAATTTTCACCTCGGAAAATTTATCAGAAAATTTACTGCGCGGAAGTGAAACGTTTCACTGTCATCAAAATAGCATAGCCATTTATGGTTGTCAATATGCAAAATCTGGGAATTTCGGGCGATTCTAGCGCAGAGATGCAGTTGGGTGTTTGGGCAATGCCTTCAACACAACCAAACATTGCGCTGGAGACATTGCCCTTGATTCAATTATTCCGTCGGCGCAGCGCCGGCCACAACTTCGCCAGCCACCTCCGCCCACACCGCGTTGGTGATAGCGTCGTAGCGGAAGGTCACGATGGCGGGGTGGTCGAGCGAGAGCGGGATATTCGGGCCATCTTTAACGCCGCCTAGCCCGTAATTGATCGCCCAGGATCCATCGATAGCCGCCTTGAACTCATAGTCGCCAGCGGGCAGCTCGCCGGTCAGCGACCAGACGCCATCCCCTTCACCGGTCGCCTGCACCGCCGGGTCGTCGGGCGCCCAGTCACTGCCGCCCAGCGCCGAGCCAATCGTGCCAGGAAAGCTGACGGAGTTTGGCGGCGCTGCCCCGGTCGGTTGCGGAGCAGCGCCGCCTGGTTCGCTGCCGGCAACGACTTCGCCGTCCACCGTTGTCCATACGGCGTTGGTGGCGCGGTCGTAGTGGAAGGTCACTTCAGCGTCGGCAGCCAGTGACAGTGTAATGTTGGCGCCGCCCGGCTCGCCGTTGAGACCATAATTTTCGTCCCACGACCCGTTGATCGCTGCCTTGAACTCGTAATTACCGGCGGGAAGGTTGCCCGTGAGCGTCCATGTCCCGTCGCTCTGGTCGATAGCTTGCACAGCGCCGTCGTCGGGCGCCCAGTCATTGCCGCCCAACGCTGAACCGATCGTGCCGGGGAAGCTGACCGACTCAGGCGCAGGGCGATCAGCGGCGGCAGCGGCAGTTTCGGCCGCCTTGATTTCCTCTAAAGAGGGCTGTTCGGCGCGGATATTCTGCAACTGCGCGTCCAGCGCGGCGAAGCGGTCAACTAAGTCCTCGGCGACTTCCGTCGCCATGAAGACAGTGGCGCTGCGTGCAGGCACAGAAAACGCGCCCGTTTCGGCGTCGTAGCTGGCTGCGTCGTAGCGGCCATCACTGCGCATAGCCAGCACCGGATGCAGCGTCAGCCCCATGCCCGCCAGCGCGTCATCGGTGAAAGTGACGGGCTCTGGCCGTGCGTTGAAAAGCACGACCGCCAGCTCGTAGTCTGGGTCCACGTCGTCCTCGCCCTCGCCGATGTCGGCAATGCTCATCACAATCAGGCCGGGGATGGCGTCGGGACCGGCGTTGTGGAAGTGCAACATCGACATGACCTGGTCATCGGTGCGCAAACGGAAGAGCGGCGAGCTGTAGCGAATTTGCAGGAAGTCGGCGAAGTTGGCAATGCTCGCCTGGATCAGCTCTTCGCCTGGCTGCAGACTCGCATTCGCCAGCAACGGCTGCATGATCGGCCAGTCACCAGCGTTCTTCTCGGCGGCGGGGAGACCGCGGCCAAAACCGTTGTCTTGATAGGTGAAGTCGAGAGAGTTGAACCAGTCGCCCGAATTGTAGGAGTCGCGGTCGAAGCTCTTGGAACGCAACATCTCCGTGCCAGCCTGCTGGAAGGGCACGCCCTGGCTCAACAGCACGATGGCGTGGCCGAGCTGCGCCATCTCTGCGCGTTCTGCGATCGCGGCATCGGCGGGAGCGGCAAACTGAACCACGTCGAAGAGCGTCTGGTTGTCGTGTTTGTCGGCGTAGACGATGTTCTCCTGCGGATCCATGGTGTAGCCCGCGGGCGCGCCGTTGTAATCGATCTCGGCGCCTAGCAGCGCATAGCCCCTGTGGTCAAGCAGCAAATACTCCTTGAGGTTGCCCGCCAGCCCGATCTTGATCCAGTCGGTGAGCAAGCCCAAGCGCGCAGCGGCTTTTTCCTCGCCGCCCCAATCATATTGATTGGGCTGGATGCTCAAGCCGGAAATGAAGCCCTGGCGCAGAAGATTCTCGCCGCTGTCGAAGGGGCCGACGCCGCGCACGGCATCGCGCAGGCGATCGTTGAATGTCCCGATGCCGACGCCGCCCAGGTTGAGCTGCGTGGCGTTGACCCCACGCGCATTGTTGGCGACCTCGCCAAAATTCCAACCTTCGCCGTATACGAAGATGCTGGCCCCGTCCACGCCGTCGTTTTCCAGCGTCAGGCTATCGAGCAATTCGCGCACGGCGATCATGTCGTCGACCATGTGATGTCCCATCAGGTCGAAGCGGAAGGCGTCGATCTTGTATTCGGTCGTCCACACTTTGAGCGCATCGAGCATCAACTTGCGCATCATGTTATGTTCGGTCGCCGTGTTCTGGCAGCAGGTGCTGGTCTCGACAAAGCCGTCGGCGCTGAGGCGATGATAGTAGCCGGGCACGACGCGGTCGAGCACCGATTTTTCGCTCTGGCCGCTGGCGTTGGTGTGGTTGAAGACCACGTCGGCGACGATGCGCAGCCCCATCGCGTTGAGCGCCTGCACCATCTGGCGATATTCCACGATGCGCGCAACGCCGTCTGGCTCGGTGGCGTAGGAGCCTTCGGGCGCAAAGAAATGGAAGGGATCGTAGCCCCAGTTGTAGGGATCGGCGTCTTTCGTCTCGGCGATCAACGCCTGCTGCTCTTCGGAATCAGGCGGCAGCGCAGCAAGCACGGCGGGATCGGGCGTTTCCCAGGTTGTCTTGTCTTCGTCGATGGTGGCGATGTCGAAGGTGGGCAGCAGGTGCAGGTGCGTTAGTCCGGCGTCAGCCAGCTTTTGGAGATGTTGCATTCCGGCAGTTGCGGGATCGGTGAACGCAAGATATGTCCCGCGCAAATCGGCAGGAACGCTTTCGTCGAGCGCGCTGAAATCGCGGATATGAAGCTCCCACACCGTAATATCTTCGGGAGCATCGAGCGCCGGCTTGACCAGATCGTCCCATCCCTCGGGCTTGAGCGCCGGGTCGGCAAGATCAACGATCTGGCTGCGGCGGCTGTTCATCGACAGGTTCAGCGAGTATGGGTCTGTGACGAAATTCACCTCCACGGCGCCGGTGGTGGGCGCAAAGACGCGCACCTCGTAGAGATAATACTTGTTCTTCCATTCCGGCTCGCCGGTCACGCTCCATACGCCATTTTCGCTCCTGAGATTGATGATCTCGGCAGGCTCAGGCGAGTCGCTTTCGTCGAAGAGAAAGAGGCGCACGCGCTTGGCAGTCGGCGCCCACAGCCGCAATGTCGGCGTCCCATCCTCCCATGTCACACCGAGCGGTCCATCGTAGGTGTAAAGCTCGTCGAGCACGCCGGGAAGCTGAACGCCCGTGGCGTCGAGCAACGCGCCGTCCGCTGCTGTAACCTGTACGGCAAGCTGTCCCTTGAGCAGTGAAGGTGCACTACGCAGTTCATTCTCAAGCAGCTTGAGCGCCATGTAACCGGCCAGATGAGGGAACTTTGCCAGCGCTTCCTCCGGCAACCCCGCGTCATCCACAATAAGGCGTGTGCGGGTAATGCCGCCGCCAAGAATGCCTTCGATGCTCAGTTGCATCCCGCCGTTAGATGCGTAGAAGAGATCGAAGACTGCATCGTCGGGCAGATCGCTGGCGGGATAGGCAATTGTATCGAGCGTGAGCCAGTGTGCGCGCAGCTTATTGAGATCGCCGGCTGGCCGCGCACTGGGGTCCGGCTGCTCGGTGTAGACAAGCAGATCGCCAGAAATGACCCACGCCGCTTTGGATTTGGTCAGATCGAGGAATTGATCGGGGCCGGGGTCTTTTTCGTCGCCTTTGTGGACGATGAAGCCCAGCCGCGTGGCATCCGGTTTGATCGGCACCTCCCAAAAGATGCCAAAATCATCCTCTCCGCTCGGTTCAAGCGGGTTCGCCCATTCGACGGTGACGGCGGCGCCATCCCAGGCGTGCAATCCCCAACCGGCGTAATCACCGTCGGGGCGAAAATAGTGGATGGTGGCGATGTCCTGCGCCTGCACAGCAGGCGCAGCTGGCAGCAGAAAAGACAGCATCAACGCCAGAACAATCAACAGGCGTGCACTTCGACGCGCGTATTGCATATCGTTGCTCCTTGCAGTCTAGAAATGATCGAACCAGGGTGCTCTTTATTGTCCGGCGACAATTCTTGTGACAATACTTGATCGCCATTGTACATGCAGCGATTGCAATTCACCCATTTGCGAATTAACATGCAGATTGCGAAGAAACACAATCGCTTTGGCGGAGAGTAAATTCGGCCCCCCATCTTCTCTAGCAGCCCAGGCGCACATGAACCGTCGGTGAAGTGGAGTTGCATGTTGTGCGCCATAGGGGTGCATGAGAGGTTGACGTAGAAAAGCGGGGTGATATACTGGCGCAAGCCATATAGTCCGACTGCATCTCTGGAACCACATACGCTATGCTGATTGCTGGATTTGCCGACCTCAACCTTCGGACACTCTCCGGTCAGTGGCTTATCGATAGATCAGGAGACTTACACCTATGACCTTCCAACTCAACCAGCGCATCGTCACCTGCACCGCTGTCAACCTGCGCGCAGCGCCCGGCTATTTGGGCGATGCGCCGCCGCGAGTGGTGGCGCTGATGGCGGAAGGCACGACGTGCGTAGTCACCGGTCTCGCCATGCTGGTCGATGGGCTGACGTGGTGGCCCGTGCGCGTGACGCTGACGGAAGGTCAGGTATTGGAAGGTTGGGCCGCCGAGCGTGTGGGCGAGGTGCAGTTGCTGACCGGCGCGATTGAGAGTGAGCCGTCGCCTGTCAAGCCGGAGCCGGTGACGCCTGTTTCTCCGGTCACGACTCACATTGCGCGCGCCAACCGTCTCGGCTTTTATCTGCACTCGACCGACAACCAAAACGGCCTCTGGGACGCTATCAGCCGGGTGCAGCCGCCGGTGATCTTGCTCCACGAGGACGCTGCCAACGACATGCTGCTGCGCGAGATGCGCGACTGGCGCGCGCCGGATGCGTTCGTCATCGGGCGTTTCTATGTGACCAACGACGCCCAACGCGCCATGCTGGAGAGCGGCGACCCTGAAGGCGAGGGACGCCGCTTCGCCGAGCGCATCCTCACCCACGACTTTGGCAAGTTCACGCGGCGCAGCAGCAGCGGTCGCCTCTTCATCGATGCATGGATGAGCCTCAACGAGTGTTTGCCCGGCCCTGCGTCCGGCAGCTATCGCGAGAATCCGGCGCGCTATCAGCGCCTCTACGACGCCTACGACCGCTTTCAGGTCGCGTTTCGTGCGCGGCTGATCGATGAGGGAATCGAGGCGGTCGCCTTCAACTTTGCGGCCGGCAACTTCAGCCAACCGGCGCACTACCTCGACTTCTTTCCGCTCACGCTGGCGAGCTACGTCTACCTCGGCTTTCACGAATACGGCTGGCCCGCGCTGATTCCAGGACGCGGGACGCACACCGGCGCCGGCCTCTATCGCGGCGTGCTCGATGCGGCGCGCCAACGCTACGGCGAGCGCTATCGCATCGTCATCACCGAAGCCGGATTGACGCGCGCCTATGGTCATCCGCACAACCCCGACGAAGGCTGGCTCAACCTCCACGAGACGCTCGAGGAGGCGCACTATTGGGAGTCGCTGGCGTGGTACAACACGCTGCTCGACCAGGACGATGCGCTCGGCGCATGTCTCTATCAGGTCGGGCATCGCGGCGACTGGGCGACCTTCCGCCATCTCGGACAGGATAACACCGGGCGCCCGCTACACCTGATCGATCGCATTGCGGCGCTGCGCGAAAGCACTCTTCAGCGTTCGCTGCAACCCGCCTCTGCGCCTGTAGCTCAACCGACGCCGATGCAGCCTGTCAGGCTGTCCGGCAGGGTGACGCTCAACGGGCGACCTGTCGACAGCGCCACCGTGCGGCTGGTTGGCGATCTGGCACAGCTTGGGGGCGTGCGCCGAGCTGTGCTGGACGCGCAAGGAATGGAGATGCCAGTCATCGTGTGGGATCGCACGGTGGCCGGTTATCGAGGGACGCTCTATCAGGCGTGGCTCGATTGGGTGCGCGGCAAAGTGGCTGGCATGGAATACGCTGCTTTTCGGCATCAGTTCGTCGCCTACAATCCGCCAGCCGCGTTCTCTGGGCGCAAGTTGCTGGCGGATCAGCAATATCTGCTGCCGCGCATTGTCGGCGCAGATCGCTGTGTTCTCACGAGGGTGGCATCACGCCGTGGACGTTTTCGCTTTGAGGAGACACCGGCCGGCGTCTACACGCTGGAGATCGAAGCGGAGGGCGCCCAACCCTACCGTGCAACCCTTCCCCTGGAGGGTGAAATGGATATCAAGATTGCGCTTGACGTGGACACGGCTACAGCGGATTCAGACGGGGACTGATTCGGTTTATCCGCAGATTACGCAAGATTACGCAGAATCTCGTCATCTCTGATTTTTCTGCGGAATCTCGTGATTTTCGCCTCTCGCCCCTGTTTCAAGCCTTCATACGTTCGCTGTGTGGGTCGAAGAGTGGTTCAGTGGTGACGGTGGCAGGAACGCGGCGACCGAAGTACTGGATTTCGACTTTGGTGCGCGGGGCGGCGTATTCGTGGGGCAGATAGCCGTAGACGATATATTTGCCGATGCTGTAGCCGAAGTTGGCGCTGGTGACGTAGCCAAGCGCGCGTCCATTCGCCAGGATCGGCTCCTTGCCCAGGACGACCGCGTCGGGGTCGTCGAGCGTCATGCAGCAGAGGCGGCGCTGCACGTGGTCTTTGGCTTTGGTCAGCGCATCACGACCGAGAAAATAGCCTTTGTGCAGTTGCACGTGGCGTCCCAACCCTGCCTCATAGGGGTTGTACTCGCTATGGACATCTTGTCCCCACAGCCGGTGTCCTTTTTCCAGGCGCAACGAATCCAGCGCACTGGCGCCGCCGGCAATCAGACCATATGGGCGTCCGGCTTCCCACAGCAAATCCCACAGGCGCAAGCCATACTCGCCCGGCGTGTAGAGTTCCCATCCCAGCTCGCCGACGTAGGAGATGCGCAATGCAATCGTCGGCACGCACTCGACGTTCAGGGCGCGCACAGTGTAGAAGGGGAACGCCTCGTTGGAGATGTCTTCTTCCACCAACGGTTGGAGAATGTCGCGCGCACGCGGCCCCCACAATCCCAACGTCGTATATTGTCCGCCCATGTTGCGAATCGTCACTGCACCCTGAATCGGTGCGTGCTGGCGAATCCATGCAAAGTCGCGCGGCCCAACCCCGCCGCCGGTGAGAATCCAGAAGCGATCCTCCTCCAACCGGCTGACCGTCAGATCCGCCATAATGCCGCCGCGACTGTTGCACAGCGAGGTGTAGATGATCTTGCCGACCGGCCGATCGATGCGATTGGCGCAAATCGATTCAAGAAAGCTGAGCGCGCCGGGTCCGCTCACTTCGAGTTTGGTGAAGGCGCCCAGATTGTAGAGGCCGGCGCGATCGCGCGTTGCCAGATGCTCGGCGCCCTGGATGCGCGACCAATAGCGCGCCGCCCAACCTTCTCGATGAGGGATGTGGGCGTCATACTCCTCCAGAAGCAGCGCATTCGCCTCGTACCACTGCGGCGCTTCCCAGCCGGCGTTGGTGAAGAAGACGGCTTGCTGCTCCACCAGGCGCGGGTGAAACGGCGCCTGGCGTACATTACGCGGCGTTTCCAGCGGTTGCAGCGGATGAGCGATGTGACGAAGCTCCTGGCGCTGGCGTTCGATGCGGGCGCGCATATAGGCGCGCGTATAGTCGTGCGGATGGAAGCGGTTGATGTCCACCTCGCGTAAGTCCCACTCGGTCTCACCATGCACCATCAGCTCGGCGATCACCTTGCCGACGCCGCCAGCATGTGTGATCCAGGCGCCCAATGCCGCCCATAGCCCGCGCACCGACGTCTGCCCGACAATTGGAAAGAGGTCGCTGCTGAAAGCGATGAAGCCGCTGACCTGGCGTACATATCGCGCGCCAGCGAGCGCGGGCAGTAGCTCTTCGCTGGCGCGCCGACATTCCTCCCAAGAGTCAGGCGCAAACGCAGATTCGGCCGGCGTTGCACCGGCTTGGCCGTCGAAGATCAGCGAATCGTGGCGCAGGTTGACGATGGCAAAGCGATCATGAAGCTGGCGCAGCTCAACTGCGGCGTCTTGATGGCGCAGGATCGGGTGTTGCGCTATCTCCCTCTCCTCCTTGCTTTCCCTTTGCTTACCAGCCACTAAGTTTAGCGGTTCGGTGACGACAAAACGATGTTCGACGCCAAGCAAGGGGAAGCGCACGCCGACCGGCCGCGCCAACGCCGACGCCCAGATATTCGTGCACAAGAGCACATGTTCGCACTCGATCGCGTCGGCGCCGGTGAGGACGCGGCGTACGCGCCCGTTCTGCGCGTGGATGCCTGTCACCTCGATGTTGCCGACAAACTCGACGCCCAGCGCCCTTGCCAGGTTCGCCAGTGCTGCAGCGCTCTGCCATCCGTCGACGGCGGCGTCGCCGGGCGCAAAGAAGCCACCCAGGATTGCGTGTTCGTCGATCAACGGCGCACAGGCTTTGACCTCCTGCGGCGTGAGCAAATGCGCCTCCACGCCGTAACTCAGCGCCAGACCCTGCTTGCGCTTAAGGTCGAGCCAACGTTCGGCGGTGCGGGCGATCTCGATGCCGCCGACTGGGTGCAGACATGGTTCGTCATGATGGCGCAGCGGCGCAAGCAGGTCGATTGTGTAGCGCGCAAAGTTGGTCATCAACTGCGAGTTGTGCGTCTGAAAGATCAAGCCGGGCGCCAGGCTGGTCGAACCGCCGGTCTCGAAAAGCGGCCCTTTGTCGATGACCAGAATATCCTTCCATCCAAGCTGCGCCAGGTGATAGGCGGCGCTGCAGCCGACAATCCCTGCACCAACAATAACCACACGAGCCTGAGTGCGCATAACGCCGTGCTCTCTTTTCAATCAATTGAAGGTTCACCAATGCCGCGAGCCAACTCCAAAAAACGGCGCGCAGAAGCGTGCACCGACGCGCTGCATCATAACAGAGTTTGGCGTTTTCGACCAGTCGCAATGACAATGTATGCCGCTCATAACGATGAGGGGTCGCAAGATTTGAATTATTGTAGAGATTACATTGACGTTTCTATGCGATAAGCGATAGTATTGTTATTGGAATTGCAGCACTGTTAAACTATCATATCTTTTACCTGGTAGAATTATGTGTAGTAGCCGACTTGGAGCAAAGAGCGATGGCAAGTCCGAAACCAGCATTCCACTTTCCGACAGAAATCCACCTGGAACGGAAGCCACTGGCTGAAGCTTGGCTAGAACTACAGTGGCGCACTGAAAACAAGCAATTAACGACTGCGTCAATGAACTTGTCGGATGAGGATGTCGATACGTTCTACCCTCTGGCGCTTGGCGCCTTCTATCAGCATGTGCGCAATAATTACCCTGTCCAGGAAGCGCTGCTAACATCACAATTCCCGGACAACATTTTACCACACACTGTAAGGCATCGGTTTCGTGTTGCTCCTAATCAATGGCCGGTTATACAGATTGGCCCCGGCATTGCAACCGTCAATTTGATTGAACCATACACGTGGCAGCTATTTCGCAGACAGGCGATGTTCTTGCGCGATGCTCTCTTATCCGCATATCAAGGTGTAGATTTGCGTCCATCGGCAATTATTCTTCGTTATCGGAATGTCTTTCCGTTTGACCATCGCTCACAAAATACGCTGGAATTCTTAGGGGGGAAGCTCAACCTCCGCATTGTTGGGTCGCCCCATATTCCTGGCGAGATTGGCGAGAAATCTGGCCCGGCAGAGGTCGGCTTGAATCTCGGCTACATGCTGTCTAAACCATTGGCAGTTGGCAACATCCGCATAATGACGGCCTTCCAAACAGACTCGGCGGGTGAAAATCAGCCAATCATTCTGATTGATTTGGAAGTGCGTGGGCGGAATGAGGAGACAAATCCGTTATTAGATGATATGTTATTTCCAACTTGGCTTGATGACGCCCATGCAGTCATTCATGAGTGGTTTTTTGCCTTGATCGACGGACCTTTACGCCAAGAATTTGAGGCTAGTTTATGAGCACCACTGTTGTCAATTCATACCATGGCGTTTATTCCGATTTACCCGATCTTCCAGCGCCTGGCGTGAAGGACAGTTTTGTTTTAATTCCTCAGGTGACAGCGCATCTGGAGAAATGGCTTCACAGAAATATATTGTCACATGCGATGTGGTCGAATCTCATTGTATCGTCACGCAGACATCATGAGTCTGCAAGTTTGGCTGATATTCATACAGACTCCGATATCCTCATGGCAAGTGTTGCAACATCGAACACGCTCATTGCAACGAACTACACAGTTGATCCTTATGCTCCGCTGTCGTTGGTGCTGCACGAGATAGAGGCTGTTGCACGATATGCTTTACAGTCTAGTGAATGGATGGATGTAACCACCGAGACGGTCGCAACAGCTAAAGCATTGATTGTCAATTATTACCATGAAGTTGTCAGGGCAGGTTATCTCTGGACTAAGCCACACGTCTCGTCTGATGCTGAAGGCGGCATCACGTTTGAGTGGTGGCGCAACCTCTTCAGCCTAACGTTCTATGTTCATCCCGACAAGTCTACAGGCTATCTGTTGGCCTGGGGTCTTGATATCTGGAATGAAATGGAGACAGGCGAAAATCCTGACGAAACCCAGAGACTTAATCTTTGGCGCCGATTATATGGAAGCGAGTGATTCCCCCGATGGATGTTGTAAGCGACGATGAGTTGCTTTATCGACGCATACCATATGCGGCGGAAGGTCAGTTCTTCTATTCACTTCAACCTGATGGCACAGTACGGATCAGCAGCTCTGCGTTTGGTGACCGCAATCGTCGCATCTCAGTCGACCGTGCCCAACTGAATAACTTTGATCCTGCCAAGACTCAAGCGACAAGTGATGACGGCGTTGTTCAATTACTGACAAGGTCTGTGCGCAACGTGTCAGTTTCAACCAATGACAAAGATGGCCGGCCCGTCCAACAACACTTCTTGGACGTGATGCCTGCGCCGCTTCCCGAGAATCCTGCACACGCCGAAATCACTGCTCATCCAGAGATCGTCAAAGATAACACCTTCAAGCGACTACGAGAACAATTAGCGCGCCTATCTGTATGGGTCATCTATCCGGTGGATTGTCGATGATGATAGCCTCAATTGAGCCACCCATGACCGCCTTTACCCACTTTCCCATTGATTCCGACTGACTGTCGTTTTGGCAGACTGATGCATCTGCACTATACTTGTTGGCAATAATCGAACAACGTTGCACCGGAGGAGTACCTGTCGTTGGCGCCAGAGAGGGGAGGCCAGCGGCTGAAAGCCTCGCCCGCACAGGCGGCAGGGAAGGTCGCCGGGAAGGTTGGGAGCGTGAACGCATAGTAGCGCTCTCCGCATAGCGCCCGTTACTGCGCTTCGAGCGATACACAGGCTGGAGGCCTGTGTATAATCAAGGTGGTACCGCGAAGCCGCTTCGTCCTTGAATGACGAGGCGGTTTTTTGTTGGGGGAATGATCGAAACGAGGCGAAAACATGACTGAACGAACGACAGCCGAACCGACAATGCCCAAAGCCTACGACCCGCGTCAGGTGGAGGAGCGTCTCTATGAGTGGTGGGAGCAGCAAGGATTCTTCCGCCCTGAACAGCAGATCGCCAGTGGGTTGGCGGATCCAACGCGACGCCCCTTCGTAATCTCAATGCCGCCGCCCAACGTCACCGGCGCGCTGCATCTGGGCCACGCCATCACCAGCAGCGTCGAGGACATGCTGATCCGTTACCATCGCATGGTCGGCGACCCGACGCTATGGGTGCCGGGAACTGACCATGCCGGCATCGCCACGCAAAATGTGGTGGAGCGCCAGCTTGAAAAGCAGGGGATCACCCGCCACGACCTGGGGCGTGAGCGCTTTGTCGATGAGGTGTGGAGTTGGAAAGCCGAGTATCACGGCCGCATCAGTGCACAGCAACGGCGCATGGGCATCTCCTGCGACTGGACGCGCGAGCGCTTCACGCTCGACGAGGGACTGAGCAAAGCCGTGCTCGAAGCATTCGTGCAATTGTACGAGGAAGGGCTGATCTATAAGGGCAATTATCTGGTCAACTGGTGCCCGCGCTGCCAGAGCGCGATCAGCGATCTGGAAGTGGACTACGACGAAGTCAACGGACGTTTCTACACCTTCCGCTATCCGCTCAAAGAAGGTGGCTTCCTGGAGGTGAGCACTACGCGCCCGGAGACAATCCTCGGCGACACCGCCGTGGCCGTGCATCCCGATGACGCACGCTACACGCATGTCATCGGCAAGACCGCGTTGGTGCCGATGCTCAACCGTGAAATTCCCGTGATCGCCGACGATTATGTCGATCCAGAGTTCGGCACCGGCGCGCTCAAAGTGACGCCCGGGCACGACCCCAACGACTATGAGATCGGCAAGCGCCATGGCCTGGCAATGATCAACATTATGAACGAGGACGGCACGCTCAACGCCAACGCCGGCCCCTACGCCGGGCAGGATCGCTTTGACGCGCGCAAGAAGTTGTGGGCGGATATGCGCATCGCCGGGCTGGTGGTGGGCGACCGTGAGCACAACCACCAGGTCGGTCACTGTCAGCGCTGCGGCACGGTCGTTGAGCCGTTGCTCAGCGAGCAGTGGTGGGTGAAGATGGCGCCGCTGGCAAAGCCGGCGCTGGCGGCGGTGGCGAACGGCGATATCCAGATTGTGCCACAGCGCTTCGAACGCGTCTACAACCACTGGCTGGAAAATATCCGCGACTGGTGCATCAGCCGCCAGCTCTGGTGGGGACATCGCATCCCGGTCTGGTATGGACCCGATGGCGCCGCCTTTGCCGGGCGAACCGAAGCTGAAGCGCGCGCCAAAGCCGTGGCGCACTACGGTCGTGAGGTCAATCTACAGCAGGACCCCGACGTGCTTGACACCTGGTTTAGCAGCGGTTTATGGCCCTTCAGCACGCTCGGCTGGCCTGCGCACACACAGGACCTGGCGACCTACTATCCGACCACTGTGTTGGAGACCGGCTACGACATCCTCTTCTTCTGGGTTGCGCGCATGATCATGATGGGGTTGAAGTTTACAGGCCAGGCCCCGTTCAGCGTGGTCTATCTGCACGGGCTGGTGCGCGACGAGCAAGGTCGCAAAATGAGCAAAAGTCTGGGCAACGCGCTCGACCCGCTCGACCTGATCGCTGAGTACGGCGCCGATGCACTGCGCTTTACACTGCTGACGGGTGGAACCCCGGGCAACGATCTCAAGCTGAGCACAAACCGCATTGAGGCGAACCGCAATTTTGCCAACAAAATCTGGAATGCAGCGCGCTTCGTGGTCATGAAACTGCAGGACGGTGAACTGGCAATTGATGCATCGGACCCAAACAACCCGACCTATGCGCTGCCCGACTCAACGCAGCTTAGTCTGCCCGACCGCTGGATTCTGAGCCGCTATGAAAGCGTGCGTCGCGAGGTGAATCGACTGATCGGGGCGTGGCAGCTTGGCGAAGCTGGCCGCCAACTCTACGAGTTTCTCTGGAATGAATATTGCGACTGGTGCATCGAAGCATCTAAAGTGCGTCTAAGCGACGCAGAGAGTGCTGAAGCACAGGCTACACGCCAGGTGCTCGCTTACGTGCTTGAGCGCAGCCTGCGTATGCTGCATCCATATATGCCTTTCGTCACCGAGGCGATCTGGCAGAATCTGCCGGGCATGGCGGGCGACGGTCGTTCGATCATGGTGACGCGCTGGCCCGCAGAGAGCGGCCGGTTCGATCCACTGGTGGAAGATCACTTTAGCCGCTTGCAAGAGGTGATCCGCGGAATCCGCAACGTGCGCAGTGAATATGATGTTCCGGCCGGTCGTCGCATCGCAGCGATGATCAGCGCCGGTGAGTTTACATCGCTGGTGACGGACAATCTCCCTATGATTGCGATGTTGGCGCGACTGGACGGTGAAGCTGTGGAGGTGGCGGCAGATTTGAATGCCCCCCAAAAGGCTGCTACGCTGGCGGCAGGAGGAATGACCGTCTTCCTTCCCCTGGCTAATTTGATCGATCTAGAAGCCGAACGTAAACGTATTCAGAGCGAGATCGACAACGTCGACAAACAGGTGCAGCGCATCGAGGGGATGCTTGGCAATCCTGGCTTTACATCAAAAGCGCCCGCACAGGTGATTGAGCGCGAGCGAACACGATTGGGTGAACTTCAGGAGCGTCACGCTCAGCTCATGCAGCGCATGGCCGAGTTGGCGAATTGATTTGCAACTTGATTTGCTACGAGGCGTGTAGAGAATCGACTCACATGCCTCGTAGCGGTGCATTCTGGCTTGCTTCTCTTCGTCGCAGCAAAGCATCCCAGTGGGCAAGCAGCACCGATTTTGAGGTTTCAATGGGGGAAACTGCGTCTGCACCAGCGCGCAGAGCAGCGACAACCATATCTTGTTCAACTGTGGGGGCCAACACAATGATAGGCGCACCGCTTAGAAAGCGCGCACGTTTGACGGCCTTAATCAGCCCCGCCAACTGCGCACTAGGGGCTGCTTCCAAGACAATCAGATCGTAACGCCAGAATGGAATGCGCGGCAAATAGTTTAGCGCATAAACATCCAGTGTCATGCCAGCGCGTCGCACACCTGAAATGATGGCGCGCGCTGGTTGGCGCAATTCACCCGTCATCCGCAACCAGACCCCATACGCGTGTCGGAAATGACTCAGCAAAGCCGTGGTTGGCGTGAGCGGAAAGGCTGTTGGTTCAAGCATCGGCGACATAAGCCCACTTTCTTTTGCATCGCATCTCGACAACGCTGGAATAGCAGTGTTTCATCAGCGGCAACGAATGTGAGAGGCGCCCTTCAATGCTCCGATTTGCGGCAAACTACGTTTCACGAGTTTGCTATTCTCTGCACTTCACGGTGCTACATTACATAGTGCAAGATTGGCGCCGGTCTGATACATAAGAATCTGAAAATTCTGAGCACGGTTGTGAAAAATAGCACAAAGATTACACAATCATTTGGCAAATATGCTATAATGATGGTATAGTTACGAACACCTTGATATTTTGATTTCTGTGCTTTAGAAAAGG
Organism: Chloroflexota bacterium; assembly: GCA_016861025.1. Taxonomy (GTDB): domain Bacteria; phylum Chloroflexota; class Anaerolineae; order Caldilineales; family Caldilineaceae; genus Caldilinea. The sequence continues at coordinate 90,087 of BOKO01000001.1, forward strand.
ATGCGCTGTCGACAATTTCAATTATCCAATTATATCATGCTCTGGAGGAGACGCCAATCTAGTGTGGGCGCATCTTTCTAAACGCAAGGAAAGATTGATCCGTCACCAAAGTAACATGTTGGATTTGAGCGCCGGAAATTTGTGATAATTTTGACAAGCTTAATGCCGTATGCTATAGTCCACGCAAGTTGCTGTCTGGTCAGAGAATCATCCTCAAAAAGTGTTCTGGCTCCGAATTAATTGAGTAGAGCGTCTAGAGACGTTCGGCAAAGTTGCGAGATCATTCAGGTGTGTGAATAAGGAGGCTGCGTCCCAATGGCAGAGAAGGTGGCAGACCTGAGCGGTGAAGAGCGTGAGAAGCGAATTGCCGAGTTAAAAGCGAAAATGCAGGCTTCCGCCAAGAAAGCGAAAGCAGGAGCGGAAGAGTCAGGCGTTGAGACTGTTCGAGCCGAAGCAGCAAAAGCCGAAACAGCAAAAATTGTAGCGACCGCTGTAGAAACGCCGACTGCTGCGGTCGTCGAAAAGACGGCGGCGTCAGCTGTGGCCGTGGAGAGCAGCGCACCTGGCAAGAGCGCCACAAACGGTGCAGCTTCAAATGGGGCCGCTGCTGCTGCAGAGATTGCGCAGGCAACGACTGTTGTAGCTCCCGAACCGGTTTTTGTCGAAGATTCCCCCGAAGTGAAGGCGCGCAAAGAGATGAATCGCCGTGAGTTTCTCACATACGCATGGGGCGGCGTATTGGGGTTGGTGACGCTTCAGTCAGCCGTTGGTCTGTTCCAGTTTATGATGCCTCGTTTCAAAGCGGGTGAATTTGGCGGTGTCTTTTACATGGGACCTGAAACGGCGCTTCCTCCGATAGGCGCGTCGCCGGAAGCAGTTACAGCCGGTAAGTTTTGGCTTGTCAATACGGAAGATCAGGGGCCGATAGCGCTTTATATGGTTTGTACACATCTCGGCTGCCTATATAAATGGGAGCAAGCCAACAATCGCTTCGAGTGCCCGTGTCACGGTTCAAAATTTACGCGTGAAGGGTTTTTCATTGAAGGCCCAGCGCCGCGCTCGCTGGATCAATTTGTGGTCACAATTGAAAATGGCGAGGTTGCCGTCAATACAGGCCGCCGCATCAATGGCGCTCCCGCCGCAGAGTCGCCTGCGCGCGTGATTCCGGCCTGATCGTCCTGTTCTACTCATCGTTGAAAGAGCATCCCGGCTTTTTGCATTGCTTCCACTGCGAGAAGGAGTCTTATGGCTGTACAACCGGAAATCGAAAAGAAAAGTTTTGTGCAGACAGTGCTTGACACGGCAGACGATGTGTTCACCCGTATTACAGCGGGCATCCCGGCGGGTGAAGTTCGTCGGATGATCCGCGGTGAAGCGCCAGGACGCCCAAATCCCAGGCTCAAACCGCATTCCGAGGCGTTTCTGCTTCATATCAAACCGACGTATTACCATGAAAGCGTCACCAAATTCACGCACACCTTCCGTCTCGGTCTGTTGTCGACCTATCTATTTTTTGTCGAGACGATCACCGGGTTGATCCTGATGATCTGGTATGCGCCGACGCCCGAGCGTGCATATGAAGATATGATTCGCCTGCTGAGCAACGTGCCGTTTGGTCAGTTTATGCGCGATATGCACCGGCTCGGAGCAGAGTTGATGGTGCTGATAGTCACAGCTCACATGGTGAGGACATATCTCACCGGCAGTTACAAAGCGCCGCGCCAGTTCACCTGGTTCACGGGCGTGATTTTGTTGGTTGTCACGCTCTTCTTGAGTTTTTCCGGTTATCTCTTGCCGTGGGATCAGCTGGCGTTCTGGGCAGTGACGATCGGCACGTCGATGGCGGAGGCGGTTCCTCCTGCAATTGTCGGTGAGACGGTCAATCTGCTTGCCCGTGGCGCTCCGGACATCGGCGCGAATGGCCTGCTGCGTTTCTATCTGTTGCATGTGCTCTTCCTGCCGCTGCTTCTGTTCCTCTTCTTCTTCGTGCACTATTACAAGGTTGTGCACTTCGGCATCAGCCTGCCTTCCGACGAAGAAGAGGTCGGTCAAGACACCGCCAACAAAGTGCCGGCTGACCGCCGCGTCTACTTCCTGCCCGATGTCATGATCGATGAGGCGTCCTTCCTGATCGGTTTCACAGCGCTGATGGTGCTGCTCACGGCGTTTTTCTTCTCAGCGCCGTTGGAGTCTATCGCCAATCCGCAGTCAACACCGCTTCACACTGTGGCGCCCTGGTACTTCTATTGGTTGCAGGGTTTGTTGAAGATCGCCGACAAAATGATTGCGGGTGTGATTGTGCCTGGCGTCTTGCTGGTTCTGCTCGCAGCAATTCCCTATCTGGATCGCAATCCAAGCCGTCGTGGTCGCGACCGTCGCGTGGCGATTATTAGCGGCATTGTGGCAGGCATCGTAATGATCATCTTGAGTTGGATGGGAACGCCATACTATGCCGTGCAGGGCGCGCCCGCGGTTGAGGTTGTTCAGGAGCTGATGCCTGAAGAAGGCGCCGGACATGTGCGCGAGGCGGGCTACCAACACCTCCCGCTCGGCGTCTACGACACGCGCGAGCACCCAACTACAGATGATGCGAAGTTCAACCATATTTTGCATGAATTTGAAGCCAGTATTGCTCGATTCGAGGAACAGGACCCAAGCTTCAATAATGCCTACGGCATCTTGAAGATCACCCAAGAGCAGCCACGCCTGAAACGAATTACTTGGGAAATTTACTGGCTCAGCGCGGAAGGCGTCGAGGATAGATTCGTGCGCACGTTCTTCTTGCACGAAGATTCCCTTTACTGGGAGCAGTATGGGCTGAGAGACTTCAGTTTCCTTCGCCCGCCAGGACAGGAGTAAATCATCCCCATGAAGCGACCATGGTACAGTTTTCTATATGTCCGCTCCCCGATTGTTAAGATTGGGTTGGGCATTGCATCTTTGGTTTTGACGATTGTTCTGCTGCTCTTTATCGGAATCATTGAGGAGCGGCGTATGGAGGCGCAGACCGCCAACTGGGCGGGCCGCGAAATCGAGAAAGGCGCCGAGTTGTATGCAAACAACTGCTACAACTGTCATGGCATGGACGGCAAGGGGCTGCCCGGCGTAGCCCCTGCGCTGCACAGCAAGTACTTCTTCACGCAGCGTCTTAACGACATTGGGTGGAGTGGTTCGCTGCACGACTATGTCGCTCTGACCGTGGCGGCAGGTCGCCCGTCTCGGGTGCAGTCCCAGTGGGCGCAGATGATGCCGACATGGAGCAACCGTTTTGGCGGCCCCTTCCGTGATGATCAGGTTCAGGCTGTAACGGCGTTCGTGCTGAATTGGGAAGAGGACGCAATGCAGCAGGGCGCCGCAGACAACCCTGATCCCTGGCAATACTTTGAGGACGCACCTTCGCGTGCCGTCGTTGGTGAAGATGGCGCGCCTGTGGCCGCAGTGACGCCTGAACCAACCGGCCCCCGCCCGCCGCAAGAATTGTTCAATGTCATGGGCTGTTTGGGCTGCCATAACCTTGATCAACCACAGACGCCGAACAACCGTGGACCGGTTGGCCCCAATTTGGGGAACTTGTACGAAACTGCAGGCACGCACGGTGAAGATGCAGCAACCTACGTGCACAACAGTATTGTCAACCCGAACGCATATATCTCCGAAGGCTACACGGCTGGCATCATGCCGGCGAACTTCGGCGAGCGTATGAGCGAGGAAGAGATCAACTCGTTGGTCGAGTGGTTGCTCGACCCGAACCGCCAGCGATAATAGCCAGACAATGGCGATTTGCCCGACAAATATGCTTCCATCGATGGGGCGGCTGGTTGCCAGCCGCCCCATTCTTATGCCCCAATATACTGGGTGTTGGCGAGGGTGTGCATGAGCCAGGAATACCGTTTAACACGCGACCCTGCTTTTTGGGCAATGGGCGCCTTTTTTGCCTTGCTGACCACAGCGATGCCCGCTCTGTTTGGACAGATGCGTTTTATGCCGATCAGCCAGACGATCGTGTTGTCGATCTTTATGGGGATCGCTGTCCGGCGCCATGATCTCCGCAGCGCGCTGACGGTGGTCTATACGTGGCTGCTTGTCTCGATGACATCGTTGATTGTGCTAATGCTGCTGGTCCCCGGTCAGGTCGAACGCGCCTTCGACGACGGCTTTATGGTGCGCGCAATGACGTCGGAATGGTATTTCACCAACTCGCCGCTGCCCGCCAGCTTCGCCACCGAACCGATCCCAGCCGCGCTGGAGATCGCGGGCGTTACACTTGGCGCGCTCTTCACTGGCGGCGTGATCGGCGTCTGGTCGTTGGTGCGCATGGCGAACTTGGCGGCGTTCACTGCCGGCCATCTGCTCGGCGTTCTAGGCAGCCCGCTGTGGATCGTCGTGGCGTTGCCGATCTGGAATTTGCTACAGATAGTGGGTGCGGGTGGGCTGGTCGTGATCTTTGCCGAGCCACTGCTGGTCGACCGCTTTGGCTTGAGACGCTGGTTTACGCGCCGCCGTCTAGCGCTTGCAATTTTCGGTGCGATCTACGTTGCAGGCGTGCTGGCGAAGTTGATCCTGCCTGCGTTTTGGCATTTTCACAATTGACGGCTGACCCGTCCAGATAAGACGCTATGCGGATTAAGCGTGTCACCATACAAGGTTTCAAAACCTTTGCACGGCGCACCGAGTTCATTTTCGACCCGGGCGTGACCGCCGTTGTGGGCCCCAATGGCAGCGGGAAGAGCAACATTGTCGACGCCGTGCGTTGGTGTCTGGGCGAGCAGAGTTTTAGCCTGCTGCGTTCGCGCAAGACGAGCGATGTTATCTTCTCTGGCAGCGACAGAAAGGCGCGTCTCAATCTCGCCGAAGTGACGATCACGCTCGATAACAGCGCTGGCGAGATTCCACTCGACTACACCGAGGTTGAGATCACCCGTCGCGCCTATCGCGACGGCGACAACGAGTATATCATCAACGGTCAGCGCGTGCGTTTGCAAGATATCATCGATCTGCTGGCGCAGACCGGGCTGGGCAAGCGCACCTACTCCGTCATCGGGCAAGGGCTGATCGACCGCGCTTTGAGCATGGCGCCAGAAGAGCGGCGTTCGCTCTTTGAGGAAGCGGCTGGGATCAGCGGCTATCAGATCAAACGCGCCACCGCTGTGCGGCGGCTCGAAGCCACGCAACAAAACCTGACGCGCGTGCGCGACATCGTCGCCGAACTTAGCCCACGCCTCGGCTATTTGCGCCGTCAGGCTGAGCGCGCCCAGGAGCGTGAACAGATTGCACGGGATTTGCAGGCGTTGCTGCGCGAGTGGTACGGCTATCGCTGGCACACCACGCTGCGGTTGGTCGAACAGCACCACATCGTCGAAGACGCGCAACGCCGCGAGGTCGAAGCGCGCCAGCAGCAGCTTGCCGCCATCGGCGCGACGATTGGGGAACTGCGTAGCAGTCAGGGCGAGCGGCGCGCTCATCTCGTTGCACTGCACGCCGAAAGCGGCGAATTGCACCGTCAGGCGGAAGCCATCGGTCGCGATCTGGCGGTCGCGCAGGAGCGGCTGCGCCAACTGCACGCCCGTCGCGAAGACGCGGCGCGCGAGTTGGCGCCGCTCGATATACAGCAATCCACCCTCGCCGAACGCTTGGAAGAGCTGCGCCGCCAGGTGCAGGAATCTGAAATCACCCTGCGCGACCGACTCCAGGCTGTAGAGACAATCCAGACTGAGGTTGGCCTGCGCCAGCAGGAGCGCAGTCGGCTTTTGGCGCAACAGGAAACCGCGCGCAAGTCGCTGTCACAGCAGCAACAACAGCGCGCCGAGATCGCCAGCCGCCTGCGCCAGATCGTCGAACGCCGCGCCGTGCTTACTGCCGAACAAGAACAGCAGCAGCTTGCGCTTCAGAGCGCCGACGAGATGGCGACCACAGCCGAAAATGCGCTGGCGCGCTCTGAACAAATCGTCGGGTCGCTAGAAGAAGAAGCGCACGCTGTACAATCTCGGCTTGCCGCGTTGGAGGCGTCGGTTGCGGCGCTTCAACAGGAGTTGCGCAGCGCCGAAAGCAAACGCCAGGAAGCTGACCGCACGCTCGACCGTCTGCAGACGCGCCAGGAGATGCTACAGCGGTTGCAGCGTGAAGGAGCGGGCTATGCCAGCGGTGTGCGAGCTGTGCTCCAGGCGCAGAGTGCAGGTCGTCTGCGCGGCGTCATCGGTACAGTTGCATCGCAACTTCGTGTGCCAGCACACCTTGATAAAGCCATCGAAACTGCGCTTGGCGGCGCACTGCAAAATATTGTCGCTGCTTCGTGGGAGGACGCCTCGAACGCCATTCAGTTTCTCAAAGAGCAGCGCAGCGGGCGCGCAACCTTTCTGCCGCTCGACCGCCTGCATGTCCAGCCGGCGATTCCGGCGCCGCGCCGCACTGGCATCCTCGGCAACGCCGTCGATCTGGTCGAATATGAACCGCGCATTGAGGAGGCGGCGCAACAGCTTCTGAACCGCGTTTGGGTGGCGCAAGACCTGCCCGCCGCACGCGCTGCGCTCGACGAGTTCAAGGGCGGCGCACGCCCCACCGTCGTGACGCTCGACGGCGAGATTATCCGCCCCGGCGGCGCTGTGACCGGCGGCAGCGAAGGCGGGCGCAGCGACGACTCCTTACTTTCACGCGAACGCGAACTGCGCGAATTGCCTGCCCACATCGAGCGTGCATCGGCAGCCCTGCGCGACCAGGTTGCCGCCTGTTCGATGATCAACGCTAAGATCGAAGCGCAGCGCGTCGAAATTGCACAGGTGCAGCAAAATCTCGCTGACCTGGCGCGGCGCGAGCGCCAACAGCGCAGCCAGGTCGAAGAGTTGCGCCGCCAGGTCGACCGCAGCCGCCAGACGCAGCGCTGGCGCGCCGAGCAGATCAGCCAGACTGAAGCCGAGCTGCGCACACTTGCCGAGCGCGAAGCTGGCTTGCTTACCGAAGCGGCGACCGTCGAACAGCAAGAGCACTCGACCGCAACGGCGCTGGCTGAACTGGATGCACAGGTCGCCAGCGCGGGCGCCGACGCGTTGCTGCAGGAGCTTGCCAATCGTCGCGCCGCCGCCGCCGAGGTGCAGGCAAACCTGCGCAGCCAACAGGCGCTGGTCGAATCGACGACGCGCACGTTGCAGAGCGTTGGCGATCAACTGCGCGCCAAACAGCAGCAGATTGCCGCATTGGGCGGTGAGATTGATGCGCTCGGCAACCGCGTCGAAGAGTTGAGCCAGGCTGAAAGTGCAGTCAGCCGGCAGATCGACGCGCTCCAACAGCGCATCACACCGCTCGAACAGGAGTTGAGCCGGCTGGAGGCGCAGCAAGCCGCCGAGGAACAGCGCGAACGCGCGCTGCAGCAGTCGCTGCGTCAGGCGGAGAGTTTGCTCAACCAGGCGCTCCTGCAGCTTCAGCGCAGCGAAGACGCGCTGCAGCAACTGCGCAGCGAGATCGAGGCGGATTTGGGGCTGGTGGTGCTCGAAGAGAGCGCCGAAATCGCCTACCAGCCGCCGCTGCCGTGGGACGCCGTGGTGCAGCAGCTTCCGGTGGTGGAGAATGCGCCCGACTCGCTAGAAGGCGAAGTGCGTGAGATGCGCAACCGCCTGGCGCGGCTGGGCAACGTCAATCCCGAAGCGCCGCGCGAATATGAGGAGGCGGCGGGGCGTTACGAATTCCTCTTCACGCAGTCGCAAGATTTGGAGGCCGCTTCCGCCGACCTGCAAAAGGTGATCAAAGAGCTGGACGATCGCATGGAGATCGAACTGCGCCGCACCTACGACGCGGTTGGCAAGGAATTTACGCGCTTCTTCCAACAGTTGTTCAACGGCGGCGCTGCGCATCTGGAATTGACCGACCCCGACAACATCAGTCAGAGCGGCGTGGAGATCATCGCCCGACCGCCCGGCAAGCGACCGCAGAGCCTGGCGCTGCTGTCGGGCGGCGAGCGCTCGCTGGCGGCGTGTGCGCTGATCTTCGCCATTTTGCATGTCAGCCCGACGCCCTTCTGCGTGCTCGACGAGGTCGACGCCGCGCTCGATGAGGCGAACGTCGACCGCTTCCGCATGACGGTGGAGGATTTGAGCCGCGACACGCAGTTTATCATCGTCACGCACAACCGACGCACGCTTGAGGGCGCCAATGCCATCTACGGTGTGACAATGGGCAACGACGGCGTCAGTCGTGTAATCAGTCTGCGTCTGGAAGGCGACCGCATCGTAAAACACGGTGAAGGTGCAGAAGCCGGCGACGGCGCCGACCTTCAGGCAATTCAAGAGGAAGTGCAATTGTAGCCGTCGCCTCCGGCGTGACAGTAGATCGACCGCTCCGGAGGTGATGACCTACGTCGACGAATTGCTATCTTCGTCGTCGGGGGGATCGGGGAAGGAAATCGCGTAATGCACACCGAGCGTCAGATCGTGGGTGTAGCCGGGCAGCGGGTCGCCCAGATAATAAAGCGCCATGGCCGCAGCCTGCTGTGATGCATCCTGCTTGCTGCGCCCTTCGCCAATGCCATAGGGCCTGCCGTTGATCTGCACCACCATCACAAAATACTTGTCGTGATCGGGCCCCTTGCTGTCAATTTGTTTGTAACGGGGTGTGAAGCCAAGTCGCTCCTGCGCCAGCTCCTGCAGACGGCTCTTGGCGTCCTTATTGACAAGCGAGTGGTCGAGCGCCTCCAGTTCCGCCGCAAACAGTTTCATCACAACGGAGCGGCAGACCTCAATCTTTTGGTCGAGATAGAGCGCGCCGATAAGCGCCTCGAAGGTGGCGCACAGCGTCGCCGGTCGTTGGCGTCCGCCGCTTTCTTCTTCACCGTGACCGAGCAGCAGATAGGCGCCAAGCTGCAACTGCGTCGCCAGCCGCGCCAGCGTCTCGCGACGCACCAATGCCGAACGCAAAGTGGTTAGCCCGCCTTCCTTTTGGTCGGGATAGCGCTGATAGAGCAGTTCGCTGAAGATGTAGCTCAACACTGAGTCACCCAGAAACTCGAGCCGCTCATTGTCGAGCAACTGGACGTCGTTGTTGAGCATCTCGTTGAGATAGCTGCGATGCACAAAAGCTTGCTGAAGCAACTGTTTGTCGCGAAATTGTACGCCAAGCTGCTCTTCGAGTGCGGAAAGGTCTGGCGCAGTCATGACAGTTTAGAGTTTTGGTGGTTTTTTCAACCCGTGTCCGGTAAGGATGCCGACGACCAGCTCATCCGGCTGGATCAACTCTTTGGGCGCTTTTTGCAGGGCAGCTGCAACGGTGGCGCTTGTTGGTTCGACGAAGACGCCGCGCGTGGCAAGTTCCGCGTGCGCGGCCACAACTTCGCGCTCGCTAACCGCCATCGCCACCCCGCGTGAGAAGCGGATGGCGTCGAGCAGCGCACGCCAGCGCACAGGATAGCTGATAGCGATGCCATCGGCGCTGATCGTCTGCACGTGCGGCGTCGGCTCGACCGCGCTGGCACCGCTGACAAAAGCGTCGTAGAGCGGCGTATACGGCTCTGCCTGCACCGCCAGCAGCCGCGGCAGTCGGTTGGTGACGCCGGAAACGCGCAGATGCTGAAAGCCGCGCCAGGCGCCGAGCAGTGTGCCGCCATGACCGGCAGGCGCAACCAGCCAGTCGGGCACGGCGCCGCCGAGTTGTTCCCAGATTTCCCAGGCCACCGTCATCTGACCGAGCAGAAACGCCGGATGCCAGGCGTGGGAGGCGTACGCCATCTCGCGGCTGTTGTTGGTTGCGACCTCGACGGCGCGCGTTGCTTCCGAACGTGGCCCAGGCACTTCGACCAATTCGGCGCCATAGACCATGATCTGCGCCTTCTTCGGTTCTGGCGCCGAAGCAGGCACAAAGATCACCGAACGCAGCCCGGCGCGCCCGGCGTAGCAAGCCAGGCTGGCGCCGGCGTTGCCGCTGGTGTCGTCGGCAAGCGCTTCGTAGCCGAGACCGCGCAGCCAGTTCACCATCACGCTGACGCCGCGATCTTTGTAGCTGCCGGTGGGCATCAGCGCGTCAAATTTCCAAAAAACATTGCGTCCCGCCCATTGCTCGGCGATCAATGGCGTCCAGCCCTCGCCCAGGGTGACGCGGCGCGCACCGTTGTGGATCACGGGCAGCATAGCCGCGTATCGCCACATGCCAGCCATGGTCGGCTCGATGCTTGCCGGATCGAAGAGCGGCATGTCGGTGAATTCAAGCGGGGCCCCCGTCATTGGGCAGCGGAGCGGGCTTTGCTCCGCCTTGCAGCGAAATCTGCTGGAAGGACAATACGCAATCAAAAACAACCTCTTTGCTCACATGCGCCGCGCCTGGCGGCTGTAGTCTCGCATTACTCTGCAATGTTGTCAAAGCGCCGGTGAATCCGGATTGCAGTGTTAAAAAGTATATCGATGCTCAATTGCAGATGAGTTATAACGCCGTTCCGAAACGGACGGCGCTATTGTGCATCTGGGAGATGGATCACAGATTCTGCACCCAATGCCCGTATATGGTTTGTAGCCAGAGGCGTCGATTTGGCAGCGCCCTTTTGCATACTGAACATCACAAGGAGGAACAACTATGCCTGTTCGCAAGGCCAACGCAATTTGGAATGGAACGCTGAAAGAAGGCTCAGGTGTAATGAAGTTGGGCGGCGGCGCGTATAATGGGCCGTACACCTATCAATCGCGCTTCGAGGATGGCGTCGGAACCAACCCGGAGGAATTGATCGGCGCAGCCCATGCGGGCTGCTTCTCGATGTTTCTTTCCGCTCTGCTGAGCAAAGATGGCTTTACGCCGGAGAGCATCGAGACAACAGCCAAAGTCTATCTTGAAGCCGGCCCCACGATTGCCAAGATCGAGCTGAACACGACAGCGAATGTGCCAGGACTCGACGCCGCCAAGCTACAAGAATACGCTGAAGCTGCCAAAGCAAACTGCCCGGTCTCCAAGGCGCTTGCCAGCGTCGAGATTGTGTTGAACGCAGCGCTGGCTTGAAGTCAGACAGCCATCTTCCAGGAAGGCTTGCCGCCAACCATGGCGCCTTCCTGGAAAGAGAATCAGGAGAGACGATTTTCATGAGTGAACAAGGTTGGAGTGTGAAGGATAAAGTTGTGCTGGTGACCGGCGCCACCAACGGCATCGGCAAAGTGACGGCGCAGCGACTGGCGGCGCAGGGCGCCCAGGTCGTCATCGTCAGCCGCAGCGCCGAAAAGTGTAAAGCCACGGCTGAAGAAATTCGCACACAGACCGGCGCAATGGTCGATTGGATTGCCGCCGATCTCTCACTACTCGCCGGCATCGAAGACGCTGCGGCAGAATTTCGCGCCCGTTACGACAGGTTGCATGTGCTGATCAACAATGCCGGCGCCTTCTTTGCCGAGCGGATTGTCACGGCAGACGGCTATGAAGCCACCTTTGCGCTCAACCACCTCAATTACTTCCTGTTGACGGAACGGCTGCGCGAACTGCTGCTGGCAAGTGCGCCAGCCCGTATCGTCAATGTCTCGTCCGACGCTCATTACGGCGGCGCAATCAATTTCGATGACTTGATGGGTGAGCGCAAATACAGCGGCTGGAGCGCCTACAGCCAGTCCAAGCTGGCGAACGTGATGTTCACCTATGCGTTGGCGCGGCGACTCGAAGATGCGAACGTCACGGCGAACGCGTTGCATCCGGGTTTTGTGGCGACTGGCTTTGGTCGTAACAATGGCGGCGTCGTGGGCATGTTTATGCCGATTGCGCAGATGTTTGCAAAGAAACCAGATCAAGGCGCTGAAACGAGTGTATTCCTGGCAGCCTCCCCTACAGTCGAAGGCGTGACCGGCAAATACTTCGCCGATAGCAAGGCGAAAGAATCGTCGAAACTCTCCTACGATGTAACGGCGCAGGAACGGTTGTGGGAGGTGAGCGAACAGCTTGTCCGCCTCGCAAAGCCCGCCGGCGCTGCACAGTCTGTGTAACACGCAAGCTGTTTGGAGTGCGTAGATGCAGCTTGTGACCGCACGTTTGGGTGGAACAGAGACGCGCGGCTGTGAGCCGCATCTACGCTGATGAACCTTCGGCGCCGCCTGAGTGCATGCGGCTGCGCAGCCGCGTCTACTCCAGATCGGACACCGTCCGGTCTGGAGCAGTTTTTACGTAATCGCCCCACAGTTTTTCGACCAGTTGGCGCGCGTCGCATTCCACGCCTTGCTGCGCAAAATACTCACACACCCGTTGCACATCGCGCTGAAAGATGCGATAGGCGTTGTGGTTGCTCTCGCTCAACGTGACCTGCGGAAAGTCGATCAGCGTGATCGTCCCTTCCCAATATAGGATGTTGTAGGCTGAGAGATCGCCGTGAATCATGCCGTGATGCAGCATCAACTCGATGTTGCGCATGATTTCGGTGAAATGATGACGTGCTTCACTCAAGGGCAGACTCAGCCCGTGCAACACCGGCGCTGGCTGTCCAGGCGCGCCGATGAAGTCCATCAAAATGGCGTTGTCGCCGGCGCCGATGGGTAAGGGAACCGCTGCGCCGAGCTGGTGCAGGCGCTGCAAGGTCACATATTCGTGCATCAACCACGAAATGTGCGTCAACTCTGCGCCAAAGCTGGTCTTGTTGCGGATGGCGCGCATCTCGCGATTGTCGCGATCCTTGATCGGCGTGCCCAGGCTGTTGAGCAGTTCGCGCCCCTCGCGATACATCTTGTCGTTGCGCAGGTTGCGAAACTGGCGCGGCCGGTAGACCTTCGCCGCAATGTAGCGGACGGGCAGGTGCGGCGTCGCCCTACATAGATAGACGTTTGCTTCTTTGCCGCCTTTCACCAGCGCCAACACATCCTCGATCAGCGCCTGTGTGAAAAATGGCTCGAGCGACGCCTGCAGCCAGATCGCCTCGTAACGCGCCGGCTTGTAGGTGATTTTGAACGAACCTTCGCTCACATGGGACGCGTCGGCAAGTTCGGCGACAACCTGTTGCTTCGATTTTTTCGGTTTGCGCACTTTCCTGTTTGTGCGCCAGTTTGTCTCCTCCTCTGTCTTGATCTGAAAGCGCGCCGGAATCTGGTTGTATTCTTCATTAGCGTCAAAACGCTGAGATTTAGGGTCGAAAGACACGGCTGAGAGTCTCCTGAGAACTCTTGCTGCAGAACGACGCAGTCGCAATACAGCGATAGATTGACAATCTCCCCGCGATCTTTTCTGTTTCCGGGCGTGTGGAGCGCTGCTGGCGAAAGTGCAGTTCCCGCCGACAAAAAAGCCGCGGTTCGAGTTCCGCCGCGGCTTAACTTGCGCGTGTATGGGGCGCAAAACAAAAGCCGCAGGTCTCTGCACCTGCGGCTCTGGTGGTCCACAATAGTTTGGAGCGGACGTTATGCGCGCAGAAGGTGCAAAGGAGAACGGTTCGAGACAGCGTTGACAATGGGATTGACTTGCATCGAACTCCTCCTTTCCTTCCACCAACATGGAGAACTTATAACGAACCCGGACGATCGGTGGAACAATACCATGTTGTTGAACTATCTCCAAATCGACGCTTGGCGCGTTTGCGGCTTTGAGGTATAGTAGCTGGGGATTGTGGTCTCCTGTCTTGCAACTCAATCTTCCCTGATGCATGCGCTGCATTTGCCAGCGTATGGCTTTACGCAACCGATCGATCGTATGTAAATTGCACAAATGCGCAATTTGAGAAAAAACGTGCATATGTGATAGACTACAGTTGCTCGGTGCAATTCAATCGATATATCCGTCGTCACAAAAGTGGCGCACAGCTTCTCACAAGAGTGGTCGGCAGTTTGTGCTGATCGTCCAGTTCAGCAATAAATAAATACTTGTAATCGTTTTCTCAATTGACATGCAGGAGTGTAGCGATGAAGAAAATTCTGAACCAGCCTGCGGATTTTGTGCCAGAGATGCTCGAAGGGCTTTTTTTGGCGCACCCGGACCAGCTTACCCACGCCGGCGACGACCTGCACTGCGTTGTGCGCGCCGATTCTCCGGTCGAAGGTAAAGTGGCGCTGGCGACGGGCGGTGGATCGGGGCATCTTCCGGTCTTCCTCGGCTATGTCGGCAAGGGAATGCTTGATGGCTGTGCAGTCGGCGATGTCTTTGCCTCGCCCAGCGCCGACCAGATGCTCGAAGTGACGCGGCGCATTCATGGCGGCAAAGGGGTTGTCTACATCTACGGCAACTACGGCGGCGACGTGATGAACTTTGACATGGCGGCGGAAATGGCGTCGTTCGAGGACATCGAAGTGCGCACCGTGTTGGTCAAGGATGATGTGGCGTCGGCGCCGCCGGAGGAGGCTGGACGACGGCGCGGTGTGGCGGGCATGGTCTTCGCCTTCAAGTGTGCAGGCGCCAAAGCCGATATGGGAGGCTCACTGGACGATGTGGTGGCGGCGGCGGAAAAAGCGCTCGCCAACACGCGCACGATGGGCGTGGCGCTCTCGCCATGTACAGTGCCGCGCGCCGGCAAACCCACCTTCAACATCGGCGACGACGAGATGGAGATCGGCATCGGTATTCACGGCGAGCCGGGCATGAAGCGCGAAAAGCTGCAAACCGCCGACGAGATCACCGAACGCATGATGACCGCAATTCTCGATGACTTGCAGCCAGCCGCCGGGGACAAACTGGCGGTGATGGTCAACGGCCTGGGCGCCACCCCGCCGGAGGAACTGTATATCATCTATCGCAAGGCGCACAAGATGTTGGCGGAGCGAGGGATCGGCGTGCATCGCGCCTACGTGGGCGAGTATGCGACGAGCATGGAGATGGCGGGCGCGTCGATCACGCTGATGCGCGTCGATGATGAGCTGGCGGCGTTGCTCGACCACCCGGCGCATACACCCTTCTTTGTGCAGGTGTAGCGATGAGTGAAACAGTAACCAGTGACGCTGTCGTTGCTGCGGTGCAGCGCGTTGGCGCCGAGTTGGTGGCGCAAGAAGCCTATCTCACCTCGCTCGACCAGCAGATGGGCGACGGCGACCTCGGCATCACGTTAAGCAAGATCGGGCTGGCGCTGCAGGAATTTGCTGCGGCGACGCCGGTCGAGGATGACATCGGCAAATGGCTGGGCAAGGCGGGCATGGCCGCCAATAAAGCCGGCTCTTCTTCTTTTGGCACATTGCTGGCGACCGCGCTCATGCGCGGTGGCAGGGCGGTGACGGGTAAGGTCACCTTGACCGGTGCAGACCTGGCCGCCATGTTCGCCGCCGCCGATGCAGGCGTGCAAGAGCGCGGCAAGGCGCAGCCCGGCGACAAAACTGTGATCGACGCCCTGCATCCGGCTGCGCAAGCCTTTGCTGCGGCCATCGACGCCGGACAGTCACTGCGTGAAGCCGGTGAGGCTGCACTTGCCGCCGCCGAGGCGGGCCGCGACAGCGTGACGCCGCAGCGCAGCAGAATCGGCCGCGCCAGTTGGGTTGGCGAACGCACCGAAGGCAAGGTCGATCCTGGCTGTGAGGCGTTCGTGGTGATGCTGCGCACAGTGTTGGGTTGATTCGTGCTGCGTGTTTCGTATTGCGTGCTGCGTAAGCGATCTCTCGTGTTGGGATGTCACACGCAGCACGCGCCACGTTCTGCGAAACTGATCGGGCGTCTGGCCCGCAGTTGATAAATTCGTGTTGTATCAACCGTTTTCACTACTATCAAGGAGCAAACACGTATGAAACGAGTACAGTTTGTCGTCGTTCTCCTGCTGTTGACTGCACTGGTTGCCGCCTGTGCAGCGCCGGTTGCACCGGCGCCTGCCGCCCAGGCGCCAGCCGCTGAAGCGCCAGCCGCCGCCGCTCCCAGCGACCTCACCTTCACCACCGTCGTGAAGATCGCCGGCATCAACTGGTTCAACCGCATGGAAGAAGGCGTCAAGAAGTTCGGCGCCGAGACCGGCATCAACGCATCGCTTGTCGGACCTGCCCAGGCGGATGCGGCGCAGCAGATTCCAATCATCGAAGACTTGATCGCGCAGGGTGTGGATGCGCTGTGTGTGATCCCGATGGACCCGACGCAGCTCGACCCGGTGCTCAAGAAGGCGATGGACGCCGGCATCGTTGTTATCACCCACGAGGCTTCCAACCAGATCAACATGCATTGGGACATTGAAGCCTTTGATAACAAAGCCTTCGGCGCCGGTCTGATGGACCGCCTGGCTGCGGCAATGGGCGAAGAGGGCGAGTATGCGGTGTTTGTAGGCAGCCTCGGCTCGAAGACGCACAACGAGTGGGTCGACGGCGGCATCGAGCGCCAGCTTGAGGCGTACCCGAACATGAAGATGGTCGGCGACAAGAACGAGAGCTTCGACGACGCCGAGATCGCCTACCAAAAGGCAAAGGAAATCCTGGCCGCCTATCCGAACATCAAGGGCTTCCAGGGCAGCGCTTCGACGGACGTGGCTGGCATTGGTCGCGCCGTTGAGGAAGCGGGTTTGCAGGATGAGGTCTCCGTCGTCGGCACCAGCCTGCCCTCGATTGCAGGCGACCTGTTGACCACCGGCGCTATCGACGCTATCGGCTTCTGGGATCCGGCTGTGGCTGGCGAAGCCTGCAACAAGCTGGCGTTGATGCAGTTGAATGGCGAGCCGATTGGCGAGGGCACTGACCTGGGCATCCCTGGGTATGACAACCTGAAACTGGTCGGCGAGAACGTGTTGTACGGCAACGCGCCGGTCTATGTCGACGGCACGACTGCGGGCGACTATCCGTTCTAGAGTGTGTTTGGGGTAATTGGGTCTTGAGGTTGTAGGGTCGTGGGGTGGCGGGGTTTTTAGTTGCCTGGAACGGTTGTACATTTTCCATGCCCATCTTCCCGGATGCCCCAAGTTTCCAGGGAGGTGGGCGACGACCCTACCACCCCTCAAACCCCAATCACCCCATTCCCTTACTCATTGTTGCTTCACTGAATATCCATATTCACGCAAGGCGGTTCAGTTGAATCGCTCTATTGCTGCCAGGGCAACCCATACATGGCCGATGAGATCATTCGCCTCACTGGAATTCACAAATCCTTCGCCGGTGTGCGCGCATTGCAAGATGTCAGCCTGACTCTCGAACGGGGCAAGATTCATTGCCTGGTCGGAGAAAACGGCTGCGGTAAATCGACGCTCATCAAGATCATAGCCGGCGTTTATCAGCGCGACAGCGGGTCGGTGCAGATCAACGGCAAGGAATATGAACAACTGCATCCGATTGACTCGATCCGCGAAGGCATTCAGGTCATTTATCAGGATTTCTCACTCTTCCCCAACCTGACCGTTGCAGAGAATATCGCGCTCAACGAGCAACTGGCGGAAGGGCGACGCTTTGTCAACTGGAAACATGTGCGCCATGTCGCGGAGGATGCGATTGCACAGATCGAAGTGCAGATGCCACTCGATGCGCGCGTCGAGGATATGTCGGTCGCCAATAAGCAGTTGATCGCAATCGCCAAGGCGATGCGCCAGAACGCCCAGCTCATTATCATGGATGAGCCAACCAGCGCCTTGACCGAGCGCGAAATCCGCGTGCTCTTCACTGTCATTCACAAACTGCAACAACGTGGGATCGCCTTCCTTTTTGTCAGCCACAAGCTCAATGAGGTGTTGGAAATCTCTGAAGCGATCATTGTCATGCGCAACGGCAGGGTTGTCAGCACGGGTCTTGCAAATGAATACAACACCACGCGTCTGGTGTACGAGATGACGGGGCAGAGCATCGCCGAAAAGTCGTATGAGTTTACGCCCGATCTCAGCCAGCCGGCGTTGCTGCGCGTGGAGAATCTCACCGTGCCAGGCGCATTATATAACGTGTCGTTCGAGATGCGCCGCGGCGAGATTGTCGGGGTCACCGGACTGTTGGGATCAGGGCGCACCGAACTGGCGTTGGCGCTCTTTGGCATGTTGCCCATCACCGCCGGACAGATCGAAATCGACGAAACGCCGGTCAAGATTCGCTCGGTGCAGGATGCCATCGCCCATGGCATCGGCTATGTGCCGGAAGATCGGCTCACCGAGGGGCTGTTTCTAGAGCAGTCGATTGGGCGCAACGTCGTGGTGCGTACGATCGACAAGCTGCGCGGAGCCTTTGGATTGACCGACCCGGCGCGGGTGAAGCAGCAGGTGGACGAGTGGGTGACGTCGCTGCGCATCAAAACATCGGATCCCGATCTGCCTGTCAAGACTCTTTCCGGCGGCAACCAGCAGCGCGTGGTCGTCGCCAAATGGCTTGCCAGCAACCCTCGCCTGATGATCCTCAACGGCCCGACCATGGGTGTGGACATTGGCTCTAAGAACGAAATCCACGAACTGATCAAGCGACTGGCTGGCGAGGGCATGGGGCTGTTGGTGATTTCGGACGACATCCCCGAATTGTTACAGACGTGCAATCGCATTTTATTGATGCGCAACGGTTCAATTGTGCAAGAAATTTTGCCAGGCGAGACCAACGAAAATGAGTTGGCTGCCAAGTTGATTGAGGACTGAACGCCGTGAGCCGAATCTTCCGCAGCAACGAGGCGCTGGTGGCGGTGACAATTGTGCTTCTGTCGCTGATCATCGGCTTCAACAATCCCACGTTTTTTTCGGTGGGCAACCTTTTTGATCTTCTGCGCAGCAGCATCGTCATGGGCATCTTTGCGATGGGTGTGCTGATCGTGATCGTGTCGGGGGGGATCGACGTATCGTTTACGGCGATTGGCGTTTTTGCGCTCTACTCGACCACGCGCATCATGAAGGAATTCATGCCAGACGCCTCTATCTGGATCGGATTCATGATTGCGGCGACGATCGGGCTGGGGTTGGGCATGATCAACGCCTTTTTCATCGCCCGTTTCAAGCTGCCGACGCTGATCGTCACGCTTGGCACCCTGAGCATGTTTCATGGGTTTTTGCTCTTTGCCATTGGCAACCAGATCATTCGTGATGTGCCGCCAGCGATGGACGCCTTTGCGCGTTCGGCGCTGGTGCGCATTCCGCTCGAACGCGGCGTCGCCAACCTGCATCCGGCTATCCTGATTACGCTCACCGTGACAATCGTCGTCTGGTTGTTGTTGAGATACACAATGCTCGGCCGTGGCATTTATGCGTTGGGTGGCGCCCGTGAAGCGGCCGAGCGCGCTGGCTTCAACATACCGCGCATCCAATACTTTATCTATGGCTTTGTCGGTCTGCTGTCAGGCATTGCGGGCATGACCTTTGGCTCGATGGCGCGGCAGGCGAACCCACAAGACATCGTCGGCACGGAGCTGAACGTGATCGCCGCCGTTGTGCTCGGCGGTGCACAGTTGACTGGTGGGCGCGGCACGGTGATCGGTACGGTGCTGGGCGTGATGCTCGTGGTGATCGCCAACAATAGCCTGGTGCTGGTCGGGGTGCCGACGGTGTGGCAGCGAGTTGTCATCGGTCTGATCATCCTCGTCGGTACAGGGTTGCCCGCAATTCAGGCAAAGCGCGCCAGCAAACACAGCGCACGGCTGGCGCAGGCGTAGGAGGGCGATATGCAACAGACAGCGCAACGCAATTCGTTTATGAACCGGCTGATGGGCGAGAGCCAAACGCTGCGCCTGTTTATCATCACGCTGCTGATCTTTGTTGGCTTTAGCCTGGTGCTGGGTGACAGATTCTTGAGCATTCGCAATCTGCAGTCGATGGCCGTGCAATTTCCGGAATTTGGCATCCTGGCGTTTGCAATCATGATTACGATGCTCACCGGCGGAATCGATCTGTCAATTGTCGGCACGGCCAACCTGTCGGCGATTGCAGCGGCGTTGGTGTTGACGCGGTTGTCGGGTGAAGGCGGCGCCGGGTTGCCGTTGGAAGCGACGATCCCGCTGGCGATGCTGGCGGCGCTGACAGTGGCTTCTTTATGCGGTCTGTTTAACGGCTTCCTCGTCTCGAAGGTGGGCATTACGCCGATTCTGGCGACGTTGGGCACCGGCTCGCTCTACACTGGCCTTTCCTATGTGATCACAGGCGGGCCGGCGATCACGACGACGCAGCTTGCATTCATCGGCAACGGCTCGATCGCGGGCGTGCCGATCCCGGTGATTGTCTTCATTGTGCTGGCGCTTGTCTTTGCGGTGATTCTCAACCGCACTACGCTGGGCTTCAATATTTACATGTTGGGCACCAACACGCGTGCTGCGCTCTTTTCCGGCATCAACGATGTCAAGGTGTTGGTGCGCACCTACTGGCTGGCGGGTCTGGTGGCGGGCATCGCCGGCATCATCTTCCTGGCGCGCGCCAATTCCGCCAAGCCTGATTACGGCGCTACATTTATCTTGTTGACTGTGCTGATCGCAATTCTGGGCGGCGTTCGCTACACCGGTGGCTTTGGCACAATTTCGGGTCTGGTGCTCTCCGTGCTCAGCATCCAGTTCCTTTCCACCGGCCTCAACATGCTTATGCTCCAGCTTTCCGGCTCCAGTGCGGCGATCTTCTTCCGTCAGTTTGCCTGGGGCGCGTTGCTGCTGTTGGTGATGGTCGTCAATTACTACGTGGAGCAACGTAGGCAGAGAGTGACGTGACTTACCGTATTGGAAACACCTATCCATTCAATTACCACTACAGCAAATTCTCAGGAGAAACATAGTATGACCAATATCGCCTATCTCGGTCTCGGCATCATGGGCCGGGGCATGGCTGCCAATTTGCTCAAAGCCGGGCACAGCGTCACCGTCTGGAATCGCACGCCGGAACGCTGCGCGCCGCTGACAGCGCAGGGCGCGAAGCAAGCCGCCACGCCTGCCGACGCCGTCGCCGACGCCGAGGTGATCATGTACTGTCTGAGCGACGACAAAGCGGTCGAAGACCTGGTCTGGGGCCAAGGGCGGCTGATCGATGCGGTCAAGCCGGGCCAAATTGTGCTCGACATGACCACGATCCACCCAGACACCAGCCGCAAGGAGTGCGCTGCGTTCACCGAGAAGGGCGCCGAGTTTCTCGATGCGCCGGTCTTTGGTTCAAAAAATGAGGCGGCGAACGGCGGGCTGTGGATTGTCGTCGGGGGCAAGCGCGAAATTTATGATAAAGTGTCGCCGCTGCTCAAACCGCTCAGCGAGACGACGCACTACATGGGCGAGAATCCGATGGGTGCATCGATGAAACTGGTCGGCAACCTGCTCGTCGCCTTCCAGCTCGAAGCGATCGGCGAGGCGATGGTGTTGGCGACCAAAGCAGGCCTCAACCCGCACGATGTGCTCGGCGTGCTGCATGTCACCGACTTCAAGTCGCCGATCTTCGACGGCGTAGGGGCAGCGTTGGTGCGCCGCGACTTCGACGTGGATTTTGCGCTCAAGCTGATGCTTAAAGACGCCAACCTGATCGCCCAATTTGCTCAAGACCTCAACGTGCCCGTGCCCGGCGCTGCTGCGATCCGTGAGAACATCAAGATCGGCGTCAACCGCGGCTGGGGCGAGGAGAACGCATCGGCGTTCATCAAGGTGCTGGAAGAAGGCGCCGGCGTGCAGGTGAAGGGCTAGAAGCGATAGCGCTTCGGCTTTGATAAACCCAGAGCGAAAAAAGACAGCAGGACATTACAATACCTGCTGTCTTTACATTGGTGAAGGCGCATCACTCACGATCGATGCGGTCGTTTGCCGCTGTCTCCCCAAGTTGACGAAACTCGCCCCCTTCTTTATCCTTACCCTTTGCAGGTTGCGAAGACCAGTCGATCTGCCGCATGGAGGCGGCGTATTCTGGACATGAAGAGATAAGTATGAGTGAGCTACTGGCCGGGTTTCCGGTGACCATCGAGATTCCGGTCGCCTGGGGCGAGATGGACGCCTTTCAGCATGTCAACAACATCGTCTATTTCCGCTATTTCGAGAGCGGGCGCATCGCCTATCTGGAACAGATGGGAATGATGGAGGCAATGGCAGCGCACGGCGTCGGGCCAATACTGGCTTCAGCTTCCTGCAAGTTCAAGTTTCCATTGACCTATCCGGATCGTGTGCTGGTGGGTGTGCGTGTGGGGGAGATCGGCGAAGACCGTTTCGTCATGCACTACCGCATCGTCAGCACACGCCACCACCGGATCGCTGCAGAAGGCGAAGGCGTCATCGTCTCCTACGACTATCAGAATCAACGCAAGGCGGTGTTGCCCGCCGCGGTGCGCGCTCGCATCGAAGAAATCGAGGCGGGCGCAGTTCAGGATACACAAGGTACATGACGAATCCAGGTTCATTTCAATCACAAGGTTCGCTGGCGAGCGATGGCCGCGGGCGCGACCGCATCGTGCGCGACGAGGCCGGTTTGGTCTCGACCGCACCGGTCGAAGAGCGCGCCATCCTCGTCGGCGTCGAACTACAGAATCAGCCTTCGCTGCTGGCGCTGGAAGACTCGCTCGACGAGCTGGCGCTGCTGGCGAAGACTGCTGGCGTGCACGCCATCGCTCGCATCACACAGCGGCTCGAATCGCCCAACCCGGCGACGTTGATCGGCGTGGGCAAGGTCGAAGAACTGCGCATGGCGGTCACCGAGTTGGGCGCCAATGTCGTGATCTTCGACGACGAACTCTCTCCCCGCCAACAGCGTGAGCTGGAAAAAGCGCTGGGCGAGGAGGTCAAGGTCGTGGATCGCACTGCGCTGATCCTCGACATCTTCGCCCGCCATGCGCGCACGCGTGAGGGTGCAGTGCAGGTCGAGCTGGCGCAGTACGAGTATCGGCTGCCACGGCTGACGCGCGCCTGGACGCACCTGGCGCGACAGGCGGGCGGGCGTGCGGGTGGCGCGTCGGGCGGCGTCGGCGTGCGCGGCCCCGGCGAGACGCAGCTCGAGGTCGACCGCCGCGAGATCAACCGGCGCATCGCCTTCCTCAAGCAGCAGTTGGCGGAGATCAGCAAGTATCGCCAGCATTATCGCAGCCAGCGTCGCCAGTCGGCTATGCCGGTGGTGGCGGTGGTCGGCTACACCAATGCCGGCAAGAGCACGCTGCTCAACGCCATCGCCAACGCCGATGTGCTGGCGGAGGATCAACTCTTCGCCACGCTCGACCCGACGACGCGACGCGTCAGGCTGCCCAGCGACCGGTTGGCGCTTTTCTCCGACACGGTCGGCTTTATCCAGAAACTGCCGACGCAGCTTGTGGCCGCCTTCCGCTCCACGTTGGAGGAGGTCAACGAAGCCGACCTGCTCCTACACGTGGTCGACATCTCCCACGCCAACATGGAGGAGCAGATGGCTGCGGTCGAAGAGATTCTTGACGACTTGGGCGCCGCCGACAAGCCGATGGTGGTGGCGCTCAACAAGATCGACCGTCTCGACCGCAGCGATCCCGACGACGCTCAGATACTGGCGCAGGCGCTTGCGGACAATCCAAACGCAGTGCCGATCAGCGCGCTGAACGGTGAGGGATTGGATCGCCTGCTGGAGGTGGTCGATGCGGCATTGCGCGAGCGTATGGCGCGGATCGACACGCTGATTCCCTACAGTCGCGGCGATCTGGTGGCGATGCTGCATGAGTATGGCACAGTGGAGATGGAGACGCACACCGAGCACGGCACGCACGTCGTCGGGCGGCTCCCGCTCGAACTGGTGGGGCGGTTGGAGCCATATTGGACGGCGAACCAGGCGTCGGTGGAAATGTAGCAGCTTCGACGGCTGAAACCAACAAATATCAATTATAGGTGTGGCCTGCGGTCGTGTGTGTCATTGATTGTGATGCACACGACCGCAGGCCACATGCTATTGGGTTCACCCTATCGTCCGTAGCAGAGGCCAAAGTCAAGACACAGAGAGGCGTTGTTCACGGCGTCGCCGCATAAACAGGCTGCAGCGTCACATCAACAGTGTGAACATGGTCGGCGGGCAGGCGCTGGATCTGCGAACGGCTCAAGCGCAAGCCAGCCGGCGTATGCTCAGCCTGCACCGCCGCACCGTTGATGGTCAGCCCGGATGCCCGCACTTGTGCAGCGGGCAGACGCTGCGGGTTGTGATAGCGGATGCGCAGCCGACGCCCGGCGAAGAGCGTGGTGATCTCCACTACGCCGTCGGCGTCGAACTGCGCCGGCTGCAACTGCGGCGCCAGCAGCAGATCGCCCAACTCGCCGCGCACGCCAAAAGCCCACTGCACCAGCGTGAGGATGCACCAGCTTGCCGAGCCGGTCAGCCAGGGGTACATTCCGCGACCGCGTGGGCTAAAGTACTCAGGAATGCCTGGGTGCATGCGGCTAACGGCAAAGTTTGCGCCTTGCCGGTAAATGTCCTCCAGCGTGCGCCAGCCAGCCTCCGCCCGTCCGCGGCGATAGAGCGCGTTGGCGAACATCACAGCCATGTGGCTGAACATCGCGCCATTTTCTTTGTGCCCAAAGGCAAAGCCAAACGCCCGCCCCAGGTCGAGCTTGACCTCGCCGAAATCGGTGTTGAGCCGATAGCCGCCCACGCCTGGATCGTACAGGTAGTGGTCAGCGGCGGCTAACACTGCATCCACCTGCGTTTCGTCGGCGACGCCGCCCATCAATGTGAACACCTGGCCCGTCAGCGTCATGCGCACGTCCTTGCCCTGCACTCCTTCCACGCGGCGACCGTGATCATCGTAATAACCGTTGAACCAACCCCTGCCTTCGCTCTCTTTCTGCCACTCCTGGCGACGGATGTGTTCTGCCAGCCAGTCAGCCATTCGGCGCAGCGTTGCAGCCAGTTCCACCGCACGCAGACGCTGCTTCTGCCCGGAGACAGCGCCAGCCACGTCATCGAAATAAGCGTGTAGCCGCGCACGTTTGATCCCCACATCGTCCAGCCCATCAGTTGTCAGCAGTGGGACCAACTCCGCCGCCAGCGTAATCTCGGCGACGCCGCGTGCAGCCAGGGCATCGATCAGGTCGGCAAGTTGCCATAAATTCCAGGCGTACATGGCGGAGAACGCCACACTCTCCCCGCGTTTGCGCGCCATGTCAAGCCCGTCATTCCAGTCTGCGCCTTCGAGCAAGATCAAATTGTGCTCGCCCACATGATGGAAGGCGGTAAGATGTTGCACCAGCAGATGCTCCAACACTGTGCCCTGATAGGGTTTGCCTGCCTGGGTGCGCTGCAAGGTCTCCTGCTCAAGCGTCCAGTCTGCATCTAGTTGACGACAGCGGTGCGTATGCTGATCCTTGAAATAGACCTGCTCGCGAAGCAGGAAATCCAGATCGCCGCTTTGATCGATATACAATCTGACGGTCAGCAGAGGCCAGGCGCCATGATCCATCCAGACGCGCGGGATGTTGTTGCGGTCAGCTTTGAACTCGCCTGGTTTGCTGCCGATGATCGTGGCATTCGAGCCGTCCAGCCGCACACCGGCGAAGTGACTCAGCAGCGTCTCCCCTACGTCATCCCCTTCTAGCAGGAGGATGGCAAGGATGTCTTGCCACAGGTCGCGCCAGCCGCGACCGCCGCGGCCATAGTCGTGATAGGGCAGGAAGCTGTTGCCGAACAGACGGCGCAGCGTCGGCTGCACGGCCACCCAACGCAGCCAGCCATCGAAACGAGGGTCACCGCTGCGCACTTGCAGCGTGTCGAGTTTTTGCGCCCAGAAATCGCTGGTGTGCGCCAGCCACTCCTGACACTGCGCGGCGCCGCCGTAGCGGATGAGCAGCGGCTCCACCTGATTCTCGTTTTCCAGGATCGCCAAGATGAGCACGTAGCGGCACGATTCGCCTGGCGCCAGCTCGACGGCTGCAAACTGCATTCCGCCCAGCGCCTCGTAACCGTCCACCGCATCGCCCGCACGGCTGGCAGGCGGCAGGTTCTGGACAATCGCCTGGGGCCAATCCAGCGATCCGCCTTCGCCGATGAAATCTTCCACCACGGGCCAAAAACCGATGGGCGCCGCACCATCGGCAGTGGCGCCAAGCACGGCATAGGTGGTGTGGTTCAGATGATGGCCGCGTTCGTCGAAAGACATGGCAGGACGCAACAGGACGCCGTGCGCATGGCAACGCACGCGATGCAGCAGCGAGGTCACGTGACGGTGGTCGCGCAGGTTGTCGGCGGAACGTCCGAACAACGGAATCGCGGCGGTTGGCGTCAGACGCAGGCTGCGATCGCCGATATTGGTCAGCGTCACTTGCATCAGCTCGACGCGATCGTCGCTTGCCGGAACGAAGTTGAGCACCTCCGCCTGCAACCCGCAGCGACCATGCTGGCGGATGACCTTGTGCCAGAGAAATCCGGCTTCCACCGTCACTTTGTCGGCGGCTTCACGCCAACGGTCAGTAATCTGCTGTGCGCTGTTGCCGGCCAACGACCACGGCCCGACGCCGTCGATGTACACCCAGAAATCGCGCGGGGAGCGGGTGTTGTGCAAGTCTTCGACCGAAACGGGCAGCGTCAAGAAATGATTCTGATCGCTCTTGATGTCGCCATGCAGCGTCGGGGTGATGGCAGACATCATGCCGGCTTCGTTGACCAGCGGGAAGTAGAGATAGCTGGTGTGGTCGGCTTCTGGCAGGCGAAAAACGCCATCGTCGTCAAGAAAAACCCAGTTTGGCATCACGGCAACCTCCCGAAGTGAATCGAAATGAATTTTGATTTACATTCAAGTAAGTAGAAATTCATTTCGACTTACGGTTCATCATTCTGCATCGAAAAAGAGTTCCAATCGCGGCGCCTGGCCAAGGCGCACGGCCTCGGCGTAAGGTGCGGGTGCATCTGCGCCGTCGATAGAATGCACGCCGTCGGCGGTGTGCAGCACGATCCGCCGGGCGGCGCCAGGAAACAGGTTGCGGCGCGCCGGGTTGTGCAGCGTCACCTGGCAGCGCCCCAGGAATGTGAACTCGAAGCGTCCGTCCTGGGTGAAGAGCCAGCCGGGCAGCGCCGGGCGCAGGCAGAGACGTAGTTCACCGTTCTCGCAGACAAACGGTTGTGCGCCCGCAGTCATCAGCGTCCACATGTCCAGGAATTCGGCAGTGGCGCCGCTCAGACGCGCAACGAAGCCGCGTCCATGCAACGACGCATCTGGGTGCGCACTGCTGACCAGGAACGAGCTGTTTTCGAGCGGGCTGCGTCCATATTGCTGCGCATTGCGGAACGGGATCAACCCCGTGCGCGCCAGTGCATAGAACTCCTCGAACAGTCCCTTGTGCAGCAGCCCCAAGAGATATTTGTAGTGCATGTGCAGCCAGATGCTCTCGTTTTCGAGCCAGCCCGGTGTAAACGCGCACGCCCGCCCGATGTCGTGCGGCTCGCCCGCCAGCGATGCGTTGACTTTGAACATGCCGAGCGGTTCATCCCAGAGAGGCCCGAAGAGCATCTGTTTGTGCAAATGGCGAGCTTCGCGCTTGGAAAAGGTCTTCAAGGCGCGGGTTGGCCCCTCCAAGAACAGCGGCAACGGGCGTGGGCGAAAGTTACGGGCGTACACCAGGGGCCGCCCTTGCGCGTCTCGTCTCTCTCTTCCGGTTGAGTCTTTCTGAAGATCGTAATCTGTCATTTCCCAGGCAAAGTAGGTGAGCGGCACGCTCTCGCTTAGCGCATGCGCTCGCTCGATGCCTTGCGTCACATCCTCGCATAGCCGGTCGAGGATGCCTACGACTGCGGCAGTGGGCAACGCGGCTGTGTCGCCATGCAAGCCAGGCTGCACACGCTGGCGATAATGTTCGCGCGCTGTTGCCAGCGCCTCCCATCGCTCCATGTTGGCTTCGCGATGGTCGTTCAGGATGCGCATGATTTCACCCAACAGCGCCTCCGCCTCGACCGGCAGGTGCAGCGGCGCGTCGTTGTCCGCCAGCGCAGCGCGCAGGAAGCGCAGCAACCGCAGCAGCTCATAGCTTTCGGGCATGGAAGAGCCGAACAGACCGGGCAGGCCGTTGAGCGCATCATACCAGCCCGGCTTGCCTGCCTCCATCTCCACGCCCATGCCCCACGGGTCACGGGTTGCAACCTTGAGCAGGGCAAGCAGAAAGAGCTTCTCGATGACACGCGACTGAAAGACGCCGCCGCGACCGTGCTCCGTGTGAAGCCAGCCCTCTCGCCGCGCGTGATCGTGGTGAATCGCACCGTACTGCCGGGGTCCTGCTTCAGTCAGCACATATTTCTCGCTACGCGGTTGCACGACCGCCGGACTGACAAAATAGGGCAGCCGCGTCTCAAACAGCAGCGTCTGGAGACGGTCAGGATAGATGGCGGCAAAAGACTCGATAAGGTCGAGCAGATACGTCCAGTGGTCGATCCAGAAGCCCTCGCCGAACGCCGCCTGAATCTGGGGTTCGGCGTCGCACAGCGCCTGGTTCAGGAATTCGACCGGCGACACATTCAGAGAAATGGCGTGATCGTCGATTGCCTTGAGCAGGCTGCCCGGGGTGAACGATGCAGCCAGCCAGGGCGCCAATGTATCAGGCTGGTTGGTGTGGCGCAGCAGCGCCGACTGTGCGTATGAGGGCAGGATATAGCGCACTCCCTGCAACACCAGCGGGTTATAACCGTCGATCTGGATCAGGCTGAGATGGAGACGAACGTTGAAGTCGCCCACTTCGGGCCAGAACCAGACATCGCTGCGACGGTTCTGCGCCACATCACGGAAGTTGCCGTTGCCCTGCGAATAAGGTTCTGCTGCCAGGAAGAAGTCGTTGTAATCGCGCTCCAGGTCGCCATGTTTGCGCGAGTAGATGTAATAAACCTGTGGTCGCACCGGGTCGCCCAGCAACTCGGGCTTGCCGCCGCGCAGCAGGTTGTCTAGAAAGCTTTGGCGGCTGTAGCCGTCGAAGCGCGGGTCGGCGCTGCACGTAGCGATGGGGGCGGTGAGCTGTTCTGCCAGCGCACGCGCCTCGACGCGTTTGCGGGCAATGAGTGCAGGGTTGCACAGCCGCCGGGCGTGAGCCGCCAGGCTTGCACGGCTGCTGGTGTGGCCGAAGATCGCAGTGAGGGTGAGGCTCTGGTTCGGCTGCAGCGTAGTCTCGGCGGCAAACAAAGCGCAGGGCGTTTTGCCAACGGCGATCTGCGGCGTCGCAAGCAAATCAGTCAACGACTTGTGGAGGAAGCCTTCCGGTGATTGTAGGTTGGCATCGTTGAGGAAAATCGGGTCGGGATCGACCAACACCGGCAGCAGCGATGGCGTGACATCCTGGGCAGCGCCATCCTGTTCGAGCCAGGCAAAGGCGAAGTGCCCGGCTTGAATGCTCGAAACCTCTGCGGTGTCGGCGGAGGAGGCGCGTAGCCGGTAGAACGGCAGCCGTTCAGCGTGTCCCTCGACCTGCATCCATGCTTCGATAGTGCGGCTGATGTGTTTGAGCGCGCCGTTGTCTGCGCCGAAGGGGATGAGCGCAGGCAGACCGTCGAGCATCTCCAGGTCGAGGGGGGATATGCCGCGATTGGTCAACGTGAGCTGTCGCACCAGCGCAGCCACCGGCTCGCCAGGCAGGATGAAGTAATTCACACGCGTTGTCAGGTTGATCTGCGCATTGTCCTCGACCAGCTCCAGTTCATTCAGGTCGATTTTCATGGTGCGCTGCGGTTTGCCCGGCGACCACGGAGCAAACAGCTCGTAGAACGGCAGCGCCGGGTGGTTGCGCAGCTTCAGAAAGGTGCGAAAGCCGAGCAGTGGAGTCAACCGGTATGCTTTGTTGGCAGGCTGGAACTCCAGGATCGGGTGATCTTTGTTCTCGACGCCAAAGCTGGCGATTGCCTGGCCGCGGTTGACGTAAAACGTCCACATCGGTACGCCCAACGGACCGGCAATGCCCGGGAGAAAGCTGGCGAACGGGGGCGCCAGATCATACGATTGCACAGAGAAGCTACCTGCATTGTTGAAGGATTCGTCCACCATAGCGGTCATGGATCATGCAATTCTTGCTGAGAGTAGTTCGATTGTCGCCATCCACCCTGAAAAGTGTACCTTCCCCGGTGAATGGCGACAAGTTCATTTAACTACTGGCTGCTGGATGCTCCGCTAAAAATTAAGGGGTACCACCACCGTTCAACAAAGTTCAGTAGACTGACTTGATCGATGTGGGCGGTGACCTGCGCCTGCGCAACGACGCTTTGTCCGCCGCTGGGGAAGCGGAAGCCATAACCGTTGACGCTGGTCAGGGTTAGTCCGTCATTGGGCGCGCCAGCCGGCTGCTGGGCGCTGCGGGTGAAGGCGGTGAAGGGCAGCACGATCTTCCGCCAGCCCGTGAAGTTGTCCACAAAGCTGGCTTCGAAGAGTTCCGCCTGGTTCGGCGCCTGATAGACCCGCACCCAGTCCACCAATGTGTCCTGGGGAAAGGTCATCTGATCCGAGATAGCGCCGCCGAAGTTGCCGCCGATCGCCACATTCAACAGCAGGAAGAAGGGATGATTGAACACCCACTGCTTGCCGCTCAGGAAGGGCGATGTGTTGCGCGCCTCGTGGTATTTGACGCCATCCACGTACCAGATGATGTGATTCTCGCGCCACTCAACGGTGTAGACGTGATAGTCATCCAGCAGGTTGGGGATGTTGATCGTGTTGCCAAAGGAAGCGCCGCCGGAGTAGCCAGGCCCATGGATTGTGCCGAAGATTTCGTTGGGCACGCGGCTGACATACTCCATGATGTCGATCTCGCCCGATTGGGGCCAGCCCACGCCCGGATCGTTGATGTTCGCACCCAATGCCCAGAACGCAGGCCAGATGCCCGATTGGTTGGTGGGCGGCAGTTTCATGCGCGCCTCGATCTTGCCGTACTGGAACTCGGCGCGGTCTGCACTGATCAGGCGGGCGGAGGTGTAGCGGCAAGGGCCATAGTAGCAGAGCAAGCTCGTCGTCTCGGTGTTGACCTTGCTCATGCGCAGCACCAGGTTGCCGTTGCCATCGGTCGAGGCGTTGGCGGGATCATCGGTGTAGAACTGGAACTCGCTGTTGCCCCAGCCTGGGATGTCGTTCAGCGTGCCGTCGCCGATCTCGTGGCGCCAGTTGTTGGGGTTGGGCGGCGTGCCGGCCGGTTCGTTGAATTCGTCCGACCAGCGCAAGACCCACTCCGTGCTGGTCATGTTGTTCGTATTCGTGAGCTGGTTGTCCCACAGTTCGACAGTGATGTTCCTGCCGGTATTGCCGCCGAAGTACCAGAAGGTCAGCCCATCGGCGGCGCTCCAGTTCTGCGGCTGCGTGAAGAAGTTGAAGATGCGATTGGCGGTGGCGGCGGCGTTGTTGTACTGAACCGTCAGCACCTGCTCCCGCGCTCCCTGCCCCGGCAGTGCATTGGGATTGCCAGCCGCCAGCTCGGTGATCGACAACATCACGTCGCCCACCTTCTGGAAGGGATGGAAGCCCTCAAAGTCATCCAGCTTGTCCGGGTTCGCCGGATCGTTGTCCAGGATTTCCAACATCGCCCGGCGCTGGAACGCAAAGACTGCGCCCTCCACACCGGTCAGATTGACCATCAGCCGCTCGGTGGGTTCGTGTTTGTCGTCATCGATAGTGGGAACCTGGATCGTCTTGTGCTGTTCGCCCGGCGCAAAGACCAGTGCACCGCTGACCGGCGTGTAATCGACGCCAGTCGTCGCCTGACCTTCCGCCGTGGCGTAAGTGACGGTGACCGGCGTGGTGCTGGTCATGTTCAGGCTGACGGTCATCACCGCAGTTGCACCCTCGATCACGCTGAAGCGAGCGGCGGCGAATGCCACGCGCAGTTCCTCCGGCAAACCACCCTTGTTGCCATAAATGGTAAAGTCGTCGATGAAGTAACTCTGGTTGTTGATGGTGTTGAAGCCGCCGAAGGCGTAGCCCCATATCTCCTTGCCATCGAAGCCGTCGTTGGGTGCACCGTTGCCGATGTCCTTGCGATTGAACTGCGTGAAGGGGATCTGGAAGTAGCGCCAGCCGGTGAAGTCGTCGGGGATGTCCACGCTCCAACGCTCGGCGTCGTCTCTGGTCGAGCCGGGGTTGCGATTCTCCTGCAGATCGACAAAGATGACGCTGCCCGTGTTGTTGCCGTAGAGCCAGAAGGCGACGCCCTCGTAGGTGCTCCAATCCTGGCTGATCCACGCGTCCACGGCTTCATTCTCGAAGGCGTGGCTGAAGCCGCCCCACTGCCCTGCGCCCAGGTTGAGGTCGAGCTGAAGCACCTGGTTGTTGGCGGGCTTGCTCGGAACCTGCTGCGCAGGCACCGCCAACCCCACGCCCGCAGAGGCCCCCGGCGCATTCCACGTCACGAAACCGATGCCATTGTTGTTGGCGTCCGCACCTGCGGGCAGACCGTTGGTGTACTCATAGTCGTCCACCACAGTGGCGCGGTGCAGCAAGGCGAAGTCGTCGATGAAGTAACTCTGGTTGTTGATGGTGTTGAAGCCGCCGAAGGCGTAACCCCATATCTCCTTGCCATCGAAGCCGTCGTTGGGCGCACCGTTGCCGATGTCCTTGCGATTGAACTGCGTGAAAGGAATCTCGAAGTAGCGCCAGCCGGTGAAGTCGTCGGGGATGTCCACGCTCCAACGCTCGGCGTCGTCTCTGGTCGAGCCGGGGTTGCGATTCTCCTGCAGATCGACAAAGATGACGCTGCCCGTATTGTTGCCGTAGAGCCAGAAGCTGACGCCGACGAACCGGCTCCAATCCTGGCTGACCCACGTATCCACGGCTTCGTTCTCGAATGCGTGGCTGAAGCCGCCCCACTGCCCTGCGCCCAGGTTGAGGTCGAGCTGAAGCACCTGATTGTTGGCGGGCTTGCCGGGAACCTGCTGCGTAGGCACGGTCAGCCCCACGCCAGCAGATGCGCCCTGCGCATTCCACGTCACGAAGCCGATGCCGTTGTTGTTGGCGTCCGCACCTGCGGGCAGGCCGTTGGTGTACTCATAATCATCGACGATCTGGCGTGGGCTGCCTACTGCTTCCACCGGCGCCTGGTCGTTGTCGCGGATCGTGACCGTGGCCGTGACCTGGCTGGTCAGCGTTGCGCTCACCGGGTTGGACAGGACGACCATGAAGGTCTGGTTGCCCTCCACCTCGCTGTCATCCAGAGTAGTGACCACGATGTTCGCGCTCATGCTGCCGGCGGGGATGACGGCGGTTCCGCTGGCGGCAACATAATCGCTGCCCGCAACCGCGGCGCCGTCCACCGTGGCATAGTCGACGCTGACCGGGAAGGCGGAAGCCATATTCAAAGCAACAGTCAGCGTGACAGGATTGCCTTCGTCGACAGTGACGTTGCGGGCTACAAAGGTGATCTGCGGCTCCGTCAACCCGCCGAAGACCCCCACCTCGTCCAGGTGCACGGTGGCGTTCGTGCCGCTGGGCAGGGCGATGGCATACGCCTGCACCTCGGTCAGGGTCAAGCCGTCGTCAGGTGCGCCGCCCGGTTGGAAGGCGTAGTCGCGGAAGAAGAGCGTCCACGGAATGCTGATGTAACGCCAGCCCGTGCTATTGTCCACGAACTCATAGGCGAAGCGCTCGGCGCTGTCGCCTGGGACTACTGGGTTGGGATTGTCGCTCAGGATCACGCGGAAGACGCCGCCGGTGTTGGCGCCCTTGAACCAGAACGCAAGACCGTCGTAGCTGCTCCAGTCCTGACCGCCCAGGTTGTTGCCCGTGCCCGCACCCCAACCCGCCGAGTTGTATTGAATCTGCAAAACGTTGTTCGGGTTGAGTCCGGGCACGGCGTCGGTCGGGACGATCGTCGTGTTGATGAAGGCGCCGCTGCCATAGTCCCCGTACTGGAACCATGAACCCGGCAACCCACTCTCGAAATCATCGATCGCCGGCGGGTTGGCGTTGACCGCCGCCAATGCCACTGCGCCCGTCAACAGGATCAGCAATCCCGCCGCCAACAGCGCCGACGTGAATAGTGCAAAACGTTGCTTCATTGAACCTTTTCTCCTGTGTTGATGATTGGGGCGATGCGCCGCCGCCGACCGAAACGATTGCTCATTGCTGGGCGAAGATGTTATGTTTTTAGTGCTGCGTATTCCGTGTTGCGTGTTACGTGTTACATGTTGCGTGTTACGGGTTACGTGTTGGCATTCATCGTGATTGAAAAGCGCAGGTGACGCGGTTCTGGCTTTTGTCGTAGGTAGCGCCGCTTTGATAGATGCTGGAAATGCAGAAGGAGACCTCTTTGGCGCTGCTGACCACGCGCGCCGTGAAAGGGCCAGCCACGCCATCAGCGCCGGTCGTCGCCTCCTGGGTTGCATCGATGCGCACCACGCCCAGCCAGCCGCTGCTGACCACTGCACCCGCCACCGGCGCGCCGTCCTGATCGACCACCGTAACCCAGGCTTCGGCGAAGGTGGCGTCCTCCTGCTGCGCCAGGCTCAGGCGTATATCGGCGGCGTGCAGCACCTGCTGCGGTTGCGTCTCCAGCGTCGGATCGCGGTGGACGCGCACATAATCGACCAACAGTTGCTGCGGGAACTGCGTCGTATCGTCAGGATAGCCAGGCCAGGCGCCGCCCACTGCCAGGTTCAGGATCAGGAAAAAGGGATGATCGAAGACCCAGGCGCCGGGCACGTCCGCCGTGGTGATGGTGTTGAAGAGCACGTCATCCAGATACCAGCGAATCTCGCCGGGCGCCCACTCGACGGCGTAGACGTGGAAATCCTGGTCGAGCGCCTTGTTGCGCGCGGTGTAGGCGCGTCCCACGCCGCCCGCGCCGGAGTAACCAGGCCCGTGCACAGTACCGTGGATGGTGTGCGGATCGCCGATATTTTCCATGATGTCGATCTCACCAGCGCGCGGCCAGCCCACCCTAGGCATATCCTCGCCGAGCATCCAGAATGCGGGCCAGATGCCCTTGCCCGTGGGCAGTTTCATGCGCGCTTCGATGCGACCATATTGAAATGCGTGTCTGTCCTGGGTTTTGATGCGTGCAGAGGTGTAGCGGCTGCCGCGGTAGTTTTCCTGGCGCGCCTCGATCACCAGCACGCCGTCCTCAATGCGCACATTTTCCGGGCGGCCCGTGTAGAACTGCAATTCATTGTTCCCCCAGCCGCCCGCACCGCTCTCTGCCTGCCAGTTGTCGAGGTTAAGCGTCGCGCCGTCGAACTCATCGCTCCAGACAAGCTCCCAGCCGCTTGCAGTGATGACTGATGCCGGTTGTGTTGTTGCGTCCGGCGTTGCCGAAGACTGGCATCCACTGAGCGCCACGACAAAACCGATCAGCAGCAATGGCAAGAACAGCCCCAACCGAGTCGATGTGCCCGGTTGAGGCGGCTGTAGCGCAGACATGGAACGCAACTCAAGACACCACATGAGACCCTATTTCTCCACGCCCGTGATCACGACGCCCTGCATGAAGACGCGCTGCGCCATGAAGAAGACGATGACGGGCAGCACCGCCGAGATCAGCGAAGCCGCCTGAATGAGGTTGGTGCGCTGCGAATAGAGCGTGTTGAACGCCGTCAAGCCGACCGTGATCGGGTTCAGATCAGGGCGCCCGGCCAGGTAGATCAGCGGACCAAAGAAGTCGTTCCAGGCGAAGAAGAAGTGAAAGAGCGCCACCGCCGTCAACGCCGGCACTGCCATCGGCAGGATCACCGAGAAGAAGATGCGCAACGGATTGGCGCCGTCGATCATAGCCGCTTCATCCAGATCGCGCGGGATCGACAGGAAGAACTGGCGCAACAGAAAGACATTCGTGCCCCACGCAAAGAAAGCCGGCACAATCAGCGGCAGCCAGGTGCCCACCCAGCCAATCTGCAAGAAGACGAAGTAGGTCGGAATCAACGTGACTGCGCCAGGCAAAATCACCGTAGAGAGCATGAGGATGAACAGGATGTTTTTGCCAGGGATGCGGAAACGGGCAAAGCCGTACGCCACCAGTGAAGCCGACAGCACCGCGCCAAAGGTGGTGATCGTGGCGTACATCACTGTGTTGCGCAGGAGAACAGGAAAGTTGATAGCGTTCCAGGCTTTGGGGAAATTTGACCATTGCGGATCAAACTCCCAGGCGCGCTCGAGCTGGCGCCACTGCCCTTCCCACTCGAAGGGGCCAGCTTCCATGTTCTCCGGATCGACGAACCAACTGCTTTGCCGTCCCGGTCGATAAAGCGCCAGTTCGCGCACCTCACCGTCGATCGGCACGAGATAGACATCGAACTCCTTGCCTTCATAGGTGACTTTGCGCTCGCTGGCGGGCCACCACGGTGCACCGATCTTGGAGAACTGGCTGTCGGTTTTGAGCGATGTGACGATCCCATAGACCATCGGAATCAGGAACAGAACGAGCACGAACACAGCCAGACCGGTGATCGCCGCTTTGGTGACTACGTTGCGGTGCGATCGCGGCGCGACCCGCGGCTGTGAAGCAGTGTTTTGCGCAATCATTATCTCTCCTCCGATGCATAGTAGACCCAGTAACGCGCCGTACCAAAGAGCACTGCAGTCAGGACCAGGGCGATCACGAACATCATCCAGGCCAGCGTGGCGCCGTATCCCATGTTGAAGAAGGTGAACGACTGCTTATAGAAGTAGACCATGAAGAAGCGCGTCATCCCTTCGGGAAAGCCGGTGCCCTGGTTGAGCACGAACGGCGCCAGGAAGTACTGCAGCGAATAAATCACGCCCAACACAAGCTGGTAGAAGATGACCGGCGAGATCAGCGGGATCGTAATGCTAAACAGGCGACGGAAATAGCCGGCGCCATCGATCTGCGACGCCTCGTACAGCTCGGTGGGGACGCCCTGCAAGCCTGCCAGGAAGATGATCATCGCGTTGCCCACGCCCCACAGACCGAACATCGTGTAGGCATAGTAGACCAGATTCGGATCCGCCAGCCAGCGCAGCCCCTGCGTGCCCGTCGCCTGGATGCCGGTCAGCCGCTCGATGATAACGTTGATCCAGCCGGTCTGCTCGTTGAGGACGCCGTTCCAGATCAACACGGTCGCCACCAGCGGAATCATCGAAGGCATGTAGAAGAGCGTGCGATAGACGTTCTTGCCCAACACATGCTCAGAATTCAGCAAGATCGCCAGAAAGAGCGAGAACGCCAGCGAAATCGGCAGCGAGATCGCCGCAAAGTGGAACGTGCGCACCAGCGACAGCCAGACTTCTGAATCCTGGAACAGCGCACGTTGCCAGTTATTCAGTCCGATGAACCGGGCTTGTTCGGGCACAGCCGGGTTGAAATTGAACAGGGAAAAGCCAAACGAGGCGATCATCGGCAACAGATAGAATGCAATGAAGCCGATCATCCAGGGGCTGAGAAAGAGCAACCCCCATCTGATCTCTGACTTCTCCATCCTGCTCAACTTGCGACGCCTGGAAGCAACGGTCTGTCCGGCAGCGGCGCTGTTAACGTCTGATGCAAGTGCCATGCGTGTTTCCTCCTGTGTTCGGCGGCTCATCCCACCCTGTTCAGGTGAGATGAGCCTGACATATCACGTCAAGAGACTATTTCGCTGCGTCGAAGATTTTTTGCAGATCAGCCTGCAACTTCGCCACCTCGGCGTCGAAGTCAGCGCCGGCTGTGTTCGCCAGGTAGTTCCAGAACTCGTTGTAGCGGTCGGTCGTCTCCTGGAAGCTGGGCATCCAGCTCTCATGGTTGGGGTTGTCGGCGTAAGCCATTGCCTCGACCACCACGTCCCAGTTGATGTCGTCCTTGTTCGGGAAGTTGGTCTCAGTGTAGAGGTCGAAGTAGTCGGGCTGCAGCGAGAGACGCGCTGGCATGCCACCGTAGATCGTCAGCAGTTCGTTGGCGTGTTCGGCGCTCAACATGTAGGTGAGCACCTCGAACGCCTGTTCAGGATTCGGGCAACCCTTGAGGATGCCAAAGGTGTCGGCGTGCATCTTGGCAGTGATCGCACCCTGGTAATTCGGCGTCGCTGCCAGGTTCCAGTCGAAGCCGACATCGCCCAACGCCCACGGCGCGACATACCACAGGTGCAGATGCGTCATGGCCAGGTTGCCTGAACCGAAGGGGCCGCCAGCGCTCTGCAGGAAATCGGCGCCGCCATAGGGCCCGTTCGGGATGAACCAGTCATTCCACCAGCCGTCATAGGTCCACTTCCACGCCGCCTTCCAATGTTCGGGAATCTGAGCGTTGCCAGCGTCGTCGACCAGCGAGCCGGCGCCAAAGAAGGTGCCAACACCGCGCGGGTCAGTCCACTGATTCATCCAGCCAAATTGCACGATGTTCTGTGGATCGAAATCGGGCGAAGTGGCGTCGTTGCCGTTGGCGTCGACGGTCAGCTTCTTGGCGAGTTCGGTCAGGGTTTCGATGTTCCATTCGTGTTCGACGCCATTCTCGTCGATCCAGGGTTCGCCATGTTTGGCCGGCGGATAGGGCAGACCAGCCTCATCAAACAACGCCTGGTTGTAGAGCACGAACGACGGGAAGATCGCAAAGGGGATGCCCAACTGCCCTTCATCCTCGACCTGGTAGAACTTGACCAGGCTCGGGTCGAAGTCGCTCAGGTCGTAGTTGTTGGCGTCGATCAGCGGCTGCAGGTCGAGCCAGGCGCCCTTGAAGCTGTCACGACCGCGAATACCGACGGGACCCACGATGCAGGGCGCGTTGCCGGCGGCAATCTGCGTGGCAAGCGTGTCGTAGGCGGCATTGTTGGCGACGATCTCCAGCACCAGCTCGATTTTGTCCTGGCTGGCGTTGAAACGCTCGACAAACGCGTTCTGCGGGTCAAAAGTGCCCTGGTCAGAACCAGCGCCCAGACCGACGAACCAGCGCACGCGGACGCGGTCGCCGGACGCGGGCTGCGCAGCAACCGGCGCTGCCGCATCCGATGATCCAGATGTCGCCGCACCGGATGAGGCCGCCGGCGCTTCGGCGCCGCCGCCACACCCTGCCACCAGGATCGCCATCAGCAATAGGGTGACAGCAATCGCAAAGAGTCTCTTGTGTTTCATAGAGCTACCTCCACATTTGGGTGAAAACTTGTTGAATGGTCAGACGCACGAAACAACGTGAACAACAAACTCAATCACGCCGCCAAAGCGGCGCATCCTGCACCTGCGATGGTTCAGTTGATTCCCTGCACGATGAGATTGGGAGCGCTTCCTATATTGCTTCTGATTCTATCGAGAGATTTCTAGCGAAGCTTGTCGAAAAGCGAGAACTCTTTGCACAAATCCGAGAGAATCTGCGGAAACTGTGGGGAGCGGACCTAAAAGATTGTTTGAAGGGGCGCCTGTCGTCAGGTTTATAAGTTCGATCCGCTGCGCTGTCTGTACTCATAGGGGGATTGACCGACCTGACGGCGAAAGATGCGGCTGAAGTAGCTGTTGCTGGAGAAACCGACTTCGAGGGCAATCGTAGTGATGCTCTTGTCTGTATCGAGCAGCAGCCGCTGCGCTTGCAGCACCCGATAGCGGTTGAGGTAGTCGATCGGCGTCATGCCCAGTTCCTGGCGGAAACAATAGGTGAGGTAGTCGTCGTTCATCCCCACATAGTGCGCCAGGTCTTCACGGGTGATTGGGTTTACATAGTGCCTGTGAATATAAGTCATGGCTTTGCGCACAAGCACCTGCGCCTGATCGCTTAGCCTGCGCCTGCGCTCCAACGCAGCGTCTAGACGCGCAAGGGTCTCGTCGGGGCTGAACATACCTTTGCTCATCACGGCGGCGACGCCTTGATTCAGACGCGCCAGGTCCGCCTCCGTCAGGGTCTGGCCGGTAATGACGATGACCGGGATATCGCGCGTGCGGCGATCTGCGCGCATGACGCGCAGCACCCCAAATCCGTCCAATTCCGGCATCATCAGATCGAGCAGCACAAGATCGACCTGACTCTGCCCCAGCACATCCAGCGCTTCCTTGCCCGATCGAGCGCGCAGAACTCGATACGCTGGCGCCTGGGTCTGAAGGATCCGTGCATGGAGGTCGAGGGTGTGTGGATCATCATCGACGACCAGCACAGTGCGCACGGCGTCCTCTGCGTCGGCGGTGAGAGTGTATTGATCCAGGGTGCGCGTCAGGTCAGCCAGGTCGATCGGCTTGGTCAGATAGTTCAGCTCCAGGACAGCGCCGCTCTGGTCGCCGGCAGTGTAGAACAATGCAGGAATGTTGCGTGTCGCCGGGTTTGCCCGCAGCAGATTGATCGCCTGCCAGCCTTCCGCCGCATCCTGCGCGACATTGAGCACCACCGCCTCATATAGATTGCTGAGCAATTCAGCGCTCCAGGTCGCACTTTCTGCAATCGCGAATTCTCGAACAGAAAAACCGCGCGTTTCCAGATGCCGACGCAGCCGGCTATCGGTTCGGCGCGCCGATAGCACCATAACCCGAAAATCGCCTGTGGGCGTCTCATCGTCCTCTTGGAGTGCAACGGCAGGCGGCGAGACCACCGGCAACACAAAGTAGAATTCCGAGCCTTCGCCTTCCACCCCGCTGGATCGCACGCCGATCTGTCCCCCGTGCATTGCCACCAGCCGCTTGCAGATCGCCAGCCCCAAGCCGATGCCGCCATAGCCGCGGCTGATGCTGCGCTCGGTGCGTTGAAATTCATCGAAAATGAGCGGCTGCTCTTCGGGCGGCAGCCCCAGCCCTGTATCCTGTACAGCGATGGTCGCCTGATCCGGTTCTTCTGTCAGGCGGAGGGCGACGAATCCGCTGGCGGTGAACTTCACGGCATTGGTCACCAGATTCAACGCCACTTGCTGGAGGCGGGTGCGGTCGCCCCACACCCACGGACCCTGCGCAGGGATCGTCTCATACCAGATCAAGCCTTTGCCGCCTGCCATCTGCCGTCCGATCTCCGCCACGTTGCGCATGATCTGGCTGAGGTCAACATACTCATAGGTGAGGCGCAGTTGGCCCGCATCGCTGCTCGCCAGATCAAGCACGTCGTCGATCAGTCGCGCCAGATGCTGCGCGTTGGCTTGAACTGTCTTGAGGTCTTGCTCAACTTGCGCCGGCAGCGTCTGCGCCCCCTGCGCGCTTTCGCGCAAGAGCAGGCCGCTCATCCCGACGATCAGGTTCAGAGGTGTGCGCAGCTCATGGCTGACCGTCGAAAGGAATCGGCTCTTGATCTGGCTGGCTTCCTCGGCGAGACGGCGTCCCTCCGTGGCGGCGCGATAAAGGCGAGCCGTGTTGAGCGCAGCGCTCACCTGTTGCACAATGGCGCCGTGCAGCCCCAGGTGTCTGGCTTCAAACGCCACAAAGCCGGTCTCGGCGTCATGCCCAACCAGCGGCGCCAACGCCAGATGAAATGGCTGATGAGCCGCCAGCCATTGGGCAGGAGGGAAGTCGCGGCTACGCAATCGCACGACCGGTTGTTCCGGCGCAGTGACCGCACGTACACTGCTCCACGCCGCCGGGTCGTCGTCCTCTGCTTCATAGAAAGCCACCCACACTTTGTGCAAATCCATCTCCGGCAGGTGGCGCGCCAGGGTTGCGTAGATTTGGTCTTCATCGAGCGCCTTCAACAGACGGGCGGTCAACATGCCCACCTGGTTGCCGGTCTGACGCTGCGCGCTGGCGTAATCCCAGTACTGTGTGCGCACAATCGCACTGATCGCCGCGCGCGCTTCATCGAGCAGGGCATTGGCAAACTCAATCGTCGTGCGCTCGCTCCAGAAGGCGGCAAATTGCGGCAGCGCGCCCCGCAACACCGAAATGGCTGCCTGCCATTGATGCGCGTCGTCACGCACAGCCGCAACCTGTCGGAGAATGGCGTCAAGCGTGCGCCGGAATGATGAAGGTTCGTGTTCTTGCACACACGCTACAAACGCGTCGACAAGCTGCTGGCAGAACCGCGTAACTTCTTCAGCGCTCAGACCGTGCGTCTCCTCGATGATCTGCTCGCTCATTCGCTGCGCCAGCCGTCGCTGCAGCGTCTGCCCTGTCGGTTCATCCGCAGCAAACCATGTGAGATCGAGCGAGGGCGCCACCATGGCATTTTGCCTGCAACCGCAAGACTCCCGAATCATCAGACGAGTGGGAACCTTCACCAATTCAGGAAGCGGGTCGTTCTCGGCGATCTGTTGGAGCAACAGCGCCACCGCCTGATAGCCCATCCTGAAGAGTGGAACATGCACACTGGTCAGGGCAGGCTTTTGCAGCGGGCTTTCGGGGCGGTCGTCAAAGCCGATGATGGCTATATCTTCCGGCAATCGGCGGCCCGCCTCTTGCAAAGCGCGCATTGCGCCATAGGCGGATTCGTCGTTGCTGGCGAACACGGCTGTAAAGGGGATTCGCGTATCCAGCAACTGGCGCATCGCCGTGTAGCCGCCCTCAAAGACATGTCTGCCAAACGCAACCAGGCGCCGATCAAAGGTCAAACCTGCGGCGAACATCCCCTCCTGAAAGGCGCGCAGGCGGTCTCCGGTGTCGCCTTCCATGTCGGTTGGGCTGCCTGCAATGAAGGCGATCAGGCGATGTCCATGTCCTACCAGATGCTTCAGTGCAGCTTGAACGCCGCCTGCGTTGTCAGCCACAATCGTCGGCCCCTCCTCGCCCGAACCGACGAAGACCACCGGGTGGCCTCCTGCCCGGATTTTCTGAACGGTCTGCGAACGTTCCTGCGTATTGAGAGGATTGATCAGGATCAGGCCGTCGGTGTTCCACGGGCCGACAGGCACAAAGTCGGAGTCCTCTGCAAGAGATAGCCATGCAGGACGCAATGGGTCGCCTTCTTCGCCTGAAGGCCCGACGCCGCAGGCAATCAGAAGATTGCAACGCATCTCCTGCGCAGCCCGCCGAATCCCGCGCAAGACCGGATTCAGATAACTGAGGGGCTTGGCTGTCCAGTAAACCTGCCAGCCCGCAAGAACACCGATAGTTGGTAATTCCCTCTGGTGGTTGTACGGCATCGCTCCACCTGGATTAGTTATCAATTCGCACGTCTGACTATGACGCCACTTTTCGCCGCGTGATCAGGCTGATGATCTCTTCAGCGCTGGTCTCGATCGGTTTGTCGGTGGTGTCGACGACATGGAAACCCTGTGCATAGAAGAAATGGTTGGCGGCGCGCATCTCCTCGACAACGGAGGCGCGGTCGACATAGCCTTCTTCGCGGATATTGGAGCGTGCAGCACGGTAACGGCGATGTGCGATCAGTTGCGCCGGTTCGATCACGAGGCCGACAACTTTGTGCGGCGGAACCAGCTTCAATTCGGGCGGCGGCGGCACCCCCGGCACAAAGGGTACGTTCGCCGTCTTCCAACCAAGAATCGAAAGATACATGCTCAGCGGCGTCTTGCCCACGCGCGATAGCCCCAGCAGCACGATCTCCGCCAATGGCAAATCCTCGACTCGCTTGCCGTCGTCATGCGCCACGGTGAATTCAATCGCCTCGACGCGCTCGAAATAGGCGCGGCGCATCTGGTGATACAGTCCTGGCTGTTGCAGCGGCTCCATCGCCAATTCTCGGCTGAGATGCTCTTCCAGCGGACCAGCCAGGTCGAAGGTGACGATGCCGGCGCGCGCCGCCTCTGTCACCAACAAACGCCGAAAGTCGCGGTTGACCATTGTGTGCAGAATGATGGCGCCGGGGATGCCGGTGGCTTTGCGGATCACCTCGCGCACGCGCTCTTCACTGACGACTTTGGTCTCCATCTGAATCGGCACATCCACATCGGGGAACTGCGCCAACACTGTGCGCGCCAGCAGATCACCGGTGGCGCCGGTTCCACCTGAGACGACAAAGATAGGTGGGCCTTTGCGGATCGCCTTGCTGTGACGGTCTTCGCTGAATTCGACCATGAGCATATTTGCCTGTGTCTGGAAACAAATCAGGCTTCTTAATGGAATTAACAAATAGTAATCGTAGATGCGGTTCTCAACCGCATTTTTCTGTCTGGCGAGAACGTGCGGCTAAGAGCCGCGCCTACATCGATTACCGGGTTATTTTGTTAATCCTCATACAGAAGTCTGGTTTGTTGGAGTTGCACCGTGCTCGATGCAATCATTATACTCGACTTAGCGTTTTGGGGCATGTGTACGAAGGTTCAAAGACGCGGTCAGAAAATCGCATCGACAGGACATCGCCTTCGACGTGGCAATTCAATACGTCACGCCGGAGGCGATGCCGCACCCGATTTGAGTATCCTATGCGATTACGCGCTCCCCTTCGATCACCAGCACATCTGCGGTCGTGCGCAGGATGGCGTCCGGGATCAAACTCATCGAGTCGATCCCCTGTTCGACCAGGAAGGCGGCGAACTCCGGGTAGTCCGACGGCGCCTGGCCGCAGATGCCGACCTTGCGCCCATATTTGTGTGCGGTCTCGATCAACTGCGCGCAGGAGCGGAGCACGGCGTCGTTGCGCTCGTCGAAGAGCGCGGCGATCTGCGTCGAGTCGCGGTCAACGCCGAGCGTGAGCTGCGTCAGGTCGTTGGAGCCGATCGAGAAGCCGTCGAAGAGTTCGC
The DNA here is from genome assembly GCA_016861025.1 of Chloroflexota bacterium. GTDB lineage: Bacteria > Chloroflexota > Anaerolineae > Caldilineales > Caldilineaceae > Caldilinea. The sequence goes on from BOKO01000001.1 coordinate 134,191, forward strand.
TGAACTGATCAGCCAGGATGATGTTGGAAGGAATCTCCGCCATCACGTAGACCTGTAAGCCGTGCTCGCCGCGCTTCAGTCCCTCCTCAGCCATCACGTCGAGCACCTGCTTGCCTTCGGCGGGCGTGCGGCAGAAGGGAACCATCACCAGCAGGTTGGTCAGCCCGAAGACCTCGCGCACGCGTTTGATCGCCTTGACCTCGAGCACGAAGCCCTCGCGATAGTCGGGGTGATAATAGCGGCTGGCGCCTCGCCACCCGATCATCGGGTTCTCTTCCTTTGGCTCGAAGAGGCGCCCGCCGACGAGATGCGCATACTCGTTGGTCTTGAAGTCGGAGAGCCGCAAAATCACCGGCTTGGGATAGAACGCCGCTGCCAGCGCACCGATGCCTTGCGCCAGCTTATCGACAAAGAATTCGGTCTTGTCGGTGTAGCCGGCCGTGATTTCATCGACTTTGGCGCGCACATCCGCCGGCAGCGAATCGTAGCGGGTCAGCGCCAGCGGATGCACCTGCACCCAGTTGGCGAAGATAAACTCCATGCGCGCCAGCCCAACGCCGTCGTTGGGAATCGCCGACTGCTTGAAAGCCAGCTCTGGACTGGCAATGTTCATCATGATCTTGGTGCGTGGGCGCGGTAGCTGACTCACGTCGACCGTCTGCACCTCGAAAGGCAACTCGCCGGCGTACACGCGACCGACCTCGCCTTCGGCGCAACACGCTGTCACCGGCTGGCCGCTCTCCAACAGGCGCGTGGCGTCGTTGCAGCCGACGATGGCGGGAATGCCCAGCTCGCGCGAGACGATAGCGGCGTGGCTGGTGCGACCACCGCGGTTGGTGACGATCGCCGCCGCCGTCTTCATGATCGGCTCCCAATCCGGATCGGTGATGTCTGTCACCAATATCTCGCCGGGGCGGAAGTCGCGGATGTGGCTGACGTTGGGGATGACGTGCACCTTGCCCGCTGCGATTTTGTCGCCGACCGCCAGCCCTTTGACCAACACCTCGCTCTTTGCTTTGAGGCGGTAGGTTTCGATCTGCGTGACGACGCGCTGGCTGTGCACCGTCTCTGGCCGCGCCTGCACGATGAAGAGTTCGCCGGTGCGCCCATCCTTCGCCCATTCGATGTCCATCGGCATGTCAACACCGCGCTTCGCCGTGTAGTGTTCCTCGATTGCCATCGCCCATTCCGCAAGCGTAAGCACATCTTCCTCTCCGATCGAGAAACGTGCGCGGTCTTCTGGTGAGACCTGAACATTCTTGACGAGCTTGTTGCCAGCCTCATCGTAGATCATGCGCTGTTCTTTGGCGCCCAGCCGCTTCCAGATCAGCGGGCGGTATCCCTGGCGCAGCGTCGGCTTGAAAACATAGAACTCGTCGGGCGCCACGCGTCCCTGCACCACATTTTCGCCCAGGCCATAGGCGGAGGTGATAAAGACCACATCACGGAAGCCGCTTTCGGTGTCGAGTGTGAAGATCACGCCGCTGGACGCCAGATCAGAGCGCACCATCTTCTGCACACCGACCGACAGCCCGACCTGTGTGTGGTCAAAACCCATGTCTTGGCGATAGCTGGTGGCGCGCGGGGTGAAGAGGCTGGCAAAGCACTTTGTCACCGATTCGAGCAACATGGCCTCGCCGTGGACGTTGAGATAGGTCTCCTGCTGCCCGGCGAAGCTGGCGGTGGGCAGGTCTTCGGCGGTGGCGGAGGAGCGCACGGCAACATCGGCGGTGCGCATGTTGTAACGCCGGCTCAATTCTTGATAGGCGGCGATGATCTCCGCCTCCATATCGGGCGGGAACTCGCCGCGCAGAATCATGCGGCGAATCTGTCCGGTGCGCCGCATCAGATCGCCGACATCGTGCGTGTCCAGACCGTGCAGAATTGCGCGAATCTCGCCGTCCAACTCGTTGTAGTGCAAGAACGCCCGATATGCATCGGCGGTCACAGCAAAGCCATCCGGCACCTGGATGCCGCGCTGCGCCAGTTCGCGGATCATCTCGCCCAGGCTGGCGTTCTTGCCGCCCACCTTGGGCACATCATCGATTGTCAGCTCGGAAAACCATTTGATCCATGACATCGTTCCACCTCCTTGTGGAAAGGATATTCGCCGGCCGCCTCGAAGCTCCAAAACTTCCAGACGGCTGTCAGAAGATCGCATCAACAAAAAACAACGCCCACACCAGCAGCCAGTGTGGGCGAATCTCCGCAATACGGTCGATTGGCTAAGGAGCGGCCGATTTTTGGTGATTCACCCATGCCTGCCAAACGGCGGCGAAACAAATCACAACGGCTGCAAATGTCCTTTTCACTATAGCATAATCAGAGTTCGATGTGATCCGCTGAATGACCAGATTTTGAGGCTTGCCATTCAGGGGAAGAACACTTTGACCGATTTTGTCAAACCTCCAAATCACCGATTTCGCTCGATCCGTGATATACTGCCAGTGCTCTTATTTTGATTTTTTACAATCCACATATTTCTAGTGCGCCTCACAAAGGAGTAGCGACTGATGAGTAAAGACACCTTCACAATTATTGACAATCGCACCGGCAAACAATATGAAATTCCTGTCGAGCACAGCACGATCAAAGCAAGAGATCTGCGCCAGATCAAAGTGAATCCCGATGAATTCGGCACGATGACTTACGATCCGGGCTACGACAACACGGCGTCATGCAAAAGCACCATCACTTACATCGATGGCGACAAGGGCATCTTGCGCTATCGTGGCTATCCCATCGAGCAACTGGCTGAGAAAAGCTCGTTTCTGGAGGTTGCCTATCTGCTGATCTTCGGCGAGCTGCCAACAAAACAGCAACTGGCGGATTGGGAATATCAGATCATGCACCACACCTTCTTGCATGAGAACATGACCCAGCTTTTCCACGCCTTCCGCTACGACGCCCATCCGATGGGTATGATGATCAGCGCGCTGGCGTTCATGTCCACGCTCCACAAAGAAGCGTCGCTGGTCGAGGACGCCGATGTGCGCCTCAAACAGATTTACCGCATCCTTGGCAAGTTGCCGACCGTCGCTGCGTTCTGCTATCGGCATCGCATCGGGCGCCCCTTCAACTACCCGAACGCCGACATGGGCTACGCTGAGAATTTCCTCTACATGCTCGACTACATGCATCAAAGCAGATACTCGGTCAACCCGGTGCTGGCGAAAGCACTCGACGTGCTCTTCGTCCTGCACGCCGACCACGAACAGAACGCCTCCACTTCAGTGATGCGTTCGATCGGCTCCGCCTACGCCGATCCCTACAGCGCTATGGCCGGCGCAGCGGCGGCGCTCTTTGGTCCGCGCCATGGCGGCGCCAACGAAGCTGTCATCAAAATGTTGACGGAAATTGGCGACGCCAGGCGTGTGCCCTCCTATGTCGAGCGCGTCAAGAAGGGTGAGTTCCGGCTGATGGGCTTCGGCCACCGTGTGTACAAAAATTATGACCCGCGCGCCAAGATCATCAAAAAGATCGCCTACGATGTCTTCGAGGTCACAGGGATGAACCCGCTGATCGACGTAGCCGTGGAACTGGAGCGGCATGCGCTGGAGGACGACTACTTTGTCTCGCGCAAGCTCTATCCGAACGTGGACTTTTACAGCGGCATCATTTACCAGGCGATGCGCTTCCCGCCGGACATGTTCACGGTGCTCTTCACATTAGGGCGCGCACCCGGCTGGCTGGCGCAGTGGGTCGAGATGATCACCGATCCTGAGCAGAAGATCGCCCGCCCACGCCAGATTTACCTGGGCGCTGATGAACGTGATTATGTGCCGATGGAGCAGCGCGGCTAATCTATCCCAGAAGAAAGAAACCGAGTTTCTTTCTTCTGGTCTCACTTACCAAACGCTCCACCTCCGCCTGCTATACCAAATGTCGTTGGCAGTCGCGTTGCCAATTGAGAATCACACACCCTTCAACTGGCTTCTCTAATTTGCGTGTTTCTCCAAAACAGTGTACTCTTTCCCGAAGTTTTAGTGAGCTTATCATAGATTTTCACAGAATTAAATCAAAAGGGTTTGAGGGATTTACATCGCTCTTTGCCCTGCTTTTTGAACGGATGTCATCCAATCGGCTGCCATCCAGCGGCAGCGAACAAATCGAAAAGAAGACAAACATGCATACAGTTGCCGCCCACCCACCGCCCCGTCTGATTTTTTGGGAAACGACTGCTGGCTGCAATCTGGCCTGCATCCATTGCCGCCGCATCACCGTAGCCGACCAGTTGTTGCCGCAGGATTTGACCACTGCCGAGGCGTTCAGCCTGATCGACCAGGTGGCGGAATTTGCGCGCCCGATCTTTGTTCTTTCAGGCGGCGAACCGCTCTTTCGCCCCGACATCTTCGAGATCGCCCGCCACGCATCCGATGCCGGGCTGATCGTGGCGTTGGCGACCAACGGCACGCTGATCGACGCCGACGTAGCGCGCAAGATCAGGGCAAGCGGCATCCGTCGCGTCAGCATCAGCTTTGACGGCGCCGACGCCGCCACGCATGACATCTTTCGCGGCAAGGGCGCCTTCGACCGGTCGCTTGACGGGATGCGTTATTTGCGCGAAGTTGGCGTCCCCTATCAGATCAACACCACCGTGGCGCGCCACAACATCCACCAGATGGATCAGACATTAGCGCTGGCGAAAGGATTGGAGGCGCAGGCGTTGCACCTCTTTCTGCTCGTGCCCGTTGGCTGCGGCGTGGAGATTGCGCCCGACCAGCAGATATCCGCCGCCGAGTACGAAACTGTGCTCAACTGGATGTACGACGCCGAAATGGAGGGTGGCATCGAGCTAAAGGCGACCTGTGCGCCCCACTACTTCCGCATCGTGCGTCAGCGCCAGGCCGAAGAACGTCGCAACGGCATCTTTCGCGAGCGACCGGCCAGCCACCATCGTCAACAGCACGCCGGCGGTCACCCGGGCGGTCATCCCGGCGCAGACCGCGCCCCAGGCGCCGAGGAAGCACGCCGCGCCATGAACGCCATGACCAAGGGCTGTCTGGCTGGCACGGGCGTCTGCTTCGTCAGCCACCGCGGCGAGGTCTTTCCTTGCGGCTATCTGCCGGTGGAGGCGGGCAACATCCGCCGCCAGCCCTTCCGTGAAATCTGGGAAGGCTCGCCGCTCTTCGCCGAGTTGCGCGACTCCGGTCTGCTCGGCGGCAAGTGTGGCCTGTGTGAGTTCAAGAACATCTGCGGCGGCTGCCGCGCCCGCGCCTACGGCATGACGCACGAATATCTGGACGAAGAGCCGTTCTGCACCTATGAGCCGGCAGCGCTGCGGAGAGTTGAGATTGGAGATTGAGCGATTGGCGTGCGGGTGGGGCGTCGCCCTCCTCATAAATCGCTCCTCGCAACTGGAGATTTAGAAGCTGGAGATTATGGTGCATCCATCTACAAACACCGAAGGATTGGACATCAGTGAGCAGGGACGCACGGCGGATGGGCAGATTGTGCGGCTTAACCGACGGCTGTTCATGCAGTTGCACGCGTTTGGCGAATGCCTTGCCACCGATGATTTGGTTGAATCGTTGCGCGAACAGCGCTTTGGCAGCGTTCTTTACGTCGATGCCAGCGACCCACAGGGAGTGGCGTTGCTCACCTTTAGCGAGAACGCCGATTTTTTTGTGACCGAACTGCGCGACTATCTCAACCTGCCGCCCTTCGTTGGGCTGCAACCCAAACCTGAACTGACGATGTTTGGTCGCACCTACGCGTTGGGGCATGAGGAAGACCTGGAGCGAACGCTCATCACGCGTCCGCGCCAAAAAGTCTGCGACCCCAACTGGCCGTGGGCGATCTGGTATCCGCTGCGGCGCGCCGGCTCCTTCGAGCAACTTTCGGCGCAGGAGCAACGCACGATCTTGATGGAGCACGGCGGGATCGGTCATGCCTACGGACGCGCCGGCTATGGCAGCGACATCCGCCTGGCCTGCTACGGCCTCGACAAGAACGACAACGACTTCGTCGTTGCGCTGGTCGGGCCGGAACTGTACCCGCTTTCGTCGATCGTCCAACGTATGCGCAAGACCAAACAAACCTCGCTCCACCTGGAAAAGCTGGGGCCATTCTTCATCGGCAAGGCGATCTGGCAGAACGAAGGAGCGAACGCATGAAGACAGCCGTGTTGTTGCTCGCTTATGGCGGGCCAAACTCGCTGGAGGACATCCCCGCCTACCTGCTCGACATTCGCGGCGGCCGCGAGACGCCGCAGGAGCTAATCGACGAGATCAGCCACCGCTACGCCGCGATCGGCGGGGCATCGCCGTTGCTGCGTATCACGCAGAGCGCCGCCGCCCAACTGCAGGAATGCATCCACTTGCCCGTCTATGTGGGCATGCGCCATTGGAGGCCGTGGATCAAAGACACGGTGGCGCAGATGGCCGCCGACGGCGTCAAACGCGCCGCCGTGATCTGCATGGCGCCGCACTACAGCAGCCTGAGCATCGGCGCCTATCGCCGCAAACTTGACGAGGCATTGGCTCAGATCGACCAACCTATCGAAATCAACTTCGTTGAAAGCTGGCACACGCAGCCCGACTATCTGAACGCCGTCGCCGCCAACGTGCGCGATGCGCTGCAACGCTACGCTCCACAGGAACGCGACGACGTGCTCGTCGTCTTCACTGCCCACAGCCTGCCCGCGTTCATTCTGGAACGCGGCGATCCCTACGACCACCAACTGCGCGAGACGGCGCAGCGATTGGCGGAAAAGCTGGCGCTGCCCGCCGACTGCTGGGCTTTCTCCTATCAGAGCGCAGCCAAGACCGGCGTGCCCTGGCTCGGTCCACAAATCGAGGATTACATCGTCGAGCTGGCGCACTCTGGACGCAAAAAGCTTGTTGTGGCGCCGATTGGCTTCATCGCCGATCATGTTGAGGTGCTCTATGACATCGACATTGGCGTGCAACACATCGCCCTGGAGCACGGCGTGCGCGTCGAACGGCCGCCCATGCTCAACGACAGCCCAGCCATGGTGACGATCCTGGCTGCGCTGACGGAGCAGGCATTGCAACCGCGTTCCGTTCCTTGAATCGCACTGTAGAGGCGTGGAAATGCACAGCAACACAGAGCGAAAAACGCCATCGATTCTGCTGGTTGGATTGAACCACCGCACCACACCCATCGCCGTGCGCGAGCTGCTGTCGTTCGATGTGTGTGCGTTGCCGATGGTTGCCGGTGACCTGTTTACGCTCGGTGTACAGCAAGGCGTTCTGCAAGAAGTGGTGGTCGTCTCGACGTGCAATCGGCTCGAGGTCTATGCTGTCAGCGCTGCGCCTGCGCAAGCGATTGCACTGATCCAGGCGCAGCTCGCCCGACAACGGCAGATGGCGCCGGACAAGTTGGCGGCTTTTTTGTACGTCAAGAGCGACATTGCCGCCATTGACCATCTGTTGCGCGTCGCCTCCGGTTTGGATTCGCTGATCCTGGGCGAGGCGCAGATTTTGGGGCAGGTCGGCCATGCGCTGGCGGCGGCGCACTCCAGCGGCGCCAGCGGCCCGCTTCTCACGCAACTGTTCAATCGGGCGCTGCACTGCGGCAAACGCGCCCGCGCCGAGACGCCGATCGGCAGCTACACGACCTCGATCAGCCACGCTGCTGTGCGCCACGCTGAAAGCGTGCTGGGCGATCTCAGCCGTTGTTCTGCGTTGGTCATCGGCGCAGGCGAGATGGCGGAGCTGGCGGCGAGCGCGCTGCGGCAACATCGGATCGCCTCAATCGTTTGCATCAACCGCACGCTGGCGCGCGCCGAACAGTTGGCGATGAAGGTCGGCGGTCGCGCTGTGGCCTGGGCGCGGCTGCATGAGGCATTGACCGCCGTCGATCTGGTGATCAGCGCCACCGCTGCGCCGCACATCGTCCTTTCTGTGGAGGAGGTGAAGCAGGCGTTGACGGCGCGCGCTGGCCGCCCCTTGCTCCTGTTCGACATCGCCCTCCCGCGCGACATCGAACCCGACGTCGATACGCTTCCCGATGTCCTTCGCTGCGACATCGATCACCTGCGCAGCAGCGTCGACGCCAACCTGGCGCGCCGCGAGTCCGCCATCCCGCTTGTGGAGGCGATCATTGCGCAGGAAACGGCGGCAATGTGCGCCTGGCTGGGCGGGCGTGAAGTGTTGCCCACCGTGCTAGAACTACGCCGTCACGCCGAGAACATCGCCCGTCAGGAGGTGGATCGCACGCTTCAACGTCTGCGTCACCAAACGCCCGACGACGACCGCATCGGCCAGGAGGTTGAGCGCCTCGCCGAACGCCTCGTCGCCAAGCTGCTGCATGAACCGACTGTGCGGCTCAAGGCGCAGGCGGCAAACGGCAACGGCGCCCACTATGCTCAGGCGCTAACCGATCTGTTCGCCCTATCCCCAACCACCGGCGACGCGCAGTCAACGGTCGCTGATCTGGTGGTGGATGGCGCATTAGCTTCTCGCTATATGAATGGACTCGGCGCTCATGACTGAACACATCGCCACATTGCGCCTGGGCACGCGCGGCTCAACGCTGGCGCGCTGGCAGACAGATCTCATCGCTGCACTCCTGAAAACAGCTTGGCCAGGACTGGTGGTCGAGATCGAAGTCCTGCACACACAAGGCGACCGCATCCTCGATAAGCCGTTGCCGTTGATCGGCGGCAAGGGACTCTTCACCGCCGAACTGGAAGCTGCGTTGTACAGCGGCGCCATCGATCTGGCCGTACATAGCCTCAAGGACCTCCCCACCGAACTGGCGCCGGGCATCGTGATCGGCGCTATCCCGATGCGCGCCAGCGTGCACGATGTCGTGGTCAGTCGCAGCAGGCGGCCGTTGGCAATGTTGCCGCCCGGCGCCGTCGTCGGCACCAGCAGCCGTCGCCGCGGTGCGCAGCTGCTGCACGCCTATCCACACCTGCGCACCGCCGACATTCGCGGCAACGTCGATACGCGCATCCGCAAGGCGCTCGACCCAGACGGCCCCTATGACGCCATTGTGTTGGCGGCGGCCGGCGTCGAACGGCTCGATCGCAGCGACGCCGTCACCGAGATGCTGCCGCTCGACCTCATGTTGCCGGCGCCGGGGCAGGGTGCGCTGGCGGTGCAATGTCGAGATGATATCAGACTGCTCCACCTGCTGCAGCCGCTCGATGACGCCGCCACGCGCGCCGCAGTCACGGCGGAGCGCGCCTTTCTCAGCGGGTTGGGCGGCGGCTGCGCCGTGCCGGTGGCCGCATACGCCGCCATTGTGCAAGGTCGGTTGCACTTGCGCGGGCGAGTGGCCTCGCTCGATGGTCGCGACTTCGTCGATGTGACGGGCGACGCTGCGCCGGAGGATGCCGCCGAATTGGGGGCGGCGCTGGCTGCTCAGGCGTTGACCCAGGGGGCGACCCAACTCCTGCGCGAGGCGACAGCGTGACGAGCACTGCGCCGGACTTGCCACCGCCACTATCCGGGCGACAGGTCGTCGTAACCCAGGCTGCCGAACAGGCGCCGGAACTTGCCGCTCTGCTGGCGCGGGCAGGCGCGACAGCGTTGCTCTATCCTTGCATTGCCATTACACCGCCCGCCGACACGACCGCGCTCGATCAGGCGCTCCAGCTTGCGGCGTGCGGCGGGTACGAATGGCTCGTGTTGACCAGCGCCAACGCTGTGCGCAGTATTGCGGCGCGACTTGCTGCGCTCAAGGTCGCATCTCAGCAACTCGCTGGCGTGCGCATTGCTACTGTTGGTGCAGCGACGGCTGAGGCTGTACACTCTGAGCTTGGATTGGCAGTGCATCTGACGCCTGTCGAGGAGGTCGCCGAAGGGCTGGCGACAGCGCTCGAAACAGCAGTGCAGCCGGGCGACCGCATCCTGCTGCCCCAGGCGGCGCGCGCGCGTGATGTGCTGGCGCAGCGACTCAAAGCAACCGGCGCCGCAGTGACCCATGTCGTCGCCTATGAAACCGTGCGCGGCGCGGGCGGCGTCGATCTGCCAACATTGCTGGCGCAGCGCACGGTCGACGCCATAACGCTGGCAAGCTCCTCCGCCTTCACTTTTCTGCTGGAGCGGCTGACACGGGAGAGAGGCGACCCGGCGGCGTTGCATAGCGTCTGCCTGGCGTGCATCGGGCAGATTACGGCGCGCACGGTGCGCGATGCCGGCTACACACCTGCCGTCGTGTCGAAGCAGCAAAGTCTGGAGGGGCTGGTTGCGGCGCTGGCGGAGTATTTTGCCTATCGCGAGGCAACGGTTTGATGTTTTCGGTGTTGCGCGTTGCGTGTTAGGTGCTGCGTGTTACGTGCCGTGTGTCAGGTGGTGCGTGTGGGAAATCCCTACGCAGCAATGCTCTGAAAATAGCCTCTGACGCAAAGACGCCGAGTGCGCAGTGGTTCGCAGAGGAAGATATTTTCAGCATCATCAGCGCCCGCAAGCATCGTGGACGCCTGGAAGCGCGCAGACAACAGGAGGTTTTGTGTTGAAACTTGATTCATCTCACACGAATGGCTTGATGGTTGCTGCTGGTGGAGCTAGTGCAACGGCGTTGCGCCCGCGCCGGCTGCGGCGCAACACAACACTGCGGCGCATGGTGCGCGAGACGGCGCTCTCCCCAGCCGACTTTGTGGCGCCGCTCTTCGTCCGTCACGGGCGCGACCAACGCATTCCCATTGGCTCGATGCCAGGACAATTTCAGCTTTCTGTGGATCAGCTTGCCGCTGAGGCAAAGGAAATTGCCGATTTGGGCGTACCCGCCGTGATTCTCTTTGGCATTCCGGCGGCAAAGGATGCGTTGGGCAGCGACAACTACAACCCGGAAGGCATCGTGCCGCAGGCGATCCGGGCGATCAAGGACGTCGCGCCCGAGCTGGTGGTCATCTCCGACATGTGTTTTTGCGAATACACCGATCACGGTCACTGCGGTGTGATCAACATGCCGGGCGAGTTGCACTTTCATCCGCACCTGCCCAAAGGCTACTTGCTCGACGCACCGACGCGTGAGTTGTTGGCGCGTGCTTCCGCCATCCACGCTGCGGCCGGCGCCGACATCATTGCGCCGTCGGGCATGGTCGATGGCATGGTGGCGGCGATTCGTAATGGGTTGGATGAGGCCGGCTTCGAGCATGTGGCGATCATGAGCTACGCGGTCAAATATGCCAGCGGCTTCTACGGCCCCTTCCGCGAGGCCGCCGAAAGCCCACCTGCCTTCGGCGACCGCAGCCAGTATCAGATGGATCCGGCCAACCGCCGCGAGGCATTTAAGGAAGCGGCGCTCGACGTGGCTGAAGGCGCCGATATGCTGATGGTCAAACCGGCGCTGCCCTATCTCGACATCCTGGCCGCGCTGCGCGAACTCTATCCGCTGCCGATGGCCGCCTACCAGGTGAGCGGCGAATATGCCATGCTCCACGCTGCCGCGGCCAATGGCTGGCTCGACCTGAAACGCTGTGCGCTGGAAAGCCTGACGGCGATCAAACGCGCCGGCGCCGATCTGATCCTGACCTATTTTGCAAAAGATGCTGCGAAGTGGGTTGTAGAACATGGATCAAGAGAATAGGTGGATTAGTGACGATACAGCATCAGGTGTGTAAGCAAGTCACGCCACCGATCCGATCATTCTCTTGATCAGTGTTCCACCGCCTTCCAATTTCACAACTCAAGAACCAACTTATGCCAGACATTACACTCAATCGCCCAATCCCTCAATCCCAAACTCCCACGCGTCCGCAACGCTTTCTCGCTGCGTGCCGCCGTGAGGCGGTCGATGCAACGCCGGTTTGGCTGATGCGGCAGGCTGGGCGCTATATGGCGGAATATCGTGAGCTGCGTCAGCGCTATACGATCCTGGAGATCATCAAGACGCCCGAACTGGCGTGCGAAGTGACGATGCAGCCGATCAACGCCTTCGACCTCGACGCCGCAATTATCTTTGCCGACATCCTGCCGCTGCTGCAGGGCATGGGGCTGCATCTGGAGTTTCTCAAGGGCGAGGGGCCGCATATCGACAATCCGGTGCGCACGCCCGCCGATGTCGATGCGCTGGTCGTGCGTCCGCCGGAGGAGACGCTCTGGTTCACGCTGGAGGCGATCAGGTTGGCGCGGCGCGAGCTCGACAGCCGCGGCCTGCCCTTGATCGGCTTTAGCGGCGCGCCCTTCACGCTGGCAGCCTACGCGGTCGAGGGCGGTGGCAGCAAGAACCATGTGCGCGTCAAGAGCTTGATGATGTCCGATCCGGGGACCTGGCGCATGTTGATGGAAAAGCTGAGCACCGTCGTCGGTGAATATTTGCTGGCGCAGGTGCGGGCAGGGGCGCAGGTCTTGCAGCTCTTCGACTCGTGGGTCGGCCAGCTCAGCCCGGACGATTACCGGGCGCACGTGCTGCCCTGGAGCCGCCGCGCCATCGAGATCGCACGAGCTGGCGGCGCGCCGATCATCCATTTCGGTGCAGACACCGCCGGGCTGTTGCCGTCGATCCGCGAGGCGGGCGGCGACGTGATCGGCGTGGACTGGCGCATCGACCTCGATGCAGCGTGGCGACTGCTTGGCGAAGGCGTGGCGGTGCAGGGCAACCTTGATCCCGTGGCGCTCTTTGCGCCGTGGGAGCAATTGCAGCCACGCATCCAGCAAGTGCTCGACCGTGCACACGCAGTCGGTCGCCCCGGTCACATCTTCAACCTGGGTCACGGCATCCTGCCGCAGACGCCGGTGGAAAATGTGAAGCGGTTGGTTGAGTTCGTGCATGAGTATAGTCAGAGATTGGGAGAGTAGAGATTGGAGATTGGGTAATGCCTGAAGCACACAATCACCCAATCTCCAATCTCTACTCTCCAGTCTCCTTCAAACTTGAGAGATTTTCCAATGGACACGACAAAATCCGAACAACTTTTTGCCGCTGCGCAACAGGTGACGCCGGGTGGGGTGAACAGCCCGGTGCGCGCCTTTCGCAGCGTGGGCGGGACGCCGCGCTTTATCGAGCGCGGGGCAGGGCCGTATGTGTGGGACGCCGACGGCAACCGGTACATCGACTATGTGCTCTCATGGGGACCGCTGACGCTGGGACACGCGCACCCCGCGGTGGTGGCCGCGATCCAGGCGGCGGCGACGCGAGGGACTAGCTACGGCGCGCCAACTGCGCTGGAGACCGAACTGGCGCAACTGGTCATCGATCTCGCACCGTCGGTGGAGATGGTGCGCTTTGTCAACAGCGGCACCGAGGCGACGATGAGCGCGCTGCGGCTGGCGCGCGCTTATACGGGGCGCGCCAAGTTCGTGAAGTTCAGTGGCTGCTACCACGGCCACGCCGATATGCTGTTGGTGCAGGCGGGCAGCGGCGTCGCCACGCTGGGTCTGCCCGACTCGCCCGGCGTGCCTGCCGCCACCGCCGCCGATACGCTGATCGCGCCCTTCAACGACCTGGCTGCAGTCGAACGGCTCTTCGACGCCAATCCAGGGCAGATTGCGGGCGTCATCGTCGAACCGATTGCGGCCAACATCGGCTTTGTGCTGCCAGCGGACGGTTTCCTGGCCGGGCTGCAAAGCCTGTGCCGCGCCCACGGCGCGCTCTTCATCCTCGACGAAGTGATGACCGGTTTCCGCGCAAGTCTGGGGGGGGCGCAGGCGCTGTGGGGTCTCGACCCCGACCTGACCTGTCTGGGCAAGGTGATCGGCGGGGGACTGCCGGTCGGCGCGTATGCGGGCAAGCGTGCGATCATGCAGATGGTGGCGCCAGCCGGCCCGATGTATCAAGCTGGCACACTCTCCGGCAATCCGCTGGCGATGACGGCCGGCATTGTCACCTTGCGCGAGCTGGTCAAGCCGGGCGTCTTTGAGGGCATCGCAGCGGCCACGAGAAAGCTTGTCGATGGCATTCAGGAAATCGCAGAGAAACATGCCGTCCCGATCCAGGCCGGTCACACCGGCTCAATGTTCGGTTTCTACTTTCTGAAATCGCCCGGCCGCGTAATCACCGACTATGCGACGGCGAAAGAGCACGCCGATCCGGTGCGTTACGGGCGCTTCTTCCATGCGATGCTCGAACGAGGCGTCTACTTTGCGCCGAGCCAGTTTGAGGCAGGCTTTGTCTCCAGCGCGCACGACGAAGGAGTGATTGGGGCGACGCTGAGGGCGGTTGAAGAAGGGATGGAGAGATTAGGAGATTAAGAGACTGGAGATTGGAGATTTGGTGGGGTTTCGGTCAGGATCGTAAATCTCTCAATCGCCCAATCTCTAATCTCCAATTCGAAGGAACAACAATGCAATCAACAACTCATTTTCCCGTCGCCATCATTGGCGGAGGGATCGCCGGGCTGAGCGCGGCGTGGCATCTGCAGAAAGCCGGGATCGACTACATAGTGCTGGAACAGGACGCACGTTGGGGCGGCAAGATTCGCACTGACGTAGTGACCGGTTACGGCGACGCGCCCTTCATCGTAGAGGGCGGCCCGGATTCGTTCATCACGCAGAAACCGTGGGGCGCAGCGCTGGCGCGCGAGTTGGGGTTAGGCGAGACGCTGATCGGAACCAACGAACAGCTCAAGCAGACTTACGTGCTCAACAAAGGCAGGGCGACGCCGCTGCCCGACGGCGTGTTGATGATCGTGCCGACCAAATTCAAGCCCTTCATCTTCTCACCGCTGATTTCGCCGTGGGGCAAGCTGCGCATGGGCATGGATCTGTTCATCCCGCCGCGCAAGGATAACTGTGATGAGACGCTGGCTGAGTTTGTGCGCCGGCGACTGGGCAGTGAGGCGCTCGACAAGATCGCCGAGCCGCTGATGTCGGGCATCTACAACGCCGAGGCCGACAAGCAGAGCGTGCTGGCGACCTTCCCGCGCTTCCGCGAGCTGGAACAGAAATACGGCAGCCTCACTAAAGGGATGCTGGCGGCGCAGCGAGCGCGGCAACAAAGCGCGGCCGGCGCATCGCCCAACAGCAAACCGATGTCTTTCTTCGTCACGCCCAAAGCCGGCGTCGAGGCGATGGTGGATGCGCTGCGGACACAACTCACCGGCGAGCTGCGGCTGGGCGCAGGCGTCGCGGCGCTGGAACCGATCGCCGGCGGCTATCGGTTATACCTGACCGACGGCGCCGAAGTGCGCGCCAGCCAGGTGATCCTGGCGGCGCCGGCGTTTGTCGCCGGCCAGTTGCTGCGCCCGCTGGCGCCGGACGCAGCCGACCTGCTCGACGGTATCCGCTACGTCAGCACCGGCACGATCTCGCTGGCTTTCCGCAGCGCCGACGCCCCCAACCCGCTCAACGGCTATGGCCTGGTGATCCCGATGAGCGAGCGCCGGCCGATCAATGCGATCACGCTCAACTCGGTCAAGTTCGCTCATCGTGCGCCGGACAATCATCTGCTGCTGCGCGCCTTCTTTGGCGGTTCGCGCAGCCCGCAGTCGATGGAGCTAGATGACGCTGCGCTCTACGCCACCGTGCGCCGTGAACTGGACGCGCTGCTGGGCATCGCCGCCGAACCGCTCTTTCACCGCATCCACCGCTGGCGTCGCTCCAACCCGCAGTACGACGTGGGGCATCTGGAGCGGGTCGCCGCCATCGAGCGCGCCTTACCGCCGGGCGTCCACGTGGCGGGCAGCGCCTATCGCGGGGTGGGCATTCCCGATTGCGTCAAGTCGGGGATGGATGCAGTGGGGCGCGTGGCAGCGGCGTGAGGTGGTCTGCAAAGCCGCGCAGATTCGTTGCGAACTGGCGCGCAAGGGCATGCCGATCGGCTACTATGACACGTTGATTGCTGCCCATGCGCGTTCGCTCGACGTGACGCTGGTGACGCACAACACGCGTGAATTGGGTCGCGTCGATGGCCTGCGCATTGAAAATTGGGCGCTGGATGCGGGCGAAGGTGCGCAACCCTGATACATCCGCGGTGTTCTACAACTGACAAGATAGTTGCCTGGATAGCAAAATCATCCGAAATAAAGGAGAGCGATTCATGGGTTTGTTTAGCGGGAAGAAGGGGCTGGTTTTTGGCGTCGCCAACAAGAACTCGATTGCGTGGGGCATTGCACAGGCGCTGCACGCCGAGGGCGCCGAGTTGGGCTTCAGCTACGCCGGCGAAATTCTCAAAAAGCGCGTCGAGCCGTTGGCGGAGAGCATCGGGGCGACGTTTGTGGAGGAGTGCGACGTGACCGATGACGACGCTATCGACGCCCTGTTCGTCAAAGTTGCCGACCACTTTGGCAAGATCGACTTCCTGGTGCATTCGATCGCCTTTGCGCCGAGCGAGGAACTGGGCGGGCGCTTCGTCGACACCAGCCGCAACGGCTTTCGGATTGCGCTCGACGTGAGCTGCTATAGCCTGATCGCGCTCGCCAAACGCGCCCGCCCGCTGATGACCGACGGCGGCGCCATGGTGACGATGACCTACTTCGGCGCCGAAAAGGTGACGCCCAACTACAATGTCATGGGTGTGGCAAAGGCTGCGCTTGAAGCCTCCGTGCGCTATCTGGCGTGGGATTTGGGCAAAGACCGAATCCGCGTCAACGCCATCAGCGCCGGCCCGATCAAGACGCTGGCTGCGTCGGGCGTGAGCGGCTTCCGCAAGAGCCTCAGCTACGTGGGGCAGGTGGCGCCGATGGGCAACGTCGATCAAGAGGATGTCGGGCAGGCGGCCGTCTTCCTGTTAAGCGACCACGCCACGCGCATCACCGGCGAGGTGCTCTACGTGGACGGCGGCTATAACATCATGGGCGCACCGGATCCATCGTTGATGGGCGGCGAGAATAAAGTCGAGTAAAAGTGAAGACCCACAACCTTATTGCCCTTCGACACTACAGGTTGTGGGTCTCTTTGCGTATATAGGCGGAGACGACGGGATTTGAACCCGCGACCTTTGGCTTGACAGGCCAATATGCTAACCGCTACACCACGTCTCCTCACCGAACTGTTCGCACAATTCGATGGTGGGAAGCATATCATGCGGGGGGACCGCTGTCAAATCAGATGGGTCTTTGTGGGCGCACAGGCTGTTTAGCCGACCGCTCGCTCCGCCACGATCTGTGGCAGCGTCGTCAGGTCCGGGTGATCGCCGATGTGGGCGAAGTCGTGCGTCCATAGCACGTCCGGCCCCTGCACCACGAACAAGCCGGGCATCTGCCACGGGTCGCCGACGACCTTGCCGGGCAGGCGCCCTTTGGACGCCGCCCGCAGGCTGCACGCCATCACACCCGGCCCGAACACTTCGCTGAAACTGCCGCGTTCAAGCCCAAACGCACGGTAGAACCCTTTCGATGGATCGGAGACGGCACGCGCCTCCGGCCAGGCTCTGGCAAAGAACTCCTTCCCTTCATCAACCGAACCCATGTAGAAAAAGAGCAGCGATGGATAGTTAGGGTCGGCGGACAAAGTGCGGAAATCGCTCACCAGCTCCTGGCAGAATGGTCAGCCAAAGTGCCGTAGGAAGACCAATACTGTGGGCGTTTCGCCCAGTTCTTGGCGCAGCGTGTTCGCGTTTAGATTTACACCGGCAATCGGCGTCTCCAGAATTGTTTTGGGAATCGACTTCACGTTCACCTCGCAGAGTAATCAAAGCATGTAATTCAAGTCGGCGTCCGTCGTTTTGACCTAGAGGCAAGCAGGCGCCCATCGAAACCGAACATTATACGATCAGCATGATTTTTGATACACTCAACATAGCCGACGGTTGTTCTGGTTGGCTGTTGGCGACCATCCGGTAATCACAATCTGACATCACACACAAAGAAGATGGAAACCTATGCAGCGACTTTCCTGCACACCCACCTTGATTTTGCATAACGCTCGCGTCTACACACAGGACGCTGCACTACCCTGGGCGCAGGCTGTAGCGATGGGCGACGGTCGCATCCTGGCAGTTGGCGCCGATGATGAAGTTTTGGCGTTGGGTGACGCCACAACGCAACGCATCGACGCCGGCGGGCGGCTGGTCTTGCCTGGCCTGTGCGACGCTCACATTCACCTCTCGCACTATGCATTGGGGCTGCGCGAGGTGCGGCTGGCGGGGGCGCGCTCGCGCAGCGAAATGCTTGATCGCATCCGGGAAGCAGCCGCACGCACGACGCCAGGCGCCTGGATCGTCGGGCAGGGTTGGAATGAGAGCCGTTGGGGCGACACCGACTTCCCCACCGCCGTCGAGATCGACGCCGCCACCGGCGCCGATTCGCCTGCTATCTTCTATCGCAGCGATATGCATAGCGCTGTGGTCAACTCGGCGGCGTTGCGGCTGGCAGGCGTCACCGCAGCGACGCCGAACCCGCCGGGAGGTGTGATCGACCGCGATGTTAGCGGACAGCCGACCGGTTTCTTACGCGAGCTTGCCATCGACCTGGTGTCCAGGCATATCCCGCCGCCGACTGCCACCGAACACGATGCTGCGCTTGTGGACGGCATCGCAACGTTGCATCGTCTGGGGATTACGGCGGTGCATGCACAGCGCATCAAGGACGGCGACGACGGGCCACGCGAATGGGCAAGCCTGCTGCGGCTGCGCGAGGCAGGAAAGTTGCATCTGCGCGTCGCCTGCAACGTCGCCGCACACGAAATGGTGCATCTGGCCGGCTTGGGGCTGCGCACCGGCTTTGGCGATGACTATTTGCGCATCGGCCATGTGAAGGTGTTCGCCGACGGTAGCCTGGGAAGTCGAACCGCCTGGGTGCTGACGCCCTTTGTCAAGCTCACCCCGCAGGAGAGCGACAACTTCGGCGTCTGTGTCACTCCGCCGGAGCAGATGGCCGCCGAATTCCGCCGTGCGGTCGAGCTGGGCTTCCCAATCAGCGTACACGCCATCGGCGACCGCGCTAACCGCGTCGTGCTCGACATCTTCGAGGAACTGGCAGGGAGCGCACCGGCGCCGGCGATTCCGCACCGCATCGAGCACGTGCAGATTATCGACCCGACTGACCTGCTGCGATTGGCGCAGCTTGGCGTGACGGCCAGCGTGCAGCCGATCCACGCCACCGACGACATGGACACCGCCGACCTGTTCTTGGGTGAGCGCGGCGCGCACATGTACAACTTCCGCTCGTTGATCGAGAGCGGCGCGCTGGTCGCCTTCGGCAGCGATGCGCCGGTCGCCGACCCGAACCCGTTGGTGGGCATCCATGCGGCGTTGGTGCGCCAACGGACGGAACGCCTGCCTGCGCCGTCGTGGTATGAGGGCGAATGTATTTCGCTGGAACAGGCGATTTACGCGTATACGCTTGGTGCAGCGCGCGCCGCTGGTTGGGAGCGAGAAATTGGGAGCATCACGCCGGGCAAACGCGCCGACGTCACTGTACTCGATCAGAATCTGTTCGCGCTGAGTGTTGAAAAGATCAAGGCAGGCGCTGTAGCGGCGACATCGGTCGTCATGACCATTTTCGATGGAAAGGTTGTCGCTAACGCACTCTAACGTCGCTCATATCGATGCCGATGATGGGGGGTGGCGTTGTTGACAGTGGTTCTGGCGGCAGTTCGCTGGAACATGAAACTTGCGGATCCGCCGCAACGCAATCAACGGTGATCATCGGCAGGTAGATTTGCGTTGCTCCGTTCATCACACCGTGACGTCCGAGCAAGATCAGCGGCATGAACACTTTCCTGCCATCAAAGACGGGCGTTGGCGAAGGAATCGTTCCCGGAATGGTTCCCGGAATCGTTCCAGGAATCGTTGGACTTGGAAGCAGGGTGGGCAATGGCTCAACGGTCACTGTCGGTTGGACAGTGGCCGTTGGTTGCATAGTTGGCGCAGGTGTAGGCGTGGCGGTTGAGATTGGGGTCTGAACAGGGGAATTCGCAGTGATCAGCACCGATCCATCGATGAATACGCCCTGGGCTGCCGTCCCACTGGATGTGCTTAAGCTAGGTTGGGGCGATTGTGAAAAGCGCACATACGCCGTGACCGACTCGCCGGCGACAGGTATGCAGAGCGATCCCAGGCGAATAGTCACCACAAGCTGATCAGGAAATGCGGCAAAAGGCGGTGAGTAATCCACGATCATGATGTCGATTTCGCCGTCGACGTCGCTTCCGTCGAATGTAGCCGAAATCGAAAAGTGGTTTGGAACATTGAAAAGCAAATTGTCTGGAATACCATTCCGGTCAGCATCCACTGGATCGAAAAACAGGCAGGTATGGTCGTAGTCAATTGAGAACAACATGCCGCTGATCCGAAGCCCGTTGCTGATAAATTGGACCGGAACCAGCGCACCTCCCTGGCTGTTGACTGGAACATTGCTGTGTATTTGCAAGACACTGTTTGCCGCAGGCATCATCGTAGCAACCGCCGGCGTCTGGTTGAGAGACGCCAGCACCATGATGACAATGGCGGACATTGCATAGAGCAGTGAACGCTGCATTGTCGCAATGAGAGAGAACAAATGATCAGCCATAGATCAACAACTTGACTGCGGTCGAACAGACCTTCCAGAAAATACGTCCCCATCCTGATCTTAACCATTGTTTGAATTGGGTTGTCAGATCAGAGATGGGGACGTTGCAGTTTGAGGTCGCTTCTTCAAGTGCTTGTGCAGGATCGTGGATTTTCTCCCAACCCCCTTACAGGCGCCTCATCACCCAATCATCGTCACCGCGTGACCAGCGGCAAGAAGATTCCTGGCGTCGTTCCTTCGGGTGTCAGCATCACAACTTCCGCCTGCATGGAGCTGCCTTCGGCGTCGCCTAACGACACATTGGTGAGCGTCATGGGTGCAAGTGTATTTGAGGCTTGACCGCTGCCAGTCAGCCGGATATTGGCAATGACGCCGTCGCTGAACAAGGGGAGCGGTGGCATGACGCCTGACGCCATGACATCAATTCTGCCCTGCTCCGATTCCACCATCACCATCTGCATCATACTGGCAGGTGCGTTGAGTGAAATCATATCAGGGACGCCATCCTGGTCGGCGTCTGTGTCGTCCAGGAGCAACTTCTCCGGATCGAAGTTGACGGTGAATGCAATCGCGGCCACGTCTCGCCCCTTCGTCTCCAGATGGATCGGCAGCTCGACCACCGTGTCTGCGTTTGCCAGTACGGCGGATGGCGCTGATATGACCGGCAATTGACTGACGGCGGCGGCAACGCTGCTGCAGGAAGCAGCGCCAAAGTACCTGCGCACGGTGCATACCAGGTCTGCAATATCAATGTAGCGATCTACGTTTGAATCACAGCCCATGGCGCTGCCCGAATAGGCGCCCAATGGCGTCCATAGCCACGATTTATTGGGCAGGCGAGGCGTTACATCCTCCAATTCTGACGATTCATCCCAGATTTCGCGCGCCGTTGCGGTGAAGTCGCCAGCGTTTACAGCACCGTCGCTGTTACAGTCGCCGCGCGGCGCACTCTTGACGACGACCAGCTTGCCATTGGTGGGCGTTGCAGGCGTCACTTGCAGGTTGCCAGTCGTCCGCAGATCGGGCGTTCCGATAAAATTCAGCAATGTCCAGCTATTGACGCCAACACAGCTACTCTTGCCGGTGAAGCTCAGATACCCGATGGCGCCGTCGCGCAATGCGTTGCCGGCGCTCGTGATCTGAACCTCGATCTCACCGCTGTCTTCGGTTGCGCCACCGCTCGTGCCACTCTGCCACCCGCTGGATGTTGTGTAGGTTAAACAATCTGAGTTATAGGTGATGCTCATCGTCGCTGAAAGAATGGTGTTGCCCAATGCGGAGAAGTTGATCGGCAGTGTGACTGGGATGCTCTCTGCAATCACATAGGGAACATCAGGATGAGTGGGAAGCGACAATGTCGGCTTGCCGACAACGATGATGTTGAACTGTTGGGCAAGAGTCAGCTCCCCATCGCCGTTATCCTTTGTCTCGACGCGAATTTTGTAGATCGGTTTGGCCGGATTGTAGACAGGGTTGAACGCCAGCTTCAAGTTGCTGCCGTCGATTGTAAACGAGCCATTATCGGTGTCTCCGGCGCCAGACACCAACGAGTAGGTGTGCGTCTGTCCGTTGTCCGGATCGGTCGTAGTGAAGGCGCCGACGACATCACCCGATGCTTTGGTCCCAACAACCACAAGGTTATTATCCAGGCTAATCATGGTCGGCGCTTCGTTGACATCGACTACATTGAACGAGACCACCTTCGCCAGGACGCCGCCCCGACCGTCATTCGCTTCGACGCAGACGGAGTAGCTCGATTTTGTCTCGTAATCGAAAATGAGGTTTGTCTTCAGATCGCTGCCGGAGATGACAAATCCCTGATTGTCCCATGCACCGCTGGTGCATGTCGATACAAGCGAGAAGCTGTGCTCATCTTCCGAATCGACGTCAGTGGCGTCTAGCCCGCCGACTTTCCGGAACGTATCGATGTTTTCCTTGGCGCCATCATTGTCTCGGGTTAGCGTCACATCGGTGGGAAACTGGTTAACATCCAGATGATAGACGCCACCATAGGCAGCGCCCTCAACTGGTGCACTGCTCTGATCGGCAAATGTCACGTTTGAGAAGGTAAAGGCTGCATCGACGACATCGGTGATCGCGTTTCGACAACCTGGCTCAAGCATGAACTTGATGTTGACGATTTCGCCGTCGTCCAGGGTTCCAACAGGAGGATCGTTGGGTCCCCACCAAACTGAGATGTCGAGCTTGCCTTCGGTGGGATTATTGGCTTTGCTTCCTGCAAACCCGCTGGCGAGGAACAGTGAGACATCAGCGTCTACGTCAGCGATGCTGAGGCAACTTTGATCATAATCCAGCCGAAATCCTAACGAACTGACGGACGCCGTTCCAACCGTCAGCGTAACCGGCGCATTGATAAACGCAGTCGTGCTTGCCAGTTTGACCGTGGTTGTTATGACGGCAACATTGGGCGTGACGGGGTCATCTTCCGCATAAGCAGGCATTGCCGGCCACAGCGCCAACAATGCAGCCAACAGAACAGGTAGTGTGACGCAGACAATGGCTGTGGCCAGCGTCTTGTGTCGATAAAGCATGGATAAGTCCTCCCAAGATGAATCAAAAATAAATGCCACGAATACTGAATGATGTTTCCAGTATATTGAATTCACTTGGGAAAATCGCCTGGCAAATGATGGTTTCTGGTTTGACTCGGCGTTTGTCTTATATGCGACAATTGACCTGTTGCGCACTGACCTGCCGCATAGGTGCACCTGATGCGTTGATACAAACAACGTGCCAGCCATGTACAAATGTTGTGAGAGCAGGACGCATGTCAGCGCGAAGGACGAAAGAGGTCACATACGGGGCGTTCTCATTGAGCGCTTGTGGAATGGTTCGGTTGATGAATTCTAAACTTCATCGGAGAAGATCTTCGTCACCAACGACTGCACTTTGCGCCCGCCATTCTGCAACACGGGCGCGCCGTGGCCGAAGACCATCACGTCAAAGTCTTCGCCATATTTTTTGGCGAGTTTCCAGACGCTGCGCCGGGCGTTGGTCATGTCCGGCGTGAACATCGGCGGAGGGAGTTGCAGTTTGCCGCCGCGGTTGTTGAGCGCGTCGCCGACAATCAATACACGTTTTTCGCGGTGCAGCAAGGAGATATGTCCCGGCGTGTGACCAGGGGTGTGAATGACGATGAAGCCTTCCGGCGTCTTCTGCCCATCAACATAGAGTTCATCGGGCGTGACCGGCAGCACATTAAACTGCGGCGTGAAACGCAGCACAGCAAAGAGCGGTCGCAACGCCAGCGCCGCCGGCCTGCGCTGCGCCGGATTCTCCAGCAGCACTTTCTCCACCGAGTGGCAGCCGACGACGGCGCCGGTGGCGCGTTTCAATTTGGCGAGACCGCCAATATGGTCGATATCGGCGTGGGTGACGATGATGCGGCGCACATTGTGCAGTGCGTGACCCTTGGCGGCCAATGCATCAAGAATCGTATGCACATCGGTCGGAAAACCAGCATCGATCAGTGTTAGACCGCCGCTCCATTCCCACAGATAGCAGTGAACGCGGTCGCCGATCTCATCAATTTCCCACAAGCCGGGAATGATCTGATTCATTGCGCCTTAATCCCGTCAATCACCAGCTCAGTCCCGGGCGAAGTTCACCTTTGACGCTGCCGAGATGACGAAGACGGGCGCGTGGGTGATCGATGGCTGACTCGATCTCGCGCAAGGTCAGGCTGGTCACTTCCGCCAGGTGCATCATCGTGCGGAAATCTTCTTCGCCGATATTGGCGATGCACTCCCGTTGTGCATCGGTCAGTTTGTAGCCGATCCACATCGTGGAGGGATTCTCCAGCAGCGCGTCGCGGCAGGTGGTGCAGCGCCATACATGCCCGATGATCAAGGCGAAATCGGAAACCCGATCGGACATCAATATCCCTCTCCTTGCAACGATTGTGCATTCATCAATGCGCCGCTGCGCATCTCCTGCAAGATGCGCACACCGCCGCTTGTGCCCAGGCGATTGGCGCCCGCCGCGACCATGCGCAGCGCATCGACAGCCGTGCGGATGCCGCCCGCAGCCTTAACGCCCATCCCAGAGCCGACGACGCGACGCATCAACGCCACATCAGACACAGTGGCGCCGCCGCCGCTAAAGCCGGTGGCCGTTTTGACAAAGTCAGCGCCCGCTTCCTGGGCAATCACACACGCCGCAACCTTTTGCTCGTCGCTGAGCAGACCTGTCTCTAAAATGACTTTGAGGATCAAGTCGTGCTGGTGCGCAGCGTCGGCGACCTCGGCAATGTCGCGATAGACGAGATGATAGTCTCCGTCGCGCAGCCGTCCGACTGCCAGCACCATATCCACCTCGTCGGCGCCCAGGCTGGCGACTGTCTCGACTTCGAAGACTTTGATTGCTGGCAGCGTTGCGCCCAATGGGAAGCCGATCACCGTGCAGGTCTTGACCGGCGTGTCCGCCAACAAATCTGCGCACAGCGGCGTCCAGATCGGATTGATACAGACGCTGGCAAAACCGAACTCGATCGCCTCGGCGATGTGGGCGCGCACCTGCTCCTCGCCCGCTTCAGGTTTGAGCAACGTGTGGTCGATCATGGCGGCAAGCTCGGCGGGCGTCAACGCCGCCGGTTCAATGTCGAGGGTCGGCGGTGTAGCCAATACCTGCTCGAGCGCCGCCTGGATCCGTTGTTCGAGAGTCATTGCATCCATCCCTTTCTTAGCGCTTGATTTTACTCATTGGGAAAGATACCCATCCGGCGCCAGGTCGGCGTGTTGGACGATGCCAAATGTGTTCAGGGGCCAAATGCGCAGCCACGCCTGCCCGACCACCAAATCCTGATTGATCGGCCCGAAGACGCGGCTGTCGCTCGAATTGGGGCGATTGTCGCCCATCACAAACAACTGCCCATCGCCGACGACATAAGGACCGCTGTATTCGCCGGGCGGAATTGCGCGATGAGGAAACTCTTCTGGCAGCGGCAGCCCGTTGACAAAGACTGTCTGATCGCGCACTTCCACCGTATCGCCGGGAATGCCGATGATGCGTTTGATGTAATCTTCGTTGGTGTTGCGCGGGTTGTGAAAGACGATTACGTCCCCGCGCGACGGTTCACCAAACCAGTAGGCAACTTTGTTGACGAGTACGAATTGACCTTCATAGAAACTGGGTTCCATCGAGTGGTTTTCGATGCGATAGTTCTGCACCACCTGTCGGATCAGCAAGAAGATGATCAACGACAGCACCACCGTTTCGACCAGTTCGCGCACCATCACCCAGCCATAAGCTGGCTCTTTCTTTGCTTCGGCGACGCTTTCCGTCGCGGTCGATTCCAGACGCATCGTTTCAGCCGACGCAGCATCAGGCTGAAGCGTATAAAGGTCTTTGGCGGATTTGGTCGATTCAGACATGAATTTCCTGCGTTCAAGCTATCGAAATTGCGGCGATTTTGCGCTCCAATCGCCGTCTGCCATGCACAATTCACGTAGTATAGCACCGGCGCGGCGTCGATCCAAGATAATTGCAGCTTGGGTTGAGTTTGCTATTATCGCAAATATCCCAAGCGATTTCCCAAATATCCCAAACGCCAGACTGCGGTCTATAACGGGTCATATTGAACACCCTTTATCCCAATTGGGATATTTGGATTATCAGGCGGATGCGGTTGGGTTACTTGAGGATATAGCGCGTGCCGCGCTTGTCGCCGATCTTGAGCAGAATGCCGCGGTTGACCATGTCGGCCAGATCGAGGCGCAGCGTCTCGGCGCCGACGTGCGGGCAGATCTGGCGATAGTCGCTGTTGGTGATAAAGCCGTTCTGCTGCACATATTCCAGCGCCTTGAGCTGGCGCTCGTTCATGTTGCTTTCCCACGGCTGCGCGGCGCGCTCCTGGTCGCGCGTGTTATAGAGAATCACCGTGAAGCGATGGCCCGGCGACTCGAACTTTGGCGGCGGGTGACCGGCTTTGACCATGTCCTCGATCATACGGTCGATGCCCAGTCCAAGCTCTTCGATGTAGCCCCACTGATACAGCCCGTTGACCAGGCGTGGGTTGCGGCTGTAATGCTCTTCAACCAGATTGTCGAGCGTGATGTGCGCTGGCAAGCCGCCCGGACTGGTAATCTCCATGCGGTCGCTATACATGCGAATCTCGATGCCGCGCCCGGTGATGCGATAGTCGCGGTGCGCCACCGCGTTGACCAGCGCCTCGCGCACCGCCGTCGATGGATATTCGGTCTCCTCCTGGCGCTGTAAACCTTTGACGACTGCGCGCTTGTCCATCTCCTCCCAGATCACGCGCCAGGCGCGGTCGATAATCAGCGGCAGGGGTCCTGTGAACTCCTCGCGGCGGCCATAGCCGAGCGCGCCTTCGGGTCCGCGCGGCTGCGTGTCGGCAAATTTCACAAACACAGCCCGACACTGCGGCATAAAAAACTGCGGGTCTTTGCCGAAGAGCAGCATGCCTGCCACGGTCGGCGTGCGATCTTCAGTGAGCGCGCCGATCTGTTGGAGCAGCTTGTCTTTGGGCAAGATCGCCTGGCGTGGGCTGCGCTTCTGGCGACGCTCCAGATATTCGTCGATGATCTCTTCCGCCAGATCTTCACGGGTGGCGCCGGGGATGGGCTGCAGCTCAAACTCGCCGACGGGGCGGCTGCTGAGCAGGCGTGTGATCTCGTCGCCGGTGGCAGGTGTGTTTTCGGCGCCGCGACGCACAAGCACACGACCATCTTCGAGGGTGTGCAGTTCATTGCTGCGTTCGACGCGCAGCAGGGCGCCAGCGCCGCCAGGCACAGCCAACGGCTGCCAGTCCACGGTGCGCACGGGCGGGCGGCAGAGACGTTCGGCGGCGCGCACGGCGTCGGCGGCTTCATCGTCGGTTACAAATGCGCCAGCCGCGCCCTCGGCGTCGATGCCAAGCACCAGCCAGCCGCCGTCGCTGTTGGCAAAGGCGACCAGCGTCTCGGCAATGGCGCCTGGTTCGCCGTCGGCGATGTAAGCCCATTGATGGCCGGGTTTTTGCAGACCTGAAAGGGTGGTTGGCATATGTAGAGTTGCGAGGGGTGAGTTGCGAGGAGCGACCATCGCGCATCCTCGCAACTTGCCGCCCGATGTCAGCTTTCGGCTTTGGTTACGGGTGCTTCTTCGTCTTCCACAGCGAAATCACTGTTGCTGTCACCGTAGCTGTCCATGGCGCTGCCATTGTCGTTGACGATGTCGTTGCCATTGACAGTCTCGCCGCCGTTGAGCGCAAGATCGGCGTGGGTTTCGCCGCCGTCGTCTACGCCGCGGTTGAGGTCGGCGTAAGTCATCACTGCCACCGCTGCCACGGCGTCGCCTTCCGCCAGGTTGACGACGCGCACCCCGCGTGTGATGCGACCGGCGGCGCGAATACCGTCGACGCGTGTGCGCAGGACGATGCCATTGGCAGTCATCACCGTGATCTGATCCTGTGGGTCGACCACGCGCGCGGCCACGATCGGCCCCACTTCTTCTAGCCGGGTGTGGTCGGTGGCCCAGTTGCCCTGCGTGTAGCGGCTATGCGCTGTATATTCGCTGATCGGCGTGCGCTTGCCGTAGCCATGCGTGTGCACGACCAGCAATTCAGCGTCTGGACGGGCGACATCAAAACCGACCACTTCGTCGTCGGCGCCCTGGAGCCGGATTGCCATCACGCCAGCTGCGGCGCGTCCCATGGGGCGCACATCCTCTTCGCTGAAGCGCAGCGCACGCCCGCGCCGCGTCACGACGATGAAATCTTCGCCGCCTTTGGTCAGCCGCGCCCAGTCGAGCGAGTCGCCTTCGTCCAGCGTCATCGCAATCAAACCGACCGAGCGGATGTTGGCAAAGACGTTGAGTTCCATGCGCTTGATGCGCCCCTGTCGGGTCAGCAGTGTGATGTAGTCCGCCATCTCGAAATCGGGCACGACAAGCATGGTTGTCACGGTTTCGTCGGGCTGCAGATTGAGCACGTTGGCGATGTGCATGCCGCGTGCAGTGCGGCTGCCTTCGGGCAATTCATAGACGCGGCTGGAGTAGACGCGTCCCTTGTTGGTGAAAAAGAGGATATGGTCAAGCGTGCGCGCAAAGAGCAGGTCAACGACCTCGTCCTCGCTGCGCGTGGTCATGCCTTTGATGCCGCGCCCGCCACGGTTTTGGGCACGGAAGGCGTCGCTGCTCATGCGCTTGATGTAGGCGCCGGCGCTGTAGCTGATCAGCACGTTGTTTTGGGCGATCAGGTCTTCCTCGCTGAAGTCGCCGCTGGCGTCGCCAACAATTGCGGTGCGTCGCGGATCGCCAAACTTCTCTTTTAACGTCAAGATGTCGGCGCGGATCAAGGCGCGGATCTTGTCGGGATTGGCGAGCAGGTCTTCATAGTAGGCGATGCGCGCCAGGATTTCCTGATATTCGTCCTCGATCTTCTGGCGTTCGAGCGCGGCGAGACGGCGAAGCTGCAAATCGAGGATCGCCTGCGCCTGCACCTGTGTGAGACCAAAGCGCTCCATCAAGGCGGTGCGCGCGGCGTCGGCGCTCTCGCTCTGACGAATCACAGCGATGACTTCGTCGAGAAATTCGAGCGCGATGCGCAGCCCTTCGAGAATGTGCGCCCGCTCGCGTGCTTTGGCAAGTTGGAACTGCGTGCGCCGCGTCAGCACGTCGAAGCGATGCTCGATGTAGACGAGCAGGGCGCGGCGCAGGCTCATCGTCACGGGTTCGCCGTTGACAAGCGCCAGCATGTTGACGCCAAAGGAAGTCTGAAGCTGCGTATGCTTGAAGAGGCGATTGCGCGCTTTCTTGGGTGCGGCGTTGCGCTTCAGCTCGATGACGATGCGCATCCCCGTGCGGTCGGACTCGTCGCGGATGTCGCTGATCATGTCGAGTTTATCTTCGCGCACCAGCTCCGCCATGCGTTCGATCAGCGTCGATTTGTTGACCTGGTAGGGAATCTCGGTGACGATGATGGCAAAGCGTCCGCCGCGAATCTCCTCGATGCTGGTTTGGGCGCGCACGAGCACCTTGCCGCGCCCGGTGGCGAACGCCTGCTTGATGCCTTCATTACCGAGGATGATGCCGCCGGTCGGGAAATCGGGTCCCTTGACGAACTCCATCAACTCTTCGAGGCCGATCTCGTTGCGCCGTTCCCAGTTGTCGATGACAAAGGCGACGGCGTCAGCCACCTCGCTCAAGTTATGTGGCGGGATGTTGGTTGCCATGCCGACGGCGATGCCGCTGGTGCCGTTGACGAGCATATTGGGCAGCATGGCGGGCAGCACGGTCGGCTCTTCGAGGCTGTCGTCGAAGTTGGTCGTCCAGTCCACCGTATCCATTTCGATGTCCTGGAGCATGGTCTCGGCGATGCGCGAGAGGCGCGCTTCGGTGTAACGCATCGCCGCCGGGCTGTCGCCGTCGACCGAGCCGAAGTTGCCCTGTCCATCGACCAGACAGTAGCGCAGGCTGAAATCCTGCGCCATGCGCGCCATGGCGTCATAGACTGCTGAGTCGCCGTGCGGGTGATATTTGCCGAGCACCTCGCCGACGATGCGTGCGCTTTTCTTGTACGGGCTAGATGGGGAAAGCCCCATGTCGTGCATGGCGTAGAGAATGCGGCGGTGCACCGGCTTCAGACCGTCGCGTGCGTCGGGCAGCGCGCGCGCTACGATCACGCTCATGGCGTAGTCGAGATAGGCGGTGCGCATTTCCTGCTCGATGAGCACATTGCGCACATTGCCGGCGTTCAGCCCGGCGCCATTAGTCGCTGCGCCGTCGCCGTTCATGCCAGCGCCACCATCGGTGGAGGCAGCAATGGGGGCGGCGATTTCGTTTGATTGGCTGTCGGCGTCGTTGCCGGGATCGTCGTCGCGGGGGAAATCCAAATTGTCATCCATCCAGAGGCTCCTGCACCTGAGAAATCCATCAACTTTATCTGATGAATTATACCACGCGCCGTGCAGTTATCCTAACTTGGTGGTGGAACAAATGTGCAGGCATTTGGCTGCATCTGTTCATGCAACCTTATGGCGCTTGTAGTGGAGGCGCGCTTTGGCTCGATTGCCGCAATCCTCCATAGAGCACCAGCGCCGACTGCGATTGCGACTGGCGTCGAAAAACAGCCAGCCACAAAATTGCGCTCGCTGAATGGACTGTGTCGCAGGTTGTCCTCTATCGGTTTGCGGTTGCAGCGATGGCTCTGTTGCCATTTGCCTTGCGCCGCAGGATTCGTGTGCAGGTGCAGGATATTCCACACTTTCTCCTGGCGGGTTTCTTGACCGTGCCTCTGACATTCATGTTGCAGTTCGGGGGATAGTCAGCCCGGATCAACACACAGCCAGTTGAGAACGATGAACATTGCCGTTCAAACTACCGGTTCCTGCGACGCCGCTTGCGCTGTTCATCATCGCCGCGCACCCCACTCGAAACTGTTGAGGCCATTCCTCCGGCGTCTGACTGCGCCACGGCCCGGCAGCTGCGCGCACAAAATCGTAGAAGAGATTGGCGCTCATCTGGTCGGTCTTGGCAAGCTCTTCAGGATGCCACTGCACGCCGACGACGTAGGGGAGGGCTGGCGCTTCGACTGCTTCGGGCAAACCATCGTCGGCGCGCGCCACCACGCGTAGCCCGAAGCCGATGCGGTCGATGCCCTGGTGATGCATCGAATTGACCTCGTGAATCTGTCCCATGGCATGGGCGAGCAGGCTGTCCGCTTCGATGTCGATGCGATGGCTGATGCGGAAGCGCTCGAAACTGGGCGGGAAATAGTCGTGCTTCGCCAGGTCTGGACGCTCGCTGAGGATGTCCTGGTAAAGTGTGCCGCCACAGGCTACGTTGATCATCTGCGCGCCGCGACAGACGCCGAGCACCGGCATTCCCATCTCCACCGCCCAGCGCGTCAGCAGCAGTTCGGTGCGGTCGCGCTCCTTGTCGGTGGCGCCGAGCAATTCGTGCCGTTCTGCGCCGTAGTTCGCCGGGTCGATGTCCTCGCCGCCGGGCAGGAACAGCCCATCCAGCCGCTCGAAGATGCCGCGCAACGACGCCTCGCTCATGTGCAGCGGAATCATCACCGGCAGCGCGCCGAGTTGTTCCAGCGTGCGCACGTAGGTCTGGTTCATGATGAACAGGTTGAGACCGAAGAAGCGCTGTGATTTCTCGCGGCCCATCGTCACGCCGATGAGCGGGCGGTGCACCATCGGCACGCCGTCGGTCACTTCAAGATAGCGTTGATTGCGCAGATCACGGTTCATGAAACGCCGTTATCACCTTTCTTCACAAAACCCCGAATCAGGTTTTGCGCCATTATATGAATCACAGGGTCGCGCTGCAAGCCACAGCCAGGCTGGATCAATACTTATCAATACTTTCTGAAAGCCCTCCTTCGATGTACGCGCCACTTGTAGGTCATCTCCTTCGACGTGACCTGGCTCAAAGTGCACAAAAGCTTGGTCACATCCGGCGGTTTGGTATACCATAAGAACTGTCTGTATTCACATTGCAAGGGAGAACGTGCGTGCAGCACAACCAACCGACGCCCCGCCACAACGCCAGATCACATCGCAACCTGGCCGGCGCTCTGCTGCTCCTGCTGGCGTTGCTGCTCTACGGCGCCACGCTCGACAACGGCTTGCAGCCCTACGAGCTGATCGGCGGCGATCTCATCACACATCAATACGCCCAGGTGCAGGCAAGACCAGGCAACGCGCCCGGCTATCCGCTCTACACGATGGGCGGCTGGCTTTGGTTTCACACCATCCGCACCGTCTTACAAACTATCGGCATCGATGCGCCGAACCCGTTGCCGATTCTCTCCAGCTACAGCCTGCTGTGGGCGTTGCTGGCGTTGCTTCTGCTCTATGCTACTGTATGTCATATCACTCGTTCACCGCGCCATCCTGCCGGCGCTTGGCCGCTCGCCTGGCTGCTAAGCGCCTTCTATGCCGTCACTTACTTTTTCTGGTATTACGCCACGACGACCGAGCAATACGCCAGCGCCATCGCACAGACGCTGGCGATCGTGTATGTATATTTGGTGTGGCGAGAAAGAGAAATGAAGAGATTAAGAGATTGGAGATCGGAGATTGAGAGCAGCGACAACGCGCCAATCTCCGATCTCCAATCTCCCAATCTTTTGATTTTCCTCGCCTTCCTCAACGGCCTCTCGCTGGCGCACATGCTGACCGTCGCCTTTATCGCGCCGCCGCTGGTGGTTGCAATCCTGTGGGAGCGACCGCAGGCGCTGCGCGATTGGCGGCTGATGCTGGCGTGCCTCGTGGCTGCGTTTCTTCCGTTGATCAGCTATGTGTATGTCTACCTGCGCGGCGCAGCGAATCCGCAATGGTGGGGGGAAGGCGAATGGGCGAGCGCCAACGAGTGGTTCTGGAGTTTTGTCAGCACAGCGCAGGGGCGCGAGGAGCTGTTGTGGGGTTTTCAGCCGAGCTGCGCCTTCTTTGACGGCGGCTTCCCGGAGCTGATCTGGGGCGAACTGAGCATTCCACTGCTGATCATTGGGGTGGTTGGCATTGCCTTGCTCGGACGCAAGCCGGCGTTTGTGCTCTATGGAACGCTTGTGATCTATCTGATCTTCAATTGGATGTATCGTTGCGGCAACTGGTACCAGGTGATCCTGCCCGCGTACCCACTGATTTTAATCGGCGCAGCAGCGGCATTCGATCGTTGGGAAGAACGGGTCGGTGGTCGCAGCCGTTGGCTCGGCTATGCACCGCTGGCGCTGCTGATAGTCGCCGTCGTCTGGCGCTTCGACGCTTCCTGGCCCCAAGCCAACAGCCGCAACCGCCCACAGGATACAGCGCTTGACCGCGCCGCAGTGCTGCTCGACCAACCGCTGCCTGCGAACGCCGATCTCTTTGCCGCAGTCGAGGATGCGCTGGCGCTCGACTACCTGATCTCCATTTGGGGGTTGCGTCCTGATTTGCGCGTAGTCAGCAGTCTTGACGCTGGGAAGGTGCTGCGCAATGGCGGCGTCGTGCTGACGACGATGGATGCCGCTGCGGTTCTATTGGAAGAGCTGCCCGTCGATGTGACGCCACCGCGTACAATCTTCAGCGCCGACTGGCTGGCGCTTGGGGAAGTCTCCGTCAACGTCACCCCTGCAGAAATCACCTCCGTCGAGATTATCGACGGCGTCACGTTTGCCGGGTATGCTGTGACGCCAGCGCCAACCGGTGCGCCGGTGATCCAGGCTGCACCTGCGGTTGATGTCACGCTCTTCTGGCAAATCAAGCGCGCCTGGCCGCCTGGTCTGGGCGTCAGCCTGCGCCCAACCGCTGGCGGCGCCTTCATTCCCGATCCGACGACCGGTGGCGTGATCCAGCGCGACGCCGCTGCACCCGTGCAGGGGCTAATCACGCCAGCGCCGGAGACACTGACCGTTGACTTCCACCGCGTCCCTATGCCAATCGGCGCCGATGGTGTTATGCTGATTGTCTATCGGACGACCGACACCGGTTTTGAGAATCTGCTGGAGTTGTCGCTGGTGGTGCAATGACGATCTTCCGGGAAGCCTCAAAGCTTCCCGGAAGATAAATAGCAAAGGGGCAAAGATGACAGCAAAGGACCAAGCATGACAACGGCAACCGTTGAACAGTTCTGGCAGGCATATCTTGCCACGCTGCCTGCGGACGCCCCGGCGCACCGTGCGGCGTATGTCGCCGAGCCGTTTGGCGACCACCCGGCATTGGCGGACGAACTGGGCGCGCTGGTGCTCGAAGGCAAAAAGACGGCGACCTGTTCCTCGCTGTGGGAATGGGAGGCGGAAGGCAAGCCGGTCACCGAGGTCGGCGCCTTTTGGATTGTGCTGGACGGACGTGGCGCGCCGATGTGCATCGCCGAAACGACCGAAGTGACGCTCCGCCGGTTCGATGAAGTGGATGAGGCGTTCGCCTATGAAGAAGGCGAAGACGACCGTTCGCTGCAAGCATGGCGTGAGGGACATCAGCGCTTCTTCACACGCACCCTCGCCGCCATCGGTAAGCAATTCACGCCGGAGATGCCGCTCGTCTGCGAACGGTTCCGCGTGGTGTATCGAGGAGAGTCAATGGCACGCGGATAACGCGGATGCTGCGGATTTGCGCGGATTTTTTCATTCGTTCTGATCCGCCTCGATCCGCCTGATCCGCGTCATCCGCGTGCCATCCACCCGTTATCAGGAGATTGAGTTATGCGAGTCATCATCATCGGCGGCAGCGGGCATGTGGGCACCTATCTTGTGCCGCGTCTGGTCGAAGCCGGCCATGAAGTGATCAACGTCAGCCGCCAGGCGCGCACACCCTACCAGCCGCATGGCGCGTGGAAACAGGTGCGTCAGGTTGCCATCGACCGCACCGCCGCCGAAGCCGAAGGAGCCTTCGGCGCGCAGATCGCCGCGCTTCAGCCCGACGCCGTGATCGACATGATCTGCTTCACACTTGCCAGCGCGCAGCAGCTTGTCGATGCGCTGCGCGGCAAGGTGCGCCACTTCTTGCACTGCGGCACGATCTGGATTCACGGGCCAAGCGTTGTCGTGCCAACGGTCGAGACGCAGCCGCGGCGTCCCTTTGGCGAGTACGGCATTCAGAAGGCGGCCATCGAAGCGTATCTGATGGCGGAGGCGCAGCGCGGCGACTTCCCGGCGACGGCGCTGCATCCGGGGCACATCGTGGGGCCAGGCTGGGCGCCGCTGAACCCGGCCGGACACTTCAACCCGCAGGTCTTTGCACAACTGGCGCGCGGCGAGGAGCTGGCGCTGCCCAACCTCGGTTTGGAGACGGTGCATCATGTCCACGCCGACGACGTGGCGCAGGCGTTCATGCAGGCGCTGGCGCATTGGAGCACCGCCATCGGCGAGGGCTTTCACGTCGTCTCGCCGACGGCGGTGACGTTGCGCGGCTATGCCGAAGCGGTGGCGAGCTGGTTTGGGCAGGAGGCGAAGCTGCGCTACCTGCCGTGGGAGACGTGGCGCACCACGGTGAGTGAAGAAGAAGCGCGCGCCACGTGGGATCACATTGCGCACAGCCCCAATTGCAGCATCGACAAGGCACGGCGGCTGATCGGCTATCAACCGCGCTACACGTCGCTGCAAGCGGTCTATGAATCGGTGCAGTGGCTGATCGAACACGAAGGGCTGTTGAAACCATGAAAGGCTGGACACTGGCAGGCAAGCGCGCGCTGATCACCGGCGGCAGCAAGGGCATCGGGCTGGCGACGGCGGATGAGTTTCTGGCGTTGGGCGCCGAGGTGCTGATCGTGGCGCGCGGGCAGGAAGAACTGGAGCGGGTGGTGAGCGAACGCGCCGCCGCCGGGTTGAAGATCGATGGCGTGCAGGCCGACGTCAGCAGCGCGGTGGGCCGGCAGATGGTGCTTGACGCCGTGCGTTTTCGCTGGGATGGCCTCGATGTGCTGGTCAACAACGCCGGCACGAACATTCGCCGCCCCACGGTCGAGTACGCAGCGGAGGAGGTGGCGCACATTTTCGCCGTCAACTTCACCAGCGCCTATGAGCTGGCGCGGGCGCTGCATCCGCTGCTCTGTCGCGGCAACGGCGCAGCGGTGATCAACGTGGCATCGGTGGCGGGGATGCTCGACGTCGGCAGCGGCTCGCCCTACGGCGCGACCAAGGCGGCGATGCTGCAGATGACGCGCAACCTGGCAGGCGAGTGGGCGCGCGACGGCATCCGCGTCAACGCGGTCTCGCCTTGGTACACCGAAACGCCGCTGGCTTCCCCTGTCCTGCGCGACCCGGAACGGCTCGACCGCATCCTCAAACGCACACCGCTGACGCGCATCGCCACGGCGGATGAAGTCGCCGCCGCCATTGCATTTCTGGCGATGGACAAGGCGTCGTACATTACTGGCGAGAATCTAGTGGTCGACGGCGGCATGACGATCAAGGGGTTATGAGGGGCAAGGGGCGATTTACGAGGGGCGACGTCGGGCGATTCAGCCTCCGTCCTCACGCAACACGTAGCACGCGACACGCAGCACGCAACACAATCAACCAATATACAAATATAATGGAGTCTTCCAATGGGACAAATTGCATTGCACTGGGCCGGACATGACAGCACGATGTTCATCACGCGTGACAGTTTTGGACACATGGTTGTCGCCGGTTCGTGGCCCAAGAACGACGAGGAAAACGGCGTTGAGTGGAAAGGCGTCAAACCCTCCGACATGTTGGTGATGGCGCTTTGCTCCTGCTCGGCTTATGACGTAGTGACAATCTTGCGTCGTCAGCGCCAAACATTGACCGACCTATGCATCACTGCGGAGGCGCATCAGGCGTCTGAACCACCCTATCAGTTCACCGACATTCACCTGCACTACGCTGTAACCGGGCGCGATCTCGACCCGGCCAAGGTCGAACGGGCGATTAAGCTCTCTGAGGAGAAGTACTGCTCCGTCGCCGCCACGATTCGCGGGGTGACGAAAATCACCAACAGCTTTGAGGTGCGGCAAGAGCAGTAGCAAACGGGGGGAGGAATGAGAAAAGCGAGTAGCCTACATAATCTTGCACTATAAGAGGTGTCAATGTGTTGAAGTCATTCCGGCGCATGTTCGTCATCTACAAAGGCTATCGTCTGCGTCTGCTTCTTTCACAGATGTTGCTGCTGATTTCGGCGCTGGCCAGCATTTCGATGGCGGCGATGAATCAGCAGTTGATCAATGAGGGGTTGCTTGCTGGCAAACCGCTGGTGATCATCGGCGCTGGCATTTGGATGGCGGTGCTGGCGTTGGTGGCGGGCGGCGCTATGGCAGGGACGGCGGCGTTAGCTGTCTTCTTTGCACAGGGCACGGCGTATCTGATCCGCGCCGAACTCTACCACAAGATTCAGACCTTCTCCTTTGCCAACTTCGACCAGTTCCGCACCGGCAATCTGCTGACGCGGCTGAGCGCCGACGTGAACTACATTGCCAATGCCGTGCTCTACACCGTGATCCTGGCGCTGTACGCGCCCTTTATGCTCGTGGTGGCGTTTACGCTGGCGATCCGCGACACGCCGAGCCTGGTGTGGGTGCTGATCGTGGTCTCGATCGTGGTGCTAGGGGTGATGGGCTTTATCGTGCCACAGATTTTTAAGGCATACGCCCGGCGGCAGAAGCGTCTGGAAGAACTGAACAACACGCTGCAGGAAAACCTGGCCGGCATGCGCGTGGTCAAGGCGTTCGTGCGTGAGAATCTGGAGATCGAGCGTTTCGCCGCCCGCTCCAACGCCATGCGCGAGCCGGCGTTCGATGCCGCCTTCCGCGTCGCCGCGCTCAATCCGATCCTGACGGCGATTGCGCAGATTTTCACAGCGCTGGCGATCGGCATCGGCGGGCGGCAGGTGCTCACCAACGCCGGGCTGGATGTGGGGCAACTGGTCACCTTCATGCAATATCTGTCGCTGGTGGTGACGCCGCTGGCGATGATGGCGATTGTCGTACCCTTCATCCTGCGCGGGGATGCGTCGGCGAGCCGCGTCTTTGAGGTGGTGGACGCGCCGCCGGCGGTCAAGAACACGCCCGACGCCAAAATTCTCGATCCGGCGACCGTCAAGGGACGTCTGGCGTTCGAGAATGTCACCTTTGCCTTCCGCCGCCCCGACGGCGAATTCGACCCGCCGGCGCTCAAGAACATCAACCTGACCATCGAGCCGGGGCAGCGCGTCGGCATCCTCGGCGCAACGGGCGCGGGCAAGACTGCG
The DNA here is from genome assembly GCA_016861025.1 of Chloroflexota bacterium. GTDB lineage: Bacteria > Chloroflexota > Anaerolineae > Caldilineales > Caldilineaceae > Caldilinea. The sequence goes on from BOKO01000001.1 coordinate 172,153, forward strand.
CTTGTCAACCTGGTCCCGCGCTTCTACGACGCCACCGAAGGGCGCATCACCATCGATGGCGTTGATGTGCGCGAGATCGACCAGGACAACCTGCGCCAGATCGTCGGCATTGCCTTGCAGGAGGCGGTGCTCTTCCAGGGCGATCTGCGCTTCAATCTCAAGTTTGCGGCGCCCGATGCGCCCGATGAGACGATGTTTGCCGCAGCCAAAGCCGCCGACGCCTACGGCTTTGTCACCAACCTGCCCCAGATGTGGGATGCGCCGGTGGCGCGGCGCGGCTACAATTTCTCCGGCGGGCAGCGCCAGCGCCTGGCGATCAGCCGCACCCTCACCGCGCAGCCGCGCATCCTGATCCTGGACGACAGCACCAGCGCGCTCGACGTGGCGACCGAGAGCCGCGTGCAAGCCGCCATCCCCGAGTTCACCAACAACGTCACGACGATCTACATTGCGCAGCGCATCAGCGCCGTGATCGACCTTGACCTGATCGTGCTGATGGAAAACGGCGCTATCGTCGCCACCGGCACGCATGAGGAGTTGCTGGCAAGCAGCCCGCTCTATCAGGAAATCTATGCATCACAGTTGGGCGGCGACGCCACGACCGCAGCGGAGGTGCAAGTATGACTGCCGCAACACGACCGGAAGTCAACATTACCCTCAAGGGGAAACTGGAACAGCGCAAGCGCGTCCCCGTCACCGAACGCAAGGACGACACCGCGCTGATCTTGCGTCGGCTGGTCGGCTACATGGCGGGCGGCGAGCGGCGCCCGCGCTTTATCCGCGCCCTTGCCATCCGCATGGCGGCGGTGGCGCTGCTGATCGCGATCCCGTTCTTCACCGGGCAGGCGATCAACGTCGTCAGCGCGCCCGACGGCGAGGTCAACACGTTGCTCCTCTGGGCAGGCTCAGCGCTGATCGCTGGCGTCGCCTTCCTGATTCTGAGCGTCATCGCCGAGCGCGCCTTCGCCGACCTGGCGACGCAGGGGCTGGCAAATCTGCAACAAGACCTCTTTGCGCGAATGCAGAGCCTGTCGCTCAGCTTTTTCGACCGCCAGCCGATCGGCGAGTTGATGAGCCGCATCACCAACGACACCGAGACGGTGTCGCTCTTCTATGAAAGCGCAGTCTCGCAGATGATCCGCGCCATCTTCCAGATCGGCATGATCCTGATCGTGATGGTGATCATCAACTGGCAGTTGACGCTGGTGGCGCTGCTGATCGTGCCGATCATGCTCTTTCTCACCACGGTGATCCAGCGCGTCTCGACGCCCGCCTTCACCAAGATGCAGGAGGAACTGGGCAAGGTCACCGGCTTTCAGGAAGAGACGATTTCGGCGCAGAAGGTGATCATCAGCAGCCGACGCCAGCAATGGGCCATCGACAGCAATGACGATCTGGCGGGCGGCGTCTTCGACGTGGCGACCAAAGCCTTTTTCACCTCGCTGCTGCAGTTTCCGCTGACGCAGACGCTGACCATGCTGCAGATCGTCTCGGTGCTGGTGGTCGGTTCGTTGATGGCGCTGCACGGCAACATCCCCTTCGGCGTGGTGATCTCCTTCGTCGGCTATGCGTCGCTGCTTTCCAGCCCGCTCTCCGACATCGCCAACCTGACGGCAACGACGCTCAACGCCGTGGCGGGCGGGCGCCGCGTCTTTGCGATCATGGACGAACAGCCGACCGTGGTCGATGCGCCCGATGCCAAAGATTTCGAGTTCAAGGGTGGGCGCGTCGAGTTCGAGCATGTCGATTTCAGCTATGTGCCCGGGCGCAAGATTCTCAAGCACAACAGCTTCGAGGCGCTGCCGGGGCAGACGATCGGCATCTGCGGGCCGACCGGCGCCGGCAAGTCGACGATCATCAATCTGCTCACGCGGTACTACGACATCGACAGCGGCGTGATTCGCATCGACGGTCAGGACATCAGCAAACTGACGCAGGAAAGTCTGCGCAAACAGATCGGCGTGGTGCTGCAAGAGGCGTTCCTCTTCTCCGACACGGTGATGAACAACCTCAAGTACGCCCGCGAAGGCGCCACCGAGGAGGAGGTCATCGCCGCCGCCAAACAAGCCAACGCCCACGACTTCATCATGAACCTGCCGCAGGGCTACGACACTGTGATGACTGAGCGCGGCGCCAACCTCAGCCAGGGACAGCGGCAGATGATCACCATCGCCCGCGCCATGGTCGCCGACCCCAAGATTCTGGTGCTCGACGAGGCGACCAGCAACGTCGATACGCGCACCGAGAAGCTGATCCAGGGCGGTTTGCAGCGGCTGATGGCAGGCAAGACCAGCTTTATGATCGCCCACCGCCTGAGCACGATCCGCAACGCCGACAAGATTCTCGTCGTCAACGGCGGCGAGATCGTGGAGCAGGGTGCACACGACGCGCTGATGGCGCTCAAGGGCTTCTACTACAAACTCTACATGAGTCAGTTCAAAGGCAAGGGGCCGGCAAGCGAGGACGGCGAAGTCGACGCATTGGGGTTTGTGAGCACGTAATGAACTTGTGGACCGGCCTGCCGCCGCTCTGAAGGTTCCTGCTGCTCCCTCCACTGCAATTGAGCCGGGGGTGAGACTCAAACCATTTGTCTTTTCCTGTTTTTTTGTCCTATGCACCCACTGGTGGTATGATCGATTGTCCAAATGTGGCTGATTGTTCCCTACTTGCAAGCTCCGCATCCCTCCTTCAGCGCAGAAGGCGCCCCGTCATCGTTGACATGCCGGATCAGGTGACGCCATTGTAGCGCAGGCGACCTCCGGGCAGCAGTTCGCTATAGGGTCTGGCGATACTTACGTGGTGCAATCAGCATGGTGTTGCAACCCAATGTCGACGATGAGAGGAGCGACTATGATTGATACAAGCACATCCCAGGATTGGTCTTTGCCGCTGCGTCAGGGGCTTTACGACCCACGCTTCGAGCACGACGCATGCGGCATCGGCTTTGTGGCGCATGTCGAGGGGCGGCGAAGTCACCGCGTGCTGGAGATGGGGTTGGAGGCGTTGCGCAACCACGCCCATCGCGGCGCCGTCGCCGATGACCGCAAGACGGGCGATGGCGCCGGCATCTTGACGCAGCTTCCCTACGAGTTCTTTGCGCGCGAACTGCGTCGCATCGGGCTGGAGCCGCCCGCCCAGGGCGACCTGGCGATCGGTCAGCTTTTCTTCAATAAAGCCAACGGCGAGGACCGCGCGCTGGCGCGCGACCTGATCCAGGAAATCCTCACCGAGTTGAAGCTGGAGGTGTTGGCGTTTCGTTCGGTGCCCGTGATCGAGTCGGCGTTAGGACAGCGTGCGCTCTACAGCCGGCCGTGGCTCGGTCAGGTGATCGTGCGCCGCACCGACGCAGCGTGCGAAGCGGGCGACGCTTTCGAGCGGCTGCTCTATGTAGCGCGCAAACACATCATCAACACAGCGCGGGCGCGCGGCATTCAGCGGCTCTACATCGCCAGCCTCAGCAGCCGCACCATCGTCTATAAGGGGTTGGTGCTTGCCGAGGAGCTGGCGCACTTTTACCCCGATTTGAGCGATCCCGAATACAAGACCGCCATCGCCGTCTTTCATCAACGGTACAGCACCAACACGTTCCCAACCTGGGAGCGAGCGCAGCCTTTTCGCCTGGTCTGCCATAACGGCGAGATCAACACGCTGCAAGGCAACGAAAACTGGATGCGAGCACGCGAGGCCGACCTGGAAAGCCCCTTCTGGGAGAACCCTGCCGCCGAGTTACTGCCGATCATTGCAAAAGAAGGCAGCGACAGCGGTAAGCTCGACAACGTGCTGGAATTGCTCGTGCGCAGCGGTCGCGATATCCGCCACGCTCTGATGATGATGGTTCCTGAAGCGTGGGAGCGACTGCCCGAAGGTGAGGTCACGCCGGAGCGCCGCGCCTTCTACGAATATCATTCGGCGCTGATGGAGCCGTGGGATGGGCCTGCCGCCCTGACTTACACCGACGGTCGCGTCGTCGGCACGCTGATGGATCGCAACGGCCTGCGTCCGGCGCGTTACGTGGTGCTCGACAACGGCGTCGTGATCTGCGCCAGCGAAACCGGCGCCGTCGCCTACGACGAGAGCCGCGTCGTGCGCAAGGGGCGCATCGGGCCTGGGCAGATTTTCTGCGTCGACACCACGCGCGGCGTGATCATGGACGACGAGGAGATCACACAGAAATTCGCGGCGCGGCGCCCATACGACCGCTGGATCAAGGAAAACCTGATCCACCTCGACGACCTGGTCAAACAGACGGCGGCTGTCACAAACGGTCACGCCGGCGCTAATGGTCATGGCGCAACAATTCACAGTTCACAAGTCACAAGTCATCATTCGATTCCGCTTTCCAATCGCCAGGCCAGCTTCGGCTATACATCGGAAGAACTGATCGTCATCCTCCGCCCGATGATCACCACCGGCAACGAGCCGGTCGGCGCCATGGGAGACGACACCCCGCCTGCAGCGATGAGCAAGCTGCCGCGCCCGCTCTTTGGTTACTTCAAGCAGCGCTTCGCCGAAGTCACCAACCCACCGATCGACCCGCTGCGCGAGGAGATGGTGATGAGTTTGCGCATGTTGCTGGGCAAGCGCGCCAATGTGCTCAGCGAGACGCCCGAAGCGACGCGCCTGCTCGCACTCAAATCGCCGATTTTGCTGCCCGAACAAATGGTTGTGCTGCGCAATAACAAGCTGGCGGAATTCGCCGTCGCTACGGTCGACGCCGTCTGGCACGCGCCGGTGGATGAGGAGGTTACACCGGAGAAAGCGGGCGCGGCGTTGCGTGCGGCCGTTGATAAACTCTGTCGCGACGCCGAGGAGGCAGTGCGCAGCGGCGCACGCATCCTGCTCATCAGCGACGAGAAGGCGGATGTTCACACCTTGCCAATTCCGTCGATGATCGCCGTCGGCGCGGTGCATCATCACCTGATTCGGCAGGGATTGCGCATGCGCGCCAGCCTGGTCAGCGTCAGCGGTGAGCCGCGCGAAGTGCATCACTTCGCCTGTCTGATCGGCTACGGCGCCAACGCGATCTATCCGTATCTCGCCTACGAGTCCATCGAGGCAATCGTGCACGAGGGACGCAAAACCGGAAACCTGACTGTCGAACAGGCGCGCAAGAACTTTGCTAAAGCGGTGGATAAAGGGTTGCTCAAGGTGATGAGCAAGATGGGCATCAGCACCATCGACTCGTATTGTGGCGCTCAGATATTCGAGGCGCTCGGCATCGGTCAGGAGTTGCTCGACGTGGCCTTTGTCGATACACCAAGTGTACTGGGTGGCGTCGGCTTTGCCAGCGTAGCGGAAGATGTGTTGGCGTGGCATCAATATGGCTACCCGAACAGCGAAACCAGCGAAGCAGTCAAGTTGGTGACGTGGGGCATCTACAAATCGCGGCGCGGCGGCGAACTGCATGAGTGGAGTCCGCAGGTCGTCCACGCGCTCACTGCGGTCAGCCGCCCCAAGAAGATCGAGGATGCGCCTGCCAACTATCGCAAATACGCCGAGTTGGTCAACAACATGAGACTTGCCCCGCGCCACCTGCTCGACTTCCGCCGCACGCGTCCTGCAATCCCGGTGACGCAGGTCGAGCCGGCTGAGCGCATTTTGCGCCGCTTCTCCACCGCGGCGATGAGCCACGGCGCGCTGAGCGTAGAGGCGCACGAGACGCTCGCTATCGCCATGAACCGGCTGGGCGGCATGAGCAACAGCGGCGAAGGCGGCGAGGCCAAGGAGCGCTACTTCACCGAGCGCGCCAGCAAGATCAAACAGGTGGCGTCTGGGCGTTTCGGCGTCACGCCTGAATACTTGATGAGCGCCGATGAACTCCAGATCAAGATGGCGCAAGGCTCCAAGCCGGGCGAGGGCGGTCAGCTTCCCGGTCACAAAGTTACGGCGGAGATCGCTGTGCTGCGTCATAGCACGCCCGGCGTCGCGCTGATCAGCCCACCGCCGCACCACGACATCTACTCGATTGAGGACCTGGCGCAGCTCATCTACGACCTGAAAGTGATCAACCCGAACGCCAAGATCAGCGTCAAGCTCGTCTCGGAGATGGGCGTTGGCACGATTGCGGCTGGCGTCGCCAAGGGGCTGGCGGATGTGATCCACATCTCCGGCGCGTCGGGCGGCACCGGCGCCAGCCCACTCAGCAGCATCAAACATGCCGGGCTGCCCTGGGAGATCGGGTTGGCGGAGACGCATCAGGTGTTGCTCGCCAACGGGCTGCGCACGCGCGTCACTCTGCGCACCGACGGCGGTCTCGCCACCGGTCGCGACGTAGTGGTGGCGGCGATGCTCGGCGCCGATGAAGTGAGCTTTGGCACCAGCGCCATGATCGCTGAGGGTTGCATCATGGCGCGCGTCTGTCACAAAAACACCTGCCCGGTTGGCGTCGCCACACAGGACCCGGAACTGCGCAAGAAGTTCACGGGCACGCCGGAAGATGTGATGCGCTTCATGACAGCGGTGGCGGAAGATGTGCGCCAAATTCTGGCGGGACTTGGCTTCCGCAGTTTGGATGAAGTGGTCGGACACCCTGAATATCTGGAGCAGATCGTGCAAGGGCGCGAGGCGGGCTTTCTGGAGTTGTCGCCGCTGCTTTACGTGCCGGATACGGGCACGGCGCGACGCAACGTCTTGCCGCGCAACGAGGTCGTCCCGCCCGATCCAACGCTGAGCGACCGCATTACAGAACAGGTGCTGGCGGGCTTGCAAGCCAATCCCGACGCGCCGATCCACCTGGCGCATAAAATCCGCAACACCGACCGCACCATCGGTGCGCGCGTCTCCGGTCAGCTTGCTCTGCGCTACGGTGATGAGGGTTTGCCCGATGGTCGGATTCGCATCGACTTCGAGGGTGCGGCCGGGCAAAGCTTCGGCGCATTTGCAATCCGCGGGCTGTCGTTGCATCTGTGGGGGGCGGCGAACGACTATGTCGGCAAGGGGTTGGGCGGCGGTGAGATCGTCATTCGTCCTTCCGAAGAAGCGCGCTTCACACCGCACCAAAACGTGATTCTGGGCAACACGGCGCTCTACGGCGCGACCGCAGGCAGGCTCTTTGCGGCAGGCGTGGCGGGCGAACGCTTCGCAGTGCGCAACAGCGGCGCGACCGCCGTGATCGAAGGCGCGGGCGAGCACTGTTGTGAGTACATGACCGGCGGCTGCGTGGTCGTCCTCGGCGAGACCGGACGCAACTTCGGCGCCGGTATGACGGGCGGGCACGCCTATGTGTACGATGTCAACGAGACCTTCGAGCGCCGCTGTAACCACGAGTTGATCGCCCTCTCGCGGCTAAACGGCGACGAATACGAGCATTTCCTGAAGGCGCTGATCGCAGAGCACCTCGACAAGACCGGCTCGCCGCTGGCGCGCATGTTGCTCGACCATTGGGAGACGCAGCGTCACTTCTTCTGGCACGTTATGCCCAAAGACAACGTCGTGCAGCTCGAAGCGGCGACGGAAGGCTCGGCGGAGAGCGAGGAAGAGGAGGAAGCGTTGAAGGCGTAGGGAGGGAGGCGGTTGACTCCGCTCTACAGAAGATGAATTGGCAATGCCGATCGGTCAAGCCGTGATAAAATTGTTGCATGAGCGAAGACATCGAGACGCGTTTGAGCAGCATCTCGAAAGCTGATTCTTGCGAAGCGATTGGCGAATTCTGGGACACGCACAGTCTTGCTGATTACTGGAATCAAACCTACGAAGTCGAATTCGAGGTGAGGATTCCACGTTGCGTCCGCATCGAAGCCAACCTGTTCGCCCGCATCGCCGACGAGGCGCGCCGTCGCGGCGTCTCGGCTGAGACGCTGGTCAACCTGTGGATCGCCGAGCGTTTGCTTGAGAAAGCTGCGTCATCGCCTGCACCTGTCGAAGACAAGGGGATCTCTACTGCACAAAGAGAACTACAACTGGCTGAGGTCGCCACTAAGGGATAGCAGGTATTCGACTGAATGAAGATTGCTGAATGTCTCTGGTTGCCATACATTATCGAAAAACTTGCCAGTAGGCATGGATTGCAACCAGATGAGGTGGAGGAAACCTTCCTGAACGTACCGAGATTCTATCGAGTAGAGCGAGGCGAGCGAGCTGGTGAAGACCTGTATGCTGCATACGGCCAGACCAATGCAGGCAGGTACATCGTGGTGTTTTTTGAACTCAAGATCGATGGGGTAGCATTGGTCATCAGTGCTCGTGACATGACAGTTAGGGAACGTAGACGCTATGCAAGAAAATGACCAGCAGGGATTGTCCAGCATCTCTCATTCACGTTCCATCGAGGAGATGGCTGAGTTTTGGGACAGCCATGACACGGCTGACTACTGGGATCAATTTGAGGAAGTGGAAATCAGAGTGACAATGAAGCCTCGTCACCGCGTTGTGATTGAGGAGGAGATATACGCTGGCGTAGTTGAAGAATCCCGCCACCGCGGTATACAGCCTGAAACGCTGATTAACCTTTGGGTAGCTGAACGCTTACATGATTTGAGAAGCAAGCTACAACCCGAAGTTGGCGGCAGACGAGCATCTGAGTCCATGGAGAAACAACTCGCCGAAAAAAGTGAAGTGTATTCGACTGAATAGGGAACTATGTAATGTCCGTCAACACAATCCAGACCATCGATCAGATTGCTACGAATCCGCGCATCCGCAATGGGCGACCGTTCATCATCGGCACCACGCTCACGGTAGCGGATGTTGCCATTGCCAAAGTGTTCATGATGATGGAAGCCGAGGAGATCGCAGACTACTATCGACTGACGCTGCCACAGGTCTACTCCGCGCTTGCCTATTATTATGAGCACAAGGCGGACATTGACCTTGATATCGAGCAGCGACGCCGACTTGCCGAAGAAATGAAGGAGAAACGCGTTGGCAGCCGCCATCCGCCTCTATTTGGATGAGAATCTCTCGCCCAGAATTGCGAGTCAACTGCGCAGATGTGGGGTGGATGTGATGACCGTTCACGATTTGGGCGTAGCTGGTGATACGGATGAGAATCATCTCGAGCGTGCAACTCGCCTTCAACGCGTCCTGGTGACGGCAGATGTCGATTTCCTGGTGATGGCAGCTTCAGGACAGCAGCATCATGGAATTGTGTTTGGTGCGCAAGTGACGCACAAAATTGGTGATTGGGTGAACGCGCTGGATCTACTGTGCGCTGTGTACGCGCCAGAGGAGATGGCGAATCACATTGAATATATTTGATGATATGGAGTTGGATTGTGGGAAAAACGCTCTTTGAAAAAGTCTGGGATGCGCACGTCGTTGCACAGGACGAAGGCGCACCCGCCGTGTTGTACATCGACGCGCACCTGATCCATGAGGTCACCTCGCCGCAGGCGTTCGCCATGCTGCGCGAGCAGGGGCTGAAGGTGCGCCGCCCCGACAAGACCTTTGCCACGATGGATCACGCCATCCCTACGCGCAGCACCGACATTGCGCTGTGGCCCGCCGACGCCGCCACGCAGGTGCGCACGCTGCGGCAGAACTGCGAGGACTTCGGCATCACCTTGTGGGACATCAACGGCCCCATCCAGGGCATCGTCCATGTCGTCGGCCCGGAGATGGGCGTCACGCAGCCCGGCATGACCATCGTCTGCGGCGACAGCCACACCAGCACGCACGGCGCCTTCGGCGCGCTGGCGTTCGGCATCGGCACCAGCGAGGTCGGTCACGTGCTGGCGACGCAGTGTCTGCTCCAGAAAAAGCCCAAGACGATGGCGATCACCGTCGACGGCGAGCTGGGCAAGGGCGTCACCGCCAAGGACATCATCCTGGCGATCATTGCCAAGAATGGCGCGGGCGGCGGCGCAGGCTATGTCTTCGAGTATCGCGGCAGCGCCATCCGCAAGCTGAGCATGGCAAACCGCATGACGATCTGCAACATGAGCATCGAAGGCGGCGCCCGCGCCGGCATGATCGCGCCGGACGAGACGACCTTCGAGTTTGTGAAAGGTCGCCCCTACGCGCCAAAGGGCGAGGCATGGGAGCGCGCTGTCGCCTACTGGAAGACGCTCGTCACGGATGAGGACGCCGTCTTTGACCGCGAACTCTTCCTCGACGCCAACCAGCTCCAGCCGATGGTCACCTACGGCACCAATCCAGGGCAGGGCGTGCCGGTGACGGGGCGCATCCCCCTGCCGGAAGAGTTGGAGGATCCGGCGGAGCGGCGCAGTCTGCTGGCGGCGATGGAATACATGGGGCTGAAACCGGGACAACCGATGGAGGGTCAACCGATTGACATCGTCTTCATCGGCTCGTGCACCAACGGGCGTATCGAAGACCTGCGCGCCGCCGCCGAGATCGTCAAGGGCAAGCGCGTGTCGAGCAGCATCGAGGCGATCGTTGTGCCCGGCTCGAAGGAAGTCAAGCGCCAGGCCGAAGCCGAAGGGCTGGATCGCATCTTCATGGAAGCCGGTTTCGAGTGGCGCGGCGCCGGTTGCAGCATGTGTCTGGCGATGAACGACGACAAAGCCGGCGCGGGCAAGTATGTCGCCAGCACCAGCAACCGCAATTTCCAGGGGCGCCAGGGGCCGGGCGCACGCAGCTTGCTGATGAGTCCGATCATGGCGGCGGCGGCGGCGGTCAATGGTCGCGTGGTGGACGTACGCGAGATGCTGTAGGTGAGTTGTTGACAGGCAAGTTGTTGACCAGGGAGGTGGCGCCATGCCGGTTCTGCTCGAAGGCATCAATATCAGCGAGGTTGGCGTTTATGAGATCAGGCAAACGCTCACCGTGCAGGTGACGGCTGAACAGGCGCGGCTTGCGGTCAATCGATGGCTGCTGGACGAAGTTAGCTACATGATGCATGCCGAGTCGCCCACTCTGGTGATCAATGGCAACGCACGCTGGCGTGTTCCGGCTGTGCTGACTGCGCCCCATGTCGGCGCCGTTGGCGCAGTCGGCGCAGTCGACGTAGACGCCGCGACTGGTCAACTGCTTGAGCACGAGACGCAGAAGGAAATCATCGTCGCTAACGCACGCAAGCTGGCTAAAACGTTGCCGCCATTCCCTGGCCCGCGTGAGACCCCCGCTGAGTACCTGGCGACCGATGCGCCGCCAGCGCCGTCGCTCGTGCCACCCGATGCAGAGTGATTGATGCGACCGGTCGCGTTGTCGGTTCCTCATCTTCAACAGTCAACGCCAGGCGACTGTTTGCCAGCGTGCGTAGCAATGGTGCTTGGGTACTGGCAGATTTCGTATCCGCTAGCGCAATTACGCCGCTTGCTAGAGGTAATTCCTGATATTGGTGCACCGGCGTTCAACGTGCGGAACCTGGAACGACTTGGTCTGCGGGTGGAGTATCGTCAAGGGACATTGCGTGTCCTACATGCGCATCTGGAAGGGAGGCGGCCGCTGATCGTGTTCGTCAAGACCGGTGAGTTGCCCTATTGGGACGCTGACGTCAATCATGCCCTGGTGTTGACTGGCATGAACGGCGCCTATGTGCTCGTTAATGACCCATTTTTTGCCAAAGCGCCGATCTCGATCCCGCTTGGGGATTTTGATCTGGCTTGGTTGGAACACAATGAAATGTATGCAGTCATTACTCGTTGAGTAGAATTGGACGATCATCGTGAAACCATTTACAACGCTCTCCGCCACTGCCGTGCCGCTGCGCATGGAAAATGTGGACACTGACCAAATCATCCCCGCCAAGTACCTGACCGCTGTGACCAAAGAGGGCATGGGCAAGGGACTTTTCTCATGGATTCGCTACAATCCCGACGGCACGCCTAAAGCCGACTTTGTGCTCAACCGGCCGGAGTATCAGGGCACCGAAATCCTGATCGCTGGGCGCAACTTTGGCAGTGGCTCCAGTCGCGAGCACGCAGTCTGGGCGCTGACCGACTACGGCTTCCGCTGCGTGATCTCGCCGGGCTTCGCCGACATTTTCTACAACAACAGCCTCAAGAACGGACTGCTGCCGGTGACGCTGCCCGAAGAAGTCGTCAATATGCTCTGGGATCTGGTCGAGGAGGAGCCGGAGACGCTGATCTACGTCGATCTCAAGAGCCAGACTGTGACCCTGCCCGACGGCCAGCAGCACAGCTTCGCCATCGATCCCTTCCGCAAGCTCTGCCTGCTCGAAGGGCTGGACGATCTCGGGTACATCAGCTCCAAGGAAGCGGCTATCGCCGCCTACGAGGCGATGCCGCCCTATTGATGTTGACATGATTTGAGCGGTCAATCTGTCGGGGGAGATGTTGCGTCATTCGCATCTCCCCCGATTAAGCTAGAAATCCTTCTCACCGATGCGCCACAGACGCAGCACCAGCTTGTTGCCTTCCAACCGTCCCAGCAGATAATCTCCTTCCGCCTCCAACGTAGAGATGCGCACCATGTCCAACCGCGTCGGCGGCGTTTGTTGCAGCCCTGCGGGTAGACCGACGTAGCTCCGCTGCGCACAGCCACCCTTGCTGATATTACTGCTGCCCGCGTCCGTCGTCCAGTTGCACAGACTCATCTGTTGGTCGCCAGTCAGGGCTGCTGTCACTGCGTGGCTGTCGGTCAGATAATCCAAACCGAAGTCGGTGGCGACGCCACCGACGCCAGCACTCGAAGCGCGAAAATCAGGCGTGAAAATCTGTCGAAAGCCGTAGTCAAAGAGCCTTCTGGCATCTGCCCAACGATTCGCCGTCTGTCCGGTGGGCTGCAACGCTGTGATGATCAGTGGTCGCTGCAGCCGCGTGGCCTGCACGACGAGACAGCCTCTTCCCACGCAGGTGGGAATTGTGTCGAATATCGGGATGCTGGGGCAAAGCCCGCCATTGCCGCCCGTCTTGTATCCATCCAACCTGGGATAGAGTGACATATTTTTTGTCATGGGTGGAACGGCAGGGTGGCAGATCTCCACATTGCCGGGCAACGCACCGCAGACCTCCTGGGAATCCGCGCCGGCAAATTCCAGAAAGAGTGGATCGTTGTAGACGCTCTCCCACAAGATAGCCTGGTCACGTGCGGTGGAGTAAGACGCGTCCGAGAAGGTGGAGCCTTCCTGGCAGTGAAAAGTGTTGATCATGCTCAATTCGCTGGCTTTGAGATTCATCAGTTCGACCATGCCGTCGACGCTGCCGCCGATGTGTTCGGCGATGGCCCATGTCGCATCGCCGGCGGACACCATCATGTTGCCGTAGAGCAGGTTGCGCAGCGAGATGACCTCGCCAGCCTGCAAGCCCATGGAATCGGCGCCGCTGCTGCTAACATTGGCTGCTGCGGCGCTCACTGTCACGGCATCGTCCAGCGAGGCAAAGCCATTGCTCACTGCTTCCAGCGCGACAATAGTGACCATGACCTTGCGCAGGCTGGCAACCGATTGAAGTGTGTCGGCATTCTTGGTGTATAGATCAGCGTCGTAGAGCGGGTCGCGCAACAGTGCACGCAGCGTCATGATTGTCGGCAGCGGTTGCTGGATGCCGTTGCCGGCCTGGTTCAAGTCCAACATATTGTCGCTGATGTTGGAAGCAACATATTGGCAACTGTTGGCGTCCGGGCAGACTGTGGTGAGGTTTTCCCAGGTCAGTAGCTTGAGCGAACCGCTGCCTGTGTTGACGGCTGCAACGAATCCGGTGTCGGCGAGCGGTGCAATTGCGACGTTCTGCGCCGACTGCACGATGTCGTCGGTGTTGCGAATGTTGCGCCCTGACACCCCCGATCCACGCAGTGAAGGTGCGCCGGCGACGGTCACGCTCCAGAGGTAAGAGACCAGGTTGCCGGCAACGTTGCGCAAACTGACGACATAATGTGGCTGCACCAGCGGACCTGTCGGCGCTTCCCCAGGAGCAAAAATGATTGAAAGGTCGGTGTCAGCCGCGGCGTCGGCTTCAATGTCTCCGCTGTCGCTCTTGCCGCTGATTGCGCCTGAAATTGCGTTGATCTCCCAGGTGATGAGCCGCAATCTGCCGCCGCTGTGCACAATCGGCGTTACGACCTGATGGCGTTTCTGATTGGCGTTGACTACCAATGGGCGATGGGCGATGGCGTACCGGTCGACGGTGACGTTGGCATTCTTGCCATATCCGCGCGTGTCAAGTTGCTGGAACGTCCCATCATTCAGCACTCGCCAGGTGGTAAGCCACAGAGTGCCTCCCTGAATCAACGCACTGACGAGCGTCTCATGCGCCAGCTTTGGTGCGTTTGGCGGCGTCAATACATGCAGTTGATGGTTGTGTCCAAATAGCAGCGGGCCATCCTTTAGAAATGCAGGCGCTCCCACTTGTGATGAAGTTGTCCAACTAGAGAGTCTGCCGGTGTAGCCGGCGCCGATTACGGTGACGATGAGCGGCATCGTTGGGCTGTTCACCATACCGCCGAGATGCGCGACATCGACTTCGCGCAAGACACCACCTGGCGCTGGCATCTCTTCCGGCGGATTGAACCCTTGCGGCAGTGCGACAAACGGCAGGTGGACTTTGAAGAGCGTCACCGGAATGAAATCATCAATCTGCAGTGTTGGAATCGAAGCTGGCGGCAGCGGCGAGCCGACGCTTTCCAGCCGATAGTCCTCGGTTTCGCCATAGCTGTATCCGCCCACTGGACCGCTGCCGTCGGCGGCCGGCGCCTGGCTTTCGCTAAGTGTGACGCGCATCCACATGTCGTCGCCCGGCTGTTCGTTCCATACCACAAAGGCGGGCAGTGTAATCACATGCACACCAGGCGCAGGCAGGCTGATGGAGTGATTGTTGACCGCCCACTCCGCCGCAACTGCGCCGTTGGGACAGGTTTGCTGCTCACCCCACCTTCCGCTGCGATTGAAGTCCAGCCACAGGTTGATGAACGCATTCTCCGGGAACTGCTGGCCGCGGTCGAAGACGGTCACGGCGACCTGAATCTGGACGCGCTGGCAGTGCGGGAGATTGTCGGGCAGGGCAACGCCGTCATCGCGACCGTCGCGGTCAGCCTCGTCGAGCCATGGGTTGAGGTTGTTGCCGCCGTCGTCATCGCTTCCAGCGTCGGCGCCTTCTTCGGCGCTGACGCCATAGCCGAGGATATACCGCAGCCTGGTCGCAACCGCAGTGTGGAACGGCCCGGACGCCGCGCTGCGCTTCGCCACAGTTGGAAAGCGCGCCGGGACACCCGGATAAGCGTGCATGGCGAGACCAGCCGTGTTGCCGCTGTCGGGAGCGTCGCCATAATCCTGAAACGGAGTCGCTGTTGTTTCGGCGTGTGCAACAGACAGCGCGCCTGAACTGAAGGGAGTCGCCGAGATCGTGAGAACAAGAATCGAGATTGCCAATTTGCGGATCATAAGCGCACCTCCTGGGTGGTAAAGGGGGAGGGTGTCTGGTGATGGCTCCATTATGTAGAATGGCGTCCATTCCGTGACTTGCAATGTAATGGCTGACACGCGTTATTGCGATACACCAGTCCACAGATAGCCTGTGTTGTGCGATACAGGACAATCTGGAGCATGTAAATGCCCTCAATGCTTTGGGCAATGGATCGTGTATGAATTACAATTGGATAACATTTGCTTGAATCAATGGTAAAGGGACGCAAGGTGATTCGTAGACAGCTGACAAGAACGATGGCGGCCATCAGTGTAGCGCTGTGGCTGGCAGGTTGTGCATTGATGCCGGCCACCCGCACCGAACAGAGCGCCGCCGAGCCAACGCCCACGCCGATCCCCACGGCGCAGATAGCACTCAAACCGACGTACCGGGTGCAGCGCGGCGATGTCGTGCGCACGGCGACCTTCTCCGGGCGCATCTCGCCGCAAAAGGAGGAGGCGCTCTTCTTTCGCACCGATGGGCGCATTCGCTCCGTCTTTTTTAAGCGCAACGATCTAGTTAAGCAGGGCGATGTGATTGCCGAATTCGAGATCGACGCCCTCGAACGCGAACTGATTGCGGCTGAGCTGGAGCTTGAGCGAGCGAAAGTGACGCTTGAGGAAGCGCTGCGCAACCTGGAGCTTGATCGCCGCGAGGCGCAGGCGCGCCTCGAACGCGCTCAGATCGTATTGCAGGGCGCCGAACGCGACCCGAATGTTTCGCGCGCACAGGCCGCCGCCTATCAGAAGGATGTTGAACTGGCGCAAATTGCCGTCGAACGACTGGCGGAGGGCGTCAACCCGTTGCTGCAGAATGATGTGACGCGCGCACAATATGCTGTCGAGAAGCTGAAGAAAGAGATCGCCGAGGCGCAGATCATTGCGCCCTTCGACGGCATTTTGCTCTCGCTGTCGCTGACGCCCGGGCAAGCTGTAGCCGGCTATCAACCAGTCGCCTCGGTCGCCGACGCCAGTGTGATGGAGATCAGCGCCGACCTGCTTAGCAACCAACTTCAGCAGCTTGCCGAAGGAATGCCGGTCACCTTTGTGCTCTCCTCGCGACCGGGCCAGACGCTGCACGGCGTCATTCGTCGTCTGCCCTATCCCTACGGCAGCGGCGGCAGCGGCCAGACCATCGAGGAAAAGGACAAGAGCACACGCATCGTCATCGAGGAGCCGCCTAATGTCGGCAATTACGCCATCGGTGATCTCGTGCGCGTCACCGCCGAGGTCGAACGCGCCGACAATGTGCTCTGGCTGCCGCCGCAGGCGATCCGCAACTTCAGCGGGCGGCTTTTCGCTGTCGTGCAAGATGGCGATGTACAGCGCCGCGTCGACGTGCGCATTGGCGTGGAGGCTGCCGATCGCGTCGAGATTCTGGAAGGCGTCGAAGAGGGCCAGGTCGTTGTCGGGCCATGAGAAAGCCGGCATAGCATAGCCATGAACTTTCTACTTCGCATCTGGGCGACCTTCTTGATCGCTATCCGGCGTATCGTGGCGCAGCGTTGGCTTGCCCTTGCCACTGTGCTCGGTCTGGTCGCTTCCATTACGCTGATCATGAGCATCCCGCTCTACGCCGATGCAGTCTACTACCGCGTCCTGCAAGAGGAACTGGCGAAGGCGGGGCAGGGTGTCAAGGGCGATAATAATGCCTTCACCTTCCTCTTCCGTAATATCGGCTCGATCTACGGCGTCAAAGATTGGGAAGAGATCGAACCTGTCGATCAATACCTTTCCGGCGCGGCGGTCGAACAGTTGGGATTACCTGCCCAGCAGGTGATTCGCTACGTCAAGACTGACAACTTCCGGCTCTTTCCCGCCAATACCAGCCAAAGCTACGCCAGCACGCAGGAGCCGCTCGAATGGGTCAGCTTCAGCGCGCTGCAAGGCTTCGACGAACATGTGACCTGGCTGGAAGGCGGCGCGCCAGCTCCAGCCTCCGCCGACCCAGCCGACGCCATCGAGGTCGCCGTTACTGCGCCGCTGGCGGAAAAGATCGGCATCCAGGTGGGCGAGCCATTCATGACCTTCCGCGCCATGGAAACCAGCGCCGGTCCGCGCACCGTGCAAATTCCTGTCGTCGTCTCCGGCATCTGGACGCCGAACGACCCCGACGAGGCGTTCTGGTTCTACAGGCCGCGCGCCTTCGATCAACAACTGATGATTGCAGAGGCGTCCTTTGAAGGGAGAATTGCTTCGCTGCTCGAAGATGAAGTGGCGCTGATCGTCTGGTATTGGATCGTGGATGGCTCGAATGTCAACGCCAACGAGGCGCCGCGGCTGGTGGCGCGCATCGACCAGATCACGCAGCGCGCGGCGACGCTGTTGCCAAACACGCGGCTTGACAGCTCGCCCTACGACGCGCTCAAAAAGTATCAGGCGTCGGCGCAATTGTTGACCGTGCTCCTGTATGCGTTCAGCATCCCAATCGTAGCGCTCTTGATCGCCTTTATCGGATTGGTGGTTGGGCTGGCGGTCGGGCGGCAGCGCAACGAGATCGCAGTGCTGCGCAGCCGCGGCGCTACGGCGACGCAGGTTGCCGCCGTGGCGTTTCTGGAGGCGGCGATCCTGGGGCTGGTGGCGTTGGCGATTGCCGTGCCGCTGAGCGCATGGGTGGCGCAGGCGTTCGGCGCAACGCGGTCGTTTCTCAATTTCACACTCGATTCGCAGTTGCGCGTGCAGATCACGACCGCACCGTTGCAGGTCGGCTTGATTGCAGTCGGCGTGACGTTGTTGGCGCAGATTCTGCCCTCGATTGGCGCTGCCCGACATACGATTGTCAGTTACAAACAGGAGCTGGCGCGCACGGTGGCGCGTCCGTGGTGGCAGCGCGCCTGGCTCGATGTACTGCTGCTGATTCCGGCAGTCTACGGCATCTACCTTGTGCGCCAGCAGGGCGCGATCCTTTCGCAGGTCGGTGCAGCATCCGGCGACATTTTCGAGAATCCGCTGTTGATCCTGCTGCCGGCGCTGGTGGCGCTGGCGCTGACGCTGCTGATTCTGCGTCTGCTGCCGCTATTGATGGCGCTGATTGCCTGGATTGCAGCGCACACGAACAGCGTGGGTTTCTTGCTGGCGACGCGCTATCTGGCGCGCGAGCCGGGTCTTTACAGTACGCCGCTTGTGTTGCTGATGTTGACGCTGGGGTTGTCAGTCTTCACGGCATCGTTGGCGCAGACGCTCGACAACCATCTCTACGATCAGAGCTACTATGCCGTCGGCGCCGATGCGCGGCTGGTTGAATTGGGTGCAGCGCCAAACATGGGCGAGGGTTCGTTCGGTCCACCCGGCGCATCGAGCGCCGAATCGACGCCTGCACCACAAAGTGACCAATCGCAGAGTTCACTGACCCAGATCACCGAGCCGGCGTGGGTCTTTATTCCGGTTGACGAACATCTGAATGTCGAAGAAATTGAGGCGGCGGCGCGCGTCGGCAAATTCGAGGGGTCGCTGCAGGTGCAGGATCGCTGGCAGCCGATCACACTGCTTGGCATTGACCGCATTGATTTCCCCAAGGTTGCCTTCTGGCGACATGATTTTGCCTCAGCCAGCCTCGGCGCGTTGATGAACTCGCTGGCAATTGCCAATGACGGCGTGCTGATGGAGCGCTCGATGATGCGCCAGTACGGGTTGCGCGTCAACGACACGATCCAGGTGCGGTTGCGCGCGACGGGGTCGAACACGCCGATTCCGATGCGCATCGTCGGCGATTTCCGCTACTTCCCGCGTTGGTACAGCCCGGCTGAGGAAGGCAAAACGCTGCTCGTCGGCAACCTTGATTGGATTTTCGAGCAAACCGGCGGTGAGCGTCCCTACGACGTGTGGGTGAAAACAGCGCCGACCATCGACTATGAACAGATGGTGCGCGACCTGCGTCAGTATGAGATCGCCGTGCTCGACTATCAGGCTGCGCCCGTGCGCGTAGCGGAGGAGCTGCGTCGGCCCGAACGCCAGGGGTTGTTCGGCGTACTGTCGGTGGGTTTCCTGGCATCGGCGCTGTTAACGGTGTTGGGCTTCCTGCTCTACGCACTCTTTTCGTTTCGCCGGCGTTTCATCGAACTGGGCACACTGCGCGCTATCGGGCTTTCGACCAGGCAGCTTGCGATCTTCCTTTCGTGCGAACTGGCGTTCTTGATTCTGCTGGGGCTGGGTGCAGGCACGGCCATCGGCGCGCTGATCAGCGATCTCTTCATCCCCTACTTCCAGATCGGCAGCGGGCCAACCGCCAACATCCCGCCTTTCACGGTTGAGATCGCCTGGTTTGCGGTGACGCGGCTCTACGTGCTCTTTGGCGCACTCTTTTTCGTCGCCTTCCTCGTGCTGATCGTGTTATTGATGCGCATGAAGGTTTTCCAGGCGATCAAGCTGGGGGAGACGGTGTAAGAGATTGGAGATTGGGAGATTGGAGATCGGGGGATTGGGAAAGCGCCTACGCGTAATCTCCAGTCTCTACTCTTGAATACAGCAGGTGGGCAATTGGCAGAACCTTTTATTCTTTGTGACGGACTTGTCAAAATCTATAAGATCGCCGGGTTGGAACAGGTGGCGCTGCGCGAGTTGAACCTGAGCATCGAGCGCGGGGAGTTGATGGCGATTGTTGGCGCCAGCGGCAGCGGCAAGACGACGCTGATGAATATCCTCGGCGGGCTGGATCGACCTTCGGCTGGGCGAGTATTGGTGGACGGGCAGGATTTGCTGCGCATGTCGGACAGCCAGCTCAACCGCTACCGCCGTGAGCGCGTCGGTTTTGTCTGGCAGCAGAGTACGCGCAACCTGATCCCCTATCTCAACGCCATCGAAAACGTGATGTTGCCGATGACTGTCGCCGGCAAAACGCGGCGCAGTCGCCAGCGCGCTGCCGAACTGTTGGGTCTGGTCGGGCTGGGAAATCGTATGCATCATCGCCTCTCCGAGCTGTCGGGCGGCGAACAGCAGCGTGTGGCGATTGCCGTCGGGCTTGCCAACCATCCGCCGTTGCTGCTTGCCGACGAGCCGACTGGCGAGGTGGACACCGCCACGGCTGCGCTGATCTACGACACATTCCGCACGCTGCGCCAGGAAATGGGCGTCACGATCATCATCGTCAGCCATGATCCAGGCGTGGCGCGGCAGGTCGACCGCGTGGTGGCGATCCGCGATGGCATGCTCGCCAGCGAGACGGTGCGTCAGGCAGTCGTGCGCACGCCGGAATGGCTGGCGGAGAACGGCCATGCCGGCGATGGGGCGCATCTACATCATGAAACCTTCGAGGAACTGGTTGTGCTTGATAAGAATGGACGTCTGCACATCCCGCCTGAATTCCTGGAGGAGTTGCAGATTCAAGGGCGAGCACGATTGGAGCTGACCAGCGACGGCATTTTAATCCGCCGCGTCGAAGAGCCTGCCGCGCGTATTGTCGCAGAGACGAGCATGCCAACGCGAGAAGAGCAAAAATCCGGCGGTCTGCGCAGTCTGTTTGGGCGGCGCTCAGGAAGGAAGGCGTGATGGCTGTGTCGCTGCTGCAAGCAAGCTGGCGCCATGATGACACTGGTGAGCTGGCGATCGAGGCGCACGCGCTCGAACGCGTCTATCGTCGCGGCCAGCAGATCGTGCGCGCACTCGATGGCGTCGATCTAACTATCGAAGCCGGTCAATTCGTGGCGATCAAAGGACGTTCGGGCAGCGGCAAGACCACGCTACTTAACTGCATCAGCGGGTTGGATCAGCCGACCGGCGGCGTCGTGCGCGTCTTTGGCGACGACATCGGCGGCTGGTCAGAGGGGCGACGCACGCGCTGGCGACGCGAGCAGGTCGGCTTCATCTTTCAGTCGCTAGGGTTGCTGCCGGTGCTCTCCGCCTATGAAAATGTCGAACTGGTGCTGCGGCTCAACGGCATCGGCGCCAGCGAACGCCACAAAGCCGCGCTGGAGGCGCTTGAATTGGTTGGGCTGACCAAATGGAACGACCATCGTCCCTATGAACTGTCGGGTGGGCAGCAGCAGCGCGTGGCAATTGCGCGCGCGCTGGCTGGGCGTCCGCGCCTGCTGATCGCCGATGAGCCAACCGGCAATCTCGACTCCAAGACTGCACACAGCGTGCTGGCGCTCTTTCGCGCCATTGTGAAGGAGCGTAACGTCACCATGTTGATGGCGACGCATGACACCCTTGCCGATGATTATGTGGATCGGATTGTCAACCTCAGCGACGGGCGCATCGTAACAGATCAAAATTGAGTTCGCAGCGGGTTCGGCGGAACGAAACCGGTGAGAGGACAACCTGACAATATGCAAGACCTGCACTTTCTCTCCGCTACGCGCCTGGTGCGAATGATCCGGCTGCGCCAGGTTTCTGTCGAAGAAGTGGTGGCTGCACACCTGGCGCGCATCGCCGCCGTCAACCCGGCGCTCAACGCCGTGGTGCAGTCCAACCCGGAGCAGGCGTTGGTGCGCGCCCGCGCCGCCGACAAGGCTGCTGCACGCAGTGAGTGGTGGGGGCCGCTGCACGGCGCACCCTTCACGATCAAGGATTGGATCGAGACAGACGATCTGATCTGTACGGCGGGCTACGCTGCACGCATCGGCTACACGCCGGCCGTTGACGCTACGGTGGTGGCACGGCTGCGCCAGGCTGGCGGCATCTTGCTCGGCAAAACCAACGCCGTCAGCGGCAACGAGGTTTACGGGCTGACCAACAATCCCTACAACCTGGCGTACAGTCCGGCGGGCAGCAGCAGCGGCGAGGCTGCGATCATTGCGGCGGGCGGCTCCCCCTTTGGGCTGGGCAGCGATTCGGGCGGCAGCATTCGCCAGCCGGCGCACAACTGCGGCGTCGCTGGCCTCAAGCCGACGACCGGACGAGTGCCGCTCACGGGCCACTACCCGCGCATCAATGTCATGAACGACCCGCGCACCGTGATCGGGCCGATGGCGCGCTATGTCGAAGACCTGGCGCTTGTGCTGCCGATCATCCAGGGTGTGGACTGGCGCGACGCCAGCGTCGTCCCGATGCCGCTGGCGGAGTGGCGGCTGGTGCGGCTGGGCGGTCTGCGCGTGGCATGGTGCACCGATTATCAAGACATTACGCCGCCGAACGACATAGTGCGCACTGTGCGCGCCGCCGTCGATGCGCTAGTCGCCGCCGATCTTGCGGTCGAAGAGCGCACGCCGCCGATGGTGGAATACACCTATCAGATCACGCGTGACTACTGGAACCGCCCGGAGCCGGAGTCGTGGGAGGAGTGGGATGCGGGCGACGAGACGCGCCTCACCAGCCTGGAGGTGGAGCAGCACCTGTTTTTGTGGGATCGCTTTCGCCGCGCGTTGATCGCCTTTATGGAGGAGTTCGACGTGATCCTCACGCCTGCCGCACAGCTCCCGGCGCGACCCCACAACGATGATCCCGGCCATATCGCCTATACGCTGACCTACAGTCTGGTTGGCTATCCCGCTGTCGTCGTGCGCTGTGGAACGTCGGAGGATGGCATGCCGATCGGGGTGCAGGTGGTGGCGCGCCCGTGGCGCGACGACGTTGCGCTGGCGGTGGCTGCGTATTTGGAGAAGGAGCTGGGCGGGTGGCAGCCGACGGGGTTGGCTGTATAGAATTCACCCTTACCAGCTCCAACTGATCTGTTCTTCCAGCCAGCCGTTGTTCAGATAATCCGGCTCGAACTCGACGCGACCGTCGACAGTGCCGGGCAGTGTAACGATTCGGCGCACATCGCTGCCGTCGGCTCGCATACGCCACAGCGCCCACGCGCCGCCGCGGTTGCTGACAAAGGCAATGTACTCGCCGTTGGGTGAAAATGCCGGCAGGCCATCCTCCGCCGGGTCGTTGGTAAGGCGTTTGACTGTGCGTTCGATCAGGTCAAGGGTGTACAATTCCCAGTTGCCGTCGCTGAAAGCCATATACGCCACCGTGCGCTGGTCGGGCGAAACAGCCGGCGCACGGATCGATGGCGCAATATGCAGCAGCGTGCGATTCTCGCCGGTGCGCCCGTCCATGCTCCATAACTCCTCGCTGCTGCGTTCAGGGCGCGTCACGCGGAAGAAGATGCGTCCATCCGTCGCCCAATAGGGGTCTTCACCCAAGATGCCGCCGCTGCCCCATTCCCAGGCGACCTTGTTCTGTTCGTCGCTCCATGCATAATAGAGCCGGCTTTTGCGGTCGCCCCATCGATAGGTCGAAAAGGCGACTTTGGCGCGGTCGGGCGAGAAGGAGGGCAACACGTCTTCCAATTTGTCGGTGATGCGCAATGGATTGCCGCCGTCGGCGTTGGCGACGACAATCCCGCGGTCATCCGCCTTCCAGCGGCGATAGGCGAGCATGGCGCCGTCTCGGCTCAACGTCGGCGAGCTGGCTTGCTCCACCACCAGCCGCAGATCGCTGCCATCGGCGTTGACCAGCCAGACGTTGTAGGTCTTGCGCCGTTCGTCAAAGACCGGCACAGCCAGTTTGCCATAGATGCCTGGCGCCGGCGCGGGGGCGATAACCAAGTCTGTGGTCGGAACAACTGCCGGCATCATGGCGATAGTGGGCGTCAACATCGCATCAGTCGTCGCCGTGACTGTTGGACTGACCTCGATGGCGACAATATCGCTGCTGTCGCCGCCAAACGGAACCGTCGGCGCCACGGCCAGCACGGGCAACGCCATTACCGGCTCGCTAAGCTGTAGATATGTGGCCGACGCCCATCCGTAGGGTGCGCCCGGCTCCGGCAGCGGCACAAGCACCCATGCCCCCGACGCATTGCGCGCCACGGCGTTGACAACGCTGCCATCGACCAGCCGCGCCACGATCGGCGCCGAGAGCGACGGCGCAGCGCGCACGCGCAGCCGCGGCCCGCCAGTCTCCACCGTGGCAAAGACATCGGTCGCCAGCACAACGGTGGGCGTGACATTGGCTGTGGCAATTGGTGTTGTGACAGCGGCAGGTGCATCCTGCGCCAGTGCGCTTGCCGCCGCGGTCGCGACGACTGTAACGACGATCAGGAAAAGTAAGCTGGCTCGTTTGCGCAACTTCATGGTTTCCTCAAAGATTGTGTGAATCGGCGGCGCCGACCGCTTCTGCAAGCGATCGGCGCCTGAGTTGTCTCACTGTTCCGGCGTTGCAGTTTCTTCCTGCGGCGCCGTTTCGGTTGGCGCTTCGGGCGTTGGCGTGTCCGTCGGCGGAACCGGCGTTGCCGCGTCGGTTGCTATTGGCGCTGTGTCGCCGGACGCACTCACCTGCTGGAAACTAAAGGTTGTGCCCGCCTCCACCGCGAAGTCGTCCGTCGCCACCAGGATGATCAATCGTTGTGAGGCGATGATCGCGCCATTGGGCCAGGTCGCCGGCATGACAAAGCTCATTACGAAGTTGCCTAAAGCGTCGCTCGGCGCTGAGGCATAGCGGGCGTAGCTGTCGCCGCTGCCAGCGCTGCCGTCGATGCGCGCCAGATGCGCATAGAGCACGGTGTTGGGTGGGAAGCCGCCGCCGCTGACGGTGACCAACGTGCCCGCCGCACCGGAGCCGGGGCTGACCTGGGCGAAAGGATTGGGCGTGGCTGTCGGCGCCACCGGCGGTGTATTGGTGGGCGTCGGCGTGAGCGTCGGCGTGGACGTCGGGCTCACGACCTGGTAGGCGAAGACGCTGCTCACCGACACGCTGAAGTCGGGCGTCGCCACGGTGACGACGATGCGATCCTGCGTGATCTGCCCGCCGTCGGGCCAGGTCGCCGGCATGGTGAAGGTGAGCGAGTAGCGCCCGTTGCGGTCGGTCATGCCGGAGACATACTGCACCGGCGCACCTGCGCCGATCGATGTGTCAAGCGGCGCCAGATAAACCGCCACCGGCGTGTTGGCCGGGAAGCCGGCGCCGCTTGCCGTGACACGCGTGCCCGCGCCTCCTGTGGTCGGCGCCAGGCTGATCGACGGGTCGGGCGGCGTCGCAAAGAAGTCGAAGGTGGCGGTTGCCTGTGCGGCGAAGTCGCCCGTGGCCGCCAGGATCACCAGCTTGCCGGTTGGGATGGCGCTGCCGTCGGGCCAGCGCGCCGGGATCGTGATGACGGTGCTGAAGTTGCCGTTGGCATCGCTTGTCGTTGTCTGGATCGGCGCGCCGCTGTCGGCTTCGCTGGCGCGCACCACGGCGCCAAGGAAGAAGTTGAGCGTCTGGTTTGCTGGGAAACCACCGCCGCGCACGGTGACCTGCGTACCCGCGCCGCCCGAACCAGGGTTGACGTCGACATATGGGTTGGGGGCAACGGTCGGGCGCGGCTGCGTCACGTCGAAGTCGGTTGCAGCGGAGATGCGGAAATCGCCCGTCGCCACCAGCAATGCCAGCTTGCCGGGCGGAATCGCGCTGCCGTCGGGCCAGGTCGCCGGCAAGGTGAAGCGCATGCTGCCATTGCCGAAGCGGTCGCTCGAACCGCTGGCGTAGACAGTGCCGCTGGCGGCGTCAGCGGCGCGCACGTACGCGCCCAGATAGAGATTGACCGCTGTGTTGGGCGGGAAACCGCCAAAGCTCACCGTCACCTGCGTCCCGACCGGGCCAGAAGAGGGGTTGGCGTCGGCAAACGGGTTGGGTGTAGACGGCGTCGGCGTCGGTGTACGTGTGGGCGTGCGTGTTGGCGTTGCGTGGATGCGCTCCCACCAGAAGGTGATGAACGCAGAGCCGGTGTGCTGATAATACTCGACCACGATGTGATGGCGTCCGCTCAGATAGCGGTCGGCGGTGTAGGTGGTGTTGCCGCTCATGTCGCGCCACTCGTTGATGATGCGGTTGCCGTCGACGAAGACGCGTACGCCGTCATCCGAACGCACATAGAAGCGGTAGTCGCCGCTCGAGAAGTCAATGGTGCGCGACCAACGCACGGAATAATTCTCCGCACCGATGCCCGGCGCTGGCGAGACCCAGCTCCAGTTGAAGTCGATGTTCGGGTCATTGCGCACGAAGACAGGATTGCCCGCCAGGTCGCGGTTGCCGAAGTATTCGCCGCGCCAGTCCGGGAAGCTGGGTGAAGGCGTAGGCCCGGCCAGCGTCCAGCCAAAGGTCATCAAGGCTGGTTGGCGACGCTGTCCATAATCAATAAACAGCGTGTGCGAACCCTGCTCCAGCCAGACATCGACGCTGTAACCGCCCGCGACGCCGCCCCACTGGTCGAGCACCAGCCGGTTGTCGACCCATACGCGCACGCCGCCGTCGCTCTGCCCGGAGAAGCGATAGGTCCCTGCCGAGAAGTAGAGCGTGCGCGACCAGCGCACCGAGAAACCGGTGGCGGGGATGCCCGGCGCCGGCGCGTTGAAGCCCCAGTTGAAGTCGATGGCTGCATCGTTGCGCACCACACGCGGCGTTCCCATGATCGAGGGATTGGTGTAATATTCGCCGCGCCATGCCAGGCCTGGCTGTGTTGTTGGCTGTGTCGTTGGCAGCGGCGTCGCCGTGGCGGTGGGGCGCTGGACAGGCGTCGGCGGCGCCGCCACGATCGGCGGCGAACCCAGGTAATTGGTGAAGGCGCGCGCCACCCAGCCGAGCGTTCCATCCGCCAGTTGCCCGTAGAGCCAACCGCCGCTTGCATCCTGCCCGAGCACCGAAATGCGCGTGCCCTGCACCAGCGCCCGGATCACCGGATAGACCGTGCCTGGGCCTGTACGCATGTTCAGCCCGCGGCTCGACACTGTGGCGACCCCGTAACCGACGCCTGACGCTTGCGCTGTCGGCGTGGAAGTTGGCGCAGCAACGGTGGGTGTAGCAGGCGCTGCGGGTGTGGCGGGCAAATCGGCGGGCAACAGATCAAAGGGCACGGACGCCGATCGTTCGCCATCCAACGAATAGGCGACAATCTGGAAGTCCACCACGCCTTGCCAGAAGATGTCAAGCGGCGTCACAAACGCCAGGAAGAAGCGCCCTTCGGCGTCGGCTGTGCCTGAAGCCAGCGTCGCCTGCACTTGCTCGCCATCTTGCACGCCTTCGAGATTGATGAAGACCACCTCGCCCGGAGTCCAACCGGCGCCGGAGACCGAGACGGTTTCACCAGATGTGGCGGCAATCGGCGCGATGGCGATAATCGGCCCCTGATCGGTGGGCAGCGGCGCCTGGCGCAATGCACCTGCCACCACCGGCTGCATCACACAGCCGCTGAGCGCCATTGCCACAAGCATCAACGCCGTCAGCAAAATGATCGGGCGCGTAAGAAAGGCGGTCGTCGCAGTGGACGATCCCTGCAAGGGGGTGGAGTGTGTATTGTTCATAATCTCACCGTTCTTCTGACGAATGCACTACGCTGTTACTCAGGAGACGCAGGAATGTGAAGCAAGGTTCCCAATACAACCGCATGTTTTGTTGAAAATTTTTATATTTTCAACTGGTATTTTTGACAACCCTAGCGATAGAAGTCGATCCAGCGCAGTGTTAGGAGCGGGTGTGCACTATCAATGAAACCCGGCGGTAGGGTGACGGCGATATAACCATCCTGGAGGGGGATTGTCGGTTCGCTATCAGTGACGGAGACAAGTTCAATGGTCGCCCGGCGTTCGTCCGTCTCGCCGAGCAGCTGCGCGCCGGCGCTGGTGAGCAACGACTGCGACACGAGATAAGGATCGTGGCTGGAAACCGAAATTTCCAGTTGTTGCGCGCCGTTGTCAAAGATCGCCTGTTCCAGCCCGTGCAGATGGAAGCGCAGCACGATTGGTGTGGCAGTCATTTCTGATGGAAAACGCACCTGCGCCGTTCCGATGCCGCGTGCGCTGGTGATATCGATCGTTGTGACGCCATCTTCGACTGAAATCGTCAGCGCGTCACCGTCGTCTGTGGATTCCACCACCGGCGCCGTGCTGGCAGAAGTGGGCGGTGCGGGTTGAATCGGGCGGCAAGCAGCGAGCAGCAGCAAGGCGCAGGCGATCATAGCAACGGTGTGCAAAAAGGTTTGATGCATCGGTCACCCCCGAATGGTGAAATCGCTGAACTCGCCGGTGGCGTCCAGCCAGAGCAGATCGACAAAGTCAACGCGCGCCGCCGACGGTCCTTCGTGTAGCCAATCACAGAAGCGCTGCAAGACACGCTCATCGCCTTCCGCCACAACGCGCACCGTGCCGTCCGGTCGGTTCGCCACCCAGCCGCGCACGCCCAGCCTGTGCGCCTGGATGCTGGTGTAGTGACGAAACGCGACGCCCTGCACACGCCCGTGGATGGTGGCTTCGATGCGTTTGTTCATGGTTGGCCTCCCGTGTCGCTTCGGCAAGCTGCTCGCTGATGATGAGGCAGTTTGCTGCAGTAATTCTGGCAGAAGATGATGTGACTTGCAACCTTGCCCGCAGCGCGTAGCCATGTATGTGACACGCACACTCGAACCACACTTGCACACGATTACGCAGCACTTTCCTGTGCTGTGGCTCACCGGTGCGCGTCAAGTTGGGAAGACCACCCTGCTGCGCCAGATCAAGGAGCCTGAGCGCGCCTTTGTGACGCTCGACGATCCGCTTGTGCGGCAACTGGTGCAGGAAGACCCTGCGTTGTTCATGCAGCGCTTTTCACCGCCTGTATTGATCGATGAAGTCCAGTGTGCGCCGGAACTGCTGCCGTATATCAAAATGGCAGTCGACGAAGCGCGGCGACCGGGGTTGTTCTGGTTGACCGGCTCACAGCAGTTCCGGTTGATGCAGGGCGTCTCGGAGTCGTTAGCCGGGCGCGTGGCGATTGTCCAGCTTGCCGGTCTCTCGCTGGCGGAGTCGCAGGGTAGGGGCGTCGCCGCTGCACCCTTCACCCCGATGCCGGTTGAACTGCGCCGCCGGCGCGAAGCCTGCGCTCCACTCACGCTGATGCAGGTGTGCTTCAGCATTTGGCGCGGCTCGCTGCCTGCGATTGCACTCAACCCGACAATCGACCACGCGCTGTTTTACGGCTCCTATACGCAGACCTATTTGCAGCGCGATGTGCGTGACCTGGCGCGCGTTGGGGACGAGACCGCGTTTCTGCGCTTCTTGTGGGCGACGGCGGCGCGGACATGCAGTCTGCTCAATCTGTCTGACCTGGCGCGTGACGCTGACATTACGCACAACACCGCCAGGAGTTGGCTGGCAATTTTGGAAAGTTCGGGAATCGTCTATTTGCTCGAGCCATATCACACCAATCTCAGCAAGCGGTTAGTGAAGGCGCCCAAGCTCTACTTTCTCGACACCGGTCTGGCAGCCTATCTGACCGGTTGGGGAGAAGGTGGAGGCGGTTCCGGGGTGTGGATGTTGTAGGCAGCAAACAGGGATTGTGATAAACTTCAGATAAGGAATGAAGTCGTCTCATTTATGACTCAACAGCACGCCGTCATCCGCGAAGTCATCGATCTGCACACGTTTTTCGAGGCGTGGCTAGGTGGGGCGCTGCCGGAGAGCGACGCCGAGTTTGCGCGCTTTACACGGGCGACTGACCCTGACTTTACGTTGATCACACCTGACGGTGAGGTGATGGAGTGCGCTGCAGTGACGGCCTGGATACGTCAGTCGCACGGTGCACGTCCCGGCTTTCAGCTGTGGACGACCGACCATCGCATTGTCTACGCGGGCAATCGCTGCGCGCTGGTGACATATCTGGAGTGGCAGGAGCGCGATGGCGTCACCACCTGTCGCATCAGCAGCGCGCTCTTTACCGCCGACGAGGACGCCCCGAACGGCTATCGTTGGCGTCACGTCCACGAGACATGGCTGAAACCAACCTAGCCGATGCCCATGTGGTGCGCAGGTGCGCAGAGTGGACGAACCGTCTATCCGCCATGCACCACCCGCGCCACTGCTGCCGTCATCGCCGTCGGATCCTCCGCCTGGAAGATGTTGCGTCCGATGGCGACGCCCGCTCCGCCGGCTTTGATGGCAGCCTCGACATCGGCCAGCATTGACGCTTCGTTGCCGCGCTTCGCCCCGCCGAGCACGACGACCGGTGCGTAACACCCTGCAATCACTTGCTCAAAGTTGGCGCAGTAGGGGGTCTTGACAAAGTCGGCGCCCAGTTCGGCGGCGACGCGCACGGCTAGGGCGATGGCGTGCGGAGTGCGTTTGTCGGGCGGGCTGTCGAAGCCGCCGGGCACCATCTCCGCCATGACGGGCAGCCCCCACTTGTGCGCAGCCGCGATCACGTGCGCCAGCCGTTCCAGCGATTCCACCTCGACCGGTGAACCGGGGAAAGCAGAGACCGCAACCGCATCGGCGCCGAGACGCAGCGCCTCCTCGACGCCGAAGAACGTTGCGCCCTGTCCGCCGCCCCTGCCTAGACTGGTGGCGCCGCCATCCACGCGCAGGATCAAGCCCAGCCCGGCCAGTTCCCCCGCAAAGCGCGTCGCCACGCCGTAGGAAGTCAGCACCGCATCGGCGCCGCCCGTTGCGACCCTGGCAATCGTTGCGCCCGGCTGCTCCAACCCGGCGCACGGGCCATCGATCAGCCCATGATCCATCGCTACAATCAAAGCCCGCCCATCATCCCGAAAGATCCGCCGCATTCGTCTGGTAGTCATAAAGTCCTAATCTCCAATCTCCAATCTCTCAATCTCCAATCTCTTCCACCACCAGCCGCCCATCACGCCGTGCACCGCTTTCCGCAGTCACGCCACCGTGGGCGCGGATGTAGGCGAGCAGCTCGTTGCGCACAAAGCGATGGGTGTCACGCTTGGGCAGTGCGGCGGCGTTCAGAGAGATGCGCAGGTCCTCGCGCGCCGTCTGTTCCCATGGGTTCGCCAGCGCATGCGTAAAGCTTGGGCACGCCATCACGAAGGTGCGATCCAGTTGCGCAGCGAGCGGCTGTCCGTTGACGGTGATGTCCACTGCCTGTGCTTCGCTGCGCCGGGCGCCGGGCAGGATGCGATAGCGCACATGGCGGCTGAAGTGCAAAAAGCCGCGCTCGATGTGCGCCTCGTCAGGACGGTCGGCGCGGCGTGCGTTTTCCTGTAACAATTGTTCGAGCTGGCGACCGCTGAGGGTGCAGAGTTGAATCGTGTCAGCGTAGGGCGTCACTCGAAACCAGTCGCCAAAGGTAAGCTGACCCATCGGCAATCCCGACGCAATGCATGAAGCATCGACGGCGGCGAAATCCACCGACTCACCGGCGAGACGACAGCGTTCCACCAGCGCGTCGGTGATGAAGTTGCAGAGCGCGGATTCGTGGGCGGCCAGTTCGTTGCGCACGTTGTCGCTGTTCAGGTCGCGGTGGTCGGCGACGACGCCCAACGGCTCGGCAAAGAGCGGCTCGACCTGCTTGAGCAGCGGCCGGACATGTTGCTGCTCGAACGCGTCGTTGTCGGGCAGGTGCGCGGTGGCGAGCAGTTGCACATTGGTCACCGCCGCCCAACGTCGCCCGACGGTGATGTCGACTTCGCCGAGAAACTCGCCCTGCTTGCCCGCCTGCACAATCGGGATGCCGTGGACGACGTTGTGTGGGCTGAGACCCTGCTCGTTGAGTGCATGGTGGGTGTGGCCGCCGATGATGATGTGCACCGCCCCGTGGGGCAGCGCAGCAGCCAGTTCCCGGTCGCCCGCCGCCAGCACACTCGCCGAGCTGGACGCCAGGCTGTAGCCGAGATGGCTGAGCACGATCACGACATCGCTGATTTCCTTGACAGCGGGCAGCAGGTTTTCGACCACGCCAATCGGATGGACAAAGTGCAGCGTCGAGTCGGGTTGCGGCGCAATCTGTGCAGGCGTGGTCAGCCCGATCACGGCAACGCGCACGCCCTTGACCACGAAGAGCGCCGCCGGGAAATACATGCCGGAAAGCCACGAACAGCCCGCCAGATTCGCTGTCAGCAGCGGAAAGGCGGCGTCGGTCATCAGCGCCTTTGCCAGCAGCCGCACGCCGAGGTCGAGATCGTGGTTGCCCATTGCGCAGGCGTCGACGCCAGCAACGGAATAAAGTCGATAGGCGGCGTGCGTCTGAAAGCTGTCGGGGTCGTAGCCGAGCAACGCATCGAAAACGCTGCCCACCGAGTCATCGCCGGCGCTCAGAACCAGCACCCCGCGCTGTGGGTGATTGCGAAAGCGGCAGCGTAATGTGTCGATGTAGCCAGCCATGCGCGAGAAGATTGGCTGCACGCCGCCACGCGCCAGATGCGTGAGATTCACCAGCCGGCCGTGCAGGTCATTGAAATGGACGATCTTGAGACGGAAGGGGAAATCGATGTCGTGGCGTTTCGCTGGCAGCGCCGCGCCGTCATCTGGGAGAATCTGCTCGATTGGTCCGGCGGTGGCGTCGCCGACAAACAGAAAGCGCTCGACCCCGTTTGCGTCAGCCATTGCAATACGCGTCAACCGTAGCGCGCCCGCCGGGATCGCATAGAAGTCGAACGGTCGATTCAGAACCATCGAGTATTCCCTGTCATAGCAGAATAGAATGCGGATGACGCGGATTCAGCGGATCGGCGCAGATTTTTCTCATACCCGCGCTCATCCGCTCGATCCGCGTCATCCGCATTCTATCAATTTCATCCAATCCGTCCGAATTGATCCGGCGTGATGCGGTTAAGCGGCGGCTCGCCGGCGAAGAAGCGGCGCAACTCTTCGACCGCCATCTCACCCAGGTGTCCGCAGTCGGTGATGCAGCCGGCCAGGTGCGGCGTAACCACGACGTTGGGCAGGCGACGCAGTGGGCTATCAAGCGCGGGCGGCTCTGGGTCGGTTACATCGAGAAAGGCGAAGAAGCGTCCCTTGCTCAGTTCTTCCACCAACGCTGGCTCGTCGATCAGCGCGCCACGCGCGGTGTTGATAAGTACAGCGTCATCCTTCATCTGCTGGAGCAACTCGCGGCTGATCATGTGGTGCGTGGCAGGCGTCGCCGGCGCGTGCAGCGAGAGGATGTCGGCGCGGCGCACCAGCTCGGGCAAGTCGACTTTGGTCACACCGAGGCGCGCCGCCTCCTCGTCAGAAACATAGGGGTCGTAGAGCAGCACCTGCGCGCGGAACGGACGCAGCAGGTCGATGACATGGCGACCAACGTTGCTGGCGCCGACAATGCCGATCACGCTGCTGTGCACCTCGCGTGCGGGCCAGGCGGTGCACTCGCGCCAGCCGCCCTCACGCACATGCTGACCCAGCGGCAGGATGCGCTTGGCGCCGACGATGATCAGTCCGATGGTCGTCTCGGCGACATCGCGCGCCAGCGCAGGCGCGGCGCTCGTCACATGGATGCCGTGCTGCCACACCGCGTCGCTGACGAAGCGCTTGACGCTGCCGCCGGTGTGCGCAATGGCGCGCAGCCTGGGCGCAGCCGCGACCACGTCCGCGTCGATCGTCGCCACATCCCAGCCGGTGATGCAGGCGTCGGCGACGGGCAGCAGCGCCAGCAATGCGGCTTTGTCCGCCGGTTCGGCGCCGGGGTGGTGGAGCACATCAGCAAAGCTATTCAGCGCACGCCACGCTGCGTCGGA
This sequence comes from Chloroflexota bacterium, assembly GCA_016861025.1. Classification (GTDB taxonomy): domain Bacteria; phylum Chloroflexota; class Anaerolineae; order Caldilineales; family Caldilineaceae; genus Caldilinea. Next base: position 205,758 of record BOKO01000001.1, read on the forward strand.
AAAGATGCGGGTGTAGTGGGCGTGGCCGATGGTGATGGCGACAATGGGTTTGGGCATGGGATCTGACGTCACTTGTCTATCTCTAGATGTTCGATAATAGCGTTTATCAGTATAGCATCGCCCAATCGGCCTGGCAATGTGATTCCGACAAACTTGGGACGCAACCGCCCTCAGTGTACAATGAGCGCCATGTCCGATGACTTTTTGCGGTACCTCACCGCCAAGCGCAGCGTCGACGATCGTGCGCTTAACCGGGTGGCCTGGGCGCAGCTTGCCGAACATGTGCGCGCACGACAGCTTGCACTGAGACGACCGTTGCGCGTGTTGGAGCTGGGCGCTGGCGTCGGCACGATGGTGGAGCGGTTGCTGGCGTGGCGGCTTTTCGACGCCGATGCGGAGGGCGTCGATTACACACTGCTCGACGCCAACCCTGCTTTGCTCGCTGCGGCGCAACAACGGCTTGCGGATCCGCCCTCGTGGCTGCACCTGCACTTCGCCGCGGTCAATGCGTTTGAATACGCAAACCGGGCGGCGCAATATATGCAACGTTGTGATCTGCTGATCGCCAACGCCTTTCTTGACCTGCTCGATTTGCCGACGGCGCTGCCGGCGCTGCGTACACTGCTGGCTGACGACGGGCTGTTCTACTTTACGATCAACTTCGACGGCGCCACGCTGCTCGAACCAGCTATCGATCCTCCCTTCGACGCCGCCATCGAGAGCGCCTATCACCGCACGATGGATGAGCGCATCACCGACGGCCATCCATCCGGCGACAGCCGCACCGGACGCCATCTCTTTATGCAGTTGCCGGCGGCGGGTTTTGAGATTCGCAGTGCAGGCAGCTCAGATTGGGTGGTGCATCCTATCGGCGGCGCTTACCCCGATGACGAGGCGTTCTTCTTGCACTTCATTGTCGCCACGATGCACGGCGCGCTGCGCTGTGAGTCAACGCTCGATCAAGAACGCTTCGATGCCTGGATCGGCGAACGCCACGCTCAAATCGATCGCGGCGAGCTGGTCTACATCGCCCATCAACTCGACTTTTTCGGCGTCGCCGCAAGGTAGGCGCTCATTGTCTCTTCTTTGTATGTTGCACCTGTGCTCCAAGTCTGAACGCATGCACAATGCCACCCTGCGTTTTCTCGCCCTGGGGTGAAATTCATCGTTGTCCAGGATTTCTGTTATGCAAACCGCTGCCTCCAACCGTCGTCTTTCTAACAATACGTTGATTGTCGTCATCACGGCTTATCTGATCTTCATCATCCTTGGTTTCCCCGATGGGATGCTGGGCGTCGCCTGGCCCTCAATGATGCGCGAGTTCGGCGTTCAAAACGCACAGATGGGCGCGCTGCTGCTGGCTGCGACCATCGGTTTTTTGATCACCAGCTTCAACACCGGGCGACTGATTCGTTGGTTTGGGATTTCGGCGCTGCTGGTGAGCAGCAGCGTTGTGCGTGCGGCAGGGCTGCTCGGCATTGCGCTGGCGCCGGAGTGGACGCTGCTGGTGGCCGCATCCTTCATCTTCGGGCTGGGCAGCGGCGCCATCGATGGCGGCATGAACACTTATTTTGCGATGACGATTCGCAGCCCGCGACTGATGAATTGGCTACACGCCAGCTTTGGCCTGGGCGCCACCATTGCGCCGATCATGTTGACTGCGCTTTTCAGCCTGGGTGTAATCTGGCGTTGGGGTTATGTCATCGTGGCGGTGTTGCAATTGGTGATGGGGGTGCTCGTCTTTGTACGCGCTGGCGACTGGCGGATGCGCGGCGAGGCGGCGGGAGTGGAGCAACGCGGCAGCCGCCAGCGTGCACGAACCACCCTCAGGCGGCCGATTGTGTGGGTCAACATCGCGCTCTTTTTTGTGTACGCCGGGCTTGAGGTGACGGCCGGCAACTGGAGCTACTCGCTTTTCACCGAGGCGCGCGGCGTGCCGCCGGAGACTGCCGGTTTGTGGGCGGGTCTCTATTGGGGCAGCTTCACGGTGGGGCGTTTCTTTTTTGGGGTGGTCGCCGATCGATTCGCTGTGATCGCCACAATCCGCACGATGGCGCTGACGGCAATTGCCGCTGCGGCGCTATTGTGGTGGAACCCGACCAACTGGCTCGGTTTTGTTGGCTTGTTGGCGCTCGGCTTTGCGCTGGCGCCGGTTTTTCCGCTCCTGGTCACGGCTACGCCCCTGCGTTTAGGCAGCGCTGACGCAGGCAACGCCATCGGTTTTCAGGTGGCGGCGGCCAGTTTTGGCATCGGCGTGTTGCCGGGGCTTGCCGGCGCCCTTGCCGACTACACAAGCCTGGAAGTCATCGGCCCATTTCTGGTTGGGTGGCTGCTGGTGATGTTTGCGCTTCATGAGATCGCCGTGCGGCGTCAGAGCGCATGAGAATCGTGATTCCATCGATGAATGAGAACTTGCCATGAACTTTGCTATTCGTCCCTATCATCCAAGCGACCTCTGCTCTTTGTATCGAATCTGCCTGAGAACCGCCGACAGCGGACAGGACGCCACGGCGCTCTTTCGCGATCCAGAGTTGATCGGACACATCTATACGGCGCCCTATGCTGTGGCAGAGCCAGATCTTTGCTTCATTTTGACTGTTGACGGCGCTCCTTCTGGCTATGTACTCGGCACGCGCGATTCGAACGCCTTCCATGTCTGGTGCGAGCGCGAGTGGTTTCCAGTCTTGCGCGCCCGGTATCCACTGCCGCCTGACGACGATGACTCCGCCGACGCCAACGCTATCCGCGGCATCCACGAAGGACACACACCGCATCCAGACCTGGCGGCGTATCCCGCGCATCTGCATATTGATCTGTTGCCAGTGGCGCAGGGACAGGGATGGGGGCGGCGCATGATCGAGACATTCACCATGCGTCTGCGAGAGATCGGCGTCCCAGCCGTTCACCTTGGCGTTGGCAAGCGCAACACCGGCGCCATCCAATTCTATGAACGCGTTGGTTTTCACCGCATCTTTGATGGCGACGGCTGGATCGCGTTTGGAATGCTTCTCTGAAGAAGTTGGCTGCATGACTTGCCGTCAGAGCAGGCTGGTTCAGCCTTGAGACGACGCCACCTTGCGTTCTTCAGCATAGGCGGCGCCGGCGTGCAGCGCCAGGATGTTCGGACGCAGCAGTTCGGCGTGGCGTTGAGGCAAGTGTGTGCGCAGCGCCTGTTCGATGGCGCTAAGTTCGACCAGCGGGCAGAGCGCAATCAGCGCGCCGAGCATGGCGATGTTGACCAGTTGCTGGCTGCCGCAGCGCAGTGCGATGTCGTGGGCCGGCACAGATGTAGCGGCAATGTCATCACGACGCAAAGCGCGCTTGATCAACGTGCTGTCGTAAACCAGACGACCGCCTGCTTTGATGAGCGATTCATATTTGTCGACCGAGGGCAGATTCATCGCAATCACGCAGTCAGGATTGCGCACCAGCGGCGCGCCGATCTGCTCGTCGCCGATCACAACCGTACAGTGTGCGGTGCCGCCGCGCATCTCGGGACCATAGGAGGGAATCCACGTCACCTCTTTGCCGCTGTCCATCGCCGCATACGCCAGCAATTGCCCGGCAAACAACGCTCCCTGCCCGCCAAAACCGGATATGATGATCGATGTCTCCATAGCTGGCTCTCCTTGTTGAGATTGGCGATTAAGCGATTAGGAGATTGGAGGTTGTTGTTGTCTCGATGCCATGAATCTCCAATCTCTAATCTCCAATCTCACACTCCCTCAATCTCTCAATCTCTCATCAACCTTAAAGTCTCCCAGCGGATATTCTGGCAGCATCCGGTCGCGAATGAAGTCAAGTGATTCCGTAGGCGTCAGATGCCAGTTGGTGGGGCAGGCGCCGAGAATTTCGACGATGCTCAGCCCAAGCCCTCGCATCTGAGCCTGAAACGCCAACCGAAGCGCCTTCTTGACTTTACGCATCTCCGCCACGGAATGCATCGAACGGCGCACTGCGTAAGCCACGCCGGGAATGGTCGCCAGCATTTCGGTGATGTGGATCGGTCGTCCCTGCGTCAGCGGGTCGCGACCGTAGGGCGAGGAGGTGGTCCTCATGCCTGTCAACGTCGTCGGGGCCATCTGACCTCCGGTCATGCCGTAGACCGCGTTGTTGACAAAGATCACGCTGATCTGCTCCCCGCGCAATGCGGCGTGCAGAATCTCGTTGCCGCCGATGCTGGCAAGGTCGCCGTCGCCCTGGTAGGTGAAGATGATGCGGTCGGGCAGCACGCGCTTGAGACCGGTCGCCATCGCCGGTGCGCGACCGTGCGCAGCCTCGCAACTGTCAAGTGCGAAATATTTGTAGGCAAAAACCGCGCAGCCAACCGGCGCCACACAGATCGTGCAGCCGCGTATTCCCAACTCGTCGATTGTTTCGGCGACCATGCGGTGAATCGCGCCGTGCGAGCAGCCCGGACAGTAATGCGTTGGCGCATCGACCAACGTTTGGGGGCGTTGATAGACCAGCTCCCAGTCAGGCGCTGTAGTGGTTGGCGCTTCTGCTTCCAGCAACATCGTCATAGAACTGTACTCCTCTCCGACAAGGGGGATTTTCCATTCGAGCCATTGCTGCGATGATTCACGCGTGCAATGTGGCTGATCTCGGCGGCGATTTCGTCAGGCATTGGGATCACCCCGCCCATGCGCCCCAGAAAGCGAATCGGAACGCGCCCGCGCACGATCATGCGCACATCTTCCAACATTTGACCGGCGTTCATTTCCGCCACGAGGACTCCCTGCACGCGGCTAACGATCTGATCCAGCGCTGCAGCGGGATAGGGCCACAGGCTGATCGGGCGGAAGAGGCCGACGCGAATCCCGGCTGCGCGCGCGGTGCGCACTGCGGACCGCGCAATGCGCGCCACCGTGCCAAAGGCGACAACTAGAAACTCGGCGTCATCGGTCATGTAGCTTTCCCAACGTTGTTCGTTGGCGGCGACGCGCTGTAATTTCTCTTGCAGGCGCAAGTTGGTGCGTTCGAGTTCATCGGCGTCCAGGTAGAGGGATGTGATCGTGCGCGGGGGCCTGTCATCGACGCCCGTTAGCGCCCAGTCTGGTCGCTCCTGGCTTATCTCGCGCATCGGCGGCATCTCGACTGGCTCCATCATCTGCCCCAGCGCGCCGTCGCCTGCGATGATCACAATGGTGCGATATTGGAACGCCAGATCGAAGCTGATGTAGGTGAGGTCGACCGCTTCCTGCACAGTGGCCGGCGCCAGCACGAGCGGGTGAAAGTCCCCATGCCCGGCGCTGCGCGTCAACTGAAAATAGTCGGCCTGCCCCGGCTGAATGTTGCCCAAGCCAGGCCCTCCGCGCATGATATCGACAACCACGCACGGCGTCTCGCTGCCCGCAATGTAACTTAGCCCCTCCTGCATCAGGCTGATCCCCGGCGACGACGAGGAGGTCATCGCCCGCGCGCCTGCACAGGCGGCGCCATAGACCATGTTGATGGCGGCGATTTCGCTTTCCGCCTGCAAGAACGCCCGCCCTAGTTCGGGCATACGTCGCGCCATGTATTCGAGCAGCTCCGTCTGCGGCGTGATCGGATACCCGAAGAATGCCTCGACGCCGGCGCGGATCGCCGCCTCTGCCAGCGCCTCATTTCCCTTCCACAATTCCCGCGCCATATTCACCTCCAGAGTTTAATAGAACGCAGATGTGGCGGATCATTGCGGATTTGCTGAAAAAGAAACCGTGCAAATCCGCGTTATCCGCGTTCCATTGCATGTCACGCCGCCCGGCGCACCGGTTGGCGATAAACCGTGAAGACGACATCGGGGCAGACAAGGGCGCAGACGCCGCAGCCGGTGCAACAGCGCTCCCGCTCATCGAGTTGCACCGGACGATAGCCGCGCGCGTTAAACTCCTCGCCAAAGACAAGGACATGTTGTGGGCACGCCTGAATACACAGGCCGCACCCTTTACAACGGTCGGTTTGGATTGTGATCGCGCCTCTGGTCATGAACGCTCTCCTTTGAGCGACTCATCGGCGATGGCGCATCAGGATGGGGGCGCTCCCGGCTGCATCGCCGCGCCGTGCATCGCCATTGATGCGGCGGCATTTTCCAAAGCTGGCAAAGTGATTTTTATGCGTTTGGACAGGGTGTCAAGATGACCGGTCGATCATCGAAATGGTGAACTGCCGGCGCCTCACGCCCAGCCTGTCTCTATGATACTTTTATTTTGCAATTGCGGCTAGTGGCATTTGTCCCGGTTGGGGCGGGACAGCGGGGAGTTGGAGATGGGGAGAGTGGGAGAATAGGAGAGAGGGAGCAAGTCGTGGACTGGAACACCCGCTTCCCTCTCTCCCCATCTCTTCCTATGCGTCGGTCACGCAGCCTTCGGACGCGGACGAAACCGTCTTGTAGTACTTGTAGAGCATTCCTTTGGTGAACTTGGGCGCCGGCATCGCCCAGGCGGCGCGACGCCGGGTCAACTCTTCGTCGCTGACGTGCATGTCGAGCCGATTGTTCTCGGCGTCGATGGTGATCAGGTCGCCATCCTGCACCAACGCCAGGGCGCCCCCGACCTGCGCTTCCGGCGTGATGTGGCCCACGACAAAGCCGTGCGTGCCGCCGGAGAAGCGCCCATCCGTGATCAGCGCCACACTCTTGCCCAAACCTGCGCCCATGATCGCCGAGGTGATCGAGAGCATCTCGCGCATGCCTGGCCCACCTTTGGGCCCTTCGTAGCGGATCACCACTACGTCGCCGTGCGTGATGCGTCCTTGCTGCAAAGCCTCTAATGTCAGCTCCTCAGAGTCGAAGACTTTGGCAGGCCCTGTGAATTTGGTGCCTTCCTTGCCGGTGATCTTGGCGACCGCGCCTTCCGTCGCCAGGTTGCCATAGAGAATCTGCAAATGCCCGGTCGCCTTCAGCGGCTTCGTGATCGGCTGCACGATGCGCTGCCCCTCCTTAAGCCCTGGCAGCTCCGCCAGATTCTCCGCCACCGTCTTGCCGGTGACGGTGAGACAGTCGCCGTGCAGCAAACCGTTTTCGAGCAGCAGCTTCATCACCGCCGGCACGCCGCCCACTTCCCACAGGTCTTCCATCACCCACGGCCCGCTCGGCTTCATGTCGGCGAGCAACGGTGTGCGGTTGGAGACAGCCTGGAAGTCGTCGATGGTCAGCGGCACGTCGGCGGCGCGCGCCATCGCCAGCAGGTGTAGCACGGCATTGGTCGAACCGCCCAGCGCGATCACAACCGCAATGGCGTTCTCGAAGGCTTTGCGCGTCAGGATGTCGAGCGGCTTGATGTCGCGCTCGAGCAGGTTGAGCAGCGCAGGACCGACGGCGTGACACTCGGCGATCTTCTCTTTGGCATTCGCCGGAGAGGAGGAACTGTAGGGCAGGCTCATGCCCAGCGCCTCGATGGCGGAAGACATGGTGTTGGCGGTGTACATGCCGCCACACGCACCTTCGCCTGGACAGGCGTTGCGCAACACCGCGCGCAGTTGCTCCTCGGTGATCTCCTTCGCCAGCCATTTGCCATACGCCTCAAACGCCGAGACGATGTCGAGCTTCTGGTCGCCCAGATGGCCGGCGCGGATCGTGCCGCCGTAGACGATGATGGTGGGGCGGTTGAGCCGCGCCGCCGCCATGATCGTGCCGGGCATATTCTTGTCACAGCCGGGCAGCGAGACATTGGCGTCGTAATATTGGGCGCGCATCACAGCCTCGATCGAGTCGGCGATGATGTCGCGCGATGGCAGCGACGCCTTCATCCCCTGTGTGCCCATCGAAATGCCGTCGCTGACGCCGATGGTGTGGAAGATCAGCCCCACCATGCCCGCCGCCTGCACGCCTGTTTTGACCTCCCTGGCGAGTGCATTGAGATGCATGTTGCAGGGATTGCCTTCCCAGCCCATGCTGGCGATGCCGACCTGCGGCTTTTGCATATCTTCGTCCGTCAGCCCAACGCCGTAGAGCATTGCCTGCGAACCAACCTGCGAGCGCACCTGCGTGAGCTGGCTGCTGTATTTGTTGAGTACGCCGTTGCGTGTCATAACGCCCATGAATTTCTCCTCCAGATGCATGAAAAACAAATGAAAGTTCGCAGGTCATCGCCTTTGGCATGACGCAATGATTGATGGACAAAGCGTCACGTTGGGGGTGATGATCTGCAGAGAATATCACTTACTTGACTGACATCTCAGTCATCCCAACTTGAATAACTCATCGATCTCGACCAGCCGTCTGCTCCGCATCGATTCATTGGCGGCAATGCCTACGAGCACCGAAGCCGCGCCATCGATATGCGAGGCCGCACGGTGAAAGGGGTCGGGTGGTGGGTTGGGCGCAAAAATCTGTTCCAGCATCACCGGGTCGGCGCCGCCGTGCCCACCCGCGCCGGTCGGGACATCGACATCGTAGGGCTGACCAAACATCGGATGGACGCGGATGCGCGCGTGCTTGAAGGGACCCTTGCTGGCTGCGGCGTCCTTTGCCTCGCCCTCACCGAGCAGATGGGTGATGCTCTCCTCAATATCCATCTCAATGCGCCCCTTATCGCCGGTGACGGCGATGCGCAGACCTTCCCATGGCGCATAGGCGATTAGGCAATAGGAGAGCAGGGCGCCGTTGCGATAGCGCGCTGTCACTGTCATCGTGTCCTCAATGGTGATCGGTTCGCCAAAGACGTTGCGGTCGCGCAGATAGCCGGTCTCGGCTTCGGCGTCGAGATACAACCCTTTGAGTGCGGCCTGGCTGGTGAGCTGCAATGCAAAAGGGTCGTTCGCCGCCGCCGGTTCGCCAGTGTAACGGATGTAGTCGTAGTGTTCGCCGCGCGCTTCAGCGTTGGCTTTGCCATAAAAGCTCAACGAACCGAGCGCAAAAACACTCTGTGGGTAGCTGTCGATCCACCAGTTCACCAGATCAAAGTGGTGCGTCGCTTTGTGCACCAACAAGCCGCCGCTGTTCTCCTTCTCTCGATGCCAGCGGCGAAAGTAGTCGGCGCCGTGGCTGGTGTCGAGCAGCCACGAAAAATCGACCAGCTTAGGCTGCCCGACAACGCCTGTCATCAGCAACTCTCGAAAGCGCGTGTACGCTGGCGCATAGCGATAGTTGAAAGTGACGCGCAGACTCCGCCCCGTAGCGTCGATGGCGGCGAAAATTGCGCGCAGCTTTTCCAGGTCAGTGGTCATCGGCTTTTCTGTGATCGCGTCGCAACCGAGCGCCATCGCACGCGTGATGTACTCATGGTGCGTGCAGTCCATCGTCGTCACGATCACTGTGTCGGGCTTTGTCTCGGCAATCATGCGGTCAAAATCGTGGGCGAGATAGGTCGGCAGCGGCGCCAGACCGAGTTGCTCGGATAGTTGCCGGTTGTACCAGTTCATGCGCGTCTGGCTGAGGTCGCACAATGCCACCAGTTCGGCGACGTCGACATAGGTGGTGGCGAGCGCCTCGATATAGAGGCCTGCGCGACCACCAGCGCCGACAAGAGCATATCGTTTTCTCAGAGCCATTGTAATCCATCCAAACCATTTTTGCGGGTAAAATAGGTCGATGGCTATCAACCTTACAGTACGCATCGCACATTGTCAAAAAGGAGTAGATCATGACCGGCAAAGTTGCGCTTATCACTGGGGGAGGTGCAGGAATCGGCAAAGCGGCGGCGCTCGCCTTTGCAACTGCTGGCATTGCAGTTGCCATTGCCAGCCGCACTGAGGCCACCGGGGAGGCCGTCGCCCACGCAATCCGCACAAGCGGGGGATCGGCGATCTGGATCGAGACAGATGTCACCCAGGCCGCTGCAGTCGAAGCAATGGTTGCCCAGACAGTGGCAACATTTGGCCGCCTCGACTACGCCTTCAACAACGCAGGCAGCGGTGGGCGCGGCGGTTGGCTCGCTGAGATTGCTGAGGAGGACTGGGATCGCACTGTCGATGGCTATCTCAAAAGCGTCTTCTTGTGCATGAAATACGAGATCCCGGCAATGCTTGCAAGCGGCGGCGGCGCCATCGTCAACAACTCCTCGGTCGATGGCAAGCGCGCCTTCCCGTGGGATCCGGTTTATTCGGCGGCGAAACATGGTGTGCTGGGGCTGACCAAATCGGCGGCAGTGCAATACGCCAGCCAGGGAGTGCGCATCAACGCCGTCTGTCCGGGCTGGATTCGCACGCCGCCCGTTGAGGAAATGCTGCGCAATGATCCGCAATTGGAAGGCGCCATGCTCCAGCATCAGCCGATCGGTCGCCTGGGGCGGGCGGAGGAAGTGGCGCAGGCTGTGCTCTGGCTCTGCTCCGATGCGGCCTCGTTCGTCACCGGCGCGGCGCTCGATGTGGATGGCGGTTATCTGGCGGTCTGACTATGGAGCGTTGTAGAACCAGTGGTTGCGTGGTGCATAGTGCGTGTTGCGTGTTGCGCACCCATGTCCACGAGACACGAGACACGAAACACGAAACACGCCCTATCACCGGTTCACGCGTCCTGACGCGATGGCAACCCGACCACCATGGCAATGAAGTTGCGCAAGATTCTCAGCCCAACCGTGTGGCTCTTTTCAGGATGCGGCTGAATACCCCAGGCGTTGCGATAGCGCACGATGCTGGGGTAGTCAATGCCATAGTCCGTCGTCGCCAGCACTGCGTCGGGGGCGGCGGCGTCGCAAAAGTAGCTGTGTGCAAAGTAGGCGTGTGCGCCGTTGGGGACGCCTGCCAGCAGTGGATCGCTGCGCCGCAGCGTCAGCTCGTTCCAACCGATCTGTGGCACGCGCAGGGCGCGGCCAGGATGCAGCGGGTCGGGCATGGCGTCGGGAAAGCGACGCACTGCCCCCGGGATCAGGTGCAGCCCTTCGTGCTCGCCCATCTCTTCGCTCGAATCGAACAGAAGTTGCATCCCCACGCAGATGCCGAGCAGCGGCATCCCTTGCTCCACAGCGTCGAGCAGAGGCCGTTCGAAGCCCTGGCGACGCAGGTTGTTGATGCTGTCGCCAAATGCGCCCTGGCCGGGGAGAACGATGGCGCGCCAGCGTGTAAAGTCTGTAGGCTGGTCGACGATGTCGACCGGGATGCAAAGCGGTGCAGCGACCGTCTCAAACGCTTTGTAGACGCTGCGGAGATTGCCGACCCCGTAATCAATGATGGCGATCATTGTCTTATTCCGTAGTCGTTTCTGTCACGATGAGGCTGAGGTTGCGTACGATCGGTGGTGGATAGCGGCGATTGGCGATCGCCATTGTCACCTCACGGATTTGCTGTTCAGCGTGCTCGGCTTCGACTGGCGAAATGGCGCCGCTGTCAACCGCTGCGTCGAACTCTGCTTCGTTGAGCACCGTAATGCGGCCATCGTCGGTGATCCACAGGCCGAGCAACAGGTTCAACATACTCAGCCCGCGGCCACGATGGGGAACGTTCATGCCGATGCGGGCGTACATGCCCAACGGCTGACCGCGGTCATCGAAATATTTCTCCAGGATGTGCTCGCCGTTCGCCAGCCAGAAGCGGAACCAGACATAGCCTGGCGCGCCGACAACCTGCTGATTGATGCGATGGACGCTGGCCTGCGAGGTCCATGTTGCTCGCTCCACAAGCATATCGCTCAACCACTCCGCATGATAATCGCTCATCAGAGGGTCTCGATGCCAGTCGCCGCTAACGATCACGTTCAAAGCCTGGGTCATGAATCGCCGTATTTCTTCACAATCGCATGTCGCATCATGCACCTTCTTACAGTATCTCGCGATAAAAACACGAGATTGCGCCGGTGTGACACGCCGGCCCGGCCGGCTCAACTTCAATCAACAGCGCATCGCCGTCGCAATCCAGGTGCATGGCGACAACGCGCTGTGTGTTGCCGCTGGTGGCGCCCTTGCGCCAGAGCTCCTGTCGGCTGCGGCTCCAGAAGACCGTCTCGCCGATCTCCAGCGTGCGTTGGAGACTTTCGGCGTTCATCCACGCCATCATCAGCACCTCTCGCGTTTGTGCGTCCTGCACGATCGCTGGAATCAGCCCGGCTTCGTTGAAACGGATTTCTTGCGCCAGCTCTGCGCGCGCCAGCTTCATGACCCCGTCTCCACTTCTTGTTGGGATTCTTGCAACGGGAAGCGCACCGGCACACCCGCCGCGCGCAACTCCTGTTTGATCGCCATGATGCTCAATTCACGGAAGTGAAAGAGACTCGCCGCCAGCGCCGCCGCCGCGCCGCCATCGGTCAGCGCCTGGGCAAAGTGCTCAGCCCGCCCCGCGCCGCCGCTGGCGATCACCGGAATGGTGACTGCATCGCTGATGGCGCGCGTCAACTCGATGTCGTACCCTTCCTTGGTGCCGTCGCCGTCCATCGAAGTGAGCAAAATCTCGCCGGCGCCGCGGCGCTCCACCTCACGCGCCCACTGTACAGCGTCGATCTGGGTGTTGATGCGCCCGCCGCTGACAAAGACATCCCAACCCGCCCCGCGCACCGCCAGGTCATCCCCTTGCCGGCGCCGTGCATCAATGGCGACGACGATGCACTGGCTGCCAAAGCGCGTCGCCGCCTCGGTGATCAACGCTGGATTCTTGACCGCCGCGCTGTTGATGCTCACTTTGTCGGCGCCCGCCAGCAAAATGGCGCGCATGTCATCGACGGTGCGGATGCCGCCGCCGACGGTGAAGGGGATAAAGACGCTGTCCGCCACGCGGCGCACCATGTCGATGACAATGTCGCGCGCTTCATGCGTCGCCGTAATGTCGAGAAAAACCAGTTCATCGGCGCCTTCGCTGTCGTAAACCTGCGCCTGCGCCACCGGGTCGCCGGCGTCGATCAAGTCGACAAAGTTCACGCCTTTGACAACACGGCCATCTTTGACATCCAGACAAGGAATGATTCGTTTCGCCAACATGCGTCTATTATATGCGCAGATGGCTGAGGTATTCTAATGCGACATCGAGCGCGGGCAATTGTTCGGGCGAGGTCTCGGTCAGCAGCTCCCACGCCTCCTCCGCCGACACCCAGCGCGCCTCGCAGTGGTTTTCGTGACCGAGGCGAATTTCGCCGGGGCCAATTTCAGCGAGATAGTAGACGATCGTGCGTTCGATCTCATAGCCGCGGATTACAGTTGTGTAGTGCAGCTCGGCGCGGCACTCTTTGTGGATTTTGCGCACCGGCAAGCCCGCTTCTTCGGTGAACTCGCGGCGTGCACAGGTCATGTCGCCTTCGCTGCGATGCACGCCCCCACGCGGGAATTGCCACTGCTCGAAGAAGAGGTTATAGAGCAGCAGAAACTGTGGCTTGCCATCCTCCCATCGGATCGGAATCAAGCCAGCGCTGCGCCGTGAGAGCGGCTTATGGCCGAGTTTGATCGCTTCCCCCAGATCGAGCGCGCCGGTGTAGATCGCCTGCCCAACAATGACGCCGTCGATGCTATAGTGCTCGTGCGCCTTGAGCGCTTCGATGTCGGCGATGCTTGCCACGCCGCCGCTGGCGATCACCTGAAGGCCGGTGACATCGCCGAGCCGCGAGGTCATTTCGATGTTGACGCCCGACAACATGCCATCGCGCGCAATGTCGGTGTAGACGACGCGACGCACACCCAGCGCCATCATACGATGTCCCAACTCGATCACATCGACATTGCTGGTCGTCTGCCAGCCGTGCGTGGCGACCTTGCCCTCCCGCGCGTCGATGCCGACGACGATGCGCTCCGTCCCCCACCGCGCCAACGCCTCGGAGACCAGCGCCGGATTTTCGATTGCTACGGTGCCGAGCACAACGCGGTCGGCGCCCAGCTCCAGCGCCAGTTGAATATCGTCCAGCGTGCGCAGACCGCCGCCGAACTGGATCGGCGTCTCGACTGCACGACGGATTTCGCGCAGGCGGCGCAGATTGATCGGCAGTTGGCTCTCAAGCTCCTGCTCCGGCGTCGTCGCCGCTTTGCTGCCTGGGTGTTGAATCAAGATGTTGTTGGGGCGATGCAGGGCATTGATCTGCCCCTGTGTGGCGCCGAGCGCGCCATCAAGATTGACGATGTGGAGCCACTCCGCGCCCTGGCTGACCCAATGCCGCGCCATTGCAGCTGGGTCGTCTCCAAATACAGTCTCGGCAGTGGGGTTGCCCTGACGCAGACGCACGCAGCGTCCTTTGCGAAGATCGATTGCCGGATAGATGATCATCAATAAAGCCTTGCTACGAATGCGATGTGAACACGCTGTCGAAACAAAAACAGAAGTCCGATTGGCAACACTTTATCACAGCCATGACCGATTTGAACGTAACTTACCATCCGCAAAGCCTGTGCGCCGGGCAATCAATTCACCCGCTGATAGCCGAAGTCCACTCAAATGAACTACCGCTGCGGCGCCTCCACCGAGACGCCATAATCGTGCACCAACACCAGGAGATCGGCGAAGGTGAAGGGCTTGCCTGCTGTGCGCAAATGTTGAAAGCGGCTCACGACGCCGCTCTTGGGCAGCAGAAAGTTGGTGATAACGATCCCACGCATGCGCACCGACGCGGAAAGAGGAAATCCCCTTGCTTTTTTACAGTTGGGTGAAATGGTATACTGCCGTACAGACCAATGTTTCCAAGGTCGGATGTTCCGATCCAGGATGGGAGATAGAACGATGGACGAACTGTTGTCACGAATTACCTTCGATCAGCAAGTTCTGCGCGGCAAGCCAGTGATCAGAGGGATGCGGATCTCGGTTGAGATGATCCTCGAACTGATTGCAAAAGGCGCCACCCAGGACGAAATCTTGGAAGACTATCCCCAACTCGAACCCGAAGATGTGCGCGCTGCGTTGCTCTACGCCCATCACCTTGTTGCAGGTGAAACGATCCTGGAGCGCCTGACCGCATGATGAAGTTCCTCATCGACGTCAACGCCAGCGGCGCTGTAGCCACCTGGCTGATAAAGCTGGATTCGATGTGGCGCAAGTCAGCGCAGTAGACACGCGCATGACCGATGACGAGATTCTGCGCTGGGCAAACAAGGAACAGCGCGTCATCGTCACCACTGATAAAGACTTCGAAGAAATGGTGTGGCGAGAGGGAAAACCCCACTATGGTTTATTGCGGATTGAAAATCTGCCACGCTATCAGCGACAGAGCCTGTTGGAATATGTGCTTGCGCATCACGCTCGCGAACTCGAAGCGGGGGCCGTGATCATTGCGCTTGAGACAAAAATCCGCGTACGCTGGCCGCATGACCGGTGGACACGGATCTGACCTCGATGTGCCCACCCGCACACCCGCTCTACCACCCGCCAGCACGCCGTGCGCACCTTCTCCGGCAGGGCGAAATAGTCATGCCGGCACGCATAGATTTCGCAGTGCTCCGCCGTCAGTACGCTTGCGAAGGGCAGCACCACATTGCGCTGGTAGACCTTGACGCCGGCGTGTTCGGTGTGGGCGCGAAAGCCGGCGCTCGCAATGTCACAGCGCACCGTGTAGTAGGCGATGCCGTCCGGCGCCAGCAGTTCCGCCACCGCCATCAGCACCGGCGCCTGCTCCTCCGGCAGCAGCACATTCAGCACATAATGGCGCAGAAGCGTATCGAAGCGTACTGTGGGCAGCCCACTGCGGGTGCAGTTCGATGCACTCCGCCCCGTCCTCGACAAAGCGATAGAGACACGGCGGCGCGGCGGCGTTGAAGTGCTGCGCTGCCAACCGCCAGTAACCAGTAAAACTTGTAGGAATTGGTCACGCTGTCGAAGCCCGTGGCCGGATGTTCCATGGGAACTGCCGAGGATGCGTCCAACAACGCAGCGTGTGATCAGTGCCGGGGACGTTGTCGCCAATAGTCTGGGACGCACCCCTTTGGTCTTCCACCCGCTGTTGTTCTCCCACACGCAGCGCGTCTCGCGCCGCTTCTTGCTTGGCTTTGCCTCTGGCGCGGTGCTAGAATGCATCAAGACAACGCAAGACGCAGGATTCTGAATCCAGGGAGGCATCTGGCATGGTGACAGCTCAGTTTGTGAGGACGGAAAGTTCGCGCAACGGTGCGCATTCGGTGGAGGAGACGTTGGCGCAGCTTGAGGTGGAGGCGCTGACCTTCGACGATGTGTTGCTGATTCCCGGCTACACCGAGACGCTGCCCAACGAGGTCAATTTGAGCACGACGCTGCACCCACGCTTGCGGCTGAATATCCCCATTCTCAGCGCTGCGATGGACACCGTCACCGAGAGCGAGCTGGCGATTGCGCTGGCGCGGCAGGGCGGCCTGGGTGTGATCCACCGCAATCTTGCCGTTGAGGAGCAAGCCGCCGAGGTTGACAAGGTCAAACGCAGCGAAAGCGGCATGATCGTTGACCCGATCACGCTGCCGCCCACCGCCACGTTGAGCGACGCCGAGCAGTTGATGGCGAAATACAAAATCAGCGGCGTGCCCATCACCGATGCGACGGGCAAGCTGGTCGGCATTCTCACCAATCGCGATGTGCGCTTTGCCACCGACGCATCGCGCCCGATCAGCGATTACATGGTCTCGGAGAATTTGGTGACTGCGCCGTTGGGCACCACGTTGGCGGAGGCGCAGGAAATCTTGCACCGCTATCGCATCGAAAAGCTGCCGCTGGTCGACGAGGCGGGTCATCTGCGCGGGCTGATCACCTACAAGGACATTCTCAAGAAGCAGGACTACCCCCATTCCGCCAAAGATGACCGCGGGCGGCTGCTCGTCGCCGCTGCGGTCGGCGTCGGCGATTCGGGCGTGCGCCGCGCCGAAGCGGTGATCGAAGCGGGCGCCGACGCTGTCGCCATCGACACCGCCCACGGCCACAGCAAAGGCGTGATTGAGACGATCCGGGCGCTGCGCCGACGTTTTGGCGCCATCCCGATCCTGGCGGGCAATGTCGTCACGCGCGAGGGTGTACGCGATCTGGCCGACGCCGGTGCGTCAGTGGTCAAAATCGGCGTCGGGGCCGGCTCCATTTGCACCACGCGCGTCGTCGCTGGCGCGGGTATGCCGCAGCTCACCGCCGTGCTGATCTGCGCCGCCGCCGCACGCGATTATGGCGTAACCATCGTCGCCGACGGCGGCATTCGCTACAGCGGCGACATCACCAAGGCGCTGGCGGCGGGCGCGTCGGCGGTGATGCTCGGCAGCCTCCTCGCCGGTTTGCAGGAGTCGCCCGGCGAGATCGTGATCCGCGAAGGGCGATCCTTCAAGGAATATCGCGGCATGGGCAGCCTCAGCGCCATGAAAGGTCGCGCCAGCGATCGCTACCAGACCGCGCAGGGTGAATCCGCCAGCCCCGACATCAGCGGCAAGAGCGTGCCCGAAGGCATCGAAGGTCAGGTGCCCTACAAAGGCTTGCTCAAGGATTTTGTCTTCCAGTTGATGGGCGGCTTGCGCAGCGGCATGGGCTACGTCGGCGCAGCGGACCTGCCCGACCTGTGGATGAAGGCGCGCTTCCAACGCATCAGCCGCGCCAGTTTTCAGGAAAGCCATCCGCACAGCATCATCATCACCAAAGAAGCGCCGAACTATCAACTGTCGATTGGGCGAGGGTAGGGAGTTGTGAGGGGCGAGTTGCGAGGGGCGTAGATGCGGTTCGCAACCACATGATCCTGTCCAATCGAGACCAAGCATGGGTAACGTAGATGCGGTTCGCAACCGCATGATCCTGTCCAATCGAGGCCAAGCATGGGTAACGTAGATGCGGTTCGCAACCGCATGATCCTGTCCAATCGAGGCCGTGCGGTTGAGAAGCGCACCTACGTTGGGTTGAGGCAAATGGAGATGCGGCTCGCAACTGCATGATCCTGCCCAATCGAGGCCGTGCGGTTGTCAACCGCACCTACGTTGGTTTGAGGGAGAGAACGCATTGACAGGCGAGATTCAACGTAGATTCACAGGCAAAGTTGCCCTTGTCACCGGCGGCGGCACCGGCATTGGCGCGGCGATTGCGGCGCAGCTTGCCGCTGAAGGCGCGGCGGTGGCGCTGATCGGGCGCCGCGGGCATATCGTACAAAAACACGCCGACGCTCTGCGCGCCGCCGGTCACGAAGCGCTGCCGATCCGCGGCGATGTGGCGGTCGAAGCGCCCAATATCGTGCGCCAGGTCATCCAACATTTCGGGCGGCTGGATGTCATCGTCAACAACGCCGCCATCTCCGCCGGTCTCGACCTCGACGAAATGACGATGGAGATGTGGCGCCAGGTGCTCTCGATCAACCTGGACGCCGCGTTCAGCCTGGTGCAGGCGGCGCGCCCGCACCTGATCCAGACGCGCGGCTGCGTGTTGCACATCAGCAGCATCGGCGTCGTCGTCGGCGAGTTCGACGACATCGCTTACGTCACCAGCAAAGCTGCGCTCGAAGCCTTCAGCCGTCGTCTCGCCATCGAGCTGGCGCCCTACGGCATCCGCTCCAACGTGATCCGGCCTGGGCTCATTCACACCGCCGCCTTCGACGCCATGCCCGCCGAATTTTTCGAGGCGCAGCTTCCGCTTATCCCGCTGGGTCGCATCGGCGCGCCGGAGGACATTGCCCGCGCCGCCGCCTTTCTCTGCTCGGACGACGCCTCGTTCATCACCGGCGCCGTGCTGACGGTGGATGGTGGAGAGTCGGCAAAGTAGATTATTTGCTTATGGCGATTAACCTGGACAAGCCGCAACTGGAAAGCAGATGTCAACCAGTCGATCGATTATGACCTGCGTTGATTGCCTAAAACAAAAAAGGAGATGAAGCCTATGACTGTCACTGCCGTAGTAGGCGCCCAATGGGGCGACGAGGGTAAGGGTCGCGTCATCGATTATCTGGCGCAGGAGGCGGATGTCGTGATCCGCTTTCAGGGGGGCGATAACGCGGGCCACACCGTCATCAACGAGTATGGCAAGCACGCGTTGCATTTGATCCCCAGCGGCATCTTCAACCCGCGCACGCAGAATATCATCGGCTCTGGCTGTGTGGTCAATCCACAGTCGCTGCTCAACGAGATGGAGAGTCTCAAAGCCGCGGGCGTCGATCTGGGCAACCTCTGGGTCAGCACGCGCGCACAGATGCTGATGCCCTATCACCGCGAACTCGACGTGCTCGAAGAGGCGGCGCGTGGCAAAGACACCATCGGCACAACCAAGCGCGGCATCGGACCTGCCTACGCTGACAAGGCGGCGCGCGCCGGCCTGCGCATGGGCGACCTGTTACAGCCGGAGTGGCTGGAGACGCGGCTCGACAACGCGCTGCGCACCGTCAACCGCAAGATCGAAATCCTCGGCGGACAGCCGCTCAACGGCGAAGAACTGTACGCGCTCTGCATGGAGTATCGCGAAAAGCTGGGCGACCGCATCATCGACACGCTGCCGATGACCCGCCGCGCCATCGAACAGAAAAAGCATATCTTGCTCGAAGGGCAGCTTGGCGTGATGCGCGACCTCGATTGGGGCATCTATCCCTATGTGACGAGCAGCAACCCGACCGCGTCCTACGCGGCGTCGGGCGCCGGCTTGCCTGCACGCACCATCGACCGCGTGATCGGCGTTGTCAAGGCGTACAGCACTGCGGTCGGCGACGGCCCCTTCCCCACCGAGCTGCATGACGCCGACGGCGAGAAGCTGCGCGAGATCGGCGGCGAGTTTGGCGCCACAACCGGGCGCCCGCGACGCTGCGGCTGGTTCGACGGTGTGGCGATCGGCTACGCCGCCTGGCTCAACGGCATGACGGGGCTGGCGATCACCAAGCTCGATGTGCTCGACAGCTTTGAGATCATCAAAATCTGCATCGGCTACAAGTTGCCCGACGGCGCCATCGTCACCGACTCGATGCCCGACACGCCGGTGCTGATGCATGTGACGCCCGTCTACGAGGTGTGGGACGGCTGGTTGACGCCGACCTCCGACTGCCGTCATTGGGACGATCTGCCCAAAGAAGCGCGCGCCTATCTGCACCGCATCAGCGAGCTGGCCGGCATTAAGATCGACTATGTTTCGGTCGGGCCAGAGCGCGACCAGATGTTTGCGGTGTAATGTGACGCAGCAATCCACAGGCAAGGGGCCGCTGACGGGTCTCACGGTCATCGAGTTTGCCGGCATCGGACCTGGCCCCTTTGCCGCCATGCTCTTCGCCGACATGGGCGCCACAGTCATACGCATCGAGCGTAAATCGGCGGTGCGCCGCCCGCTCAGCCTGCTTAGCCTTGGCCCCTTCGATGTGACCAGCCGGGGCAAGCTGAGCGTCGGGTTGGACATCAAACGCCCGGAGGGGCGCAACGCCGCGCTGCGGCTGATCGAGCAGGCGGACGCCTTGATCGAAGGCTTTCGTCCTGGCGTGATGGAGCGGCTGGGGTTAGGGCCGGATGTCTGTCTGGCGCGCAACTCGAAGCTGGTCTACGGGCGCATGACTGGATGGGGACAGGATGGCCCGCTCGCCCACGCCGCCGGCCACGACATCACCTACATCGCACTCAGCGGCGCGCTGCACGCCATCGGTGCGCCGGAGCAGCCGCTGCCGCCGCTCAATCTGGTCGGCGACTTTGGCGGCGGCGCCATGATGCTGGCGTGGGGCATGATGGCGGCGTTGTGGGAGGCGCAGCGTTCGGGGCAGGGGCAGGTCGTCGACGCAGCGATGACCGACGGCGCGGCGTATCTGATGACGATGATCTACGGCGTCAAGGCGGCCGGATTATGGAGCAACCAGCGCGGCGCCAACTTGCTCGACGGCGGCGCGTTCTTCTATGGCGCGTATGAATGCAGCGACGGCAAATTTATTGCCATCGGGCCCATCGAGCCACAGTTCTATCATCTGTTTCTAGAAAAGATGGGCATCGACGACCCCGACTTTGCTATTCATTATGACCCGACGACCTGGAGGCGGCAGCGCGAAAAACTTGCGCCCATCTTTCGCACGCGCACGCGTGACGAATGGTGCGCGCTGCTTGAAGGCACCGATGCCTGCGCTGCGCCCGTGCTCGACATGGACGAAGCGCCGCAGCACCCGCACAACGTCGCGCGTGGGGTGTTCACGATTGTAGATGACGTGGTGCAGCCGACGCCGGCGCCACATCTCAGCCGCACGCCCGCTGTCATGCCTGCTCCACCGCCGGAGCCAGGCGCCGACACCGAAAAAGTGCTGTCGCTGTGGGGCTTCGACGCCGTTGAAATCGAGGCGTTGCGTGAAGCGGGCGCCATCGAGTAGAATCTGCATCAACGTTGTCCGTTCACTTGAATCCTGTCCGTTCATTTGCCCAGGGAGCACTCCTCATGCGACCGATTCTGTTTGACTCGTGGGTGCAACGACGACCGCAAATGTGGCAACCTCAGCCAGCAGCACAAAGCACCGGCAAGATGGCGTATTCTCAACTGTACTTTGCCGCTGGCGGCAATGAGCCGCGCACAGTCACCACACAACGCCGCCGTCGCAGTGAACCACCCGCTGGCGGACGTGAGCGCGCCGACGCGCCGACGCGCGACACGCGCCCGCCAGCTTCGAGCGGGGGAAGTCGCCCACCCAGCGGTGGCGGCTATTCTTCCGGCGGTGGGGGAGGTGGGGCGCCTCTGCCGCCCGGTTATGGCGGAGGCGGCGCGCGCCCAAGCAATCCACTGATGTTGATCGCGCTGTTGGTCGTTTTGCTGCTCTGCATCGGGCCGTTCATGATCTTCAACGGCCTTGGCGGCGGCGAAGATTCGCAGGTCGCCGAGCAGCCAGCGCAGGTCGCTGCGCCCGTGATCGCCACGCCGCGTCCGGTGCAGCAAAGCCAGCCTACACCGGTCGTCAATCTCAACGCCAGCGGCGACCCCGGCCAGACCTGGCTGATCATGCTCTACCAGGATGCTGACGACAAGATTCTAGAAAAGGACATCTTCATCGACCTCAACGAGGCGGAGCGCGTCGGCTCCAATGACCAGGTGCGCATCGTTAGCCAGATCGACCGTTATCGCGGCGGCTTTGACGGCGACGGCAACTGGCACGGCGCGCGGCGCTACTATGTCACCCGTGACGACGATCTGATGCGTCTTGGCTCGGAATTGATCGAGGATTTGGGCGAAGTCAACATGGCGAATGGCGACACGCTCGTTGACTTTGTGAAATGGGCCGTCGCCAGCTATCCATCCGACAAGTATGTGCTGATCCTCTCCGACCACGGCATGGGCTGGCCTGGCGGCTGGAGCGACCCCGACCCAGGCAATGACCGCAGCCGCGCCAGCGTACGCGCGCCGATCGTCGACGCGTTGGGCAATCAGATGTTTCTTGCCGAGATCGACGATGCGCTGGCGCGCGCTCGCACCGAAACTGGCATCGACAAGTTCGAGTTGATCGGCATGGACGCCTGCCTGATGGGGCATATCGAGGTGCTGAGCGCGCTCGCCGAACACGCCAACTACGCCGTGCTCTCGCAGGAGACAGAACCGGCGCTGGGCTGGGCGTACGCCAGCTTCCTCAGCGCGCTGCAACAGAATCCAGGCATCGACGGTGGACAGTTGGGGCAGGTCATCGTCAGCAGCTATATTGACGAGGATGCGCGCATCACCGACGAACAGCAGCGGCTCGACCTCTACGGGCGAGCCGGCGGTTTCTTTGGCATGGGCAGCGTGCCTTCGGCGCGTGAAACGGCCGCACAGATGGCGCGCAATGTGACACTGGCCGCCCTTGATCTGAGACAGACCCCGGCATTGCTCCAGGCAATCAATGAATACGCCCACGTGCTGCAAAATGTGAACCAGCGCGATGTCGCCAAAGCGCGCAGCTACGCACAATCCTTCACCAGCATCTTTGGCGCCAATGTGCCCGCATCTTATATCGATCTCGGCCATTTCATCAACCTTGTTCTGCAAGTGGGAGATGGCGCAACCGCCTCGACGGGCCGTGATGTGCTTAGCGTGCTCGATGCCATGGTGTTGGCGGACAAGAAAGGCTCCGAGAAGTCGGGCGCCACCGGCGTCTCGATCTACTTCCCTAACTCGCAGCTCTACAAGTCGCCGGTTGCAGGACCGACCTCATACACGGCGGTGGCGGATCGCTTTGCGCAGGACTCATTGTGGGACGATTTTCTGGCGTTCCACTACACGGGACGTAGATTCGAGCCATCCACCCGGCAGCTTGCCGCGCCGGAAGCTGCGGCAGTGCGTGCGCCGGCCGCCGGTGGGATCACTGTCGGCGCCGTCGAAAAGTCAGACGATGTGGCTGCGCCGGGACGCCCGATCACGCTGCGTATGGAGGTGGATGGGTCAAACGTCGGCTACATTTATATCTTCACCGGTTACTACGACCGCAGCGCCAACTCCATCTACGTGGCCGATCAGGATTATCTGGAAAGCGGTGATACGCGCGAACTGAATGGCGTTTACTATCCAGAATGGGGCGAGGGTCCTTTTGTAGTCGAGTTCGAGTGGGAGCCGCTGATGTTCGCCATCGATGATGGCGTCAACCGGGTGACGGTCGCTCTCCAGCCGGAAAGTTACGGCGCCACCTACGAAGATGCCGTCTATAGCGTGGACGGCGTCTACACCTACGCCGCTGACGGCGAACAGCGCCGCGCCCGCCTCTACTTCCGCGACGGCGTCTTTCAGCAAGTCTTTGGCTTTGCCGGCGACGGCTCCACCGGTGCGCCGCGCGAAATTCTACCCCAGGTGGGCGACACCTTCACCGTCGATGAACAGTGGCTCGATCTTGACAACAGCGGCCGCGTGGTCGGCCGTTTCATCGAAGCGGGCGGCGTGCTCACCTTTGGACGCGAACCGATGCGTTGGGTCGAACTCGACGCTGCTGTGGGCGATTACGTCGTCGGCTTCATTGTCGAAGATTTGGATGGCAATAAGCAGGAGATCTATACGGAGGTGCGTGTGGAGTAATGGTTGATAGTGGGGGATGCTCTTGCAAGTGGATACGGCGCCGTCGTTTCTTTTGAAGTTGCTGTTTCAGAGAAACTCCGCTGTGATCGACGCCACACGGAAGCTATGTATGGGTGTATTTCCCTAACTTTACTGGCAGGGTATCTTGAAAGCCTCTAGTGTGAGGAGGAGCAGCGAATTTACACTGCAATTTGCGATTCGTTGCTCACAGGCTCTGTTTGGAGAGGAGATTAAAGATGCGTTTCCCTTGCTTTGCTGATGTTGGCGTTGGATTTGTTAAGCTGACAGCGTCTTGTTTACGGAGGCGGCTCTGGCGGCTGGTCGTCGTTGGTGCGTTTCTGATCGGGTCGTTGACGCCTGCGACAAACGTGCGTGCGGCCGAGTTCCAACAACCGCCGGTGGATGAGCCGACAACCGTGAGAACCGCCGATCCCTGCATAAGCGGCGATCCTTACGATCTTGATGCGTTGCGTCGAGCGATTTCTGCAGATCCGCCGCCCACTGCACCTGTAACTATCAATCGTTATCTCACAGTGCGGTATGTCGCAACCGGCGAGTTGAGCGATGAGCCGGTTGGAGAACCGGCCGATCCTGCCCCCGATGATCCGGGTGTAACCGACCCCGAAGAGCGGCCGGCGGACACTGTCCCTGTGCAGGACACCTTGCTCCATGTCTTCAATACCGCAACGCGCCATGAGTTTGCGATCAATATGAACCGGAATATGCTGGCAGAGATTCACCAATGCCGTATCCAGGCCGGGCTGACCAGCGCAACTGAGGGACTCGACGATCCATCGGCGCTTGAAGAGCTGCGTATGCTCTTTTTGCCTGTTGTTCAGAGGATGGGCAACGGTGGTTTGCACGCGGATAGCGACCTTGTACAATCGGCCGCACGCAGCAACGGCATCGACACGCGCATCATCCGCACGCCCACGACATCATGGCCGTGGCGCACGATCTCGCACTTCAGCAACAACTGCACCGGCACGTTGATCGGCCCTCGTCACCTGATCACGGCGGCGCACTGTATCAACCAGCAGGGAACGAACACCTGGTTCAGCTTTACGGTAAGCCCCGGACGCGATGGCAGCACATTCCCGTACGGCTCTTCGACGATTTCGCCCAATCCTGCGCCGGGACAGACGGCGTGGTATTTCACCCATCCGCAGTGGCGCAATCCCAACACAACCAACCCGCGACAGTGGGACTGGGGCTTGATCGTGATCCCTGATCGGCTGGGAGACCAGACCGGTTGGATGGGCTATGTGGCGCTCACTGCGACGACGTTGAAGGCAAACAACCAGTACAATCGCGGCTACCCCGCCTGCGGCGGCACGCGACCTGACGTGCCGGTGAATTGCCAGCCGCAGCGACTCTATGGCGACACCGCCACCTGCGGATTGGGATCGTTCCGCTTCCCTGGCCCGGATAACTGGAATCGGATCTTCAACCACTCCTGCGACACCAGCGGCGGGCACAGCGGCAGCCCTATCTATCAGTACTTCTTCGATAGCAAGCTGGGCAAAACCGTGCCTGTCGTGGACGCCGTCCATGTGGCCTCGGAGTGCGACGGCGGAGGCAACTCGCCAGTCTGCGGTCCGTTGGACTTCTACCCGAGCGTGGCAAGGCGCACCACTCCCGGCGACCTGACGGTGATCAGTTGGCTGCGAGAAGTGTTTCCGTAAGGTTGTGCCGGGCGATTTTTAAAATTGCCCGGCGCCTTTCACCCCTCCTTCAGAGTGAAAATGAAGCGGAGGCGATGACTCAATTTGTCTTAACCGTGAAGCGGTCTCTTTTTTTCAGGTTGAGATTGACGCCGCATTCACGATGAGGTATCGTATGCGGCATCATGAGACTTCGCCGGCAAACATACCAGGAATTGCTGGAGGCGCTGCTGAGCGCCTACGATGCGCCTTCATTTGCACAGATGTTGCGCGTCGAGCTTGACAAAACTCTTACCCACTATGCGCCTGTCAATGCTTCGCTGACCGAAATCATCACAGCCGTCATTGATGCGTCGGAACGTGAAGGGTGGACCGAAGAACTCGTTCTGGCGGCGGCTCGCTACAACCCCGGCAACCAGAACTTGCAGCACATTGTGAGCGCCTGGCAATCATCGACGGAGGGCATACAGGCTGCACCAGGGCGTGAACGTCGGGCGTGGCCCTTGTGGGTAAAGGCTGCTGTGTCGATGGTGACGGTTGTGTTGCTATTTGCCATCGGCGCAGCAATTCTGAGTCGTTTGCGAATCTTCTCTGTGCAACCCACCGCAGCGCCGGCGACGCCTGCCATGGTTCCTGAAACCATCTCTGAACCCATTGCATTGACCTCCACCACCTGCACAGACGGCGTCGCGCCCACGCTCGAACAACTGGATGAGATGGTGCTCATTCCCGGTGGAACGTTCGTGATGGGCGACAACATCGGTGAGAGGCCGCAGCACCGAGTAGCGGTCGAAAGTTTCTGGATCGACAAATATGAGGTGACCAATTACCAATATCAGCGCTATGTGCGCGAGAGCGGCGCTTCTGCGCCGACCTCCTGGACGAATGAAGAGTGGCCGCCGGGTCAAACTGCCTTTCAGCCGGTGGTCTATGTAACCTGGCGAGAAGCTGCGGACTATTGCGCTGCACAAGGCAAGCGATTGCCCACAGAAGCGGAGTGGGAGTATTCCTGTCGTGGGAGTGGAAATCATCTGTTCCCATGGGGAGACGACATCAGGCCAGGGATCGCGAATACGCAGGAGGCAGGGTGTGAACAAGCGCTCTCGGTCGGCGCCTATTCCCCGGATAGTGACAGTGAGTTTGGCGTCGCTGATCTGGCCGGAAACGTGATGGAATGGGTCGCAAGTCTGGCGCGACCCTATCCCTACAGCGACGACGGCCGCAATGCGCTTGAGGATGCCAGCCAGCCGCGCATTGTGCGCGGCGGCGCCTGGATAGCTCCACAGGAATTTGGCACATGCACCATACGGAGCAGCTTTCCGCCCGACGTAGCAAATGACCATCTGGGCTTTCGTTGTGCGGCGAACGCC
>BOKO01000001.1:240000-609334 GCA_016861025.1 Chloroflexota bacterium
CGACGCACCGGCAATCACGACTGCGGCGACTACATTGCTGGAAAAGCTGGCGGCCATCGAGGATGCGCTGATCCTGCCCGGCGAACAGAAGGTGACCTACGGGCTGATCGCACGCTCACGGCTCAACGAGGCGCTGGCGTCCACCGCCGCCATCGCAGGCAGCGCCGACGCCCGCCCAACCGAGCAGGCGCACGCCATCGTCGAGCACTACGCCGCACAGATCGATGCGCAACTGGCGGCGCTGGAATCAGCGCTCGCTGAAGACCTGCCGAAATTGAATCAGGCGATTCAGGAAGCAAACCTGGCGCCGATCGGCGTGTAGAGCAATATCTACTCCAGGTTGATGGGCGGCGGAGAGCCGCCCATCAACGAATAAGCTCAGGTGCGCCGCCGTCGCCACCTATAAGACTCACTCCGCAACAGATTCTCTTGTATACGCTTACTTGGCATACAAGTTTCTCACACTCGGCGCTAGCGCCAGCACAATAATCAACAACCCGTTAACCGCTGTGATGTACTGGATCGGCCACTTGAAGCCAATTAACAGCCCTTGGACGACTAACCAGACGGCCAACAGCACGCCGAGAGCCAGCGTTCCAGCCCAAGCCCAGTAATAGCCACTCCAGCGGGATAATGCCTCAGCCCAAGCCAGCTCGGGCGAGCCAGAAGGCCGTAGATCGGGAAGAGCGGTCCCAATCCCATGACGAAGAACAAAAATAGGCCGGGCAGGTTGTAATCAGGCACTGGTAGAAGTGGCAGTATTTCATCCATTTGAAGCAAGCGGCCAGTTGTTAGGCGCCGCGCTCCAGGAACTGTTTTAGCACCATCGCCTCATTGTGCAACTGATCTTTGGCTGCGTACACAAGAGTAAGTTCTTTCTGGCGCGCAAGCGCCTGTAGTTCAGCCCATGCAGGATTGTTTTTCAACTCAGCGCGATACCGCTTCTTGAATTCAGTCCATTTCTCAGGATCATGCCCGAACCATTGGCGAAGCTCGGTTGATGGCGCGATCTCTTTAAGCCAGAGATCAATCTTGGCTTTGGCCTTGCTGAGTCCCCGCGGCCATAGACGATCCACAAGAACTCTGTAACCATCGTCTTCGGTTGGTGGTTCGTAAGCTCGTCTCAATTTCACGTTCATGATTCACTCCATGCGACGCCTAAACGGTTTGCGTTAGCGGCGGATAGGGCGGGTTGAGAAAAAGGCCTGAGAGCAGAAAAAGGGTGAGGCGTAAAAAAGGCTCGTCGAAGCAACAGAATGCCCGCCGCCCACTTTATTTCTCCAATAACATTGCATGGCAATTCTGCTCAACTCATTGCCGCAGAATCTTCTCCATCGCCTTGCCTTTGGCGAGTTCATCGACCAGCTTGTCCATATAGCGGATGGCCGGCATCAGCGGGTCGTTGATCGCCTCCACGCGCACGCCGCAGACCACGCCTTTGATCTGCGCGCGGTTTGGGTTCAGCGCCGGCGCCTGGGCGAAGAAGGTTGCCATGTCATGCCCTTAAGCATTTCCCAGTTGTCAATTGACGAGCGATTCAGCTTTCAATCCTCGATTGGCTCCACACCGCGTTGCGCGAGGCGTTCAAGGCCGTCCTTCATGGCTTTGATTGATTCGGCGGCATGCCCCTGCCAATCCGTGACCTCGCCTGTGACCCGCAGTGGCGCCCGTGAGCGGAACGATTTCGTTGGATTGCCGCGAAACCGTTTGTCGGTCAAATTGGGATCATTCTCGAACGGGCCGGTCGGTTCCACGATGTAAATTCTGCCAGGGCCTCCGCCGGCCGCCAACTCTGCTCCCCATGTGGCTGCGTCCAACGTGCGGGTGAAGTAGACATAGGCAGTGGTTCGATCCTGGTCGCCGTAATTCGGTCGATGACCCGGCTCAATCAGGTCTCCCAGCTTGAGATCAGCGCGCGTACCGTGGTAGTAGCGCCATTCTGTGACCTCGCCGGTGACGCGCAGCGGCTGTCGAGAGCGGTATGCCATCGTGGGACCGCCCGGCGCAAGCTGCGCTGTCGGTGCGGGAACATGCTCGATCTGCCCCGTCGGCTCCACGGTGTAGACGCAGCTGGGAGCTTCGCCGTCCACCAGTTCCGCCGCCCAAATCGCCGCATCCAGGTTGGGGGTCAGGTAAACATAGGCGGTCATGTCACCTTGCTGACTGGGTGCAGTGGCATGACCAGGCTGGATCAGGTCACCCGGTTTCAGCTTAGTCCGCGCACCGTGATAGAACTGCACCGGTTGTTGATCGCCGACGCTATCAGTAATCTCTCTGTTCAAGTATCCATCCTCGCATTCTGGAGTTTTCACGCAACTGCGGAAAAAGGCTGAATGGCCTTCAGGACGTTGCTTTCATCCTGCTGTGCAAAGGAAGATGTTGGTTGAAAGCCACCCGCTCGACTGTTTCTCACAGGTCGCAACCAAAACTTCGCCCCCTTGTTTTCTCGTCCGACATGCACATGAGGCGCTTCATCGAGATCGGCTTCGTAGAATCAAAATTCGCACCCCTTGACGCGCTGAATCACCGGCATTTTACACACCTTGTTTCTGGTTGCGAAAAGGTTCCTGGTTTAGCCCGGTCACATACTTCCGGTAACGACTGCACCCACGCGCGCGTAGTTCACAACAATGACGCCGCCTGGCGTCACCGTGCTCTCCGTCACTTGGAACGTGCGCGGGAGTGTGCCGTCGCCAAAGAGCCACTTGCCGTTGCCCAGGGTGAGCGGGTAGATCATCAGCCAGAACGCGTCGACGAGATCATGCTTGAGCAGCGTCTGGAGCAGGTTGCTGCTGCCCCAGACGTGCAAATCCGGCCCCGACTGTTGCTTGATTTCGGCAACTTTTCCTGCAACATCGCCGCTCAAGAACACGCAAGGCTGCCAGTCGCTGGTGGACACGGTGTTCGAGGCGACGTACTTGGTCGCTGCGTTGGCGTTGGGCCAGATGTCGCCATGATGCGGCCAGTACGGCGCCCAGATATCGAAGGTCTTACGCCCCAACAACAGGTCGAACGATGAGTTCATCTGTCGTCGCAGGAGTGTGCTTAGCACCGGGTCGGAAAAGGGCGCAATCCAGCCGCCATGGGCAAAGCCGCCGCTGGTGTCTTCAGCGGGACCGCCGGGCGCCTGGATCACGCCGTCGAGTGAGATGTGTTCAAGTACGATGAGGTTGCGCATGCACTATCCTGACTATTTCAACGTAAGTGGCAAAAACACCCTGGATGGACGCATAATAATAGCACTTTGGCGGATCGATTTGATCCGCCACTCGACCGATTTTGCTGCATCGTTGTGGTGGAGGGATAGAGACCGGGGAGTCAGTTGGGTGCAAATATCAGTTGTTCGATTTCGCGGAGAACTTCTGCTGTTCTTGCTTTTGCGGCGTGCGCACCATCCTGATCTCCAGGCGGCAGCCCACCGCCTCGGCATATCTCTGGAGCGTTGCTAGCGACGGCGAGTGCTTGTGGCGGCCGCCGCCGGCTTCCAGTCGCGCTACCACCGAAGGCTTGGTCGCCATCTTCTCCGCAACCTCAGCCTGCGTCAGCCCGGCTTCTTTGCGCGCACGCAGCAGTTCGTCGTATAGCGAAAATGACTCTTCCAGCGCATCGTACTCCTGGACGAAGGCAGGATCCGTCATCCACTCACTGATCATCTCTTTATGTGTCTTCATCGTCATTACCCCTTGTTTTGTCTCTGCACCTCTGAAAGGCGCCGACGTGCAAGCTTTATCTCCTTCTCTGGAAGTCTTTTCGGATTTTTGATATAGGCCATGCGTTCAGTTATTCTGGCGTAGTATGCTCGGATGCCCACAGGCCACGCCTCAATAGCTGCTTGGACTTCGTCACTGTAGTAGAGGATTTCATAATCCGTTTGGGGGTGTTAGCATATTTGCTAATTTTTGTCGAATTGATCGCAATGAGATCAGTCCCAAAGTTTGCCCAGAAACCAGGAAGCCCCGCATAATGACCCTCCACGCAACGTGCGACAATTGGCGACTGGGATCTCGCACCTTGCGACTTGCCCTTTTTCTCAACAATTCACGGAGGATAATATCCGATGGCGCGCACCAAATCGACCCTGACCCATCTCGAATGTGGCATGTGCGGCAAGCATTATGCGGCGGATCAACTGCTCAATCTGTGCGGCGAGTGTGGCAAGCCGCTGCTGGCGCGCTATGACCTGGACGCAGCGGCGCGCACCCTCACCAAAGCCGCGCTGCGCACACGCGAGCCGAGCCTGTGGCGCTATGAGGAGGTGCTGCCGGTGCAGAACGATTGGGCGATGCTGCGTCTGGGCGAAGGCTGGACGCCGCTGCATCACGCCCGCCGGCTGGGTGAGCAGATCGGCTGTCCGCACACCTACATCAAGGATGAGGGCTTGAACGTCACCGCCTCCTTCAAGGCGCGCGGGCTGGCGATGGCGGTGAGCCGCGCCTACGAGCTGGGTGCGCGCGAACTGGCGATCCCCAGCGCCGGCAATGCCGCCTGCGCTATGAGCGCCTACGCCGCCGCCGCCGGACTGCCCGCGCACGTCTACATGCCCAAAGATGTGCCGAGCCTTTTTCAGGTGGAATGTCGCGAGTTGGGCGCCAACGTCACGCTCGTCGATGGGCTGATCAACGACTGCGGCGTCAAGGTGCGCGAGGGCGTCGCTGCGCATGGTTGGTTCGATGTCAGCACGCTCAAGGAACCGTATCGCGTTGAGGGCAAAAAGACGATGGGCTACGAGCTGGCGGAGCAGATGAACTGGGAGTTGCCCGACGTGATCATCTACCCGACCGGCGGCGGCACCGGCATGGTTGGGATGTGGAAAGCGTTCGACGAAATGGAGAAGATGGGGCTGATCGAGTCGAAGCGCCCGCGCATGGTCACGGTGCAGAGCAGCGGCTGCGCGCCGATCGTGCGCGCCTTTGCGCAGGGCGTCGAACACGCCGAGCTCTGGCAGGGCGCCAAAACCGTGGCCGACGGGCTGCGCGTGCCCATTGCCATCGGTGACTTCTTGATCTTGCGTGCGATCCGGCAGAGCCGCGGCGTGGCGCTGACTGTGACCGACGAGGAGATGCTGCGCTATGCCCGCGTGATGGGCGCAGCGAGCGGCGTCTTCCCGGCGCCAGAGGGGGCGGCGACTTTGGCGGCGCAGGTGCATCTGCTCGAACAGGGGTGGATCAAGCCCGACGAGCGCGTGGTGCTTTTTAACACTGGCAGTGGGCTGAAGTATGCACATCTGTGGACGAATGTGCTATAATCAAACCAGTGTGTCGTGCATGTTTGCAAGGTGTTTGGTCTCTTGGAGGCTGAATTTACAAAAGGAGCTTTGAAACGCTTATGGCCCGCAGGAAGTTGTCGCGCAATGAGAAGATTTTTTACATTGTCAGCCTGTTGATCATCTTTAGTATGGTCTTCGGCACGTTTGCTTCGTTGATCGCCACCCCCTTCTAACACCGATATATTTTCTGGTTTGCGCCCACAACCGGAAGTGCAGACCAGCGACGTCGTCTCGCGCAGCGGTCTGTTGCTGGTTGGCATCGCAGTGTTCTTTTTTAGTACAAGCCCAGTGCTCGTGCGCTGGGCTGCAGAGAGCCTGACCGCCTATGAAATTGCGGCCGGGCGTCTTTTGCTTGCTGGCCTGTTGGTGTTGGGCGTGGGGGTGGGGCGCGGGGATGCCCGCCCGACGCTAAGCCAGCTTCCCATGCTCTTGATCGTGGGGCTGGTGGCGGCGGTTCACTTTGGCGCCTACATCGCATCGCTCAACTTCACCACGATTGCGCATAGCCTGGCGCTTGTCTACACTGCGCCCGTCTTTTCGGCGCTGCTGTCGTGGTGGATTTTGGGTGAAAAACTACGGCCGCGGCAATGGCTGGGTGTGGTGATCGCAGTGCTCGGCGTGGCGATCATGGCGGGCTTTGAGCCGCAGTTCGATTCACGGATGCTGATCGGCGATGCGCTGGCGCTGCTCAGTGCGGTCACCTTTGCGATTTACAGCATTGCCGGGCGGGGTCAGCGTCACCAGATGTCGCTGCTGGTCTACGCCGGCGCGGTCTATCTGGTCGGCGGGGTGTGGTTAACGCCACTGGCGGCGCTCAATTTTTCGGCGGGCGGCTACACACTGCTGGCGATCGTTAGCATCGTTGCGCTGGCCGTGATCCCGCTGGGGCTTGGGCACACGCTCTATAACGCCGCGCTGCGCCGGATGCGCGCCACTAGCGTCAACCTGATCGCCACGCAGGAAGTGACCGGCGGCATCATTCTCGGCATCCTGCTGCTGGGCGAGGTTCCCAGCCTGATCACGCTTGGCGGCATCGCCGTTACGCTGGTCGGCATCATTCTGGTTTTGGTCGAGAGGTAGTCTATGGACGCAGCCGCTGAGTTGACCCGCCGCCGATTGCAGTTGTTCCCGATCACCGCAATCTATGCGCCTGCGGATGCTCCTGGCCGCGGAGCGGAATTGTCGATCGGCGGCTGTCGTGTGCGCGCGTTGGCGCAGGAATATGGCACGCCGCTCTATTGCTTCGACGCCGCCACACTCGACGCCGCCGCACAGGCCTATCGCGCGGCATTGGCGCGGCATTATCCGGGCGAATCCGCAGTGACCTACGCGGGCAAAGCGTATCTATCGCGCGCCATTGCACGCTGGACGCAGCGCCACGACTTCTGGCTCGACTGCACCGGCGCCGGCGAGATCGGCATTGCGGCCGCGGCTGGCGTCCCGCGTCGTCGCATCCTGGTGCATGGCGTCAACAAAAGCGCCGTCGACCTGGAGATGGCAGTGCAGCACGCCGGCGTGATCGTGGTCGACAATCTGGCGGAGCTGCACCGTCTGGCGCCGATGCTGCGCGCCGCAACGAACAATATCGCGCTGTGGCTGCGCGTGCGTCCCGGCGTGGCGGTCGACACGCACGCCTATCGCCAGACCGGGCAGGAGGACAGCAAATTCGGCGTGTCGCCGCAGGAAGCGATGGACGCGGTGCGTTTCTGCCTCGACCACGGGCTGCCGTTGAATGGGCTGCACTTTCACCAGGGTTCGCACTTTCACGACCCGGCGCCGATCGGTCCGGCGTTGGAGACCGTGCTCGGCTTGGTCGCCGAAATCGCCTCGACCACGGGCTGGCAGCCGCAATCGCTTTCTCCGGGTGGAGGGTGGGGCGTTGCCTATCATGAAGACGACCTGCCGCAGCCGGATGTCGAACACTATGTGCAGTTTGTGGCGCAACGCGTAGTGGAAGGATGTCGCCAGCGCGGGCTGAAGCTCCCGTCGCTGCATTTGGAGCCGGGACGCAGTCTGGTCGCACGCGGTGGGGTGGCCGTGTACACCGTCGGCGCGGTCAAGCAAACGGCGACGCGACGTTGGCTTTTCATCGACGGCGGTATGGCGGACAATCCACGTCCGGCGCTTTACGGCGCACGGTACAGCGCGCTGCCGGTGAGCGATCCGGATCGCCCGACTGTTGGACCGGTGTGGATCGCAGGGCCTTATTGTGAAAGCGGGGATGTGTTGATCGAGGCGTTGCCGATGCCCGCTATCGCTGCGGACGAACTGCTTGCCGTGCCCGTCAGCGGCGCCTATCATCTGGCGATGCAGAGCAACTACAACGGAGCGCGCAAACCGGCTGTGCTCTGGCTTGACAACGGTGCAGCCACACTGATTCAACGCCGTGAGACATTGGCGGATTTGCTGGCGCGCGATGTGGGGATTGATCTTTAACTCGTCTCAGTCTCGGCTTTGTTGCGCTCCGCTGCACGTTTCTTTTCGCGGGGAGTTCTGACGCTGCGGCGACTGGTCGATCCGCCCTCGATCATGTGCAGCAGTTCACCGACCACATCGTCGATGCGCCGTTTGTAACGCAGCATATCGCGGCGGCACTCCATCTCAGCTGGCGTTTCCGCCTTGAAAGCGCGCAGCATCTCCTCCAACTCTTCATCCACCAATAGACGGCTGCGATTGACCGCATTGCCGCGCAGAAACTCGCGTAATTCCTGTGCGATCGTCGTATCGTAGAGCGTCAGATCGTTGTGCAAATCGACCAACCGGTCAGATGCGATGGCTGGCATCGGCATCGACCTCAACGTATCCCAGGCTCGGTTTAGTTTGCGTCGGTACACAGATATCGTCCAAATCGTACTACTAAAGCGGCAATTTAGAAAGGGGAGCCGAACGGGCGTTACGAAGCAGCTTTGTTTACAGGATGCACAACTGATGTGCGATATTGTTGATTATAGGAGTGGATGACAAACTGTCAAAAAATATGGTTGACAAGATGCGAACATTTGTGCTAAACTGTGCAGCATTGACAGTTGCTTCATAACCAATTCAGCCAGAGGAGAATCATCGTGGCACAGGCGCGCAAACAGGAAGTTCGGGAGGATGGGATGGAGACAGGAAAG
Organism: Chloroflexota bacterium; assembly: GCA_016861025.1. Lineage (GTDB taxonomy): Bacteria > Chloroflexota > Anaerolineae > Caldilineales > Caldilineaceae > Caldilinea. The sequence goes on from BOKO01000001.1 coordinate 248,383, forward strand.
ATCAAGGCGTTGGAGACGACGCTTGCTAATCTGAACAAGAAATATGGGGAAGGCGCCGTCATGAAATTGGGCGACGCCAATAAACTCAACGTTGAGTCGATTGCCAGCGGTAGCTTGAGTCTCGACATTGCGCTCGGCGTCGGCGGTTATCCGCGCGGGCGCATTGTTGAAATCTACGGGCCGGAGAGTTCGGGCAAGACGACGCTCTGTCTGCACGCCATCGCACAGGCGCAGCGCAGCGGCGGCATCTGCGGTTTCGTCGATGTCGAACATGCGCTCGACCCGGCTTACGCCGCCAAGATCGGCGTTGATGTCAATAGCCTCTACGTCAGCCAGCCCGACACCGGCGAACAGGCGCTGGAGATCACCGAGGCGCTGGTGCGCTCCAACGCCATGGATGTGGTCGTGGTTGACAGCGTCGCCGCATTGGTGCCGCGCGCCGAGATCGAGGGCGAGATGGGCGACAGTCACGTCGGCTTGCAGGCGCGCTTGATGAGCCAGGCGCTGCGCAAACTGACCGGCGTCGTCAAAGCCAGCAACACCTGCATGATCTTCACCAACCAGCTTCGTCAGAAGATCGGCGTGATGTTTGGCAACCCGGAAACCACGACCGGCGGCATGGCGCTCAAGTTCTACGCCAGCGTGCGTCTGGACGTGCGCCGCATCGAGAGCATCAAGCAGGGCGATCAGGTCGTCGGCAACCGCACGCGCGTGACGGTGAAGAAGAACAAGGTCGCCGCCCCCTTCCGCACCGCCGAGTTCGACATTATGTACAACGAAGGCATCAGCACTGCGGGTGACCTGCTCGACCTGGCGGTTAGCGAGGAATTGGTTGCCAAGCGCGGCGCCTTTTTCAGTTACGGCGACATTCGTCTCGGTCAGGGTCGCGAGAACGCCAAGCTCTTCCTGCGCGAAAACCCAGAACTTGCCATTGAGATCGACCGCCTCGTACGCGAGCGGCACGCGCTGCCGGTCGTGCTCGAACCGGCGCCGACAGCGACGGCGCGTGCGCCGATCCCGGTGATGGTGGAGAATGACGCCGATCTGGCTGTCGCAGCATAGGGTGAACCGCACTTCATCGTTGCTGTAGCGCCGCGGGAATTCTGCTTCACGCAGAACCGCAAAGAACGTGCAGATTTGCCGGGCGTTCTTTGCGGTTCTGCGTGCCATTCCAACTGCAAAGCTCGTTTGCAGCGTGCAATCGATCTCCCCGCAGACATGCTCCAATCCCCGATCTGTGGTACAGTTCCACCGTTAATCCAAACACGCAACTTGCGCATACGCTCAGGAAAGGGCTGCTATGACGATCCATACCTTCACGCCTACGCGCTATTACAACGTGCTCGTGGCCGCGCCGCCGGTGCTGCGCATCGCGCCGGGCGACACCGTCATCACGACGACGGTCGATGCGCACGGCTTCGACGCGGCGCGCAACCAGGCGACCCCGCCCGGCAACCCGATGACCGGCCCGTTCTTTGTCGAGGGCGCCGAACCGGGCGATACGCTGGTCGTGCATCTCGACGCCATCACGCCCAACCGCAGCTACGGCTGGGGCAACACGATGCTGGCGCCCAACGTCGTCGATCCGGAGTTCGTGCGCGATCTGCCATGGCCTCCACCTGGCGAACGACGGCGCAGCCACTGGCATGTCGATGTCGCCGCCAACACCGCCACGCTCGTCGATCCTGTGGTCGAGGGCGGCCTGGTGCTGCCGCTGGCGCCTATGCTCGGCTGCTTTGGCGTAGCGCCAGCGGGCGGTGAGGCGATCTCGACGGCGACTTCGGGTCCGCAGGGCGGCAACATGGATTATCGCGGCTTCGTGGCGGGCGTCACGGTCTACTTTCCGGTCTTCGAGCCAGGCGCGCTCTTTTTCTTAGGTGACGGACACGCCCGCCAGGGCGCAGGCGAGATCGCGGGCACAGGCGTCGAGATTTCGTGCGACGTGCGCTTCACGGTCAATGTGCAGAAGGGACGGCGCATCTTTTGGCCGCGCGGTGAGAACGCCACGCACATCTTCACCGCCGGCAACGCGCGTCCGCTCGACCAGGCGCTGCAGCACGCCACCACCGAAATGGCGCGCTGGCTGCAGGACGAATACGGCATGAGCGCCATCCACGCCCAGACGCTGCTTGGCCAGGCAGTCGATTACGAGGTCGGCAATGTGTTCGACCCGGCGTATACGATGGTCTGCAAGCTGGAGAAGCGCTGGTTGCCCGCTTCTTGAGCGCCTCTCTACGATTCATTACGATTCATGTAGTCGGCGTTGCAGTTTGAAGGCTGTATGAAACCAAAGTTGACACGGGAAATCCTCAAAACGGAAGCACAGCAGTTTGCGCAGATCGAATCTGCACATCAAGAGGCGTCGTTGTACGGTGTGACTGATGGCAAGGCTGTGGGCACGTACTTTGAGCATAAGTTTCGTTCATATCTTCGAGAAAAGTACGATTTCGTGGAAGGTAACTCTGCGAGTGGGATCGATTTCCCTGAACTTGAAGTCGATGTGAAAGTGACGAGCATCAAACAACCTCAGTCATCATGTCCCTTCAAATCCGCTCGACAGAAAATCTATGGTTTGGGATACTCCTTGCTTGTGTTCGTGTATGAAAAGTCAGACGACCCTCAAACATCGACTGGAACGCTGAACGTTCTGCATACGATTTTTGTCAGCAAGGAGCAGACGGCAGACTTTCAGACGACGACGGGTCTTCGCCAAATCATCGAGAATGAAGGCAACAAAGACGATGTTATGGCTTTCATTGAAGAGCGCAGGCTGCCGGTGGACGAGATTGAGGCGTCAGCAATAGCCGATGATGTTCTCACCAATCCCCCTGAGATTGGCTATCTGACAATCTCCAATGCGCTGCAATGGAGACTTCAGTACAGCAGAGCGATTGATAAGGCTGGCCTGGTCGTGGGAGTTGAAAGGTTGAGATAACGATGCGCGATCCCAGGCGTCACAAAGTCGAATATGGAGATTTCCAAACGCCGATTGATCTCGCCAGAGAGGTCTGTTCGTTGATCGCACGGACAGGGTTTCATCCTGCTTCCATACTTGAACCAACTTGTGGAACCGGCTCCTTTCTCAGGGCATCAATTGAGACCTTTCCTGAAGCCGTGCGCGTGCTTGGCTTCGAGATCAACCCACAATACGTGGTGCAGGCGCAGCAAACTATGGCTGTGGAATTCCCTCAGGCGCCAGTTGTAGTCAGCCAGTCAGATTTTTTCGTGACGCGTTGGTCCGAGGTTGTTGCATTGCTGGCTGACCCGATACTGGTGATCGGTAATCCACCGTGGGTGACAAACTCTGGATTGGGCGCTCTGGGCAGCAAGAATGTCCCGACGAAGTCAAATCTTGATAACCTGAACGGCATTGATGCACTTACCGGCAAAAGCAATTTCGATATTTCGGAATGGGTGATCAGAAAGAATCTGGAGTGGCTCCAAGACAGGCACGGTATGCTTGCAATGCTGTGCAAAACAACAGTGGCTCGCAAGATACTTTTATATGCCTGGCAACATGACCTGAAGATGGAATCAGCCTCTCTTTATCGTCTCGACGCAGAGACATTCTTCGCTGCTGCGGTTGACGCATGTCTCCTGGTAATCAAAACCCATGCCACCGACAGCATCAAGGAGTGCAAGGTGTTTGACTCTCTTGACGCGCAGATACCCACCAATGTTTTCGGTTTTCGGGACGGAATGTTGATTGCCAACATCGAATTGTTTGAGAAGTGGAGGCGCCTTGCAGGGAGAGGATTGAAAGGGTGGCGGTCAGGAATAAAACATGACTGTAGCAAGGTCTTTGAGTTGCGGCTCGATAACGACAGGCTCATGAATGGATTGGGACAACCCGTCGAGATCGAATCCCAAGTGATCTTTCCCATGCTGAAAAGTTCCGATCTGGCAATGCATCGCAAACCACATCGGTGGATGATTGTTCCACAAAAAACGATGGACGATGATCCAGTCCATCTTGAGCTGGACGCCCCCCGGACTTGGCGTTATCTCGCTGCACATTCACAGTCCTTGGATAGCAGAAAGAGTGCGATTTATCGAAACCGTCCCCGCTTCTCAGTCTTTGGAGTAGGCGGATACTCTTTTGCGCCATACAAGGTCGCAATTTCGGGTCTATATAAAAAGCTTGCTTTCGTTCAGATTGAACCTGCTCGTGGGCGACCCGTGGTCCTGGACGACACTTGCTATTTTTTTCCATGTCACTCCGAAGAAGAAAGCGATTTGTTGTATGAACTCGTGACATCTGACCCTGCGCAGGAGTTCTGGTCAGCTTTGGTCTTCTGGGACGCAAAGCGACCCATTACGGCGCAACTTCTAAATGCGCTTGATTTGATGGCGCTTGCCAAACACCTGGGGAAGGAGTGCGAAGTTGCACGAGCACTCGCCGAGCGGCAGATCGTGGAATACCGTGAAGGCGCCTATCAACGGTTACTTTTCAGGGAAACGTCCCCTGTATATAGGGCTGAATTGGCTACAGACGAATCGAAGGGAAATCTATGAGCAACACAATGAAGGCAATCCAAATTCACGAAACTGGCGGACGCGAGGTGTTGAAACTGGCGGAGGTCGCCGTGCCGACGCCGGGGCCGGACGAGGTGCGCGTCAAGGTCGAGTACGCCGGGCTGAATTTCATCGACATCTATCAGCGGCTGGGGCAATACAAGCTGGCGTTGCCCTTCACGCCCGGGCTGGAGGCAGGGGGCGTGGTCGATGCGGTCGGCGCAGGCGTGACCGATGTCAAGGTCGGTGACCGCGTCGCCTACTGTATGATCAACGGCGCCTACGCCGAATACGCCATCGCGCCGGCGGCAAAGCTCGTGCCTGCGCCGGCGTCGCTCGGTCTGGATGTGGTCACCGCGCTGATGGTGCAAGGCATGACCGCGCACTATCTGGCAATGAGCACCTTTCCGCTCAACGCCAGCCACACGGCGCTGATCCACGCCGCCGCGGGCGGAACCGGGCGGTTGCTCGTGCAGGTCGCCAAACGCACGGGTGCGCGCGTGATCGCCACCGCCGGCACTGAGGAGAAAGCCGCGCTTGCGCGCAGCGCCGGCGCCGACGAGGTGATTATCTACACACAGACGGACTTCGTGAGCGAGGTCAAGCGGCTGACCAACGGCGTGGGCGTCGATGTTGTCTACGATTCGGTGGGCCAGAGCACCTTCGCCGGGGGGCTGGATTGTCTGAAACCGCGCGGGATGATGGTGTTGTGGGGGCAGGCAAGCGGGCCAGTCGGCGCGTTCGACCCGCAGATTCTGAACCAGAAAGGTTCGCTGTACCTGACGCGCCCCAGTTTGGGCGCGTATATCGCCACGCGCAACGAACTTTTGCAGCGCGCCAACGACCTTTTTGCGTGGGTGCAAGCCGGCGAACTCGACGTGCGCATCGACCGCATCTTCCCGCTCGCTGAAGCCGCCGCTGCCCACGCCTACATCGAAGGACGCCAGACGCAGGGCAAGGTGCTGCTGAAGCCGTAGGCGGTCAATGGTCGGCGCCCTGCCGGACGGTGGAGGCGCGCACCTGGCGCAGCCGGTTGAGCACAACGCGCAACTGGTTGCCATGCGCCTCGCCGTCGAGCACGTGCAACTCGACGGGCGCCACGCCATCCACATGGACTGCGTCTTCGGCTGTTTCACTAGCAGAGCGTCGAGTGATTCGGGTATGGTCAGCAGGAGATCGGCAGGGCGCGGCGGGTCAAAATCGTCGTAGTTGCGCGTCTTCACCGCCAACCGGTTGGCGACATCGGCGATCTACGCTATAGAGAAATCGCCTGGGTCTTCAACCAGAACACATTCTCAGTTGCGTATGTAAAGCGCAGACACCCTGCACTTTGATCTCTATCTCTGAATAGTTCTCTACCGCTCTTCGCCAGAGACAGCGCCTCCTGAAATGAATGGGTGTCTACGTCCACGCCTCAATCACGAACTCCTCTGCGAAGGGATTCACAGTGCGCACACCTTCCAAGATCGAGCCGGGGTTGAAGTCCTCGCTGAAGATGACGCCGATCTGGTTGAGGCGCGCAGCCGCCCAGACCTGCGCATCATAGTATGCCAACATGTACTGGCTGACGCCGCGACCGGCTTCGAGCACGAGGGCAGGCGTCAGGTCGAGGATCGGCCAGGACAGGGCAAACGCTTGCACAATGCGCAATGCCTCGTCAGGCGACATCGCCAGTTTCTGGCTGGCGCGCATGAATTCTGCCAGCGACTGCACGCTCATGACCCCGCGGCGGCTTTGGCGTAGCCGCTGCAGCACCTGCTGCGCACGCTCATTCCTGGCTTTGTCGCGTGGGTCATAGGCGTAGACCAGGAGGTTGGTGTCGACCAGAATCGATTTCATGTCCGGCATGGCTTAGCGCTGTTCGTCGTAGTAATCCTCGCGCGTCCATCGGTGGGGTGCACCGGGCAGCGATCGTTCCCGCACCGCAGCGAATGACGCCAGCACTTCCTGCCAGGCTGCCTCGTCGGGCGGCAGCGAGTTGCTGGTTGGCGGGTGAGGCTGTCCCAAGAATGCATCCACCGCCTGGCGGATCAAGTCTGCCTCCGACATGAGCTGCGCCGCCGCCATTGCCTTGAGCCGGGCTTCCTGATGCGGGTAGATATAGACCTGTTTACGCACCATCTTGCGGTGATTTGCGCGCTTTGCTGCACTCTTTTCTGTTATTGTACGCAAGCCTTCCTGAACAATCTTCAGAACGTTTGACTATACATCGCAACATACATCACCTTGCGTTCATCGTCAACTGCTGCGCGTAGAGGGGAGCTACTTCACGTTTGGGGCAGAGTTTGTTTTATAGGTCCATCGACTCCGGCATGACGAGCGCCTCCAGCGGCGTCGCCAGCCGGTTGGCGACAGCGGCGATCAGCGCGTGCGTGGGCAGAAGGTAGGCAGAAGGTAGAGGATGATCACTTGTTGTGTGGTGCGTGTGGGTGGGAGGTGTCATCGCTCACGCTGGCAGCGAGTTGCGATACCGATCGTACGCTGCTATCAGGTTCTTTTCAATCGTGCTGTGCAGTGGTATCTGCTGGTATGGGTTTTTCTCGGCAGCTTGAAAGATCTGCCGGGCGCAGCGTTTGCACAGCAGATAGCCGATCAGGATGCCAGGTTTGCGGTGAATGAGGGCGTTGAGAGAAATCGCTTCTTTGCCTTTGATCTTAATCAAATCAATGTCTCGCCCGCAACCTGGGCATGTCTCTTCGGCGTATAACCAGTAACCCTTCACGGCATTGCCAAAACGGGCTTTGGACATCCTGAACAGTTCGGCTAACGCGTTCTCGACCGATCCTTCGGGTGTCAAGTTGGCGTCCTTGTGTTGGTTGTCATCATGAATCGCAACATGTTGTGACGCATTCTACTGAGCTTTACTGCGCAACGCTAACGACCCGCAGACCTGGTGCAGCGATGGCAACGTCGGCGTCACGATCCGGCGACGGTGCGTAGTTGGCTACAATCGCTGTTGCAGTGCAACAAACTTGACCGTTTGTGCGTATTGATATTGTTTTGTTGTCGAGATACAGCATCGGGGCGTTGCGCGTCATAGGGTTGTGGCGGAAGGGAGATAGGGGAAGTTGAATGCACTTTTGCGTTGGTGGCGAAGATGGTCGCTGCAGTGGGTGAGCCTGACGGTGATCGTCGCGTTGGCGCTGCCGGCGACGCCCTTGTTCGCTGCCTCACCGCCCGTGCAGCGCGGCGACGCTCTGCGCGATTGCAGCGCCGTCGCCGAGGAGACGCTGCAAGATGAGCTGAACACGGTTGTGCAGCAGATTTTCGCCGGGCAACTCGCGACGCTCGATCTCGACCGCATCGTCGCCCGACAGTGGGTGACGCTTGAGATGGATCGCACGCTGGCACAGGCGGTCGATCTGGCGGTGACGCGCGTGCAGAGTGAGACCAACCTGTGGAACAAGTTTCTCTCGGCGTGGTCACCCGATCTGGCGCGTGAGCTGACGCTGGCGGTGGCGAACTACACCTTCGACGCGCCGACCTTCCGCGCCAGCATGGAGAAGCTGGCGTCCGCAGTCTCCGCCGACATTGCCGGGGAGTTGGCTCTGGCGTCGGCGGATTCGGCGTCGGCGGCGCTCTACTGTATGCAGACCTTTATCGACTCGAATTACTCGGCTGCACTTGCGCGTTCGTTTGAGCAACGTGTGCAGGCGGCAACCACCAGCGCCCAAATGCTCGACGCCGACAGCGCCAGCCCCGACATCCTGGCGCTGATCGGCGAACACCAGTGGGCGTTGGGCGGCGTCGGCGTGATCATCGCTGCGCAGATCACGCGGCGGATCATGACGAGCGTTGCGCAGCGCATCTCGCAGCGCGTGGCCGGGCGCCTTGCCGGGCGTGTGTTGGGGCGCGTGGGCGCGACCGTGATTCCGCTCGCGGGCTGGATCATTGGCGCGGGCATGATCGCATACGATCTCTACGATAGCCGCGACGGCGCGCTGCCACAGATTCAGGCCTCGATGAAGTCCGCCGAAATTGCCGCCGGCATCCGCAGCGAAGTCGTCGCCTCGATCCGCCCTGAATTGCAGACCGAGACGCCGGAGCTGGCGCGCGCCGTGGCGAACGATCTCTTTGCAGAGTGGCGCACAGTCAAGCGTACGATTCGCCAGGTGCTCGACCTGGCGGCGGAGGACGCGGCGTTCGCCGAATTGCTGGCGTCGCTGCAATCGCAGGAACAGTTGGCAAAGCTGGTGCAGTTGGTCGGGATCGTGTCGGCGGGTGAGGGGCGGGCGGCGCTCGACGCTGCAGTCGCCGATGGTTCGCTGCGCCAAGTGATTGATCTTCCCGACGCGGCGGTGACGATCGTGCGCGACACCGGTTCACTGCAAGCTGCGCTGGCGTGGGGTGCGGCGGTCGGCAGTCGACTGACCGAGGTCGTGGCGCTCGAACTGCACAAACACTTGACGCCTGATGCAGTGGATCGCACGCAGCTTGACGCGCTGTTGGCGCTCAAGGACAAGACCGCCGTAGCGCGGCTGGTGATTCTGCCGACGGCGGCAAGCGCCGAACTGCTCAAGATTGCCGACGCCAACCTTGTAGCATTGGCGAATCAGCTTACGCCCGACGAGCTTGCATGGCTTGCGGGCGAGCTGCCTGCACTATCGACGGCGCAGCGCAATCAGTTGATCGCTCGCATTTTGAGTCAGCCGGAGGTGATCGAGCCGCTGCGGCGCCTGGGCAGCGTCGAGCAGCTCGCCAGTGCAGCGAGCCTCGACGACGCCATCACTTTTTTGATTGGACCAAACAGTGGACTCGATTATCTGGCCGACGGCGCCGCAGTCCTCACCGGTGCGGCTGCGCCGCAGCTCTTTTGGGCGAAATACGGGCTGGGTCCCACAGTTGGCGGCGTCGCTGGTGTGCTGCTGATCCTGCTTGTGGCGCTGCGTATCGTGTGGGGCTTCGGCGTTTGGCTGGTGCAGCCGTTGGGGCTGCTGTGGCGCAAGGATAGAGGGAAATAGAACGCGGATTTTGCGGATGCAGCGGATTGGCGCGGATCAAAACAAAATCCGCGTTGATCCGCAAAATCCGCGTTCTATTCCGCATGTTCAGGGAGTAAGCAATCGTGTTGATCGCGCTTGATTCGCATCCATCCGCCGAGATTGAACTGGGCGAGCTGCTGACGGTCGTCCATGTCGCCGCGGCCAACGTCGTCAAGGATATTCGCGAAAACATTCGCAACCTGGTTGGCGGGCGGATGCCGCATTACGAACGACTGATCGGCGGTGCAGTCGAGGCGGCGCTGCGCGAACTGGACGCAAAGGCGCTCGCCGCGGGCTACGACGGCGTGATCGGCGTACGCTTTTCGCATCCGGTGGTGGTGGAAGGCGGCGTTGAGGTGGTTGTCTATGGCAATGGGTTTCGGTTCCGCCAGCGCAGCGGCGACGAAGTGAGGATGCAAAAGAATGCTGTCCATGGGGGTGAATAACCGGCGCGCACAACGCGCCTTAATCATGTTGCTGATCGCCGCGCTGATCTTTGCCGGCGCACCTGCCTCTGCGGCGCCGCCGGTGCAGACAGGCGGCGGTCGCCAGTACACTGTGGGTGATTGCAGCCGCATCGACTCCAGCCAACTGCGCAGCGAGATCGAGGCGCATGTGCTGGCGGTGCTGCAAAACGAGGCGGCGCCGATCGAGATCAACGCCATTGTCGAGCGCGCTTGGGTCGCCGTGGGCATGGACGCCGCCATCGATTTCGAGGTGGCGCGTGCGGTCGATGCTGTGCGCACCAGTGAGGACTACCTGAACCGCCTGCTTTCCGGCTGGTGGGGGGAAAAGGCGCAGGAGTATGCCGAACGCATCGCCAACGATGCCTTTGGTTCGCCAGGATTTCGGCTGAAGTTGGAAGAGCTTTCCGCAGTCGTCGGGGCAGAGGTAGCGAAGCAGATCGAGGCGCAGTTTGCGCAGGCGGCGTCGGTGGCGCTGCTCTGCCTGCAAGCCTACGTGGGTCAGCAATATTCCGATGCGTTTTTCAGCCTCTTTGCGAAACAGGTGCAGCAGGAGACGCAAGCTCTCGAACTCAATCCGCTGACAACCCCTTCGGTCAGCGCATTGACCGATCATCGGCTGGCGTTGGCTGGCGTCGGCACAATTGTGGCAACGCAGTTGATCTACCGCTTGAGCCAGAAGCTGGGCGAAAAACTGGCGCAACGCGTTGCGGGTCGCGTCGTCGGGCGCATTTTGGGACGCGCTGGTTCGTCGTTTATCCCGATTGCAGGTTGGGTGGTTGGCATCGGCATGATCGTCTATGACCTGTGGGAAGGCGGGCAGGGCGCGTTGCCGCAGATTCAGGAAGGGCTGCAAAGCGAGGAAGTCAAGCTCAAGATTCGCCAGGAGATTGCAGACGCCGTGCGCGACGATCTGCCTGAACAGGCGTCACTAATCGCACTGGAGACCGCTGTGAGCCTGACCGAACAGTGGCGGGGCTTCTGCGGCGTCTATGAATATGTCTGCCAGGTGGCGGAAGAAAACACCAATTTTCGTCGCCTGCTGCAAGAGGCGACGCTCGACGAGCTGGAGAGCGTCGCCGGGTTGGTCAGCTTTTACATGCGCCAGCTGGGGCGCGCCGAACTGGATCGGGCGCTGGCGGATGGCAGTTTGAGCCTGCTGTTGACGATGCCGGACGCTGCCTTCACCATTCTGAGCGAGACGTACAGCACTGCCAGGACGCTGGCGTGGGCAACGCTGGCAGGAGACGAGCTAGGGGTAGTGGCGGAGTGGGGAATCCATCGTCGCGCCGAACCGGGCGAGTTCACTGCGGCGACCTTTGACGCACTGTTGGCGTTAGGCGCCGATGGCGCGCAGAAACTGCTTGCTCTGCCGGTTGAAAAGCGGCAGGCGCTGCTGGCGCTGCCTGAAAATACGCTCGCCAGGCTCGCCGCTGAACAGACTGTGAGCGATCTCGATTGGTTGGCGGGCTATCTGTTGCCTGAATCGCAGGCAATTGCGCAGGCGACTGCTCAACCAGGTGCAGAAACGCCAGCTGCTGCGCCAATTACATCAACCATGCAGCCGGAGGCGCTGGCGGTCGTGCAGGATGTGGCGGAAGGGCGCGTTTCGGTGGATGCACTGCGCCGTCCGTCCGCTGTGACCTCCGCCGTCAACGAGCCAACCGCCCTGCCAACGCTTCTCCCAATTGCAGACGCTGCAGCAACGTCGCCGCCAGCGCCGCAGGATTTGCCTGCAGTTGTTATCCTGTGGGTGCTGCTGGTGGCGGTCATCGTTGGCGGTGCGAGCGTTGGCAGCGTTTTGTGGTGGAGACGTCGGCGCAGTGCTGAATAGATAAGCAGATACGGCAAACAGGTCAAACAACGAGTGCAAATGAATCTCCACCCAGCCATGAACGAACCGATTGCCTCACCCATCACAGGTCTTAGCGAAGAAGAGGCGCTGCGTCGGCGCAAGCAGGGGCTTGGCAACGACGCGCAGGTCAAGACTGGCCGCTCCTATGGTCGCATCGTACGCGACAACGTCTTTACCTTTTTCAATATCGTACTCTTTACGCTGGCGGCGATCTTGCTGATGTTGGGCAGCCCGCGCGATGCGCTCTTCACCGGTGCAATTGCATTCGTCAACGCCGTCATCGCCACCGCCCAGGAGATTCGAGCCAAACGCAAGCTCGACGCCATCGCCTTGCTTACGCGTCCTAAAGCCACTGTGATCCGCGATGGCGTCGCCCGTGAGATCGACCCGGCGGAGGTGGTGCGCGGCGACATCCTGGAGGTGGGGCCTGGCGATCAGGTGGTCGCCGACGGCGTGGTCGTAGGGGACAGTGCAGCCGATTTCGACGAGTCACTGCTCACCGGCGAGTCGAACCCCGTGCCCAAGCGTGCAGGCGACCCAGTCTATTCGGGCAGCTTTGTGCTGGTCGGGCGGACGCGCTATGAGGCGCAAAAGGTTGGCGTCGAGAGCTTCGCCAACAAGTTGGCCGCCGGCGCCCGCCAGTTCACACGCACGCTGACGCCGCTCCAGCGCGAGGTCAATCTCTTCGTGCGCATTTTGCTGGCGCTGGTCGTCTACTTCGGCGTGATGATCGCCGTCACCTATCTCGTCACGCGCAATGCCACGCTGCTACAAAGTGTGCAGGCAGCATCCGTGGTTTTTGGCCTGGCGCCGGCGAGTCTCTTCCTGATGATCGTCGTCGCCTACGCGCTCGGCGCGGTGCGCATCGCCGACAAGGGCGCGCTCGTGCAACAGGCGAACGCCATCGAATCGCTCTGTCACGTCGATGTGCTCTGCCTGGACAAGACGGGCACGCTTACGGCGAATCGCATCCAACTGGCGCGGGTGTTTCCGCTTAACGGGCGCGCTGAAGCCGATGTGCGCCGTCTGCTCGGCGTCTACGCATGCAGCATCGGCGCAGCAAACGCTACCAGCGAGGCTATTGCTACAGCGTGCGGCGGCGATGCGGTGCAGCCCATTGCCAGCATCCCTTTTTCTTCGGCGCGCAAGTGGAGCGCGCTTGCCTTCGATGCGCCGGAGATTGCGGGTGCGTATGTGCTCGGTGCGCCGGAAATGCTTCAGCCGGCGCTGAGCGGTGACCGTTCCTGGCACGCCGAGGCGCGCATCTGGGCGAACGCCGGTCATCGCGTGCTGCTCTTTGCAGCGGCGGACATTGAGAGTCTGGCGATTGTCGATGGTGCAGAGCCGATGTTGCCTGCCGGATTGACTGCGCTTGGGCTGCTCACCTTCACCGACGAACTGCGTCCTGAAGCGCGCGAGACGCTGGCTGGTTTTCGCAAAGCTGGCGTCGCCGTCAAGATCATCTCCGGCGACAACCCGCACACCGTCGCTGCCGTGGCGCGCCAGGCTGGATTGGGCGACGACGACGCGCCGATCAAGCAGATCAGCGGGCCTGAGCTGGCGCTGCTCGACGAGGCTGCGTTCGGCCACGCCGTGGCGGAGACCGCGATCTTTGGACGCATCACGCCGGAGCAGAAGCAGCGCATTGTGCGCACGTTGCGTGACCAGGGACGCTATGTGGGCATGACCGGCGACGGCGTCAACGATGTGCTGGCGCTCAAGCAGGCGAATCTGAGCATCGCTATGCAGAGCGGCGCACAGGCCACGCGCAGCGTCGCCGACATCGTGCTGCTGCACGATTCCTTTGCTGTGTTGCCCGCCGCGTTGATGGAAGGTCAACGCATCATGCACGGCATGGAGGACACGCTGCGCCTCTATCTGACGCGGATTTTCACGCTGGCGTTCCTGATCAACACCATCGCGCTGCTTTCTGCCGGGTTTCCCTACACGCCAGCGCAGAACTCGGTGATCGCCATTTTTAGCTTGACGATCCCAGCCTTCTTTCTGACGCTGTGGGCGCCGGCGGGCGCAGTGCCGCACGGCAGCCTGGTGCGCAAGCTGGTCAACTTCGTGCTGCCGGCGACGATCGTCACCAGCCTATTCTCTAGCGGCGTCTATCTTTACTTTCTGATCGTTACAGAAAACTGGCCCTACGCGCAGTTGATTCTCACCTATGCCTCGATTGCGATGGGGCTGCTGTTGGTCATCTTTGTGCAGCCACCGATCGAGTTTCTGGCGGGCGGCGATCGGTTGGCTGGCGACTGGCGACCGACGATCCTGGCGCTTAGCCTGATGTTGGTGTTGCTTGCCAGCCCCTACAACCCGATCCTGCGCGGCTTCTTCGGTCTGGCGCCGCTGCGCAGCCTGACCGATGGATTGATCGTCGCTGGCGTCACCGTGGCATGGATGATCGTGCTGCGGCTAGTGTGGAAGCGTCGCATCATCGACCGCTATCTCGATGTAAATCTGGCAGACGGCGAACCGACGGTCACACAGGCATGAAGAGTTTGCCTTCATCGTTTTCCGGCGACGAACACGCCTGCTGGTCGGGAGCAATCTTACAGCGAGCACCATGGCGATGCGCAATACTCAACCAATCTTGTATCATTCAATTGTTTGAGGAGGAGATGCCGACATGAGTGACAAAGTTCCCGCTTCACACGTTGATCTGCTCGAAGGGCCGTACTTCGCTGTGCTGACGACGATAGCGCCGAGCGGCCAGCCCGAAAACACTGTCGTCTGGTGTTCGTGGGACGGCGAACATGTGCTTGTCAACACGGCGGATGGCCGACGCAAGCCCAACAACGTGCGCAAGAATCCGAAGGTGGCGCTCACTGTGATCGACCCACAAAACCCGTTCCGCTGGATCGACGTGCGCGGCGAAGTGGAGAGCATCGTCCCTGACCCGGACTATGCAAATATCAACGCGCACGCCAAACTCTACGCTGGCGTGGATGAATATTACGGGGGCGTTGCGCCGGCAGAGGCGAAAGGCAAGGAGCAGCGCATCATTTTCAAGATCCGCCCCAATCGCGTGATCGCCTTCTCATAGCAGTAAACAATTGACTTTCTCATCGGGTGTAGCAGCGCCAGAAGCGACACCACGTCGCTCCTGGCGCTTTTTTTCTCATGTGATCTGCTCCTTCCAGGCCGGCGCCTGCTCCCGAGCGGCGTATGCTTGCAATTTCAATCCCCACTGTTGCAGGCGCACACCGATCAGCACACAGCAACGCTGCCCCAGGTTTGGGCGAGCCGGGGGCAGCAATCGCAACTTGCGTTGCATTTCGATTGCCTGCTCCACTTGTCGTCGTCGTTCTTCCAACAACAAATCGATTTGGATCGGGTTCATCATGATCAAGTTTCCTCCCTTGTGTACCAAACAAACATGCGCACCAGACCATATCGGGACAATTCGTGAACAAACGGGGGCATGAGTTTTGAGGATGGGTTAGTTGGTTAAGTGTAGCACATTTGTTCTGTTTGGGAAAATCTCGCTGCACCTTGAAACCGATCCGCCGGCCAGTGCTGGTCATCGCCTCCGGTATGACATGGCGTCTAGATAAAGCAATTCGGATTTTGGATGAATCTTCTGTACAATTGCCAGATTGCAGAGCGACGAGGCGGAGAATTTGCCCGCCGCTCCGCTTTTCCTATTCGTATCAAAATGCACCAAGTCTACACAAAATGGAACAGGAGAACCAGATGCTCACCCAGGAACAACTCGATTTCTACCACGAAAACGGGTATCTTCTTGTGAAAGGATTGTTCACGCGCGAGGAAGCTGCGGCTTTTCGCGCCGAAGCGCACGCGTTGATCGAACGGCTGCAACGGGTCACCGATGTGGATGCGACGTGGGGCAGCGCCAGAGAGGTGACGATGACCAAGACTGCGCTGCTACATTGTCACAACGTGCAGTTTCAGTCGGCGATCTTCACGCGGTTGATCGTCGACGAGCGATTGACCGGCATCGCCGCCGATATCATCGGTTCGCCCAACGTACAGCTTCACCACAACAAACTCTTCATCAAGCCGCCGGAAAAAGGCTCGCCCTTTCCGATGCACCAGGATCGCCCCTTCTTTCCGCACGACAAGGACACGATGATCGCCGCGATCATCCATTTTGACGACGCGCCGCTGGAGAAGGGGTGCGTGCGTATGGTGCCGGGCAGCCACAAGCTGGGGCCGCTCCCACACGTGCAGGAAGGCGGCTGGCACCTGCCCTTCGACCAGTATCCGCTCGAATCGTCAGTGGCGTGTGAGGCGGAGGCGGGCGACGTGCTCTTCTTCAGCTATCTGACCATCCACGGCTCGGGCGTCAACGTCAGCAACGAGGCGCGCACCACGCTGCTCGTGCAGATGCGCGACCCGCTCGACCCGCCGAGCGTGCTC
This sequence comes from Chloroflexota bacterium, assembly GCA_016861025.1. Classification (GTDB taxonomy): domain Bacteria; phylum Chloroflexota; class Anaerolineae; order Caldilineales; family Caldilineaceae; genus Caldilinea. Next base: position 264,588 of record BOKO01000001.1, read on the forward strand.
ACCCACCTCTCACGCGGCCAGGGCATGATGTTGCGCGGCGTTGATCCCAGCGCAGGCAAAGCTACGCCCCCCGGCGATGAACCAAAAGGTGCAATGAACGGTGGAACAATGGGCGGTGGGATGATGGGCGGGAGGTAGATAGGCCATTGGCGCTTGCTGGCGCCCACGCTGGATGGCATTGAGAAGCTTGCCATCGATGGTAAGGTGGAATTTCCCAGACAGGTTGGGGGCGCCGGCCTTGACACCGGCGCCTCCTGCCAAGAGCAGTTACAGATTCAGCACTCGTTCGAGCAGCCGCGTCATCAGCCATAGCAAGATCGGGAGGAGGATGGCTGTGCTCAGCAGCCGAAGTGTTTCGGGTTTCCAAGGCCAGGTCGGCGTCTTCTCCAGGAGCGCCAACTCGTCTTTCAGCCCAGCCATCGCTTTGTTCAGCGCGTCGAGACCCCCAAAGTCGCGTTGATCGATCCGTTGATGCAAATCATCCAACACGACATGAAGACGTGCGCTGGCCTTGTTCAGGGCGGCATTTTTCTCATTCTCCAACATGCGGTGAACACCGATCAGCGGCGCCACAAAAGTGATCACACCCAATGCGATTAGAACGATAAAGACCGACAACGACGCGATGTTGCCCGTGATAGCAATTGCGTACTCGAACCAGATGGAATGCGGCGAGCGCAAAACCATAGCCGACGTCGACAGGAAGCGTCCATGAGTTACGCCAATCAATAAGAAAATCCCCCAAACGGCGCCTGCCAGCGAGACCAGCAACGTCGGTCGTGCGGGCATGGTTGTCAGCCGGTAACAGAGCGAGGTATAGGTTGCGTCGTCGCCACGATAGGCCGGTCGGAACCGCTCCATGGCGCGCGAGGCCGTCCAATTCAGATAGCTGACCAATGCGAAATACCAGACGGTGTAAGCGGTCACGAGCACATGGAACGGCAGAAAACTTCCCACGGGATAGACGCCATCCCACCATTTGAACATGGCGTTGATGACCACGAGCGTCACCGCCAACAGCAGATAGACCAGCCAACGCGGCACAGGCAACGCGCCGATCCATCCGTCCACCCGATCCACCCAACTCGGTGCATAGCGATGTAGGTTTTGACGGCTTATGGCCGCGTGCTCAACGGCGCCTTCCGAAGTCATCGTCTTCTTCCTCCTGATCGATCATAGCGTGCCTATGTTGGCTTTTCCCATCCTCCGCCCATCAAGGCATTTGTTGTATCATAGATCGGGGGTAAATACCATGAAAGAGTTCGACTGCATCCGCATTAGTCGGAAATTTGTACTGGATTTCCTGATGGCGCCTGTAAAGTGAGTGCCTTCTATGCCCCGATGCTTGTGGCTGGAATTGTGTTTGGCACATACTTTATCCATGAATGGAGACCTTTGCCATGGACGCTTGCTTATCTATTTGCCGCCAACATTGTGGCGCTGATCGCTTTTATCTGGGATAAGCTCGTTGCTCCATTAGATGCTCTTGAAGCATTCAGTTGGATTCATCTCCGGATTCCAAACAAGACGCTATTTTGGGTACTTGGGGCCATGTGGGGGTCTGCAGGGGCATTGTTTGGAATTATCATAGCAAATCACAAAGTGAGTGAGAAGTATGTGGCGCATCGAGAGGGGCTAATCACTCTCTTTCTGGTTCAGACCGTTGCTGGGATCTGGCTATTTTTCTTCAATGGCTCGGCTCGGGAGGAGCTTGATACAGCTATCGCCTTGGTGGTGACCATGGTTGTGAATTTTATTGTCGCAATTCTGGCAGTGGCATTCGCCTCGTAAGTAAAGATGTGCTGTCTGGGAATCCAAAAGCGGAGTATAGAGGATCATGGCAATCTCAGCCATGCGCGTCTCCTCAAATTTTACAGCAAAGAAACATGCGCAAAACACATTGGCAAAATTTGCATCTCTCACCGAATGGTGTATACTCGCTTATGCCCGTTTGCTGTGGCCGGCCCCAATCCGGCCTTCGGGGGACAGCAGACGGGCTTTTTCTATTGGATCAAGATTTCGCACCGATGCAACGCGTTGATCTCAGTCACTGAGCGAATCTCGCGCCAACGCTACGGCGCGGGATAGAGATAACATTTCACCTTCCGCGTAGTATTTTGTGAATGCGACGTCGGTCACGACGGCGCGCAATTGCGCCAACGTCCGGTCGCGTATCTGGAGCTCGTACTCCGTGAAATGTAAGTCATGTTCGCGGCAGAGGCGTTCGACCACGCCGGAGAGACGTAGAGCGTCGGCATAGCGGCGCTGACCTGCCGCTGCGACCGCCAGTGCATTGAGCGACGCCGTGATCCCGATCATCATGTCCAATTCCAGGTAGAGATCAAGACAGGTGCAGAGATCATCCTGTGCGGCATCGAAATCTTCAACCTCCAACCGCGCCAATCCCAAATTGATGTACGACCAGGCCACGCCTTCGCGAATATTGCGCTGCGCAAAGATGCTGCGCGCCTCTTCGAAGAGCGCAATTGCGCGCTCTGCGTTGCCCTGCGCCAGCACAATGCGTCCAAGTGCATTCAGCGAGACCGCCAGCCCGGTTCTCCCTTGACCGAGCGAGCGCATCAATGGAATTGACTCATCGAGATAGATCATGCCGCGGGCGTAATCGCCGATCGTGATCACAGTGGCGCCAAGTTGATTGAGCACGGTGGCGACGCCCCACAGATCGCCCATCTGGCGATAGAGCGCCAGACTCGCTTCAAGTTGTTCGATTGCCTCCTCTGTATGTCCTAATGAGGAGTCGAGCATCCCTTTCTGAAAAAGCGTCCAGGCAATCCAGCGCGGCTCCCCGATTTGCTGCCACAGGGCGAGACCCTCCGCCAGGTAACGCCGCGCGGCTTCGTGATCGGAGAGCGCATGGCAACATTCACCCACACCAACCAGGGCGCGGGCGCGCTCGACGGCGTTGCCTGCAGGCTGCGCCAGTGCAAGCTCCAGCCAGGCGCGTCCCTGCCGCCATACACCCCCAAGTCGCCAGGTTCGGCTCAACGCGCCGGCCAGCCGCAACCCCAACGCTGGATCATGTCCTTCGTTCAGCGACCAGACGAGCGCGGCGTTGAGATTACCCTGTTCTTGATCGAGCACGCGTTGCCACCCGGCTGTATCCTTGCCGAACAGATTGGGATAGGCGCGCTCGGCAAGTTCGGTGTAGGTGCGCGCATGTGCACGTTGGATCGCTTCTAGCTCGCCCGATGCTTCCAGTTTTTCCAGCAGGAACTGGCGCAGCAAACCATGCAATGAATAGCGTATGCTCTGCTTGCCGTCGGCGACCGCTTCTTCCGCCACGCGCAGCACCGATTTATCGAGCAGCGCTGCGAGTTGCAGCAACGTGGCGCCGGCGACCTCGAGCGCAGCCGTGCGGTCGAAGCCGCCGCGAAAGATCGCCAGCCTCGGCAGGATGCGTTGTTCTTCGGGCGTCATCAGGCGCCAGGTGTAGTCGAAGACGGCGCGCAGGCTGCGATGGCGCGCCGGTGCGCTGCGGTCAGCCAATGTCAGGAAATCGAGGCTGCGTTCGATTTCGGCGGCGATTTCACCGGCGGTTAACATGCGCGCCCACGAAGCCGCCAACTCCAGTCCAAGCGGCATTCCTTCCAGCAGTGTGCAGATGCGTTCCACGGCAGCGCGGTTGTCGGGCGTCAGCGCAAAATCTGACGAGACCTGCCGGGCGCGTTCGACATAGAGCATCACGGCGTCGCTTGAAATACCAGATGCAGCGTCGGGAGCGGCGGCCGTCAGCCCCCCGAGTTCGACGATCGACTCGGCGCTGATGCGCAACCGTTCCGTCGATGTGACCAGAAATTGCACTCCTGAGTCCCGCTGTACAACATGGCTGATTAGCTCTGCCGCCGCATCCCCCTCTTCGCTCAGCAAATGTTCAAAATTGTCGAGCACCAGAAGCAGCACTCGTTGCGAAAGCAGCGCATCGAGCTGTGCAAGTGGGTCGCTGTTGCCGGCAAGCGTAGCTCCGAGCGCGCCTGCAATTGCGATCGGAATCTCGAGGGTGTGATGAACTGATGAAAGCGATACGAACGCGGCGCCATCTGGAAATCTGTCCGCCAGCCACTGCGCTACATGTAACGCAAGTCGTGTTTTGCCGATCCCGCCCGTTCCGACGAGCGTCACCAACCGGCGCTGCTCGTCGATCAACAGTCGTTCCAACAGCTTGCATTCTGCGGCGCGCCCGATCAACGGGGTGAGCGGGATCGGCAGCCGCATGGTCGATGCATTGGCTGGCGATGCAGGTGATGGCGAGGATGGGTGCGCCGCAACTTCCTCCTCAGGCGCATTCTCTGGTGCAGCTAGACGCGCCATACGGATGAACTCTTCACGCTCGGCGGCGGGCACATGCAGTGCGTCCGCCAGCAATTCCGCCATCTCCCAAGATGGACGGCGCCGGCCACTCTCGAAGAAGCGTATGGTCTGAACCGAACAGTTGACCCGTTCCGCCAATGCCTCCTGAGTGAGGTCCTGTTGGGCGCGTAGCCGTTTTAGCGCGCGTCCCAAAGGCGATAGCTGCACACTCTGAACTTTGGCACTCATGAGCAAATTCACCCTTTGTCGGCGCACGATGTTCGCAAATCTCGCAAATTGTAGCACACGGTGTAGCGCATCTTGTAACGCTTAGTTGCTGTTGCGGTGGTCATTTTTGCGTTGTAATCAAGCATGTAAATCGAGAGGTTTTCATTCACGAATCAGCGACATAAGGAGCAGACTATGATTCGCAACGACTTTCTGACGCAAACGATCGCCCGTCTTTCCGAAAAACCGGAGCAAGGAGATGAATATCTGGAGCAATTGCAGAGCGAGGTGTGTGGCGTCGTGCTGGTGTACGGCGACCCTGGCTACGATGAAGCGCGCCGCGCCTGGAATCTCAACGTCGATCAACATCCGGCTGTGATTGTCGTCGCCGAAGACCCACGCGATGTCGTCGCCGCCGTGCGCTATGCGCGGCAGACTGGATTGGGCATCGCCGTACAGTCGACCGGTCACGGCGTCGTGCGTGCGGCCAACGATGCACTGCTGATTGTCACCGCTGGTCTGAAGGATGTTCAAATCGACGAAGGCATGAACACGGCGCGCGTCGAGGCTGGCGCCCGCTGGGGCGAGGTGTTGGAGAAAGCGCAGCGCGTTGGTCTGGCGCCGCTGCTTGGTTCGTCGCCCAACGTCGGCGTGATGGGCTATACATTGGGCGGCGGCATGGGATGGCTGGCGCGCAAATATGGCATGGCGCTCGACAGCGTGCTTGCCTTCGAGGTGGTGACGCCCGACGGTCGCCTGGTGCACGCCAGCGCCCGTGAGAACACCGAGCTGTTCTGGGGCTTGCGCGGCGGCGGCGGCGCGCTCGGCATTGTCACAGCAATGGAGATCAATCTCTACCCGGTGACGAGCGTTTATGGCGGCAATCTCTTCTACCCGGCGGCGATGGCAAAGCAAGTGCTCACCCGCTATCGGGATTGGGTGCAGACGCTGCCCGACGCCATGACGACCTCGGTGGTGATCATGAACTATCCGCCGATCCCGGCTGTGCCCGAACCGCTGCGCGGGCAGACGATGGTGATCGTGCGCGGCTGTTTCGCAGGCGACGTTGAGGAGGGAAAGCGGCTGATCGACGAATGGCGCGCATGGTGCGCCCCGCAGATCGACGCCTTCCGCACCATGCCCTTTAGCGAAGTCGCCGCGATCAGCATGGACCCGGTCAACCCAATGCCATCGAAGCACACCGGCGCCTGGCTCTGGGGCCTGACCGACGATGCCATCGATGCGTTGGTGCGCGGCGGCGTGCCGCAGAACGAGCCGTTGCCCCTTGTTTTTATCGAACTGCGGCACGGCGGCGGCGCTATCGCACGCTATGACGGTGAGGACGCAGCCTTCAGCCACCGCATGGGCGTCTTCAATCTGTTCATCAATGGGCTGACGCCGACGCCAGAAGCCAGGGATGCCTTCACCCGTCACACCGACGTGATCAAGGCGCAGTTGCAACCCGTGATGACCGGCGGCGTCTATCTCAACTTCCTGGAGGGCGAGGAGGCGCGACGACGGACGCAGGACGGCTACAGCGCCGAAGCATACGCCCGGTTGACGGCGCTCAAGACGGCGTTCGATCCGACCAATCGGCTGGCGTACAGCTACGATATTCGACCGGCACAGTAAAAGATTGAGATTGGAGGCTGGAGATTGGGTGGAACGCCGAATCTCCAATCTTCAATCCTTTTCATGAATGGGGCTCCATTATGCAAATGCAATTGTCCAATCCTGCCGCGATCTTGCTGCGGCTGATGTTAATCGCTGCGTTCGTTGTGATTCCCGCCCAGCCAGCGGCGGCGCAGGCGCCGGCGACGCAAGGCAACGATCTGTTTCTGCCGTTGGTGGCGAACAACAGCACGGCGGCGCCTGCCGGTTTGTACGCGCAGCTGTTGCAACGCGTGGCTCAGCACTGTGGCGCCACCGGCTTGAACCAAATCTGTTACGTCAACGGTGTGGTGTCCCTGAACGCCGCCGACGATGGCTTCAACGCACCCGGCGCTGTGGCCGATCTGACCGACGGCGCCATCGTCCGCGTTACATCGACGGGGAGCAGCATCGACCAGTTGAGCGCGGCCTGGCTGCGCCTGCGCACCGTCACCCCCGACCATGCTCTGACGATCCTGGCTTTTGGCAATGTCCAGATTGAAGAGATCGCACTCTTTGTCAACGAGACAGATTTGAACAACGAGAAAACGCTGCCGAGTCTTCGCTTTGCCAGCAGTCCAATTGCCGGCGTTGACAAACTGGGCAGCAGCGGATTGATCGTGGCAAACCCGGCGGAAGAGGATCTGCTGTCGCTCACGCTGAACGGCGCCGCGCTTACGCTCGGTTCGACGGCGCTGGTCGAGGCGACGCCGGGCGCAGAGATGAAGGTGACGATGGCAAGCGGTGCGTCGCGCACGGAGGCGAACGGCGGCGAAAGTACGGCAGTGCAGAATCAGCAGGTAAGTGTGCCGCTAGATGCGAGCGGTAATGCGGCAGGCGCGCCTACGACGGCGCGCGAGTTGACCGACGACGAGTTCCTCGCCCAGATGCTCGACGAGTTGTTGGAGAAACTCAAAGACCAAATTGCACTGGCTAACACCGCGCTGGAGCGGCTAAATCGCGCCACCGATCGCTGCGTCGCCGGACAGGCGCGTTACATCTACAATGTGCTCTATTGGGTGCGCGTCATCGAGAAGACGCCAGGCATCAAGGGCTTGATCAACAATACGCTGCTCGCCCAGGCGTACAGTCGCGCCGCCAACTGTCTGAGCTTCGAGGTGGTGTTCGACTCGACCGTCAACACGACTCATCCAAATTTGCGCATGTCCAGCCATCTCAACATGGAGGGAATGCCCGTGCAATTTCTTGTGGACGGCCGGTTTATCGCCATCAACAGCAGCCTCGACTATGTCAGCTATTCGTATATTCCCAGCCAAAGCTGCGGCCCGATCAGCATTGCCAAGACGGCGGGTGAACTGGAGGTGGACAGTGCGTCGCTACAGATCGCCGGCAACAAGGTGCGGGTGGCGACGACGTTGCGTGTGTCGAAGATGCCCGACGAATCAGCGACGATCTCCTGTCCGCCAGCGCCGCCGCTGGTCGTGGGGGAGGATCATTGGGTTTCGGTCTTCTTCAACATGCATGAAGATCTGTGGCAGAAGCCTGATCCCTCGTTCCGTTTCAGCGAATGGAAGTACAATGGCGGCGTTAACTTCGCCGAGGCCGTCTATGTGCGTAACAACACCGACAGCGGCTTCACTTTTGATACAACCACATACCTGATCCTGGTGCACACACCGGTTCAGTGATTCCGCACACCCCTCCAGAAGTCGGCAACGCTTCCTCGGAAGCGTTGCCGACGCTAATCACTGCGCGTTTTGCCCTGTGCTATACTTGCTGAGACATTCGTGTGGTGTTCTTCATCAAATTTTGGGCGATGCCTGGGGAAATGAGAAGGTTTCATGGTTGTGGATGTTCTGGTCATCGGCGCCGGGCCGGCGGGACTGGCGCTGGCAGCGGCGCTCTGTGAAGCGGGGTTGTACGTTGCTGGCGTCACGCCCGCCGACCCGGCTCTGCCCTGGCTCAACACCTATGGCATCTGGGAAGATGAACTGCCTACGCCAACCCTTGCCGCCATGCTCAGGCGCCGTTGGACAGACTGCGTCGCCTATGCCGCTGGCGAGGAGCATCGGCTGGAACGGGTCTATGGGCTGCTCGACAACAGCCGTTTGCAGGCGCATCTGCTGGAAGCGTGCGAACGCAGTGCAATGCGCTGGCATCGGCAGATGGCGCGCACCGTTGAGCATAGCGCAGCCTATTCCAGCGTCACGCTCAGCGACGGCAGCGTCGTGCAGACGCGCCTCGTTGTCGATGCCAGCGGCCACACCCCGGTCTTCGTGCAACGTCCGCCCGCGGTCGGAATCGCATATCAGGCGGCCTACGGCGTTGTCGGAACTTTCACACAGCCACCTGTGCGCGACGGTCGTCTGGTGTTGATGGACTACCGCAGCGATCATCTGACCGAAACGGAACGCCGCAGCGAGCCGCCGACTTTTCTCTATGCAATGGATTTTGGCAATGGTCGGTGCTTCGTCGAGGAGACCTCGCTGGCGCACGCCCCGGCGGTTCCGTTTGATCTCCTCAAGGCGCGGCTGCATCGGCGTTTGGCGTATCACGGCTGCGCAGTGGCCGAGATCGAGCACGAGGAATACTGTCTCTTTCCCATGAACATGCCCGTACCATATCTTGATCAGCCAGTGCTCGGCTATGGCGGCGCAGCGAGCATGGTGCATCCGGCCTCAGGTTATCAGGTGGGGGCGGCGCTGCGCAACGCACCGACAGTGGCGCAGGCAATTGCCGAGGCACTGGCGACACCCGATCCGTCGCCCGCTCAAATTGCCAGGGTCGGCTGGAATGCCCTCTGGCCGGCGGAACGGTTGCGCAAACATCGCCTCTATCTGTTTGGTTTGCAGACGCTGCTTTCATTTGACGAGAGCCAACTGCAGCGCTTCTTCGCCACGTTCTTTCGTCTCCCGCGCCAGAGTTGGGGCGGCTATCTCTCCAACACGCTGTCGATGTCGGAGGTAATGCAGACCATGGCGCGCACCTTTCTCGCGGCGCCGATGGATGTGCGCGGCGGTCTGATGGCGGCGGCGTTCCAGCATCCTGGCATGTTGGCGCGCGCCTTATGGAACGCATAATTCGTGTTGCGGGTTTGCGCAATGCAGGGCGCCAAAGCTAAAGTGTCAGTCGTATGCAACACGAAATACGCAACACGCAACACGAAAGGCAAAGAGCAATGGCAACCTACCAAATCCTCTACTGGTTTAACATCCCTGTTCAGGTCAAGGCGAGCATTGGACGTAAGCGATGCACCGTTCCGCTTGCCGAGCGTTTTTCCGAGGCGGTCGATGCGGCGGCTATGTCAGCAGGGCTGGTCGGCTCTGACGCGTATACGGAGCAGTTCCGGTGGGGTGACGTGCAGGAGCGCGAAGGGGAGCCTGAGGCGGTGGCCGCAGCCGTGGCAGCGGAGTTGGAGGCGCAATATCCAGAAATCGACTGGCGTTCCACCGCACAGACATTACGCGAGCAATACGGGAAAGCGTAATCCACAAGGCTAATCAACATCTGGAGCGCCGGACGAAACGGAAACCTTGCCTTGGATGATCCCTACCAATGTCTGAATGGCCTCCCAGGAAAGCGCAGCGTCGGTCGAAGCGTCGATTACAAGCAGCCGCTCAGCAGGGATTTGCCGTCTCCATTCGTTCACCTGTTGCTGCAACAGCTCGAGATCGGCGGCTGTAGCGATTTCAACCGGGCGATTTCTGCGCGCCAACCGGTCGGCAAGCACCTGGATAGGTGCATCGAGCAGAATGAACAGATCGGGGCCGGGTTGGACTGCGCGCACAAAACGATAGAATCGCTCGCACAGCGCATATTCTGCGTCATCCAAAATGCCATTGGCGTGAAAACCGCGCGTGAAGACAAAAAAATCTTCATCCAACCCACCGTCGACAATTCCAATTCCCGCCTGGCTTCGAATCTCCTGCTCCTGTTCGGCGCGCAGGAGCAGGTAATCGAGCTGGTTGGCAAGCGCGTAACGTCGCCCTCGCCCAGCCTTGAGATCATCGGCGAGAAGCTGCTGGAAAGGGCGCTCGATGTGTTGCTCCAGCCCGGTCACGAAAGGCGCCGCTGTGATCAGTTGGCTGACCAGTGTTGTCTTGCCAACAGCCGTGTTGCCGATGACGGCGATCAGCTTGCCCAGCGTAGATTCTCCTGATTGTCTTGACGACGTTTCATTCCACTTTGTACAATGCATCGACCACGCGGCGCAGCAGCTCCTCGACAACGCCGTGCATCGGCAGCGAAGCCGCCATGCCATAGACCGGCGCCATGCCGCCCTTGTCGGTGGGGTGCATCTTGACATGCTCGACGGCGGCGCGCAGATCGTCGAGGAAGCGCTGAGCGACGCCCGGCTCGGTGTGGCGCAGCGTCACGGCGATGTGGATGGCGGGCGGGCGATGCAGGCCGTTGAGGCTCCAGCCGCGGGCGTTCATGGCGTCGAGCACGCGGTAGATATCGAGTGTGCGCGAGGTGAACGCCACCACAAAGAGCGGTTCACCAAGCACCTCCAGTTCTGGAATCTGTTCGATCCAACGGCGCAGCAGTTGCCCGGTCGCCAGAATTTTCGCTGCAGCCTCTCGATACCCCGCCTCACCCATGTTCACCATCGCCGCCCAACATGTTGCGCTCAACGCGCCTGGTCGGCTGCCTGCCAGCGTCGGCGAGAAGTAGAGGCCGCCGGGCCAGTCGGCGACGGCGTAATATTGATAACGGCGCAGCGCCTCGCCGCGATAGAGCACGACCGACGACCCCTTGGCAGCGTAGCCATATTTGTGTGTGTCCGCCGACATCGAGGTCACGCCCGGCAGTCGGAAGTCGAAGTCGGGCAGGCTGTAGCCCAGCTCGCGTGCGAAGGGCAACACAAAGCCGCCCAGACAAGCATCGACATGCAAGCCGACGCCGCGCGCTTGCGCCAACGCCGCCAGTTCCGGGATCGGATCGACGACGCCATGTGGAAACGAGGGAGCCGATCCGACGATCGCCACTGTGTTGCGGTTGATGGCGGCGGCCATTGCCTCCACATCGGCGCGCAGATCGGGGCCGACCGGCACGCGCACCAGCTCCATGTCGAACGACTGCGCAGCTTTATGGAACGCAGCGTGGGCGGTTGTCGGCGCAACGATGCGGGTGCGCTGCAAGCCGCGTTCTGCACGCGCCCGGTCGCGATAGGTGCGCATTGCCAGCAAAATGCTTTCGGTTCCGCCAGAAGTCACTGCCCCAACGACCGGATCGGATGTGTGGCTGGCGCCGAGCAAATGCGCCGTCATCGAGACGATCTCGGCTTCGTATTTCACGGTGCTGGGCCACAGATCAAAGTGGAGCGGATTGCTCTGCGAGTTGAGCGCGTAGACCTGGTTGAGAAAGTCGATGTGCGCCGGGTCGCCGTGATAGACCGCGCCGGAGACATAGCCCTCGCGCCAGCGTCGCTGCTCCGTCTCCTGCACCGTCGTCATCTCTGCGAGAATCTCCTCGCGCGGTCTGCCCTGTGCGGGCAGCCTGCTGTATGCGGTCAACCGGCCGCGATAGGGGTGCAAGGATGCGTCGAGTTCCGCCATCAGTGCGTCATATTGGCGGTCGAGCTGGCGACGCAGCAGCGGAATTCGGCGCAGCGCGTTCTCCGCCAGATGAGCGACCGATGGTGGAAGCTGACTTAGCAAGATGGCAAGTTCGGTCATGATTAATGCTCGCTTTTCTGAGCGTGATTCAAGCGGTGATAGATGCCATGCGTCTTGTTATACAGCTCGACAAACTGCTCGAACAGCTCGCTGTAGAGCGACGCCAGATGCGGCTGCGGCTCGTAGATGTGCGCCGTTGGCGTCAGCGCTTCAAGCTCATCGACATGCAGATAGCCCAGCCCGACAGCGGCCAGAAACGCTGCGCCGCGTGTGTTGATGTGCAGCGGGTCAGCCACCTGCACCACCGGACGCTGCAATACGTCGGCGTGAATCTGACACCACAGATTGGCGCGTGCGCCGCCGCCGACCAGCCGCACATTGTCGAGCTGACGGCCGATGAACTTCTCCACATAGACAAGCAGCCAGCGGGTGTTGAAGGCGACGCCCTCATAGACGCTGCGCACCAGGTCGCCGCGCGTCGTGCGCAGCGAGAGATTGTGCCAGCCGCCGCGCAGGGTGTGGTCGTCCACTGGCGAGCGCTCGCCGTTGAGCCAGGGCGTGAAGATCACGCGGTTGCTGCCGGGCGCAGTCGCCGCCGCGGCTGCTTCGAGCCGGGCGTAGCTGTCGGCGGGCGGCGGGTTGCTCATCAACACATCCTCGCCCCAGAAGAAGCGGTCGCGCACAAAATTGAGCGCCGCGCCTGCAATCTCGTGTTCGTTGATCAGCAGATAACGGCCGGGCAGCGCCGACGGCAGCGACGCCATGTTGTGGATGATGTCGGTTTTCTTGAAGGGGACATGACAACTCAACCACGACGATGTGCCGAGGTAACAATGCGCCTTGTAATCCGTCACTGCGCCAGAGCCGACCGCTGCGGTGTGTAGATCGGGCGCGCCGCCTACAACCTGCACGCGCTGTCCGCCCAGCCCCAGGTCGGCCGCCGCCGCCGGGCTTACTTCGCCAAGCACATCGATGGAGCGCAGCAGATCGTCGGGCAGCTGTGCTCGATCCAGACCGGCCATTTGCAGCAGTTCCTCGTCATAGCGAATGTGGTTGATGGCGCGGTTGTCGGTCACCCAGTGCAATGTCATTGCCTCGCCGGTGGAAGCGATGCGCCCGGTCAGCCTGTAGTTGATATAGTCCTTTGGCTCCAAAAATTTGACGGCGCACTTATAGATGTCGGGGCGCTCCTTGCGCAAAAAAAGAATGTGCGATACTGAATCTTTGCCCGAATGCCCCGGGATGCCGCCGGTTTTGCGGATCCAGGTCCATAGCTTACGCGCGCCGTAGCCAGCAAAGGAAGGAAACCCGCCGGTGAGTTTGCGAATATGTCTGGTGCCGCGCGCGTCCATCCAGATAATGGCGTTCATTAGCGGTTCGCCGTCGGCGCCGAGCGCAACCGTGCCCGACCAGTGCGTGGTCACGCCAACGCCAACAACGCGATTGGGTGCGCCCTCAACCGCTGCCAACACGCGCCGCGTTGCAGCGCAGATGGCAGTCCACCAATCGTCCGGGGCTTGCTCGACGCCGCCGTCAGGCTGGAAGATCAGGCGCACCGATTCGTTGGCGCCAGCCAATAGCGCGCCCTGCGTCGAGAACAGGGCGACTTTGGGACCCGAGGTGCCGAGGTCGATTGTCAACAATAGAGGATCGCGCATACGTTTACTACATTCAGGATTCCATCGTGGCCCACATTAGATGTTGAAAGGACGCCGATTGCAGTTTGAGATTTTTGATGTGATGCGGCCTTGCGTTATGACGGAAAAATAGTTTGTGGGATACTCTATCAAAAAGTATGAATTGTTCCAATCATCGTATCGATAGCATCAGCAAGAGTATATTCAGATAAATCTCCATAGAAAAAGAAAATTGCAATATGGATTTGCGTGGCGTCATTCATTTGCAAGGCTGGCTCCTCATTTTTCTTGGTGCAGCCATGCTCACACCGATCCCTTTTTCAATCTACTACCAATCAGAAGACTTGTTTGCATTGGGCGTCTCGGCGTTGGTGACATTTCTCACCGGATTGACTGTAACGCGCCTCACCCGCATTGAGCGCGATGTTCGTGTGCGCGAAGGGTTTGCGATCGTCACCTTTGGTTGGCTGCTGGCTGCTGCGTTTGGCGCGCTGCCGTTTGTCATCGCCGGCGCTATCCCTTCCTACACCGACGCGTTTTTCGAGACGATGTCTGGCTTCACCACCACCGGCGCCAGCATTCTCACCGACATCGAGGCGATGCCGCGTGGTCTGCTCTTCTGGCGCAGCTTTACGCACTGGCTGGGCGGCATGGGCATCATCTTGCTCTCGCTGGCGATCTTGCCATTTCTGGGTGTGGGTGGGATGCAGCTCTTCAAGGCGGAGGTGCCCGGCCCAGTGGCGGATAAGCTGGCGCCGCGCGTCACGCAGACTGCGAAAATTTTATGGGGCGTCTATATTGCGTTGTCGGCGGCGCAAACGATTCTGTTGATGGTGGGCGGCATGGATCTATTTGATGCGCTCTGCCACACCTTCGGCACGATGGCAACCGGCGGCTTTTCGACGCGCAACGCCAGCATCGCCGCTTTTCCCAGCCCTTTTATTCAGTGGGTGCTGATCGTCTTTATGTTTCTGGCGGGCGTCAACTTTGCACTACACTTTCGCGTCATCCACCAGGGACCGCTTGTCTATCGGCGCGACCGTGAATTTATAGTCTACACGGCGTTTATTGCGTTGGCGTGTCTGCTGATCTATGCCATGACTGCGGTTCGTTCTGGCGAACACAGTGAAAAAGCCGTGCGCGACGTCGTTTTTCAGGTGGTTTCGATACAGACAACAACCGGCTTCGTTTCGTTCGACTATGAACTTTGGCCCTTTGCTGCACAGATGGTGCTCTTTTTGCTGATGTTTGTCGGCGGTTCGGCAGGCTCTACGGGTGGCGGTATGAAGGTGTTGCGCGTCTATTTGCTGATCAAATTCGTATTTGCCGAATTCAATCGGCTCATTCATCCGCACGCTATCATTCCAGTGCGTGTGCGCCAGCAAACGATCCCGCGCGATGTTGTCACCAATGTGCTCGGGTTCGCCGTGTTGTATTTTTTGATTTTTGCCTTTGGCTCGCTGCTGATCACGATGATGGGGTATGACATGCCGACTGCATTGGGCGCAGTGGTCGCCACGATGAGCAATGTCGGTCCAGGGCTTGGCGATGTTGGCGCGGTGGACAACTATTCGGGCTTTCCAGACAGCGGCAAGTGGTTGTTATCGTTTTTTATGTTGATCGGTCGTCTGGAATTGTACACTGTGTTGATTCTGTTTGCACCGGCTTACTGGCGTCGCTGATCGATTATGCGTTGGACGGCCGCTGCAATCAGGACGACGATTAATGTCAGTGAAGTAAGGGCGACGCTTGCCCATTTGAGCAGCGTGAAGGCGCCCGCCAGTTCCGCTACAATAGGCGTCGGCGCTGGGTAGCGCGCCAGCGCCAGCGACGCCGACAGATTCTCTAGCGCGTCGAAGATCACCGCCACGAAGGGCAGCAGATTCGCCATCTGCCAGCGCGAGGCTGGCGCAAAGCCGCACTGCGCCAGCCACCCGATCGTCGTTGCGAAAAAGGCGACATAGACAACAGGCCAGATCACGTCGAACGTGAAGCGTGAACGGATGTAGTGGCTGCGTCCTGTCTCGCCCATCGCCTCAGCCAGGTCGTATAGCTCACCGGCTGTGTAGAAGATCATTGTGTCTGGCGTTGCATCGACGCCAGAGATAGCCGCGCTTTCCGCCGCTTGTGCAGGCAGCACGACGACCATGAAGACGACAAAGATCGCCGCAGTGAGGAGCGCCACCGGTCCGCTTGATAACCGCTGTAGGGAGCGAGAGTACATTCGCAATCGCATCATTTTGCTATTGTACAAGTGCATTGCGTCTCGCGAGAAGCGACATGAATGTGCAAAACGGTGGGATGCGCGCCGGGTAAGGAGGGGCGATGCGCTATCCGTGGGCGAACAACGTTCTGCTGATCCTGCTGATTGCCCAACTCGTCAGCGGGGTTGGGGCGTTGCTGGCTGGTGCAGAATGGCTGCAGTGGGTGATCTGGCTGCACGTTGCCGGCGCGTATGCCATAGTCGTCGTGATGGTATGGAAGCTCGCCCTGGTCGCTCATACGATGCGCCGACGCCCCAGATTGACGATCTCTCGCGTCAGTTTTCTCTGGCTGATGGTGTTGCTGATCGGTGCGCTGGTGACCGGCTTCTATTGGAGCCACAGCGGACCTCACTATCTGGGCGGTTTCAGTCTGCTCACGGTGCACGGGTATCTTGCTATTGCGACCTTGCTGCTGTCGATCTGGCACATCGTCGCCAAACGATTCGTTTTTCGCATCCCTGCTGCCCGCAACCGTCGCGCATTTCTGCGTCTTGGCGCCATCGGCCTGGCAGGCGTGCTGTTTTGGCGCGCCGAACGAAGCGTGCAGGCGATGTTTGCGCTGCCTGGCGCACAGCGCCGTTTCACCGGCTCCTATGAAACCGGCAGCTTCACCGGACGCTTCCCGCAGGTGATCTGGCTCTTTGACCGCCCCCCATTTATCGATCCGGCGCATTGGCGGCTTGAGATCGACGGTGCAGTGGCGCGCCCGCTGCGTCTGTCGCTCGACGAGCTGGCGCCGCTCGCAAGGGTTACACAGGCTGCACTACTCGACTGCACTGGCGGCTGGTATACGACGCAAGAGTGGAGCGGCGTTTCACTTGCAACGTTGCTTGAGCTGGCAGGCGTGCGCGATGAAGCGCGCAGCATCACCATTGAGTCGGCAACCGGCTATGCGCGGCGTTTTGATCTGGATGAAGCGGGAAAGCTGCTGCTGGCGACGCATGTTGCCGGGCGAACGCTCGACCCAGGCCACGGTTTTCCACTGCGGTTGGTGGCGCCGGATCGCCGTGGCTTCGAGTGGGTCAAGTGGGTGGCGCGCATCGAGGTCAACACGACCGGCGCGCATCTACAATCGCCGCTGCCGCTCCAGTAATGCGCTACAAACCGGCCAGAAAGTCATCCAGAATCTTGTTGAACTGCTCTGGATATTCCCAGAACATCATGTGGCCGCCGAGCACGGCTGTCCTGGTGTTGGGGCAGATGCGCTGCATAAAGGCGACAGCAGTGTCCGCCCAGTGTTCGGCGACTATGCTGATGGCGGGCAAGGAGGCGTCCACCATCTGCGCTGCCTCGATGTAGTTTGAGAACATCCCCGACGCAAAGAGCGCAGCCGCAATTGGCGTCGGCGTACGCAGTGACTGATTAACGATCCAGGACATCTCTGCAGGGCTAAGTTCACGTTGCACCATCACCTCATCGGCGTAGTAAGTGACAAAGTCGCGATGTCCCTGGCGCGTGCGCAGAAAACTGTTGTATGCGGCGGCTATCTCGTCGAGCGGACCCTCCACCCAGTCATTTGGATTCACCGACAGTGGCTTGGGTGAGAGGTCGATGCAAACCATGGCTTTGAGCGCAGCCAGCCCCTGCTGTTGCACATACGCCCACGTCGCCAGACAGCCGAACGACCAGCCGATCAACACCACATCTTTGAGGTCGAGCGCAGCAATGAGCTTCGCCAGGTCGGCGCCGTGCGTCGTGTAGTCGTTGCCGTGCAGCGTCATCGACGAACGTCCATGACTGCGTGGGTCGAGCAGGATCACCCGGTGCGTATTGGAGAAATGCTCGACCTGGTGATCGAACACCTCACCGGTGAAGGTCCAGCCCGGTGTAAAGACGAGCGGCCTCCCCTGGCCGTACTCTTCGTAGTAAAGCTCAACGCCCGGTTCGACCTCGACGTAGGCGCCAGGGTTTCGGTAGGTTGTCATGGGTTCTGTTCTCCTTTGGTGACAGAGTAAATGGATGGTGTATCGCAGAGTCTAAATGAAGATGACTCGAAAAACAACCCAAACAATTCACTTTGGTCCCAGATATGAAAGAGACCTCAACTCCACCGATGTTTCGACCCTGCGCAATGTCTATGCTAGAATCAGTGACAGCGATCGACGGCGATCGCGTAGCACTACATCTGATTTCATCGGACAGCATCGACACACTCGACAATGCACACCTATCTCTTGATGAGCGCCTGGCGTGAATTGCTGGCGCGCACCTTTGATGGTTTTATCGAACAGGACAATATCAGCCCGCCGTGGCTGGTCAACCCCTCCACCAATCGCAGACTCAAACTCGATAAAGTCTATCCAGACGTAGCCATTGCGGTGCGTTTTGTCGGGTTGACCGCGAAGGGACAAGGGCGTCAGAGCGATCTGGAAGTGTTGGAGAACGAGGAGCGCGAACGGGCGCGCGCCGAGCTTTGCCGCGCGCATGGCATCCACCTGGCGACCATCGATCTCGACGATGAGATCGTCAAACAGGTGGATGGTCTGCTCAGCGTCATGGCGCGTGCCAGCCGTTCCCTGGCGACCGGTGACCGTCCGGCGGAAGACAAGGCGACCTGGCTGCCGGCGCTGGCCGCCGCACGCAGCCGCCTTGAGCAATTGCGCAGCCGCATTGCGCGCGACCCCGAACAGATGATGGAGAACCTGGCGGCTGGCTGGCGTGACCGCGAAGCCTCCCTCGCCCTTCAGTTGAGCGTTCCGACACCGGCGCCAACCGGCGAAGTGGTGGCGCTTGTGCTGGCGACTGGACAGCGCGTGCGTCATGTTCGTTTTGGCGAAGGCGTCGTCACGCGCATCGACGGCAGCGGCGCAGAAGCGATGGTCTCGATCCTCTTCGACGCTGCGCAAGAGCGCACTTTTCGCGCCGACCTGCTTGCCGATAAGGTGGAGGTGTTATGAACTCGCCCACGATTATTCTCTATAACGGCCGCATCCACACCATGGATCGCTTGCGTCCATATGCTTCGGCGCTTGCCGTCGTCGGCGACCGCATCGCGGCTGTCGGCGACGATAGCCTGCGCTCGCTGGCAAGCCCGACGACGCAATTGATCGACCTCGGCGGGCGCACGGTGACGCCGGGCTTCATCGACGCTCACCTGCACTTTCTCGCCTACGGCCTGAGTCTGCGCGAGATCGACTTGATGAACGTCCCTTCAATCGAGGCGGCGCTGGAGCGCATCGCTGAGCGTGCTCAATCCACCCCTGCCGGACAGTGGTTGACCGGGCGCGGCTGGGATCAGGTGCTGTGGCCCGAAGCCGTCTTCCCTACTGCGACGCAACTTGACGCAGTGACGCCCAATCATCCTGCTTTTCTGCGCCGTAAATGCGGTCACGCCGGCTGGGCCAATTCGCTGGCGCTGAAGCTGGCTGGCATCACGCGCGACACACCAGACCCAGATGGCGGCGCCATCGAACGCGACCCTGTGACCGGCGAGCCGACCGGCATTTTGCTCGAACGGGCGATGGATCTGATCTTCCGCTTGCAGGCGATTCCTTCTGACGCTGAGGCGGTCGAGGCCGTGCGCGTGGCGATGCGCCGCGTACACAGCCTGGGCATCACCGGCATCCACAATATGGAGGCGGCGCCGGCGCTGCGCGCCTTCCAGGAACTGCGCCGACGTGGCGAATGGAAGCTGCGCGTTCTCCAGCAAATTCCTGAAGTGGACATGGACGCCACCATCGAGTTAGGCATCCAATCCGGCTATGGCGACGAATGGATTCGTTTTGGCGCGGTTAAAATCTTCGCCGATGGGTCGCTGGGCGCGCGCTCGGCGCTGATGATCGAACCCTACGAAGGCGAGCCACACAACCGCGGCATCGCCGTTTCGACTGCGCAACATTTGAAAGAGCAGGTGATGAAGGCGGCGCAGGCAGGGCTGGCTGTCCATATCCATGCCATCGGCGATCAGGCAAACCGCAATGTACTCGACGCTATCGAGGCGACGCGACGCGCTGGCGTCGGCGCGCACCTGCGTCATCGCATCGAGCACGCCCAGGTGCTGCATCCCGCCGACCTGCCGCGCTTCGCGGCATTGCAGGTGATCCCCTCGATGCAGCCGATCCATTGCACGCAGGACATCATGCTTGCCGATCGGCACTGGGGCGCACGCAGCCGTCTCGCCTACGCATGGAGCAGTCTGCTCAGCAGCGGCGCTGTGCTTGCTTTTGGCTCCGACGCACCGGTGGAGACGCCCGACGTGCTGCAAGGCGTCTATGCTGCAGTTACGCGGCGTCGCGCCGATGGTTTTCCTGGCGCGGAGGGTTGGTGGCCCGAAGAGTGCGTCAGCGTGGAAGAGGCAGCCTACGCCTACACGGTGGGCGCGGCGTATGCTGGCGGTGAAGAGGCGATCAAGGGGTCGCTGACGCCGGGTAAACTGGCTGACCTGACCGTACTCGACCGAGATATTTTCACGATTGCCGCCGAAGAACTTCTGCAAACCCGCGTGATGGCGACAATGGTCGGCGGCGAGTTCGTGTACGGCGCCTGAGCAACATGGACGTACGCCAACCGCCGCCCGAGCCATCGTCAGATCACCGCCAGCAAGATCACAAAGAACGCAATCACCATGATATGAAAGACCTGATCGACGCCTATCTCCACCACACCGGCGCCGGTGCAGCCCTCCGTCATTCCCTTGACAACGCGCATCCACCAGCGCACAGGCACGCGCGTATCGACGAGCAAATGTGTGACGCCGATGACGACGGCGATCAACGGCGGAAAGACCAACGCCATGAACAGCGCATAGACCGCAGCGTGCACATAACCCGCCGGGTGGCGCAAATTCACCTTGTGGATGACCATCCACTCGGTCTGAAAGAGCCAGTCGGCGGCCAGATGCGCCACAAACGCCCAGACGAATAACTCTGTCGGCGTCTGGAAAATGGGAAAAAACATGCAAGCATCCTTTGCTGGTTACATTCTTATCGGGTGCGGGCAGCCTTGCGCCATCAGGTGATCAGCGCATGTCGCCCTCGCCGCGAATCTTGTCGCGCTCCAGGCGATCGAAAAGTTTGCTCAGGTTGGCGCTGGCGACCTCATCCAGATCGACGCCGATCTCTGTGGCGATCTGCGCCAGATACCAGAGAACGTCGCCCAGCTCCTGTTTGAGCGCCTCGCGATCTTCCGCTGAGATCACGCCCTGTTTGTCGCGAAATATCTTCTTGACCTTGCCCGCCACCTCGCCGGCCTCGTTGACCAGCCCCAATGTAGGATAGACGATCGGATGGTCGGTGTGAATCAGGCTCCATGTGCGCCGCGACTGGCGTTGATAGTCGTTGAATGAATCGATCTTCATGGCATGTTCTTTTCCTGAACTGACCTTGGATTGCGGTTGATTGTCTTTATCGATGCAATCGTAAGTCCTTGTCGGTTGAATTGCAAGACTTGCGATCCACAATATGGACGCAGGAAACGCTGCCGTTGATCGTGCTCTGCCACTCTGAAAGCGCCACCCACGTTCGCCATCTGCGTGCTGTGGTGGCGAACGAGTGGCGCGAACTGCCCGACGGCAAGCGCGGGGTGCAGATCGAGCTGTGTCCGGCGCGGTTGTGGCGTCGGCAGTCTGAGTTGCGTGTGAGGGGGGATGACGTGCATTAACAGCGGCGAACCGGCGCGGCGGTAATTTCGCGACGCCGCGCCATCCGCCATCAGACGATCGTCAGCGCTGCGTCGTCGCGGCTGACGCCGCTCACCTTCCCGATCTGGGCGGAGCGCACCCGCACGCAAGTGAGCAGCGAAGATCGATCTCGGCGCGCGTCGAGCGCATGGCGCTGGAACCGGAAAAGGCGGCTTCGCGCAGCGAGCTCAAGCCGCGGCGCGCGCCATCCGGCGCAGCGCCAGCAGCGCCGTCAGCGTGACCACGCAGAACACAATCGAGAGCGCAAACGCCAGCTCAAGCCCAATCAGGTCGGCGGCAATGCCGATCAGCCAGGGACCCAACGCGCCGCCCAACCCGCCGAAGGTGAAGAGCACACCCAGGATCGCGCCGACATTCGCCACCTGAAGCGCGGAGACCGCCGCCGTCGCTGTCGGGAACATGATTGAGAAAAACAGCCCGGTGAGCGGAATCAGAAAGGTCAGCGCTGGCGGCCCAAAGATGCCGAGCGTCAGCGTGACAATCGACGCCGCCGTCGCCATCAGCATGATGTTCACATAGCCGATGCGCTCCACAACAAAGCTGCCCGCCAGCCGCCCGACCATAATCGCGGCAAAAAAGAGCGACAGATAGAGCGAACTTGTCCCGATGCTGAAACCCTTGACCTCTTGCAGATACTCCACAATCCACGCAGCAATCCCGATCTCCGCCGCCACGTAGACGGCGATCAGCAGATAGAACCAGCCCATGCGCCAGGTCAGTCCCGCCGCAAGGAGCGTGCGCAGATTCAAGCCGCCGCCCGCAGACTGTGTGCGCGGATACTTGACGACGAGGAAGAAGATCGCCATCCCAATTGCCAGCACGATGGCGGATTGATAAACCTGCCGCCAGGTGAACGCTGCACTCAGCAGTTGCGCGGCGTAGAGTGGCACCAGAAACGAGCCGACGCCGTGAAAGACCGCCAGCCAGTTGAGATAGCGCCCACGGTTGAACCGGTGCAGATCGACGATCAGCGCGTTGCCGCCCACCTCGATGGCGCCCAACCCCAGCCCGACGACGAACATCGCCAGCGCCAGCAGCCAGAAGGCGCTCATCAGGCTATACACAGCCAACCCGATGGTCAGGCTGACGCCCGCCAGCAGCAACACCGCCTTGACGCCAGCGGCATCCGCCAGCACGCCGGTCAGCAGCGTCGCCACCATAAAGCCAAGATAGGCGCTGAAGAGGATCGTCCCGCCCTGACTGTAGCTGAAATTGAGATCGCGCAACAGCGCTGGCAGCGTCGGCCCCTTCAGGTTATCGACAAAGCCAAAGATGAAAAATGCAAAAAAGCCGCCGGCGGTGAGCAGCCAGATATGCGCCGACGTGAGCGAACGAAGCGGTTGGGATTGGGAGTGCGTCGATTGTACAGCCAAGAGCGTTTTGGTACACCGTATGCTTTCTGTGTGATTCGGTCTTGTGACTCAATGTTGGTTATTGTACTCACACTCTCTGATTCGTCATATTCTTCGAGAGGCGGGATTTTGCAGCGATCCATGCTATACTGACATCCTGTTGTGAAGGTTGAAAGAAGTCTTGGAGATGGCTGTAGCTGGTCTGGAGCCGCCTGCAAGCGAACCGACGCTGGCTGAGGAGCTTGCGTGAACGCAGCTTCCGCCGTCATCACCGATAACCTGTGACCGATCATTCGCGACGCCTGACCGAACTGGCAAAACTGTTCACCCGTCTCGGCTTCACCGCCTTTGGCGGTCCCGCTGCACACATCGCCATGATGCACGACGAGGTGGTGGCGCGGCGGCAATGGCTCGGCGAACAGCATTTTCTTGACATGGTCGGCGCTGTGAACCTGATCCCTGGCCCCAACTCAACCGAGATGGCGATCCACGTCGGCCAGGAGCGCGCCGGCTGGCGTGGGATGCTCGTCGCCGGACTGTGTTTTATCCTGCCTGCGGCATTGATCGTGCTGGCGCTGGCATGGGCGTATGTCAAATATGGCGATACGCCGCAAGCTACGGCGCTGCTCTACGGCGTTACGCCGGTGATTATTGCTATCGTGCTGCAGGCGCTGATCCGCCTGGCGCAGACCGCAGTGCGGGGACCGCTGCTGGCGACGGCAGGTGTGGTCGTTTTCTTGCTCTATCTCTATGGGATCAACGAACTGTTGTTGCTCTTTGGCATGGGCGCGCTTGTCGCGGTGATCACGATGGCGCAGCGCGGACTGACGGCGCGGGCGTCGTTGCTGCCGTTGCTGAGCCTGGGCGGATTCACCGCTGCTGTGCAAGAGGTCGCGTCGGTGAGCCTGACGCAGCTTTTCCTCGTCTTTCTTAAAGTTGGCGCATTGCTTTATGGCAGCGGCTATGTGCTGTTGGCGTTTTTGCGCAACGATCTGGTGGTGCAGCTTGGCTGGCTGACCGACCAACAGCTGCTCGACGCGGTGGCGGTGGGGCAGTTCACGCCAGGCCCCGTCTTCACCACGGCGACCTTCATCGGCTATGTGGTGGCCGGCGTTCCGGGCGCCGTCGTGGCGACTGTTGGCATCTTTCTGCCCTCTTTCATCTTTGTGGCGCTGCTCGGACGCATTGTGCCAGCCATGCGCCGTTCGCCGTGGACTGCCGCGCTGCTCGACGGCGTCAACGTTTCGGCGCTTGGCCTGATGGCGGGCGTGACCTGGCAGTTGGGCGTCGCCGCCATCGTCGACTGGCTGACTGCGCTGCTGGCAATCGGCGCCATCGTCGTGCTGCTGCGCTTCAAGCTCAACTCGACGTGGCTTGTGCTGGTTGGCGCCATCGTCGGTCTGCTCGCTGGAAATTTTTTCTCATAACTATGATAAAGTCGCCCTCATGTCAAAACAGGCGCTGATCATCGCTCACACCCACCCGCTGCCTGATCTCGACGGCGCATCGCTGCGCAGCCTGCGGCTGATGCAGATGCTGCGCGAGTTGGGCTGGACGGTGACTTGTCTTTCCGTCGGGCGGGCGTTTCATCCCGCCTACGACGCCCGCAGCGACGAGGCGCGCGCGCTGCTCGCCGACCATGGCATCGAAGCTGTTGGTCCTATGTCGCCGCTCGATTATCTTGCCGCACAGGACGCAGACATCGACCTGATCCTGTTGGCCGTCGTGCCCGGACAGGCTGACTTCGTTGTGCAGATGCGCCGTGCTGCGCCCAACGCCGCCGTGATCTTCGACACCATTGAGCTGACCTTTGTCAGCATGATGCGCGCCGCTCGTCTGCGCCGTAGCGAACAGCTTGCACAGCAGGCGCGCAGCGTGCAAGCCAGCCAGCTTGCGCTTGCTGCGTCCGCCGATTTCACGCTCGTCGTCACCGAAGAGGAAGCCGCCCTGCTGGCGCAGCTTTGCCCGGCGGCGCGAGTGCATGTCATCTCCAACATTCACGCCATCCATCCAGACCCTGCCCCATTCGCGTCACGGCGCGACCTGCTCTTCGTCGGCAACTATGTCCACATGCCCAACCGCGACGCTGCACAGCATTTCGTCGCCGATATCTGGCCCCAGGTGCGTGCACAATTGCCTGGTGCGCTCGTGCGCTTTGTCGGCTTGCCTGTTCCCGCCGTTGCTGCGTTGGCTGCACCCGACGTGATCGTTGCGGGCCATGCACCTGACTTGACGCCGTTCTACGCTGCCAGCCGCGTGGCAATTGCGCCGCTGCGCTTTGGGGCCGGCGTCAAAGGCAAGGTGCTCGAAGCCATGGGCTATGGGTTGCCGGTCGTGATGACGCCCATCGCCGCCGAGGGGACGCACGCCGTGCACGATGAACACGCGCTGATTGCCGGAACACCCGCTGCATTCGCCGACGCCGTCGTCGCACTCTATCAGGATGAGGCGCGCTGGCAGAGATTGTCGCAAGCCGGACAGTGGCTGGTGGAGGCGCATTTTTCCTACACGGCGGTCAAGGCGCGGTTGGCTGCATTGCTGGCCGATTTGGCGGAAGGAACCAAGCAGCACGAAGCCGATCGTTGATTCCGTAAGACTGCGCAATTTCACCGCACCGTCAGAACTCTGACACAATACCGATCTTGTAAACTGTTTTTACATTCACCTCTTCTCTTCGCAAAAACCAGGGGGGGGGCAGGGGTTTGCGCTTTGCGGCGCGCCGAAGTCGGTGAGCCGAAAAACGCAAACCCGTGCAACTCTTTCTATAGAGTTCTATAGAGGGCGCGGGGCTGGCGACAATTGTCCGCCGACAATTGCCCGCCGGTTTTGTTTGGTTTTATTCCATCATCAATACATTAGGAGGCTACCGCATGATGCAATTCCCGGCAAGCCCCGAACGACTGCAAGAGCGAACGCCGAGCGCCAGCGATATGAGCGGCGTCAACTGGCATAACCTGGCGGAGGAAGATGCACTTCGTCGGCTTGCAACCACCCCAGCCGGGCTGACAACCGATGAGGCGCGGGTGCGCCAGCAACGCTTTGGACGCAATGTGTTGCCGGTGCATCCGCCGCCGACGATCTTTGAAATCATCTTGCATCAGTTCAAAAGCCCGCTGATCTATGTGTTGTTGGCGGCGGCCGTCGTGGCGGTCCTGATCGACGACGTCAAGGATGCGATGTTCATCCTTGCTGTCGTGCTGCTCAACGCCAGTTTGGGCGCGTTTCAGGAATGGCGCGCCGAGAAGAGCGCCGCCGCGCTGCAAAGCCTGCTCAAAATCTATGTGCGCGTGCGGCGCGATGGCAGCGAACATCAGATCGAGGCGGAGGAGCTGGTTCCCGGCGACATTGTGTTGCTCGAATCGGGCAATCGGGTGCCGGCGGATCTGCGTCTGCTGCGCGTACACAACCTCACCGTGGACGAGTCGCTGCTCACCGGCGAGTCGCTCGCCGTGCAGAAACAAGTCGCCGTGGTCGAAGCGGAACTGCCGCTTTCGGATCGCATCAATCTGGTCTACGCCGGTTCGACGGTCACGACCGGGCGCGGCGTCGGCGTGGTTTTTGCAACGGGTGCGCACACGGCGGTCGGCGAGATCGCTGCGGCCGCCACCGGCGCCGACACCACCAAGCCGCCGCTTGTGATTCGGATGGAACGCTTTGCGCGCGACATCAGCTTCGCTGTGTTGGGCGCCAGCGCTGTGTTGGCTCTGATCGCTGTGGCGCGCGGCATTCCTTTTAGCGAAGTTTTCTTCCTGGCAGTGGCGCTGGCGGTCTCGGCGATACCCGAAGGCCTACCGGTGGCGCTGACTGTAGCGTTGTCGATTGCCACCAGCCGGATGGCGAAACGCAATGTTATCGTGCGCAAGCTCACCGCCGTGGAGGGGTTGGGTAGCTGCACCTACATTGCCAGCGATAAGACCGGCACGCTCACAGTCAACAGACAGACTGTGCGCACGCTGGTGCTGCCCGACGGCCTCACGCTCCATGTCACCGGCGAAGGATACACCGGTCAGGGCGAGGTGGTGCTGGAACATGGCGAACCGCTCGACGAAGTTACTGAAACGCGCGTCGAGGCGTTGGTGCGCGCCGGGGTGATCTGCAACGAAGGTCATCTTGTTTACGATAAAGGCGTATGGGATCATCATGGCGACGCCGTCGATATTGCGTTGCTGGCGCTTAGCTACAAAGTAGGGTTCGACCCAACCACGGCGCGGCGTGATGTGCAGGTTGTGGCGGAGATTCCCTTTGAGCCGGAGCGTCGCTACGCCGCCACCGCCTATCGTTGGGATGGACGAAGCCAGGTGGCGGTCAAAGGAGCGCTGGAGGTGCTGCTGCCACACTGCACGCACATGCGCACCGCCCACGGTGTCGTCGCTATCGACGCTGCATCGGCCGAGGCGGCGGCGCAGGCGCTGGCGGCTGGCGGCTATCGCGTGATTGCGCTGGCAGAGGCTGCGCCGATGCGCGCCGGCGGCGAGATCGTGTTGGATGAGGAGACGATGCTGCCGCCTTTGACGTTGCTTGGGTTGGCGGGATTGATCGACCCGCTGCGCCCTGAAGTCAAGCCGGCGGTGGAGCGCTGCATCCAGGCGGGCATCCAGGTCGCCATGATCACCGGCGACCATCCGGCCACGGCGCTGGCGATCGCGCGCGAACTGGGCATCGCCTCCAGCGAACAGGAGATCGTCACCGGACAGATGCTGGCCGAATTGGGGTCCGCGGAGACGCCAGCGTTTGTCGATAAGGTGAGGGGAGCGCGCGTCTTTGCACGCGTGACGCCGATGCAGAAGCTAGAGATCGTCCGTGCATTAACGCGGCTCGGCCACTTCGTCGCCGTCACCGGCGACGGCGTCAACGATGCGCCGGCGCTGCGCGCTGCCAACATCGGCGTGGCGATGGGCTCAGGCTCCGATCTCGCCAAGGATGTCGCCTCGTTGATTGTGACCGACGACAACTTTGCCTCCATCGAAGCAGGCGTCGAGGAAGGGCGCTTCGCCTACGATAATGTGCGCAAGGTGACCTATCTGCTCATCTCCACCGGTTTTGCAGAGGTCGTGCTCTTCGTGCTTGCCGTGGTCGCTGGCTTTCCACTGCCGCTTTTTGCCGTGCAGTTGCTGTGGCTGAATCTCGTCACCAACGGCATCCAGGATGTGGCGTTGGCGTTCGAGGCGGGCGAACCCGGGACAATGCGCCGTCCACCGCGCAAGCCGACCGAAGGCGTCTTCAACTCACTCATGATCAAGCAGACGCTGGTCTCTGGTCTCACCATCGGGCTGGTCAGCTTTGGGTTATGGTTCTGGCTGTTGAACGCAGGCTACGACGAGTTCACCGCCCGCAACCTGTTGCTGCTGCTCATGGTGCTCTTTGAAAACGTGCACGTTTTCAACTGTCGTTCGGAATATACATCGGCGTTTCGTGTGCCGCTGCGTAATAACCGCATCCTGGTGATCGGCGTTGTCGTTGCTTTTGGCATCCACATGCTCTCCATGCAGATTCCCTTTATGCAGAGTCTGCTGCGCGTAGCGCCGGTGAGCCTGAACGAATTCGGGCTGATGTTCCTGTGTGCCCTGAGCGTGCTGGCTGTGATGGAACTCTTTAAGTGGGTGCGCAGCCGTGCGTAGAAGGGAAGGGAGAGGCGCTATGCCAACGCCAGCGCCTGCTCCCAGTTTTGTTTCAAGCCATCTTGCACGACGAGTACGTTGTGTGCGGTCGCTGCGCTCAATGCACTTTCCGTGATCTCTTCGCCAGCGACGGCGGCCACCGTGCGATAGCCAGCCTTACGCAGCAGCGCCGCACGCTGCTGCGCCCGATCCACATCGTTGTCGTCGATCACGGCTGAGACCTCCACCGCCAGATAGACGACATCGTTGGGTTGGTCGCTGCGGCGCACCTGGCCCGACACCAACAGATCGAGTGGCAGCAGTGCGTTGAACTCGGCTTCGCTCAGGCGCTGTTCGAGCACCGGTTCCAGGTCTTGCAGCGATATTACCTTCACCTTGCGCAGGATCGTCCCGAAGTAGGCGAACGCCTTGTCGCGATAGTCGATCTCCAGAATCTTGCCGGTATTCTTGCCAACGCGAATCACCAACCGTTGCAGGATGTCTTCCGTGCGCTTCTGCGCTGCGGCTAACTCCTCGACGCGTTGCTCGGTGCGCTTCTGTGCTGCGGCAAGTTCGAGGACGGCTGCCTCCAGCCGATCGACGCGTTGCTCGGTGCGCTTCTGCGCTGCGGCAAGTTCGAGGACGGCTGCCTCCAGCCGATCGACGCGTTGCTCGGTGCGCTTCTGCGCTGCGGCTAACTCCTCGACGCGTTGCTCGGTGCGCTTCTGCGCTGCGGCTAACTCCTCGACGCGTTGCTCGGTGCGCTTCTGCGCTGCGGCAAGTTCGAGGACGGCTGCTCTCAGTTCGTCGAAGTCCTCGCGACGCACAGCATATTGAGCGCGCATGTCCTGTTGCAGGGTCTCGACAAGCTCCAGCATCGGCATCCGTATTTCGTCTGGCATCTGCTGGACGATTGCTGTGTATGTCATGGCTACTCCGGACTTCCCTTGACAACGTGTTAGATCCTCTCCTAACGAAAGATGATTTCATCGATCGCCAGAAGTGACAAATTGATTATATATTGGGTTGTCCCGTCAGAAAAAGCTGGTGGAGGTCTCTGTTCTTCTCTGCTCACCGCTCCTTTAGCCGTGGATCGATCGCCTCGCGCAGACCATCGCCCACAAAGTTGATGCTTGCGACCGTCAGCGTGATGACCACGCCGGAAAAGATCGCCAGCCATGGCGCATTGCGCAGATAACGCTGTGCGTTGAAAAGCATGTTGCCCCATGTGGCGGTCGGCGGCTGAATCCCAAAGCCGAGGAAAGAGAGCGACGATTCGATCAGGATGGCGTAAGCCACCAGCAGCGTCGCCGCCACCAGGATCGGCGAGATGGCGTTCGGCAACAGATGCACAAAGATGATGCGCATGTTTGGTGCACCGATGCTCCGCGCTGCTTCTGTAAACTGGGCATGGCGCAGCTTCAGGAACTCGCCGCGCACCAATCGCGCCACACCCATCCACGACACTGCCGCCAGGATCAACGTTAAACGCAGCGGTGTAATCGCCACAAAGGCGCTGAAAACCAACGCCAACGGCACGACCGGCAGGCTGAGCATGAGGTCGATAAAGCGTGCAATGAAGCCGTCGATCAGCCCGCCATAATAACCTGCGATTGCGCCCAACAGCGCGCCGACGATCACTGCTACGAACGCAGTGAACAGCCCAACCATCAACGAAACGCGTCCGGCAAAGAGCAGCCGACTCAGCACATCGCGCCCCAGGTCGTCGGTTCCGAGCCAGTGCGCAGCGTTGGGCGGCTGCAACGCCTCGTAAGGATTGACCGCGTTGGGATCGTAGGGCGCCAGCCACGGCGCAAAGAGCGCACTCAGCGCCAGCAGCGTCAGCACCGTCACGCCAAAGAGCGCCAACGGATTGCGCCGAAAGCGTCGCCAGACCTGCGCCTGGATCGACTCCGGTTTCTGGCGCAGCGAAACAAGATCCGCGACGGTGGATGAAGTCGGGTGTTGCAGGGTGGTCATCGTCTCTCGCCGGTGCGAATTTGAGGATTGACAAGACCGTAGCCGACATCGGCGATCAGGCTGCCCAGTATCGTCATTAGCGCAATCAACATGAACGCACCCATCAACACCGGGTAGTTGCGCGCCAGGATCGACTCGGTGATTAGCCGCCCCAAGCCGGGCCAGGAAAAGACCACCTCGGTGACCAGCGCGCCTGAAATCAGCCGCGGCAGCTCCAGCCCGATCAGCGTGATTAGCGGGATGCTGGCGTTGCGGAAGGCGTGTCGAAAGACGACCGTGCGGCGAGCCAGCCCCTTGGCTGTGGCTGTTCGCACATAATCTTCCTGCATCACTTCGACCATGCTGGAGTGAATGTAGCGCGCAAAGCCAGCCATGCTCACCAGCGCCAGCACCAATGCCGGCCCAATCAGATGATGTAGCTGGCTGAGCAGGTCGTCGGGACGTCCACGCCCGCCTGCCGGTATCCAGCCTAACCGCCCGGCAAAGATCATGATCACCATCAGTCCAGTCCAGAAGGTCGGCACCGAAATGCCGAGCATGGTGAAGACATTGACAACATAGCGTGCGCCGCGCTGCGCCCGCGTCGCCGTGAAGACGCCGATGGGGATCGCCAGGGCGACGGCGATCAGCAGCGACGTGAGCATCAACTGGATTGTGGCTGGCAGCCGTTCCAGGATGGCGGTGGTGACGGGGCGACCGTCCTTGTAGGAGACGCCCCAGTCGCCCGTCACCATGCCACGCAACCATTTGACATACTGTACAGGAAGTGGGTCGTTCAGCCCCAGGTTCTCATTCATGCGCGCCAGATCCGCCGCACTCGCCGTGGGGGAGCCGGCGTAAATGTCCGCCGGCCCCCCCGGTGGGAGGTGAATCAACACAAAGAGCACCATAGAAATGCCGAGCAGCAGAGGGATTGCTGTCAGCAGACGCCGGACAATGAACGCTGCCATTCGTCGTCAGTCCTGGAGCCACCACTCATGGACATTCCACATATTGGTCGAGCTGGACGCGCTGGGGACAAATCCTTGCACGCGCGGCTTGACCGCGTCGAAAAAGACGCGATTATAGACCCAGATATTGGTGGCGTCTTCCACGACGATATCCTGAAATTCCACATATTTGGCTCTGCGCTCCTCGCGGTCGACGATCTGAAGTGCATCGAGCAGCAGTTGGTCGACGACTGGATTGTCATAGTTCAACCAATGCCCGGCGCTGGTGCTCAGCCATCGCTCGTTGTAGCCGCTCGGATCGACGGAGAAGCCCCAGAATCCATAGGCGAACTGGTACTCCTGCGTCGTCATTGCACTGACGAACGTCGGCGCATCGACCTGGCTGATATTGACCTCGACGCCGATCTCTTTCCACATCGCCTGCGCCAATTGCACGATCTGCAGGCGCTCGCTGTCGCCAGCGATGTTGAGTAGTTCGAGCGTCAACCGTTGACCGTCCTTGGTGCGAACACCATCGGCGCCCAGAGTCCAGCCCGCCTCTTCGAGCAGAGCATTGGCAGCCTCTGGATCGAAGGGGAAACGGTCGTTGTGGTCTACATACACCCAGCTTGGCTGCGCCACCGGCGAGCCGTGCGGCTGCACCAACCCCTGCAACACAGTGTCGGCGATCACTTGCTTGTTGAGGCCGTGGGTCAGCGCCTGGCGTACGCGCTTGTCGCCAAGAATCGGATCGGCGTTGTTGATGGTGAAGTGGAAGTAGGCGTGCGCGGGTGTGGCAAAGACGGTGTACGAACCCAGATCGCGCACGTAGGGAACTTGCTCGGCGATGATGCTGAAGCGCATGTCAATTTCGCCGGTCTCCAGCATTGTCAACAGCGCGTCGGAGCTGGGGACGATGCGGTAGACGATGCGGTCGATGTAGCCGCCGTCGCGGTAGTAATTCTCGTTGCGCTCCACCACGATGCGGTCACCCGACACCCATTCCACAAATTTGTAGGGACCGGTGCCCACCGTCGGCGCACGGTTGTACTCGGAGGTGTTCATATCTTCATTCTCGAAGATGTGCTTGGGCAGAATGCCGCGATAGCCCCACGTTTCCAGGAAGACGGCGCTGGGCTGCTTGAGCGTGAAGCGCACCGTGTGTGCATCCACCGCCTCGACCGCGTCGATCAGCTCGAAGCCGGTGCGCGAGCGGGCGTTCACCTCTGGGTTGGCGATAGCCGTGTAGGTGAAGACTACGTCGTCGGCGGTGAAGGGCGTCCCGTCGTGCCAGGTGACATCGTCGCGCAATTTATAGGTGTAGGTCAGCAGGTCTTCGCTGATCCCGCCGTTTTCAATTGACGGCACTTCGGCGGCCAATGCGGGGATATGGACGCCGTCCGGATCGACGCGCGTCAGCGAGTCGTAGATCATTGCTTCGACTTCGAGGCCGACTGTCAAGCCAGTGAGCCAGGGGTTGAGGCTGTCTGGCTCCTGGATCGATCCGATCACCAGTTCGCCGCCGACTCGTGGTTCGCCGACCGGCGCAGCAGCCGGGGCGGTAGTCGCTGCGTCACCGGCTGCCGGGGCGGCCGGCGCCGGCGCGCAAGCTGTCAGCAGCGCCGCCATCAGCAACATGACGGCGAGTACGCCGCTCAGCCTGCCGACGCTATGGCGTGCTTGCAGCCATGCCCGCGGCCTGTGCATAGATTGTGTACGCATGATCCTTCTCCTGTTTCTGTGAACGATTGACTGTTGGTTGATAGGTTTCCTAACCGACTGATGTTAATTCGAGGGGTAGGGAGTTGAACGACTCGTGGCCGTCTGCGGTGATGAGAATCTGATCCTCATTCTGAAAGCCGCCCACGCCGTTGACATAGTATGGAACCTCGAACGCAAGCACCATCCCTGGTTCGATGATGCGCTCCTCTTGCGCCGACAGCCAGGGCCACTCCTCACCATCGATGTCGCTGCCGATGCTGTGGCCGACATGCCCCCGCGCATAGGATGGGAAGCCCGCCGCGCGCACTGCTTCCTGAACGGCAAAAAAGACGTCGCAAAAGCGTTGACCGGGGCGCAGTTGCTCTAGCCCGGCAGCAAAGCCCGCAAGCAAGGCGTCCTGGATGCGCTGTTGCGCTGCACTGGCCTCGCCAAAGACAAAGGTGCGCCCGATGTCGGTCTTGTAGCCGTGAAGCTGCACGCTGCTGTCAAATTGGATCAGGTCGCCGGGATGCGCCGGGCGGTTGGGGTCGGTCTGCGCCCACAGCCAGGGGCCAAGATGCACGGTCGTCCTTGCTGCTTGAAAGCCAAGTTCACGCTGCTGGCGCGCGATGGCCGTGCACGTCTCACTAAAGCGTGCCCGAACATCCAGGGCAAGCGTCTTCGTAGAGAAATCTTCCAGCGCCGCCACGATGCCCTGTTCCGTGAGCCGCACCGCACGCCGCAAGATCTCGATTTCCTGAGCCGTCTTGATCAGACGAAGCTCACGGATCAGTGACGAACTATTCACAAACTCAACGCCGGACAATAGCGTGCGCAGGTGCTCGAAGTGGGCAGCCGGCGCAAAATCGAGCTCCACCCCGATCCGTTTGCCCCATAAATTGAGCGTCCCCAGCGCGTCGAGCAAACAGTCATCAAGACGCTTCTGCTCGTAGGTCTCCGGCCTCACATGTTGGCGTTCGGCGGTCATACGCGCAACCGCCTCCGTGATCTCCAAATCACTCAATGCTGCTACATCAATCTGCTCGATCCACAGCGGATAGCTCCAGACTGCCGCCTGCGGATTGGCGCGACGCACCGCAGCTTCATTGACCTCAGGGATCACAAAGGCTACGTCGCCGTTTGCAGAAACCACTGCGGACGCTGGACCTGCCCGATGCCACATTGTGACAGGAAAACCGGAAACACCGGAAAAGTATTCAAAGTTCTCCGGAGAAACCACCAACAAGCCGTCCAGACGGCGTTGCTCCAGAATAGTCTGGACTCGATGTAGATTGACATAGCCCATTCCAAGAGCCTTTCTTTGGCGATAATCAGCAACAGAGCAGGCGTGTGAACAACACAAGAGGTGAAACCTACGACACCCCTTCGCCCAAATACGCGTCCTGAATCTCCGGGTCATTCAGCAGCGCGTCGGCTTGCCCTTCCATCACGATGCGCCCATTTTGCAGCACATAGCCGCGATGCGCAATCTGCAACGCCAGGTTGGCGTTCTGCTCGACCATGAAGATCGTGTAGCCCTGGGTGTTGATCTGCTGAATCAGCGCCAGCACGCGGTCGACGTAGAGCGGCGACAGCCCCATCGTCGGCTCGTCCATGCAGATTAACCGTGGGCGTCCCATCAGCGCCCGCCCGATTGCCAGCATCTGCTGCTCGCCGCCGCTGAGCGTGCCCCCGCGCTGCTGAAGTCGCTCCTTGAGGCGCGGGAAGAGCGCCAGCATCCGCTCATAATCCTCGGCGACGGCGTGCCGGTCGCGGCGGTGGTACGCGCCCATCAGCAGGTTTTCGCGCACCGTCATCTGCGCAAAGATGCGCCGCGACTCCGGCACCGAGCCGATGCCCAGGCGCACGATCTGCGGCGTCGTCAGCCCGTTGATCACGCGCCCGTCAAAGCGCACCGCGCCCGCCCGCGGCCGCACCAGCCCGAGGATGATCTTCATCGTCGTGCTCTTGCCGCTGGCGTTGCCGCCGAGCAAACAGACGATCTCGCCAGCGTTGACGTGCAGATTGACGCCAAAGTGCACCTGGATCGGGCCATAGGCGGTGTCGATGTCCTTGAGTTCCAGCAACGGGTTGGTGGAAGCTGCATTCTGTCCGTTGGTTCTCGCCAAAGATGCAGTGTTCATAGCACCCCCGCGGCTGGATCAATCGTGAGGCGCGTCGCTGGCTGTACCACAGGCTCGTCATCCTGCGCAGCATTTGCTGGTGGATGATGACGATGGCCCAAATAGGCTTCGATTACCTGCGGGTCGTGGCGCACGACTTCGGGCGCACCCTCGGTGATCTTGCGCCCATCGTCCATCACCACAACGCGATCTGAAAGCTGCATCACCAGCGTGAGTTTGTGCTCGATCAGCAGGATCGTCTGCCCGCGCGCCTTGAGCGTGGCGATAAAATCGAGCATCTCCTGCGTCTCCGCCGGGTTCATCCCTGCGGTCGGCTCGTCGAGCAGCAGCAGCCGGGGACGCAGCATCAGCGCCCGCGCGATCTCGACGCGGCGGCGGTTGGCGTAGGAGAGGCTATAGGCGGGCTGGTGCAGCCGCGGGGTCAGTCGCTCGCCAAACTGCGCCAGGATTTCCTCGGCTTCGGCGCGCAGCGCGGCTTCCTCCTGCTTGACGCTGCCCGGCTGCAGCAAGCCATACGCCAGCTCGCGCAGCAGATTAACCACCGGCGCACGCGAGCGCACAACCTGTCGTCGGCTGTGTGCGCCGAGCAGCACATTGTCGAGCACGCTCAAGTTGCCAAAGACGCGGCCATGTTGAAAGGTGCGCGCCATGCCAAGCCGGGCGTAGGCGTGAGCAGGCAGCCCCGCCAGTGGCGCGCCGTCGAAAAATATCTCGCCCGCGGTCGGCTGATCGACGCCGGTGATCAGGTTGAATAGCGTGGTCTTGCCCGCACCGTTCGGCCCGATCACGCTCACCGTTTCGCCTTCGTCGATGCCAAACGAAACATCATCGACCGCCAGCACGCCGTCAAAGGCGCGTGATACTTGTTTTATCTCCAGCAGCGGTCTGGTAGCCCGTTGAACAGATTCCATCATCAATGTCCTTGATCGAAGCAACCTCAATCCGTCCCCAACAAACCCTGCGGCCGGAAGCGAATCAACAGCAGCAGCGTCAAGCCGTAGATCAGATAACGATAGTCCGCCAGCCCGCGGAAGAGTTCGGGCAGCGCGGTCAACGCCACCGCGCCGACGATAGCGCCGAGCAGGTTGCCCATGCCGCCCAGGATCACCATCGTCAACACCAGGATCGACGTGGTGTTGGTGAAGGTCTCGTGGCTGATGTAGCTGTACATGTGCCCCGTCACCGCGCCGCTGAGCCCGGCAATGAAGGCAGCGACGGCGAAGACCAGCGTCTTGTAGCGGTTGAGATCGATGCCAAACGCTTGCGCCGCCACCTCATCCTCGCGCAATGCGCGCCAGGTGCGTCCCAGTGGTGAACGCACCAGCCGGTGCTGCACCAACGCCGCCAGAATCAGCAACACCAACGTGAACCAGTAGATTTCGTGTGGGCGGATCGCCTGCCAGCCAAAAAGCGAAGGCGGCGCAATGTTGGTGATGCCCATCGCGCCGTTGGTCAGGCTGTCCCAGTTGAGGATGACCTGATTGACAATCTCGCCGATGGCAAGCGTGGCAATGGCGATGTAGACCGCGCGCAGCCGGAACGCCGGCAGCACGAGCAGCACGCCGATCACTGCGCTGACCAACGCCGACGCCAGCAGCGACAGCTCAAAGGGCCAGCCCAGCCGCTGCGTCAACAGCGCCGACGCATACGCGCCGATCGCCATGAAACCGGCTTGCCCGAGCGAGGTCTGCCCTGCTGTGCCGGTCACCAGCGTCACGCTCAGCGCCACCATGCCCAGCAACCAGGCGTTGGTGAGAATTTGCAGCAGATACGGGTTAGGCGCAAAGAAGGGCAACGCCAGCGCCGCCACAGTCAGTGCTGCAATCGCCCATGCGGGAATGTGGACAGGGCGGCTCCTGGCGATAAAGGTTCCGGTGAGCGGCTCCGGCGCGGTGCGACGCTGGTTGGTGAAGATGCCGTTCGGTCGCCACACCAGCACAGCGATCAGGATAACAAAGGCAAAAAGATTGCGGTAGGTGGCGCCAAAGATCGCCACGCCGTAGCTTTCAATCAACCCCAGCAGCAGCCCGCCGAGCACTGCGCCCGGCACGTTGCCCAGCCCACCCAGCACGACCGCGGCAAAGCCTTTGAGCGTGGCTTGAAAACTCATCGTCGGGTAGACGGTGTTGAAGTACATGCCCACCAGCAGCCCGGCGATGCCGCCCAGCGCTGAGGCAATGGCGAAGGTCATGCGGTTGACGGCGACCACATCGACGCCCATCTGCTGCGCAGCTTCGCGATCCTGCGCCGTGGCGCGCAACGCCCAGCCCCATTGCGTAAAGCGCAAAAAGAGATAGAGCGCGGCGGCGGTCGCCACGCCGATGCCGGCGATCAGCAAGTCAATTGCGCCGACGGTTACGCCGCCGACCTGAAAACGGTAGGCGAGCAGCGGATTGGGGAACGCCTGGGGGTTGGGCGTGAAGATGATCTGCACGGCCTGGTCGATCATAAAGCTCACGCCGATCGTCGCCAGCAGCGGCGCAATCGGCGGCGCGCTGCGCAAGGGATAGAGTGCAAAGCGTTCGATGATCACGCCGAGCAGCGCACAGACCAGTGTTGTCACCAGAAACGCCGTGAAAAGCGGCAGCCCCCACCACGTCACGCAGACCCAGCCCACATACGCGCCGACCATGAAGATCGAGCCGTGCGCAAAGTTGATCAGGTTGCCGACGCCAAAGATCAGCGCCAGACCGACGGCAATGAAGGCATAGATATTGCCGATCACCAGGCCGTTGATCGTCTGATCGGCAAACGTCCGCAGAAGACTATCCATAGACCACCCTTCTTCTTATGGATGGATCGCTGATTGCAGCGCCAGATGGAACGCGGATTGGGCGGATCGGCGCGGATTGAATTTAGAAAAATCCGCGTCAATTCGCCCCAATCCGCAAAATCCGCGTTCGATTCCGCTATTCTTTCCTACCCGGCAACCGGCGTCTGCTCGGCAGCGCGGCGCAGAGCGTGCAGGTTGGCTGGCGGGACATCCATCGCCACACCGCAGCCGGGCGCCAGCAGGAGACCAACGCCGCCTGTCTCCTCGATGGCGGCGCGCGCCTCGCGCAGCACATCCTCCGGTGCGCCATGTTGCAGCGCGCCTAGCTCATCCACGCCGCCGACCAATGCCTTGTGCGTCTGGGCGCGCGCCTGACCGACCGTCGGGTTCTGCTGGTTGACGCCCGCCCAGTTGATTGCGTGCACCGGATAATCGGCGGCCAGGTCGAAGTAGACCGCAGGCCCGCAGATGTGCAGCAGGTTGAAGGGAGCGTCCTGAACTGCTGCCAGCACACGCAGATCGTAAGGTTTGCCGAACTCCGCGTATTCGCTGCGTGATAGCACGCCCTCACGCGCCAGCTTGACGATGGCGAAGAAGAGGCCGCTGGCGCCTTCCTCGACCGTGGCTGCGGCATATTCCGCCAGCGTGGTGCTGATGGCGTCGAGCGCCGCGTGCACGCCTGCCGGGTTCGCGTCGATCAGACGGCGCACACCGTCGAACTGCGCCTGCACTGCCGCATCCTGCGTCGGCGCCGACGGTCGCGCGGCCAGAAACGCAAGCACCGACAGCGGTGAAAACACAGTTTGCAGAAAGTGCGCGCCTTTGATCCCTTCCTTGATGCGGCGCACCAGGTCAAGCTGTTCGCCGAAAACGCCCGCCGTTCCGCTGACCACGCCGATCTTTGCCAGGTCATCCGGCGAGTTGAGCGGTCCCTCGATCAGCTCCGGCAGCACGCCATGATAGCGGTCAAAGTCGTAGCGGTTGCCCCACGCTTCGGCGTAGTAGGTGGCGCGCGGGTTGACTTTGAGCCAATCCCAGTCGAAGGCGAAGAAGTCCTGCAGCGAAGCCTGCGCCAGCGTGGATGGATGGCGCTCCGCTGGGATGAAGTGACGCCACGCCGCCACTGGCACGCGGTCGACCGCCTCGCCGCGCAGCGCCGCATCGACGCGCTCGCGTTTGCTGATTGTCGCCATATCGTTGCTCCTTGCTACTTTTCAATCGGCAGCCCGACGCTGTTGCCCCACTCCGTCCAGGAGCCGTCGTAGTTGCGCACGTTTTCATAGCCGAGCAGCTTTGTCAGCACGAACCAGGTGTGGCTGCTGCGTTCGCCGATGCGGCAATAGGCGATCACGTCGTCGCCTGCCTTCAGCCCTTGCTCCTGCTCGTAGATGGCGCGCAGTTCATCGGCGCTCTTGAAGGTGCCATCCGGGTTGGCGGCGCGCGCCCACGGCACATTCTTTGCGCCGGGGATGTGACCGCCGCGCAGCGCGCCTTCCTGCGGATAGTCCGCCATGTGCAGCAGCTCGCCCTTGTACTCGCCGGGGCTGCGTACATCGACCAGCGGCAGTCCCGCTCTGACGTGCGCCAGCACATCCTCACGGAACGCGCGGATCGGTGCGTCGTTGCGTTCTTGGGCGACATAGGTCGTCGGTGGGTAGGTGGGCGTCTCGCGCGTCAGCGGCCTGCCCTCCGCCACCCACTTGGCGCGCCCACCGTCGATGATTTTGGCGTTGGTGTGCCCGAACAACTGGAAGACCCAGTAAGCGTAGGTCGCCCACCAGTTGTTCTTGTCGCCGTAGAAGATCACTGTTGTGTCGTTGGTGATGCCCAGCCGTGACATCAACGCCTCAAACCGTTCTTTGGAGATGTAGTCGCGCACAACCGGGTCGTTGAGATCGTTGTGCCAGTCGACTTTGACTGCGCCAGGGATGTGGCCGGTGTCGTAGAGCAGGACATCCTCGTTGCTCTCCACCAGCCGGATCGATGGATCGTCCAGGTGTTGCGCCACCCAGTCGGTGCTGACCAATACTTCGGGATGTACGTAGCCTTTGCTGTCGATGCTCATGGTTCTTTCCTTTCTACTCTTGTGGATCCTTGTTGCGATGCTCTGTGAAATTCTTGCTGATAGATTCCATCATTGGGTGTTCGGCTTGACGCCGTCCCACAACACAAATTCGCCGTCGACGACCTGCAAGTTGACGAATTGCGGATCGACTACACGCCGCGTCTCCGGGTCGAAGTTGGCTGTTTCGTAGATGACGCTGGGCACATCCTTCACCTGTTTCAGCCCGGCGAGCACACCTTCGCGC
This sequence comes from Chloroflexota bacterium, assembly GCA_016861025.1. Classification (GTDB taxonomy): domain Bacteria; phylum Chloroflexota; class Anaerolineae; order Caldilineales; family Caldilineaceae; genus Caldilinea. Next base: position 304,677 of record BOKO01000001.1, read on the forward strand.
GTGGCGCCGCCCAGCTCAATCGCCTGCGCGATCAGCTTCATCGTGTCGTAGGCGTGGATGGCGAAGAAGTCCGGCGTCTCGTTGTATTTGGCGATGTAGCGGTCGACTACAGGTTTGACGTGCGGGCGCGGGTCAGTGGGCAGGAACTGGCCGCGGATGTAAACGCCCTCAACCGCCTCGCCGCCCAGGTTTAGAAAGTCGGGTGATTGCAGCGAACTGGCGCCCACAATCGGGACATCGAGACCTGCCTGCGCAACCTGTTGTGCGATCAGTGCGCCGTCGGCCTGATAGGAGATGAGCACCAGCCCGTTTGGCGCAGCTTCGCGGGCGCGGGTCAACGCCGAACGAAAGTCCTTTTCTTCGGGCAGGTACGCCTCCGATGCTACAATTTCAGCGCCGAGTTCCTCAACGCGTTGAGCAAACAGGTCATAGCTCGACTTGCCCCAGTCGGTGTTGAGATAGAAAACAGCCAGTTTGTCCAGTCCCAGATCGGTGACGGCGTAGTCGGCCAGCGCCGGCGACGCCTGCGCCTGCGTCACCGAGTTGCTCCAGGTGTACTCACCGCCCGCGTTGGTGAAGTCCGGGTGCGAGTTGGTGAAGCCGAATTGCACCAGCCCTCCACGCTGATAGATCGGCGAGGCCGCCATCGAAGCCGGGCTGGCGAAGTCGCCCAGCTCGACGATGATGCGCGGGTCGGCGACGAATTTCTGCGCCACCACGACCGATTGTTTGGGGTCGCTCTGCGAATCCTCGAAGATGTATTCCAGCGGGCGCCCGTTGACGCCGCCGGCGCCGTTGATCTCTTCAAGCGCCAGATCAAAGCCTTTCTTCCACTGTTCGCCGTAGCGGGCGTTGGGTCCCGTGAGCGGGCCGCTGACGCCGATGTAGATTGGCTCGGCTGTCTGCGCAGAGGTCTGTCCGGCGGACGGAGGGGCGGTCTGCGCAGCCGGCTGAATGGGGACGGCGCACGCCGCCAACAGCAGGCTGACCGCCGTCATCAACAAGACACGAAGATAGAATCGAGTGCGTTTATGCATTTTTGCCTCTCTTCCAAAAACAAAGAACGAATGCACGTCAGAGTCTGACATCATAGCCGATGTAGTCTGATTTTGATTGATTTCATCCACAATTGGCTGTTACAACAACACGGCTCCATCGTTTGCTCCTTTGTCAAAGGCAATTGTTCGTTTATTCAGAAGCGTTATAACAAACGCCCCGGTCTTCGCGCAGAAGCCAGGGCGTTTGCAATCGTCGTTGAAAACAAAAACGCCCCGGCGAAGCCGAGGCGAACGTTATCCTACCGGATAGAAGGGGACTATCGAGACGGTGGCAGCTCTCCACGGCGCGCGCCGATGCAACATGCACAGCAACAACAACAAGAAGAGAAAACCGTCTGCCAGATCAACATCAGATGTTTACTTGAACATCAATTCCACTGGTTACGCTACACATCGTCTGAACCAAACGTCCAGACAAGCGCAGAGAGTATCAGATGTTTGGGCGTCTGTCAAACCCAAAATCTCGCGGATGCAGGCATCCTGGATTAGTTTCGATGCTCAGATGGTTATAGCACCCGCCTCCTGCTTGCCGACTTTGAGCCGTTTGTCTTCTCTTCGGGATGTAGCATAGATGGGCGAAATGTTGGTGACGACATGGTCACATCATTAGCTCGACGCGAAGTCCCCATTAGCCAAACCACGATTGCCACTGTGATGGCAATGGCACATGAAGCAAGAACTGCTGACAGCATGTAGATGACAAATTGAACTGTTCTCGAGCGATTTCTGAATGCTTCAATCTCAGCCGCGGCTCGCATTTCCATTAATCTGAGTTCAGATTGCTGGCGTTCTTCCGTCAGGGCAAATTGCTTCCCGGCGATAACTGCGTTGCTGGTCGCAGTGATAGGATTGAAAGCATCCGACTTTGCGAGTGAAAACCCCAGCAATGCGAAACTCAGCAGCAGAAAGACTACAAGCAGAGCGAAGAATCTCATTGCTCACCTCCATCTCTTTAGGTTAGTGACTATATGCCGGATGGTGATGTGCCTTGATCTCTATCTTAGGCTGAGTCAGGGATAGCGGACAGAAGCGGATTTGCGCGTTATTGTGAGGCGTGCAATGCAGATATGCAGACCGACATTCTTACGCGCCGGATGTATTTGCATCGGGATGTTTCAATTTGCGCAGGTTTTGTAAATCCTATTGGTCTGCGGAGGCTCCTCCGAACCCACGTCGCCGTGCCTCGTCGATAACTTGCCAACGATACCGCAACTGAAGTCGGCGTTTGATGTTGGCGATGTGACCTCGAACAGCGCCCTCTTCTATTGTCAAAGTGGACGCAATTTCGGCGTCAGAACAGTTGATCGCCATCAGGTGAAGAACCTCCATTTGCCGACGAGTTAGGGGCAATGGGTCGTCGGGTAGTGAAATGCGGCGCTTCTCCTCTTCAAGCGCCAACAATTTGGCGACTTCGGGGGTCGGGCGCCACCATCCATCGATGACGGAATGCAACTGGGCAATGAGCCACTGTTTCCATGCTTCCCAGTCTGACGGACCGTTCTGTTTTGCGATGAGTGCGTCCGCCCCGCGGCTCATCGCTTGTCTCGCCAGGTCCGGATGGTCTATCAAGTAATCTGAAAAACCAATAATCGTCGTGTGCGGGCTCACCGTATCGATAATTCCGATGATGCTCAAGCCCTCATCGAAACTATGAGTGGTTATCCGTACCCCAATACCCTCGCCAGGGCGAACAAGGCCAATATCAACGAGAGCGATGTCGGGCACGTGTTCGTCAAGAAAGCCTTCAAGGCCATTACGGTTGGTCAAATATCCAACAAACTTGAAGCGCGACTGATTTTCGAGCGCTTCGCGTACCGACCGAATCATGCCGCCGTCATTCTCGACAAGCAGTAGCCGTTTAATTCCATCCGCCATAAAGGTTCTTCCTCTTTTCTAATCGGTTGTCGGTAGCGGGACCTGAAATCGAATCGACGTGCCATGATTGATATGGGACTCAATCGTCGTCGTCCCCCCGAGTCCACAAATCCGATCCTTAATACTGCATAATCCCAGCCCTTGTGCAACCTCATCCTGATTGAAGCCGACGCCATTGTCGCGGATAATCACTATGATATTGTTGCAATCATAGTCAATACTTATCTCCAGCCGTGTTAATTGTGAATGGCGGAGGGCATTTCCAATCGCTTCGTCACAGGCATACATGAGCTCGTTGCCGCCAGAGAGGCTGATCTCTGCGGGGGGAAGATCACAGGTTGTAAACAATACGGAGATGCCATAGAGATTTTCAATTGTTTTCGCCTGCGTTTGCAAATCCTCGACGAGAGACTGTAAGGTGAGCCACGTCTGCTCTGTGATCAGATTTGTGACCGCCTGCCGCGCTCGGGAGACTTGCACCCCAGCAATTCGCCACTCTTCTCTTGATTTGTCGGATCCCGGTGCACTTTGCCGTAGACGATCAAGGCTACGAGCGACATCGTGAAGCCGATGCGATAGTGAGTCGTGCACCATCCGGCGCAATCCTTCGCGCCGCCGCTGTTCCTCCACTATGTTCTGCAACCCGGCCTGGATAGCCAGCGAGGCGTATGGAGTGAGGAGCTGGATTAAGTCTCGAATTGTTTCCTCAAATGGCTCATTGCGTCGGAAGTTGATCCACATGACCCCAACGCTCTCGTGGGCTATGACCAGAGGGATTGCTGCGCACGAAACGATTGATTCGCGAATGACAAAAGGTTGGATGCCATGCCATACATGATGAAACCGCTTATTTACGAGCATCTCTGTTTGCGGCGCGTTTGGGAAATACTCAGGTTTCTGATGCTCCATCAGACTTATTGTGAGACTGTCGAGTTCGCGAGACGGCGCAGCCGATTCAGGCGTGGTGTGAAGATCTCCAACCAAGACGCGCTCGATCTCTAGATCCGCAGCAGAGTGGCGGTAATGAAAACTTATGATGTCAGCTTTCAGCAAATCTAGATAGACGCCTCCAATATACCTCAACATATCGGGAATCTGTTCCACGCAAATGATCCTTTTCGCCAGTTCTTGCCCGATATCAGCCAGCTTGCGATGCACATCAAGAACCTTGGTGCGTTCGTGGGACGCCAACAGATGCCCTCCTACAATCTCCAACAGCTGTACATCTTCATCGGCAAAGTCAAATACACGCGGCGACTCCACATCTAGCACCACTACCTGTCGATAGTCCACCGTAATTGGCACCGCCAGTGCGGAACGCGTGTTGTGGAATGCGTCATTTGGGAGGAAACGCGCCTCTGGATCACGCTCTGTGTCATTCATGTAGCATGGACTTCCGTGTCGTCCCGCCCATCCAGTGATGCCTTGGGATGCAGGGTACTGATAGCCGCTCTCAGCGAGTCTCTGACCTTGAATGCTAGATGATCCCACAATCTTCATAAGATCAGTGTCTCGATCATAGATAATGACATTCGCCATGACATCCCGCTTGGAATCGCTGAGCGCCTCCGCCATGATCTCGGCTATGGCGTTGGACGCTGTACTCCAACTTCTCGTTTTCGTAACTTCATTCATTCTTTCCGTTGTGTATCGGATGATACGATTCTGGTAAGCTAGACTTCGCACCAAGAGGTAACTCGAAAAACCAATGTAGGCGCCTGTCAAACCACGGATGAAGAAATCACGGACTGCAACAGAAAACTCCATCGGCAGGTCAAATGCGCCATTACTCAAATAGGATGGAACCTGATGAACGAAAGGTGCAAACGCAGAAATGGAGAGCAATCCGACATCAACGAGGATGAAAATGAATGCCCAGCGGCGTTCAAGACTTCTACCTATGGTCATTAAAGGGATAAGGTATAGCAGCCAAGTGTCGGATGCAACTACAGGATATAGCCCCCAAATGATCACCGTGGCGCCAATCGAGCTTGCAACAAATTGGATGATGCTGAGCCTTCGTTGCCACTCTGGCGAGGCCACCCGACGGTTCCTGAAAAGATAGCCAAAACTAAACTGCCAGATTGCATAGAGCCAAAGGATACCGAGCATTGCCGGAATCGACGTCTCAACATGGCGCGGCGAGAACAATGCAAAGAAAAGTATTGTGGAGACTGCGAGCTGGCGGATCAAATGCCAACGGAATCTCAAATTCATCAAGGAGTTGCGGTCTGGGTTTATCCAGGGCTGTACGATCGGTGGTACGCTGCTGGCGTAAGGATTTCGGAGATGCGGTAGTGTGAACATGGTTGGAATCCTGGTGAGGATGGTTCAAGAGTTGGTCGTGAATGCTATACCAGGGTGCAAATCAAAAAACCGTCTTGGCTTAGGCAAGCCTTGTTTCACGCTGCGTACGATCCCGTCGCCTGTAATAGCGTACCAGACCATATCTGACTTGGAAAGCATGCTTTATGTATGAATTTGCACGCATTTGTCGTGTCTCACGGATTATAGACACTCAGGGAGTCATAGCCATCACTGCGGTTGGGCGTGAAGCGCATCGTCCTATTGATGTGCTGCGTCGCCCCGCCACTCCAGCGGCCAGGAGATGAATCAGATTGTAGCTCAGCGTCGTTTGGCAACGGTTATTCTATGAACAAGAGTCAGGCTTCTCCTGTCATCCAACCGCCAGGTCTGCCAGATCGAACACAGGGCCGTGCACACATGCGCGCGTCCAGCGGCCGTTGGCGAGCGGCGTCAGACACGCCAGGCACGCGCCGTAGCCGCACACCAGCCGCGCATCGGCCAGACAGTGCACCAGACCGCGCTCCACGCGCAAACGCGCTGTGCGCACCGCTTCGAGCAATCCAGCCATCTCCCCAGCAGGCAGCGCCGTGGCAACGACGTCGGCCCAGGCAAGTGCGTCTTGCAGGCGGGTGCGCCAGTCCGCCCCCGGCGCTTCCTGGTGAACCTCGGTCGCCAGCGGCAGCAGATCGCGCAACAGCGGTTCGATTGAGTTATGAGCCTGCAATAGAATGACCACGCGTCCGCCGCGATCAAGCATCGCGTGGATGAGTGGCAGAAGCGCCGCAACACGCGCCGGCTCGCTGACGACGGCGAGCTGGCGCGTGTGTGAGGGCAGTGCAAAGCCGTTGCCCAATGGGCCAACCAGGTTGATTGGCATATCCACTGGCTGCGCCGCCAGCCAGTTGACGCCGACATCCTCAAGCTGTGAGCTGGTTAGCAGCCAGCGTTCAGCTCCGGCGGCGACAGTAGCGGGACGCCAGCCCGCAACGAATAGCGGACGCCGCAACGAGAGAGTCCAGTCGTGGCTGCGCGCCCACTCCGTCGGCTCCACACAGCGCGCCAGGAAGTAGCGCCCCGCCAATGGTTCGTGCGCCACGCCGGCGGGCAAGGTCAACGTCAGCAACAGGCTGCCTGCCACGACCCGCGCCGACGCGATCATGCCATTGACTGTTCCATCGCCATCAAAGGCAATATGAGCGTTCACTGTGAATTGCATCGGTTTCATGGTAGGCTATTCTTTGTGCACCACATTCTGTCACGGTTGAGGAACGATTGCCAAATGGTTGGTCAACAGGAAAAAGAGCGGATGTCACCGCATGAGCGCTGGCGCGTCGGGCTGTGGAGCTGGCGGCTGCCATCGAATGTGACGGTTGAGGCGCGCACGATTTGGCCGCTCTTTTTGCTGCCGTTTTTGCTCTTTGGTCAACTTGTGACGCCGCACCCGGTCTGGGTGGTGATGCTGACGACGATCATCGGCGTCTATGCCATTGGTTATGCGTGGGTGCGCGAGCAGGCGCAATGCGTTCACTTCACGCGGCGACGCAGCGGTGCGATCCTGGTGGCGGGCGATTCGCTGCGCGAGGAGTTCGCCATTGCCAACGCCAGCGGGCTGCCGTTGCTATGGGCCGCGTTCGTCGATGCATCCAATTTGCCGGGATATACGCCGGGAATCGTGGTTGCTTGCGGCCCTAAGAGCGACTATCGCTGGCGCACTGACGCTGAATGTGCACAGCGCGGCGTCTTCCGCCTGGGTCCGCACACCATCGAACTGGGCGATCCCTTCGGATTGTTCCGCGCCGTGCAGCGCCACGATGAGTTCGAGAATGTGCTCATCTATCCGCGTGTCGTACAGTTGCCAGAGGTCGAGCTGCCGCGCGGGGGGGCGGACGGCCACACGCGGCGTCGACGCTCATTGCACGGCGTGCGGCCAGCCGCCAGTGTGCGCGACTATACACCCGGCGACACGCTGCGCCTTGTCCACTGGCCCACAACCGCCCATCGCGGGCGGCTGACCATGAAAGAGCTGGAGCAGGAGCCGAGCGGCGATGTCTGGATCGTGCTCGATCTCGACGCGGCGGTGCAGCAGGGCGAGGGCGCTGAAAGCACGCTCGAATATGGCGTCATGCTTGCCGCCAGCATGGCCGCTGAGATGGTCTCCGGCCGCGACCGCCGTGCGGTTGGGTTGCTGATGGCGTCGGATAAAGAAGTGGTCACCCTGGCGCCGCAGGCCGGGCAGGCGCAGCTCTGGGCGATCATGGCGGCGCTGGCGCCGGCGCGTCCGTCTGCGACCGCATTGCACGACCTCTTGCTGAACAGTCTTTCACTGCTCGGTCGCCGCCACACCCTGATCGTCGTCACGCCGTCGCTGGGTGAGCAGGCGCCGCGTTGGATCGCCGAACTGGTGCGCGCCGGCAGTCTGGGCTTATTCAGCAGCGTCGTCGCCGTGGCGGCGCCTGAACAGACGCCCACCGCCCACGAGTGCCTGGCGCTGCTTGCCCGTCTCGACATTCCTCATCAGCTTTTGCGCACCGACACTCAGCTGCGCGCTGCGCTCACCTACCGGCGACGGCGCAAGGTCATCCGCACCACGCCCACCGGCGGCGCCTTCACCGTCGAGATCGAAGAGGAGGTCGGATGAACGAACGCACCTTCGATTGGGGCGCCGACGCTGCGTCGGTTGAAAGCCACTGGTTTGTGCGCTGCCTGCGCTGGGCAGGTGAAAGATGGCGGCCCCACCTGGGTTGGATCGTGTTGGCGTTTTGTCTGATGTTGGCGATGCTGCCGGCTGCGCTGTTGTGGGAGAACCGCTGGCTGCGTTCAGGTGCGCTGATCGGACGACTCCACCTGGCCGGTCCGTTGGCGGTCGTGATCTTCTGGCTGATTGCGGGCTGGCGGCGCCCATACATCGGTAGACGCCGTTTTTTGCGTATAGTCATGCAGGGTGTTGCGTTGTTGGCGTTAAGCGCTCTGGCGATCAGCCAGCTACTGGCAGGCTGGCTGCCGGGGCCGGCGCTGATCGGGCAGGCGGCTGTCACCGGTGCATGGAACAGCCTATCGCTTCATATCATCGAGTCGCTGCAGCAGGTCAGCGTGCGTTATATGCTTTGGTGGCAGGGTGTGCAGAACAACACAGCCGGCCGCGACGATCTGGTGCTCTTTGGCTTTGCGTTGCCAATCGTGTGGGCGCTCAGCCTGCTGACGGCGTGGCTGGTGCGATGCTTTCGCAACGGGTTGCTTGCTGCTGCGCCGATCCTATGGGTGGTTGGGCTGGTGATGCTCTACAGCCCGGTCGAGCGATGGCTGATCGTGGCCGGCGCTGGGCTGGCGCTGCTGCTGCATCTGGCGCTCGACCAGCTTGCGTTGACCGAACGCTGGCAGGCGTTAAAGCTCGACTACAATCCGTTGGCGTTGACCGAACGCGCATTTGTCTCATTGGGCGTGATCGCGCTGGTGGTCGCCGCCGCCGCCATCATGCCCAACCTCTACTCGGTGGAGATCACGGCGCGATACTACACATTAATCGCGCCCTTCAATGAGCGGTTGGAGGCGCTCGGCAAGCGCGCCTTTCCCGATCTCGCGGGCAGGAATCCGTGGGGCGGCGGCGACCTGGCGGGCGGACTGCCCAACGAGTTCCTGCTGCGCGGCGGCCCGACGCTAAACGAGCGCGTGGTCATGCGCGTACGAACGAGCGAATCGCCGCGTTCGTTTGATGCGCCGCCCTCCGCGCACAATCTGCGCGGTATGACTTTTTCTAACTACGACGGCCTCGGCTGGCAGAATCCGTCGACAACGCAACGCAGCGAGCCTGGCGCCGAACGACCCTGGACGCAGCTCTCTGACGCCGGGCGCCGCACACTTCTTCAAAACATCAGCGTGACGCTGGCGAGCCGCATCCTCTTCGCCGCTGGCGAGCCGTTTGCGCCGTCGGTCGCGTATCAGGCGGAGGAGCGCTTCACTGGCGACCTGGTGGCGCTGCGCAGCAATGAGCGCAGCTACACCATTTCGTCGCTGATCCCGGCGCTTTCAAACGATGAGCTGGACGCCTTGCCCAACTGGAACGCAACGACGCCGTTGCCCGCCGAGTACGCCATCTATCTCGATCTGCCGGAGAGCGTCACCGCGCGTACGCGCGCCCTGGCTGCTGACCTGACCGCTGACGTCGATACGCTCTTTGCGCAAGCGACCGCCATCGAGCGCTATCTGCGCACCTTTCCCTACGATCTCACGGTCTCTGCCCCGCCAGAGGATGTTCTAGATGTAGCGGACTACTTCTTGTTCGATCTGCAGCGCGGTTATTGCGACTACTACGCCACAGCTTTTGTCGTGTTGGCGCGCGCAGCGGGGATTCCGGCGCGCTTTGTGACCGGTTTCACCAACGGTTCATGGAGCCAGACAGAGCAGGTGTGGACGGTCGCCGAGGCGGACGCACATTCGTGGCCCGAAGTCTATTTTCCAGAGGTCGGATGGATACCGTTCGAGCCAACAGCCGGTCGCCCGGAGTTGGCTCGCATTGGCATGGCGCGCGGCGCGAGCGCAGTTTCGCCCCCTACGCCCACGGTTGAGCCGCTGCCCGTCGAGCCGCCGCCCTTCGACGACCGCTGGCTATGGCTGCTCCTTCCTGTCATTGTTGCGGCGGCGAGCGGAATTGCACTGCTTCGGCGCTGGCGTCTCAGTCGGGAGGACCCGTGGGACGCCATCGTGCGGTGGGGCAGCCGGTTGGGACGGGGGCCTGAAGCCGGGGAAACCGTGCTCGAATATGGCGCAGCGCTTTCGACGCACATCCAGACCGTTCGGCAAGATGAACCGGAAGTGCGCCGTTTGGTCGGTCGCGAGGTGCGGCTGATGAGCGAGGAAGTCAGCGCCCTGCACTATGCGCCAGAAGCCCGGCGCCCCACCCTGCGCACGCAAATTCTCGAACGGTGGCGTCGTCTGCGCGGCTACCTGTGGCAGGTGAGGCGCTGAGAAAGCCTCTATCCTGAGGTTGAGCAGCGGGTCCCGACTATCGGCGGATCAAAGCAGCCTCAACGCGTGGTAGACTGAATGAGGGTGAACGTAAAAAGGGGAGCGTTGCGTTGTCGACTCTAGGAGAACATAAATATGCAGAAAAATATACTGTGGATGGTGACGTTGCTGCTTGGGATCGTTTTGCTATCGAGCTGTTCGTTTGGCATGGTCGTTGGTTCTGGCAGAAGCGTCACCGAGACGCGTCCTGTGAGCAACTTCAACGCTGTCAAATTTGCTTTTATCGGCGACCTGACGATCATTCAAGGCGCTGAGGAGTCAGTGACGATCACCGGCGATGACAACATCGTGGCATTGATCCGTACAACCGTGCATGACGGCGTATTGTCCATCGATGCTGGCGCCGCCAACATTGGCCGCCCGATCGTGCCGTTGCGTTATGTGTTAACAGTGAAGAATCTGGAAAGCCTCACCCTTTCTGGCCTCGGCAATATCGAAATCGCGTCGTTGGAGACCAGAAATCTGGCGCTATCACTGACCGGCGCCGGTTCGCTGAGGATCGACAATCTCGCCGCAACCGATCTGGCCGTCACCCTTTCGGGGGTGGGCAGCGCAAATCTAAGCGGTGAAGTCAACAAACAGGCCGTAACGGTGTCGGGCGCTGGCTCCTATTATGCGCTGAAGCTGCGCTCGCAAAGCGCCGCAGTTCGCATCTCCGGTCTGGGCAATGCCGAGGTTTGGGCGGTCGAAACGTTGGCAGCGAATATCTCAGGCGCCGGCAGCATTCGCTATGTAGGCAACCCGCAGGTCACGCAAAACATCACTGGGCTGGGCAATGTCCAGGCGATAGGCGATGATTGAACGGACGCATTTCAAGAAGCTCAAATTCCCCTAAATGGGTGAACGAAATCGATCCGTGGGCGTCTTGCTAGACGCCCACCATTTTTGCAAAGTTTTCCAATGCCTGTATGTGCTCTTGCGGCGTCGTGAAGCCACAACCCATGGTGTTGACCGAAAAATAGTCGGCGCCAGCCTCGCGCCAATCCTCAATGACGCGGCGCTGATAGTCGGCGTCGCCATCTTTGACATGCAGCCGCGGCTCGATGCCGATGTCGCGGCGCGTGCGACCCTGTCGGGCAAGATAGCCGTCGAGCTTCGTCAACGCATCGGCGGCGTCCTGCGCAGTGCGATGGTTTGGCAGCCAGCCGTCGCCCAACCGCGCCAGGCGGTCGAGCACAGCCTCGGCGTGACCACCCAACCAGATCGGAATCGGTCGTTGCACTGGCAGCGGGTTAATGCCAGCATCGGAGATGTTGTGCCATTCATCGTGTACAGTAACCAGCGGCTCGGTCCACAGCCGACGCAGCAGTTCGATCTGTGCTTCAGAGCGGCGGCCGCGCGTGCGGAATTCTTCGCCCAGCGCCTCGTACTCGACCGCATTCCAGCCAATGCCGACGCCCAATCGCAAGCGCCCGCCGCTCAACACGTCGAGCGTGGCCGCCTGCTTGGCGACAAGTGCGGTCTGACGCTGTGGCAGGATAATGACGCCAGTGACAAAGCCGAGGCGGGTCGTCACCGCAGCCATATAGCTGAAGAGCAGAAACGGCTCGTGGAAGGGGGTCAGGTAAGTGTACGGCCCGCTCCAGCCGCCGGGACGATCCGGGTTGGCGCCGAGCACGTGGTCATAGGCAAGCACGTGCGAGTAACCGAGCGCCTCGACCGTTTGCGCATAGTCGCGAATGGCGACGGGATCATTGCCAAATTCTGTCTGTGGAAAGACCACACCGATTTGCATAACGTTCATCCTTTTCATTTGGCGGCGAAGGCGAAGATGGTTCACCTGTTGACAGGGTATCAGCACGTCAGGGCGGTTGTCAATCATGACATCCATGCGGGTGTTTCAAGCGTGGGACAGGGTAAGTCATCGCCTTCGGCGTGACATGGCGTCGCCTGTGCTGTTATGCTGGCGGCGGCGGCTTGATATATCATTGTTCCGATGACTTGCGTCTGCACTCGAACCGGAAGGAACTCATCATGTTGACCGAAACTGATCTGCGCGCGGCGTTGCCCAATGCGCTTTCTGCTGTAGACCTGCCGTTTCTCGGCGCCCGCACGCAGGGAAAAGTGCGTGACATCTATCGCTATGACGACCGGCTGATCTTGGTGGCGACCGACCGACTTTCGGCGTTTGATCGCATTTTGGGAGTGGTTCCCTACAAAGGGCAGGTGTTGACGCAACTTGCGGCGTGGTGGTTCGCACAGACGCAGGACATCATCGGCAATCACCTGCTCGATGTGCCTGACCCCAACGTCACGGTCGCCCGCATCTGCGAACCGCTGCCGGTGGAGGTCGTCGTGCGCGGCTATATCACCGGCGTCACGTCGACGGCGCTCTGGCATCAATATAGCCTGGGCAACCGCACGATCTACGGCATCGACTTTCCCGACGGGCTGCGCAAGAACGACGCGCTGCCGGCGCCCATCATCACACCGACGACCAAGGCGCGCGACGGCGGCCACGATGAACGCATCACCAGCGCCGAAGTGGTGGAGATGGGATTGGCGTCGGCGTCGGTCTGGGAGCAGGTGACAGCGGCGGCGATTGCGCTTTTCCGCCGCGGGCAGGAGCTGGCGCGCCGTGGCGGGCTGATTTTGGTCGACACCAAGTATGAGTTTGGCATCGCGCCTGACGGTTCAGTGATGTTGATCGACGAGATGCACACGCCCGACTCCAGCCGTTTCTGGATCGCCGAGACCTACGCCGACCGTATCGCCGCCGGGCAGGAGCCGGACAACTTCGACAAGGAGTTCATCCGTCTCTACTACGCTGCGCACGGCTATCGCGGTGAGGGAGATCCTTTCCCCATGCCGGTGGAGTTGGCGGTGCAGGCGGCAATCCGCTACATTCATACATACGAGATGTTGACCGGCGAACGCTTCCAGCCGGGTGCTCTGCCCGCTGCGCCGCGCATCGAAGCCAACCTGCGCCGCTGGTTGGCGTGAATGGGCTGATTTGGGCAATTGCCAGGCAGTTGGTGTATCCTGATTGAAATCGTTTTCAGACACCCTGCCCTGCCGGTGTTGCGACGGGGCTATCGGATGAATGGCGCTGTCGTATGTCACATTCGTTGATCGTTACACTTCGCACACTTACCGGCAACGCGCGCGGCTGCGTCTACACCGAGCCGCTGTGGGGCATCCCCTTCAACCTTTTCACCCCTTACGCCTCGGTCTATATGGTCGCTATCGGCTTATCCGACCAGAACATCGGCCTTGTTCTGAGCGTCAGTTGGGGCTTTCAGGTCTTCTGGGCGCTGATGAGCGGCGCCATCACCGACAAGCTGGGACGGCGACGCACGACGCTCCTCTTCGACATCCTGGCGTGGAGCCTTCCTGCGTTGATCTGGGCGTTTGCGCAGAATCTTTGGTGGTTTCTGGCGGCGGGCGTCGCCAACGCCATCTGGCGCGTGACCATGAACTCGTGGACGTGTTTGCTGGTGGAGGACACCGACCATGATCAACTGGTGCCGATTTACACGTGGATTCACATCGCCAACCTGGCCGCCGGCTTTGTAGCGCCGCTGGCTGGCTTGCTGGTGGCGCGCTATTCGCTCGTACCGACCATGCAGGCGCTCTATCTCTTTGCAGCGGTGATGTTCACGGTCAAAGCCGTCGCCACCTACATCTTGACCGAAGAGACGACGCAGGGAAATATGCGCATGGTGGAGACGCGCGGACAGAGCATCTTCGCCGTGTTGGGCGAGTATCAAGGCGTCGTGCGCGATATCCTGCGCAGCCCGCAGACGCTCTACACCGGCGGCATCATGCTCGTGATCGCCATCGTCGGGCTGATCAACGGCAGCTTCTGGGCGATTCTGGCGACTGAAAAGCTCAATGTGCCGCCGGAAAACCTGGCGATCTTTGCGTTTCTCAAGTCGGCGGTGGCGTTGGGCTTCTTCTTTTTTGTGACGCCGCAGCTTGGCGGGATGCATTTCAAGTGGCCCCTGGCAGCGGGTTTTGGCGCTTATGTGCTCAGCCAGGTTCTGGTGATCACTGCGCCGGAGCAGGGCTATGCGATTCTGGGGTTGAGCGTCTTTGCGGAGGCGTGCGCCTACGCTGCGGTCAGCCCGCTGGTCGACAAGTTGATCGTGCTCACCATCGACGCGCAGGAGCGCGCCCGCATTCAGTCGATCCTCTATGTCGGCATCATCCTGCTCACCGCGCCTTTTGGCTGGATCGCCGGCACGCTTTCCAGCATCGACAAGAACCTGCCTTTCGTGCTCAACATCGCGCTGCTGCTGATCGGCGGTGGGCTGGCGTGGGCGGCGGGACGGTTTGCAGAGGAGCGTGAACAGCAGCGCATTCAGGTGGAGGTCGGCTGATGCGCCCTTGACCGGCGCATCAGCCTCAGCAGACGCCCCCGCCTTATTGGGTGGCGAGTTGGCGGACGCCCTCGCGCCATTGTTGAACGTCGCGCGTTGGTGGAACGCCGAACAGACTCTTGTATTCGCGACTGAAATGCGATGCGTCTTGATAGCCTACGCGAAAAGCCGCACTGGCTGCATCGAGCGCTTCGCCCAGCATCAGCCGCCGCGCCTCCTGCAACCGTAGTCGCTTCTGAAACTGCAGCGGACTCATCGCAGTCGCCGCTTTGAAGTGGTGGTGAAAACTCGACACGCTCATGCCCAACTCCTGCGCTACGCGTTCGATGGGCGGCGGCTGGTCGATCTCCTTGCGGAACCACTCGATGGCGCGGGCAATGTGGTGCGTGTTCCCATTCTGCACTACGATGTAGCGCAGGCGGTCGCACTGCTCACCGGTTAGCAGCCGGTAAATAATCTCGCGCGTGATCAGCGGCGCCAGGAAGTGCGCTTCCTCAGGAGTATCGGCAACCCGGACAAGCCGCACCACCGCGTCGAGCAGCTCGCTGTCCAGTGGGCTGACGTTGATGGCGCGCACGCTGGCGCGCTGCGACAGGGCGGTGCGCCCCGCCTCGATCATCACTGAGCTGACGAGCAAAGGATCAAGCTTGAGGCGGAGACTCAGGTAGGGGTGTTCCGGCGACGCCTCGAGCACGTGCGCCACAACAGGCAGGTTGGCGGTGACGATCAGATAGTGCGCAGCGTCGTAGAGGTAACGCTCGTTGCCCAGAAAGACCTCCTTGCTGCCCTGGGCGATCACGCAAAACACCGGGTCATAGACGCTGTGCAGCGGCTCCCCAGGCGCAGAGGAGCGATGGAAGGATAGCCCCGGCAGCGGTTCAGCCGTCCCATCGGTGCGAACGGCGCGCTGGATGCGGTCAATCAGTTCTTGTTGTCCGGAGTTCAACCTGACTGACTCTGGCGACGGTTGCTCAACGCCCCTTCCATTGATCTTAAGCGCTTTGTTCATGCTCAACACACCTTTCTGCAAGGTTTGCAGGATTGCACCAGAATATCGAAAGACTATTTTATCATTCTATGCGACATCCGGCTAGAATAGAGAAAGATTTAGGGTCTACTTCGCGTCTGGCGGAAAGCAGGTCATCGACTCCAGCGTGACGGGACACTGTTCTTTGCATTTGTGAGATTGCCCCTGGCCCCCAACCTGAAGTGTATATGGAAAGATCGAGTGTCTTTTACCGCACCAATATATCAAGTTGCATTTCCATGAAAGGTCAGAAGATATGATGCAAACATTGAGAAAAGAGGGAATGCTCAAATCTGTTCTAGCAGAGGGCGAGGTTGCTGAGCGCGTCGAGGCATTGTTAGGGCGGATGAGCCTGGCGGAAAAGATCGGACAGCTCAACCAGGTGGGCGGCGCCGATTTTGCGCCCGGACCTAAAGCTGAGGATCAGATTCGCGCTGGCGGGGCGGGTTCGGTGCTGTGGTTGAACGATGCCAGGCGCTTCAACGAACTCCAAAAAATTGCGGTCGAGGAAAGCCCTTCCGGCATCCCTTTGCTGTTCGCCTTGGATGTGATCCATGGTTACCGCACCATCTTTCCCGTGCCGCTGGCGATGGCCTCCTCTTGGGACCCCGCAGTGCCTGAGCGATCTCAGGCGGTGGCGGCGAGAGAAGCGCGCGCCGCCGGCATCCATTGGACCTTCGCCCCCATGATCGACATTGCTCGTGATGCGCGTTGGGGACGCATCGTGGAAGGGGCCGGCGAAGACCCTTATCTGGGGTCGGCGATGGCGGCGGCTCAGGTGCGCGGCTTTCAGGGCGACGATCTTGCCGACCCGGAGCGGGTGCTGGCTTGCGCCAAACATTTCGCGGGATACGGCGCTGCGGACGGCGGTCGCGATTACGATCCGGTTTATCTCTCTGAAACCCAGCTCCGCAACATCCACCTGCCCCCCTTTGCCGCTGCGCTTGAGGCTGGGGCAGCCACGTTCATGAGCGCCTATATGGATCTCAACGATGTGCCGGCCAGCGGCAATCGCTTCCTGATGCGCCAGATTTTGCGCGAGGAATGGGGCTTTGCAGGGTTTGTGGTTTCCGATGCGTTCGCCGTGGGCAACATGGTCATTCAAGGTCATGCCCGCGATGGGCGCGACGCCGCGCTGCGGGGCATCAAGGCCGGCGTCAACATGGATATGTCCAGCTACACCTACGTCAACCATGTCGCCGATCTGGTGGCGGAGGGCGCGCTCACGGTGGCGGAGATCGAGGAATTGGTGCGGCCGATCCTGGCGCTCAAGGTGAAGATGGGGCTGTTCGAGCGCCCGTATGTGGACGAGGCGTTGTTGGCGCAGGTCGTGGCGCGTCCCGATCATCGCGCCACGGCGCGTTGGGCGGCGCAACGCTCGATGGTGCTGCTCAAAAACGAGGGTGGTCTGCTGCCGCTTCAGCGAGACATCAAGAAAGTCGCGGTCATCGGGCCGCTGGCGGATTCGATGTCCGCCACCGAAGGGTCTTGGATGGTCTTCGGCCATCAACCGGCCGCCGTGACCGTGTTGGCTGGCATCCGCGCCAAATTGCCAGACGCTGAAGTGACCTACGCACCCGGCCCCGAAATTCGCCGTGACATCCCCTCCTGGTTCGAGAGCTTCATGGCGGGCGAGACCAGAAAGCCAGCGCAGACGCCGGAAGAAGCCGAGGCGGCCTTCCAATTGGCGCTGGAAACCGCCCGCGCCGCCGACCAGGTGATCATGGTGTTGGGCGAAACAGATTTGATGTCGGGCGAAGCGGCTTCGCGGGCGTCGCTCGACCTGCCGGGGCGGCAAGAAGAGCTGCTCAAGGCGGTTGCTGCATTGGGCAAGCAGGTCGTGCTTGTGCTGCTGAACGGGCGCCCGCTGAGTATCAATTGGGCGGCGGAGCATATCCCTGCCATCCTCGAAGCCTGGCAACCCGGCAGCGAAGGCGGTCACGCCGTGGCCGACATCCTCTTTGGCGACGTGAACCCAGGCGGCAAGCTGCCGGTCACCTTCCCGCGCAAGGGCAGCCATGCGCCGCTCTATTATGCGCGCAACCTGACCCACTCGCCGGAGGGCAGCCCGATGTACAACCCGCGCTACTGGGACGGTCTGCCCACGCCGCTCTATCCCTTTGGCTTTGGCTTGAGCTACACGACCTTTGCCTTCTCCAACCTCCGGCTTTCGGCGGCGCAGGTCAAGGTGGGCGAGACGCTGACGGTCAGCGTAGATGTGACCAACACCGGCGCGGTCGCCGGGGACGAGGTGGTGCAGCTTTACATCCACCAGCGTTGGGGCAGCGATTCACGCCCGATGCGCGAGTTGAAAGGCTTCGCACGCATCACCCTCCAGCCGGACGAGACACAAACTGTGAGCTTCTCGCTTGGGCCAGACGAGCTGCATTATTGGAGCACGAACGCTGGCGGGTGGATTCAGGAGCCGGCTGCGTTCGACGTTTGGGTTGGGAGCGATGCGCAGGCGACGCTGCACGCTGAGTTCGAGGTGGTGGCGTAGAACGAGCAGCGGGTTGTTCTCGCGACAAAGGCGCAACGGAGCGGCTTTAGCGAAGCGGTGGTCTAATCTCGTCTCGCGCTTCGCTAAAGCCGTTTTGAGCAGTGCACTGGCGTTTACAAATTGAACCGAATGTTCAGCACGTCGCCATCCTGCACGACGTATTCCTTGCCTTCGAGACGGAATTTGCCCTGTTTTTTGACTTCAGCCAGGCTGCCCGCGGCGATCAGTTCGTCGTAGCTGACGGTCTCGGCGCGAATGAAGCCCTTGCGCAGATCGCTGTGAATGACGCCAGCCGCCTCCGGCGCCGTCGCACCAACGGCTATCGTCCACGCTCTCACCTCGTCCTCGCCGACAGTGAAGAAGCTCTGCAAGCCCAGCATTTTGTAGCAGAAGCGAATGGCGCGGCTTAGCCCTGGCTCGTCGATGCCGAAATCGGCCAGGAATTCAGCGGCGTCTTCCGGCGCCATCTGTGCAATCTCAGCCTCTAGCCGGCCACGCAGAAGAAAGGTGCGGTCGTCGAGCAGGTCGGCGAAGTCGGCCTCGTTGGTGTCGTCACCGGCATTGATGACGCGCAGCATGGGTTTGAGCGAGAGCAACCCAAACCCGCCCAGTAGCTTGCGCTCGGTCTCGCTCAGCTCCAGATCGCGCAGCGGCTTTTCCTCATCCAGCGCCGACATCAGCCGTTGCAGGAGCAACTCTTCGACCGCCATCTGTTTGCGCTCCTCGGGCGTCCCCCGATTCTTCTGCCCGCTCAGGCGCTCAAGACGGCGATCGAGGATGGTCATGTCGTTGAGGATCAACTCGCTTTCCATGGTCACGAGATCGCGTGCCGGGTTGATGGTCTCGTCGGGGTGCGGCACGTTCGCATCCTCGAACGCACGCACGACCAGGAGCAGGGCATCGTTGGCGGCCATGGCGTTAAGCAACGGCCCGGCGATCCCCGCCTTGGCTGCACCCCTGCCAAACCCCGCAATGTCGTTGTAGGTGACCTGGGCGTAGGTTGTCTTCTTCGGCTTGAACATTGCCGACAGCCGATCGACGCGTGGGTCGGGCACGTCGACCACCGCCGTGTGGACTTCGACCTGCCCGCTGGAAAAAGCCGTGGTCGCCGTATTGCTGCGAGTAAGGGCGTTAAAAATGGTTGTTTTGCCGCTGTTGGGCAGACCGATAATACCGATTTGCATGAATTTTGATTCCTCGTCGTGCGTTTTTTGTGTACGGTACTCGCAAACGAGTGTTATGCCAAAAATCGAGGAACCTTGTGATGCCAAGACACGACGCATTTACATCCAGCGCCACCAAACCCTCTACATCGGCAATGTTTGCAGAATTATACAAGGACGCTGGAGAAATCGCCTACCACCCCGCTCCGTAACCCGCTAGAATAAAAGCAGGACAAGGAACATAGCTCGTAGTTCGACAGGCGACCTGCGGGTGGTTCAGCAAAACGGGAGGTTTACCATGATTCCTGAAATTCAGTTGATGATGCGGGTCGAACGCAACGCTGAAGTGCAGCGCCGCCCCACACCAGAAGATCGCGGCGATTACGCTCTCTTTGAATTGATCCGTCTGGCGGTGCATGTACAGCGACTCAAGCACAGCATCAGCCATCTCGCGGTCGGCAACCAACCCATAAAGGTTCCAACACAAGGAGCACTCCCATGCAAATGCGCGTGCTAGGGAAAAATGGATTAACCGTCTCGGCGCTTGGCCTGGGTTGTATGCGGATGAGCTTTGGCGACACACCCACCGACAAGCAGGAGATGATCGACTTTCTCCACGCGGCGGTGGATCGGGGCGTCACCTTCTTCGACACAGCGGAAGTCTACGGGCCGTTCACCAATGAAGAACTGGTCGGCGAGGCGCTCGCGCCCTTCAAGGGCAAGGTCGTGATCGCCACCAAGTTCGGCTTCAAGCACGACCCGGTGACAGGGCCGCATCCGACCGTCGGACTGGACAGCCGACCGGAGCAGATCAAGCGCGTGGCTGAAGCGTCGCTCAAGCGGCTGCGCGTGGAGGCGATCGATCTCTTCTACCAGCATCGACCGGACCCGCATGTGCCGATGGAAGATGTGGCGGGCGCGGTGCAGGATTTGATCCGGGAAGGCAAAGTGAAGCACTTTGGCCTCTCCGAAGCCAACGCTGAGCAGATTCGCCGCGCCCACGCCGTCCAACCCGTCACGGCGCTGCAAAGCGAATACTCGATCTGGTGGCGCGCCATCGAGGAGAACGGCGTACTGGCGACGTGCGAGGAACTGGGCATCGGGCTGGTGCCCTACAGCCCGCTGGGCCGCGGTTACCTGACCGGCAAGATCGATGAAAACACGACCTTTGCCCCCAACGACATTCGCAGCCGCAACCCGCGCTTCACGCAGGAGGCAATCAGGGCCAATCGGGTGGTGGTGGAGTTGCTGGAGCGCATCGGCGCCGAGAAGGGCGCTACGCCAGCGCAGATCGCGCTCGCCTGGTTGCTGGCGCAGAAGCCCTGGATCGCACCGATTCCCGGCTCGCGCAAGTTGGAGCGGCTGGACGAGAACAACGGCGCAATCAATGTTGAACTGACGACGGCTGACCTGAGCGCCATCCAGACGGTCATGGCGCAGATCAAGGTGGTCGGCGACCGGTACTAGCAAGGCCACAAAAACGGTTTTCGATTACGCAAGGAAGGTAGTCAAAAATGCAAAAACGCAAACTTGGCGCCAGCGGGCTGGAAGTTTCGGCCCTGGGGTTGGGCTGCATGAGGATGTCTTATCATGTCGACGCACTACCTGACAAGCAGGAGATGATCACATTAATCCGCACGGCGGTTGAACGTGGCGTCACCTTCTTCGACACCGCCGAAGTCTACGGCCCCTTCATCAACGAAGAACTGGTTGGCGAGGCACTCGAGCCCTTCAAAGGACAGGTGGTGATCGCCACCAAGTTCGGGCACAATGTTGATCCGAAGACTGGCGCAGATCTGGGCGGTCAGAATAGCCGGCCCGAACACATCAGACAAGTCGCGGAAGCTTCACTCAAGCGTCTGCGGGTGGAGACCATCGATCTCTTCTATCAACACCGGGGCGACCCGGATGTGCCCATCGAAGAGGTCGCCGGCGCCGTCAAGGAACTAATTCAGGCGGGAAAGGTCAAGCACTTTGGCCTTTCGGAAGCAAGCGCGCAGACGATTCGCCGCGCGCACGTCGTCCAGCCAGTTACGGCGCTGCAGAGCGAATACTCGTTGTGGTGGCGTGCGGTCGAAGAGGAAGTATTGCCTACCTGTGAGGAACTCGGCATCGGCTTTGTGTCCTACAGCCCGCTGGGCCGCGGCTACCTCACCGGCAAGGTCGACGAAACCGTGACCTTCGACCGCGCTGACATCCGTAACCGCCTGCCGCGCTATACACCGGAAGCGCGCAAAGCAAACTGGGTGGTCGTCGAGATACTCACCCGGATCGGTGAACAAAAGGGGGCAACACCGGCGCAGATCGCTCTCGCCTGGCTGCTGGCGCAAAAGTCGTGGATTGTGCCGATTCCGGGCACGACGAAGTTGCACCGCCTGGATGAAAATCTTGGCGCACTTGCCGTTGAACTTACCCCCGATGATCTGCAGGCGATCGAAAGCGCCATGTCACAGATCACGGTGCAGGGCGACCGCTATCCCGCAGATCTGCAGCAAAAGACTGGGCGCTAAACGCCATAATAAAACGCAAGTAGACTATAGATAAGAGGAGTTTTGACAATGCAAACTCGAAATCTTGGCACCGGCGGCCCGGAAGTATCCGCCATCGGTCTTGGCTGTATGGGGATGAGCATGAACTATGGGACGCCCCCGGACCGGCACGAGATGATCGCCCTCATACGCACTGCGGTGGAGCGTGGCATCACCTTTTTCGACACCGCCGAGGTTTATGGGCCATTCACGAATGAGGAGCTTGTGGGAGAAGCGCTTGCCCCCGTTCGTGCTCAGGTGATCATCGCTACCAAGTTTGGCTTTGATATCGATCCCGTAACACGCCAGCGCCGAGGTTTGAACAGCCGTCCGGAGCATATCCGACAGAGTGTTGAGGGATCGCTACGACGGCTCCGGGTTGACACGATCGACCTGCTCTATCAGCATCGGGTCGACCCCAACGTGCCGATTGAGGAGGTCGCCGGCGCCGTGAAGGAACTGATTGCGGAAGGCAAAGTGCGCTATTTCGGTTTGTCCGAAGTGGGCGCCCAAACGCTGCGCCGCGCCCACGCCGTCCAGCCGGTCGCCGCCGTGCAGAACGAATACTCCTTGTGGGCGCGGGATTCAGAAGCTGAGGTGCTGCCAACCTGTGCCGAACTTGGCATTGGCTTCGTGCCGTGGAGCCCGCTTGGACAAGGCTTTCTGACCGGTGCGGTTAGCGCCGACCAGACCTTCGAGGCGAGCGATATCCGCAGCCGCTTTCCTCGGTTTACGCCGGAGGCGATGGCCGCCAACCAGCCGCTGGTCGCGTTACTCCACTGGCTCGCAGAACAGAAACAGGCGACGCCTGCGCAAATTGCGCTGGCCTGGCTCCTCGCCCAGCAGCCCTTTATCGTACCCATTCCAGGGACGCGCAAGCTCCACCGGCTGGAGGAGAATATGCGATCTGTCGATCTTGTCCTGACGTCGGACGATCTGCACGCGATCGATGCCGAACTCTCCCAGATCGAGGTGCAAGGCGCCAGAGGGATTGGGCATGAGCGCCTCGCATGAGATCGTCGCCTGAATGAGGTTTTGCCAGAACCTTGAAATCAAGCACAACTATCGGATACCAAAGAGGAAAAAGAGAATGTCAAGTATCTCGCCAGTTACTTTGAACAACGGCGTGGAAATGCCTATCTTAGGCTACGGGGTCTTCCAGATTCCCGATCTCGCAGAATGCGAACGCTGCGTGCTGGATGCGCTGGAAGTAGGCTATCGGCTGATTGACACAGCCGCCTCGTATGGCAATGAAGCCGCCGTCGGCGCCGCCATCAAGGGCAGCGGCGTGCCCCGTGAGGAAATTTTCGTGACGACCAAACTCTGGATTCAGGACACCGGCTACGAAAAAACTAAACGGGCGTTCGAGCGGTCGATGCAGCGGCTGCAACTGGACTATCTCGATCTCTACCTGATCCACCAGCCCTACGGCGATGTCTACGGCGCCTGGCGCGCCATGGAGGAGCTGCACCGCGAAGGCCGCATCCGCGCCATCGGGGTCAGCAACTTCCACCCCGACCGGTTGATGGACCTCATCGTACACAACCAGGTGGTTCCGGCGGTGAATCAGATCGAGTGTCATCCCTTCCACCAGCAAATCGAGGCGCAAGCCTTCCTGGAGGAAAATCGAGTGCAGATCGAATCGTGGGGACCGTTTGCTGAAGGCAGAAACAACATCTTCCAAAATGAGGTGTTGCACTCCATTGCGGAAAAACATCACAAGACCATCGCTCAGGTCATCCTCCGCTGGCTGATCCAGCGTCGCGTGGTGGCGATCCCCAAATCGGTGCGCAAGGAGCGCATGGCGGAGAACTTCAACGTCTTCGACTTTGAACTTAGCCCGGAAGACATGGCAGCGATTGCCACGTTGGACACCAAGACCAGCGCTTTCTTCGACCATCGCGACCCGACCGTCGTCAAGCGTTTAGGCGAACTCCAACGCCCAACATGAGGCTTTTCATGAAAAGGAGACAGCAGATGTCTGAACCAAAACAACCCACGGTTGCCCAGCAGTTGGTCGGCGACTTTGCGCCGAAGTTGGCGGAACTGACCGATGAAGTGTTATTTGGCGATGTCTGGGCGCGGCCGGAGCTTTCCCCGCGCGACCGTAGCCTGGCGACGGTGGCCGCGCTGATCGCCATCGGCGCCACCGAGCAGCTTGCCGGCCACCTGCGCCGGGCCAAAGAAAACGGCCTGACGGAAAGCGAGCTGGCTGAGGTGATCATTCATCTTGCTTTCTACGCCGGATGGCCGCGGGCAATGTCGGCCGTCCGGGTGGCGCGTGAAGTCTTTCATCGCTAGGAGTGGTTGCCATGAACAATCCTATCGCAGGGAAAGTTGTCGTCATCGCAGGGGCGAGCAGTGGGCTGGGCGAGGCGACCGCCCGCCTGCTTGCCGCCGAGGGGGCGTCCGTTGCACTGGGAGCGCGGCGCGGCGACCGCATCCAGGCGCTGGCGGAGGAGTTGGTCGCCAACGGCGGCAAGGCGCTCGCTCTCCCAACCGACGTCACCAACTACGACCAGGTGAAACGGTTGGTCGACGCCGCCGTGCAGAGCTATGGGCGGATTGACGTTATGATCAACAACGCCGGCGTCATGCCGCACTCTCCTCTGGAGCGGCTCAAGATCGACGATTGGAACCAGATGATCGATGTGAACATTAAAGGCGTGCTCTACGGCATCGCCGCCGCGCTGCCGTACATGCAGCAACAGAAATCCGGCCACATCATCAACGTGTCGTCGGTGGCGGGACACAAGGTGCGTCCAGGTGCGGTGGTCTACGCCGCCACCAAGACGGCGGTGCGCGTGATCTCAGAAGGGCTGCGCATGGAAGTCAAGCCTTACAACATTCGCACCACCGTCATCTCCCCCGGCGCCGTCGCCACGGAACTGCCGGAAAGCGTGACGGAGCCAGATGTAGCGGAGAACCTGCGGCGTTTCTATGCAGAGTTTGCGATTCCCGCCGACTCTTTCGCCCGCATGGTGGCCTTTGTGGTCAGCCAGCCGGAAGAGGTGGATATCAACGAGATTCTGTTCCGGCCCACGCGTCAGGAACTGTAATCGTTTCACAGGAGAAAGCAGATGGAGATCAGGCGCAGCGGTTCACAACCTTCCGGCAAAGGTTCAGCGGAGTATTTCACCGGCGCGGTGCGCGTCGATCCGCTCTTCCAGGCGCCGGCGCCCGCGCGCGTGCGCTGCGCCAGCGTCACCTTCGAGCCAGCCGCCCGCACTGCCTGGCACACCCATCCGCTGGGGCAGCTCCTGATCGTGACGGCCGGCTGCGGACGCGTGCAATGCTGGGGCGGCCCGGTCGAAGCGGTTCATCCAGGTGACGTAGTTTGGTTCGCGCCAGGCGAGAAGCACTGGCACGGTGCATCACCGACGACGGCGATGACACACATCGCCATTTCGGAGCCACTCGACGGCAACGCAGTCGAGTGGCTAGAAAAAGTCAGCGACGAACAATATGAGGGGTAAACGATGCAGTCTGTAGACGCAGAACAAGAAGTTCTCAATCTCTCAAGAGAGAAATGGCGCTGGATGTCGGAGCGCAAGATGGAAGCGCTGGATGCCCTCTTCCATGAGAAATCCGTCTTCGTCCACATGGGCGGCGCCTGGGACAAAGCACGTGAGATGGAAATCATCCAGAGCGGCGGAATCCACTACAAGCAAGCCGACATCCATGAGGCGTCGGTGAACATCATCGGTGCAACCGCCGTGCTTCTCAATAGGATTACGCTGCTTGCTGTGGTGGGCGGCAATGAGGTGACGAACCCCTTTATCGTGACAGAAGTCTACGTCCAGCAACACGATGGCTGGAAACTGGCGTCGCTTTCGTTCACGCGCCTGCTCACCCCTAGCGGCGCCGCTTGAGGAGAACGGGGCACAAGCTGGATGAAAAGGTTGTGGTTGCTACAGGTTTCCGTGGCCGGCGTGCTTATGCTTGCGATCGCAGCGTGTACGATAGCGCCGGGAATCAGCCCTTCCCCAACCCATGAGGACGGTGTGCGCACTCAAACGATGGAAAACGATCTGCATTTGACAACCCGCCATACCGTCCGTGACGTTGTAAACCTTCCGGCGTTTGCGGGTTTCGGCAAGTTTATCCTCCCGTTGGATCGTGGGCGTTACGACGAAGCGATGCCGCTGGAAAGGGTTGCGTCGTTGTTGCCGTACCACAGCCATGTCACCGCCGAGGCCGTGGTGCACACGATCAACGATATGGTTGACAAGGCAGCCTCTGGAGAACTCGGTTTCTACGACTTTTATACGGATCGCCAGAAGCAGTTGGATGCCACCAAAGCATCCACCGGTTTGTTCTTCTTTCGTGGTAAGCCGGGCGCACCGTTCGCGGTGATATGCCCTGGCGGCGGCTTCTCCTATGTGGCTTCTATCCACGAGGGGTTTCCGCACGCGCTCGCGTTGAGCCAGAAAGGGTACAACGCCTTTGTTTTGCAGTATCGCGTGGGCGGTGAGCGAATCGCCACCCAAGACCTGGCGGCGGCCCTCTCCTTTATCTTTGAAAATGCCGCAGCGCTGGCGGTGAGCACGAAAGATTATTCCCTGTGGGGCAGCTCGGCGGGCGCCAGAATGGTCGCCCGGATCGGTTCCTACGGCGCCGGCGTCTACGGAGGTGCAGATCTGCCGCGCCCAAGCACGGTTGTCATGGCTTACACCGGGCATACGGACTTCACGGAGCAGGATCCGCCGACCTTTGCCGTGGTGGGTGATCGGGATGGCATCGCCAGCCCAGCGACGATGGAAAGGCGTGTGAACGCGCTGCGCGGGGCGGGAGTGAATGTGGAGTTCCACGTCTACCGAGGTGTCGGCCATGGCTTTGGCTTGGGCAACGGGACTGCTGCCGAGGGATGGCTGGACGATGCAACCCGGTTCTGGGAAGATCACTCCTCGTCGCCATCGACGCCAGCGGCGCCGTCGGTGCGATTGTCGTGAGCGCTGTGCTGCTGTTGTCTTCTCTGCCGGCGACCATCCTGGCGCTTTGAGAACGGAGCGCTTTGCCTATGCCGCGCGCTGTTTCTGGTAAAGCAGCATGATGGGGCATAGGCGCTGAGGCATATCACAGGCAATCGATACAGATATTAAAGGGAGCACCATGAAACCTTATGTCATCTGCTACATGACGCCAGGTGTAGATCAGCGCATCTTTCCCAACCACCGGCGCCCTCTGATTGAAAAGCGTGAGGCGGGCGAGCGGCTGCCTATCGCACCTGAGTGGGACGCCTGGCTGGTAGGGCAGGTGACGGGGCAGGAATTTGCCCTGCGCGACGCTTCTTATCCGCCGTACACAGGAGCGCCGTTGCCGCGGGAAAACTGGTTTGCACAAAAAGAGGCCAACGCGTGGGCCGTGGTGCTCGACGCGAACGGCGAGATCGCATGGGGGCGCAGTGAAGTGGATGGCTCCTTGCTCGTTGTAGTGCTGACGCAGGCGGTTGCGGACAGCCATCTCGCCGGCCTGCGGGCGGATGGCGTCTCTTATATCTTCGCCGGGGAGCGCGAGATCAATCTAGAAGGGGCGTTGGAGACGCTGCACCGCGATCTGGGGATCCGCTGTCTGCTGGTAGACAGCGGAGATGTAATCAAAGATGCGCTGCTCCTGGCCGGTCTGGTCGATGAGATTAGCCTCTTCATTGCTCCAACCCCAGGGAGCAATCCACCCGTGTTCGACATTCACGGCGCAATGGCTGCTCTGAGCGACTGTGTGAAGAGTGTGAACGGCATGCATTGAGTTTAGAAAAGAGAGATCATCCATGTCTATCACACCTAGTGACTTTTCTGAGATTCGGTGGTGCGGTCATTGGATCTGGACGCCGGAAGAAGCAGTCGCGCCGGCCGCAGGATTAGCGGCTGCCATCGATTCATCCGCGCCAGAACGCCATGCGCTCTTTCGCAAACATTTCCACCTCGACCTGGTTCCTGACCGCGCACCGGCGCGCATCACCGCCGATTCGCGATACGTTCTGTTCGTGAATGAGCAAGAGGTCTTTCGCGGTCCCATCCGCAGTCAACCGCGACGACTGCGCTATGATTTCTTCGATCTCGCTCCCTATCTTCAACCGGGTGAAAACATTCTGGCGGTGTACGTCAAGTATTACGGCAGGCCGAATTCCTACTGGATGCCGGCTGCGCCCAATCTCACGTTCGGCAAAACCGGCGTCCTGGTCTTTGAAGCGAATCTAGGAGCAGCAGGTTGGCTGGTCAGCGATGGAAGCTGGAAAGCCAAAAATGTGGATGCATGGTCGGACGAGTGGCGCAACGACGTCGATGATCCGGTGGGCGGCGGCCTTCCTGTCGAGGTTTTCGATGCGCGACGCTTTCCTCACGGCTGGCGCGAAGCCAGGTTCGACGACAGCGCTTGGGGTGCAGTGCAGGTCGTGCCCGCCATGCATATCGGAGGCTTTGCGCGAACACAGCCTCCAACCGACCCGTATGGCCCGTTGCACCCTCGCCCAATCGCCAGGCTTGGCGGTCTGTTGCAGACGCCTGCTGTGATCCAGATGGAGGAGTTGAACGGCGCGGTGGATGAATTGACGGCCATCCCCAATAAGCGAGTGCGGGCCGCAGCCGCGCTTCGCCCTGTGCGCGCCTCTTCTGCCGCGCACTTGCCTGTCACGGTGAATGTATCGTCTGACAAAATCGCCCGGTTAAGCCTTGACATGGGTCGCATCGTATCGGGTTTTGTCACGTTCGAGATTCAGGCGTCGGCCGGCGCCGTGCTCGATCTCGCTTATTTGGAAGAGCCGCTCCTTACGCCCACCAACAACATCGACGTTCGCTCGGGAGCGCGCTACGTCGCTCGCGGAGACAACGATTGCTTTCAGGCGTTTGAGTCAAACGGCTTTCGTTATGCCTATATCCTGGTGCATGGAGTGGAAGGCCCCGTCACGCTTCAGAGTTTCGCCGTGCAGGAGCATCTCTATCCCTGGACGGAGAGCGGAAACTTCGTCTGCGACGATGAAATGCTGAACCGCATCTTTGCGGCGGGTGTGCGCACGGTGCAACTTTGCTCGCACGACGCGTTCATCGATTGTCCGACGCGCGAGCAGCGCGCCTGGGTGGGGGATGGCGTCGTCCATCAGATGGTTCATCTGGCGACAAACAGCGATTGGCGACTGGCCTGGCATTATCTGACGCTGGGCGCCTCTCCGCGATCGGACGGCATGTTGCCGATGAGCGTCGTGGGCGAGATCGAGGCCAAGGGCGCTTTCACCATTCCCGACTGGGCGCTGCACTGGATTCACGGCGTCTACAACTGCTACCGTTTCAGCGGGAACCGTGATTTCGTCGCAGGGTTGATGCCTATTGCGGAACGCGTGCTGCGCTGGTACGCCTCCTACCAGACCCAGGAAGGGGTGCTCAAGGATGTAACGGAATGGAATCTGGTGGACTGGTCAAGCGTGTTGGTGAATGACACAAGCTCCCTGCTGACTGCGCTATGGGCGCGCGGTCTGCGCGAGTTCGCAGAAATGGCCGGCTGGTTGGAAGATCGAGGCCGCCAACGCTGGGCTGAAGCCCTGTACACGAGAGCGCGGATGGGCTTCGAAGTCTTTTGGGATGAAAAGCGCGGCTCCTACATCGACCACATCGTAGATGGAGAACGGCGTCCGGAAATGAGCCAACTGGCCGGGGCTTTGGCGATCGTCTCCGGTTTGGCGCCGACAGCCCGTTGGGGGCGAATCATCGACGTGATCACCGATCCGGAGCGATTGGTGGTGCGCTCATGGATCGGCGGCGAACAGGGAGAATATTCGCAGGAAAAAACTCAGAAGCAGCTTCAGGGAATCTATGAGATCGATTGGGACGCCGAACGGGAAATCGTGTTGGCGGAGCCGTTTATGAGCTACGTTGTGCATGACGCCGTAGCGCAAGCAGGGAAAGCCGATCTCCTGCCCGATTTACACCGCCGCTGGTCGGAGTTCCTTGTCGATGGCTACGACACGATCGGCGAGTGTTGGGGCTGGGGCACGCATGTTCACGGCTGGAGCTGCACCCCGACGAGCGATATGATCTTCTACACCCTGGGGGTGACGCCTGCAGCGCCGGGGTACACGAAAGCGCGCATCGCCCCGCGTCTGGGGCGGC
Organism: Chloroflexota bacterium; assembly: GCA_016861025.1. GTDB lineage: Bacteria > Chloroflexota > Anaerolineae > Caldilineales > Caldilineaceae > Caldilinea. The sequence continues at coordinate 334,578 of BOKO01000001.1, forward strand.
TCCAGTGGGCAAAAGGGAATGTCCCGACGCCTCATGGCATGATTTCCGTCGACGCAAACCGGGAGCGGGTGGTGATTGACTCGCCGATTCCGGTTGCCGTGGATCTCGTAGGAAAACCCGTGCATGAGTTGACAGAAGGAAGATATGAGTTTGCCGTTTAGAGATTTCAGGATGAAAAAACAGATGAACGTTGACCTTCAGCTTCGCGTCGGCGCACTCGCTCTTCTCTCAATTCTCGCCGCCGCTTGCACACCTATGCCTGCATCACAGTTGGATGTTGGGACGCCAACGCCTGCAGCAACCGTGGCCGCGCCGATGGAGGTTCCTACCGTCGTCGAAGCTATCGCAGCGCCGCCGATGCCCACTTCAGCGGCGGATGCGTCGTTGACAACACCTGCAACGGAAGAATTCACGGAAGGAGAGACGCCGATGCCGGCAAACGAAGAAGCGGCAAGCACCGAAACGCCCATCCGAGTGATTTTCGGAGATACGGTGCTGACTGCACGGCTCTGGGACAACGCCGCAGCGCGCGATCTGGTCGCTCAGCTCCCGCTGACGCTCACCTTCAGCGATTATGGCCGTCAGGAAAAGCTCGCAACGTTGCCGCAGAAATTGACCATGGAGGGCGCGCCCGCGGGTGATGATCCGCTGCCGGGCGACATCACCTACTATGCCCCGGCGGGTGTTCTCGTCTTCATGTACAAGGATATTGGCTACTTCACCGGCATCGTGCGGCTCGGCCAGTTCGACGGCGGGGCGGACGCCATCGATGCCCTCATTCGCCAGACCGGCGACTTCGTTGCGACGATTGAATTTGTGGACTGATTCAGTTTCCAGACAAATAGGAGAACACTAATGCACGTTGGATTACAAATTCCATCCTTCAAGTATCCTGGTGGCGCAACAGCGATTCGCCCCAAGCTGAAAGAGATCGTCACGACCGCTGAGGATGCAGGGTTCTACAGTCTCTGGGTGATGGATCATTTCTATCAAATTCAAGGCTTGTTCGGTGAAGCCTACACCGACCCGATGCTGGAAGCCTATGCCACCCTCGGCTATATCGCCGGGTTGACAGAGAAGGCCCACCTCGGCGTGCTGGTCACAGGCGTGATTTATCGTCATCCGTCGGTGCTGTTGAAGATGATGACGACGGTGGATGTTCTCGCCGGCGGCCGCACCTATTTCGGCATCGGCGCGGCCTGGTATGAGGACGAGGCAAAAGGCTTCGGCATCCCCTACCCCTCCACTGCCGAACGCTTCGAGCTGTTGGAGGACGCGCTGAAGCTGGCAAAGACATTGTGGTCCAGCGAGGCAGAGGAAGTCTCTTTTGCAGGCAGGCGCCTTTCTGCGCCGGCTATCACCAACAACCCCCGTCCACTCTCAACGCCCCATCCCCGCATCATGGTTGGCGGCACTGGGCCAAACAAGACCTTGCGTATGGTGGCGCAATATGCCGACGCCTGCAACATCGGCGATTGGGTCGGCGCGGAGAATATGCAGAAAGCGCTCGACGATCTCAAGCGACATTGCGAGGCGCTGGGCCGCGATGACGACACGGTTGAAAAGACGTCGCTCTGCACCGTGCATCTTTCCGGCGGTGATACGGCGGAGGATATCATCAGACGGATCAAGACGCTGGCGGCAATGGGATTCACCCACGCCATTTTCAATATGCCGGATGCCTACAAGATCACGCCGCTCGAAACCTTTGGCAAGGAGATCATTCCAGCAGTGGTTGAACTCTAGAGTCATGCGACTTTGTAGGCGGGTGTTCTGTGAGCGAGGAGGTGAAACATGGATTGGCAGAATGAACGGATAACCCTGCTGCGGCCTGATTGATCCGTTGATTCTGGCGATCCGTGTTCTATGGCAGGCGTTGTGAAACCCTAACGCACAATCCAGCGTGACTTTGGAAACATGCGGAGATTTGTAGATGGCAAGCATCCTCATCACTGGCTCAGCCGATGGCTTGGGGCAATTGGCAGCGAAGGCGTTGGTTGATCAAGGACACCAGGTTGTCCTGCATGCGCGCAATGCTGAGCGCGGGCATCACGCCAGGCAGAGCGTGCCCGGCGCCGCGCACGTCATCGTGGGCGATCTGTTGGACATCGATGAAATCAAGCAGGTTGCTGCGGCCGCCAACGCGTGGGGAGGCTTCGACGCAGTGATCCACAACGCCGGGGTCTATCAAGCGCCCTCGCGAACAGTGTTCATCGTCAACGCCCTGGCGCCCTATCTCCTCACCTGCCTGATGCACAAACCCAGGCGATTGATCTACCTGAGCTCGGATATGCATCTGCAAGGACGCGCAAATCTGGATCAGCTCGCCAGCGATCAAAGTCGCGTCAGCTATTCCGATTCGAAACTCTATGTCACAATGCTGTGCATGGCAGCGGCGCGCAGATGGCCGGACGTATACGCCAACGCTGTCGATCCGGGGTGGGCGCCGACCAAAATGGGAGGTCCGAATGCGCCGGATGACCTGCAAAAAGGATACGAGACCCAGGTCTGGCTGGCGACGAGCGATGACCGCGCCGCGCACGTGAGCGGTCGGTATTTCTATCACCGGAAAGAGAGTCTTTATAACCCGCAGGCCGGCGACGTTGCGCTGCAAGAGCGATTCTTGGGCAGTTGCAGAGAGATCACAGGCGTTGCTTTTCCCACGTAGGGTGCGTTCACCAAACGAAAGAGCAGCAGCTGATGGTAGGGACGGCTCTTAGCCGCACGTTCTCGCCAAACCGGGAAATGCGGTTGAGAACCGCATCTACGATTACCGAATCTATTTGTTAATCTTCATAATTCCGAGTTACGTCGGTCAACAAATGGTCAATCTCATCCGGCGGCATGGCGGCGGCGTCGAGAAGATGGGCGGTTGCCGCCTCCCCCGCCAGCGTCAAGGTCTGGCGCAGAAACGCCGTGTTGTTGCGAAAGTCCGGGTCGCGACGTTCGGCAGCCGTAAGCTGGCGCAACCTGCCAAGCAGATCGGCGAAATGTTGCAGTGGCAGCAGGCGGCTGTAGATGTCGATGCGCTCGGCGATGTCGGGTGAGCGACAGTAAGCGCAGTAGCTTTCCAACCAGGATGCGCGACCAGCAGCGGCCAACGCACTGGCTTCGTGAAAGAGCAACGCAGCGGCGTCCAGCGCCGGGTCGCCCAGACCGAACATCTCCCAGTCGAGCAGCAGCGCTCTGTCGCCCTGAATCAGGGCGTTCTGCAGCCGCAGGTCGCCGTGAACAGGCGTGGGCGATGCGCCCTGCCACAACGGCAGCGCAGCGGCGACGACGGCTGCCGCGCTTGCCTCTAGCTTGCGCACAAGCTCTGCCAGGCGTGGGCAATTCGCTTCTTCCAGCCAGCGCACGGTCGGCGGCAGACCGCCCGCCAGCATGCGCCAGAAGTAGTCGAGACTGACCGCGCGCGGCGAGATGCGGCGCACGGCTGCGGCGTCATGATTATGCACCGCTGCGATGGTCATCGCCAGCGCGGTCAGATCATGCGCATCGCTCACATCAACTGCGCGTCCCTCCACCCAGCGATAGACCAGCACCTGCCGCGCCAGCCCCTCCGGGTAGCGGTCGAACCAGAGCGGCGTCGGCGCCAGACCCCGCGGAGCAAAGATCTGCTGCCCATCAAACTGCCGCCGCCCGCGCGCCTGCCCGGCGTCCAAAAAGAGCTTGACCACCGCTGCGTCACCGTCCGGCGCGTCACTGTCTGCATCCACGCGCCACAGCAAGTTGTCATCGCCCTGCCAGTGCGCGCGCACCGTCACCGCGCGTCCGGCAAAACCGCTGGCCGGTGCGGTGGTGAGGTAGGTGTGGATGGAAGCGGTCAGATCGGTCATGTGATTGAGATTGGAGACCGGAGATTAGAGATTAGAGATTGGAGATTGAGAGAGCGCGGCATGTTGAGCGATCTCCAATCTCCAATCTCCACTTCCTACATCCTCAAAAAATTCGCCAGCAATTCCTTCCCATGTTCGGTCAGGATGCTCTCTGGGTGAAACTGCACGCCGTGAATGGGCAGCGTTTTGTGGCGGATGCCCATCAGCTCGCCGTCGGCGGTGAAGGCGGTGACCTCCAGCACGTCGGGCAGCGGCTCGGCGACGATCAGGCTGTGGTAGCGCGTGGCGGTGAAGGGGCTGGGAATGCCCTTGAAAACGCCGACGCCCTTGTGATGCACCGGACTGACCTTGCCGTGCATCAGCCGCGGCGCGCGCACGACCTGCCCGCCGAAGACGTAGCCCATGCATTGCTGTCCCAGGCAAACGCCCAGGATCGGCGTCGTCTGCCCCAACACACGGATCACGTCGTTGCTGACGCCGCTGTCCTTTTCCGGCGACCCCGGCCCAGGGCTGATGACGATGTGCGTCGGGTGCAGCTCCGCCAGCTCCTCGACGTCGATCTCATCGTTGCGCCAGACGCGAATCTCGGCGTGATGCTCGCCATGCACCGGCATGTGCATCGTTAGCTCGCCCAAAAACTGCACCAGATTGTAGGTGAAACTGTCGTAATTGTCGATCACGGCGATCATGGTAGCAATTGCTCCTTTGTGAAATGGAGATTAGGAGATTGGAGATTGGAGATTGATCGTCGGCGAGGCTTCGTTGTCCAAGAGAAGCCCAATCTCTAATCTCCAATCTCTACTCTCCAATCTCTACTCTCCAATCTCCAGTCTCTACTCTCCAGCCTTCGCCATATCCTTCGATCTCTTCTCATCGCTGCGGCGAATCTTGTTCCAGACGCCGGTGAGACCCATCGCCTTCTTGACCTCGATGAGGGTGGCCTGACCCTCCTGGCGGGCGCGGTCGGTGCCGGTGACGAGCAGGTGATCGACAAAGCCGCGGTCGGCTTCGTAGCGGGCGCGGCGCTCGCGCATCGGGTCAAGGAAGGCGTTGAGCGCCTTCGCCAGCTTCTCCTTGACCTCGACATCGCCCACCTTGCCGGCGCGGTAACGCTCCTTCAGATCCTCGACCTCGGCTTTGTTGGGGTTGAAGACATCGTGATAGATGAAGACCGGGTTCCCCTCCACCGTGCCGGGAATGTCGGCGCGGATGCGGTTGGGGTCGGTGTACATGCCCATCACCTTCTTCTCGACGGTTTTGGCGTCGTCGCTCAGGAAGATGGCGTTGTTCAGGCTCTTGCTCATCTTCGCCTGCCCGTCGGTGCCGACAAGCGTGCCGCCGACGACATACGGCTCCGGCTCCGGGAAGACGACGCCGTAGGCGTTGTTGAAGCGCCGCGCGATCTGCCGCGAGAGCTCAACGTGGCTCTCGTTGTCCTTGCCGACGGGCACGAGATGGGCGCGCGGCATCAGGATGTCGGCGGATTGCAGCACGGGATAGCCGAGCAGGTTGTAGGGAATCTGCTCCATGCCGGCGGCGTTTGCCATGTCTTTGATTGTCGGCAACTGCTGCAGGCGCTCGACTGTGATCAGGCTGCTCAACAGTAGTTGCAGTTCGTAGATTTCATGCACCGCCGATTGCAGATAGAAGGTCACCTTGTGCGGGTCGATGCCGATCGCCAGGTGATCCATCACAATTGCGCGCGCGTTGTCGGCGATCTCCAGAATGCTCTCCTTGTCCGGCTTGGTGGTGAGCATGTGCAAATCCGCCACCAGGAAGAAGCACTCGTATTGATCCTGCAGCGCCAGCCGATGGCGGTGGCTCCCGATGTAGTGCCCCAGGTGCAGTTTCCCCGTGGGCCGGTCGCCGGTCAGAATACGTTTGCGTTGAATTGTGTCAGCCATAATACGTCCTCCGTAGAAATGATTTCGTCGGAATTGAAATTGGAGATTGGGAGATTGGAGATTGGCTCCGCCACACCGTATCTCTCGCTCGCTTCCTTGAGTTTATTGTCGGCGCGCTGGTGTTTGAGTGAAGCTGCAAAGCCGTTGATGCTCTTGGCAAGTGGCTCGATCAGTTCCACCAGTTGTGCGCTATCATCGCTCAGCAGTAGCTCCCGTCGCCACGCCAAGCGCAACCAGTGACGCGTCTCGTACAGACTGCCGCGTGCGTAATACAGAAACTGGAGTTTCTCGCCAAAGTAGAACCGCCCGTGCGACTCTGCGATGTTGGCGCCCACGGAATCGGCGGCACGGACAAGCTGCGAGCCAATCGTCTGTCGCTCAAATGGTTTCCATCGCTCCACAATCCCCCACACCACTTGCGCCAGCGACTCCGCCATCTGATAACTCTCCAACTCACTCAAATCCGTCCCCATCCCCTCCCTCCCAATCTCCAATCTCTCAATCTCCAATCTCTACAAACCCCTCTCCGCCTGCTCCACCGCCACCGCCAGCGCCTTGAGCTTATTCATTGACTCGTTGAACTCGTAGGTTGGGTCGCTGTCGGCGACGATGCCGGCGCCGGCTTGCAGGTGACAGGTGTCGTCCTGCATCACCATCGTGCGGATGGCGATGCAGGTGTCCATGGCGCCGTCGTTGTCGATGTAACCGACCGCGCCGGCATAGACGCCGCGACGCACGCCCTCCAGCTCCTCGATGATCTCCATCGCCCGAATTTTCGGGGCGCCGCTGAGTGTGCCGGCGGGGAAGGTGGCGCGCAGCAGGCTGAAGGCGTTGTGCTCCGGGCGCACCTTGCCGCGCACATCGCTGACGATGTGCATGACGTGGCTGTACTTCTCCACCGCCATCATCACGGGGACGGTGACGCTGCCGTACTCGCAGACGCGCCCCAGGTCGTTGCGTCCTAAGTCGACCAGCATCACATGTTCGGCGCGCTCTTTGGGATCGGCAAGCAGGTCTTCGGCAAGCGCAGCGTCCTCGGCCTCGCTCTTGCCGCGCCAGCGCGTGCCGGCGATGGGATGCAGATGCGCGTAGCCGTCCTCCAGCCGCACGTGCATCTCCGGGCTGGAGCCGATCAGCCGCAGCGGCGCCTCACCCATGCCTGCCACCCCCTGGAAGTCCAGGAAGAACATGTAGGGCGACGGATTCAGCATACGCAGCGCGCGGTAGATCGTGAACGGGTCGGCGTCGGTGCGCCGGGAAAGGCGCTGGCTGAGCACCACCTGGAAGATGTCACCCGCAGCGATGTACTCCTTCGCCGCCAGCACCATCGCCTCATACTCCGCCTGGGTGAAGTTGCTGCGCCACGCCTCGCCGGCGGGCAACTCCTGGCTGACGGGCGGCGTGAGCGGCTTGCGCAGGTCGGCGATGATCTGCTCAATGCGCGCCACGGCGTCGGCGTAGGCGCCGCGTAGGTCCGCCTCCACGCGCAGGTTGGCAATGACGAGCAGGCGATGGCGCACATGGTCGAAGACGACCAGGTTGTCCGCCAGCATCAGCGCCATGTCGGGGACGTGCAGATCGGTGCGCGCAGTGGCGGGCAGTCGCTCCATGAAGCGCACCAGATCGTAGCCGAAGTAGCCGACGACGCCGCCGTTGAAGCGCGGCAGCCCGCCGACCGGGGCGGGTTTGCGCGGCGCCATTAACTCCTCGACGATCTGCAGCGGGTCGCCCTGTCGCTGCTCCAGCACTGCGCCGCCCGCCGCGCCGATGGTGACCTGGTCGCCGCGTGCGGTGATCGTCATGGGCGCATGCACGCCGATGAAACTGTAGCGCCCCAGTTGCTCGCCCTTCTCCACCGATTCGAGCAGGAAACTCGGCCCGCGCCCGTTGCTGCTCCCCTGCCCGCACAGCTTGAGATAGACCGAGACTGGCGTCTCCAGGTCGGCCGGCAGCTCGCGATAGACCGGGATGATAGTGCCCTGATGTGCAAGGTCGCGTACTTCGTCGAGTGATGGTTTGTAAGTTGCGGCCATGGTTGAACTCCTTGTGTAGAGATTGGAGATTGGAGATTCGCTTCGGTCTTCACCGTCTCCAATCCCCCTAATCTCCTCTCCAGTCTCTAATCTCCAATAGAAAAACCCCCATCCCTTCTATTCAGGGACGAGGGTTTTGATGCCTCGCGGTGCCACCCTGGTTAGACTGGAAACAAAAAATCCTGCGGTGAAACGCAGGATTGGCGCCAGTCTCACTCAGCGAGAACAGGAGTGCAAACTCCGATTCTCCGCGCCCTGGTAACGGTGGCGTGTCCGGAGCAGACTACTAGATCGTTCGTTCGTTGCTCGACTCCCCGGGCCATTCACCGTCGGCGCCGCTGTCCTCTTTCCAGCTACCGAGGACTCTCTGAAGCTCGCTTTGACGGGTACTCGTCCGGTTCACAGTCTTTGATATTTCTATTGTGGTGAGAGTATACACAGCCAGGGAGCACTTGTCAAAAGACAAAAAGTCCGTCTATTCTTTCCCCTGGACAAATCGAGACAAGCGCGGTACAATGTTAGTGTCAAAACTACATTAAGATTGGCGAACATAGATCAAGTGAAGGAGGATCGATGCGAAACCTATTGCCGTTGCCACCTCACTATGCACCGCAGAAGGTAGGTGAAATCTGGCGAGTTGACTATGCAGAACGGGAACTCGAAGCGGAAGCATGGGCGAATCGTTACAGGCTGCAACCGGTGTCTGAAGATCGCTTTCGCATAGCGTTGCTGGCTATCGATGTCCAAAACACGTTTTGCATCCCCGGGTTCGAGTTGTTTGTGGGGGGGCGTTCAGGACAAGGGGCGGTCGAAGACAATCGGCGACTGTGCGAGTTTATTTATCGAAATCTCGATATCATCACCCAGATCTTTCCAACGCTGGACACTCATCAGGCGGCGCAGATTTTTCATCCAGTTTTTTTCATCAATGATGTTGGGGAGCATCCGACGCCGTATACGCAGATTTCGGTGGAAGATGTCGAGCGCGGCGTCTGGCGTTTCAACCGCGCACTGGCGGCGACGCTGGGATTCGATCCTGAGTATGTGCAGGAGCATCTGTTGCACTATACGCGCTCCCTGGCAAGCTCTGGTCACTACGCTCTAACTGTCTGGCCCTACCACGCCATGCTCGGCAGCATCGGCCATGCACTGGTTCCAGCGTTTGAAGAGGCGCTTTTCTTTCACGGCATCGCCCGACAGAGCCAGCCCGATTTTCAGGTGAAGGGCAATGTTGTGCTCACCGAGAATTATTCGGCGATCGAACCGGAGGTGAAGGCGGATAAGCACGGAAAACCGCTTGGCGCGTTGAATCAAGCGCTGCTGGACAGGCTGCGCACATTCGATGCCGTTTTGGTTGCAGGACAAGCCAAGAGTCATTGTGTGGCGTGGACGGTGCAGGACTTGCTCGATGAATATCGGGAACGCGATCCCGAGCAAATTCGCAAGATATATCTTCTGGTCGACTGCATGTCGCCGGTTGTGGCGCCGGGGGTGATCGACTATACGGAAATCGCCGACGCGGCTTTTGAACGTTTTGCAGAGGCTGGAATGCACCTTGTTCGCTCGACAGATCCGATAGAGGAGTGGTTGCTGGAGCTGCACTAGAGTGATAGCTTTGCCGCAATCAAATGATGTTGTGGGGAAAAACGAGGGCGACGCCTTTTCAGCGTCGCCCTCCGTTTTTATTTAACTGGATTGCCTGCGCAATCGTCAGCGTCTCAGCTGATGGCGGGAATCAGCAACCCGTAATTGCCATCCTTGCGCCGATAGATGACATTGACGCTGCTGGTGTGCGGGTTGTAGAAGACAAAGAAATCGTGCCCAAGCAGCTCCATCTGCTCCAGGGCTTCCTCTTCTTCCATTGGCTCGACCAGAAATTGCTTGCGGCGGATGATATAACCCGGCTCCTCTTCTGCTTCCACCTGCTCAGCTACAGCGGTTTCGACCATCTCGACTTCGCGCGTTGCGGCATGGGCGGCGCGACGTTTGTTATCGAATCGACGTCCCTTAAACCGTCGGATCTGGCTTGAAATCTTGTCCACGGTTGCATCGACGGAGGCGAAGATGTCGCTCGTGGACTCCTCGGCGCGAAGAATCTGCCCATTAGCCCAGATCGTGATCTGCGCTGTGAAGCGGTCGTCGGCGGAGCGGGTCATGTTTTGGTTCAGATCGGCGCGCACTTCACCGATCTGCGGTAAATAGCGTTCGAGACGGCCAACTTTCTTAGTGACATACTCGCGCATGTAATCCGTCACCTCGATGTTGCGACCGTTGACCATTACTTTCATGGTCGTGCTCCTTTCTACGATAGCGTTTGGTTAGCAAGTGAGGGGATTGATGGAAACGCATATTTTCGTGATCTCTGCCGGCTCCCTCAATTCCGAAAACGGTGTTTCGCAACCACAAGTTCCGTTGCTGATCGGCTGGTTTGACTGGATGTGACAGGCAAATGGATGCTGACCAGAGTAAGTTGGCAGCGATGCAGCTTCGGTTCGTACAAAAGCGGGAGCCATAGCAGAAGCATCATCCATAATCGGATTTTAGTCAGGTCGGAACGAATTGTCAATGTCCGTTTGACCGGTATTTTTGAGGAGCGTCATCGCCAAACAATTGTTCTGTTATGCGCTACTTGTCAGCACATTGTAAGAAAATGGAGAGCATTTCTCAACTACAATAGGCGCTAAAGAGCCATGACAGTGTGTTGGCATTGCGCCAATGCTCAGAATGCCTTACACACGGTGGAGGATTCGTTCATTGCACCTGTGAAGCCAGGCGGCGATCAAATTCTTACCCACGAGGAAACCATTGCGATATGCTGAGACGAGGACGAAGTGAAATGACGGCAGATGCGAAAATCGTAGTTGGACATGCAGAAAAAGCGAATGTGCAGCATGGGCGTGGTGATGTTCATGCACAACGGCGCACATATCGGTTGTTTTTGGTCATCGGCGATGCTTTTGTTCTGTTGATTGCCTTTACGCTGGCGTACTGGCTGCGCTTTACAGTTGGTCTTGCTGTCTCAACCGACATTGTTCCAAATCCGCAGGAATATCTGATTCTGTCGATCATCCTGATTCCGGTTTGGCTATCGATCTTTGCACTCTTCGGTCTTTATGATTTCAATATTTTGCTCGGCGATATTACCGAATACGGTCGGGTCTTCAATGCCGTGACGTGGGGGATGATGGCTGTAATGATCTACGGCTTCTTTAACCCCGAGTTCGTGATTGCACGCGCCTGGCTGGTCTTTGCCTGGCTGTTGTCGGGCTTTCTGGTCAGCGCTTTTCGCCTGATCATGCGTCGCATTGCGTATCGTGCACGACGCTATGGCTATTTCGTCTCGCCCACAGTGATCGTTGGCACGAACCAAGAGGCTATAGCGCTTGCCGATCAGTTGCGCGATTCCGCCGGATCTGGCCTTCAGATCGCCGGTTTTGTCAGCGTCGATGGCAAGGACGCGTATAGTTTAGGCGATCAGGTGCATGGCATCAAAGTGCTTGGCGCAATCGACGAGCTGTCGAAAATTTTGGATGAACACAAGATTGAAGAAGTGGTGATCGCGACGACTGCGATGGAGTCGGAGCAGCTTGTGCAGGTTTCACAGTGTCTTACAGCACAACATGAATCGGTGCGAATGCGGCTTTCGTCAGGTCTCTATGAAGTGTTCACAACAGGGATGGAAGTGACGACCAGAAATTCAGTGCCGTTGACCAGCCTGCGGCGGCTGCGGCTGAGCAGAGTCGAGACTATGCTCAAGATGTTGTTGGACTATACGCTGATTCTGTTGGCGCTGCCAGTGTTGATCCCACTCTTTGCAGTGATTGCTATCGTCGTCAAACTGGATTCTCCGGGGCCCGTCTTTCATCGACGCAAGGTGCTGGGTGTTGGCGGACGCACCTTCGACGCCTTCAAGTTCCGAACAATGTACGTCAATGGCGACGCGATTCTGGAGCAATATCCAGAATTGAAGCTGGAACTGGCAAGGACGCAGAAACTCAAGAACGACCCGCGCATTACACCCGTCGGCAAGTTTTTGCGCCGCACAAGTCTGGATGAGCTGCCACAGTTGATCAATGTGCTGCTTGGGCAGATGAGTCTTGTTGGCCCGCGCATGATCAGCCCTGGCGAGCATGATCTTTACGGGCGCATGAAGTTCAATCTGCTGACGGTCAAACCAGGCTTGACGGGCATGTGGCAGGTTTCGGGGCGTTCCGACCTCTCCTATGAGGAGCGGATTCGGCTGGACATGTACTACATTCGCAACTATAGCATCTGGACAGACATTCAGATTCTCTTCTTCCAGACGCTGCCGGCAGTGACAAAAGGGCACGGCGCTTATTAGTGCATCAGATGAAATCAGGAGGCGTATGCACGGTGTGACTTAACATAAAAGAGTTTGCTGAACGCCTTCTGATTTCTAAAGATGATTCTGGAGCACAAAAATGAAAGCGTTGATTTTGGCGGCGGGAAAAGGGACGCGTCTGGGCGAACTCACCGCTGACTTTCCGAAGCCGATGTTGCCGGTGAATGGCCGACCGCTGCTTGTCCATCAGGTCGAGTGGCTGCGGATGCACGGCGTCACTCAAATTGCTATGAATCTACATCATGCCGCCGAAGTGATTCGTGACTACTTCGGCGACGGCAGTCGATTTGGCGTGGAGATCGTCTACTCTTACGAACCCCAGTTGCTTGGCACCGCCGGCGCCGCCAAGAAGCTGGAATGGTTTCTCAGCAAGCGATTTGTTGTCGTCTATGGAGATGTATTCACCAACGTCAACCTGTCGCACCTCAACGCATGGCACAGCGCAAAGATGAGAGACGGCGACAGAGGGTTGACGCTCTCGCTCTATCGCGTTCCCAACCCAACCGAGTGCGGGCTGGTTGACATCGATGCGCAAGGCGTTGTGCGCCGCTTTGTCGAGAAGCCGCCCGCCGATCAGGTCTTCACCGACCTCGCCAATGCCGGTATTTTGATCTGCGAGGCGCGCGTTTTGTCGCGCGTGCCCGCCGAAACCGTCTACGATTTCGGTCGTGATTTGTTGCCCGACCTGCTCGCCGCCGAGTGGCCGGTTTGGGGGAAGCCTATCACACCCGATGAATACGTTATCGATATCGGTACGCCGTCAGGTTATGCGCGAGCACAGCAACTGGCGGCAACCGCTACGCTGGCGGTGTGATGTTTCGCAAGGCAAAACAGATGAGATCGGGTGTCTTCGACGCAGAGGACAGGTGTTCGTTTTGCGTCGAAACCTGGTGATTGATCTTCGCTTCTGACGTCAGGGGGGAGAAATGTCATGATTATTTCACAGACTCCGTTGCGCATCAGTTTTTTTGGAGGAGGGACTGACTTCCGCGATTTCTACGCGCAGGAGCCGGGAATGGTGCTCAGTTCCGCGATCGACAAATACATCTTTGTAACGATCAAAGAACGGTTCGACGACAAAATTCGCGTCGGCTATACACGCACCGAACTGGTCGATAGCATCGACGAGGTCGAGCATGAGCTGGTGCGCGAATGTCTGCGTCGCACCGGCATTACACATGGCGTTGAAATCAATACGATGGCGGACATTCCCTCGGAAGGGTCGGGGCTGGGTTCCTCTAGCACGCTTACTGTGGGGCTGCTTCATGCGATGTACACCTATTTGGGCGCCCCCAAGGATCATGCCGTTCTGGCGCGTGAGGCGTGTGAGATCGAGATCGACGTGCTCAAGAAGCCTATCGGCGTGCAGGATCAGTACATTGCAGCGTATGGCGGCCAACGAGTGCTGCAATTCTGTCCAGACGGCGAAGTAAGCGTTCAGCAGGTTGTGATGCAGCCGGGTGTGGCGCGTCGCCTCAATCAAAACCTGATGTTGTTTTACACAAACCTGCCGCGCAAGGCGGAGAGCGTCCTGACCGAGCAACGCCAAAATATCGAAGATCGGCGCACAGTATTGCGCGAAATGAAACGCATGGTGGTCATTGGGCGTGCGGCGCTTGAAGAAGGCGCGCTTGACGACTTTGGTCTGTTGTTGCATGAGGCGTGGCAATTCAAAAAGCAACTTGCCAGCAAAGTCAGCAATCCGCTGATTGATGAGATATACGCCACTGCCGTCAAAGCTGGTGCATTGGGCGGAAAGATCACCGGCGCAGGTGGGGGGGGGTTCTTGCTGCTTTATTGCCCGCGCGAGAAGCAGGACGATGTGCGCACCGCACTCTGCCATCTGCCCGAGTTGCCCTTTCACTTGGAGCGAGACGGGACAAAGATCATCTTCAATTATCGTCGCTAAGGGTTGATTGTTTCCAACAAGAGGAGAATCGGATTATGTACAGCAACCCATATTTCATCCGCACTTATGCGAACGAACTTCAGGACACTCTGGCAAATCTTCCCTGGAGCGCAATCAACGATGTCGTGCGCACGGTCTTTGACGCCTGGACAGAACGAAAAACGGTCTTTGTCATGGGCAACGGCGGCAGTGCAGCCACGGCGCTGCACATGGCGGCGGATTTGAGCAAGAATACGGCTGTGCCTGGTTTCCCGCGGCTGCGCGCCGTCTCCTTCAACGACAATATGGCGCTCTTCTCGGCGCTCGGCAACGACACGGCGTACGATCAGGTTTTTCGCGAGCAGGTGCTTACCTATGTTGACAGCGGCGATGTGGTGATCGCCATTTCAGCGAGTGGAAACTCGCCGAATGTTCTCAACGCAGTCACTGCGGCGCGAGATTTGGGCGCAACGACGATTGGGTTCAGTGGCTATTATGGTGGTAAACTGGCAGGAATGGTTGATATTCCTGTGGTGGTTCCGAATCATTCGATTGAGCAGATCGAGGATGTGCACATGATTCTGGAGCACATGGTGACTGCAAGCGTCCGACAGGCGGTGCACCAGGCTGTGAAGCGTGCTGTATAGCGACATGGATTTGACGCGATTGCCCCCGCACACTTTAGGCAACCCGCACCGCAAGCTTTTGCCACAAGCGGTGTTTCTCGACCGTGACGGCACGATCAACGTTGAACGCGCCGATTACGTGAAGAGTATTGGGGAATTAGTGTTTTTGGCTGGCGCGCTTGCGGCGATCAGCAATTTGTCCCGGTTCGAGATTCCAATTGTCCTGATCACGAACCAGTCTGCCATCGGGCGTGGCATTGTCACGCCCGAACAGATTGATAGCATCCACGCTCATCTTCGAGCGTGTGTGCGGGCCGCAGGTGGACGGATCGACGCAATTTACACCTGCCCTCATCGTCCTGACGAGGGGTGCGCCTGTCGCAAGCCTAAACCTGGGTTGTTGCTAGACGCCGCCGCCGATCTTCATCTTGATCTCCGACAATGTGTCTTCATCGGCGACAGTATCGCTGATTTGAATGCTGCACGCGCAGCGGGATGTCAACCTATCATGGTTGGTACAGGCCGTCAGGCGCAGGCGCTGGCGCGGCTCGCCGAAATCGAACACAGTCTGGTGTTGGTGGCTGATCTGTCGGCTGCCGTGGAGTGGATGCATCGGCGATTGGCCGCCGGTCTGCATGTTTGCGATGCAGCGCCAGTTTTGGAGACGGGCGCTGTATCGCAGCGGGGGTAAAGCAATATGTGTGCATGCCCATATTTGGGGCTATATGACGACGCAACGATCATGCTGAGCGAGGCAACGCCGGCGCATCGTTGTTTTGGTACAAAACCACCCACTTCGCCATCGACCGATCATCAATCAAGTTATTGTCTGGTCGCGGCGCATGTGAACTGTCCGTACTACCTGGCAGCCGTCAAGCAGGATGGCGGTCATCGTTCTGTCGGCGCTGGACAGCGTCGACGCCGTGGAAGCGGTGCGCTGGTGTTTGCCGGAGTAATGGTTGTCGGTGTGTTGGTGGCTGCGGCTGTATTTGCCGCCAACGGCGCGTTCGGCATCTTGCCCAGCCCGACGCCGCCCGATGTCGAGATTGCAATCGCTGACACGCCGACCGCCACAGCCACGGCGACGATGACGCCTTCTCCTTCGCCGATTGCAGAACCGGCCACCGACACCCCAACCGCCACGATGCCGCCGCTGGTGTTGCCCTCGCCAACGCCTGTGTCGCCATTGGTCGCCGATGTCGCAACGCCGCCGATCGCCGGCGTTCCAACGATTGAAGCGCAACAAATTGTATTGACGCCATCGAGCGGCGGCGTTGGCTGGTGGGACAGCTCCGACGACGTGCAGATCGGGCTGAATGATTCATTCCTCTACGCCGGCGTCTACGGTAATGAATCGCTATTGAGCGCAGTTCGCTTCAACTTGAATCGAATCCCGCGCGGCGCGCCGATTCTTTCGGCTGAACTGCAGTTGAACGGGCTGGCGGATGATCGACTTAATCCCAACGCTGACGGTCTCTGGCGCGTTCAATTGATCCCCCAAAGCGAGTTGGACAATCTGATCGGCGCCAATTTCATGATGGTCTATAGCGCAGCCGCGCCGATCACATTGCGCGAGCTGCGCACAGAAGACCTTGGCCGCGACCGCCTCAATACGTGGCAACTGGAGCCTTCGACCCTGCGCTGGTTGGAGGAACAGCGTCTCAATGGCGCCGAGTCGGTCATCGTGCGACTCACAGCCTCGACCAACAACACAGGCGACACGCTCTTCGCCTGGGACAGTGGGATCGGTCAGAAAACTGCTGGCGTTCCACCTGCGCTGGCGCTCATGGTCGGTCCGCCGCCGCCAACGCCGCCGCCGCTGCCAACTTACGAATACCTGGTCGCCACTTTCACGCCTGCGCCGGAGAATGTATTGACCGCCGTAGCGCTGCAAAATACAGCAACTGCTGTCGCCGAGACAACCGGAACCTTCACGCCGGTGCCGCCCTTTGTCACGCCGACGCCGCTGCCGCAAAATCTGGCGACGGTGCAGGCGGCGGCGCTGCTGGCAGGCAAGCCGCCAGTTGTGGTGGAAACGCCCGTTCCCGCCAATTCAGCCACAGCGACCGCACAGGCGGAGTACGCCACCGCTGTTGCGGTGACGACTGGCACTTTCACCCCCGTTCCGACGGAGTATGTGACGCCGTTTGTGGTTCCGCCCTCTCCACCTGCACTCAACGTGGCGACAGTGGTGGCGCGCATCGTCGAAGGCACAGCCACCGCCCAGGCCGGCGGACCGACCTTTACGCCGCTGCCCTATAACGCCGTGATCGGTGAGTTCGTTATCGCCACACCGACGCCGCAGAATGTGGCGACTGCGGCCGCTATTGCTCTTGCTGCAACGGCCGATGCCCAGACCTATGGCCCGGCGTCGCCGACGCCCTTCCATTGGATTGTCATCACCCCGACGCCGGAGCCGTTGCCAACTGCAACGCCGACCACGCCACCGCTGATTCTGGAAGAGGACTTTACGCCGACGCCGATCCCTACGGCTACAGAATTTATTCCTGATCGGCTGCCAGACGAGTTCAAGAACCTGATCTTCTTCCGACGCGGCGCAGAGCCTAACGCCGAAACCTGGGTTTACAACCCAGCCACACAGCAGACAGGTCTGATCACGCGGCCATGGCTCTATCCACTGGCGCGGGAAATCTTGACGCGCTCCCCCGATGGTCAGCAGGAGGTGTTCGTCAAGCGCGATGCCAACGGCGTGGCGCAGCTCCATGTGCGCACCATCGGCTCCGACCGCTCGCGCCAGATTACATCGTTTGGCCGCGACAGCTATGATCCGGCGTGGTCGCCTACTGGTGAGTGGATTGCGTTCGTTTCCAACAACCCGGGGAACGACGAGATTTATCGCGTCACACCGGATGGCAGCATCGTCGAACGGTTAACAAACAACAATTGGGAGTGGGACAAGCACCCAACCTGGTCGCCTGATGGTAAACAGATCGTCTTCTTCTCGAATCGCGACGTTGGACGCACACAGCTCTGGATCATGAACGCAGATGGCTCTGGTCAGCGCAACTTGCTTGCAAGCGAATTCAACGATCTCTATCCAGTGTGGACGCGTTAGCAGGCTTGTGATAAGGTAGAGTGCATGAACAGTCAGGAGCTTCAAAAATATCTGCGGCCAGTTTTGCGCTGGTGGTGGCTGATCGTGTTGGCTATGGTGATTGGAGGCGTCTCCGCCTACTTGATCCTGAGACAGCGTCCACCTGTCTACATCTCCACCGGGACGGTCATGGTTGGCACGGCGCTGCAGGAGCGCAACCCAGATAGCCAGCAGCTCTCGCTGACGCAGGGATTGGCGCAGACCTATGCCAGGATCGCACAACGACCGTCTGTCAAGAATGCGACGATGGCGGCGCTTGGCATGGACTGGTTGCCGCAATACACTGTGCGCCCGGAATCGCAGCTTATCGAGGTCACCGTCACCGATGTCGATCCACAGCGCGCTTACGCGGTTGCAACCGAGTTAATCAATCAACTGATCCTGCTCAGCCCCGGTGGTCAGGAACGGCAGGCGCGTGAAGTCTTCATCCAGGAGCAGTTGCGCAAGCTTGAGCAGAGCATGCGCGAGACCGAGGCGGAGATTGATCGGCGTCGCGCCGATCTATCCGCCGCGCTCAGCGCGCGTCAGATTCGTCAGTACGAAGATCAAATTGCTGCGCTGGAAGCAAAACAAGCCACCTTGCAATCAACATACATCGGTTTGCTTGCCAGCACCGATCAAGGTTCGACAAACACTGTGAATGTTCTCGATCCTCCGACCGTGCCGGTTGAGCCGGTTCCTGATCGTATGTATCTGTATGTGCTGGTGGCGATGGTGATCGGCGCCGGTGTGGCGATTGCCGGCGCGTATGTCCTGGAATTGTTCGATGAACGATTGGTGAATATCGAGCAGATCCAGGAGGCGACCGGCCTGACGACGCTTGGCACACTGCCTGAAGCCGGGTTCGACGGCGCCAGCGATTCTCTCATCATGTTGAACAACCCACACAGCTCAAATGCTGAGGCGTTTCGCGTCCTTCGCACCAACCTGCTGTTTGCATCGGTCGACCATCCATTGCGCACCCTGCTCGTGACCAGCCCCACCCCGGCTGAAGGTAAATCGTTTGTCAGCTCCAATCTGGCTGTGGCGTTTGCGCAGACTGGCAAACGCGTGATTTTGATCGACGCCGATCTGCGCAAGCCGACATTGCATCGCGTGTTTGGATTGGTCAATAACGTCGGTGTGACGAGCGCGTTGGTCAGCGGCGTCGATGCCGTAGCCAATTCGTTGCAGCCAACGGTGATTCCAGAATTGCGCGTGATGACTTCGGGTCCGCTGCCGCCAAATCCATCTGAACTGCTGAGTTCGCACCGCATGCAAGA
Source organism: Chloroflexota bacterium (assembly GCA_016861025.1). Taxonomy (GTDB): domain Bacteria; phylum Chloroflexota; class Anaerolineae; order Caldilineales; family Caldilineaceae; genus Caldilinea. Next base: position 353,605 of record BOKO01000001.1, read on the forward strand.
ACTGTTGCAACACCTCGAATCACATTGCGACATCATCGTGATCGACAGCCCGCCGGTGGTGGTTGTGTCGGACACTGCCGTGCTGGCCGGCCGAACCGATGGGGTGTTGCTTGTGTTGAGCAACGACAAGATGCGCCGCGACCTCGCACGCAACACCGTTGCAGCGCTCAATCAAGTAAATGCCTTTATTCTCGGCGCCGCCATCAATCGCGTCACCGGCGGCGAACATGGCTACTATTACTCCTATCACAAGAGTTATGGCAATCGCTACTACAGCAGCCATTACTCGGTGAAGGACAAGTCAAAACAGGTCTCACCCACGCCCGTTCTCAGTGCAGCCGCCAGAGTGGACGGTGAATCGGCTGGCGCGGCGTTGCCTGCTTCGCTGAACGGGGCTGAGAATGGCGCTGCTCGTCAACTAGAACGCGCTGAGCGAACACGCTCTTAACACAAATGGATGGCCGAGGATTTGCAGGAACTGATATGCATTTATGAGCGTCGCTGACACGCAGCTCGATCCACTTCGCCGCGCCGAGAAAAAACAATCTGAGAGAAAACAAGTTCTTGCGGTCTGCACAGCGAATGTTTGCCGCTCGCCTTTTGTGGCTGCCCTTTTGCAGCAACGCTTTCGCGAAAACGGTTATGGCGATGTCGTAAGCGTCGAATCAGCCGGCGTGCGTGCAGAATCGGGGCGCGAAGTTGATTCGACAATCGTGGCAATGCTTGCCGACATGGGGGTGGAGTTGGCGGCGAAAAAGGCAATGCCCGTGCTCGAAGAGACATTGCGCAAAGCCGACATTATTTTAGTGATGGAAGAGGCGCAACGCCAGGCGCTCTTCTATCGCCTCCCTAATGCATTGCCCAAAATTTTTTTGTTGAGCGAACTTGCGCATCGATTCGATGAAATTCCGGACCCTTATGGTCAGGGTGCGCACGCGTATGAGGTAATGGCCGCGTTGGTTTTGGAATTGATCGAACAAGGATGGCCGGAGATGCTGAAGCGGCTGGACATCGATCCCTGGCAAAGCGCCAAACCTTAGTGGAAACGACATAAATCAGCAAGAATCGTGGTCGGCAAATGCTTTTTTGCCGACCACGATTCTTGTTTGGCATCCATTAACCGAAGCTCAACTCGACCATCTGGTGTCCATGAATCGTGGGCACGACGAACTCGACGCGATCACCATGCTTCTCGAACGCAAGCTCTGCGCCCTGCGGCGCAGTGGCAACGCGCATCACTGCTTTGGGAACGCGCACCGAAACTCTGACGTCGTACAGCGGAATCACGTCTTCGATCACATCAAAGAACTCGCCCCGGCGCTCCGGGATGTAGTGGAGCAGGTGCAGCACCTGGCGCTGTTGCGCTGACTGCTCGTTGAGCGTGACCAGTAGCGTGGATGGACCTTGATGGCGAACAAGCGGATCGGGCAGCAGCAGATCGAGCGCGTTAAGCAACAGTCGCTTGCACCACAACGGCGCCGTCTTTTGGTAGATTGTGAAGATCGGGCTGCTGAAATAGATGGCGTTGCCGTTGCGCACGACTGCAGGGTTGCCCGGTTTGCCGGCTGATGGCGTGTGGCGATGCGAGCAGAAGTGCTCCCATGTACGGTCGAAGTAGCTCGGCACGATGTCTGCCAGAATTTCGGCGCCGGGGCGTGCGTGCACATCCATCCCGCGGATGTACATGGCGTGTTCCGTGGGTGGCAGCCCGTGACCGATTGCAGCGCCAGGCAGAATGTATTCAACATAATCCGTGCGGTCGTACACCCGCCCGCGCGCCAGATTGCCGGCGGCGTCGGTCGGCCCTTCGCTGGCGATGGTCACGCCCAATGCGTCAAGACCAAAAGCTGTTTTGGCGGGATTCAACCCCGACTCGAAGGTGGCGATCAACCTCCCACCTTGCGCCAGATAGGCATCGAGTTTGGCGGCGAACGCCGCATCGACGGGAATTGCGTCGGGGAGGATCACAACGCGATATGGCGTCAGGTCGGTCGCCGAGTCGATGATGTCGAACTGGTGGGCGCCTTCCTCCAACATGCGCGTGGCGCCTTTGATGGCATCGGGCAGATTGCCCGCTCCGGCGCCGGCGAATTCTTCTGGCGTGAAGACGGCGATCTCGGTGACCGGTTTGGCGCCGTGACACCACGGCTCTTTCTGCTCGACCTCGGCGTAGACCTGGCCGATCAGCGCGTAGACATGCGGCTCGATGCGACCCCGCGGGGGCAACTGATCGCCGACCATGCACTTGGCGTTCATCGCCAACATCTGGAACACCTCGAATTGCAGCGCGGCCAGGTTCTTGAACGAATGGAAATCGCCCCATGAGGTATGGAATTTTCCGGTCATGCCCAACACATCGATGCCGAGCGTGCGAGCGTAGCGTGTGCTTACCGGAAAGTGGAGATAACCCCAGCCGCCGCTGGGCAGCGTCTCCAGCTCCCAGTGCGAATAGGCGTCGACGACGGCGCGATGGCGTGTACCGACATGCCCGGCGTTGAAAAAGATGCTCACCTCCGGGTTGATCGACCAGACGAATCGACTCATGTCTCGCTTGAAGTCGTTGAGCGAATCAAGCGCAAACTGAGCGCGGTGGCGTGCATTAGCGGGGTCGAGGCCGGCGGCGCGCATCCGCTCTTGGGTGTAGGGGTCGGTTGACGGCACGATGCGCACAATGTCGAAAAAGAGGCCGTCAGTGGGGAGCGTCGTCAATATCTCGCGTACGTGCGGCTTGAGAAATTCTTCGACATAGGGCGAATTGACATTCATTTCACGGTAGAAGCCAGCCTCGAAGGGCGGCGTGCCAATGAAGCGCCCGTTCTCGTCAGTGCAAATCCATTCGGGATGCTGGCGGGCTGTGAAATGATCCCACTGCACGGTGGTGTAGATCGGCACGCGGATGCCGCGCGCGTGACAGGCTTCGATTTGCTCCGCCAGCAAGTTGCGCGTCAGATGTGGATGGCGGCGTTCGGGATTGAGCGTCGTATCGTAATAGATCCAGCCATGGTGGCAGCGCGCAAAACAGGTGATGGAGTTGACGCGCGCCTTGACCAGTGTGTCGGCAAATTCATCCGGATCGAAGTCGGCGCCGATGCCGGAGATATGTTCGCTGGTGTGAAAGTCGAGATGGATTTCGCGGTAGGGCAGAAAGTCTGCACGGTTCATGGTTTTATCCCTTTATTTTCTCATCTGCGCAGTTCGCGGGTGACATGGTCGTATGGATAGGGCAGCGGCTTGTCACTGGCCGCGGTCAGGCGCGCCATTTGTCCGTCGGTTAGCGCCCAGCCGACGGCGCCCATGCAGTCCTCATACTGTGCGAATGTGCGCGCGGCAATGATCGGCGCAGTGACGCCGGGGCGCTGCATCAACCAGCGCAGTGCGACCTGGGCTGGCGTGTGTTCGCACTCGGCGGCGACAGCGTAGAGCGTGTCGAGCAGATTCCAGGTGTGTTCGGTGGCATAGTCATGGAAGGTCTCGCCCCATCCACGCTTTTCAGCCATCTCGACGCGCGTGCCGGCGGGCGGCGCGTCCATGCCGCGGCGATATTTCCCGCCCAGCCAACCGCCGCGCAGCGGACTCCACGGGATGATGCCCAATCCCTCATTGAGGCAGATCGGCGCAAGTTCCCACTCTGTCGAGCGGTCAAGCAGGTTGTAGAGCGGTTGCAGGCACACAAACTGCTCCCAGCCCATGCGCCGGCTGATTTCGACGGCTTTCTGTAATTGCCAGCCGGTGTAGTTCGAAGCGCCGAGATAACGCACCTTGCCGCTGCGCACCAGCCCATCGAGCGTGCTCAACGTCTCGTCTAGCGGCGTCAGATTGTCCCAGCAGTGCACCTGGTAGAGATCGATGTAATCGGTTTGCAGGCGGCGCAGGCTTACTTCGACCTGGTTGAGGATGTGATGACGACTCAATCCCACATCGTTTGGTTCAGCGCCAAAACGTACTTTGGTGGCGACGATGACCTTGTCGCGCGGCTGCGTCTTGAGCCAGCGTCCCAGGATTTCTTCAGATTTGCCGCTGGCGTAAACATCAGCGGTGTCGATGAAGTTGCCGCCAGCCCCAACGAAGTGGTTGAGCACTGTTTGACTGTCCTCTTCGCTGGTTGTCCAGCCAAAGTTCATGGCGCCCAAACAGAGTTCGCTGACTTTGAGACCTGTCTTGCCAAGTTTGTGATATTCCATACTTCCTCCTTGCCCCATGATATGAGCGACTTTGATTTTGTGAATGTTGGTCAGGCGCGCGTTGGCAACGGCTGCCGGCGCGGTTCGCGCACCCAGATCGCCAGCAAGAGACCACCCATGGCGGCGATGGCTGTCGCCATGCTCAACAGCGCCGGAAAGCCGACGATTGTCGCCAGCCAGCCACCCACGATCGGCGCCAGTACAATCGTTGGCGCCAACAGCGTGTTGGTCAGGCCAATATAGGTTGGTCGATCCTCCGGTGCAGCGAATTCTAAGATGATGTTCAGACCCGAAACGGCATCGCCAGATGATGAAGCGCCGAGGAAGGCGAAACTCAGAATCAGCCAGGTCTGACTCGGCGCAAGAAGCGTGTTGAGCGCCGCCAACGCCAAAAGAAACGCCGCACCGGTCAGCACAACCTTGTGTCCCATTCGATCCCCCACTACTCCCCAGACCAGACTCATCACGGCCTGGCTGGCGACCAGAGTCGCTGTCAGCAGCCCGATCGTGGCGCCGTCCAGTCCAAAGCGCTGACCGCCGTAGATAATGAAGAAGCTGTTTGCCATTGCACCTAACAACACAACCGTGCGGCTGATGAAGAAGCGGCGGTAGTTGACGTTGGTGCGTAGCACATCGGGCAGTTGCCGGAAATAGCGCTGTGTCGAAACCTGCTCCTTCACCATCGGGCTGGGTGGTTCGCGATTGAGCGCCAGGCCAACAAAGGAGACGCAGGTGGCGATGAATGCAAGTAAAAATAGCAGCGCAAAGTTGTTCGGATAGGGATAGCCGTCCAGAATGCGCCCGACCAGGAACGCGCCGAAGATCGCCATCAGCGCGCCGATGCCGTGACCGAGACCCGACCACACGCCGCGGCGCTGCACTGGGATCACCTTGGCGATCAGATCATACCAGGCAGGGGTGGCTGCGCCTGCTGCGAAACCCGTGATTGCCAGACAACCGAGAACCAGGATCAGCGCGACATTAGGCGCTGGCGCAGCAAAGAGCCAGACGGCCACACCCATCAACAGGTAGGGCAGTCGTTCCCCTACGCTGCCGACCAGCATGACGAAGGGTTTTTTGTAGCGCAGCCGTTCGGTGAAGTTGGCGGTGAAGAGTTGTGGCAGATAGATGCCCAACCCATAGAGCGCCGCAATCAGGCCGATGGCAAGGTTTGAATCGGTCAACGTGTTGACCAGCACCGGCAGCACCGTATCGCGCGAGACCAGGCTGATGCCCAGTGTGATGAAGGCGATGTCGATCAGGTTGACGGTGAAATTCCAGCGGAGATTCTTGTCGCTATCGGTGACGGGCGCCTGCTCGAGAACAGTGTCAGCCATGTGTTCCAGCTTATCTGTGTGATGGGCAAATAAATTGCCAGCCAAAGCGCGACTTCGGCCGGCAAATGTGATATGCCCGACGGTTGTATTGACTATCCTTTGATGCCGGTCAGCGCAATCCCGCGCACAAAGAGGCGCTGCCCAAAGAAGAAGACCAGGAGCACCGGCAGCAGCACGAGCAATGAGACCGCCATCATGTACTGATAGTTGGCGTTGCCATACGCGCCGCGGAACATGTTGAGCGCCACCGCCAGCACTTGCTTGTCCATCGTGCGGATGTAGATGAGCGGATAGAGGAAGTTGTTCCAGTTGCCGATGAAGCCAAAGATTACGACCGTCGCCAATGCGGGTTTGGAGAGCGGCAAAATGATATTCCACAGGATGCGCAGTGAAGAGGCGCCGTCGAGACGCGCCGCCTCGTCCAGTTCACGCGGAATACCCATGAAAAACTGACGCAACAAGAAGATGAAGAACGCCCAACCAAACCAGGGCGGCACCATCAACGGCAGCCAGGTGTCGTTCCAGCCCAGGCGTGTAAAGAGCACATATTGCGGGATCACCGTCACTTCCTGTGGCAACAACATTGTGCCCAGCACCATGATGAAGAAAAAGTTTTTGCCGCGTGCACGCAGCCGGGCAAAGGCAAACGCCGCCAGACTGCACGAAATCAGATTGCCGATAATATTGCTGATCGTAATGATCAGGGAATTCGCCAGAAAACGATTGAACGGCAGAAAGTCATTCCATCCTTTGGCAAAGTTGCTCCATAACACTGGGTCGGGAATCCACTGCGGCGGATAGACAAAAATCTGCTTGGGGTCTTTGAGCGCAGTGGAGAGCATCCACAGAAGCGGGATCGTAAATAACACTGCCCCGGGAACCACCAGAAAATAAACAAGCGCCGCGTGTGCGATCTGACGCGTCCTGCGTCGCTGATACCAGGGCGTCGTTCGGATGACGCGCCCTGGGGTGGCGGAAGATATCGACTGACCGGTTAGCTGTTCCATCGTTTGGTCGACTCCTTACCGTGCTCTGTATCCCTGACTCATGCAGCCTGATCCTCATAGTAGACCCACTTCTTGCTGCCCCAAAGCTGCAGCAGGGTCAGCGCCATAATGATTGCGAACAAAATCCAGGCTAAAGCCGACGCATAGCCCATCTTTAAATATTGGAAAGCATTTTGATAGATGTAGTAGACGTAGACCAGCGTCGCCGTACCGGGGCCACCCTGTGTCATGACGAGCACATCGGTCAGAATCTGAAAGGAGGCAATAGTCGAAATGACGATCACATAGAAAAGCACCGGCGACAGCATGGGGATCGTGACATTTCGAAATTCATCCCATGGATTGGCGCCGTCGATCTTTGCCGCTTCGTAGAGCGACGAAGGCACAGCCTGCAATCCAGCCAACAAAATAATCATGTTGGCGCCAATCGCCCAGGTGCTCTTGATGATAAGGGCGGGCAATGCCCATTGTTGGCTGGCGAGCCACGGCGGCCCCTGAATGCCGATCAGCGACAACAGATAGTTGACCAGACCAACCTGTGGATTGAACAACCATATCCAGAGGATCGAGACGGCGACGCCGCTGGCAATCGACGGAATGTAGTAGAGCACGCGCATCAAAGTCGTGCCCGGAAGCTTCTGATTGAGCAGAATCGCCACATAGAGCGCCCCAAGCGTACCCAGGATCACGCTGCCAAAGGAATAGAAGAAGGTGTTTCGTGTAGCAATCCAAAACAGCCTGTCTTCAAACAGGAGCTTGCGGAAATTCTCCAGCCCAATCCATTCCTGCGTCGTCAGCCCCGTCCAGTTGGTGAAGCTGAAGACCAGGGACGCAAGGATCGGACCGCCGGTGAATAGCACAAAGCCGATCAACCACAATCCGATGAAAAGATAGAAATCTCTCTCCTCGCGTTGACGCAACGAGAATCCTTTCCGGCGCCGTGTTGGTGCAGTTGTAAGACCCATCAGAGATTGCCCCCGTTCAACCATTTGTGTGCAAGATAGCTGACTGTAGGGTGAACCTGGGAAAGACCCTACAATCAGCTATCTTGCGAACCTTATCTACTCCCGTAACTCAATGGCTTAACTGCCCTGCAATCGTCTTGCCGCTTCTTCGAGCACTGGCGTCCCTTCGGCCAAGATATTCTCGATTGCCTGATCGACCGTCATGTCGCCGGACTGCACAAGGTCTGTGTTTCGATTGAACACATCGAGAATCTCGCCGCCAGCCAGGGTCTGGTATGGGCGACCGGTGACCGCATAGGTGGCGAGGGCGTCCTTGTAGTAGCTTGCGTGTTCGGGTGCGCCAGGAGAATTCAGCCAGCTATCATAGGCTGCCTGCCGCGCCGGGCTGCCGCGCCCCGACGATCCCCACATGAACTCCATACCTTCCTTGGAGAGGTATTCGCGCATATATTGCCACGCCGCCTCTGGCTGCTTGGAGTCGCGCGTGATGCCAAAACCGCTGCCAAACGCCCCAGCCTTTCGCCCAGCCGGTCCCTGCGGCCATGGTGCCACGTCCCAGGCAAAGTTGGCAGACTCAATCAGAGTCGGCGTGCCCCATGAAGCCAATGCAAACATGCCCGCCATGCCGGCAACCCATGGCCCTGCTCCAGCAACAGCCTGCGATTGAGCCGGAAGCGGCGCAACCTTGTGAACGTGAATCAGATCCGCCCACCACTGCAAAGCCGCTCGAGATGCATCGGAGTCAATCAGAATCTTCGTCTCCGTTTCATCGATGACTTCACCGCCAAATGGCCCCACCATGGAGATGCCTAGCTCGTTGCCTAGTTGAACCACCTGGTTGTAATACCCACCATATCCCCATTGATTTTCCTTGGTGAGCGCTTTCGCCGCCTCAAGAAAAGTGTCCCACGTCCAGCTCTCGTCTGGATAGGCAAGCCCGGCTTCATCGAACAGGTCTTTGTTATAGCCAAGAATGATCGGACCATGATCGTAAGGGATTTCGTACTGCTTGCCGTTGTACGCATACAGCCGCAACGCTTCTTCCCAGATGCCGTTCACATCGAACTCTGGATCGTTGTCGATGAAGTCCTGCGTGGAGACGACGATGCCTTCGTGATTCCAGGGGAATGCATACCGTCCATGCACATAAATGATGTCTGGCAGCGTCCCCGCCGCAGCCCATGTCGGTACGATCTGGTTATGCTCGGACCATGTGTTGTAGGTGTACTCAAACCTTACGCCTGGATGCGCCTCCGCATACTTCTGATCGAACTCCTCCTGACGCGGTCGGAACGCAGCTTCCCAGTGATGCCCAAAGGAGAGGGTAATTCCTTCTTGTGCAGGGGCTGCCGGCGCCGCGCCAGGCGCAGCGACTGGCGCCTGACAGGCCGCCAACAGTACAACGCTGGCTGCGCCGGTTCCAGCCAACTGCAAAAACCTTCGTCGAGATAATTGATTGGATTGCATGGTGTCTCCTTGTACTTGTGACAGTTTGGTTGATACAACACAGCGACAATAAACTGGCTCATTCGACACGAGTGTGCAGTGGCGCAACCGTAGGGGACAACGATGCGTGCCTATCAACAACAATGGGTGCAATCAAGCGATTGATGCTCAAGCTATATTCAATTCAACGTACAGGGTTTTAGGAGCGGAAATACATTGACTCTGCGCACCATTGCCGACAGACTCAATATGGTACGCGTACCATACGGACAATAGGATACACGGCGTTGAGCGCTTTGTCAAGATGTTTTTTGAGGAAGTATTTTGTGTTGTAGATTAATGATTGAAATGCAATAGAAATCGCAGACTGTTTCTGTTCATCATGCTGCTTTGATGAGGATTGCGTCAATGGCGAGAGACGCCGCGGTTTTGCCACCTAGCGGCATCTCTTGCTGGTTAACTCTTTAATTTAGTTGGTGACGATTTAGTACGGTCTCAAGTTTAACAGGGTGACCGGTGATGGTCGATTCTTCCATTGTCTGGAGCAGCGCCACTGTGACGATGCCTTCGGCTGCATCTGGTTTGGGCGTCTCGCCTCGCGCCAGGCAGCGGGCGAAGTACTCGATGTAGTTCTGATATTCGCCGGCGTGATGGCTGACGCCGCCAAAACGGAAGTAGTAAGCGCGCTGCGCCTCGAAGGACTCGATGGCGGCCTGCTCGCCGATCTTCCAGGCGTAGCGCAATTCATGATAATCAGCCTGGCTGGCGCCGCGCTCGCAGCGCAAGATGCAGGTCATCGGGCTGTCGCGCTCCTCCGGCACGGTTGGGCAAGAGTAAACGCCGGTCACACGCGCGATTTTGCCGCTGGCAGCCTTAAGAACGAAGTGGTAGGTGTCGGGGTTGACCAGACCGCCGGCGCGCCCATTAGAGCTGAGGTAGGCATACCCCATCACTTCACACACGTCGGGCAGGTACCAGCGGATCAGATCAGCAGGGTGGCTGATGCCGCCGTAGAGCCATTTGAAGGTTGGCTGCTTCGCCCAGGGCTTGCTCAGAAACCAGCGATGGTCGGCGCTGTAGCTGGCTTCGATGGTCACCAGCTCGCCCAACGCGCCGCTTTCGTAGTGTTGACGCTGCCGGATGAACGGAGCAAAGAAACGCGTGCTCTGGCCGACCATGACGTGTTTGCCGCTGCGCTGTTGAGCCGCCAACACTTCGTTTGCCCGGCTGAGGTCATCGATAAAGGGCTTGGTGCAGATCACATGTTTGCCTGCATGCAGCGCCTGAATGATGTGATCGGCGTGCAGATGGTCGGGGGTGTAGATGCCGACGACATCCACCGCCGGGTCGGCAAGGAGTTCTGCGTAATCAGTGGTGTAGCGGTTGAGCCCAAACTCGGCGCAACGTTCTTGGGCAAGCGCTGCATTTGTATCGCACAGGCAAACAACCTGCCACAGCGGGCTATGTACGCCCGCCGAGATGATGCTGCGTCCTTCACCCAATCCCAGGACGCCCAATCCAAGCGGTTTTATCATGGTGTTCCTTTGCCAATCATCTGGGGCGCGCGCGCTGGCGCGGTGCTGCCGCGCACGCACAACTCCGGGCGCACCAGAATCTGCTGTGGGTCGGGCGCGGCGCCATTGAGTCGCGCCACCAACATTTCAGCGGCGGTGAAACCCAGCGTGCGCGAAGAGAAGCTCAGGGCTGTGAGCGGCGGCGTCATCACCTCGGCGAATGACTCGTCGAGCAACCCAACAACCGAAATGTCTTCGGGAATGCTCAGCCCGCACGCAGTGATCGCCTTCAGAATTCCTGGCACTGCGGCGTCCTGTGGCGTCACAAGCGCCGTGATCTCCGGGTGTTGCGTCAGGAGTTCGGTTGCAACGGCGACCACGCTGTCGGTGGTCAGGTCGGTGGTGCGCGCATAGGCGGGCAGATCATGGCGCCGACACGCCGCGTGATAGCCCTGCCGCGCCCAGGCTGTAAAGCCATATTCCTTTTCCGGTGTGATGCGCCCCACCGTGATAAAGCCGATATGCCGGTGTCCTAACCCAACCAGGTGCTCGATGGCATCCGTCACACCGGCGCCGATGTCGGAGTCAACATAACTTAAACCGGTTGTATCAGCGCAGCGGCCGATCATCACGAAGTTGGTTGTGTGCTGGCGCAACAGCTCGACGCGCCAGTCGTTGACCAGAATCTCCACCAGGATCATGCCGTCGGCCTGCCCGCTGCGGAAGATGCCGAGCAGATCGGTCTCGCTCAGCGCGCCGACGATCAGGTTGAGCGTGAAGCCAAATTGCTCGCAGCGCATGGCGGCGTTGGTGATGATGCCCTGCGACAGCGGGTTGAAGTCTTGCGGAAAATGCAGTGCAATGAAGCGGCTTTTGCCAGAGCGCAACTGCTGCCAGGCGGTGTGAGGAGCAAAACGTTGCTCCTCGATCACCTGTAACACGCGTTGCCGCGTCTCCTCGGCAACGTCCGGCTTGTTGTTGAGGATGCGTGAGACAGTGGAGACGGAGACGCCCGCCGCCCTGGCGATGTCGACAATTGTGGTTTTCTTGATCACAACGCTGCTTTCCAGTTCAAAAGTTGACTTCCATCCGACGGCCCTGATAGCAGAGTTCACGGCTGCTGGTCTTTGCTGTGGCGTCATGCCGCACGATGCGGAAGATGCGTTGCACAGGCATCTCAGGATATGCGCCGTTGCGTTCGCCCAGCACCAGCCGATTCGCTGCATCCTGCCATTCGATGTCGATGGTGACGAAGGCGCCGTGTTCGTAATCATAGCCGTCACCGGCGTCTTCATACAACTGAAAATGCCCGTCGCGTCCAGGATAGACATGCAATTCAATGGCGGCGTCTGGCTGTTCATCGACATATTGCATCGGCGCCGACATGGGGACAATCGAACCGGCGCGCACGAAGAGCGGCATCGTCTCCAGGTCAGCCTGGGCGACGATGCTCTGACCGCCCGCCAGTCGTGCGTCTGTCCAAAAGTCCCACCAGTCGCAACCTGCGGGCAGGTAAACGGTGCGCTCTCTTGCGACGTCGGCAATCGGCGTGGAGCCGGCCCGATAGTACATCGGTTGCGTTACAGGACAGACCAGGAAAGCCGGGCCAAACATAAATTGATCACGGATGTCGTAGGTATTGGGATCGTCTCGGAAATCGAATGCGAGCAGTCGCAGCATCGTGTAGTCATGGTGGGTGATCCAGCCGGCCAGCGAGTAGAGATAGGGCAGCAGTTGATAGCGTAGGCGCAGGAATTTCGCCAGCGTCTCGTACATCGGTTCGCCGGGTTCACCGAAACGCCAGAGTTCGCGCGGCGTGTCAGTGCCATGCGTGCGTAACATTGGCAGGAAGGTTGCATACTGAAACCAGCGCACGAACAATTCGCGGTAGCCCATATCCTCAACGCCGTTGTCGTAGTCGCCGCGCCAGAACCAGAGATCGGGGCGATGTCTGACAAAGAACGCGCCCACATCCACCGTCCAGTAGGGCAAGCCGGTCGCGCAGAAGTTGAGCCCCTCGGCGATCTGCTTGTGCAGCGTCTCCCAGGTGGCAGCGATGTCGCCCGACCAGGTGATCGTTCCGTAGCGTTGCTGCCCGAGGTAGGCGGAGCGCGTCAGGTTCACCACGCGCCGGGCGGCCGTCCCCGCGCGCTGCCCTTCATAAATGCCCTGGGAATGCAGCAGCGAGTAGGCGTTGATATACTCCGGGTCGAGATAGCGTTTTGCCTCTTCGGTGTTGATGCGCAACCGTTCTTCCGGTTCTGGCTTGACCGCGCCGTTCCAATCCGCCTCGAACGGTTCGGTGCAATCACACCACCAGGCGTCGATGCCGTGCATAAACAGACCGTCGTGAGCATGCCGCCAATACAAGGCGCGTGCATCTTTGTCAAACGCGTTGTAGGTCGCCTGATTGCCGAGTAAAAAGCCACCGTCATGCATTTCCTGCCAGTTGGCGCCACCCGGCCGCATGATCGGCCAGATCGAGATCATCAGGTGGGCGTGCAGTGCGTGTAGCTCCGCCATCATCTGGTCAGGGTTGGGAAAGCGCTCTGGGTCGAAACTCTTTTGCCCCCACTGCTCGCCAGGCCATGACATCCAGTCCAACACAATGCAATCCAGCGGCAGACCGCGCCGGCGATATTCCTGCACCACTTCGATCAATTCCGCTTGTGTTTTGTATCGCTCCTTGGACTGAATGTAGCCAAACGCCCACTTCGGCAGCATCGGCGCCTTGCCGGTGAGCGTGCGCAGTTCACGCACGATCTGATCGAGTTCTGGTCCGTACAGGAAATAATAGTCCAACTCGTCGTCGACGTCGCTCCAGAGATAGGCGCCAAACGCGTCGTCGTGAAAGGTCATCAACGAGTAGCTGTCCATGAGAACGCCGTAGCCGCGTGTGGAGACAAGCACGGGCGCGACCGCCTTCATATTCTGCTGGTAGAGGTATTGATGCTGGCCGCGCAGATTGAACATGCCCTCTTCGTGTGAGCCAAGCCCATAAAGCGCCTCGCTTTCCGCCCACTCAAATTCCAGTTTTGTATGATAGGCCTGGCGATCGATGCGGGTGCGAATGTTGCGCGCCTCGATGCGCACGCCGTCGGCGCTCAGCCCGGCCTCAGCCACCGTCGAGGCGCTGAAGTCGGAGACGACCACGTCGATGGGCGCGAGCGTCTTGCCGCCGCGCGCTGGCTCGCGGGTGAGCAGCACACCCTGGCGGTCGTAGTAGGTGAAGGCGGCCGTTTGACGATCAATGACGATGGTCACCTCGGCTGTGGCGAAGACCAGGTGAGACGGCCTCTCCTCTACGGTAAAGTGCACGCCCAATGCTGGCGTCGCCACGACCATCAGGCTGGGTTGCGCGCTGAATTCTGACCCGAGTGTGTAACGCACCCGGATTGCGCGCGGCGTGTAGGGCGTCAACGCCATCATCCCCTGTGTACAGTGGAGATACAGCCCATCTGATCGAAGCATGTAATCTAGTATGGACATAAGTTTTTCTCGTGATAGGCACTCTTCAAGCCGTCTTTTAGCGGTAGCGGTCGGCGATCGTCAGCGCACGGTCGATGTCATGCTCGCTCTCGAAGTGCATCAGGATGTTGACGCCCGCCGCTCCGACCGCATCGAGCAACGGCTGAAGTTCATCGACCTCCACCCATGCTGGCATGATTGACTTGCCGCCGGCCAGAATGCGTTTGTAGAGATCAAACCAGCACGGATCGCCGCCTTGCGGCTGGCCCACGCCCGGCGTCCACTGGATGGCGTCGAGTTCCTCGATCTCCAGCAATGCGTCAAGGTGGCGGATGGCGCCAACACCGTCCAGGTGGTAGAGCGAGTGGTCGAGCCACTGACACTGCTGGCGGATATAGGGTTGTACGAACTGGCGAAAGCTCTTGGGCGACATCATGATTGAAATGTCGCTTTGCAACTTCGCCACTTTACCCGGCCCCCAGATCGAGAAGTAGCAGAAAGCCATTTCGCCATTTTCGTTGATCTCAGCGTAAATGCGGTCGAAAACGTCGAACCAGATCTCATTGACTGTCTGCAATTCCTCTTCAAGTTCTTCCGGGCGATCGACTGTGTCGAGCAGCACGGCCTGCGTGCCTCGCAGCCCCGCCAGTGTGTCGAGTCCTTCGATCAGGTCGGGGCAACCGACAAAGTAGCGCCCTTGCGACCGCGCCTTGCACGCCTTCACCAGCTCGAGGTGTAGACGAAACCAACGGTTGTCTTCATTGAATGTGATCTCGTTGCTGCCGTCCGTGCGCGGGTGAATCCAGATCGTATCTTCACGACCCTCCAGCTCAGCGCCGAGAATGGCAGCCAGCGAACCGGGGCCAAGATGTGTGCTTGCCACCGGCAGGATGTCGGCCTTGAACGAGCTGTGCGACAGTTTGTAGTGCAGATGATCGGCGCGCCACTCTGGATCGAACCAATATTGCGTCCAATCGCGCGCAGGCGGCGGCGCGGGAACTGCTTCGTGTGGTGGCCCATCTTTCTCCAGATGCTCCCACATGGTGATGACCAGCCCTTTGCGTTCCCACCAATCCAGATAATGTTGTCGGGACTCGGCCCAGTTTTCTTTCCAAAAAACGCTGTTCACAGACGAACGCCTTTACCCCTTCACCGACCCTGCCGTCATGCCCGACAAAATGAAACGCTGTGCGAACAGATAGACGATGATCACAGGCAAGATCGTCAGCACAATGTTTGCAGAAACCAGGCTCCAATCCGCCTGAAACTGCCCAAAGAAGTTGTAGACAGCCAGAGTCATCGGCCAGTAGGCGCTGCTGTTGAGATAGTAGAGCGGGAGCAGAAACTCGTTCCAGATGCCAAGCAGGTTCAACACGCCGGCCGTCACCAGCACTGGAGTCAACAGCGGATAGATCACCGAAAAAAAGAGTCGGAGAGGGCTGCATCCATCGATGATAGCGGCTTCGTCCAACTCGCGTGGCAGTGTGCCAATAAATGCATAGATCAAAAAGACGCTGAACGGAATCGATGCCGCTGCATAGAGCAAGATGATGCCAAGCTGTGTGTTAAGCAGGCGCGTCATCTGCATCACCTTCATCAGCGTCACAAAATTGGTGGGCATGGCGATGCCCATAATGATGAAAAAGTAGATAAAACGGTTGAAGCGCGTGCGGTTACGCGAGAGGACGTAGGCGGCAAGGGCGGCGGCGGTCGTGCCGATCACAGTGGCGCTGACAGCATAAAGAACGCTGTTGCCAAACGCCGTCACCAACTTGCCGCGTTCGATGACGGTGGCAAAATTTTCCCACATCAACACAGTCGGGAAAGCCGCGCTCATGGCGGCGGCTTCGGCCCTGGTTTTCAGCGCATTGACAAACACCAGATAGACCGGAATGAACATGATCAAACTGACAGCAAGCGCCAACAGATGATTGATGATGCTTTGCATTCTACGGATAGCCATGCGCGTTACTCCTCCGACTCTCGGTGCATCATTCGGATCACAAAATAGCCGAGGGAGATCATGATCAAGAACAGGAGCGTTGACAGTGTGGTCGCTACGCCGTAGCGCCCTTTGGAGAATTCATCAAAAATTGCAGTGTAGACTGTGTCGGTGGCGCGTCCGGGGCCGCCATTGGTCAGCACAAATACAATGTCAAAGACGCGAAGACCATAGAGCAGGTTGAGCACAGTCGTGACCGTCAGCACAGGCATCATCAGCGGCAGCGTGATGCGCCGGAAGGACGAAAACGCGCTGGCGCCGTCTATGGCCGCCGCCTCATAATATTCCTTCGGGATTGCCTGGAGTCCCGCGATCATGATCACCATGATATAGCCCACCCCGCGCCACGTGTCCACCCCGATCACGGACGGCATCGCCCACGTGACATCCACCAGCCAGCGTTGCGCCATGAACCCCAACCCAATGCTGCGCAAAAATTCGTTGAGCAACCCTGAAGCTGGATTTAAGATCGATTTGAAGACAAGACTGACCACCAGCATCGGCAGCACTGCGGGCAAATACATGACGACGCGGTGAACGTAAGCCAGGCGGTGGATGCCACTGGTCAACAGCACCGCCAAGGCGAGCGCGAACACAGTCTTGAGCAAAATCGTGGCAACGGTGAAAATGATCGTGTTCCGGACGAAGTGCATGTAGTTTTGCCCAACGCCGGAGGCGAAGATCAACCGGAAATTTTGCAGCCCGACAAAGTTCACCTCCGACGAGTAGCTGTTCCAGTCTGTAAACGCATAGTAGAAACCCATCAGGCTTGGGAGCACGCTGAAGAGCAGATAGAGAAGCAGTGCACCGCTGGCAAAATAGAATGGATAGACTCTGCTTTTCATGCAGCCTCCCTTCTCATGTTTCCGACGCAGAGACGCAGCGTTGCAAAAGTTCGCAGAGGAAGCGCGACCTGGCGTTGGTCAAGCGTTCCTCTGCGTTTTTCTGCATCTTTCTGCGTCAGGTGTGGCAAACCGCGCAAGCAGCCGTTTACTCAGCCCAGGCCGGATCTTTGGCGATATTTGCCATGTCGGCGCGACGTTGGTCTATGCTCTTGAGCACATCTTCAGGCGTCATGGCGCCGGTGAACATAGCCACCATATCCTTCCCTATGTCCATCCATTGTGGATTGAGATAGTTGACTACATCTTGATAGACGATCGACTTGGCCTCATACGCGTCCAGGAATTCCTGCTGTTCCGGCGTCCACTTGGCTTTCAGCCCAGAAAAGTTCAGATCGGCAAACTCTGTTGTGTTATCCAATAGATACTGCAGGTTTTCTGGCGCAGCCAAGAAGGCCAGATACTGCTTGGCTTCCTCGATGTGCGGCGAACCGGAATAGATGAATTTGCTCGGCCCTGCCGGGTGAGCCGGAGCCAGACGATTGTCCACCAACGGCATGGGGAAGAAGCCAAAGGTCTGAGCGGGTGTGTCAGGATAGTCGCGTTCAATGCTCACCGGAGCGGTCAAGGTTGTCACTGCCATCGCATATTCACCGCTGGCAAGCTTCGCATTCGCATCGGAGAAGGCGTCGGACAGCGCATTGTCGCCAAAGCAGCCCAAATCATACAACTCCTTGAGCTGAGTCAGCGCCTCCAACATAACCGGAACCTCAGCAAATTTCACTTCATTCTTGTTGAGTCGCTCGGCCAGGCCGGGGTTCAATTCTTCAAAGCGTGGGCCAACCATCGGGAACCACAGCACGTGGTGCCATCCATCTGAAATCGGTTCGTAGATTGGATTGACGCCTGCATCTTTGAGGGTCAGACAGATATCTCTAAATTCAGCATAGCTTTCCGGAACACTCAACCCATGCTCTTCAAAGATGTTCTTGTTGTAGACCACAATAAAGTAATTGGAGGCGATTGTGTCCCAGATTTCGATGCCATAGACCTTGCCGTTCAGACTGACCATCTCCAGCGAAAGTGGATCGTGGCGCGACACCCACTCCTGGTCAGAGAGATCGACGGCGTTCTTCTCGACGTCATACTGAACTTGCAGATCGGTTTTGCCGCTCTGCCCGCCAAAGATGTCGGTCGCCTCACCCGAGTTCAGTTTGGTTCTGAGCACACTGAAGTATTGATCGGCAGGGATAATCTGGTAATCGACGTGGATGCCGGTTTGTTCCTCGAATCTCTTGGCAAGCTCCAGCTCGGCCTCTTTAATCCAGCCCTGACTTGCCATGTAGGTCAACGTCACCTTTGCGCCTGGCGCCGAGGGTGCCCCTGTGTCTGCGGCTGGCGCTCCTGGCTGTGCTGCGACGCACCCAACCAACAACAGTGCGCCGATCACCAACAGACCGATAGTAATTGCAAGCTTCTTCATCATTCCCTCCTCCTGGAAATCGTTTGGAAACGCATGTGCGAATCAAGAAACAAGGTTGTGGAAACGCATTGGATATTGCTTCGATAGGCGCCTCCTGACCGTACAAAGTGCACACTTGCCTGGCAATGTCTTGCTGCGACGATATTCTCTGCGGGTATTGGTGTTCTCTGCGATGATTGGTTTGGGAACTGCAAATGTTGCCGGTAACATTACCGGTAATGTTACCGATAGTATGCTATAAAATCCATCCAATGTCAATAGGCGTCTAGAAAATTGTTTGAATACGCCTCTAGACAATCAAATCTTTATGTGTTATTGTGGTACCGGTACCACAAGCGCCTCTGTCAGGCGTCCATACGTCTATCATCGCCCGCTGCGCGCATCGTTGGCTGTTGGGATATGATCAATATCTTAAGGAGAGTTATTCATGTCTGCGTCCATAATCTCTGATTGGTCGATTGCGGAGGACGCGGTTGATCCGCGGCTCGTCCCCCAACGCCGTCTTTACACTGGCGCCCTGATGCCTGCTATCGGACTGGGCACATTTGGGTCGGATCATGTCTCCGGTGCTGAAGTGGCTGAAGCAGTCAAAGGGGCGGCGGCAGTTGGCTATCGCCATTTCGATTGCGCCGCCGTCTATGGCAACGAGCATCTGATCGGGGCGGCGTTGGAAGAGATCATGGCCGGTGGGATAAGGCGCGAGGAGCTATGGGTCACCTCCAAACTTTGGAACGACAAACACGCCGAAGAAGATGTCATTCCGGCGTTCATGCAGTCGCTGCGCGATCTGCGTCTCGATTATCTTGACCTATACTTGATTCACTGGCCCTTTCCCAACCACCATGCGCCGGGCGTCGACGTGACGTCGCGCGATCACAACGCCAAACCATACATCCATGAGAATTATATGAAAACCTGGCGGCAGCTGGAGCTGTTGGTCGAGCGTGGATTGGTGCGACACATTGGCACATCCAACATGACGATCCCGAAATTGGAGCTATTATTGCGTGACGCGCGGATCAAGCCCGCCGTCAATGAAATGGAGTTGCATCCGCACTTCCAGCAACCGAAGCTGTTCGATTTTGTGCGCGCACATGGCATCGAGCCGATCGGTTACAGCCCGATCGGCTCACCGGCGCGCCCCGAACGCGACCGCACCCCTGAAGACACTGTCGATATCGAAGACCCGGTGATCGTAGAAATTGCCAGGCGTCATAACGTCCATCCAGCAGTCGTCTGCATCAAGTGGGCCGTACAGCGTGGACAGACGCCAATTCCATTCTCCACGAAGCGGCGCAACTATCTGGCGAATTTGCAGGCGGTCGTCAGCGATCCGCTCACCGACGACGAAATGCGAGCGATTGCCGCCATCGACAAAGGCTGCCGGTTGATCAAGGGGCAGGTCTTTCTGTGGAAAGAAAATCAAGATTGGCGTGATTTATGGGATGAAGACGGCGTCATCGTACAGTGAGGTGTGTTGCGTGATTCGTGTACTGCATGTTGCATGATCTATGCCGGGTTTTGCAGAGCAGGCGCAATCTCCCAGCATACACACGCACCACGCAGCACGCATACTTTTCCACAAACAAAAGGATGAAAAACCAATGAAAATGCGAGGCGTATTGCTCCCTGGCGGGCGCAGGGTGGAGTTCAAGGAATTTGACGTGCCTGAACCGGGGCACGGTCAGGTGCTGGTCAAGATGAAGGCGTCGTCGATCTGTGGCAGCGACATACGCGCCATCTATCGCGAGCACCTGGGGCATGGTCCGGAAGGCTATCAGAATGTGATCGCTGGTCACGAACCGTGCGGACAAATTGTCAAGGTTGGTCCCGGCTGCAAACGTTTCAAGGAAGGCGACCGCGTGATCCTCTACCACATCAGCGGCTGCGGCGTCTGCAACGACTGCCGCGAGGGGTACATGATCTCGTGCACCTCCGAGCACCGCGCAGCGTATGGTTGGCAGCGCGACGGCGGCCACGCCGACTATCTGCTGGCGGAAGAGGACACCTGCGTGGCGCTGCCCGATGAACTGAGCTACGTCGATGGGGCGTTGGTGGCGTGTGGCTTTGGGACCGTCTACGAAGCCCTCAACCGCGTTGGCGTTTCGGGTCAGGATCGCGTGCTGATCACCGGGATGGGGCCGGTGGGCATGGCTGCCGGGCTGATCGCCAAAAAGATGGGCGCCACAAAGGTCATCGGCGCCGACATCGCCGATTCTCGGCTCGATTTCAGCGTCGAGGTGGGCGCCATTGACCATGCCGTGCGCGCCGATGCGTCCGACGCCCTCGATCAGATCAAGGCGTTGACTGGCGGTTTTGGCTGTGAAGTTTCCGTCGACTGCTCTGGCTCCCCACAAGGCCGGCTATTGGCGCTGCAAGGCACGCGACGTTGGGGACGTTGTGCGATGGTGGGTGAGGGCAATCGCGTCGATTTTGATGTCAGCCAGACGATCATCCACAACCAGATCACAATCTACGGCTCATGGGTGACCAGTTTGGGTCACATGGAAGACCTGGTCGAGAAGCTGGTCGAGTGGAAACTCAAGCCAGAGATCATTGTGTCGCACCGTTTCACGCTCGATCAGGCTGATGAAGCCTACAAGGTTGCCGACGCCGGGCTGAGCGGCAAAGTCTGCATCGTGATGGAATGATGCTTGGTCGGTCTGATTCACCCTTATGCATCCCTGTTCAGGCGCGTGCGCCGGGCAAACTACAGCAATAACGATCTGACATGACAACGATTCGCGATGTGGCAAAGCTGGCTGGCGTGGCGCCGATCACTGTCTCGCGCGTGCTGAACAATTCTGGCTACGTGAAGCCGGAGACGCGGCGTCGCGTCGAGCAGGCGGCTGCCGAACTGCACTATATCCCGAACATGCTGGCGCACAGCTTTCGCTCCAACCGAACCAACACGCTGGCGCTTGTCATGACCGACATCACCAACCCTTTTTGGACAACAGTGGCGCGCGGTGTGGAAGATGTAGCAAGCGCGCATGGGTACAGCGTCTTCTTCTGCAACACCGATGAAAACGAGGAGAAGCAGGCGCACTACCTGGCTGCTCTATTGCGACGCCGCGTCGACGGCGTGCTGTTGGCCCCGGCTTCGAGCAACGGCGCTCCGGTGCAGGCGCTGTTGCGGCAGAACGTCAGTGTTGTGGTGTTGGATCGCCGCGTCGAAGGCGTCGAGGTCGATACAGTGCGCGGCGATTCGATCAACGGCGCGTATCAGCTTGTCCACCATCTGGTCGAGCTTGGGCACCGGCGCATTGCACTGCTCTCGGGTCCGGCGAATCTTTCGGTGAGCCAGGAACGCGCCGCCGGCTATGAACAGGCGCTGCGCGCGGTCGGTCAGCCGCCGGAGCCGGCGTTGATGTTGTTCGGCGCCTTCACGGTCGAGAGCGGCCGCACTATGATGCAAAGATTATTGCGTTTGCCTGAGCGACCGACAGCAATCTTTGCTGGGAATAATTTTATTGCGGCCGGCGCCCTTTCAGTGATGCGTGAAATGAACCTGCGTATGCCCGAAGATATGTCGGTTGTGGTCTTCGATGACCTGCCGGATCCTTATGTGACTGAACCGGTGCTGACGGTGGTTGCGCAGCCAGCGTATGAGCTTGGGCAGGTCGCCGCGCGTCGGCTGTTGGCGCGGCTCGCGCAATCGTCACACGCACCGGTGCGCGATGAAATTTTGCCCGTTCGATTGATCGTGCGGCGATCCACAATGAAGCTGGCAATGGATTGAGCGGGAAAAGCGAAAAAATGCGGAAAGGGGGCTTGACAGAGTTTCTGTAATCGATTACAATTGAGTGCGCCCAGGAATATTTGCCAGAATGCCAACCAAATATTGCTCTTTGTGTGTCGGCGACAAAAATGTATAATGTGATGAGCCATTGTAAGTAGAGCACCAAACTACGCGTCGTGCATCTTGTTTTCTCGATTGTGGAGAAGCGCAATTGTGAAGAAGCGAGATGTGATGCAGCATCCTGATCCGGTCGGCAACTCCACCAGGAGTTGAACAATATCTTCTATGTTTCAAGGGAGAACATCCATGAAAAACAATCGACTTGCAATGCTATTGTTAGGCATGTTGCTGATCGCCTCGTTGGTCAGCGCGTGTGCTGCGCCGGTGGCGGCGCCCGCTGCTGCGCCGGCGACAGGCGGGGATGCAGCCGCGACCGAAGCTGCGCCGGCTGAAGCTGATGCAGCCAGACCCTATATTCCGGTCATCTCCAAAGGCTTTCAGCATCAGTTCTGGCAGGCTGTGAAGCTTGGCTCCGAGCGCGCTGCTGCTGACTACAATGTTGACATCACCTTCGAGGGTCCGGCGACCGAGGCTGAGGTGGACAAGCAGATCGAGATGCTCGAAGCAGCGTTGGCGAAGAACCCGGCTGCCATCTGCTTTGCTGCGCTCGACACGCAGGCTGCCAACCCGTTGCTGGAAGAGGCTCACTCGCGTGGCATTCCAATAGTTGGTTTCGACTCTGGCGTAGACAGCGACATCCCCGTTGCAACCGCAGCAACGGACAACATCGCAGCCGCTGCGTTGGCCGCCGACAAGATGGCTGAACTGATCGGCGGCTCCGGCAAGGTTGCGGTGCTGGTGCACGACCAGACCAGCCGCACCGGCATCGACCGCCGCGATGGCTTTGTCAATCGCATCGCTGAAGCGTACCCGGATATCGAGATTGTCAACGTAGACTATGGCGGTGGCGACCACCTGCGCTCGACCGATCTTGCCAAGGCTGTCATTCAGGCCAATCCTGATCTGAAAGGCTATTTCGGCGCCAATGAAGGGTCGGCGATCGGCGTCCTGAACGCAGTGGCCGAGCTTGGCAAGGAAGGCGAGATTGTTGTGATCGGTTACGATGCTGGCGCGCAGCAGAAGGAAGCCGTGCGTTCGGGCGTCATGGCGGGCGCAATCACGCAGAACCCGATCGGCATCGGTTACAAATGCGTCGAGGCGGCCGTCAAAGCGATTAACGGCGAGGAAGTCGATCCGGTCATCGACACCGGCTTCTTCTGGTACGATGCCAGCAACATGGACTCGGAAGAGATCGCCCCGCTGCTGTACGACTGATTCCACCATCTAGTTTTCACCCTTCCAGGAAGACAATTGTCTTCCTGGAAGTCTTTTCAAAGGGGTGATTCATGGGTGATCTCTTGCTCAAAATGGAAGGGATCGATAAATCCTTTCCAGGCGTGCATGCTCTGGACAATGCACGCTTTGAATTGCGCTCTGGCGAGGTTCACGCTCTTGTGGGTGAAAAC
Organism: Chloroflexota bacterium; assembly: GCA_016861025.1. Classification (GTDB taxonomy): domain Bacteria; phylum Chloroflexota; class Anaerolineae; order Caldilineales; family Caldilineaceae; genus Caldilinea. The sequence goes on from BOKO01000001.1 coordinate 377,118, forward strand.
GGCGCCGGTAAGTCGACGCTGATGAAGATTCTCTCCGGCATTTACCCCAAGGATGCTGGCGTCATCATCTATCAAGGACAGGAAGTTGATATTCCCAACCCGCGTGCTGCGCAGCATCTTGGCATCAGCATGATTCATCAGGAATTGAATCTGATGAATCATTTGACGCTGGCGCAGAACGTTTTTGTCGGGCGTGAGCCGCGCGGCAGGTTGCCTTTTATTCTTGACGAAAAAAAGATCAATGCTCAGACGCAGGCGTTGTTTGACTCGATGCATTTGCGGCTCGATCCGCGCACACTAGCCGCCGATCTGACCGTTGCTAAACAGCAGATGGTCGAGATCGCCAAGGCGCTCTCCTTCAACTCGCAGGTGTTGATCATGGATGAACCGACGGCGGCGTTGACCGAGTCGGAGATCGAGGAGCTTTTCCGCATCATTCGCCAGTTGCGCAACAAGGGTGTGGGCATCGTTTATATCTCCCATCGTCTCGAAGAGCTGAAGCAGATTTCTGACCGTATCACCGTTATGCGCGATGGCCGCACGGTCGATACGGTCGATGCTGCGACAGTGACGATTGATCGCATCATCAGCATGATGGTCGGCCGCACGATCTATGAGTCATCGCCCGAAGTGCCCGACAATCCAAACCCTGAAGTGGTGCTCGAGGTGCGCAACCTCAATCGTGGGGCTGCGATCAAGGATGTCAGTTTTCAGCTCAAGAAGGGTGAGATTCTTGGGTTTGCTGGTCTGATGGGCGCCGGTCGCACTGAAGTGGCGCGCGCCATTTTTGGCGCCGACCCGATCGACTCCGGTGAAATCTATGTGAAAGGCGTCAAGGTCGCCATTAACAGCCCGCGCGATGCTGTTCGCCACGGTATAGGCTACCTTTCCGAGGATCGAAAACGCTACGGATTGGCGTTGGGCATGGATGTCGAAGCCAATATTGCGCTGGCGTCGTTCGAACAGTTTGTTGGGCCGTTGGGTGTTGTCAACGACGGCAAGACGCGCGCAACGGCGGAGCGGTACGTCGGCGCCCTGGCGATCAAAACGCCCAGCATCCAACAGCTTGTACGCAATCTGTCGGGCGGCAACCAGCAGAAAGTCGTCATCGGCAAATGGCTGACCGCCGACACTGATATTTTGATTTTCGACGAACCGACGCGCGGCATCGACGTCGGCGCCAAGAGCGAGATATATAAACTGCTCAACGAGTTGGCGCATCAGGGCAAGTCGATCATCATGATTTCTTCCGAACTACCCGAGATTTTACGCATGAGCCATCGCATTATCGTCATGTGCGAGGGGCGCATCACCGGCGAATTGACCGCAGGCGAGGCCACACAGGAAGGCATCATGCGCCTTGCCACGCAACGTAGCGTGATGGTGGCGACGGACGACAATTCATCCGCCAATGGGGCACGAGTCAGTTAGGTCAGGGACAATGGCAACAGCAGAAACCACGCTCACCACAGGCAAGCAATCGATCTTTCGTTCTAGCGCCGCGCAGAAACTGCTGGCGTTTGCGGCGCTTATCGTCATCTTTGTCGTTTTTTCGATTTTGTCGCCTTTTTTCCGCACGCCGGAGAACGTTGTCAACATTTTGCTGGCGACCGCAGTCAACGGCGTACTGGCGCTCGGTGTGACTTTCATAATCACCACCGCTGGCATTGATCTGTCCGTGGGCACGGTGATGACGCTTTCAGCGGTGATGACTGGCCTGGCGATTTCGATCTATGGCCTGCCGGTGCCGGTCGGCATCCTGGTTGGTGTGCTCACCGGCAGCACGGCGGGTTTGATCAATGGCCTGGTGATCTCGCGCATGCGCGTCCCCCCTTTCATCGCCACCCTCGGCATGATGATGATCGCCCGTGGGTTGGCGCTTGTGCTCTCGACAATCGAGACCGGCACCGTCAAACCGATCTACTTCAGCGATACGCCGGTTTTCCGCCAGATCACAATGGGTTCGGTGCTTTCGCCGCTGCTTTCACCAATTGCACCCGGCGTCAATGTGCCGAATGCAGTGTTGATCTTGTTTATTGCCGCACTTATCGCTGCGTTTATCCTGGCAAAAACGGTGCTCGGTCGTTACACCGTGGCGATGGGGAGCAACGAAGAGGCGACCCGGCTCTCCGGCGTCAACGTCGCCAACTGGAAGACCGCCGTCTATGCGCTTGGCGGCACCTTCAGCGGATTGGCGGGGGTGATGATTGCGTCGCGCCTGAATTCAGCGCAACCGGCGTTGGGCGTCGGCTATGAGCTGGAGGCAATTGCGGCCGTCGTGATCGGCGGCACCTCGCTCAGCGGCGGTCAGGGCACGGTTCTGGGCACGATTATCGGCGCGTTCATCATCAGCACCCTGACCAATGGCCTGCGCATTATGAACGTGCCGCAAGAGTGGCAGTTTGTCGTGACCGGCCTGATCGTGATCCTGGCGGTCTATCTGGACATCCTGCGGCGCCGGCGCTCTTGAAGTGCTGTGGGGAACCGGGTTTCGTTGTTCAGAAGCCCGGTTCTTTGCCCTCAGATGTCTTCGGGATCGACGCCCAAAGCGCGCAGCCGCGCCGCTACTATTCGGCTCACTGTCGTTCCCCGGAGGCGTGTACGAACCTCAGTGCAGGCCTCGAAACGACGGCCATCCGGTCGCAATAACAACAACTCTCGCCCTTCCAACGAAAAGCAAATCTCCAAGCTAGGGTTTTCACGCGACCATGCTCACTCAACCAATCTCGATTCCGGCGCGCTGACTCAGCCGCTCCGCCACCTCGCCCGCATGTGCATGGATGTGGCGAATGGCATAGATTTGCAGCTCGAGCTTGTTCATCGGCAGCCAGTAGAAGCCAGAGGGCAACGATTGTTTTGTCAAGGTTTTGCGCAAGATTGTAGCAAACCCAACGCAAAGATAGTACAGAGCGTGGTATCCTACCGACTATTAGGTTGGTGCAAGGAGAAAACAGATCAATGCTCGGTCTACCCTTTTTTCGTAAACGGAATAGCAGTGTCGTCAATGGCGCTCATGCCGACGACAATGCGCTGATCTCATTGCGCGGCGTCACCAAGAGCTATGCCACGCCCGCCGGCGAGTTTCAAGCGCTCAAAGGCATCAACCTGGAGATTGCGCCAGGTGAGTTTGTCGCCGTGGTCGGCAAGTCGGGCAGCGGCAAGTCGACGCTCAGCAACATGATCACCGGCATTGATCGCCCCACCGCCGGTGAGGTGATCGTGGCGGGTGCGCCGGTGCACAAGCTCGGCGAGGGGCGCATCGCCGAGTGGCGCGGGCGCAACGTCGGTGTGGTCTTTCAGTTCTTCCAACTGCTGCCGACCCTCACCGTGCTTGAAAACATCCTGCTGCCGATGGATTTCTGCAACATGTTCAGCGCACGTGAACGCAAGGAGCGCGCCTACCGCCTGCTTGCGCAGGTCGAAATGACCGACCACGCCGACAAGCTGCCGACCGCACTTTCCGGCGGACAACAGCAGCGCGTTGCGATTGCGCGTGCGCTTTCCAACGATCCTGCAATCATTGTTGCTGATGAGCCGACTGGCAATCTCGACTCGCGTACGGCGGACGCAGTCTTTCACCTCTTCGAGAATCTGGTGCGCGACGGCAAGACGATCCTGATGGTGACGCATGACGAGGACATGGCAAAGCGCGTTACGCGCACGGTGACAATCGCCGACGGTCAGATTGCAGCGGACACCGGCAGCCTGCGCAGCGAACGCCTGCATCTGCCACGCACAACGCAGAACGGCGCGCTCCATCCACCACCGATGGCGCCTGGCGTCCCTCTGCGCACCGGCGCGACCCGTCTGATGAGCGAGGGGGCCCATGCATAATGTACGCTGGCGCAAGATCGTGCGCGACCTGTGGCTCAACCGCACGCGCACGACGCTGGTCGTCGTTTCGATTGCCGTCGGCGTCTTTGCTGTCGGTGCGGTGCAGTTGCTGCGTTCGGTGATTTTGACCGAGCTTCAGGCAATCTACGATGCCAGCAATGCCAGCCAGGCAAATCTTTTTGTCAGCGGCGTCGATGAAGATACGCTGCGCGCCGTGCGCCGAACGCCAGGTGTGGCGGAAGCGGAGGGGCGCAACGCCCTGGAGGTCAAGGTCGAGGTGGCGCCGGGCGAGTGGCAAAATCTGAACGTGACCGCAATTGAAAATTTCGAAGATATTCGCATCAATTTGATCGAGCCGCTGTTCGCGGTGGAAGCTGCGCCCGAATTCGGCGCAGAGCGCACAGCGTGGCCGCAGCGCAATGAGATCATTCTCGAACGCAGCGGTCTTGGGGACCCGAATGTGCTGCCCGCCGGCCTGCAAGTTGGCGACGAGCTGCGCATCCGCACGCCCGACGACCGCAACCGCACCGTCCGCGTCAGCGGCGCCGTCTTTGATCCAAATGGCTTCTCCTCGCGCTTCACCGGTTCGGCGAGCGGTTACGTTACTTTCGACACCGTCGAGCGCTTGGGCGGCGCACGGACTTACAGTCAGGTTTTGCTGCGCGTGGACGGGACGCCGGAGCAACAGCTCGACAAGGAATACATCACCAACGTTGCCAACGCCGTGGCAGACAAGATTGAGCGCGCCGGTTTCACGGTGGCGCGCGTCCAGGTTCCCGACCCTGGGCGGCTGGCGCTGCAAGATTTGTTCGATGCGCTGGCGCTGCTGCTGACGCCGCTTGGTTTGCTGGCGTTGCTGTTGAGCGGTTTCCTGGTCATCAACACGATGTCGGCGTTGATGGCGCAGCAGGTGCGACAGATCGGCGTGATGAAGGCGATCGGCGCCCGCCGAGGGCAGATTGTCATCATGTTTCTCGGCGCTGTGCTGGTCTACAGCGTTGCTGCGCTGGTGGTGGCGGTGCCTTTGACCGTGGTGGTGGCGGGCGGACTGGCGGCTTTTCTTGGCGGTTTCATCAACGTTGAATTTCCACGCTGGTCGTTGCCGGGCTCGGTGCTGGCGATTCAGTTGGCGGTGGGCATCCTGGCGCCGTTGCTGGCCGCGCTTGTCCCGGTCTGGCGCGGTTCGTCGATCACCGTGCGTGAGGCGGTGACCGATTATGGCGTCAATACTCACGACGGCGGCGACGGGCGACTGATGCGCGTGTTGAAATCGGTGCGTGGGATGTCGCGCCCGATGCAGCTTTCGCTGCGCAACACCTTCCGTCGTCGCGCCCGGCTTGCGCTGACGCTGATCACGCTGGTGTTGGGTGGTATGATCTTTATGACGGTCGGCAGCGTGCGTTCGTCGCTCGACGGGTTGATCAACACGGGTCTTGAATATTACCAGTTTGACATCCAGGTGCAGTTCGGTCAACCTTACCGCACGGCGCGCATCGAGCAGGTCGTGCGCACCATTCCAGCCTTCACCACAACTGAAGGCTGGCTCAGCGCGCAGGCGCTGCGCGTGCGCGACGACGGCGCAAAAGGCAATCCGCTGACGGTGACGGCGCTGGAGGCCGAGAGCACCATGGTCAGCCCGACGCTGTCGGAAGGACGTTGGCTGCTGCCCGATGACCAGAACGCCATTGTCCTCAGCCAGAATGTGCTGGGCGCTGAGCCGGACATCCGCGTCGGCGACGCCATTGTGCTGGAGATCAACGGCAAGGAGTCGCCGTGGGTGGTGGTGGGCATTGCGCAGGTGCTTGGGGGGCCGCCCAACGTCGTGCCAGTGTATGTGAATTACCCTTATTTTAGCTGGCTGACCACCTCTGTGAACCGCGCCACCAGCCTGCAACTCAAGCTCGACCCCGAAGCTGGATTGACGCAGGACGAAGCGGCTGCGCTGCTCAATGAGCGGCTGGAGGCGGCTGGTTTTGTCGTGAGTTCGGTCTTCACGATCGATACGCTGCGGCGTTTCACAGGCGCATTCTTTGACATCATCGTCTATCTGCTGTTGGCGATGGGTGTGCTGATCGCTGCGGTGGGCGCGTTGGGGCTGGCAGGCACGATGAGCACCAACGTGTTGGAACGCACACGTGAGATCGGCGTAATGCGCGCCATCGGTGCGTCAGATGGTTCGGTGCTACGTATCGTGATCGTCGAAGGACTGTTCATCGGGCTAATCAGTTGGCTCCTCGGCGCCATGCTTGCCTATCCGGCTGGGCTGGCATTGGCGCAGACGGTTGGCGTCGTGCTCTTCCAGCAGTCATTGCCGTATGTCTTCTCGGCAAGCGGTCTGGCGATCTGGCTGGCGATCGTGATTGCGCTGGCGGCGATGGCGAGTTTTCTACCAGCATGGCGCGCCTCGCAATTGACTGTGCGCGAGGTGCTGGCGTATCAATAATCGCTTCGGTGCAACTATCTCCCGCGTTTGGTGAATTTGCCATTTTGCCGGAAAATCAGGTTTCCTGGCAGGCGAATTCATCAAAGAGAGGTGGGAGCATCGGCGTGAAATATCAACTGGCAATCTTTGACTTTGACGGCACCCTCGCCGATTCATTTCCCTGGGCGATCAGCGTCGTGAATGAGTATGCGGCGCGCTACAAATTCAAACGCGTCGAACTGGCTGACCACGACGAGCTACGCAACTATGATGCTCGCAAACTGATGAAACATCTTGGCGTGCGCATGTGGCGTGTGCCCGGCATGGCGCGCGATGTGCGCAAACGGATGGCGCGAGAGATCGATCAGATTCCGCTTTTTCCTGGTGTGGATGAGATGCTGCGATCGCTGACGAACGCAGGCATGATGTTGTCGGTGGTCAGCTCTAATTCAGAGGCAAATGTGCGCGCTGTGCTGGGGCCGCACAATACGCCGCTTTTTGCCATTTTTAACTGCGGCGCGTCGGTTTTCGGCAAGCCGCGCAAGCTCAAGGCGGTGATGAAGAAGTGTCGGGTGACTCCAGGATCAACGATTCTAATCGGCGACGAAATTCGTGATGCACATGCTGCGCGCAAAGTTGGCATGGCATTCGGCGCCGTGGCGTGGGGCTATACAAACCCCGAAGCGTTGATGGCAGTCAATCCCGACGAGTATTTTGCGTCGATGGAGGAGATTGCGGCGAAGCTGGTTGGATAATACTCTCTGCGAAAGGTGTGTGTCGAAATGGAAACACTTTGCACACCCCCTTAACGTCCATCAATTTGCATTGAAAAGACTCATCTGTATAATTTAGCTAAATTAGCTATTAAACGAGCTGATGCAACGGAAATGCCAACGAAGACGATTACCTCGACCGAGGCGCAGAATAATTTTGGCAGAGTTCTGGACGATGTTGTTCAGAATTCGGCGCGCTATGTGGTGCAGCGGCGGAATCAGGCGCAAGCGATCGTGTTGAGCCTGGCAGAGTTTGAGCGTCTATTGGCTTCTCCTGATAGTGAGAGGATGCAGGTGCGGCAAGTGATCCGTGAGTTGGCACCCGTGTACGACTTAGGTAGAGAGGTGGAGTGAATGGGCGCTATGTCCAGCCAACAAGAAGAGTTTGCAAAGCAGTTCGCATGTGACTATCCGTTTGTTGCACATGAACAAGCGCTGACGTTACACGCTGACTGTCTTGAGTGGATGGCGACTGCTCCAGAAGCAAGTATCCATGCCATCGTGACCGATCCACCTTATGGCGTCAAAGAGTATGAATTTGAGCAACTGGAAAAACGGTTGAATGGCAATGGCGGCGTCTGGCGCATTCCGCCGGCGTTTGATGGGAATGAGCGTTCGCCCCTGCCACGATTCACAGCTTTGTCTGATGAGGAGCGCTCACGCGTGCAGGAATTCTTCGAAGCTTGGGGACGGCTGGCGTTGCGCGTCCTACGTCCTGGTGGACACCTTTTTCTCGCCTCCAACGCATTTCTCTCACAGTTGGTGTTTAGCGCCCTTGTCAGGAGTGGTCTGGAATTTCGCGGAGAAATAATCCGCCTGGTCAGGACGTTGCGCGGCGGCAATCGTCCAAAGAACGCCGAGCAAGAATTTCCCGATGTTTGCTCGATGCCGCGTGGTTGCTATGAACCGTGGGGGCTATTCAGAAAACCGCTGCCGCCTGGCATGACCGTTGCTGAATGTCTGCGGATTTATGGAACTGGCGGCTTACGGCGCAGAATCGATGGACGACCTTTCGAAGACGTGATAGAGAGTGAGCGCACCCCACAGCGAGAACGCGAAATTGCTGATCATCCAAGCCTGAAGCCGCAGTCTTTTCTGCGTACGATTATTTACGCTGCATTGCCACTTGGACAGGGAATTGTTTTGGACCCATTTATGGGATCTGGCTCAACGATTGCTGCAGCGGAGGCTGTTGGTTATTGGGCAATTGGCATTGAGCGTCACGCTGAGTATTTTGCCATGAGCCGTGACGCCATCCCACGACTGGCGAAGTTGAATATCCAGGAGGAGCAACTGGAACTCATTTCAATTTGACGCCCGATACACCCAGTTGGCTTTCATCTTTGCTGCCCCTGATTGCCTTACACTTGCCGTGATCGTGCGCCGACTTGTCGCCGATCTGCCCGAGAAACTCCAATCTTGGAGTTCGAGTCTGGCTGCGTAAACACCCAAAAACTGAAAAGGCTTTGGCCCGATTTCTAGGTTTGCATCGTTTGCCGTATTGCTGTCGAAGTGAAAAACCATCAACCAGACAGCTTCGGCATTGTGACCTTGCCAGCCGCTTGCATGGCGTGATCCTTTGATTTCGAGCCCCTCTGTTGAGTGTTGCACTGCGTCATCTGGAAAAACACCGTGTGGAATCAGGTCAGGATGGCCGTTATGGTAGCGGTTTTTGACCAGGCTTTCGCAGTAACGCGGAATTGTCATAGTCATGAACTCGCCAACGATGCTGCTGAAGTTAGCGGGCATCAAGAAACTTTCCAGTCGAGGGAGCGCCTTCGAGTTCAGTTGTTGGTTGATAAAGCCGAGGAAGTCAACAAAATCCAGCATAGCGGCGTGAATGTGCGCGGTGGTCAACCCGTATGGAAGCAGGCAGCCAGGGTTGAACCTTGTCGGATCAACCTGCATAGGGAAACAAGCCTGTTCTTCAGTGTATTCTTGCATAACGGAATGCTGAACCGAATCCGGCGTAGAGGAAATGGCGATCTCGCTATTTCCTCTACGCCGATGGTTTATCTCACCCGTACAACGGCCCAAAATTCGCACAGGCGCGGAAATCCGCCCCCATCGGCTCGTTGGCGCCGAAGGGCGTCCACGCGCTGGGGCGGAAGAGGGCGGCGTCATCCAGGTTGTGCATGTAGACCGGAATGCGCAGCATCGAGCAGAGGCTGACCACGTCGGCGCCAAAGTGACCGTAGCCGATGGCGCCGTGATTGGCGCCCCAGTTGTTCATCACCGTGTAGACGTCGCGGAAGGGGCCGCTGCCCGTCGTGCGCGGCACGAACCAGGTCGTGGGCCACGTCGGGTTGGTGCGCTCGTCCAACGTCTCATGCACCTTGTCGGGAAGATCGACCGTCCAGCCCTCGGCGATTTGGAGCGCCGGCCCCAGCCCTTGCACCAGGTTGACGCGGATCATCGTCACGGGCATGCCGCCGCGCGTGCGGAAGCGCGTCGACCACCCGCCGCCGCGGAAGTAGCCCAGATCGCTGGCGTGCCAGGTCGTGGCTTTGAGACACGCTTCGGCTTCCTCCGGCGTGATTTCCCAATACGGCTTCATCGCCGGCTCGCCGTTGCGACTCTGCTGCCCTGTGCCGTCGAGCGCGGCAGGGCCGGAGTTGATCAGGTGCAGAATGCCGCCAGCGGCGCGTCCTTCCAGCGTGTAGCCGGTGACGCGTTTGACCGCGTCAGGACTCCAGTAGGTGCGCACGTCGGCGAAGATGGCGGCGGCGTCGGTGAGCAGGTGGATGAAGAGCATGGAAATGCCGTTGAGCGCATCATTCTCTGTGGCGACGATGTAGGGCGGGCGAATGCCGTTCCAATCAAAAGAAGAAGTTAGGATCGCTTCCAGAAAATCGCCGTTGGGCAGGTGGTCAGTCCACTGGCGCTGCCCCTGGAAACCGGAGACGATGGCGTTGCGCCCATGCGCTTCTTCGCCGTAGCCCATTTCCTTGAGTTTCGGGTTGCCGATCATCAGGTCGCGAGCGATCAGCGCCATCTTGACTGACTTTGCCCAGTCTTCGTCTTTTTGGGCGCGAGTGCGCTGCTTTTCCGGCGCGTTGTAGTCCTTGCCTTCGGGACAGTTGGCGCGCACCCAGGCGTACGCCAGCTCGAACTCTTCCTTGTCGTAGATGCCTTCTTCCATGCGCCGCACGAACTCGACCATGTCGATGGTTTCGACGCGCAGACCAAGCCAGCGTTCCAGGAAGTCGTGGTTGACGATCGAGCCGCCAATGCCCATGCTCACGCCGCCCATGCTCAGGTAGGATTTGCCGCGCATCGACGCCACAGCCAGCCCTGCCTTGGCAAAGCGCAGCAGCTTTTCCTGCACGTCGGCTGGGATGCTCGTGTCGCCGGAGTCCTGCACATCGCGGCCGTAGATGTTGAAGACAGGCAGCCCCTTCTGGTTGTGCGCGGCGGAGACTGCGGCCAAATAGACGGCGCCCGGCCGCTCGGTGCCGTTGAAGCCCCACACCGCCTTGGGCAGATGCGGATCCATGTCCATCGTCTCCGAGCCATAGCACCAGCACGGCGTGACCGTGAGCGAGACGCCGACGCCCTCGCGGCGGAACTTCTCGGCGCAAGCGGCCGCTTCGGCTACGCCGCCGATGGTGCTGTCGGCGATAACGCATTCGACCGGCAGACCGTTGTAGTGGCGCAGGTTGTCGCTGAGGAATTTGGCGACATTGCGCGCCATCGTCATCGTCTGTTCTTCCAGCGACTCGCGCACGCCGCCGAGCCGTCCGTCGATGGTGGGGCGAATGCCGATCTTCGGCATGGCGCCGATCAGGTGGTTGGTTGGTGGATTGATCTTCATCGTGTTTGGCTCCGATTCTGTTGAGAAAATAAAATTGGGTGTTGGGAAACCACACCACAACAATTATATTTCGATTGCACCGCAAAGCCATCTCTGCACGATAGATAACATCGTCAACAAAAGATGGGCGCCACGATGCGGTTTTTCTAAGGTGCGCGCTTTTCGATGACTTTCTCCCACTGAAAATCCAGATCGATTGCATCAAATCCTGCCGCCGGATAGAGCGCTGTGCTGGCCTCGTTGCCGCCCGCCGCATATGCACACGCTTTCTCGCCCTGCCACTTGCTCTCCTTGTCACCCGCCAAACTCAGCCGCTAACGCCTTGTGCATCACCTCGACCGACGGCTCGTATCCCGTCCACATCTTGAAGGCGATGGCGCCCTGGTAGACTAGCATCCCCAGCCCATCGAGTGTGGTCGCCCCGCGTTCGGCGGCGCGGCGCAGGAAGGGCGTGCTCGGCGGGTTCGGGATCACGTCGCAGACGACCATGCCCGGCGTGATCGAATCGTAGTCGATGTCGGGCGCATCTTCCACGTGCGGGAAAAGGCCGATGGAGGTGGCGTTGATCAACAGATCGACGCCTTCAGGCACGCGGTGTGCATCCGACCATGGGACAAACTCTGCTTGTGCTGGCGTCTTCTCGCTGAGCAGGCGCACAAGCGTCTCTCCACGTTCACGATTGCGGTTGACGACGGTGATCTGTCGTGCACCAGCCAGCGCAAGCTCAACAGCGATAGCGCGCGCTGCGCCGCCTGCGCCGAGCACGACTGCATGCGTCCCCGCTGCGTCGATGTCGGCGTCATCACCCAACGCACGCATAAAGCCTTTGCCGTCAGTGTTTTCGCCGATCAGTCGGTCACCCTCGCGGCGCACGGTGTTCACCGCGCCGATCACCTGCGCGCTGGGTGCAATTTCGTCGAGATACTGGAGCACGGCCACCTTGTGCGGGATGGTGCAGTTGACGCCGCGGAAGTTGTTCATGGCGCGCATCCCCAGCACAGCGTTGCCCAGATTTTCCGCCGCCACCTCGAAGTTGAGATAGCGCCAGTTCAGCCCCAGCGCCCTGAACGCTGCATTTTGCATTACGCCGGTTGGGTTCTCGGCAACCGGAAAGCCAAAGACGCCGGTGATGTTTTCCATATAATTGGGTTCAGCCATTGTCTGTCTCCTTGTCTTTGCGCCAGAAAATGTAGCGCGGATGCGGCGAGATTGGATGGAATTCTGCCCGATCTGCGTACATCCATTGCATCCGCCGCATCCGCGGTCTCGCTTTTCGCTCGATTGTTCAGGTCTTCTTTCAGGCCTGTCTCTCAAACACCATAGCCTTCAAGATGTTTCTTGACCGCTGCACAGAAGGCGTCGGCGGTGGCGCCGTCGAGCACGCGGTGATCGTAGCTGAAACCGAGCGTTGTCATCGGCTTGAAAGTCAGATAATCGCCCAGGTTTGGCTCCAGCGGGTGACCGTTGCTGACGACGACGGCGCGCTTTTCCACCGCACCTACGCCGAGGATGCCCACCTGCGGCTGCACAATGATCGGCGTCTGGAAGCGGCTGCCCGACGTGCCATAGTTGCTCAACGTAAAGGTGCCTTCTGCTAGGTCTTCCTGCTTTAACTCGTTCTTGCGCGCGCGGTCTGCCAGTTCGTTCACAGCGCGCGCGATCCCCATCAGGTTGAGATCGCCCGCGTTCTTGATCACCGGCACGATCAACCCGCCGATGCCGTATTGATCCATCGGCAGCGCGGTTGCCATGCCAATGTTGTAGTAGCGTTTGATAACCACGCCTTCATCCGTCCACGTGGCGTTTGCCGCCGGGACGGCTTTAAGCCCGGCCACGATCGCTTCGATGAAGTAGGCGGTGATCGTTAGATTGACGCCAGCGGCGGCGAACTCCTTCTTGTGCGCCGCACGGTGCTGCAGGACGGCGCTCATGTCCACATCCCACATCGTGGTGACATGCGGCGCGGAGAAGAGACTTTGCACCGTGTTGCGCGCCACCGCCGCGCGCATCCGCGACAGCTTGACCAGCTCTTCACCGGGCTTGGGCTGCGTCGGCGCAGGAGCGGGAGCGGCTGCGGGTTTTGGCGCAGCAGGTGCGGGGGTGCTGACGGGTGGCGGCGGCGCTGCAGGCTGTGTTGGAGCGGCAGCGGCTGCTTCGCTCCTGACAAATGCAGGCTCGACGCGCACCGTTTTGCCAGCAGCGCGGCTGGCGGCGGCGCTGAGCACATCGTAGACCGTGAGGGTGCTCAACGGGCGGTCGCCTGCAATCTCACGCAGGTTGATGTTATGTTCGGCGGCGGCGCGACGCACGGGCAGGCTGGATTCGTCGGCCAGGTCGCCGGGCAGTGCGGTCGGCGCTGCGCCCGGTGTAGTTTCTGTGGCCGCCAGCACATCTTGCTTGGTGATCTGGCCGCCGGGGCCGGTGCCCGCTACGCCGGCTAGATCAACGCCTTTTTCGGCGGCGACGCGCTTCGCCACCGGCGAAGCCTTGACGCCTGCGCTTTCTGTTGCCTTGCTCTCGGTGGTCGCGCTTTCGGCGGCTGGCTGGGTGGGTGCGCTTTTATCGACAGGCGCGGCGGCCGCAGGCGCTGTTTCATCAACGCTTTCGCCTGCCTCACCGATGTAGCCCATCACGGCGGAAACCGGCGCGATCTCGCCGTTGCGGAAGTTGATCTTGAGCAGAACGCCGGAGGCGGGCGCCTGAATTTCGGTGTCGACTTTGTCGGTGGCGACTTCAAGAATCACGTCGCCAGCATTGACGGCGTCGCCTACGGCAACGCGCCAGCGGCTAACCGTGACATCTTCGATCCCTTCGCCCGCATCGGGCAATCTGATTTCGGTGGCCATGATTTCCCCTTATCTCATCATTTCCAGGACGGCAGCCTTGATGTTGGTTTTCCAGGGCAGCAGCTCCTCTTCCAGCGGTTTCGAGACTGGAATCGAAGCCGGCGCCATGCCCAGCCGTCGCGCCGGCGCCTTGAGTAGATAGGGCGCTTCTTCGTAGGCGCGCGCCACGATTTCGGCGCCGATGCCGGCGTTGGCCTGCGACTCGTGCACCGCCAGCAGCCGGCCAGTCTTGGCGACTGAGGTGAGCACCGTCTCCATATCGAGCGGCGTGATGCTGCGCAGGTCAACGACTTCGATGTCGATGCCATGTTCCGCTTTGAGTTCTTCAGCGGCTTCGAGCGCCTGCAACAGCGTGTAGCTAAAGGTGGCAATGGTCAAATCTTTGCCTTCGCGCTTGATGTCGGCTTTGCCGATCGGCACAGTGTATTCCTCTTCGGCGTCGGGCATATCCCCACGCGTGAAATAGAGCATCTTGTGTTCGAGAAAGAGCACCGGGTTGTCGTCGCGAATCGCCGAGATCAATAGCCCCTTGGCGTCGTAGGGCGTCGCCGGCGCCACGACTTTGATGCCAGGAAACTGAGCGAAGGTGCTCTCGACGCTTGAACTGTGCTGCGAGCCGTAGCGTTTGCCGCCGCCCTGCTGCCCGCGAATCACCATGGGCACATGCAGCAGCCCACCGGTCATGTAGTGCATCTTGGCGGCCTGGTTGAAAATCTGGTCGGCGCAGACCAGGAAGAAATCCATGTACATCAGCTCGACGATCGGGCGCAATCCCACCATTGCTGCGCCGACCGCCATGCCCATAAAGCCCTGTTCGCTGATCGGTGTGTCGATGACGCGGCGCTCGCCGAACTCCTCCATCAAGTTACGCGTTACGCGGAAGAGACCGCCGTAATGGCCGATGTCCTCGCCGATCAGAAATACGCTCTCGTCGCGGCGCATCTCATCGCGCATCGCCTCATTGACTGCTTGAATAAATGTTGTCTTGCGCATTGCTGTGTTGTTCCTTGTGCTAGACCTTATAGACATCCGTGTACGCCTCGGCGATGTCGGGCCACGGCGCTTCGAGCGCATATTCGACGGCTTCCTGCACTTCTTCCTCCACCTCGGCGCGGATTTTGTTTAGCTCCTCTTCAGAGACGCCGCGGTCGAGCAACTTCTGGTGCAATTGGGTCAATGGTTCGTAGGCGCGCTGCATTTCGATCTCCTCCGCTGTGCGGTACGTCTCGAGATCGCCAGCCATGTGCCCGGCCAGACGATAGGTGACGCCCTCGATAAAGGTCGGCCCCTCACCGGCGCGGGCGCGCTCCGCCGCTTTGGAGATGGCGTCGTAGACGACCTCGACATCGTTGCCATCGATCTGGACGCTCTCCATGCCATAGGCGCGCACGAACTGGTAGATGTCGCTGACCGACGATGTGCGCGAAATCGGCGTCATCTCGGAGTAGCGGTTGTTCTCGCAGTAAAAGATAACAGGGAGTTTCCATTTTTGCGCCATGTTGAAGGTCTCATGCATCAAGCCCTGATAGAGCGCGCCGTCGCCAAAAAAGGTGATGGCGATGCGGTCTTCGCCACGAATCTTGGAGGCAAGCGCCATGCCGGCGGCGTGCGGAACCTGTGCGCCGACAATGCCATTGGCGCCCATCAAGCCCAGCGACGGGTCGAGGAAGTGCATCGAGCCGCCTTTGCCCTTGGCGAAGCCGGGCGCCTTGCCTAACACCTCGCAGATCGCACGCTTCGGATCCATGCCGCGCGCCAGCGAATGATGATGGCCGCGATAGGTGCAGGTCAGGTAGTCGTCCTTGCGCAGCGCCGCAGCCATGCCGACTGCGGCGCCCTCATGCCCAATCGCCGTGTGCATGGCGCCGCCGATCTTGCCCGACTCGGCCAGCTCAAGCAGCGATTCTTCAACGCGACGGATCAGGAACATCATACGGTACATGGGGAGAAGTTGTTCGGTGGAAAGGACGGCTGCCGGCTCCGCTACAGCCGCCTTTGCCGAAGGCACACTGGCCTTGAGTGAAGGTTCTGCCATTTTCGATTTCCTCTGATATTTTGTAGTGCGCCTGAAGTCAGGCAAGGATCGTTGAATAACGTCCAGGATTTATCTTGACGTGAGATTATAGCACAAGTTTCGATCAGGATGTGTAATGTTGGTCAGTCGCTAAAAAGCCCTGGAATAGAGTGTCTTCAAGCTGCAAATTGAGGCGGCGGCGTTGGGGTGACCGGAGCACTCTGGTGATCTCAAAAGACGCAGCCGTTTCGACCCACACGCGCCGCCGCACTGCCAGTATTCGCCGATTTTGTCCCTTTTGGGCAATTGCCCGCACTGCGAGCAGTTCAGCGCATTGTCCAGCGCCAGCGTACACCGCGCAAACTCGCGCACCATGGTGTCACCGATGCCAGCCGTGGCGGTGTTGAAGTGAGCGCCGACCTGGTTACGCACCCAGGCATAATCAGTAACACGCCAGTTTTGGAGACAGCAGCCTAACGGTCGAGATGTGGGGCGTCAAGCACCTGCCGAAGTTCTTCTAGCATCAACGGGCTGCGGCTGTGTCGAATACCATTCTGTAAATCCCATCCATGCAGTTCAATCAGGTCGGCTTGCATTGTCTTAGCCATACGCATCCGGTCGAACCAGGCGCGTGAATGCGTGGTGATGATTATCTGACCAAAGTTGGGCGCTTCTTCCGCAATCAAATTGATGATTCGGTCAAGGTGTGCATCATCCACCGAGGTCAGCACGTCATCCAATGCAATCAGAGCGTTGCCATCGCCCGAATGTTTAGCCAATGCCAGGTAAACGCACAATCCCAGTGTGTCCAGATGTGCTTCGCTATAGTAGGCGCCTGGCGGGATACCGATTTTGTTGCCAAAATCAGCCTTCAATTCGAGTGAACCCACTGTATGGGTCTTGACAAAAAACTGGGGGCGACCGAGTGGCTCATCAGGATGGATACGACTATAGAGCTGGTCAACGCTTGCAGCGATATTGTCCATCAACTCGCTTACATAACGCTTGCGTTCGCTCTCTACCACCTCAAGAAGGCGATTCAGGCGAATCTTTAGCTGTTCTAGATCGCGCATATCCCCGACGCTGTCCGCCAACACCTGTAGATTACTCTTAATCGCATTTAGTTGATACAGTGTTTTTTGGTCTTCTTGCAGCGCAACAGCAAGCGCCAGGCGATGTGTAGCCGCAGCATCGATGGCAGCAGCTACTTGTTTGACTGTCGTTCCATCGTGTTGGGAGAGCAACACTATCATTTCATTGAACAAAGCGGTAATGCCAGCCGGCGCATTGTGCACTGCCTCGACAAAGAGGTCAGCGCACTCGCGTAAATGGCGGCGCGTCGAGGCAAAAACGCTCTCTGCCTGTTCTGTGTTTTTGGCTGCTTCGATCCACGCTTTGCGTACACTACTTAGGTGTTGCAATCGTTGCAATTCACGCTCTACGCGCTCAGCCAGGAAAGCTGCTTGTTCAGGCTTACCACACACCGGGCACACATCAAACCCAGGAGCGGATTCGGCCAAATAAGTTTTGGCGTCCTCGAGCACCGCCACCAACGTATCGCTGTCGCCTGTCGCTCGATCTTGCACCTGTTCGAGCTGGGCTTTGGCCTGCTCAGCCTGACTCTTTGCGGTTGTCAACGCTCGATGCGCAACGATAACCTGTGTGCAGGCGTTTGTAAGTTGGTCGAATCGCTCGATGACAGCGTTGATCGCAGCCACTCTTTGACTCAACACTATGGTGTCTTCGCTCGTTTTCTGCACAGCCCATTCGAATGCGGATTGTCCTAGCCGGCCCTCAGCGAGCCAGAGACGTTCAAGCGTCTCTTCTGCAAGGCGACATTGCGCCACAGCTGTGGCGACTTCGTCGTTGACCTCTTTTACTGCCCGACGTAGTTCACTTTCAGCCCGCTCAACTTTTGGCGCCGAGATATATGCTTGCAGGGTCTTGTAGCGTTCGCCCGCCTGTGCTTCCATCACCTTTGAGATGTTAGTGCGGCGTAGGATGAACGCTCGCGGCGCTCCCACTGGCATTGTCTTCGGTTTGCCGCCTTGCAGCGTGGCGCGCCATCTCTGTCCCCCAAAGACCATTTCGACTTCAACGTCCCTGGCAGATGCATCCAACGATACAATGTGCTGGCGCGGGGTTGTGCCGCTGCGGTCGCTCAACGAACCAAACTCACCGTTGCAGATGAAGTCCAGCGCATCGACAAGGGTTGATTTGCCCGCGCCGTTTTCACCAAAAACAAGCACGATGTTTTTGTCCTTGGCAAACTCGAAGGTTACGGGCTTACACCCACCCCGGAAATGCTTGAGCGTCAGTCGTTCAATTTGCGCCGGTGGCATTGCACCGCTCCTCTGCTAGTGAACTTTCCGCCAGGAAACGCCAATCGGCGCTGCGCGCCGTGCCTTCCGCCAGACCCATCCAGATTTCCTTGGCGTGCGCCTGTTTGATCAAACCCTCGGCGAGCAGTCGCTTCACGATTCGCTGGGCCACTTGATCGTCAGGGGTCAGCCTGGCATCAGCATTGGCAGAGGTGGAATCGGAAATGCTCTCAAAAGTTGCCTTTTCTGACATCGTCGCGCTCCTCATGGTTGGTTTTCTCAGAGTTTATGAATGCACCGGTCAATCTGCCGCAATGGCGTCGACCACCTGCCTGAGGCCGGACTGAAAATCGGCGGCTGATACATCCTTGAGCGCCGCAAACAGCGCTTTGCCCGTCACCACCGCATTGACATTGTTTGCGCAACAGCCAGTCCATGTCGAAACCAAAGCCGGCACGCTGCCACTTGGCGAGCAGCGAACGAAGTTCCTACCGCACCTCTGTCCATTCGGCGCAGATACGGGCAAGCGCCGGATCGCCTTTCGACAATTTAGTGCCGCCACCGTTGAGTTTATTGAATATCTCCACTACTACATCGACATTTTTGTCAGGTCCAGTCACTTTCTCGATGTGAATGTGTATGTCTTTGTAACTCGAAGTTTTCATCGGCCACGTTAAAATAGAGGTCGGTGAAGGCGTCCGCATTGCCCTCGAAGAAGGGAAGCGGTGCACCGCAAATGATGCCATGAAGCGATGTCACTCGCTGCTGTCCGTCGAGAATCAACTCCGCATTGCCAGCTGCCAGCGCATAGTCGCCGCGGGCGC
The DNA here is from genome assembly GCA_016861025.1 of Chloroflexota bacterium. Classification (GTDB taxonomy): domain Bacteria; phylum Chloroflexota; class Anaerolineae; order Caldilineales; family Caldilineaceae; genus Caldilinea. The sequence goes on from BOKO01000001.1 coordinate 395,966, forward strand.
TGGCTTGCTCCGTTTTCGTCACCCAAACCGGCAACCCGCCAACCGGGTGACGGCGATAGAGCGACGCCATGAACTCGCGCACCTGGCCGCGATTCCAGACATAGCCCCGTTAAAACTAGGGCAACGCCATTGCACCGAGATTGATTTGATTGAGGATTGTGCTGATTTCTATTTGGTGCACCTCACTTATCGGATAGGGACTGAACCGATCACAACGCAACACAGCTCGATGCTCGTCACCACATCAACTGGCTTCAATCGGTTTTGTAGATCAGGCGTTGGTCTCAACCGGTGATTAGAGTTTTGTCAGTTATGAGAGCATAGCGCCAGTTGTGCTTACCTTTTCTTGCAGTACACTGCCCATAGTATATCACGAAGAAAGGTGAAAGGATGTAAATTACCCTCTAGCGGCTTTGAGCTTTCGCAAGCTATCGGTTTAAATCATGCACTGACATCCTGCCCAAAGCTAAAGAAACGTTTTGAATCTGGCTTGCGTGACAGCGTTTACGATATAATTCGTGCGTTATATTTCGTATACACATTCAACTGCCAGACTGAAATTCCGAAATGGAGTCCAACTATGAGTGCACCCGCTCCCGACAAACGTCTTGAGCGTTACGCCGATCTGCTGATCCGAACCGGCGTCAATCTTCAACCACGCCAGGGGCTGTTGATCCGCGCAGAGCTGGGCCATGCCCCGCTTGTGCGTGCGGCGATTGCGTCGGCGTATCGGGCCGGGGCAGGCTACGTTCATGTCGAGTGGGTCGATCAGCCCTCCACCGCCGCTATGCTCACCCATGCCAATATCGACGAAATGGAATTCCCACCCTTTGAGATTGCCCGTTTCCGGCATCTGGTCGACAACGGCTGGGCGCGGCTCAGCCTGGTTGGGGACGAGTTTCCTAAAGCGTTGGCGGAGGTCGATCCGAACGCCCTGCGCACGTGGACGATCAAACGCTCGCGCGCCATCAAATTCTACACCGAAGCGATGATGGCGAACCGGATGCAGTGGTGCGTCGCCGGTGTGCCAACGCCTGCCTGGGCGCAGCAGGTCTTCCCCGATAAGCCCGCCGACGAGGCTTTCGAGGCATTGTGGGATGCAATCCTGACCATGGTGCGCGCCGATCAGCCAGATCCAGCGGCGGCGTGGGACGACCTCAACCGCCGCGTCAAGGGCGTGGCGGCGTATTTGCAGGCAAATCAGGTGACCACGCTGCACTTTGTCGACCAGGCGCCTGGTCCCGACGGCAAACCTGCCACCGACCTGTATGTTGGGCTGGTCGATGGCGCACGTTGGGTGGGCGGTGCATCGCAGACGCCGGCCGGGGTCTGGTTTCAGCCCAACATGCCGTCGGAAGAGGTTTTCACCATGCCTCACAATCGGCGCACGCGCGGCTATGTACGCACCTCGCGGCCCAGTTTCCCGATGCAACGCGAGGTCGACGACGCCTGGTTCCGTTTTGAGGATGGTGAAATCGTCGAGTTTAAAGCACGCGTCGGCGAGGATGTGTTGAGCCAGTTTTTCACGATCGATGGCGCCAAACGGCTGGGCGAGGTGGCGCTGGTCGACGCCGGCTCGCCGATTTTTCAGAGCGGGCGCGTCTTCTATGAAATTCTGTTTGACGAGAACGCCGCCTGCCACATTGCGTTTGGCGAAGCTTATCCGGAGTGTGTCCAGGGCGGCGGCAACCTGAGCCGTGAGGAGCTGGCTGCACTTGGCGCCAACTTTAGCGACACACACGTCGATTTCATGATCGGTACGGCAACCATGAACATCGACGGCCTCTGCGCCGATGGCCGCAGCGTGGCGATCATGCGCGATGGACGCTTCACCGACGCAGTATTGGCGTAATCGATATGAGGCCAGGGACGAAGGGCGAGTTGCGAGGGGCGAAACGCTACGGTCGATGGCGTTCTTCGATCTGCTCGACAGTGCATGAAACACGAATGCGGAGAGGGAAGTGGCTGTGATGCATGAGCTGCTCGCCGCCGAAGTGCACATGATCCAGCCAACCATGGATAATCTTCCCACCTGGCGCTTGCCGGAGGGCTACCGGTTTCGCTCCTATCGCGAGGGCGACATTGCGGTGTGGCTGGCGCTGCACCATGACGCCGAGCCGCTCTTTCGTGTCGAAGCCCGACACTTCGACGAGTCGTTTGGCGCGCATCGCAACGCGCTGGCTGACCGCATGTTTTTTGTACAAACTGCTGGCGGCGAGGATGTCGGAACGATCACTGCGTGGTGGGAGGATGACTGGAACGGGCGCGGGGCATGGGGGCGGATTCACTGGGTCGTGGTGGCGACGGCGCACCAACGCCGCGGCCTCGCCAAACCGATGACCGCACACGCGCTCCATCGCATCGCCCAGGATCACAGCCGCACCATGCTCGGCACCGACACGCGGCGTCCGTGGGCGATCAAGACTTACCTGGACTGCGGCTTTGTCCCCGACCCGAAGGAGCGAGGGCTGCAACAGGTGGTGCTGGGATGGAGCGCCGTGCAGCGAACCTTGCGGCATCCGGCGATTGCGCAGTGGCTGGAAGGCGACTTTTCTGTGGACTGCTTGTAAAGCCAATCCTTTGACGTGGAATCGCCAACAGGCATCGCTACGACGGAGAGCTATGCGAATGGGTGCAGCTTCCAACACAGTGATCACGACCGAACGCTTGACGCGCGTCTTTGGCGGGACGACTGCGGTCAACGATCTCTCGCTCACGATCGAGGCAGGGGAAGTCTTTGGGTTTCTCGGCCACAACGGCGCAGGCAAGACGACGACCGTGCGCATGCTCAATGGCGTGATTGCGCCAACGGCGGGCGCAGCGCGCGTCTTTGGCTTGAACCCGGCGACGGATGGTCACCGCGTCCGCGCGCGCACCGGCGTCCTCACCGAGACGCCCGCACTCGACAGCCGGCTGACCGCATTCGACACGCTGCGCTACTTTGCCGAAATCTACAATGTGCCAAAGCAGGTGCGCAAGCGACGCATCGATGAATTGCTTGACTTCTTTGCACTCAGCAACCGCGCTGATTCCAAGGTGGGCGGCTTCAGCAAAGGGATGCGTCAACGGCTGGCGCTGGCGCGCACGTTGATCCATGACCCTGATATCATCTTCCTTGATGAACCAACTTCCGGTCTCGATCCGGTCGCCATCCGCGATGTGCACCAGATGATCGAGCACCTGTCCCACCGGGGACGCACCGTGTTTTTGTGCACGCACAATCTTGCCGAAGCCGAGCGGCTCTGTGACCGAATTGCCGTGTTGGCGCACGGTAAATTGCTCGCTATCGGCGACATTCAGCTGTTGGGCAGCCATCTGAACCGCAGCCATACGATCAGCGTCGAGGTCGATGTAAACGATCTACCGCGTGCGCTGCATCTCTTTGCGCAGACGCCGCCCGTTGCGCGCGCCGAAGCGACGACCGACCGCGCCTCCGCGCGCAACGGCGGCGTCTTGATCACATTGCACGGGGTGGGCCGCCGCGATGTGCCGAAGGTGATGGAGGCGGCGATGCACAACGGCCTCAATCTCTATCGCATCCAGCCCGAAGAGCCGTCGCTGGAAGATGTCTATTTTGCGCTGCAGGAGCTTTGAACAATGAACTGGGAGTCGGTTTGGGCGATTGCGCGCAAGGATGTTTCGGTGGCGCTGCGCACGCGTGCAGTTGTGCTGCCGCTTGTCATCGTGCCGTTGATTCTGATGGTGGGCATCCCGGTGTTGGTTGGGCTGATTTCGGGCATGGCTGCTCGAATGGATGTCGCCTCTGTGAACCTGGATGAACTGACGCGCCCGTTGCCTTCAGGGTTTGGCGCTGAATACGCCGGGCTGAGCGATCCGCAGGTTGGCTATATCTATTTTGTCGTCTATCTCTTTGCGCCGATGTATTTGATCCTGCCGTTGATGGCGTCGGCGGTGGTGGCGGCGGACAGCTTTGCCGGTGAGAAGGAGCGCAAGACGCTCGAATCGCTCGCCTATACACCGACCACCGACCGCGAGCTGCTGTTTGCCAAAATTCTTGGCGCATGGATTCCCGGCGCCATGGTTGGGTTTGGCGGCTTCATCGTCTATTCGATTGTCGCCAATGTCATGACATATTATGTTGCGGAACGGATCGTCCTGCCCAATGCGTTGTGGCTGTTGCTGGCGTTTTGGGTGGGGCCGGCCGCCGCTGCGTTTGGGCTGGGCGTGACGGTGATTGCGTCGTCGCGCGTCAACACCTTTCAGGAGGCGTACCAGATCGGCAGCCTGGTGGTCTTGCCGCTGGTGCTGCTCGTGATCGGGCAGGCGGCGGGCGCATTCATCCTGTCGATCTGGCTGGTTGTGTTATTGGGGTTGGCGCTATGGGTGCTCGATGTGGTGGTGTTTGTGCTTGCAGCCGCCTCGTTTCGACGCACGACGCTGATGGCGCGGTTGTAAGATGCTTTTCTGGAGAAAATCATATTCGACGCAAAGACGTAGGGGCGCAGATTTTATTGATCGGCATTCTACTCGTTCTGCTTGCGATTCTCTGGCGCATCAGCAAGCCGGTGGCGCCTGACCCGCGCATGGTTGGACTGGCGGCGCGCGCCACGCTCTATGCGCTGCCCACGCCGACGCCACAGCGCATCGTCGTGACGCAAGTTGTTGTAGTGACGCAGATCGTCGTCGTGACCGCCACGCCTGCATCACTTGGCGCACTCGAAGCTGCCCCCTTGACAGCGGACATTGCCACGCCGACGCCGCTGCCCGAAGCGCCGCCTACAGCCACCCGCGCGCTGCCAACGAACACAGTGGAGCCTGCCACACCCACAGCGGAAGCTGTTCAACCTGTCGCTGTTCGAGCTGTTGCTGCGTCTGTTGACGCAACTGCGAATCAGGAAAACGCACCGCCGCCGGCAAATGACGTCTGTCCCATCTCATCGTCGAACCAGTACGTCGCCATTCCTGTCGCGGGCGGTGGACTTGACCATCCGCCAGCGCAACACGCCGACCTGAACCTGAGCCTGCGCGGCTACGAAGCAATCGACGCCGCACGCACGCTGATCAACAAAGACGGCCCCGTCGACGGCGACCCGCCGCAACTGGCCGGATTGTTCAGCGACAATCGCGCTCCGCAATTTGGTCAACCCTATCGCGTCTACGACTGGGATTGGGGCTGTGCTCCGCATGGCTGTCGCGGCGACTTGCTGGATGCGCCGCAGGCGACATTGGTCGTCCTGCACATGTACGCTGGCGAGACGGTGCGCATCCCGCGACGCAACCGGCAGATCTACGGCGGCGGCTTCAAGGCGATGGTGCTATACGCTGAACCGACGCGCATTACGCTTGGCTACACGCGTGAGGACAGCGTGGCGAACGGTTACGCCGTTCACATTGAGAATCTTTGCGTCGATCCAAATCTGTTGGCATTGTACATCAACAGTGACGCCAACGGCCGATCGTCGCTGCCAGCACTGCGCGAGGATGAAACCATCGGCGTTGCGGCGTTGGGTGATCTGCTGATCGCCGTGCGTGACCGCGGTGCGTTTCTCGATCCACGCTCGCGGCTCGACTGGTGGCAAGAAAACTGAGGAGGAAGCCATGTTCAATCCATTGACGCCGTTCTTGGAGCGGCGCAAGGCGATCATCATCGACGGCGCGCTGGCGACCGAGCTGGAGCGCCGCGGCGCCGACCTGAGCGATGCGCTGTGGTCAGCGCGGCTGTTGATCGATGCGCCGGAGCTGATTCGCGCCGTGCATCTCAACTATCTGCGCGCCGGCGCCGACGTGCTGATCACCGCCAGCTATCAAGCCAGCCTGGAAGGGTTTCGGCGGCGCGGGCTGAACGAGGCGCAGGTGCGCACGCTCTTTCGCTACAGTGTCCAGCTTGCCAGCGAAGCCATCGAGCAGCATCTGATTGAGACGCGGGCCAGCGCGCACGATCTGCGCCCGTTGATCGCAGCGTCGATTGGACCGTATGGCGCATATCTCGCCGACGGTTCGGAATATCGCGGCGACTATGGCGTCAGCGTTGATGCGCTGGTCGCCTGGCATCGCCCCCGCGTCAGCGCACTGATCGAGACCGAAGCTGACCTGTTTGCGTGCGAGACGATCCCCTGTCTGGTGGAGGTGGAGGCGTTGATCCGCCTGCTGCAGGAATGCCACGAGATGCCAGCGTGGCTTGCCTGCAGTTGTCGCGACGGGGAGACGCTGGCGTCGGGCGAGCCATTTGTCGAGGCGGTCAAACTGGCGGACGCCTGCGAGCAGATCGTGGCGGTCGGCGTCAACTGCACAGCGCCGCGCCACATCGAATCGCTGCTGCACATTGCCCGCGCCGCGACCGACAAGCCGCTGCTTTGCTATCCCAACAGTGGTGAACGCTGGGACGCCGCCGCGCGCTGTTGGGTCGAAGGCACGGGCGTCACCGACTTCGCCGAACCGGCGCGCCAGTGGTATGCGGCTGGCGCACGGCTGATCGGCGGCTGTTGCCGCACCACACCAGAGGATATTGCAGTGATTGCGCAGGCGTTGGCGTGAGCAGCGTGTTGCGTGTTGCGTATTTCGTGCTTCGTCTTATGCAACGGGCCGACAACGTAACACGCACCACGCCTCTTGTAACCATTCCCTCATCACTGCATCTAACCCGATAGTAAAGCAGTTTGTGGCTCGAAATTGAATCCAAAGAACGAGGGAATGATTATGGCAATTCTGAACGATGACATCAAGAATCAGGTGCGCGAGGTGTTGGCGGATCTGTCGGCGCCTGTGAAGCTGGTGGTGTTTACGCAGGGCGAAGGCGGCGCGCTCGAATGTGCGATGTGCGCCGAAACGCGCGAGTTGGTTGAGGAAGTGGCGGCGCTTTCGGACAAAGTGAGCGTTGAGGTGCGTGACTTTGTCAAGGATAGCGAAGTCGCCGAGACCTACGGCATCGACAAAATTCCGGCAATCGCGGTCGTGCGCGAAGGCGACGAACCGGCGGATTATGGCATCCGTCTCTATGGCATTCCATCCGGCTATGAGTTCGGCACGCTGATCGAGGACATCCGTCTCGCCAGCAGCGGTGATCCCGAATTGAGTGAGGCGACGCTCAAGCAGCTCGCCGAGTTGAAGCAGCCGGTCAACATCCAGGTCTTTGTGACGCCGACCTGCCCGTATTGCCCACGCGCCGTGCTGCTGGCGCACCGGCTGGCGATGGCGAGCGAACACGTCACTGCGGCGATGGTCGAAGCGACCGAGTTCCCGCATCTGGCGAACCGCTATCAGGTTTACGGCGTGCCGCGCACCGTGGTCAACGACGTGATCCACGTCGAAGGCGCCGTGCCGGAGAGCATGTTGATGACCAAGTTGATGAGCCTTACCGACGACGCCTTCATGAAGCAGGCGCGGGCGCGTTGGGAGGCGATGGTGAATTGAGTGGGAGGGGCGAGGGGCGTGTTGCTTGTTGCGTGTTTCGTGATTCACTCGTCCCCTCGCCCTTCGCACCTTGCTCCTCGCATGGTATATAATCCACTGCATGAGAGGTGCAGACGGTGTGGCGGTTCCGGCGGTGGACGGCGCCAGCGATGCAGAATACGAACGGAATCTGCTCCAACGCATCCAGGCAGGTGATAAAACGGCTTGCGCCGAGTGCATTGACCTTCACTCAGCTGGCGTCTATCGGCTGGCGTTGCGCATGGTCGGCTCGCCGGAAGAGGCCGAAGACATTGTCCAGGAGACCTTTCTCAATGCCTTTCGCACGATTGATAGTTTTGAGGGGCGCTCCCGTCTCAGCACATGGCTCTACCGGATCGCCTACAACACAGCGCTGATGAGGCTGCGCAAGAAACAGCCGCTCTACGTCTCCATCGACCCGCCAGCCGCGGATGACGAGGAGGAGATCACGCCGATGCAGTTGTTCGACTGGTGTTGTTTACCCGAAGATGACTTCCAGAGCAACGAAGCGCGCAGCGAGCTGGAACGGGCGATCGCCGAGCTGCCGGAGACGCTGCGCGCCGTGTTTGTCTTGCGCGAGCTGGAAGGGCTTTCGACCGAGGAGACGGCGCAGGTGCTAAATGTCACCATCTCGAATGTCAAGGTGCGTCTGCACCGGGCGCGGCTCTGGCTGCGCGAGCGTCTTTCCGGCTATTTCACCGAACTGGCGCACGCTGCGCAAGGATGACCGAGATGAACGCTCACGAATTGCACGGCGAGTCACACGGCGAGTCACATAGCAACTGCAAACACCTGCTCGCCGACCTGTCTGATTATTTGGATGGCGAAGCCGCCGCCGAGGTCTGCGCCGAGATCGAGCGCCATCTTGCCGATTGTGCAGACTGTCGCGCCGTGGTTGACACTCTGCGCAAGACCATCCACCTCTATCGCACCTTGCCCCAGCCGACACTGTCGCCCGATGCGCGCAGCCGACTGTTTGCCGCACTATCTCTGCCGAAATAAGCTCCATGCGTTGCAGACCCGGCTCGGACGTGAGGTGGACCGCAACAATTTTGTACACTTGACAAATCGATGAGTATCGATATAATGGCATTTGCAGCGTGAGAGCTGCCATTTTCTTGGTGTTTTATATTGATGTTTATCGATGGGTTAAGGAGGAGAAGAATCATGATCCAGTTGAGCGAAGTTCACGAAGCCGTCCAGGAGCGCTATGGCGCAATTGCCGTGAACGGCACAAGTTGTTGCGGGCCGTCCGATTGCTGCGGCGATGCTTCCAACGCGTCGCTGTTCTATGAAGGTGAGTTGCTTGATGGGCTGCCGGTTGACGTGACCGGGCTGTCGTTGGGGTGCGGCGACCCGGTGACGATTGCCGGGCTGCGCAAGGGCGAACGCGTGCTCGACCTGGGCAGCGGAGGCGGCATCGATTGCTTCCTGGCGGCGCGGCAGGTTGGAGCAGAAGGCTACGTGATCGGCGTTGACATGACGCCGGCGATGTTGGAAAAGGCGAACGCCAACAAGGCGCGCATGGGCGTCGACAACGTCGAGTTTCGCCAGGGGCAAATCGAGGCGTTGCCTGTCGAGGACAACAGCATCGACGTGATCATGTCCAACTGCGTGATCAACCTGGCGCCGGACAAACGCGCTGTCTTTCGCGAGGCGTTTCGCGTGCTCAAGCCGGGCGGGCGCGTGGCGGTCAGCGACATCGTCACCGAGGGCGAGTTCAGCGATGAATTGCGCGCCGACCTCTCACGCTGGGCCGAATGCGTGACCGGCGCCATCGATCTGGAACTCTACACTGCGTTGATGCGCGCGGCGGGTTTCAGCGAAGTCACCGTCGCCGACAAGCGCACGGCAGAGGAGATTGTGCCGACGCAGCCAGGAATGCCGAAGATTTACAGTGCGCGGGTGACGGCGGTGAAGCCGGGGTAGGGAGATGGGGAGATAGGGAGATAGGGAGATAGGGAGAGGGGGACTGGTGGTTTGCGCCGTTCTCCCTTTCTCTTCCTGTGGGCGCTACATCGAGATCGAGCCTTTGCGGAAGTCGGTCTTGCCGAGGATGGCGTTGACAACGACTGGTTTGCCTGCATCCGCTTGCCGGCGCGCCTGTTCGAGCGCCTCCGCCGCCAGCTCTGGGTCGTCGAGATGCACGCCCGCTGCGCCGAAGCCTTCCACGGCGCGCTCATAGTCGCTGTGCGCCAGCTCGGTCGCCACCGGGTCACCAAGCATCTCCACCTGTTCGCGCGCGATCTGTGACCAGCTTGCATCGTTGCCGACGACGGCGAGGACGGGCGCAGCGTGGCGCACAAAAGTGTCGAACTCCGCCACCGAATAGCCAAACGAACCGTCGCCGTAGAGCACCCACACATCGGCGTCGGGATGGACGAGCTTGGCGCCGAGTGCAAAGCCGGCGCCAACGCCCAGCGTGCCAAACGCACCAGGATCGAGCCAGCGCAGCGGACCCGGCGGCCGGATCACATACGATGCCGTCGCCACGAAGTCGCCGCCGTCCCCGATCAGGATCGAACTCGGCGTGATCTGACGGTCGATCTCCATGCACAGATGCAGCGGGTTGACCTTGCCGGTCGGCGTCAGCGCCTGCTGTGCGATCTCTGCGTTGCGCGCATCGTCGCGGCTGCGCAGGCTTGCCTGCCACGCCTGCCAGCCGGCTGGTCGCTGTCCGGGCAGCATCGTCGCCAGCGTGCGCAGCGTCAGTGATGGGTCGGCCAGCAGCCCGATCGTCGGCTTGCGGTTTTTGGTTAGATCGGCGCGGCTGCGGTTGACCGATACATAGACGGCGCCGCGGCGGATGTGATTGCCGTAGTCGAGCCGGAAGTCGCACGGCACGCCCGCCAGCAGCACGAAGTCCGCCTCGCGCAGCGCCTCGCGGCGTTTGTGGCGCAGTTGCAGTGGGTGGTCGCGACCGAGCAGCCCGCGCGCCATGCCCGAAAGATAGACCGGCGCGCTGATCGTCTCCAGCGCCTGCGCCAGGTCGCCAGCGTGGGCAACGTCAAGCATCGCCTGGCTGCCGATCAGCAGCAGCGGGCGCTGGGCATTGAGCAGCCGTTCGATCACGCGATCGACGGCGGCCGGGTCTGGCGCGGGCAGCGCAACCTTGATGCGCGCGCCGGGTTTGACCTGTGCTGCGCCGCTGAAGAGGCGGTTGACGTGAAAGCGCAGATACTGTTTGGTCGCCTTATCCGCCAGCGACCTGCCGCCGCGGTCGGCGCCGTACCATTTGCGCACTGTCGTCTCGTCGTAGAGCAGATCGACCGGGCATTCGACGAAGACGGGACCCGGCGCGCCCTCCTGTGCATGACGAAACGCCGCTTCGAGCGTCGGGATCAGCTCCTTGACGCGCCGCACCTGCTTCGCCCACTTCACCACCGGACGAATCACTGCCATCTGGTCGATATCCTGCAGCGCGCCGCGTCCCTGCAGTGCGGTCGGCGCGGCGCCGCCGATCAGCACCACCGGCGACTGCGCCATCTGCGCATTCTTGAGGGCAGTCACTGTGTTGGTGACACCGGGCCCTGCCGTCACCGCGGCCACGCCTGGTCGCCCAGTGAGCCGCGCCACCGCGTCGGCGGCGAAGACGGCGGTGGCTTCATGGCGCGTGTCGATGACGCGGATGCCGCGCTGTTTTGCCGCCACCAGGATCGGCGAGATGTGCCCGCCAACGAGCGTAAAGAGAAAGGGCGTCCCTTGCGCTTTGAGAACGTTTGCTACCAGATCGCCGCCGTGCATGGTGATCTCCGTGAGAGTATGAGTGTGATCGGGAACCGGGTGCGTTGCAACAAGATTGTAGCATCGGCGAATCTGTATGCCAAAGCGATTGTGTCGTGCTATATTATGTGTACGATGCGATTTGCCGGATGACTGCGTGCACCTGGCATCGATCCGACCGAGGTGTAGACAGGAGTGCAAAGCATGAACGAAATCGGCAGAATGTTGATGATCGCAGGCGTTGGCTTGTTTCTCATCGGCTTGCTGATCGTGGCGGGCGGGCGCTTTGGCTGGTTCGGCCAGTTGCCCGGCGATATTGTGATCAAGCGCGACAACTTCACTTTTTTTGCACCCATTGGGAGCATGATTTTGCTCAGCATTTTGCTTACCATTGCACTCAATGTGATCGGGCGGCTGTTTAGATGAGTTGCAAGTGACGTCTGAATTTTCTCTGCATCTCTGCGTCCCTGCCTCTAGGCAGGTAGCTCTGTGGACAGGCTCTCGGTTTCTGCCCTTGTAAGGAGGTGTTGTTTGGCTGGCAATGACAGCGTTGAGAACGATATTTTCGGCGAAGAGCCAACTGGAGCCGAGCAGACGAGGCCTGAATCGCAAGGTTCGTTGCTGGCGCGCGTCGCCCATTTGGCAATTGGCACAGCAATGGTCGCCACGGATATGGTGGATCAAGGTGTTGCCACGGCGCTGGAAGTCAACCGCCGTGTGCTTGCCACCGCCGAACGGATTGCCTGGCCGGTTCTGGCGCCGCTTGATGCGCTTGGTGTGACGAGTCTGGTGCGCCAGCGCGTTGAAACGGTTACGACGACGGTCGATCTGGTGGTGGGCAGGCTAGAAGAAAAGGGGCGCACCGGGCTGCTCGCTGGCGACAGCATTTCAGCTGATGTGGTCGGCGGCGTGATCGACAATGTCATCGCCTATCTGAAACAAAACTCGGAGGTCAATCAGCTCATCGACGCGCAGATTGAGCGGCTGATGCCTGTGTTGGCGGAAAGCCCCGCCGTGCAGTCATTGGTGCGCGCCCAGGTGGAGGCGATTCTGCCGCAATTGATCGAAGACGGCGCGATCCAGCAGTTGATCCGGGCTCAGGCAAGTCAGTATCTCGCCTATCTACTTGAAAATCCCGACCAGCTTGTGCCGTTGGTCCGCCAGCAGGGCGACATTTACATCGATTACCTCAACGAGCATCCGGCGGAGGTGCAGACGTTGGTGCAGGGGCAGAGCCTCAGCCTTGCGGGGCAGGTGCGCGATGAGGTGCGCGAACGAACAGTGACGGGCGATGCGGTCGTGGATGCAATCGTGCGCAGCATCCTACGGCTCAAACCGCGCGAGGATCTGCCGCCGCCGCCCGCCGAGGTGCAGCGCCGTGCAGAGTCGGGCAAGCTGGCATCCGATTTTGTCAAGGGGCGCAGCAATGGCAACGCGTAACGTTGGATTGATGGGACAGTATGCAGGCATCGTCACGCGTGGCATCGCTCTTCTGATCGACATCCTGATCGTCGTCCTCTTGTTGGTGATCATCAATGTTTCGATCCGCATGCCGCTTGATTTTTTCCTCGACGTTAATCCCGAATCGTGTGCTGCGTTTGTGTCCGGCGCCGCGACTGACAGGTTGTTTGATAACACGCTGGGGCTGCTGTGCCGCATCGTGGACATTGTATTGGTTGTCGCCGCATTTGTGGTCGGCCCCATTTATTTCATTTTTCTGGCAACGTCAGGCGGCCAAACGGTCGGCAAGTATATCATGGGGGTGCGCATCGTTCGACTTGACGGCAAGCCGATGGGCTATCCGCAGGCGACGATTCGCTGGTTTGGCTACCTGGCATCGTTGCTTCCGCTGGGGCTTGGCTTCTTGTGGGCGATTGTCGACGATCGGCGCCGCACATTTCACGACCGTCTGGCAGGAACTTGTGTGATCTACGCCTGGCGCGCCCAACAGAACGATTACTTGTTGGAGCGGATTCACAATTTCTTTGGGCGCGTCTCTTCGAGTCGTAATTATCGTTCGCTGCTCTCTGCGATCATCGACCGTCCAACCGAGTTGGTGACGCTGGCGGTGTCAAACTACGACGACTTGCGCACGATGATGCGCATCGCCAAAAATGGCCTGGTCGATGGGGAGTACGACATTCTTGGGCTGCAGGAGTACGTAAAGAGCGAGGATGGCGTGTTGACGCTCCTCGGCAGCGACATGCACATCGATGTAGGTGTGAAAGCTGTCGAACTGTCAGCCACGCTCGGTCTGCCCGCCGCCGAGATCGAGCAGATTAAAGCCGACATCCCCAACGATCATTTTGTCGTCGTCGCATTGGTCAACGAGCGCGATGCGGATAAGCTGATGAAGGTCATCGCGCGCCGCACTTCCGCCCAGATTCGGCGCTATCCGTTAAAAGCCGACGTCGCAACCGTCACCAAAGCCATTGAATCCAGCGATGAGGATGATCTATCGGTCATTGCGCTCAGGGATGTGGCGCCGGCGGCTGCGCTCGACAACGGCCAGCGCGCCGTGCAGAACAGTGAAGCGACGCTGGCGATGCAATCTGCTGCCGGCCCGACAATGATGTCAACGGAACTTGCTGCAACGGTCGAATCGCTCAAGCGCGAGCAGGCGGCGTTGCGCGTCGAGCTGGAACGCAAGAACAAGATGCTGCTGGCGCTAGAGCAGCAAGTGCGCAGCGCCGAAGTGATGCTGGCAAGCACCCGCGCCGCGGTCGACGCCGACCGTGCCATGCTGGAGCAGCTGCGCACGGAGTATGCAGCGATGCCATCCGGTCAGCGCGCATCTGCCTTAGCCATGCCGTCCGATACAGCGGCGTCAGTGCTTCCCGCCAGCAAACAAGCCGCCATCGACGCTGCTATCGATCTGCGCATCCTCCCGCAGGAAATCGAGGCTCCACAGGACCTGACCGCGATCAAGGGCATCGGGCCAACGTTCGAGCAACGGCTGTATGCGGCCGGCGTGGGTTCGTACTGGGAGGTTGCTGCACTCTCAGATGACAACCTGCGCAGCATTCTGGCGCTGAATGACCTGCAAGCGAAATCGGTCGATCCTGCCGCCATTCGCGCCGATGCCCGCCGCCTTGCAGAGGAGACCGACTCCATTGGTTTCATCTGGCAAGGGCAGCCGCCTGACGACTTTGAGTTGATCGAGGGAATCGGGCCGGTCTTTGAGCAGCGTCTCTATGCTGCCGGCATCCACACTTTCACGGCGTTGGCGCAGGCGACGCCGGAACAACTCGCCCAGATCGTCGCTGCGCCCAAGCCGTCACAGCCAGATTACACAAACTGGATCGCGCAGGCGCAGCGCCTCAGCAAGTCTCCTGAATGACATGACCGTGTGGACATAAATGATAATGGGTCCCTATCGTGTCCATACTTCCTGAGATGCTCCCAGCGTAAGCGATTAGTCGCCGCTGTCCTGCCAGCTTGACGCCGCCGAGAGCGCATCGATCTGCGCGGTTGTGAGTTGCAGCCCGCTGGCGGCAAGGCTGGCTTGCAGTTGTTCGACGCTGTTGGCGCCGATGATCGGGGCGGTCATCCCCGGCTGCGCCAGCAGCCATGCCAGCGCCACAGCGGTGGGCGTGCTGCCATTCTCCTTCGCCACCGCAATGACTGCATCCAGAATGCGCCAGCCGCGTTCGTTGAAATAGCGCCGTTTGATCCCTTCGGCGCGGGCGCTGGCGATCTCGCTTTCTCTGGAATACTTGCCGGTGAGGAAGCCGCCGGCAAGTGGGCTGTAGGGAATGACGCCGATGCCGTAGGTCACACACACTTCCCGTGTCTCGCGCTCGAACTCCGCGCGATGCGCCAGATTGTAGTGCGGCTGGATTGAGTCATAGCGGACCAGGTTGCGCTTGTCGCTTGCCCACAGCGCCTCCATCAGCCGCCATGCTGGATAGTTGCTGCACCCGACATAGCGCACCTTACCCTGCCGCACCAGCATGTCGAGCGTCTCCATTGTCTCCTCGATCGGCGTCTCCTCGTCGTACCAGTGCGTCTGGTAGAGGTCGATGTAATCGGTCTGCAGGCGGCGCAGGCTGTCCTCACACGCCTTAATCAGGTGGACGCGGCTCAGCCCTTCGCCATTCGGGCCTTCCCACATGCGGCCGCGCACTTTGGTCGCTACGACGATCTGGTCGCGGTTATTGCGCGCCTTCATCCAGCGCCCGATGATCTCTTCGCTGACGCCGCCAGGGTTGTTTGGCGCCCAGTTGCTGTAAACGTCGGCAGTGTCGATGAAATTGCCGCCCGCCTCGATGAAGGCGTCCATCACCGCCTGGCTGGTCTCTTCGTCCGCTGTCCATCCCCATTGCATCGCGCCCAGACAGAGTTCAGAGACCTTGAGACCGGTCCGGCCAAGATTGCGATAGTTCATGCGTGCTCCTTACATTGGTTTTGGGTGGATAATGAACAGAACGGAGGCTCAGACGATGCCTCCGTTCCGCCCATCATCGGTTGGGATCGATGCTATTTCCGCCCGCGCCCTGCTATTGCCAGCGCCATTGCGCCGATCGCTGCGCCAGCCGCGCCGACGGTCAGCCAGCGCTTATCGAACGCCCCAGACTGCTTGACCCCTTTCGCCATGATCGGGATGTCCTGAAGCTTGCGCTGCGCCTCCGCGCGCACTGCGGCGAAGCGCGCCGGATCGTTGCGATACTCTTCCGCCAGCGCACGTTTGGCGGCCAGGTCTGCCTCGCTGACATATTTCCCGAACGAGCGCAACGGCGCCAGCTTGAAGCCGTGCTTTTGCGACATTTTGTAAATTTCCTTGACGCGCTCCATCGTGATGTTGCGCCCCAATGTGTAATCTTCAAAGCGCCCCTCCATGGCCAGGCAGGCGGTTTCGGCCAGGCAAGCGTAGGATGTTTTGGGCGGCAACCCGATGTCATAGCCAAAGTCGACGTCGCCGGGGATGATCACCTCGCCGCTCTCGATCACAAGCACGTCGGGGCGCAGCGCCGCTTCGGCCGGGTTGATGTCTGGTGGTCGCGCCACGTCGCAGATCACTGCGCCTGGCTTGCATTTGGTGATATCGATCACGCGCTGACCGAAGGCTGAAGTCGCTGTGATCACCAGATCACAGTCGGAGATCAGGTCGCCTGCGCGCGTTGCAATGGTGACCTCGGCGCCTGGCGTTTCCTGCTGGATCAGCCGTTTGAGTTCGAGCAGCTTCTCCGGCTCGATCGAGACGAGCACGACGTTCTTGATCGCCTGCGCAACCAGACGCGAGCAGACAGAAGCGATCGACCCGGTGGCGCCGACGATCATCACCTTGCCTTTGGTCAGATCGGTGGCGCCCATCTGGATCACCGCCTGTTTGGCTGCCTCCAGCGTCATGGCGACGGTCAGACTGTTGCCGCTGGTGATGGCGATGTCCGCCTCGTGCGCTACGGTGATGCCGGCGTCGCCGACCACGCTGGTGAACGCGCCCAATCCCATGATGCGTGCACCTTTACGTTCAGCCAGCCGCGCCGCCTGGTTGAGCTGGCGATAGGTGAAGGCAGCATCGTGCTTCATCATCATGCGGGGGGTGGCGCCAAGTGTGATCAGATGTCCTTCGATGCGTTGACCGGTCGCCTCTGAAACGCCGCCTGTAATGCGTGAGATATACATGGGGGGCATGTAGGCTGAGACTTCCTCGACCAGATCGTCGGGCAAATATTTCGTCCAGCGAAAAAGTGGATGCTTATGAATGAAACTCACGTTGAGCGGGTGGATCACAAAGGCGAAGCGATTGATCCCGGCTTCTTCGGGCTGAAGATAACGAATTGCCGGCGCCCAGTGAATATCAGCCATCAGGTCAAGGTAGGTGTCCTCGCTTAACGGCTGGTTGCGATTGCGACGCAGCGCCACGAGCGCAGCCTCGATCGTCGCCGCCGACCAACGTCCCAGATCATCGTCAGGTTTAAGCGACGGCATCAGCGTGACAAGGATGCTCACCCCGCGACGGCGCAGATCGTCGATATCCGCCTGCTCAGCCCACTCCACCACCACAGTCTTGTGCGCCAGCCGGTCGGGCGCATAGCGACGGATCGCCCCGATGTCGCCAGCGATGATGTCGGCGCTGTGGAATGGCTCGGCTGAGCGTTCGTGGCCTGGTTCGCCCGGCTGCGGCAGCAGGCGACGAAACGGTGCATCTTTGAGCTGCTCAAGCGTTGGCGCCGCGGCCTGCTCCAGTGTGCTATGCGCACCGACGAGCGGCGCCGCTGGCAGACCGAAGTAGATGATCGGGTCCGCGTAGCGAATCGAGGTGGTGTGTCGCGTCAATGCCTGCACCAGTCCAGAATGATTGAGTCCTGGCGTCATCAAGACGCGTTTTTCGGCGAAGATGCCTGGCTGTGCGCGGTCAGCCAGAATCACTGCCCACCGTTCGAGACCGGGACGGATGCCGCCGCCATCGACGACCGGCGTCTTGCTGGCGGCTGCCGGCAATGTGACGCCGATTTCATGGCTGCGCGAGACCGTCCCCAACTGCAATTGTGCGGGCAATCCCTCCAGCCCAATCGCATCAACTTTGCCGTCATGTTCAGCGATCAGCGCGCGCGCTTTTTCGGGATCGCCGTTGCAGCCGCGATGGCGGATTTCGATCTCTTGCCCCAGAAAACGCACAATCTCATCGTATTCGGCGTTATCCAGGTGAATGACTACAATTCGTTTCATGGTTACACCCTTCTTTATCTGCGATAGGGGAATGCGCACTGTATGGCGCACATTTTGTTCTGCGAACACTATAGTCGCGCTCGCCAAACGCGTATAGGGGCGCATGACACCGAAAAGTAGGGACGGATGTCCACCTCATCAGGCGCAAAGGAAAGAGAGTCTGCCCGGAAGTGCGCTTCCAGGCAGATGATTGTAGAGTGGATGAACCTATCGAGTGAAGTGGACGGACTACGGCGACGTCTGCTCATCGCCGCGCGCACTGCGCTCGGCCGCGATCTGGCGCAACAGCTCATCGACGCGCGCTGCTTTTTCTGGTGAATCGTCGTAGGAGAAAAGCAGCTCCGGCACAGCGCGCAGCCCCAGGCGCTCGGCAAGTTGGCCGCGCAGATAAGGCGTCGCGCTTTGCAACGCTTTGAGTAGTTCGCGTCGCGATACGGTATCGTCGTCGTGACTCACGAAGATGCGCGCGTTGCGCAGGTCTTTGCTCACACGCACGTCAGTCACCTTGACGAGACTGATGCGTGGGTCTCGCAACTCGCCGGCCAGCATAATGCTGATCTCCTCGAACACCAGCCCCGCCACACGTTGTTGGCGAATTTCTGAGGACATAATCAAGAATCCTGAAGTCTGATGAGAGGGGAAGATAGGGAGATTAGGAGATGGAGATGTGGGAGATTTTGATCTCCTCACCACCCCATCACCCGACTACGCCACTCCGTTCTTCCTTTCCCCTCTCCAAGTCTCTTTGTTCTCTACCGTACGCGAACCCGCTCGCTGAATTCGAGCACATCACCCTCTTTGAGCAACTCATCGCCCTGCGAGAGGTTGATGCCACACTCGTAACCCTGACGCACCTCAGCGACATCCTCGGTGAAGCGACGTAAGGTCTCAACGCGTGCGCCGGAAACAATTTCTTCACCGTTGCGCAGAGCGCGCGCCAGTGCGCCGCGCTTGACGACGCCGTCGTTCACCATGCAGCCTGCGACAAATCCCTTGCGCAGTTTGAACATTTGCAACACGGTGGCGTGACCGATCACCGATTCTTTGTAGATCGGTTCGAGCATCCCCTTCATGGCGTCTTCGATATCCTCGAGCATCTTATAGATGATGTCGTACTGTCGGATTTCGACGCCGGAGTGCTCGGCGCGCACATGCGCCGCCTTGTCGATGCCGACGCTGAAGCCGATGATTACGGCGTCGCTCGCTTCCGCCAGCATCACGTCTGATTCGGAAATGTCGCCAATGCTGGCTTGCAAAATTTTGATTTCGACTTCATCGTTGCTCAAGTCGTTCAGACTCTTGACGATCGGCTCTAGCGTGCCTTGCATGTCGGCGCGCACAATCAAGTTCAGCGTCTTGGCTTCGCCGCCCTCAAAGCGCTTGAAGAAATCATCCAGGGACATGGCGCGCCGCGTCTCCTGCAATGGCGCTGCCGCCGCCTGTCGTCGCTCCTCCGCGATCTGGCGCGCCTGGCGGTCATTGCTGACGCGTTCGAAGACATCGCCAGCCATCGGCACTTCCTGCAAGCCGAGCACCATCGTGGGCATGCTCGGCCCAGCTTCCTTGATCGGCTTGCCCTCGTAGTCGAACATCGCCTTGATGCGCCCCCACGTCTTGCCGACGACGATCGTGTCGCCACGGTGTAATGTGCCGTTTTGCACAAGCAGTGTGGCGGTGACGCCGCGGAATTTGTCCAGCTCGGCTTCGATCACGGTGCCGACGCAATCGCCTTTCGGATCAGCCTTGAACTGCTCCACCTCAGCCAACACCAGGATGTTATCGAGCAGGTCGTCGATGCCCAGGTCTGTCAGCGCGCTGATCTCGACCATGATCGTGTCTCCGCCCCACGCTTCAGGTTGCAGACCCTCTTTGGCAAGCTCTTCCATCACGCGCTGTGGATTGGCGTTGGGTTTGTCGATCTTGTTGATCGCCACAATGATCGGCACATTGGCGGCGCGTGCGTGGCTGATCGCCTCCTTGGTTTGCGGCATCACACCATCGTCGGCGGCTACGACCAGCACGACGATGTCCGTGACCTGCGCCCCGCGTGCGCGCATGGCGGTGAACGCCTCATGCCCCGGCGTGTCGAGAAACGAGATCTTTTTACCTTTGACGGTGACCTGGTAGGCGCCAGTGCGCTGGGTGATGCCGCCCGCCTCGCCGGCTGCTACATTGGTGTGACGGATCCGGTCGAGCAGCGTGGTCTTACCATGGTCGACGTGACCAAGCACGGCGACGACCGGCGGACGCTCCACCATGCGTTCGGCTGCCTGCTCCGCCATCGTCTTCTGGATGAAGGTGCGCTGGGATGGCGGCTTGGGTGCAGTGGGTTGTTCGTCGACCTCTTCGGCTATTTCTTCAACGGTGCGCGCCGGCCAATTGACAGCGACTCCCAACTCTTCACCCAAGATCACAGCAGTGTCGTGGTCGATGGTGTGCGTAATCGGCGCCATGATGCCATATTGCATCAGGATTTTGATCAGGTCGATAGGGCTGCGCTGCATGAGGGAGGCCAGATCGCGTACAGTGATGGCCTCTCCAACAACAACTTCTTTTGGCGGCGCTGCAACTGCAACACGCCCCTCGTCAGGGCGCGGCATCGGACGCTCTTTGGGCTGTTGTGAACGGCCGCCTTTATCGTACTGCGAGCGTCCTTTGGCGTGGTGGCCGCCGCGCTGCGCAGAGTTTGCACCATTTCTGCTTGGGGCTTTGCTTTTTGTCGTCATACAACTTTCATCCTTTTCCCATTCGGGTTATCAAATTATTGCGCCGATGCAAATAATGCGCCGGTTGTCACACAAACGCTGTTTCGCTCATGTCAGGTGCAACAAAACACCCGGCATGAGCTTCGCGCTGACACAACAAACGCCCAGTATCAACGCTTGATCAGGCGCGACGTGTGGGAATGGTATGAATCAAACGGCGCAGATATCGCCAGGGTGGTGATTTTGTATGACAAAGCGAGGAGCACGTGGAAGGCATGGAGTCGTAGGAGAGGGGTTGTGAATTGCGTTTATCGCATACGCAACCTCACTCTACTCTGCGTCCTGCCTGCCACATCTGCCCACTCAGCGTCACACAGCACAACCGTCTTACTGACAGCCATGACCGCCTGCCCCTGAGGACATTGTTGCTTTGCGTTTCATGATTCCAATCTCACACTGACCTGTTTACCTGACTACACACTTCAAGCTCCACCTCATGGTTTTGCTGTTATGCAGCGCCTTGAGGTGTCTCTGATTGCGACGTTAATCGTTCCAGCTCCGCCGTGAGCGCAGCGCGTTCAGCAGCCTCCAACTTTGTGCGCAAAGCCTGCTCCAGCCTGCCGCCTTTGAGCGCCGCTTCCCAACACGAACGATCGTTGTGCACGTAGGCGCCTCTTCCGGCGCGCTTGCCGGTTGGATCGAGCACGACGCCTTCCGTCGTGCGCACCAACCGGATCAGCGTTCGTTTTCCTTGCGCCTGTCGACAGCCGATGCATGTGCGAATCGGTGTATGTTTCACGCGCCCACTTCGCGCCTGTTTTTTCATTCTACCTCACATAGCGGCCACAGGCAGAAACCGAGACGCATTGCAACATCGGCGTTAGCGCCTCTGCTCGCGTTTAGTAATCGTCATCCTCCCACGGACGCCGGCCCGCAGGTTTCTTGGGTTTGCCTTTGGGCGCCTGCTTGCCCTTGCCTTTGCCTTTGCCCTTGCCGCCCGCTCCAAAGATCTCGTCCTCCAGGCTGTCGTCCTCTTCGTAGCCGGCCAGCAGTTCAGCCGGCACCTCGAAGTCCGCCTCGCTGAAGGTGAACTTTTTGCGCTCAGCCATTCTTGCGCGCAGCATATCCGCCGTGATCACATCGGGCAATTCTCCCGGCGTCTCCTTGACAGGTTCGGTCGGCGCTGCAGGTCGCGCTGGCGTTTTGATTTCGACGCTTTCCTCGACAAAGGAGGGTTCTCCAGGCAGCGACTCCTCTTCCAAGGGCAGGGTTGGCCATTCTGTCGCGCCTGACTGCAAACCGGGCATGGCGGCGCCCATCTCCTCGATGAAGAACTCACCCTCTCCAAAACTGCGGGCAGGCTCCTCCTGGCTGACTTCGGCGAGCAGTTCCTCGAAGCTCTTGAACTCGCCAAGCGGCAGCTCTGGCGCTTCGATCTCGTCGCCCGAACGCATCGCCTGTGCAGCCTGGAAGAGACGATCTTCCATCTCCTCACCCTCGCTGCGCAGGATTCGCTCAGCCTTCGCCAGCAGGTCCTCAGTCGCCTTGATCGCTGCTTCCTGGGCGCGGTCGGCGATGATCCGATCCAGCCCTTCGGCGCGCGCCTCGCTGTCGCTCTTGATGTCGATGCGCCAGCCGGTCAACTTGGCGGCCAATCGTGCATTTTGTCCTTCTTTGCCGATCGCCAGACTCAGTTGCCGATCGGGGACGACGACGGTGGCAGTCTTGATTGCGCCGCTCTCGTCGAGCAGCACCGCCTGCACTTTGGCCGGGCTAAGCGCGTTGGAAATATAGTGCGCCAGATTGGTGTCCCACTCGACCACGTCGATCTTCTCGCCAGCCAGCTCGTTGACGATATTCTGAATGCGCAGACCTCGCAGACCGACGCAGCTTCCGACGGCATCCAACCCTGGAATCGTTGCCTGCACCGCCACTTTGCTGCGATGACCCGGCTCGCGTGCGATTGACTTGATCTCGACTTTACCATCGCGCACCTCAGGAATTTCCTGCTCCATCAGCCGACGCAGCAAGTTGCGATGCGTGCGCGAAATCTTAATCACCGGGCCGCGCGTGCTCTTGTGCACATCGACGACATAGACTTTCACGTAGTCCCCGCGACGCAGTTTTTCGGTCGGAATCTGATCCTCGCGCATCATCAGACATTCATGCTTGTCGTCGAGCATCAACGAGACTGCGCCCGACAATGTGTCGATGCTGCGCACCTGCGCCGTGATCACCTCACCGACGCGATGGGCGAAGTTCTCGAAGACGGTGTCGCGCTCAGCTTCACGGATGCGCTGCAGAATCACCTGCTTGGCGGTTTGCGCGGCGATGCGACCAAAATCGGCTGGCGTGTTCGGCACTGCGATCACGTCGCCAAGTTTGGCGGTCGGCACATATTTTTTCGCCTCAGATTCCAGAATTTCTGTGCGTTCGTTGTAGATATCTTCGACGACCTCACGTTCGGTGAAGATGCGCATCTCACCGTTCACGCGGTCAACTTGCGCCGTCACATTGGCAACAGGCCCGTAATTGCGTTTGTACGCCGAGACAAGCGCCGCTTCGATCGCCTCGAAGATCACCTCGCGATCCAAACCCTTATCTGTCGCCACCTGATTAATGCCGGCAATCAACGCTTTTGACATACCGCTTTTTCTCTTTTCTCCAGGTGTATTCCCTTATACAACAACAAAAGTGGGGGTCGCCCACTTTCGCCAACGTTCACTCGACTCCACTGCGTCACTGCCATCTATCACGATAGAAGCAGCTCACTACACGTTGGAAACTATAACATAGAATGCATCACGGTGCAAGTTGTTTCAGGTGTGAAAATTTTATCAGAATGCGTCCACTTTCTGTTGTCACTATTGACGCGAGGAAAGTGTGTAGCGCCATCCACAAGGCTTGATGAAAGATTTCCAGGGTGGAACCCCTCCACCCTGGAATGAGTATGAAGCTTGTTGCAGAAGGAGATGCAAAGATCGGGGTTACGCTTTGGTCAACCTGGGAGTCTGCACTGAGGCTCTCCCCATCCACCAGACTCCAGCCAGAAAGACGAGCGCTGAGAGCGATACAATCCATACAAGCAGGAGCCATTCGGCAAGCGTCGGAAAGTAATTGAACGTTAATCCGGTGCCGGTAAATGCCGTGCGCAGCCCTTCAAACTCCGGGACGACCAGCGCAGGGATCACCAGGTTCAGCTTGCTGGCGATGGCGGTCAGAGCAAGAAGTCCGCCGGCGGTAGCCAATGCCCACGTTCGCCGATTCAAGAAGAGCAACAATAACGCTGGCACAACGATCCCCAGGCCGACATGGAAGAACCAGAAAACCCACCAGAAAGGACCAAAGAGCACCAGGTTCAGGCTCGCCGTCTTGGCCGGGATGCCGGCGTACAGTGCAGTGGAAATTTCGGCCCACTCCAGAACGATTGCCGCCGCCAGTAGACCGAGCGCCAACCCGCGCAGCCAACGCACAGCATCTTCTGTTGCTTTATCCAGCACAACACTCAGGAAGAGCACCAACGCCACGCCGCTCAGTGCACCTTCGACCAGGAAAAGGATCGGCGTCAGACCAGACTCCCACAACGCCTGGGCGCTGACGACGCCAAAAAGTGCGCCTTCGGCTCCGCCGAAAATAATCACGAGCGGAAGCCCCAGCAAGCTCAAGTTGCGCACGATCCCTGCGTCTGAGTTGCGCTGCGTCAGCACGATGAGCGCGATCAGTAGGATGCCATATAGGGTGTAGAACCATACCATCAACCCCATGATCGAGGTTGGGTTTGTAGCCAGGAAGAGCCGCCAGAACCGATCTGGATGCCCCAAATCGAGCCAGATCGCCATCAGCCCCCCCGCCAGCGTTGCCAGCGCCGCAAAGAGCGCAATGGGCGCCACCGGTTTCAGCGCCTGCACGCGAAATCCATACGCCAGCGCAGCCACCAGATAGGCGCCGACCGACAGCCCGATCATCATGGCGTAAGCAGCCACCCATAGACCCCAGGGGACATAGGTGTTGTATGCCGCGACCGTGTGACCGCCAATAACGCGTTGAAAGACGCCCACCAACCCGATCACAAAGCCGACGAGTGTGAGAATCCACAAAACACGAACGGGTTTCATATCAGTTGCCTCCTATGCATGGTTCAAAGCTGGCTCAGACGCCGCAGCGAAAACCGGCGTCGGACGATTCAGCAATGTCCGCAGACAGGCTGCGTCCATCTCGATGGCGGCGTCTGTAAACCCGGCAAGGCCGATAAAGAACGAGACATCAGTTCCATTGCACAGATCCTTGTAAAACCGGGGCCACCAGGGAAGCAGATTGCGTCGGAGGAAATGGTCGCTGGCTTTCGCCGCCTCGCCCAAGAACGCTGTCTCCGTCGCCATGATCCTCGCCAGATGAGCAAGAAAACCAAGCTCTAGCGCCAAATGGTCCGCCGGAACAGTGCGTAAGCCATCCGCCGGCGTCACACCCCATTTCTGATAGGTTGCCAGCGCCTCGTATGCTGGCGGCCCCATTAATTGCCCGCCGCTCAGATAATAGGAGGCGTATGGCGGGGTGACCGGTCGCCCCGGCCCTTCCAAAAGACGCGTCATCTCGATGTTCAGGCTTTCGATGCGCTTTCCGAACTTCTGGGATGCCAGCCATTGTTGCATCGTAGCCAAATATGCTACAAGCCTTTCGTCAGACATGGAGGAGTCTATCGCGATTTCATCTGGCGACAGACTCATCACCGCAGTCACGCTTTCCTCATCCAAAGGATAGGTATATAGTCTGCGCAACAGACTGTACATTCCCACGCGCCGCCAGAGCAGATCAGGGTTCATGGCTACACCTTTCTGACTTTCACAATCATGTCACCGTAGATCGGCGATCCCATGATCGGCGAATGATGGTCAGGATCGACGATGGCATTGGCGTTCGGCGTCACATCGCGGAAATCATAGGTCTTGCCCAAGCCCGGGCTAAAGCGACCGCCGCCGCCAAAGGGCAGGCGCAACACGCCGGGGTGGATGGTCTCCACCAGATAGACTTTGCCGCTCGTCTTGTGGCCGAGCGGGGTTTCCATTTCGACCAGATCGCCTGTCTTTAGCCCTAACTTCTCGCCATCCGCACGATTCATTTGAATGACGCCGATCGACCAGGTCTGCTGAGGAATGTATACTTTGCGACCGGTCGGTGTAGGGCCATCTGGACCGATGATGACTTCCTCCACGGTGCGATCGTCGTTGAGCGGCATCCACAGGTCTTCGGTGGGGATGCGTCCCAACCAGTCGACCATCTGCGTGCCAGACATGGCGTGGTGGATGCGACCGGAAATCACCTGGAAGGGATATTCATCTTTGTAGCGGGCGAAGTCCGGGTTTGTGTACGGATTCCACAATGTCTCGAACCAGTAGAAGGTGGTGGGGTATTTCTCCCAATCCAGTTCTTGCAGCCCAGGCGTAGGTTCACCGGCGGCTTCGATCAGCTTGTTGTATTTGGCGTAGCCACCCTTGCGCTGCTTTTCGCCGTCTTTCTCCACGGTGTAATCCCACACGAAATCGACCTTCTTGCTGTCGGTTTTGAGCACGCCACCGTTGTCAAAACGACCCCAACTCATCGGCCACACAGCCACGCCATGATGCGTGCGCAGCCACTGCACTGTCACCGGTTCGCCCTGAATGACCTTCTTTTCATCGTCGATGGTGACGCTGCCTTCTTCGAGCGAGTCGGGCGTGCCAAGCAGTTTGTAGTTGACAGGATATTGTGGATAGGGGAGCGGATAGCCGCAATGGGTGCGGCCAGGCGCCACCTTTAGCGCTTCGTTCCAGAAATCCTCCTCGGTGGGGTATTTCTCCCAGTGATCTTCAGGTTTGATGTCGGAGTCGCCCTTTTCGTGCAGTTTGTGCGCAAGCGCCATGGCAATGTCATACTGCGTCTTCGACTCATACATCTTCTCCAGTACAAAATCGCGCAGATAGATCAATTGATGGCTTGGATAGATGTCCGAAAGGCTCATGCGCTCCAGGTAACTGGCTTCGGGCAAAATCACGTCGGCGTAGAGACCCGTCTCCAGGAAGGGCGTGTCGATATAGACCACCAGGTCGACCCGATAATCGTCGCCGTCTTTGGCGGTGAGGGCTTCGATCCACGCATCGGTGTTCGATCCGGTGATGACTGGGTTGCCGGTGCGGATGATGAACGCTTTGATTGGATACTTGTGGCCGCGAAACGGCCCATATTTCAGCTCGACGCCTTCGAGGAAGCGGCTCGGATAGTCCCCGACTGCATCGTCCCAGGCAGCGCACCACTTGCCGAAGAGGTCCATGTGGAGCTCTTCCTGTTTGCCCGTGACTGTTTTGCCGTTGACCACGCGGGTGACATCGCGCTTGTTGAAATCGTCGCCCTTCACTTTGCCGCCCTTGTCGCTTTTGACCAGTTCGGTGTCGATGGCGCCGCCGGGCGTCTCCATGTTGCCGGTGATTACGTTGAGGGCGGTGCCGATGATCGCAGCGGTGTAGCCGTTATAGTGGTGGCCGATGCCGTTCATGCCCCACACCCAGGCGGCGGGCTTGGTGATGCCGAAGGTGTGCGCCAGCTCGGCGATGACTTCAGCCTCGATCCCGGTGCGCTCGGCCGCCCATTCCAACGAGAAGTAGTTCAAACCGTTGATGGGATCCTTCTTGTTCCACCAGGAGCGAAACGCCGCTTCGAACTCTTCCCATCCCTGGCTATATTGCAGGAACGACCAGTCGATGTAGCGACGGAAGGGGTCGTCGTCGCTGTGATTTTCCAGAATGTAGCGTAGCACCGCCGCAAAGAGATCCGGGTCGGTGCCCGGGCGAATCGGAATCCACTGGTCGGCTTTGGTTGCCGTGTTGGAAAAGGCTGGGTCGATCACAATTAGCCTGGCGCCGGCTAGTTTGGCTTCCACCGTGCCGCGTGATTCATAGACTATGCGCGTGGCCGTGAACGGATTCCAACCTGCGTAGACGATCAGCCGTGTGCGATAGCGGTAGTCATTTTTCAGACTGCCGTCGGGCTGGCGCACCAATACGGGGCGCATAATGTCAGGCTCGACGCGTTTGCCGCCGAACATCAACTTGGGGCCATGTCGTCGCGGGGTGTCGCAGATGGCGCCATGCTCGACCGTGTGCGGTGTGCCGAAGGCGCGGAACAGGTAATAGTAGGGGTCGCGATCGGTGACGTCGCCAGCGTCCATAATCACGCTTTCGGCGCCATGCTGCTGTTTGATCTTGATCAATTTCTCGCCGATGTAGTCGAGCGCTTCCTCCCAGGACACCCGCTTGAACTTCCCTTCACCGCGCGCGCCGACGCGAATCATCGGATATTTGATGCGATTGGCATTGTAGACCATCTGCAAGCCAGAGGCGCCTTTGGCGCAGACTACGCCAGAGTTGAGCGGCGCGTGCGGATTGCCGTAAATGGCTGAAGCGACGCCATTTTCCACTTTGACGGCGAGCGAACATTCGGCAGGACACATGACGCAGGCTGTATAGGCAATGCGCGTCCCTTGTTGAGACAGAGTGGCTTGCGCGGCGGCATCTATGGGGCGAAAGCCGCTGCCAAGCGTCGCCAGCGCCGCAATTCCACCCGCCGATGCGCCGGCTGCCTTGAGAAAGTCGCGCCGTGCGACTTTGATGTTCTTGAGCGATGTCATCGATGACCTCCTCTATACCAGGTAGAAAACTTTGGGTTCAGTGCCCATCTCTTCGCGCAGCCGCATGACATTGGGCTGGCCGATTAGCTCGGACACCAGGCTCTTGGAATCGTTCAGATCGCCGAAATAGGTGGCGCGACCCATGCAGCTTAGCGTGCACGCAGGCAATTCGCCGCGTTCAATCCGATGGATGCAAAAGTGGCACTTTCGTACATTTCCGATAGGCGAACCTTCCTCGGCGCGGACGCGATTCTCGCCATATTCGGGCGAGGGCAGCAATTCATAGGGTTGGCGTTCGCCTCCCTCGAAGTCGCCGTAAAAATAGCCTGAATCGAATGAACGCGCTGCGTAGGGGCAGGCTGTGATACAGTAGCGACAGCCGATGCATTTATCATAATCGACTACAACGATGCCATCGCTGCGTTTCCAGGTGGCATTCACAGGGCACACCGGTGTACAGGGTGGATTGTCGCACTGCATGCAGGGGCGGGGGATAAAGCGCCGTGCAACATTGGGATACGTGCCGTGGGTTTCCGTCATCACAGGGCGGTAGGTGACGCCAGGCGGCAGTTTGTTCTCGGTGATGCAGGCGACGTTACAGCCGTTGCATCCGGTGCACTTACGCAGATCGATCACCATGCCCCACCGCCGCTGCTCCATCGGTTTTTGCAGCGCGCGACGCAGGTCCGCCATCATGCGTTTGATCGGATGTTCGCCCTCCACCGCCTCCGGCAGCTGGGTTGCATCGAATTCGTCTGTCAGGCCGCTCTGTTCAGCAGCCGCAGCCTGGACAGGTGCAACTTCTCCTGCCACGGCTGGCGCCACCAGCCCGGCGAAGACAGCGCTGGCGAATTTGGCTAAAAATGCCCGGCGTGATTCCTCGGTCTTGAGCGCGTCCAGGACAGATTCTTTGAGTTGGGGCATTGTTCCATCTCCTTTGCTATGTTGTGAACGCTCATAAGCTATCGATGTTGAGCGCGCAACCCGATATCGCGATCGGCGTGGCGCAACTGCATGCACAGCGGAGAGAGCCGTGCAGCTCATCGGTTACTGTAGCAAGGAAGGAATCAGCAGGGAACTGGGAGCGATCGGGGCGGCGCCCCTGGGAAACTTCCCAGGGCGGTGTTCAACGGGCGGCTCCTGTTGCGTTGCATTTCTGGTCCAGAGCAGGCGCCCGGAATTCCAGGTTGCAAAATCGACTTGACTTCAGCTTAACAAACTGCGTTTGATGGCGAACTGGACCAGCTCCGTTCGATTGGCCAGGTTTAGCTTGCGCATCAAGTTGGTGCGATGAAAATCGACCGTTTTGACGCTGATAAAGAGCGTATCGGCGATCTCCTGATAGGTTTTGCCGCTCGCCAGCAATTGGAGAACCTCTCGCTCACGTTCGGTCAATGTCTCCAGGGGATCGGCGGGTGCAGCGCCTTGCTGTCGTAAACTGTCGGTCACGACATCGGCGATACGCGGGTCGAGAAAACTGCCGCCCGCCGCAACCGTGCGGATGGCTCGCACCAAAGTGTCGTCGGGTGCGCGCTTCAACACATATCCTTTCGCACCCGCGCGCAGCGTCGGCAAGACATATTCCCGGTTCTCATGTTGAGTAAGTGCGATGATGCGAACCTGAGGATAGTTTTGCAGGATGGCGCGTGTGGCTGCCAACCCATCCATACCAGGCATGCCGATATCCATTAGCGCAATGTCAGGCGCCAATTGCTGCACCTGGCGCAACGCTTCCCGCCCATCCTCAGCCTCGCCGACGACCTCAAAATCCGGCTGCAATTGAAGCAACACGCGAATTCCTGCACGCACGATGGCGTGATCATCGACGATCAAAATGCGGATCATGGCTCGCTTTCTCCGAATGGCAGGCAGACGCGAACTGTCGTCCCTTCACCTGGTTCGCTATCCAGATACAAACGGCCGCGCAAAAGCGCGGCGCGTTCTTGCATGCCCAATAGACCCCATGGCCGTTGTTCTCGCTCGGATGTGTTGAACGCATCGAGGTCAAAGCCGACGCCGTTGTCACGGATCGTCATACAAACCTCGTCGGTCCCGACTTTCAAGCCGATCCACGCCTGGGTGGCGTGCGCATGACGGCAGATATTGGCGATCGCCTCCTGGCTAATGCGGAAGAGCGCCGTCTCCACCTCTTCAGGCAGGCGAAGCGCATCCTCCGGCGTATCCAGAACGACGTCCACCCCTTGTGCGCTCAGTCGCTCCTGCGCACACCAGCGCAACGCCATCACCAACCCCAGGTCATCGAGCAAACTTGGGCGCAAGTCATAAATGACATCTTGTAGTTCCTTCACAATGTCGCTGGCTGACATTGTCAGCCGCGCCAGCAGGCGCGCCGCCTGGTTTGGATCGTGCGCAACGGCGGCGCTGGCGTTCAATCCGAAGACCAGCGCGTTGATTGATTGCCCAATGCCATCATGCAGCTCGCGCGCGATGCGTCGGCGTTCCTCTTCCTGCGCGCGGATGACTTGCGCCAATAGTTCGCTGCGTCGCTGTTCGCGCTGACGCAACGTTTCCCAAAGGTGAGCATTTTCCAGCGCAACGCCAATTTGTTGACCAACTGCCGCCAGCAGCGCTATTTCCGGCTCGGTGAAGACGTGGGGCGTCTCAGCGGCGACGCTCAGAAGCCCTAACACCCGACTGCGCGCCTGAATCGCAACCGTGGCATGACAAAGCGGTCGCCCTTTATGCATCAGCGCCTGACGCGCCGTGCAACGCGTATCGTCTCCGGTCACAATTATGGGATGATGGTCAGATGCCACAGCGCTGCACAGACAGTGTGGAAAGCCAGAGGCGGGCGGTGTGTCAAAACCGCGCCAGGTCGCCACATGGGCGTTGCCGTTCTCTTCGATCGTGACAACCCAACCGACCGTCAGATCAAGCGCCTGCAGCACTTGTTCGAGCGCTCGCTCTAACATTTGCGGCGGTGAGCGCATCTCACTCACTGCTGAAGCGACGGCGTTCAAGGCGCTCAACTCGCGATTGCGTCGTCGCAACTCATTTTCCTGCGCCTTGCGCTGCGTGATGTCGCGCATAAACCAGGCCAACGCACGCCGCCCCTGATAGCGGGTCAATGTGCTGGTCGTTTCCAATATCAACTTCTCGCCGTGCCGATTGACCAGAGAAAGCTCAACAGGATTTGCTGGTTGCTGCGTTGACTTGACCGATCTCCATGCGCGTCGCGCTGTGGCAACAGAGTCCGGGTGGAGCACGCGCGCAGCGTTGCTGCCGATCAGTTCTGTGGTCGCATAGCCCGTCATGCGCGCGAACGCCTCGTTGACAAAGAGCAGATTGCCTTCGTCCTCTCCTTCATCGCAGATCAAGGCGATGCCCTCGCCCACCACCGCAGCGGCGGTCAGGAGATCTCGATAGCTGGCTTCGGAGAACCTGATCTGTTGGATCGATTCTTGAATCTGGTCAGCCATCTCATTGAATGCACGCGCAAGATCGCCCACCTCATCATCGGCCACAGTCGTTGCGCGTTCGTCGAAATGTCCTTCACCCAGCCGTTGCACCTGCTGGTTCAGCTCTGTCAATGGGCGTAACGCCAGGCGGCTAAACGTGTAAGTGGTTGCCACAGCGACCACCGAGCCTAGTGCAGTCAACATAAGCACAAAAGCCGTCGCCTGTTGCTGAATGGCCGCGATGCGCGCCTGGCTAAATCCCAGATGCACTTCAACGGGAAGCCCATCGAGCGGTCGGTAGCCAAAATTGCGCACTGCGCCAAGCTCCGTGGCGAGCAACACCCCTGCACCCGGTCGTTCGTCGACGTTGCTCACTACGTGGAGCAGATCGCTTGGAAAACCATCGCGGAAGGTGTGGACGATGGGCGTTGTCGGACCAAAGGCAAAGGCATAAAGAACATCCGGATTGTTTGCTACGGCGGCGTTGACCATCTCTTGCATAGCTGCGAGATCGCCTTCGACCAGGGCGTTTGCGATGCTCTCTCCCAGCGCAAGCGTCAACGCTTCGCCCGATGCGATCAGTTCGCTGCGCAGGTGACGAGAGACCATCTGATTCACGGCAAAGGCGGTGATCAACCCTGCGGATACGACAATCACCACCATCGATAGAATGATGCGCGCCGTCAGGCGGCGCGGTAGAAGGCGTTTCTCCAGAGCCAGCAACCAATCCATTTTCATAAGTTATGGCTCCAACAGACCGACCGCTGCAGCTAACTGACGCAGAGCCTGATAGTCGGCATCCTCTGCTCGTACAAATCCACGCGGCATTTCCGAACGCTCCCAATGATAGAGCGTGGCTGCATCGGCGCCCTGAGGGTCGAGACGCACAAGCGCGTTCTGTGTCAACGCGATGGTCTGGGCTGGCGCGTCGGGTGCAGCCACAATGCCGCTAGAGGGGTAAGGGTCTGAGAGCGCCAGGATCCGCACCAACCCGCGTTCTGCCAGGTTGAGCGCCAGTGTGTCCTGCAACGCTCCTGCATCATAGCGACCGCTCGTCACTGCTTTGGCCGTTGCTGCGTGCGATTCATTGAAGGTGAAAATGCGAAGATCGTTGAGCGTCAGACCGGCGTCTTGCAGCATCAAGCGTGGGATCAAGTGTCCCTGGGTGGAATTGGGTGCGCCGAACGCAAACGAGTGTCCGCGCAGCTCGCTCAACGTGGTGATTGCGCTGTGGACAGGAACCACGATGGCGGCGCGATAGACGTCTTCGTTCACACTGTTCACCCCGCGCACCACAATCTGGGCGCCGCAACGGTGATGAGCCTGTAAGTAGGAAACGGTTCCCATGATGGCGAAATCGACTTCGCCGTTGCAAAGCTGTTCGATCAGCGCTTCGCCTGGCGGTGTAATCCAAATGCACCAGGCTAACCCTGTTGTCCGCTGCAGCCAACTCGCCAGAGAGGCTGCCTGGCGAACATCTTCCTTGGGTTCAAGCCGGCGATCAAAACCGAGTTTCCAGCATGTCGTTGGCGTTGGTGTTGGAGCGTACACTTCCTGGACGAGGAGGCGCTGTTGTAGGCTCACTGAGCGCAGCGGGGGTTCATTGCTGCAGGCAACAACCAAAAAAAGCACAAACGCCAATGATAGAAGAGGGAAAGTGGGGCGTAATGCGTTCATCGATTGTGCCCAAACCAGCGCGCAGGACGTTGCTCATCGAGCGTGCTGGAGAATCCTGTCATGCCATTCAGTATGCCATAAAAACTTTGCAGGCGACGCATTGCTGTCAGCACATAAGGAAGACTTTCCGTAATCAGGCGATACCCGATGGGCGAAATGACGTAATCCCAGGCGCCAATATGGGGTTGGAACTCGGCGCCAAAGCCCTGCTTGAAGCGCCAGACGCCTTGCAGCGCATCGTCAGGGTCGTCCAGGTTGGTGGGCGCGCCCCACCAATCGTAGGTTGTGCAGCCGTGCGCAATTGACCAACGCAACGCTTCCCATTGCAACAGGTAGTTGGGCATGTCGCGGCGATGGCGTTCGCTGCTGGCGCCATAAAAGTACCAGGTCGTCGCACCATAGCGCAGCAAGAATAGCCCGGCTAACGGCTGCGGATCGTCGGGATGTTCAGCCAGCAACAGCGCGCCGCCTGCAGGGTTGTCTGGCATATTCTGCGCCCTCAGAAAAGTTTTCCAGGTTGCCAGGTAGTATGCCGGGGGGCGAATCAAGAAACCATCGCGACGAGCGGTTTCTTCGTATAGTGAGCAGAAGGTCAACAGATCGTCTTCGCCACCCATGCGCACAACAACGCCGCGCTTTTCAGCCAGCCGGACGTTATAGCGCCATTTGTTCTTCATCTTCGCCAGGAGTGCGTCTTCTCCCAAGCGCAGATCGGTTGTGGCTGTGTTCTTGAATTGAATTTGCTCGGCGCTGAACCGCCAGCCGCGGCGTTCCAGTGCATGCAGCGCCAGTCGGCCTGCGGTCGTATCCTCGCGCACGTCCGGGTCGATCTTCACAAAGATGCAGTTGCGCCGCCGTGCATGCCGTTCGACCGCCGCCAGCGTCGCATCGACCAGATCAAGGTTGCTCCAATCGAGCGCCGGCCCCTTGGGGACATAGCCGATGCACAGCGGCGCGCCCGGCAGCGGCTGTCGCCACAGAAACTGAAACGCCGCGTTGCCCGCTGCGCAGTCGAGCGCCAGCCGTTCGGCGCGCCATTCGGTCTGCGCCTTGACTTCGCCCCATTCCCAGCTTTGCAACACATGTGGATTTGGTGTCTGGGCCAGAACCGTGCGCCACTGCGCCGCATTATCGATGGCGATGACGCCTGGCTCTGACGGTGTGTCTTGCCAGACGTTAGCGGCTTGATCGGCAAGCCTGGCGCGCACTTTGGTTGCCAGCTCGTTCTTCCAGCGCAGCGCCGTCAGCCCGGCAAAGTAAAGCTGCGCGCCCGGCTGCTGGATCGGTTTATCCCACGCGCCGACCATGCGCACGACGCGCCCACCAAAGCCCTGTTTGAAACGATAGACGCCCCACAGTCCATGACCGGGCAGTGTTTCCAGTTGAACTGGCAGTGCTTCGCTGGCGACGCCATTGCCGCTCCCACTGGCAAGCGCCATCGCCAGCTGACCCAGATCGTCGGGAATTCCCCACAGATCATAGCAGGCCGCGCCGCGCTCACGCGCCCAGCGCATCCCTGCCCACTGCAGCGCATGGTTGGGCATACGGCTGCGTTCACGCTCGCTGCTTGCTCCCCACAAATAGACTGCGGTCTTGCCTGCCAACGCTACGACGATGGCTGCCAGCGGCTCGCCAGCGTATTCGGCCACCAGAAATGTCGCATGGTTGGGCGTCAACAGATCGAAGGCGGCGTCAAAGTAGGCGTCATTGTGTATATCGAAGCCGTCGCGTTCGCCGGTCTCGCGCATGAGTTGGTGGAAAGTGGGCAGGTCGCTGCGCTGCATCACGCGCACGGTGACGCCCTTGCGTTCAGCCAGACGCACGTTGTAGCGCCACTTGGGTTTCATGGCTGCCAGCAGCGCGTCGTCGTCAGCAAGGTCGATCATGATCGTGGATGGCGGTTGGATCGTCTGTGCGCTCGGACGAAAACCGCTGGCGTGGAGCAACGCACGGTTGGCAGGCGTATCGGGTAACGCCGGCTCGATCTTGAGCACGCCGACGCCCAGTCGACGGCACTCACGCTCGATCAGTTCAAACAGTGTCCGGCGTTGCTCGTCGTTGCCCCAGTCAACCAGGGGGCCGCGTGGAACATAAGCCATTTTGACGCCGTAGGCGCTGCGCAGCAAAAGTTGCGCACCTGCGACGATTTCGCCTTTTTCATCGAGAAGGCTAATGCGCCGCACCTCCCAGCCGAAACGCGCCTTCAACGCCCCCCATCCACTCAGTTGCAGCGGATGACTTGTTGGGTTGGTTGCAAGCCATGCATCCCAATGCGTCGGCGTCACAGAGAGCGAGAGACGTTCGAGCTTTTCGGCTCTTGTCGTATCATTTCGGTTCATAGCGGCTATAATACCTGAATTGATTGACAAGAGCACACAAAGAGGGCGGTGGAAAGCGCCAGGAGTGAAAGTTCATGCCGATTATTGAATCCGTTCCCAATTTTTCCGAGGGGCGCCGACCAGAGGTGATTGCGGCGCTGGTGGAGGCGATCCAGGCGCCGGGTGTGTTGCTGCTCGACCATAGCAGCGACGCCGACCACAACCGCACGGTGATCACAGTGGCCGGCGAACCGAATGCTGTGCTGGAAGGAGTCTTTCGCGCCGTGGCAGTCGCCGCGCAGAAAATCAACCTGTTCGAGCATCGCGGCGAGCATCCGCGCATTGGCGCA
Source organism: Chloroflexota bacterium (assembly GCA_016861025.1). Taxonomy (GTDB): domain Bacteria; phylum Chloroflexota; class Anaerolineae; order Caldilineales; family Caldilineaceae; genus Caldilinea. The sequence continues at coordinate 431,876 of BOKO01000001.1, forward strand.
ACCGACGTCGCGCCGCTCGTGCCGATCGAAGGGATCACGCTGGAGGAGTGCGTCGGTCTTGCGCACCGGCTTGGCAGACGCATCGGCGAGGAACTGCGGCTGCCCGTCTATCTTTACGCAGCGGCAGCCACGCGACCGGAGCGCAAGCGCCTGCCCGACATTCGCCGCGGCGAGTTTGAAGGCTTGCTCGAGACGATTCACCTGCCTGAACGCACACCCGACTATGGGCCGGCAGAGGTGGGTCCCGCCGGGGCGGTCGTCGTCGGAGCGCGTCCATTTCTGGTGGCGTACAACATTTATTTGCAAACGCCGGATGTGGAGATCGCCCGCAACATCGCCAAAGCAATCCGTGAAAGCAGCGGCGGCTTGCCCGCCGTGCAGGCAAAGGGCTTTCTGGTTGAAGGACAGGCGCAGGTGAGCATGAATTTGCTCGACGTCGAGGTGACGCCGCTGCATGTGGTTTTCACCGAAGTGCAGCGGCTGGCGGAGGCGCAGGGCGTCGCCATCGACCGCTCCGAGCTGATCGGTCTGGCGCCAGAGCGAGTGATTCGTGCAGCGGCTGCGCATTTTCTAAAGTTGGGTGGAGCTGACAACGTGCATACAGTCGAGGGAGCAATGCGAAGGTAAGACGTCGCCCCAGAGGCGATGACATCCTCTGCCCCAGGCATGAAATGAAGTAGACCTTGTGTACGCCCCGTGGCTTTGCCTGCCCTTACGCGTGCGTGCTAAAATAGCGAATGCACATGCAGGCAATGTGCATTGGGAACTGGCAATGCAACAAACACGCATCGCTTCGACATCGAGAGCGCTTGACACAATGCCGGTGGACCTGGCGATTGTGATTCTCAATTACAATACGGCGGAGTTGTTGCGCGGCTGTCTGCGTTCGATCCAGGCGAGCCAGCACGAGCTGCGTTTGCGCGTGATCGTCGTCGACAACGCCAGCAGCGACGGCAGCGCGGCAATGGTGCGCGCTGAATTTCCCGAAGTCGAGTTGATCGTCAACGCCGCGAACATTGGCTACAGTGCAGGCAATAACGTCGCCATGCGCGCGCTGGGCTTTGGACAGATGACGGTTCCGGTTGCGATGTTGCCGCGTTATGTGTTGCTGCTTAACCCGGACACTGTGCTGTCGCCTGCTGCACTGGCGCAAATGGTGCGATTCATGGACGATCACCCTACGATTGGCGTGGCGGGGCCGCGCGTGCGCCGCCCCGACGGCAGCCTGGATCGGGCGTGTCGGCGCAGCTTTCCGACGCCGCAGGTTAGTTTTTATCGGATGATTGGCTTAAGCCGGCTCTTTCCAAAGAGCCGGCGTTTCAACGCCTACAACCTGGAATATTTGCCCGAAGACGCAGTGCATCCGGTTGATTCGGTGGTTGGCGCATATATGCAGGTGCGCGGCGAGGCGATCCTGGCGGCAGGCTTGCTCGACGAGCGGTTCTTCATGTACGGCGAAGACCTTGATTGGGCAAAACGGATTAAGGACGCCGGTTGGGAAGTCTGGTACAATGGCGCGGTGGAGATCACGCACGTCAAGGAGGCTGCCAGCAGCCAGAGTAGCAAGTCGCGTATCGACTTCTATGAGGCGATGTGGCTCTTTTATCAGAAGCACTATCGCAACAAGACGAACTGGGCGCTCGACAAGTTGATCATCTTGGGCATCGTCGGCAAGGGGGGGCTGGATGTGGCGCGACATCTCTGGCGCTATTGCAACGGCGAGCGCAGCGACAAGACGGCGGCGATTGGACAGGTCAGTGTAGACAGCATGTAGATGCAACAGAGCATTTCGGATCGCAGCACACCCAATAAATATGTCATGCGTCGGTCAAGTCGACCTGGCGTATTGAAGCGCGCCCAGGCGCTGTTCATGCTGGCGCTGGTTATTGTCGATCTCGGTAGCATCTGGCTGGCTTTCTGGTCGGCGTACACGCTGCTGCGCCGCAATCCTGAGTTTTTGATCGGCGACTTCAGTGAGTTTTTGCTGCTGCCGGGTATGTACACAGCCGTGTTGGTGGTGATTTACTTCAGCCAACACATGTACCAGCGTCGCCGCCCGGTGACCCATCTCGACGAGTTGTTCAAGATCATCATCTACAACACGCTGACCATGCTTTTCACCGTGGCGCTGCTGACGCTGCTGGCGCGCGATTTTCAGTATCACCGCGCCTTTGTTCTGCTCGGCGCAGGGTTGACCATCATCTACGACGCCTTTGGTCGCGTTGTTCATGCGCAGTTGCAATGGCTGGCGCAGGCGCGCGGCATCGGCGATGATCGGGTGCTGCTGATCGGCGCAGGCGAGATCGGTCAGATGTTGCTGCAAAAGATCACAATGCACCCTAAGCTCGGCTATCAGGTCGTCGGCGTCGTCGATGCAGGTAAAGGCGAACGGCCGTTGCAAGAACTCGACGCGCCGTTGCTTGGCTCGCTGGTTGATGTGCCGGCGCTGATCGACCGCTACGGCGTCGACGAGGTGATCATCGGCTTGCCCGAAAGCAGCCATCAGGACCTGGTCAACATTATCAGCCTCTGTGAGCGCGAAAAGGTGGGCATCCGCGTCTTCCCAGATGTCTTCCAGATCATGGCGAGCGAAGTGACGATCGGCGACCTGGGCGGGTTGCCGCTTCTGACGATTCGCGACGTTGCGTTGCAAGGTTGGAAGCTGGCTGTCAAGCGCGGCATGGACATCGTCTTCAGCGCCGTTGGGCTGGTGATTCTCAGCCCGTTCATGCTGCTTACTGCGCTGTTGATCAAACTCGACAGCCCAGGCCCGGTTTTCTATTCGCAGGAGCGCATGGGGTTGGACGCCAGACCCTTCAAGATCATCAAGTTCCGCTCGATGCGCCACGACGCCGAAACAGATGGCCCTGGCTGGACAACGCCCGACGACCCACGCAAGACAAAGTTGGGGGCGTTTATGCGCCGTTTCAACATCGACGAGCTTCCGCAACTGGTCAACGTGTTGGTCGGCGATATGAGCCTTGTCGGTCCGCGACCGGAGCGTCCGGTCTATGTCGAGCAATTCCGCCAGATCATCCCGCGTTACATGGATCGCCATCGCGAGAAAGCTGGCTTGACCGGCTGGGCGCAAGTCAACGGGTTGCGCGGCGATACATCGATCGTTGAACGCACCAAATATGATCTGTGGTACATTGAGAACTGGTCGATCGGTCTTGACATCATGATCCTGATTCGCACCATTTTGCAGACGATTTTTGGCACCAATCGCAACGCTTATTGAAAGCCATGAGTGCACCATTGACGCACGAGCAACCTGCTCCCGAATCCATATCCGAGCGCCAACGCGAGGTGCTGCGCATTGTCATTCAGGAATTTGTACAGACGGCGCAACCCGTCGGCAGCGCAGGCATCGTGGGACGCTACGACCTCGGCGTGAGCCCGGCCACGATCCGCAACGATCTGGCTGCGCTCGAACGGATGGGGCTGCTCACACATCCGCACACCAGCGCTGGTCGCGTGCCGACCGATCTTGGCTACCGCTTTTTTGTGCACTACTTGCTTTCCAGCCTGGATCTGACCGCCGAGGAGCAGGCGTTGATTCGGCGCCAGTTCGGGCTTGTGCCCGCCGATGTCGATCAATGGCTGCGCACAAGCACGGCGGTGCTGGCGCGCACGTCACAGAGCGCAGCCGTGGCGACTGCGCCGCGCACGATTCGCTGCACCTTCAAGCACATGGAGCTTGTGCATATCCAGGGCACAAAGGTGTTGCTCGTGCTCGTCTTGCAGGAAGGCGCAGTCAAACAGCAGTTGCTCGATCTCGACCAGCCGATGGAGCAGAACGAGTTGAGTCGCATCAGCAACGAGCTGAACGATCAGCTCGCCGGCCTCGACAGCGGCGGTGTGTTGACGCGCAGCCCATCGCTCTCCCCCTTTGCTCGACAGGTGGCCGAGCTGGCTGCGGGCGCCATGCGTCGCATCGAACAACACGAAGGCGGCCTTGTCTTCCGCGATGGTCTGGCTGAGGTGTTGAGCGAGCCAGAGTTTGCCGAGAGTGAAAGCGCGCGTCGCATCGTGCGTGTGCTTGAGGAGCCGGGGCTGATCGAGCAGATCGCTGAAGACCTTCCCGGCAGCGACGCCGTGCATGTAATGATTTCGGGCGACGGTCGGTATGCCGAACTGCGCGATGTGAGTCTTGTCCTCTCGCGCTACGGCGTAAACGACCGCGTTTCCGGCTTGTTGGGCGTGGTGGGGCCGGTGCGCATGCGATATGGGCGTACGATCGGCGCCGTCCGCTTTGTCGCCGACATTATGAGCGAAAAGCTAGAGGAGTTGTACGGCGGCGGTTGATTGACTGAGATTTGAAGGATATTATCCATTATTGTTGTGAGAGACTATGGCTGATAAGACACAAGAGACAACGACACAAGAGACAACGACAACTGATCTGAGCGCAGACGCAGCTACCTCCACCAGCTTCGACGCAACCAGTTCTGATGGAATGGAGCCAATCGCTGAGGAGCAACTGAACGGGGCGGAAAGCGTGGAGCTTGACGCTGCTGCATTGCTCGACACCGTGGCGCGGCTGGAGTCCGAACTCGCCGAGGCGCGACAGGAATGCGCCGAGATCACCGAGAAGTCGCAGCGACTGGCGGCCGAGTTCCAGAACAGTCGTCGGCGCCAGGAGCGCCAGCTCGCCGAAGAGATGGAACGCGTCAGCGCCCACATTATCAAGCGGCTGCTGCCGGTGATCGATGACTTTGACCTGGCGCTTGCCAACACGCCTCCCCTTGACGAAGCGCAACAGGCATGGGTTGAAGGACTCATCCAGATACAGCGCAAATTGCGCAGTGTGCTTGAAGAGGAGGGGCTGACGCCGATCACCACCGACGGCGCGTTTGACCCGACGCTGCACGAGGCGATTGCCAGCGCGCCGAGCGACGAAATTGAAAGTGGACACATTATCGAGACGCTGCGCTCCGGCTATATGCTGAAGGGCCGCGTCCTGCGACCAGCCCTGGTGCGTGTGGCGCTCTAAACGATGACCGTCATCCCTGTGCCCGGCTACCAGTACGATCAGCGGCTGGAGACCGGCATTCGCCCCTTCGACATCAGCCGCGATCTGCGCGCCGTGGCGGAGTTGATCTCGACCTCCTTCGCCAGCGAACTGGACGACCGTGGCTCGGCTGCGCTGCGCGAGATGCGCACGATGAGTCACTTCGGCGGGCTGTTGGGCGTTATCAACCGCAGCACGGGCGAGTTCAACGACCTGTTGAATGGCTTTGTCTGGGTCGAGCAGGGACATGTGGTCGGAAACATCACGGTGCAGCGCGCCGACAAATATGCTACACGCTGGCAGATCGCCAACGTCGCCGTCTCGCCCGGTTTCCGCGGGCGAGGCATCTCGCGCCGATTGATGGAGACAGCCATCGACCACGCCACGCGCGCCGGCGGTCTGTGGGCAGTGCTTCAAGTTTATCAGTCCAACGTCGTGGCGCGCCGGCTTTATCAAAGCATGGACTTTGAAGATATCGGCGGGACGGTGGAGATGCGCGCGCCGCGCACGCCGGTTGTAACCAACCGCCCCGAACATGCGCTGATGCGCCGCTTCTCCACCGCAGACTGGCAGCCGCTCTACGAGCTGGTCAACCATCAGTTGGGCGCCCAGGCGCAATGGTGGCGCTCGATCCGTCGCGCCGACTTTCAAGCCACTTTTGAGGATCAACTGGGTGAGTGGTTCTGGCGCATCGTTGGGCGAGGCGTCACCTATCGACGCGCGATACAGGACTCATCGCGTTTTGAGGCGGCGTTGCTGCTCGAGGCGCGGCGCTGGCGTGGGGAGCACATCATGCAACTTTGGGTGCGCCCCGAGCATTACGGCGTCTACGACCGCCCTTTGATTGATTGGGCGCTCTGGCAATTGCAGGACTACCCGCGCTGGCCGATCCGCATCAGCCTCAATATCGAGCATCAAAGCGCCATCGACTATCTGGAGCGTTGTGGATTCGTCCCGCAGCGCACCTTGATCACCATGCGCAAACGTCTGCGCGAAGATGTTGGCGATGAGCCGATTGAATAAGCCCCTGAGACGAGCATGAAAACACGATTCCTGCATTGCGCTGACATTCATCTTGGCTATCTGCAATACGGCCACAAAGAGCGATTCAACGATTTCGCCGTCGCCTTCAACGCTGTGATCGACAAAGCGGTTGGCGTCTATCAAACGCGCCGTGGACGCGAAATCGCTTTCGACGAGCACATTCAAGGGCCGGTCGATTTTGTGATCCTGGCTGGCGATCTCTTCCACAAACGCTCGATCGATGCGTTGACGCTCAATCAGGCGATGCGCAGCCTGCGCCGCCTGCGCGATGCCGGCATCCCCTGCATCGCCGTTGAAGGCAACCACGAACGCGCCTACTACGAAGACACCATCGGCTGGATGAAGTTTCTGGCGTTGCAAGATTTGCTCATCTTGCTCGACGCCGAAAGCACCGAGAATGGTTTCGAGCTGCAGCCCTGGGATGTAAAACGTCGTCAGGGCGCCTACTACGAGCCGAAGCCCGGTGTGCGCGTCTATGGTCTGCGCTATTATGGCGCCAGCACCGGCGTCGCCATCAACGCTTACGCCGAAGCTGTGGCAGCGCTGCCCAAAGATGGCGTCGAGTACAGCATCTTCGTCACACACGCCGGCGTTGAAGGGCAGATGGACGACAAGGCCGGCGGTGTAGCGTATCGCCAGTGGGCTGCGCTGCGCGACCATGTCGATTATGTTGCGCTCGGCCATTTTCACAAGCCATTTGTCCTGGAAGAATGGGTTCACAACCCGGGCAGCCCGGAGGCGTGCTCGATCTCTGAGGCGGCGTGGACGCCGCGTGGCTATTTGATCGTCGACGTCGACACCGGTTGCGCAGCAGAAAACAGTGCGCGCCATACGGTTCAGATCGGCAATCCGCCACGCCGCGCCTTTCGCCAATACAGCTACAAAACCGATCACGACCCGTCACCCGAAGTGCTGATGGCGCGCCTCACCGAATACATCGAACGCAAGGCGCGTGACTTCCACGCCGAGCTGGACAACGGCTCGCTGGAAAGCACTCCGCCGGTCGTGGAGCTTTACCTGACCGGCGTGCTGCCCTTTGATCGTCGCGCGCTCGACATTGCCGCGATCGAAGCTGTGCTGCGCAGCGCGTTCCAACCGCTCACCGCCCAGGTCAAAAGCTTGCTGCAAAGCGCTGAGTTCGCCGTCGAAAACGGCCAATCGCTCACGCGCACCGAGCTGGAGCAGACCGTGCTCGCCAGCCTGTTCAGCCGCGACGCGCGCTACGCCGATCATGCCGGTCGATGGGCGCAGGCGGCGCTCTCGCTCAAGCAACTGGCGCTCGCCGGCGCGCCGCCGCACGCCATTCTCGACGAGCTGGAGGGTCATCTGCGCGGCTTTACGGATGCCGATGCGTAATCGCCGCATGGCGCACTCAGCCCGCTTCACTCCCTGTGGAGATTTGTCATGTTGATCGTTGCGCTCGAATTGGAAAACGTCAAAAGCTACGAGCACGCCCGATTCACCTTCACGCCGGGCGTCAACGCTATTGTCGGCCACAACGGCGCCGGCAAGAGCACGATCATCGAAGCGATTGGCTTCGTCCTCTTCGACGCCCTTCCCTACACCGCAGCCGAGTTTGTGCGCGAAGGCGCACACAGCGGCCTGGCCGCCGTCACCTTTCTCAGCGCCTACGACGAACGACCATACCGCATCGAGCGTCGCTTTGGGGCCAGCCCCAGCTACGCCGTGTTCGATGAGGAGCTGCAACGCAGGATCTGCGACGGCAAGGCCGATGTCATGGCTTTTGTGCGCCGTCACATGCTCACCGACCCATCCGTTGATCTGGCGCGGCTCTTCACCGACGCCCTGGGTGTGGCGCAAGGTGCGCTCACTTCGGCTTTTCTAGAAGCGCCCGCCCAACGCAAAAAGATTTTCGATGCGTTGTTGCAAGTTGACGACTATAGCGCCGCTTCGGAGAAATTGCGTGAACCGCAACGTCTTCTCAAGGATCAGATCGTTGAAGCCGACCGCACGCTGGCTGCCTTTGCTGCGCGCCTGGAGCAGCTTGCGCCGCTGCAACAAGCCATTGCGCAGCGTGCACAAGAGATTGAGGAATTGAACATATCTTTGGCGCGGCTCGAACATGCAATCGAGCAGAACCAACAACAACTGTCCCTCTTGGAAATACAAAAAGCGACGATTGACGCATTGACAACCCAGGTGGCGCGTATAGAACAGACTGCGCAGACGTTCATTGCTCAGCAAGAACGCGCACAGCAGGCGCTGGCCGAAGCGGAGCGGGCCGCTGCTGTGGTGACCGCCAACCTGGCAGGCCATGACGCCTATCTTGCCGCCCAACAACGGCAGGCGCTATTGCAGGAGCGTGTGCGCCAACGGCAAATGCTCCTGAATCAACAGGCGCAAATCGACAAAGAAATCGCGCTTTCGGCAGCGCGTTGCGCACAGATTGAGCACGAACTGGCCGAGGTCGCCGCCGCCGAAGCCCTTATGCGCGAGTTAGCCGACGCCGTGCGACAGCAGAGCGTGCTTGAGGAGCGCGTAGTCATCCTGGAACGCGCGCAGAGCCGCCTGACTGAACTTGATCGACGGACGGCTACGTTGGAGACCAGTCGCGAGAAGCTTGCGCAACGTCTTGATGTAATCAGAGCCGGCCGTGAGCGTGCGCTTGTCGTCGAGGCGCAGGAAAAGGAAGCGACGCAGCGGCTAGAGGAGTTGCGCATTGGGCTGGAGCAAATGCGTGAGCAAGTGGTCTGGCTGCGTTCGGAACTTGCAACTGTTGAGGAGCAGAGCGCCGCGCTTCAAGACATTGCGGCGGCGGTGTGCCCGGTCTGCGAGCAGCCGCTCACTGCTGAGCATCGCGCAGAGATGCTAACGCGCAATCAAGAGCGTCTGGTTGCACTGCGTCGTCAGAGCGAAGAACAGCAGACCGTGCTGAGTGAGCAAGAACGGGCAATCACAGCGCTGGAAACTGAGCGCACGCAACTTCAGCGCGAGTGGAACAAATTGCCGCGCGAGACAGAGGAGATCGAGGCGGCGGCAGGGCTGGCGGAAACCGAGCGCGAGCTTGCGGCACTGGGCGCCGAGCGCCGACAATTGGCCGCAGAGATAGCAGATCTCCTTCCACTGCGTCGGGCGCTGGCGGACTTGAACGATCCACGCAGCCGCAGCCTGGTTGCATCCTCGCGCGCGGCGCAGCGTCCGACGTTGGAGGCGCAACTTGCAGCCGAACAGCAGCGTCAGCGCGAAGCTCAAATCCGAAGCGCTGCGGTGGAGGAATCGCTGCGAGCCATCGGCGATCTGGATGGTGACCTGCAAGAAAATGCTGCTGCACTGCGCGAACATAACCCTGCATATCAGGCTGTTTTGTCCAATCGCCAGATTGCGGAAAGTCTGTCGCATCGGCGCTCCGAACTGGCAGAAGTGGAGGCGGCGCGCCAGCGCACAACCGCCGAGCTTGCCGCGATGCGCGTTGAACTGGAATATGCAGCTAAGCAGTTTGACCTGTTGCACTATCAACAGTTACTATTAGACGACCGCAAAATGCGCGAGGAGCTGGGTGGCTTGTCAGCGAAGCTGACACTGATGCGCAAGTTACAAGCCGAAGACGAAACACACTTGCAGGCGCTACGTGATGAAGAATCCCGAAAGCAAGCGCTTGAAGCCGAACGCCAGCATCTGGCAGCAAAGGAGCAGGCGCTGGAGGCGATTCGGTCGATTATCAGGCAGGCAGGCCCCTATGTCACCGAGGCAATCGTTCGTCGAGTCAGCGAAGGCGCTGCAACCATTTTTGGCGAGTTGATGCAAGATCATCGTCGCGTACTATGTTGGGAGATGGACTATGGCGTGACGTTGACGACAGATGGCGTCGTGCGCTCCTTCCGTCAGCTTTCTGGTGGAGAACAGATGAGTGCGGCGCTGGCTGTGCGGCTGGCGCTGGTGCGCGAAATGAGCAACGTCAATGTTGCGTTTTTCGATGAGCCGACCGCCAACCTTGACAGTGTCCGGCGTGAGTTGCTGGTGCAGCAGATCATGACCGTGCGAGGGTTCAACCAATTGTTTGTCATCAGCCATGATGACACGTTCGAGCAGGCAACGCAGAATTTGATTCGGGTCAAACGTCATGGCAGCACTACTATCGTTGGAGATGTTACAGAATAAACTTGCACACACCATTCTGCCGCGTGTTCTGTACATCGAAGACGACATCGAATTGGCGAATCTCTTCAAGCAACAGATGGAGCAAGAGGGCTTTCTCGTCGATCTTGCTCACACCGGCGCGCAAGGACTGACCTACCTGGCGCAGCACCCATACGAGCTGGTTGTCCTTGATTATCTTCTGCCCGAGCTCAATGGCCTTCAGGTCTTGCGCCACCTGGTCGAAAATGAACGCCATCCGCCGGCGATTATGGTCACGTCGGAAGACGAAACAGCGATCATGGTGGAGGCGCTGCGTCTTGGCATTGCCGATATTGTGATCAGGAATGGCGAATCGAGTCGATCGGAGCATTTGCCCAACCTGGTGAGCCGCGTTGTACGGCAATATCGCTGGCAGATGCAACGGGAATCGATTGTCGAGGACTTGTACGGCCAGAATCGCAAGCTGGCATTGTTAAATCGCGCCACACAGATCATCACTTCCACCCTTGACGAAGAACAGATCGCCGCCCAGTTGGTGAGCAGCATCTGTGAGTTCACCGATGCAGAAGGCAGCTCTGTCTGGCTGGTCAAACCGCAGGCATCGGGCGAAGCCCGGCTGGAATGTGTGGCAATTTTCGCCAACGGCGAGCATTTTGCGCCGCGACATGTTCCGTTGAAATTGGATGAAGGCATAGCCGGATGGTCATTCAGTCAAAACGAAACAGCGATTGTCAACGATGTGGAGCGGGATACGCGTTTTTCTATTGCCAGCGATGTCAAACTAGGATTCCGCACGAAATCGCTGCTGGCGGCGCCGATGCGTGCACCCGATCGGGTGCTCGGCGTGTTGGAATTGGTCAATAAACGCAGCGGGCCGTTCACCTCCATCGATCAGACGTTGGCAGAGACGCTGGCAGGGTCAGCGGCGATCGCCATCGAGAACGCGCGTTACTTCCAAGACCTGAACCGCAACGCCGAGGAACTGCGTTTGCGCAATGAAGAACTCGACGCGTTCGCCCACACCGTTGCACATGATCTGAAGACGCCGCTGTCGATTATCACTGGATACGCCGACATGTTGCGCGAGAATTTCGAGCTTCTGCATCCAGACGAGGCGGATCTCTACCTTAAGCAGATTGTCGATAATGGGATGCGTATGAATCACATTATCGAATCGCTGTTGCTGCTGGCTGGTGTGCGCGGCGCTTCCAGAATTGAGATCGAGCCGGTCGACATGATGACGATTGTGCACGAATCGCTCAATCGTATCGAATTTATGATTGCGGAACGCAAAGCTGTCATTCACCTGCCCGATAGCTGGCCCTCGGCGATGGGGTTCGCGCCGTGGCTTGAAGAAGTATGGTACAACTATATCGTCAACGCATTGAAATATGGCGGCGAACCGCCAGAACTCACCTTTGGCTATGACTTTCCCGACGAGTTTCGCGTGCGGTTCTGGCTTAGTGACAAAGGCACAGGCATTTCAGAAGAAGACGCCGCGTCGCTATTCACTCCATCTTTGCGCTTTCCACGCGGCGACAAGCGCAAGGGATATGGACTTGGTCTCTCAATTGTCAGACGGATCGTTGAACGGCTGAATGGGACTGTCGGCGCCGCCAATCTACCCGATGGCGGGGCGATCTTCTATTTCATTCTTCCTGCGGTGGTTGGCGAAGCAGGATGACATAAGGCATAAAGCCATAGTACCACGCCAACAACAACGCCATCCACACACCCCTCCAGCCGTCGCGCCACCCCGCCAGCGTAATCAGACGGCGTCGAAACTCACGCAGCGGCTGCAAGATGAAATTGTGCGGCTTCGGATGGATGCTGCGTCCGGCAAGAATGCGCGCCTCGTAGGCGGCGTAGAAGCGCTGCTTGTGATGAAACTGTGTCCACGAAAGATAGTTGTAGTGAATGAGTGGATTGTTTAGATAAGCGTCCGCACCGGATAGCTCTACGATCTCGTGCACCTGACGATCAGCGACATAGCGAGCTGCGCCGCGGCGCAGCAAACGCAACTGATAGTCCGGCGAAAAGCCACCTCCGCGCATCTCACACCCTACAATGAAGTTGCGCCGCGGAACCCAATATCCGACTGGCGAAGATGCATGACCGGCGTGATCGATCTTCTGGCGAATTTCGACCGCCAATTCGGGCGTGGCGCGTTCATCTGCATCCACGAAAAATATCCACTCTGCATCAACGGCGTCGAGCGCGGCCTGTCGTTGCGCTGCGTAGTTGTCGAAGGGGCGCTGTACGACCAGGGCGCCCGCCGCCATCGCTCGCGCCGGGGTGCCGTCGCTGCTGCCCGAATCCCAGACGATCACCGCGTCCACCCAACTGCGCAGCGACGCTACGCAGTCGGTGATGTTGTGCGCTTCGTTATAGGTCAGAATAACGGCTGCCAATTGCATAATTAGCAATGCTCACGGACCCTCTGAATAAAGAATTCGCTCGATCTCACGCAATACTAAGCTCAAAATTGTAACACAATGTCGTTCAGCAGCCAGGGCACGAGACTATTGGGTTATTGGCTGGTCGTATGCGCAATGAACGGCAGATAGCGCAGGTTGGCGGAACGGGGCGTCGCCGTTTCCATCAAATGTTGGAGCGCCTGCACCGCGGCTCGCCCTGTGCGCTCGATTGCTGCGCGTTCTAGGGTGTCGTGGGTGTCGGACGGTCGATGATAGTGGGGACCGCAAGGGTTTCCTGGTGTGTACATACTGAACAATACAGCCGGGATGCCGTTATCGGAAAACGAGACGTGATCGCTCGATCCGCTGCGGAGTCTTTGAATTTGGTCGGCGTCCACCGGCAGCGTCTCTGCAAATTCGCGGTCGCTCTCCCCCTGATAATAAAGATGCAATTCGTCGCCAACGCCAACGCAGTCGAAGTTGAGCATTCCCTGCGCCAGAAAGCGCACGCCAACGGGCAACTGCCTGACGAAATGGCGCGAGCCGGCCAGCCCATCTTCCTCGCCGCCGAATGCAATCAACGTGAGCGTCGGCGTCAACGGAATTGCAGCATAAAGCTGCGCCAACTCAAGCAGAACGCTGACCCCGGAAGCGTTGTCGTTTGCGCCGGGGCCGCCATAATCGAAGCCAGAAATCCGTTCAACGGTGTCATAGTGCGCACCCGCGTAGAGTACACCGTAGCCCGGCAACCCCTCGCGCGTGGCGATGACGTTCATGCCGATGAGCGAGTTGCCATAACGATAGAGGGGAAATGGTTGAATGCGCACATCGTAGCCCAGCGTCGCAAACTGCCCGGCCAGCCAGCCAGCCGAAACTTGTTCGCCCACCGAGCCGCCAGGACGGTCGCCGATCGTTTCCGATAGGTGATAGGCGTGCGCCAGCGCACGATCCGAATCGAAATCGGCAGGCTGAGGAAAATCGAGGGATTGAGCAGCAGCGGGGCTGACCAATGCGCAGAGCAGCGCAACTGTCAGCAGCAGACGGTGAGCAACGCGATGCACCGGCGACATGAGCCAGCCTCCTACAACCGTGCAATGGTATTGAGTGCAGCCAACGCCTCACCTGCCTCGACGCCGTCAATTTCGCCGGCTTTGAACATCCGCTCAATCCGCTGTGTTTGCCGCATCGTAGCCAGGCGCACAAATCCGCGTATCACAGCAATCTGCGTGGGCGAGTAGAGGTCGGCGTGTTTGGCGAAAAAGCGGAAGCGGCTGCGCCACAGCTGCACCTGTGCAGACCAGCGCACCTGGCGGCTGCTTTGCGCCTCGTGATGGACGATCTGTGCAGTGGGCAGCACCTGAACCGTCCAACCGGCGCGCCAAAAACGTCGGCACCAGTCCATCTCCTCGCAATACATCCAATAGCCGTCGTCCAATCCGCCGACCGCGTCGATTGCCGCGCCGCGCACCATCATCGCCGCACCGAGCACGAAATCGACGGCGAATGGCTCGCCGCATCGCCATAATTCAGCCGGATAGCGGCCGTTCAAGCGGCTATTGAGCAGCCGATGTGCGCCGCGCATCCCGATTGGTGGGAAGAGATCGAGCAGCACCTGCACTACGCCGGGAAAGCGAAACGCGCTGTGCTGAAAAGCGCCGTCACCGTAGCGCAGGCCGGCCCCGCACACGGCGACTTGCGGGTTGCGCTCCAAAAAACTAACCATACGCGGCAATGCATCGCCCGTCACTTCGGTGTCGGGGTTGAGCAGCAGCACATAATCTGGAGAATAAAATGCGGATGACGCAGATTGGGAGGATTTTTGCGGATTTTGATCCGTGCGGATCCGTTCGATCCGCGTCATCCGCATCCCATTGTTAAAGCCCAGCCACCGTAGTGCAGCGTTGTTGCCGCCGGTGAAGCCGAGATTTTCTGGGCTGGCGATCAAGTCTACTTCAGGAAATTCAGCCGCGATCATCGCTGCGCTGCCATCGCTGCTGGCGTTATCGACGACGATCATGCGCACGTCAAGCTGGTTGGCGGCGCGTTCGGCGGCGGCGACGACGCTGCGCAGACAGGCGCGCAATAGATCGCGCACGTTGTAAGAGACAACGATCACCCCCAGCCGTACGCGGTTGGTCACGGGACGCCTAGCTCCACGGTGATGCGGTCGATGTTGTTGTTCGCCACCTCGACGCCCTGGTGGATCAAGCCGCCCCACCAAAAGCGCGTGCCGACGGGCAGCTTCTCGTCGAGCACGATGCAGCCGCTGACCTCGCCGCGCTTGCCCGGCAGTAAATACCATTGCTCGCGCCCGTCGATCAGCCGCATCTCCAGGTCTTCCTGCCGCCCGATCGCCCAGCGATAGGGAAAATCGACGCCGGTCGTGTCGAAGTTGATGCCGAAACGCCAGGCGCCGTCCTGCTGCAGCCAGCTTGGTTCGTCCTGTCCGATTGCCAGCGTGTTGTAGTTTTCAGCGTAGCGATATTCCTGACCGGGCCATGGCCCGCTGGTGCGGATCGGCACGGTGCTCTCATTCTCGACATACGCCTTGAAGCAAAGCTTGTCGCCGAGCGTGAGCAACACCACGCGTCCGCTCTCGCCCTGCCAGTCGATCTCGCCGCCAACAACATCGGCGCGCGGCTTGCCGCCTTCCTCGATGGTCAATGTACGCACCACGCGCACGGCGTTGCCCGCAGCGTCGCGCGCTTCACCCACCAGCTCGTATGTTCCGTCGGCTGGCGGCTCGGCATTGAGATCGACGCCGCCGTCGTAGCTGTAGTCGTGATAGCCGCGCTCGGTCGGCTTGACCAGGCCGGGCGACTCGGCGATGAAATAGCGCACGTCGGGCTTGTCGGGGTCGCGCAGAAAGAGCACAATCGACTCTACATTCTTGGTTAGATAATAGCCAATGGCGACGCGGTCATCAGCCAGACCGTCCTGGTTGGGGCGAAACACTTCGGGCACGACGGTGAAGTTTTGCAGCTCCGGCAGCTCTGTGTCGCCGTCGCGCAACGTGATCTCTCCCGACACTGCGGCCACATTTCCGTTGTCTTCAACCGCCTCCACCACCCAACGATAGACGCCGTCGGGCAGGACGCGACTCATAATCTCGACCGGCCCGTAGCCAAAGTCAACTGTTTCGGGAATATCGACCACCCCTCCCCACAATACGCTGTAATTGCCCGGAGATCGGCGGCGATTGTCGCGGAAATAGAACCGCTCCCCCGCTTCATTCTCGAAATAGATGCTCACGTCGGCCGGGCGGCGCAGCGAGTAGGTGATTTCGGTCACATCGTCCAGGCCGTCGGCGTTGGGCGAAATTTCGCTTTTGGAAAAGGCAACATTGGACAACAGCGGGCCTGCGCTGAATTCAAGTTGCCCGCAGCCGTTAATCGCAATCATAGATGCGAATATCAAAATGATAATCAGTGCAGATTGCAGGTTGTTTCGAGTCACGCTTACTCCTTCAAGCTAATGTGACAGTGTATCGCAGCCTTTCTCCGCGGACCAATTGTCTGTCCGACTGCGGTTGATGCAGTGGTCAGTCAATTGACACCTCCAGCGGCCCAAATTCCACAATGGTTTTGCCATCCGTTGTGGGCAACGGTGCGGCGGCTGGATCATTGGCGTCAAAGACCCGAATGCTAAAACGATAATTGCCGGGCGTAGGTTCGGCGGTCCCCAACCAATCGCGAGCCGCAATGTAGCCGGTGACAACTTCGCCGGGCGGCCAACGGTCAAAGGGATAGGTGTATCCGGCAAGACGGCGCTCAGGCGGAGCAGCTACGGCTGTCCCATCTTCCGTCGTCGTCGATAGCGCCATGTAGAGATCAGGCAGCTTGTCGGTTGCGCCGGGCAGCCGCTCCCAGAACAGCAAGAGGTCGCCGTTGTCGACCACTTTGTAGCCGCGCAGGATGACCACATCGCCAAAGGTTATGTCCGCTGGCGTATCGATCGGGGGCGCCAGGACAAACCGATGTTCACGAAAGCCGGTGAAGCGACGCAGCCCAAGCCCGTGAAATGTTGCGGACTGTCCCTTCTCGCGCCCGCTCAATTCGAGTTGCACGGGGGTGATGCCGTTGGGATCGACCACTTCGTCTTGCCATGTCACCAGCCACGCACCGCGCAGACCACTTTCAGCGGAAAATGCGCGGCGCAATACCTCGCCCGTCGTCGGGAAGTCGAGCACCGCATCCACGTCGAGGATCTCCAATTCGGGCAGTCGCACCGGCGTGATGTCGGGTGCATAATATTGCCACACAGGCCAGGCATGGCCGCTGACCAGAATCACCGCTTCGTCTTCGGCGATGCGCGGGCGCAAGAACTGCGTGATCTGGCGCCAATGGTCTTTGCTGAATGACGGATTGAAGAACCAGTTGCCGACGGCGTAGGAAAAGCCGAGAATGAGCAAGAGCAGAGCCGTGCGATTGAGCAAACCGAACTGTCGAATTGTGGCTTGTGAAACGTGAATTGTAAATAGCGATGATGGGGCGTCGCGTCTGACCGCAAATCCGCCGGCCCAGATCAGCAGCAGCGCAGGCAGTGACTCCATGACATACCGGGCGTTGAACTTGGGAATGGCTATCGCCAGCACGAGCACAGCAACGATGGGCGTCAGCAGCCAGCAGCCAGCGTAGAGCAGCAGCCGACGCGAGTCTGCGCCGCCGCGCAACAGATTGACAATCGCCAGTGCGGTCAGCGCCGCATACCCGATCAGCAACCACAGCGCTGTTTGCTCGAACACCGTCTCGCCGCTGGTGAAGGAAATCGCCACCTTTGCAATTGCTTCGTGTAGTTTAAGAGCGCCTGTCCAATAGCTGCGATCCTGACGCAACTGACTGAGGATTGCGCCAAGCCAGGGGATGTAGAGCAGCAAAATTGCTGCGCCGGCAAGAAAAAACGCCCGCAACTTTGCGGCAGCCTGTTCATTGGATTGTCGGCGTTGCACGTCTGCAACAAACGAAATCGCCAATCCAGCCAGCAGAAACATGGCGAAATAATGGGTGTAGACCGCTGCCGTTCCGGCCAAAATGAAGCCGAGCCATGCACGTCGCGAGGGTGTACGAGAATCGGCCAGGCGCACGAGGAGATACGCCGTCAGGATGGCGAGCGTCGTAAGCTGTGCATACATGCGCGCCTCCTGGCTGTAATAGACGAGCAGTGGGTGGAGCGCCGCCAGCAACGCCGCCAACACACCAGCATTATAGGAGCGACTTAATCGCAGCGCCAGCGCCGCCAGAAGCGCCGCGCCCACTGTAGCAAACCAGGCTGAAGGAAAACGCAGCGTCCATTCACTCCAGCCAGCCAGCGCGCCCCATCCCGCTATCACATAGTAATAGAGCGGTGGCTGGATGTCGTTTGCTGTCCATTCGGTCAGCCAGGCGGCGCCGCGCTGTGTGACGATCGCGGTGACGCCCTCGTCATACCACAGGCTTTGAAAATCAAGCCGAAAAGTCGCCAGCCCAAAAGCGATCAAGAGGACGACAATCAGTCGCGTGCGATAGCGCTGGCGAAGCGTTTGTTCGGGGGAGTTATTGGACGGCTTCACGAATGCCATCTTCTACATCATCCCCCTGCTGACAATCCCTCACTCAGCTTGTGTTCTGGCGCCGCTTCTGCGTCTTGCAACGGTTCTACAATGGGTGGACTATCCGGCGTCTCGGGTGTACGGTCGGGGAAGAGCGTGCTGACCCCCGCCGCAAGCAGCTCGCCCAGCATTGTCCACACGCGCATTGCCAGCGCCAATACAGTCACACCGCCGCCGCCGATCAGCGGCGCCAGCAATAGATAGAGCGCACCTTCGCGTACGCCCAGCCCACTGGGCGTCAGAAAACTGATGAAGCCAACCGCATAGGCGACGGGGTAGATAACGATCAGATGCGGCGCCAGCGCCCAGAGCTGCCACGGTGCATATTCGTTGATTCCAAAGGCGAGCGAGCAAAATGCTATGCCCCAGATCAACCAATCGGCAATGGCAATTGCCATCAGTGCAATTAGCGTCATGCGTGAAAGACCGATCGGCAGGCGAGGTCGCCCCATGCGGTGCAGCGCCCAGTTGACCAATTCGATCAGTAGACTCGGTCGCACAATGAAGATAATCACCGGCGCCAGCGTCAGCGCAATTAATCCCGGCGCGGCGCCAGCCAATAGTTCGGTAAGCACGCCCCAGTTGCCGGTCATCGCAAAATATGCTGCTGCGATCGGCGCCACAGCCAGGATCGTGATGATCTGATAGAGCACGACGCTGACGAGCGTGGCTTCCGGCTTGACGCCGCGGCGCTCCGATAGAATGGTGATCGACAGCGGCTGCCAGATGTTGCCGGGGATGTAACGGACGATGGCGCTGAGAAACCAGATGCGCGCAGCGGGCAAATAGGGAAGCTGGCTGCCAACAGTGCGTAAAAGCCAGCGCCAGATCACAATCTCGACTGACCAGGCGGCCACTATCGCCCCTGCCGAGGTCGCCAGCCAGCGCAGATCGATCCGCCAGGTGTAGTTCTGCAGCTCGTCCCACTGCGACTGTAACAGAAGCGCCATGAACCCAAGCGCCAGCAACACAAAAACTGGCTGCATTCGTCGCAAAACACGCATCAACATAAGACTGACAGCGTATCACGCAGGCGCAAAAAGGGGAAATTGGGGGGGAAGATGAGGGGACTGCGAAAGGGAATAGAGATTGGAGGCTCGGAGACTGGGAGAGGGGGAGACTGACAGTGGCGACACGCAACACGCAGCACGGTGCGCGGTTCAGCGGGTTGGCAATGCAAGGATTGCCCGTTGTCCGGTGCTGATGTACACTGCTGACATGATGGAGCGAATGCTGCTCTTTGGCCTGTTGTTCATTTTGCCGCCGTTTATGAAGCCGTGGGTGTTGCGGCGTTTTTGCGGCGCGCACATCGGCCGGCGTGTTTCGATCGGCTGGTTCGCCAGCATTGCTGCGCGCGAGATCGAGCTGGGCGATTACGCCGCCGTGCGCGCGGCGACGCTGATCCGGCTCAACGGCGCATTTCGGCTGGGGCGACAGAGTGAGATCTCCAACTTCTGCCTGATCTATGGCGCATCGGATCTCGAAATCGGCGATCAATGCTATATCGGGCCGCAATGTCTGCTCAACTGCGACGAACCGGTGCGGATGGGCTATTATTCGGCGCTGGGGCCGCGGTCGATGGTCTTCACGCACGGCTCTTTTTTGCCTTTTACGCAGGGCTACTGGGTCAAGCTGGCGGGCGTAACGATTGGCAGCTATGTCTGGTGTGCAGCGGGCGTCTTTCTGCATCCCGGCGTGGAGATCGGCGACGAGTGTTTTGTCAACTCGCGGTCGGTGGTCACACAGTCGATCCCGTCCGGCTTGGTCGTAGAGGGCAACCCGGCGCGCGTCGTCCAACCAATGGAAGCCGTGCGGCGCAAGATGTCGCCGCGACGCGTCGATGCGGCGCTGCAGCAGGTGTTGCGCGATTTTGCGACGGTGATGCTGGAACGAGAGATGGGCATCACGGCGATTGAGCGGTCGGCGAATCGGCTGGCGTTTGCGTGGGAAGGACGGCGCTATGTCGTCCTTATTGTACCCTCCACTTCAGCGGCGGGCGCCATTCCCACCGCCGCGCCAGGTGAGACCATCGTTTATCTCGCCAATCTGCCCGAGCATCGACCGCCCCCTGAGTTGCTGTGGCTTGATGTCACGACGTTGTCGGCGCGTGTCACAGGCGATCCGGTCTATGAGTCGCTGCGGATTTTTATGCAGCGGTATTATGGAATGCGATTTACGCTATCGTGAGAGCATATTGTCAGGCATGTGTAAGAGTGAACGCCTGCAATGCCGTGATACACTGCGATTATGCGAATTGTTCTGCCTGTTCACCACTTTTTGCCGCGGTATTCCGCCGGCGCTGAATTGTACACCTACCGGCTGGCGAAATGGCTGCAAGTACATGGGCATGAAGTTGAGGTTGTCGCCATCGAGGAAATTGACCGCGGCGGTGCATCCACCATCGAGGCAGTGCGCGACGCCTTTGAGGGCATCCAGGTCTGGCGGTTGAGCTTTAACCTACTCAAAGCGCCGCAGCGACGACTGTGGGAGTTCGACAATCCACTGCTTGGCGAGTGGTTCGAGACATACTTTCAACGTCAGCGTCCCGACATCGCGCATTTTCAGGCAGGCTATCTTCTTGGCGTTGCGCCGATGTTTGCCGCCCACAGCGCCGGCGTTCCGATTGTTCTCACTCTGCACGATTACTGGTTTCTCTGTCCGCAGCATACTTTGCAGCGTAGCGACGGCGCCTTGTGCGCCACCGTGCCCGATGACCCGGCCGAATGTGCTCGCTGTCGATTGTGGAGCAGTGATCCGTATGCTCGGCTGGCGCGCTGGGCTGGAACCGGTGTGCGACCGTTTATGGAGAAGTTGCCCATTATTGGCGTCGATGGGGCGCTGATCGAGCAACGCCGTAAGCGTGTACATGCGGCGTTAGCGCTTGCGGCGCGCGTGATTGCACCGTCGCAATTCATGCAGCGACAGTTCGAACATCTGGTGGAGCCGGAACGGCTGGTATTCTCAAGGATTGGCATTGATAGCGCGAGTCTGCAGTCGTCGGATGAACGCAATCGAGAAGGGGGCGTCAAGTTTGGTTATGTAGGCCAGGTGGCTCAACATAAGGGTGTACATATATTGGTCGAGGCTTTTCGGCGCCTGCAGTCTCTCCATCGAGATTCCGAACTGCATATTTGGGGTGGCCTGGAAACGCAACCAGAGTACGTCCGCAGACTGCGAGCTATTGCAGATGGTGATGCGCGGGTTCATTTCCATGGGCGTTTTGAAAACCGTTATCTGTCTGACGTATTGCGTTCGCTGGATTTTGTGGTGGCGCCATCGCTCTGGTACGAGAACTGCCCACTCTCGATATTGGAGTCTTTCGCTGCAAATGTACCTGTGATTTGTTCGGATCATGGCGGGATGGTGGAGCTGGTCAATGATGGTGAGGATGGATTGCGATTCCGGCCGGGGGATGTGGCTGACCTTGCTCGAGTCATGCAGCAGGTTGTAGACGATGAGGCTCTGTTGATAAAACTACAACAGGGCGCCCGGCGTCATGTTGTGAGGGATGTGAACGAAGAGATGCGTTATTTGAATGAACTTTATGCGGAAATCCATGCTGAAGCGCAGGTTGTGGTGAACAATGTCTAAGTTCTCGCGGACTGTTGCGCGCAATTCCGCCTTTGGCATGGCGGCGCATATCACGATCAAACTGGTTTCATTCGCTTTCACCGTTCTGGTGATCCGTCGTTTGGGCGCAGAGGTCTATGGTCAATATGCAGCCGTTCTCGCATTTGGGGCGGTGTTCGTGTTCTTCGCCGATCTCGGTCTCAGCCCGTACACAGTGCGTCAGGTGGCGCGATTGCGCGATCAACCCAACGGCAAACACGAGATCGAAAAGCTTTTTGGCAGCGTGCTTGGTTTGCGGTTCTTGCTGTCGCTGGGCGCCGCCGCCGCCATCATCGGCGCAGCGTGGCTGACCGGGCGTCCGACCGAGATGATTATCGGCGTCGCATTGGGAACGATCGGGCTGGTGATCTACAGTGTGCATGGGGCGGCGGAGTCGGTGTTGGCCGGGCATGAACGCATCGACATCGCGGCGGGCGCGCAGGTGGCGCATCAGGTCACGTTTGTCCTTCTCGGTACATTGGCGCTGCTCTTTGCGACAGGGTACTACGGTCTGATCTTCGCCAATCTGGCTGGGATCATACTGATGACGGCGCTTTGCTGGATGGGAGTGCGTCGGCTCGGCGTGCGACCCACCATGCCGATCCCGTCGTGGTGGTTGACGTTGCTGCGCGCCAGCATTCCGTTTGGGATCATTGGCTTTACGCTCGGCCTCTCCTACAAGTTCGACACGATCTTGCTCAACATCTATGCTGGCGACGTGGTCACCGGCTATTACAACTCAGCCTACAATCTGATCTTTTCTGTATTGGTCATCTCCAATGTTGTCAACACAGCGCTTTATCCGTCTCTGTCGCGTCAGTCTGTCACAAAGCCCGAGACCCTGCCCGCAATCCATGAGCGGATGCTGCGTTATCTGTTGGCGATCGCGCTCCCTATTACGATAGGCGGTTGGGTGCTGGCGCCTGCGATCATTGGGTTCCTCTATGGCGCCGGTTATGCTGAGGCTGCGCTGCCGTTGTCGATCTTGATCTGGGTGATCCCGTTTATGTTTGTCACTGAATTTCTGGGCTATGTAATTGTGGTGAGCGGAGCCGAACGTCGTGTAGCCTGGGCGATTGCTATCAGCACGACGATCAACGTTGGGCTGAATTTTCTGTTGATACCGATCTACGGCGTCGTAGCGGCAGCGCTGCTGACCGTCTTTACCGAAGCTGTGCTGTTGTCACAGTATGCATGGGTGCTGCGTGACAAATTGCGCCACGTTGACTGGAACCTGGCTTTGCTGCGGCCATTGATAGCAGCCATTGTGATGGGCATCGTCGTGTTTGTTATGCGCGCTGTATACTTACCGCTAGATGTTCTTATCGGCGCGGTCGTTTATATTGGGCTGCTATTTGTACTCGGTGTCATAGGAAAGCCTGAATTCGAGTTGGTGCAGGGCATGCGGCGGCAGCAGGCTGGCTAAACGAGATCAGTGTGCAGGAGTACAGGGGGGGCTGATACACGAAAAGTGAATCGAATCCCTTTTCAGTCAGCCCGGTTCATTGTTACTTTGTTGCAAAGTAGATGCGAACCTGATGTGGATCGGAGGGTTGCGCCGCTGAAAGTACTTTCAATACCCGAGCGCCAGCCTTCTCCAAAGTCCCGGTCACCTGGCTTTCAGGAATGAAGTGCACTTCCTGTGGATATAGCTTGAGGCGTTGATAGAGCGTCACCTCAGACACACCGATGGCTTTGAGCAGGGCGTATAATCTTCGGCGCGGTTGAAGCCGATAGGCAACCTTGATGTCATGCAATGCACTGAAGACGATCAAGCCCTCGGAACGCACCAGTCTGACAAACTCATGCAGAATGTGCTGAACAATTGAACGATCTGCAATATGTTGCAAAACACCCCAACTATGCACCATATCGAACGATTCATCCGGCAGCGTTGGCAGTGCCTCGCTGCTGCCTGGTGCAAACTCGGTGTTTGGCAACTCGGCATGGATTTCTTCAGCCTTGACGATCAGTGGTTCGGAGATATCCAGTCCGACATAGTGCCGAAAATGGTTGCGAAACCCGCGCGCCAGACGGCCGACACCGCATCCAAAGTCAAGCACACTATTTTTTTGCGAAGGAAGCCCAATGTCGGATGCCCGCATCATCAGCTCCGCCACCTGCTGATCGCCAGTTTGAAGAAAAGCTTCGACATCCCATCTGTTGAATCGATTCGTCCCCGTCATCGCCCAAAATGGGTCGAGTCGTCCAAGATCAGTCCATTGCTCTCTATTTCTTTCCAGCGTCACCTTTGATTATCCTTTCTGTATACAGTGTGATTGTTACGAGTGCAAGGCGGCGATTTGATGCGATATGTGTCCGTAAATCAACCATCAATTTTCTTCCTCTGTGGGTGCTGCGCTTCCCACCATAACCCAACGTCTTTGCTGTTTATTGTAAGATTTATTCCTCTTTTTTTGTTGATCAGCAAACGGTCATCTCTGAAAATGGCAACAATGTAAGCGAATCGCAAGCCATATAATCGGCTATACGTGTAAAATAAGAGTCATCAGATCGGTCGAAGTGATACAGCCTTAAAGCAATGGGAGATGGAGAATGGACAAGAACCCGCGTGTCACTATCCTGCACTGGTACGATGATATTGATGATCTGGCGCTGACGATCGCTGCATGTTTGAGTGAACTGGGCTATGAACCATCGATTCGACATTACACCACAGACGATTATGGCGACGCACAATTTTTGTTCACCTATGCACCGTGGGGTCGCTTGCAGCGCATTACGACACGATTGGAAGGCATGGCGGCTGATAGACGTCCCTTCTGGATTCACTGGAGCACGGAAGACTGCCCCGATCTGCGTCTTCCCAAAACGCTTGTCAGGTCGATAGGTCAAATGCTGGCGCGCCTGGATCGCTTGCAAGATGAAGGCGTAGCCTTTGCACAAAGTGCGCCGATGCGCTGGGTAAATCGGCGTTTTCACAAATTTCGTTATGTTGGCATGTACGATTATGCGGTGCGTCATGGGCTGGTCGGGTTGCTTCTTGAATATTCAAAGGTGTACGCCGACTATTACAATGCCATGGGGCTTCCGGTGCACTATGCGCGTTGGGGATTGCTCAACGAGGCGCACGCGCATGAGATCGAGACGGAGCGCGACATCGATGTTCTCTGGATCGGCACGCGGCGGACGCAGCGGCGCAGCAAATTGCTCGACGAAATTATCGGGCGGCTCGATGCGTTGGGGAAACGAACCTACGTAGTCGACGGTGTGAATCATCGGCCTGTGTATGGACGTGAGCGTTCTGAATTGCTTGGTCGCGCCAAGATCACGCTGAACTTGCTGCCGACGTGGTATGACTCTGCACTGGCGTATCGATGGCCTTTGGTGGCGGCAAGTCGGTCGTTGCTGGTGACCGAAGAATCGTTGCCACATGCACCCGAGTATCGGGCCGGCGAGCATTATGTGTCGGCGCCGGTCTCCTCGTTGGTTGAAACGATCTGTCATTACCTGGATCATCCTGACAAACGGGCGCCCATCGTCGAACGCGCTTATCATGCAGTCATGAACGAGCATTCGATCCTGGATAGCGTCCGGCGAATTATGCGTCAGGCGGAAGAGGGACTCCATAAAGCCCAATCCTTCAAAGCTGAAACCTACAACAAAGTTTCTGGTTTGATGAGAACCCTGACGCCGAGCATCGGTGCATTGCTTTGGGGTTTGGAGATGCTCTAATGACGATGTCACAGAAAGTGTTTGCCCACTGGCGGCGAGACATTGCCTGTATTTTAGGAGGCTATGGCTGGTGAGGATCGGAATCGATGTACGCTATCTGTCGCACGGATTGGTCGGCGGCGTGCACACCTATCTCAGCCTGCTTGCGCCGGCGTTGATCGAACGCGCCGCCAACGCCGAGATTTTCCTCTACGCCGACAACAAAGCGCCTTTCGAGATCGATCCGGCGACGCTGCCGTCGAACGTGGTGGTGCGCATTCTTCCTTATCGCAATATGCTTTCCGCCATCAAACTTGACTTTACGCTGCGCAATGCTATGGCTGCTGATGCCATTGACGTGGCTCACTTTCCGGCAAACGTTGGTTTTGCGCCGCCGAGCGCGCGCAGCGTCGTCACCTTGCACGATGCCATTAACATCATGCCGCTGTGGGAGATTCTGCGGGGGCATCCCAAAAATCTGCGCACGATGGCGATGATGACCTATCTGCACTTCGCTTCGACCCTCTCCGTGCGTCGCGCCGATGTTGTGGTGACGGTGTCGGAGTATTCCAGACGTGAGATCGTGCGACATAGCGGCTTGCCAGAGGATCGCGTGATCGCGGTGAAGTATGGGCCGTCGCCGATCTTTCGCCGCATTGTGGATGCTGCGATGTTGGATGAGGTGCGCGTCCGTCACGGCGTGCAACGACCGTTCTTGCTCGCCGACGCCATCAAGAACCCCGATGTGATTGCGCGAGCATGGCGGCGGTTGCCCGAATCGCTGCGCGCAAGCCATCAGATGCTCTTCTTTTCGCGCGTGACGGATCCCCCTGAATCGGTAAAGGAAATGGTGGCCGCCGGTCATGCACAGGTGCTGATTCGTCCCAGCCAGGGCGATCTGGCAGCATTGTACAATCTGGCGGAAGGCTTCTTATTTCTATCGTTCTACGAAGGGTTGGGTCTGCCACCGCTGGAGGCGATGAAATGTGGCGCGCCGGTGATCGCCTCTGATCGTGGTTCGATCCCGGAAGTGGTGGGCGACGCCGGGGTTATCATTGACGCCGCCGATGATGCAGCGTTGGCGGCTAACATCACGCGGTTGCTCCAGGATCGCGACTTTCATCACGTTCTACAACGTCGTGGATTTGTTCGCGCCGAGGAGTTCAGCTGGCCCAAACCGGCGGATCGCATCCTGGACGCCTATCGCTATGCGCTGTCGCTGCCCGGGAAAGGTGAAGCGGCGCCGATGGTGGTGAGTTCATGACAACGACGCAGCAACAAGGCAACGCGCTTGCGGTTTGGTGCATTGTGCTCGCCTACAACGGCATTGACCTGACGTTGGAATGCCTCGCCACGCTGCGCGTACAAGATTATGCCAATCTGCACCTGCTGGTCGTGGATAACGCCTCGACTGATGGCACGGTGAAAACGCTGCGCGCACAGGCGCCCGACGTGGAGGTGCTGCCCGCCAACGCCAATCTGGGCTATGCGGGCGGCAATAACTTGGGTATGCGCCATGCGTTGGCGCACGGCGCCGATCTGCTCTTTCTGGTCAACAATGACACGCGGCTTGACCCGCATTGCGTCACCGCACTGGTCGAGGAGATTCAGCGGGCGCCAATCTGCGGCGCAGTCGGGCCGATGGTCTACACGTGGGACAACTGGCAGACCATTTCCTCGGCGGGTGGGGTGGTGGACTGGGCGGCGGCGGATGCGATTAACGTCGGCGTTGGCGAGATCGATCAGGGACAGTATCCGCCGCGCAGCGTCGATTTTGTCAATGGCTGTGGCATTATGGTCTCCAAAGCGGCGATCGAGCGAGTTGGGCTGATCGATGAGCGATTCTTCATGTACTGGGAAGAAACGGACTGGTGCCTGCGCATGCGTGAAGCCGGGTTGGACGTGCGCTTTCAGCCCACGGCGAAGATGCAGCACAAGGCGCCGCTCACCTGGCAGCAGCAAAGCCCGCTCACGCTCTATTATATGGGGCGCAATCGGCTCTTCTTCTTTGCGCGTCACGGGCGAGCGCCTCAACGCGTTGGCGCCGTGATAGGCGCCACAAAAGGGCTGCTGCACGGCGTTGTGCAAAATTGGCGCACGGGCAATCGTGCTGCGTCCGAGGCTGCACGCCAGGCGTTGATCGACGGAGTCATGCGGCGGTGGGGCCGGCGATCATTGACGTTTTCTGGGGCGAGGATGTAGTGATGCGCATTCTATTCCTCTCGCGTTGGTTCCCTTACCCGACAGACAACGGCTCAAAAATTCGCATCTTCAACCTACTCAAGGCGTTGAGCAATGAGTATGAGGTTGCACTCATTTCTTTTGCCTCCGAACCGGTGAAGCCGACTTCGGTGGCAGCGATGAGAAATATCTGCTCGGAGGTTGAATTCATACCCCATCGCAGCTTTCGGACGAATAGCCTGCACGCTCGCCTCGGCTTCTTCTCGGCGACGCCGCGCTCGATGATCGATACGTTCAATCCAGAAATGGCCTGCGCAGTTGAGCGGATCGCCTCCCACATGCAGCCTGACATTGTCGTCGCGTCACAAATCGACATGATCCCCTACGCTCTGATGGTGAAAAATGTCAAGCGTGTGATGGAAGAGCTTGAACTTGCCGTGCCTTATGACGCTTATGTCAACGAAAAACGCCCAAGCGCGCGCTTACGCAGAGGGATGACGTGGTGGAAATTACAGCATTATCTGCGTCGCACTCTGTCCGCCTTCGACCTGATTACGGTGGTCTCAGCGCGGGAACAGGCGCTTGCACGCCGCGTGGTTTCCAGCTCGCCGGTGCAGGTTGTGCCCAACGGCGCTGATCTGCAGGCGATGCAGCGTGTGCAATCCATCCCGCAGCCCGGCACGCTAATTTACAGCGGCGCGCTTTCGTTTTATGCGAACTATGACGCCGTGCACTATTTCCTGGCGGAAATCTTCCCACTGATCCTGGAACGAGCGCCAGCCACTCGGTTTCTTGTCACTGGCAGCACGCAAGGTGTTGATATCGAGAAACTGCCGTCATGTCCAAACGTTGAATTCACCGGTTATCTCGATGATGTTTGGTCAACTGTAGCAAACACTTGGGTTTCCGTTGTGCCGCTGCGTCTTGGGGGCGGCACGCGGCTGAAAGTGATCGAATCGCTTGGCCTGGGCACGCCGGTCGTTTCGACCTCGAAGGGCGTTGAGGGGCTTGACCTGCGCGCCGGCGTCGATCTTCTGATCGCCGATGACCCGCGCAGCTTTGCTGACGCCACGCTTGCGCTTCTAGACAACCCCGCACAACGCCACCATCTGTCCGAAGAGGGGCGCTGCGCCGTTGTTCGTTACGATTGGGCATCGATCGGGGACAAGTTGAACGAACTGCTGGCTGATGTTAGTGGCGCCCGCCAGCCGCTGACGGGCGCTGTGGGGGCGTGCTGACGATGCAGTTGTCATCAAGGCCACAGACGCCGCGGCGAAGTTTTGCAATTGACCGTTACACGTTGTTCGCCGCGGCGGTGATTGCAGGCGTTTTGCTGGCTGTACCGGCTATCACTTTTCTGTACGTGCGCGGACGGTTGGATCCGTTGCTGGTATTGGCGGGAATCGTCGGCGTGATTGTGGCGCTCAGGCTTTTCCAGGTCAGCGAGCGCGGCAACAAGGGCATCGTGTTGTTGATCGTTGCCGCTGGTATGCTCAGCTTCGTTTCGCTGCCGACCGGGCGCGAAAGTCGCATCCCGATCAGCATGCTGGTGGCGTTGGCGCTGGTGATTCCCTGGCTGTTGTCGATGGTGTGGGGTAAGCCGCCCACGCGCCTGAAGCCGTCGCCGATCAATCGTCCCCTGATCGCATTTGTGGTGGTCAGCATTGTCTCCTATTTCTGGAGCCAGATTTTCCGTGATCCGCTGCTCTTTGTCTGGAGCAGTTTCCCGGTGGTGCAATTAGCGGCGCTAGTCGTCAACATTTTGCTGCCGCTGACCTTGCTCTACGTCGCCAACCAGGTAAACGAGATCAGATGGCTCAAATATCTGGTGGCGGTTGTGTTAGTCTTTGGCGTCGCCAGCCTGACCCTTTCTTTCATCGACCCGCGTACAGGCGATCTGTTCTTCTATCGCGGAACGCGCGGTTTGTTTAGCATGTGGGCGGCCGCATTCGCGTATGGGTTGGCGCTCTTTCACAAAGGACTCAAGCCATGGCAACGGGCGTTGTTGCTGGCGCTGGTGCTGCTCCTCGTCTACCGCTATTTCTTCTTAGGCAGATCGTGGGTGTCTGGTTGGCTCCCACTGGGTGTGGCTTGTGTAATCATCACCTGGTTTCGTTCGCGCAGGCTTTTCTTCATTTGCACAACCATCGGGTTGATCTATCTTGCCGTCAATTTCGACTTCTATTATCAAGACATTGTAGTGGCTGAGCAGGAGGAAGGCAGCGGCACCGACCGCGTCGAGCTATGGGTGCGTAACTTGTCGCACGTTGCAAATCATCCTGTTTTTGGCATGGGGCCGGCCGGTTACGCCCCCTATAACATGACCTATCACGCTGCCGACGCGCGTTCGACCCATAACAACTATTTCGACATCCTGGCTCAGACTGGCGTTATCGGATTTGTGGCGTTCTTGCTGATCATCGTTCAACTGTGGCGGGTGGGATGGCGCTCGGTGCAGTGCTATGCCGGTCGACGAGACTTTGAAGAAATGTACGCCGTCGTAGCTTACAGTGGCGTCTTTGGTATGGCTGTCGGTATGATGCTTGGTGATTGGGCGCTGCCCTTTGCTTACAACGAGACGATTGCCGGCTTTGACAACGCTGTGCTGACGTGGGTGCTTTTGGGCGGCATGGTGGCGTTGGAAATGATCGGACGGGAAGTGCCTGCGCCACAACTGGATGCCCAGGCTGCACTGCCCGTAGCAACGCGAAGCGATTTTGCATGAAACCAGACATTTCTATCGTGATCGTGAATTGGAACACCTGCGCTCTGCTGGCAGAGTGCATTGTCGCCGTCGAACGTGAGGCAGCGGCGATTCCTCACGACATTTGGGTGATCGATAATGGTTCCCGAGATAACAGCGTGGCGATGCTTCGCCGTGACTTTCCGCATGTCCATGTTATCGAGAGCCGGGTCAATCTTGGCTTTGCCGGCGCCAACAACCTGGCGATAGAACGCAGCGAGGGACGCTACCTGCTGCTGCTCAACACCGACGCCATCGTGACGCCGGGATCGATCCTGGCGCTGCTCGACCTGGCGGAGCGAACGCCGCGCGCTGGCATTATCGGCGCACATTTACTCAACCCAGACGGAAGCTTTCAGGCGTCCTACACAAATTTTCCAACGTTGTGGCAAGAGTTTTTGATTCTTTCTACAATCGGGCGAAGACTGCGCGGACCCTGGTATCCCAGCCATGGCCCAGAGGAGGCGAAGGGGCCGCAGTGCGTCGATTACGTGGAAGGCGCTTGCATGCTCGTGCGCCGGGATGCATTGGAGGATGTTGGCGGGCTAGATGAGGGCTACTTCATGTACGCTGAAGAAGTGGACTGGTGCAAACGCATGGCTGGCAGAGGCTGGGAAGTCTGGTATCAGCCGGCGGCGAAAGTTGTGCATATCGGCGGGGCAAGCAGCGCTAATCGCAAGACCAGCCGCGAGGCGGATCTGTACCGTAGTCGCGTGCGTTACTTCCGCATTCATCATGGCTGGTTGCAGGCAGAAGTGCTCAAGGCCATGATTATTGCGTTCACGGGCGTAAAACAGCTCAGCCACACGCTGATGCGCTGGCTTACCGGCAATCAGCGCGGGCGGCCAGTGGTCTCCGTCGGCGATCTGCTGGTGGCGCTGCGGCGTGTGTGATGCGAAGGCGATCCACCGCAGCTTGTAGACGCCGCTCGCAGCGGCGTGAGCGGGGATGACAAGGATGGTGTTGCGCTGTTTGTAGACGCCGTTCGCAGCGGCGTGAGCGGGGATGACAAGGATGGTGTTGCGCTGTTTGTAGACGCCGCTCGCAGCGGCGTGAGCGGGGATGACAAGGATGGTGTTGCGCTGTTTGTAGACGCCGCTCGCAGTGGCGTGAGCGGGGATGACAAGGATGGTGCTGCGCTGTTTGTAGACGCCGCTCGCAGCGGCGTATGTGTGGATGCCAAAGATGATGTGGTTCTGCCAGAACCTGCGGTTCACAGCCGCAGCTACCAGAGGACGATGATTTCGTGAACAATGACCGGCAAGGGCAAACGCTCCCTTCACATTCAACCGAGCGGCTGCACGCGCTGGCGATCATGACGATCCTGTTGCTTTGCTACGCTTATTTCTTCCCACGCTGGGCGGACCCGAACCAGAACTCGCGACTGAATATGGTCTTCGCCGTGGTCGAGGAGGGCACGTTCCGAATCGACAAATACGTCGCCAACACGGTCGATTACGCCAAAGTGGGCGAGCATTACTATAGCGACAAGGCGCCAGGCGCGGCGCTGTTGGGCGTCCCGATCTATGCGGCATTGGCGCCATTGC
This sequence comes from Chloroflexota bacterium, assembly GCA_016861025.1. Classification (GTDB taxonomy): domain Bacteria; phylum Chloroflexota; class Anaerolineae; order Caldilineales; family Caldilineaceae; genus Caldilinea. Next base: position 463,791 of record BOKO01000001.1, read on the forward strand.
TTGATACACCGCTGCTCAGCACAGTGACCGCGCGGCTGGAGTCACACAGCGCGTTTGCGGGCACGCTGCGCGAGGATGGCAGCGGCGTGTCGGCGCAGAAAGTGCGTTTTGCCATCGTGCAGGTGGTCTTGAGCTTCCTGGTTTCGGCGCTGCCCACGGCGGCATTGGCGGCATTGATTTTTTTGTGGCTGCAGGCGGTGACGCCGCTGGTGTGGCCGCGGCTGGTTGTGGCGCTGGGCTACGGGTTGGCGACGCCGGCCTTCGCTTACGCCAATGCCTTCTACGGCCATCAGTTGTCGGCGTTCTTGCTCTTTGCGGCGTTCTATTTGCTGGCGCGCTCATCAGCGCGAGTCGGCGCAGGGCGGGCGCTATTGGTCGGGCTGCTGCTTGGCTATGCGTTTGTGACCGAGTATCCGGTGGCGCTAATGGTTATCCCGATCGGGTTGTATGCGCTCTACACCTTCTGGCAGCGCCGCCAGTTTGCGCCGCTTCTCTGGCTGGCAGCGGGTGGGCTGATCGTAGCCGCCGGGTGGATGTGGTACAACACGACGATCTTTGGCGGGCCGCTGGAGCTGGGCTACAGCCGCTCGGAGCTATGGGCCGACCAGCATCACACCGGTTTTATGAGCCTGACCACGCCGACGCTCGACGCAGTATGGGGGATCACCTTTAGCCCATTCCGTGGGCTGTTTTTGCTGTCGCCGTGGCTGCTGCTGGCGCTGCCCGGCTTTGTGATATGGTGGCGCAACGGTGCGCTGCGCGCCGAATGGTGGCTAACGCTGAGCATTGTCGCGGCGATCTTTCTGTTCAACGCCTCGTCGAGCATGTGGTGGGGCGGGTTCGCCGTGGGGCCGCGTTATTTACTGCCGATGCTGCCTTTCCTGGCGCCACCGATAGCTTTTGTCCTGACGGCGTGGGGTGAACGGTTATGGCTGCGCGCCGTCGTTATGCTGATCCTGCTCTGGTCATTGATAGCGGTGTGGAGCATGACCCTGGCGGAACAGGCGTTTCCCTCCGACGCGCTGCGCAACCCGTGGGTCGATCACGTGCTGCCAAACTGGGCGACCGGCAATATCGCGCGCAACATGGGTGTGATCGTTGGACTTGAAGGAGTGTGGAGTCTAACTCCGCTGTTCGGCATACTGGTAATCGTGGCTGTCGTCTGGTTTTGGTTGGCAACGCGCACTCCTGACCATAGCCGGGTGACGTCAAGCGCAATCCATCAAACAGCGAACCACTGAGCTATCTGAATCTATTTGATCCGCAGATTACGCAGATTACGCAGAGAAAAACGAAAAAGAATTTCTGCGCAATCTGCGGATCAGAAATCTTTCGGGGACTATATGCAGGCTGAGTTGAGCTATACATCGGTTCAGGCAAAAGAAGATGCTGCTGCGGTGGAGGTGACGCGGCAGGAGTGGCTGTTTGTGATCGTGACTGCACTGGTCGTGCTTATTGTCACCATGCTGCCCTATCTTTACGCCTATTGGTCGGCGCCGCCTGACAGGCAGTTTATGGGTGTGATCTACAATGTCCCTGATCACATGCAGTACTTTTCGTGGTTCCGCGAATTCGGCGAGTCCAACCTCTCCGCTAACAAGCTGACGCCGGAGCCAAACGAACCGATCTTTTTCAACCTGCTGTGGTGGGGCATGGCGCGCATCGGCGGTGTGTTGGGGATCGGCTACGCCGGCATGTATCAAATTCTGCGCTGGACAGCGACGATCCTTTTTCTGCTGCTGGTCTACCGCATGGTGAGCTGGTTCTTCGCGGATCGGCTGCAGCGCACGACGGCGTTTCTGCTTATCCTGTTTGGCGCTGGCTTTGGCTGGGTGTTGATCCTGATGAAATACACCATCACCAACGGTGAACTGCTCTGGCCTCTCGATGTCTACGTCGCCGAACCCAACACCTTTCTTAGCATTCTGGGGTCGCCGCATTTTGTGGCGGCGGCGCTTTACATGTTCGTCTTCGATTTGGTGCTGCGCGGTCAGGCGAAGAACCAGTTGCGTTATGCTGTCTACGCCGGTCTCTTTGCGCTCTTCATGGGGTGGCAGCACGCCTATGACCTGCTGATCGTTTACGGCGTGCTCGGCGCGTATGGGTTGCTCGTCTGGATACGCGACCGCAAATTGCCAATGTATCTGCTGTGGAGTGGACTGATTATCGGCGTCATCTCGGTGTGGCCTGCGCTCTATTCGGTGTGGCTGACCACACACGACCCGTTGTGGGAGCAGGTGTTGGCGCAGTTTGCCAATGCCGGCGTCTACTCGCCGCCGCTCTACCGGCTGCCGGTGCTGTTGGGGCTGCCTTTCTTGCTGGCGCTTTTCACGGCGCTGCGCCAGAATCCATTCAAGCTGCGCGGGGTGAGCAACAACGATCTATTTGTGCGCGGCTGGTTCTGGATTTCGTTCGTGCTGATCTATTTGCCGGTCGATTATCAGATTCACATGCTCAACGGCTGGCAAGTTCCGATTGCAATTCTGGCGACGCAGGGTATCTTTGCTTACGTCGTCCCTGTGCTGGCGCACCGGTCTGCGTTGGGCAAGACGCTGGTGCGTCGTCTGGCAATCACGACCGTCGCGATAATCATTGCTTTTTCGGCGTTTACCAACATCTACCTGTTCGGCTGGCGGTTTTACGATTTGAATCGTCACGACTATCCGTACTATCTTTATCAGGACGAGATTGCTGCGCTGCGCTGGCTGGAGGCGAACGCTGCCAGTGAGGTGGTCGTGCTCAGTTCGCTGGCAATTGGACAATATATTCCGGCTGAGACCGGCGCACACGCTTTCCTGGCGCATTGGGCGCAGACAGTCGATTATTATGGTAAAGAGGCGGCAGTGGCGCGCTTCTTCGATGTGGCTACACCGGAACAGAAGCGGAGGCAGATCGTTGCCGATTTTGGCGTCGATTATGTCTTTTGGGGACCAATGGAACAAGCGATTGGCAACTACATATTGTCCGACGATGCGAATTTTCAGGTGATGTTTACGCAAGGAAATGTAGCCATTTTTGCGCCAGCGGAGACGCCTTGATGGTGAATGTATGATTCTTGCGAAAATGATGAGAAGTTTGTCGGTGCGCAGGATGTGGTGTAGTTGGTTTCTGTTTTGCGTTGCGCTCACGACTGGGTTGTTATATGCCAAAGCGTTCGCGCAGACTAGAGGCTGGTCGGCGCCGCTTCCACTCGGTGCATATTGGTTTCCCGATGTAGCGGTCGATGGCTCTGGCCGGGTGCATGCTGTCTGGTCGTCAGGCGCCGATGGCTTTGACACCGTGATGTATGCTGCCAAAGAGGGCGCCGGCTGGAGCCAGCCGGTCGACATCGCTGCGATTCGTCAGATCGCAGGCGGCAGCGAGGCAAGCCGTCCAGCATTATTAGTCGACGCTCTCAATATCTTACACCTGACCTACCGATATACGTCGATCTATTATTCGCAGACGCCAGCTGGGGGCGCAAGTGTTCCTGTCTATTGGCGCACACCACTGGAGATCGACGAAGGCTATTTTTCGCGTATGGTCCAAGATAGACAAGGGGTTCTCCACCTGGTTTTCACGCAAAATGTGCAGGCTGAGGGGTGTCGAGTCTGTTATCATGTTTACTATGTACGATCGGTGGATGATGGCTTCTCTTGGAGCGATCCGGTCGACATCTCCGTGCAGTTGACCGGCGCGGCCAAGCCGCAGATTATTGTGGACGCGCAGGACAATCTGCATGTTGTGTGGGAGTCCGGCTATGGTGGCTCTTACGGCCAGCTTTCTGATCCGACGGCAGTCATGCATGTGGCGTCGTATAATGGCGGCGATTCGTGGTCGCGTCCCCATCAACTCGATTCGACGCGCGGCGCTTCCACCGATGCAATGGCGCGCAACATCACTATTGCTGAAGATGACAACGGCAATCTGGTTGTGGTGTGGTGGGCGATACCAGAAGATGTCGTCTACTATCAACTTTCCAGGGACGCTGGCCGCACCTGGAGCCAGCGCGCGCCAATCCCTGGCGTCCTCGGCATTTGGGCGTTATACCAGTCACGGCTGGATAGTTACGCGACGGCGGTCGACAGCGCGGGCCGTGTTCATCTTGTCATGGTTGGGCGGCGGTTTGTTGAGCAGACAAGCGCAGAACTGCTGCATTTGATCTGGGATGGTTCGAGCTGGTCGCCGCCCGCGGTGATCGCTGGTTATGAGCGTGATATGCCAGAGTGGCCGCGCATTGCTGTCGGATTGGGTAATCAGCTACATGTCGTCTGGTTTGTGCGTGACGCCGAAAACATTTTCAATTCCGATGCAGGCAACTATCAGGTTTGGTACGCTTCTAGTACGACCAACAGTCCGGCGATTGCGCCGGTTGCTATACCAGCAATTCCGCCGCCGACGCCAATTGCCGCGGCTGCGACGCCAATCGTCATTCCAACGCCAATTTCCCAGATTGTGCCGGTCAGCGTCGAAGATGTGATACGTCCAGGCAGCACGTTGCTGACACCCAATCTGCGCAGCGAGAATGATGAGGTGGTGTTGCTGTTGTTATCTGCCATGCCGGTTCTGATGGTGGTGCTCCTGACTACTATAAGCGTTATGTTGCAGCGTCGACGGCGAACCGGTTAATTCATCGATTTCCCCACATAATTCTCAATGTAGGCCGCCCTTCGCTATTCCAGTCGCCGGTGTCGGACGAGACAAAGTATTTGCCGCTGTGATAGGCGGAGTCAGCTTCGTAGAGAATAAGTCGGACAGGCTGATTGTCTTGATAAGCGGCGGCGACAGCGTAGGTGACATCCCACGTCCGGGGTGCGCCGGGCCAGTTAATCGGCGCGCGTACCGGATCGACCCAACGTCCGGTTACATTTTCCCACGCAAACGGAGCATTGTTCCATGTGATGGTGTTTTCCTGCCAGTCCTCAGCGGCAGTGAGCACCTGAATCCAGGAAGGCTGCGCCTGGTTGGCGTCGCCAGCATTGCCGAATTGATGGAGGGTGAGCGTTGCTGAGATGATAACTTTGTTTAGAGGTACGGTGTCAAGCGGGAATGTGACATAATACTTGGCGAAACAGGGCCAGTCAGCAATATCCGATTGGTTCTGGATATTAAAATCTGGCGCGCTGCCATAATTGCGATTGGCCCACTCATTCCAGATGTGCGAGTCGTCGCCAGGACATTGGTTGGTAATGGCGCTGCCGACGTCGGCGTCAGGCACGGAGGTGTGATTCTGTGTCGGGCGACGAACAACGGTCTCGCCAGCTGATGCGACGGCGGGAGGGGAGTACATAGGTAGACCGAAACGCAGACGCCCCCAGGTGGCGGGTTGGTCGCGCTGCATTGATTCCGGCCAGAATTGTACAGGCAACGGCGAGGCGTTGCGGTCGTCGCGGTCGTGAAGCTGAAGCGCCAGTCGCCATTCGTTCCCCGTTGGTGGCGGTGCGTTGAGACCGAGCGTGGAGAAGGGGATGGTGAACTTCAGTGCCCAGCCGCGGTCAGTGCCGATGTTGTTGTTGAGCGATTCGCCGCGCCAGCCAGGAAGCGTCTCGAAGTTCAACGCTGCGCCCTGCCAGTCGCCTCCACCGCCGCGATAGCTGGTGCGATGGTCAGGGCTGACCCCTCCGGAGAGTTGAGCGACAAAGCGATGCGAACTTGTAGTGAGAACGCTAGCGTTCGGATTTGTGTCGAGTAGCAATGTGACGGCATCCCAATCGGTCAACGTCTCAGAAGTAGGCGATTCGTCGTACCAGAGATGGCGGTCGAAGACAGCAATATAGACGGTCAATCCGGACTGGTTGTAGCCGACGCGCACGTCGGCGTAGTTGCTTGTCTCCGAGAGATAGCCAAACCAGAAAATCGCCATCTGCTCGAACACCACGTCGCCGACAAAAAAAGGTGCATTGACGCGTCGCTGTGTTGCTACGGGCGCCGGCTCGTCAGTCTCGGTTGGCGTCGGGGTCAAGGTTGTCCCCGGCGTTTTGGTTGGTGATGGAGACGCAGGAAGCGTCGGTGTTTCGGTCGGTCGCGGAGTCAAAGTTGGCGTCGGCGTCTCATTGTGTACAACAAGGGGAATAAAGATCGTTTGGTTGGTTGGTTCTCCTTGCGCAAGTGCTCCCCGCTTTGTGGACAGCACTGAAACGAATGCCAGCATGAAGAGAACCGCCAGCAACACTGCGTAAGCTATTGTTTTGCTTTTTGTCATCGTAATCTCCCCTCCTGAAAGTTGCTGTCTCCAGATTGGACGCTACTGACGCATCGCATCAACGAGAACAATCTGTTCAGACTGGGAGACATAGATGACTGGGTCACCCTGATACCACTCGATCAGCCCTGTGACGCGCACCCGCTGGCGAGCAGCGTAGATATGCTCCGGCGGCTGGGCGAAATTTGACCAATGTTGTTTGAGTATCCTGACCAGAAACGCACCCTGATGAGGTGTCTGGAAGGTGAGATAGACTGCCTTGCCGTTGTTGAAGACATCGTGCAGTTCGCCTTCGACGGTGACGGTGCGGTCTGCAAAGCTACGCGCGGCGGTGTAGTCGATGACGCCTTCATGCACGAAGGAGAGGCGGGCAGTGAATGCCTGTTCAGGGGATGGCTGGGAAGCGACACCAGTAGGCTGGCCATTTTCGAGCGCCACCACCGCTCCATCGGTGGAAACATAGTAGATGGTGTCGTTGCTGACCACCCAGGAGGCGTATTCGCTCCAGTAGCGGTCGTAGACAGTTCCCTGGTTATAGTAGATGTAGAAGCCGCCAGGGATCGTCCGTGGATCGCCGTCCTGCGTCAAACCGCCTGGGCAATAGTGGCTCGTGCTGAAGCCGCAGTTGCTGGCGGAGGTAATGATGTGCGGCAGGTTGGCGGTGGTGATCGGCGTGTTGGCGGACGCACCGCGATTAGGCGAGCGATCGATAACCCGATGGGCGAGGCCGAACATCCAGTGACCGCCAAAGAGGTGGTCGCCTGCCATCGAGAGGTTTGCCTGCTCGTCGGTGGGGAAGAAGGTGTTGTCGATGAAGCGAACATGGCCTGCCTCGAAGCCAGCCACCGTGCTGCTGTTGAGCATCATTTCGCCGAAATGTGAATCCCAACGACCGTCGCAGGGACTGGCTAGACACGGCGAGCCGCGCATGACGACGTAGGCGACCTCACTGCCGTCATCGAAATGCTTGACGACGGGCTGTGGCCCCATCGGCATGTAGTCGCCGTCGCCGAAACCGCCATGACCGACGTTGGCGACAAACGCAGTTTCGCCGCTGTCTAGGTTGAGCGCAAGCAGCGCCTGTTGCGCTTGGTCGCCGACCAGATTGCTGCGCATAGCGGCGTTGGTGGAGGGCCAAGGATTCCAGCGCCACAGCGTCTGCCAGTCTAGACGAAGTTTAACAAGGACCAGTCCGTTCTGTTCGGCGATGACCGGCCAGCCGCGGCTGACTTCGGCGTTGTTGCTGTCTCCGCCAGGGTTGCCTGCTAAACGCGGTGTCGTTTTGTTGCGCCATGCACGGCTTCCGTCATTGTTGCGGATAGCGTGGACATAAAGATCGCGCGACGCAACGACGACAAGATCACGCGTCGCCGAATAAGCTGGCGGTGTATCGACCGGTGAACCGGCGTCGTAGCGCCATGCCTGCTGCATGGTGCGTTTGTCGACGGCGTAGACAAAGTTGCCCATCGAGAAGAAGACGCGCTCGCCGGCAATCGCTGGGGGCAGGGGCAGGTCGCTGCCGCCGCTGCCGGCAAAGCTGCCGAGCGTGGCGCCGGTGGCGGCGTCGAGCTTGTAGAGCGTCCCATTGGTGGAGACGACGAAGAGCGCGCCGGTGTCGCCGTCGTAAGCGGGCGTGGAGTTGATGGCGCCGCCGGGGGTGCGATTCCATACTACGGCGCCATTGGCGTTGTTGAGCGCGTAGACGCCATTGCTGCCCGCCGCAATGTAGACGCGCCCGCCGCCGGTGACTGGCTGGCTGTTGCGCGGCAAGCCAAATTTACCGGCGGAAATGCCGCCGGTGGCGTTGGGGCCGTTCCATGCCCACTTCCAACGCCAGGGCGTCGGCACGGAGATCGCCGTGTAGCTGGTGCGCTGGGCATCATGAGCGTGTTGCGTCCATTCTGACGGCGCGGTCGGGATCGGTGTCGATGGCGTCTGCGTTGTAGTTGGTGTTGAAGTTGAGGTGACTGTATTTGACGGCGTCGCAGTCGGCGACGATGTGTGCGTTGGTGTGTGGGTGGGCGTTGCGGTTGGCGCTGCACCTGATATGACAGGCAGATACACCTGTGTGCCCGGAATTGTCTCGCCCGGCGTCGGCTGACCGTAGATTGCCGGAGAACTGCACGTGCCAACTACGCCTGCGGCGAAGATGACAATAACGGCAGTGATAATATGAAATCGATACATGCTAAATCCCTTAACCATATTTACACTGTACAAAAGCAGGCGGGGGTGAAAACTGTTCGGAGTGTATCATATTTCCTCATTCGATGTTGTACGCCTGTCCGCAATGCCGCCGATGCGTTTCGGACGCCTGCTGTTCGATATTGCTACAGATTCTGCATGACCAGATGCCAGAAATCGCAGATTATGCCAAATTAGATTCTGAGACAGGCAGTTGATCGTGTACAATCTCCGCAAGTTGATTATCTCACGACGCCAGTCACTCTGGCAGTGTTGAAAGGCGTAGCCGACGCTCAAGCGCATGGTGTAAATGAACATCCTTTTTTTGACGCAGGTGCTGCCCTTTCCTTTAGATGCCGGGCCGAAAGCGCGTGCATATTATGTTTTGCGCGCACTGGCGCAGCGCCATGAGGTGACATTGCTCTCCTTTGTGCGCAGCACGGATACAGCGGCGGCGGTCGACCATTTGCACTCCTTTTGCGCTGACGTGAGAACCGCGCCAATGACGCGTTCCAGCTTTCGAGATGCTGGCTACCTGCTTCGGAGCCTGGTTTTCAGTCGCCCGTTCATCATTGAACGCGACGCCTCAGTGGACATGAATCGGGCAATCGATGCGTTAGCGCAGGCGGATGTTCCGTTTGACGCCGTTCACGCTGACCAGCTTTGGATGGCGCCCTATGCGCTGCGCTTCTGCACCATTGCAGGAAGGAAAGTGCGGCGTCCTTTGAGCGTGCTGGATCAACACAACGCCGTTTTCATGATTCCACAGCGCATGGCCGACGGCGAACGCAACCCATTCAAGCGTGCGTTGATGATGCTGGAGGCGCGCAAACTGGCGACCTTCGAGGTGAATACGTGCCGGGCGTTCGATCGCGTCACATGGGTCACGCAGGAGGATTTTGACGCCGTGCAAGCGCAGGCAGCGCGAGTAGGCGTGCAGGTTCCCAACGACGGCGTCCTGCCGATCTGCGGCGACCCGGAAGCCATCGCGCCGATTGCACGCAGCCCAAGTGGGCGGCGCGTGACGTTTCTGGGCGGGCTGCACTATCCGCCCAACGCGCAAGGCATTGCCTGGTTCGCCAGAGAAATCTTCCCGCAAGTCTTGAGAGTTGTTCCTGATGCGATCCTGACGGTGATCGGCAAACAGCCGCCGCCGGAGCTGGCGATGCTTGGCATTCCATCGCGCAATCTGGAGGTCACAGGCTACGTCGATGATCCGACGCCCTATCTCGCCGAGAGCGCCGTGTTCATCGTGCCGCTGCTGGCAGGCGGCGGGATGCGCGTCAAGATTATTGACGGCTGGACGTGGGGACTACCGATTGTGAGCACAACCATCGGCGCCGAGGGCGTTGCCGCTGAACACGGCGTCAACCTGCTGCTGGCTGATGATCCGGCGGCTTTTGCACGCGCCGTCGCCGATCTATTTGTCGATCCGGCGCTGAATCAAAGGATTGCCGCAGGCGGACGCAGCACTGTGTTGAAGCGATACAACTGGCGCATCGTCTATCGAGATTGGGAGCGAATCTATCAGCGCTGATCTGTAAGGAACATCGTACATGAATATCTTGTTTGTCGCGCCCTATGCACCAAATCCGGTGCGGGTGCGACCGTATGAGTTCATTCGCACACTGCTTCGTCGCGGCCACAGCGTAACGGTCGGCTCATTGTGGACTTCGGAACAGGAGCGCGCCGATCTGGCGACGCTTGAAGGGTTTGGCGCGCGCATAATTGCCGAGCCGATGCGCACGGTGAATTCGCTCTTCAACAGCGCGCTGGCGCTTTTTCGCTCCACGCCGTTGCAGGCTTCGTATAGCTGGAATCCTGACTTGATGGCGCGATTGTGCGCTGCCTTGCAAGCCGACCGATTCGATGCGGTGCATGTTGAACATTTGCGTGGCAGCCGCTATGCTGTCGGTGTGCGCAACTTTCTTGCCAGGACGTCCTCCATCCCGCGTTTGCCAATTCTATGGGACAGCGTTGACTCGATATCATTTCTTTTTGAGCAGGCGGTCAAGTCGAGCCGGACGCTGCGCGGGCGGTTGATCACCGGCGTTGAGCTGGGGCGCACACGTCGCCATGAAGCCTGGCTAGTGCGTCAGTTCGAGCGCACACTAGTCACGTCGGCGTTGGATAAAGCGGCGTTTGTCGGGCTGCTCGGCGAATACGCCGCCGACGAGCTGCCGCTGTTGGCTGAGCGCATCGAGGTCATCCCCAATGGCGTCGATCTGGACGTCTTTGCGTTCCGCGATCAAACGGCGCGCGCTTCTTCGCGCATCATTTTCAGCGGCAAGATGAGCTATCACGCCAATGTCACTGCGGCGCTCTATCTGGTAAACGATATTATGCCGCTGGTGTGGGCGCAACGCCCCGATGTGGAGGTGTGGATTGTGGGGCGGGACCCGACCGCCGAAGTGCGCAAGCTGGCCGCCAATCAGCCGACGCTGCCGGGCAGCGGCCAGCCGCGTGTGGTTGTCACCGGCGGCGTGCCTTCGATGCCTGAATATATTCAGTCCGCCGCCGTCGCCGTGGCGCCGTTGCTCTACGGCGCCGGCATTCAGAACAAGGCGCTTGAAGCCATGGCTTGCGGAACGCCGGTGGTGGCGACGCATCAGGCGACAGCGGCGTTGACGGTTGTTTCAGATCGTGAACTGCTGATTGCCGACACGCCAGAGGCCTTTGCTGAAGCGCTGCTCAAACTGCTGGCGGACCCGAGGCTGCGCGCCCAAATCGGCGAAGCAGGGCGACGTTATGTGGAGACGCACCACTCCTGGGATGCGGCGGCGGGTGCGCTCGAACAGCTTTATCGCATACAGCCTTTTGTTGATTAACGGCTATTTTTCTATGGGCGATGACGTTTGGGGTGGGGCGCCAGTCGAGGAGAGCAACCTGGGGGCGACAGCGCGTCGTGTTGCGGCACGCGCCAGGCAGTCGGGCGCACTCCGACCAATCGAAACAACGCTTCACCACATCGAACACGGAGGCGTCCGGTTTGTAGTGCGAATGCTAGACGGCGCATCCGGTCGCAAGGCTGCGCAACACCGCCTGCAACAGGCCACTATCGACCAGCCTCGCATCGCCAATCCTTTTCTGCCGCACGATCCAGCGCTCTTCGTCGCCGAACTTTCTCCGACGCATCTGTGCCTGCTCAACAAATATCCGGTGGTGGAGCATCATTTGTTGATCGTGACGCGCGCGTTTGAGGCGCAGGAGTCATTGCTCACAGTGGCGGATTTTGATGCGCTGTTGAAATGTCAGCGGGAAGTGGATGGACTGGCGTTTTACAATTCTGGCAAAATCGCCGGCGCCAGCCAACGCCACAAACATTTACAGCTTGCGCCGTTTCCGCTCGACCCGACCGGCGTCGACTCGCCGATTGACCGGGCGCTTGGCGCTCCGCACCACTACGGCGAGATTGTGCGCTCACCGCATTTGCCTTTTGTCCATGCACTGCTGTGGCTGTCGGAGAATCGCTTTGCCGAAGCTGAGGAAATCGCAGGGAGTTATCGGTCGATGCTGAACGCCATCGGCGTCTGGACGGATGAGCTGGCTGCGCCCAAACCGTACAACTGGCTGGCTACGCGACGCTGGATGCTGGCTGTGCCGCGCTGCGCGGAGGGCGTCGGCGGGATTTCGGTGAACGGGCTAGGCTTCGCTGGCAGTTTGCTGGTGCGCGATGAAGTGCAGTTGGCCTGGTTGCGCACAGTTGGCCCGCTGAATGTGTTGTGCGCTGTGAGCGACTGCCGCGCGACTCTCGCTGACAAGTCTTTGCCGTTGCAAGGTGCAGAATGATCGGCGCTGCGATGACATTGGAAACAGACGTTCTACGGTCGCGCGGCTGGCGACGCTCCAGTCGACCGCAAGGGCAGCCAACGCGCGGCAAGACTGCCGCCAATCGCTTGCGCAGCGTTGATGCCTTCATGGCGCTCTATGATTCGCATCTGCTGCGTCGCGAAGACGGCGCTTTTGGCGGCGCCTGGTTCGTCGATCTTGGCTATGGCGCTGAGCCGGTGACGACGCTGGAGAGCGCCATGCGCTTTCGCCGCATCAACCCGGCGCTGCCAGTGCTCGGTGTAGAGATCGACGCGGCGCGCGTGGCGGCGGCGCAACCGTTCACCGACGACAAAACACACTTTCGGCTCGGCGGCTTCAACTTGCCGCTGCATCGCCTGCCCGACGGTTGTATGGAATCTGTGCGTGCGATCCGGGCGTTTAATGTGTTGCGCCAGTATGATGAGGCCGAAGTTGCGTCCGCCTATGCGGAACTGGCGCAATGCGCTTTACCTGGCGCACTGTTGATTGAGGGCACTTCAGATCCGAGCGGCGGTCTATGGGTGGCGAATGTGCTGCGCCGCGCGCTTGCTGCGCCAACGTGGCGGTTTGAGGCGCTTGTGTTCAGCGACCGACGGCGAGCGCGCGTGGCGCCAGAAGCCTTTCAGGCGGTGTTGCCAAAGAATTTGATCCACCGTATGACGCCGGGCGAGCCGATCCACACCTTTCTACAGGCATGGCAAGATGCGGCAAGGCGCACCGCGCATGAACGGGTTTGGGGTGGTCGCCGTTGGTTTGTCGCCGCGGGCCAAGCTTTACGACAGCTTGGGTTTGCGGTCGATGCGCGACGGCGGTGGTTGTCGCGCGGTTATCTGGTGCTTATGTCATTGTCGTGAAGTGGCTTTGTTGACTTATCGATAATATGATATAACTGAAATAGCTGACGAAAAGCTTACAGTATTGGCATGAGGGTAGGTTTGCAGCACAGAATCCGATTCAATGACGGCGTATAACGATTGTGAGGGCAGCAGAATGACTGCGGTCATGACGCAAGATACATTGAGCCAGAATGTAGGATCGCTTCAACAGAAGCGCGTGGTTGTTGTCGATGATGAGCCATCGAGCCGTGAAGCGCTCTGTGCACTCCTCTTTGCGGAAGACCTGGACATTCAATCGGTGTCTGGCGGCAAGGAATTGTTGCGGCGAATGCCAGAGCTATCGCCCGATGTTATCCTTCTCGACGTGATGATGCCGGAGATGGATGGATACACCGTTTGCAGTGAGTTGAAGCAGTCGGTTGCTTATCAACACATCCCTGTCATTTTGGTCACGGCGCTCGATACTGTGCAAGATCGTGTGCGCGGCCTCGAAGTCGGCGCCGACGAGTTTCTGACAAAGCCCGTCTCGCGCATCGAACTGCAGGCGCGCGTGCGTACGATGTTGCGGATCAAAAGTCAGTATGACCAGCTCGAGCGGATGCTGGAGATGCGCCAGGCGCTTTCTTACATGATCGTTCATGATCTGCGCAACCCGCTGGCGGCGGTCATGCTTTACTTACAATTGCTTAAGCGCAAAGGCGGCGTCAGCCCTGAACATAGCCGTTATCTTGAAACGGCGATGATCGAGGCGCAAAAAATGAGCAGTTTCCTCGACGACATGTTGATGCTTGCGAAAATGGAGCGCGGCAAACTCTCGCTTTCGCGTAGTCCAGTCTATGTCGATCATCTGCTCGACCAGGTGCGGCAGAAGATGGCGCCCTATGCCGAGGCGCAGGGCGTATCGCTGGTCTTGACCACTGAAGGACAATCCTATCCCGTGATCGCCGATGTTGCTCTGTTTCAGCGCGTTGTCGAAAATTTGATCTCCAACGCGCTCAAATTTTCGCCGCCGCAGAGCGTCGTCACCATAGCCGCCAAGTACCCACGCGCCGGTCTGCCGGAAGAGGACGCACGCGCGATCCCATCTGTCGTTCTGAGCGTATTTGATCAGGGGCGCGGCATTCCGCCCGAAGATTTTGTGCGCATGTTCGACCCATACGAAGCGGTCTATATGAAAGAACAGGGCAAGGCGGAGCTTGGTCTAGAGCTTGCCTTCTGTCGCATGGTGGCGGAGGCGCACGGCGGGCGCATTTACGCCGGCAACAACCCCGATCGCGGCGCAGTGATCACTGTCGAGATGTAGAGTCTCTCAACGTGCCTGGCGGGTTGCCCTGCACGCATCGATGAAACTTTCCCACAGGCGACGATGCGCATCACCCAGCTCAAAAATGCGCTCCGGATGCCATTGCACGCCGATCACCCAATCATGTTGTATACTTTCGTACGCCTCGATCAACCAGTCGTCCGGTTCGGCGACTGCAGCGCAACGAAAGATCGGCGCCAACGAAGCCCGATCCAGCCCTTGATGGTGAAAAGTATTCACGTCGAAGCGATCGGCTGCCACGATGCTGCGCAGCCGGCTCTGCTCGGCCACTGCCACCGGATGAAAGCGCGTGGCGCCGTCGGCGGGCGAGCGATGACCCTCCAGGTGTTGCACCATAGCGCCGCCAGCCGCAACATTCAACACCTGACAACCGCGGCAGATGCCAAAGATCGGCAGGTTGCGCGTCAGCGCCGCCTGCGCCAGCCCGATCTCCAACTCGTCGCGCCTGAGATCGATCGTTGATTCCTCGGCGCCGGCCAATGGCTGGTTGAAGTAGTGTGGAGCCACATCTCCGCCGCCAGAAAGGATCAGCCCATCCAGCCGATCCAGCACTCGCTCTGGCAGGCGTCCTTCAGCAGAAGGTGTAAAGTATTCGCCGTCGGGGAAAAGAGCTTCGCTGTCGGGCGTCAACAAAACCGGAACCGCTCGATAGCTAACAACCATTGTGATGTAGTTGCGGGTGTTCTGTTGCAGCCACTCTGCAGCGCCATGACGCGATGTGACGCCGATCCACAGCGGACGGGTGCGCCGAAGCGTCGATTCAACGCCCGAATTGTCGGTTGCCAGCGCAGCGGATAAACTGCTTGCAAAAACAGAATTGCCAGACATAGAGAGCGACCTCACTCCATCTCAAATCAGAGCACAATACGATACAGTATACTATGTCTGTTCCTACTTTAATCATCACGCTGTTGATTGTTCTGCTGATTCTGGTTCTGGCAGGCGCAGTCATCTTTCTATACATTTACTGGTGGCGGATGCAGCGCGCTGCGCCCAGGCTAGATGGCGTTCTCAGGGCATCTTTCTTCGAACAACCGGTCGAGATTTTGCGCGACAAGCACGGCGCACCTCACATCTATGCGCAAACCGAGGCTGATTTTCATCGTGCGCTTGGTTATGTTCACGCCCAGGATCGCTTCTGGCAAATGGAGCAGGCGCGTCGCACAGCGCAAGGCCGCCTTGCCGAGATTTTTGGCGAGGCTGCGCTTGACGCCGACCGCTTCTGCCGCATTATTGGTCTTCAGCGCGCAGCGGAGGCCGATGAAGCTGCGCTTGATTCCGACACGCGACAGGCGATCGGCTGGTACGCCGAAGGCGTGAATGCCTATCTTGAGACGCACACCGGCCGTGTGAGCGCCGAGCACAACTTGCTGCGCGTGCCGGTGGAGCCGTGGCGCATCGTCGATACATTAGGCGCGGCCAAAGCGCTGGCGTGGAGCATGAGCGGCAACTGGCAGAGCGAGCTCACCCGCTTGCTGCTTAACCAGCATCTTGACGTCTACACCGCCGCTGATCTGGAGCCAGAGTACCCTGCCAACGCGCCGATTGTGGCTGAAGCCATGGGCGGCGCCCAACAGTTGCGCGCGCAGAACGCCGCCGGCTTGTTGCTCAACCAATATGAGCAGGTGCGTCAATGGCTTGGCAGCGAGGGCGTTGGACAGGGCAGCAACAGCTGGGTGCTGGCGCCAAAACGCAGCCTCAATCGCCGCCCATTGCTGTGCAACGATCCTCATTTGAATGTGCAACTGCCGGCGATGGTCTACGAGGCGCATTTGAGCGGCCCGGACACCGAAGTGAGCGGAATCACTTTTCCGGGAATGCCCGGCGTTTTCAGCGGCCACAACAGCTATATCGCCTGGGGGCTGACCAACGCACAGGTTGACACGCAAGACCTGTTCTTCGAGCGAATCCACCCAGAGCAGACCTATCATTTCGCCTTTGACGATAGCTGGGAAGCCGCCAAAGTCTTTGACGAGACGATCCAGGTGCGTCGTGGTGCAGCGCACACCGAACGCATCGTCTGGACGCGACATGGCCCGTTGATCAACAACTTCGTGCGTCAGGCTGTCGGGAGCGCCAATCCCGCGCTGGAAACGACGCTGCTTTCGTTGCGTTGGAGTGGGCATGAACCGGGCACAGTGCTGTCGAGCGTGCTCAAGCTCAACCGCGCGCGCGATTGGACGGAATTCCGCGCTGCTTTAGCGGAGTGGACTTCGCCTCCACAAAATATCACCTTCGCCGACACACGCGGCAACATCGGCTGCCAGATGGCGGGGCGCATCCCACGTCGCACGGCCAACCTGGGTCTTGTCCCGGCAGCCGGTTGGGAGCCGGCTTACGCCTGGAAGGATTGGATTGCGCCTGAAGAGCTTCCGTATCTCTATAACCCGGATTCAGGCGTGATTGTCACCGCCAATAACAAGATGGTGGGAGACGATTATCCGCACTTCCTTGGCGTCGAGTACGATCCAGGCTGGCGCGCGGCGCGCATTGAACAGATGCTGAGTGAAAAGGAGCGATTCACGATTCGCGACATGGAGGAGATTCAACAGGACACGGGCAGCCTCTTCGCCAAAGCGTTTATCCCGTGGTTCACGCTGCTCTACAGCGACGATCCATGGGAGAAGGTTGCAATCCAGGCGCTGCGCAAGTGGAACTGGCGCATGGACACCGACAGCCCGGCCGCGTTGATATTCCACTACATGCTCGTCAACCTCCTCGAAATGACCTTTGGCGACAAACTTGGCGCCGGCCTGGACGGCTATCTTGGCAAAGGCAACATCCCTCTCTTTCTTCATCATCCCTTTCGACTGCGCGCAGAGACGCGTCTGTTGCAGATCATCGACGAGTATGACAACACCTTTTGGTACACCGAAGCGGCGTCGGGACGACAACGCGACCGGCTCGAATTGTTGCAGGAGGCGTTGACGCGCTCGATGAAAGCAATTCGTCGCGTTTACGGGGACAGCATGTTGCGTTGGGCGTGGGGCAAAGCGCATCAGGTGCGTTTCACCCATCCGCTCGGCTCGGCGCGTCTGGTCGGCGGCTTCTTTAACCGCGCTCCGCTGCCGATCGGCGGCGACGCTACGACGCCAAATCAGACGCGCGCTGCGCTGCATTTGCCTCCTGGTTTGGTGCAGACAATCCCGGTTCACCGTCAAATTCTCGAAGTGGGTGCATGGGATCGTGCACAGAGCGTACTTGCGGGCGGTCAATCGGGCCATGCGTTGAGCCGTCTCTACGACGATCAGATCATCATGTGGCGCGAGGGCGTCTACCATCTTATGCCATGGACGCGACCGGCGGTCGAAAAGGCCGCAGCGCACCGACTCGTCTTACAGCCCGATGTGAATCACTGACGTCCTTTCTCTTTTTGCCGCCGCTTCTGGATCAAATCCTGATACTCAATTCCGGCAATTGTCGCAGCATTTATCGGTGATGCGACAGTTGTTGTTTTGCCAGATTCCTCTATCCTGAAAAGTGAGAGCTTCATTCTCATAGGTAAACCACCGGAGGGATGCGTTTATGCGAATTGTACTGGCGTTTCTATTGCTCGCAGCGGTCGTCGGGATGGCAATGTTTTTGACGTTTACATCCTCCTGGGGCGCGATCTGGGCGACGCAGACGTCGGCGGAGCCAACCGCCGTGGTGGAAGAAGCGCCGCCCACACCGACGCCGGACTGGACGGGCAAGATAGTCGTAGACATTACGCAATCGGTTGTTTTGCGCTCAGCACCGGCGCCTTCCGCCGATACAGTCGGCGTGCTTCGCCGTGGAGATAAAGTGGCGCTGGCTGGCTGTGACGCTGAAGTGATTTGGTGTCAGACTGAGGATGGGGCATGGATGTTTGCCTATATGGTGGAGAAAATTCCGAACGAAGCGCCGATCCTTGGCAACCCAGAACTGACTGTTGGTGAGGCGCGCGTGATGCCGACGCCGACTGAAGAAGCGCCTTCTACGCCGACGCCTGAACCGACGCCAACCGTAAGCCTGGCGTTGTTGCTGCCTACAGCCACGCCAACGCCTATAACAGCGGAAGTCGTCGTCATCGATGCGGCGAATCTGCGATCCGGGCCGGGCGCCACCTTTGCCCGCATCGGCAGCGCCGCTGCCGGCGCCACCATCCAACTTTCAGGGCAAATCGCCGACGGCTCGTGGTATCGTCTCACCGATGGGAGCTGGATCGCTGCGTTTCTGGTTGAACCGCCTGCGGTCGAGCTGCCGATTGTCGAGGCGGACGCAACTGAATGACGCCACCTATCAGCCTGGAGTGCAAGCGGATGCATCGCCTCCATGCTACGCAGCCTCTGCGCTCCGGGCTGATGAATTTCTCCTAGAACGGCCAGAACAACGGAATGAAGATGGTGGCGACCACCACCATGATCAGTTGAAGCGGCGCCCCGATGCGCATATAATCGATAAATTTATATCCGCCGGGCCCCATGACGATGGCGTTGGTCTGATAGCCGAAGGGCGTCATGAATGCGGCGCTGGCGCCGAAGAGGAGCGCAACCAGAAGAGGCATGGCGCTGATGTCGAGTGTGGCCGCAAGGCTAATGGCGACCGGCGTCAGCAACACAGCGACCGCATTGTTGGAGATTAGCTCAGTCAAAAGCGCGGTGATGATATAGAAAAGCGCCAGGAATAGTTGGGGGCTGGCTGAACCGCCGACAGCAAGCAGCCCATTGACAACCGTGTCCACCAACCCGGTGCTTTCCATCGCCACCCCGATCGGGATCGTGCCAACCAGCAGCATCAGTGTTGACGCCTCCAACGAACCGATCGCTTCATCGATGCGCAGACAGCGGGTGACGACCATGGTTGCTGCGCCAGCCAACGCCAACACCACGATCGGGATGCCTGTAAACGACGCAAGCAACACGACAAGCCCCATAATCAGCAACGCAGTTGTATTCTTGGTCTTGCGCACGAGTGAGTTTTCGACGCCTTCCACCAGCAGCAGTCGGCAAGTCTCGGCGGCCGTGCGCAGACCGACCGTTTTGCCGCGCAGCAGCAGCACGTCGCCCACTTCCAACTTTTGTGCGCGCAGACCCTGCACCTGCTGCGAACCCTGGTGCTGCAAACCCATCACCTTGACGCCAAAGCGTCGATGGAGCTGCGCCTGGCTGACGGTGCTGCCGACCATTTCTGAGCCGGGCATGACAACTGCCTCCATGACCTGCTCCTCGATCTCGGTCGTAGGTGTGCGCTCCTCATCCTCGATGACGCTGGCGAGCTGCAGTTGATGGGTCTGCTGGAACAGATGAATGTCTTTGGGTGTGCCGGATACAACCAGGATGTCCTGATGGGCGAGCGCCAGGCGCTGCAACATGTCCGCCTGGTAGCTGCGTCCATCGCGCAGCACCTCGAGCAGCGTAACAGTCGAACCCTGCTCGTTGGATTCGACCCTGGCGCGTTGATGGTGCAGACGGCGATGGCGGCGAATCGGCTGTGGCGGCTGTGGACGGTCGTTGAGCGCAATATGCTCAAATACATCGGTGACCAATCGACCGATGATCTTGCTGTCGCTGTTCGCAACAAGCTCGGTGACATAGGTGGAATGTGAGCGGCCGCTCATCAGGCTTGCCAGCGGCGAATAGTTGGGCAGCAGCCGTTGTCCGACAAAGATGATGAATGCACCGCCGATGATCGAGTAGATCAATCCCAACACGGTGAAATCGAACAGACCAAATCCTGGCCCGCCCGACTTGCGATACAACTCCGCCACCAGGATGTTGGTGCTTGTGCCCAGCAGCGTCACGGTGCCGCCAAGCACGGCGAAATAAGAGACAGGCAACAGAAATTTCGAGGGGCGCATGTTGTACTGCCGGCAGAGCGAGACCACGACGGGAATCATCATAACCACCACCGGCGTGTTGTTCATGAAGGCGCTGGCTGGCACTTCGACCAGCGCCAGCAGCAGCAGTAGGCGACGTGCGCTGCCTTTGGCAAATCGACCAAGATAGATCGTCGCCACCTCCAGCGCGCCGGTGCGCATCAACCCAGCGCTCAGCACAAACATTGCCGCCACGGTGATAGTGGCTGTGGAGGAAAAGCCACTCAACGCCTCGCCAGGTTCGAGCAGCCCAGTCGCCATCAGCGCAACAACCACACTGATTGCAGTCACTTCTGTTGGGAGCCAGTTTGTCACATAAAGCGTGGTTGATACAACGATAATTGCCAGCAACAGCAACTGCTCGAACGGAAGCATGAAGAACGTCCCTGCAAATGTCAGCCAGTTAATGGCGCATAGTGTAGCACGTTCGACGCCGCTTTCCCAATGCGCGTGTGGTACACTATCAACACTTCATTTGGAAGCCAGACAATGCGATGACTCAAGGAAAATGGAGATTTTACCTTGTTTAGCAAACTTTTCGGCAAGAAACAGGAAGAAAAGACGCAGGACGACATCAAGCTGGAGCAGAGCCTGCAAAAGACCCGCTCCGGCATTCTTGGGCGCATCGGCTCGATCTTTCAGGAGAATGAGATTACCCCAGAGCTTTGGGAAGAACTCGAAGATGTATTGATCATGGGCGATGTTGGCACGGCGACGACGCAGGAACTGTTGAACGCCACGCGTGCACGAGTGGAACGTGAAAATATCAAGGCTTCGCGAGATGCGTATCTGGTGCTGAAACAGGAAATGGTCAGGCTCTTGCAGACAGACGAGCCGCTGCACATCGAAGAGCCGCGCATTCTCACCGTTGTGCTCGTTGTCGGCGTCAACGGATCGGGTAAGACAACCACGATCGGCAAGATGGCCGCCTACTACAAAAAACGTGGTCTGAAGGTTGTCCTTGGCGCCGCCGATACGTTCCGCGCCGCAGCCATCGACCAGCTCAAAATTTGGGGAGAGCGAGCTGGCGTTGAAGTGATCGCTCATGCACCTGGCTCCGATCCCGGCGCCGTCATCTTCGACGCCATCCGCGCCAGCCAGGAAAGTCGCAAAGCCGATCTGCTGATCGTCGACACAGCCGGACGCTTGCAGAACAAATACAACCTGATGAAAGAGTTAGAGAAGGTGCGCGCCGTAGCAGGCAAGCAGGTTCACAAAGCGCCGCATGAAACGCTGCTCGTGCTCGACGCTTCGACCGGGCAAAACGCCATTTCGCAAGCCAAAGCCTTCAAGGATTCCGCCGGCGTCACCGGCATCGTTCTCACCAAACTTGATGGAACCAGCAAAGGCGGCGCTATTCTCAGCATCAAACGCGAGTTGGGCGTGCCGGTACGCTTTGTCGGCACCGGCGAGAAAATTGACGATTTTGCCTACTTTGACCCGATCGCCTTTGTGACCGGGTTAGTTGGAGACTGAGAGTTCTATCTTCTTGCTGCAATGCGCTCTAATTTCACGGCGCGATCAGTCGCAAGTTCATTGACAGTTAGTCGGACGACGCCCGCTGCGTCGGCGGTGACGGTCTGTGTCATGAGCAGCTGACCGGTGCGCGTGTCGTGCCAGGTGACGCGATAGGCGGCGTTGGCGACGTCCATCTTCACGGCAACCGCACCGCTGGCTGTGGGGATGGCTGCGCTGGTCACGACGTTCAACCAGGTGTGGCGGGCATTGTCGATCCAGAGATGCGCCCGCCCGCCCGCCACATCTTTTTGCCCGAATACGCGCAGCGTGTCGATGGTGCTTGTCGCCTCCGCATCGACGTAACGCCCGTTGGTAAGCGGGATTCCCGCCATGAAGCGCCGCCATGCGCCGAAGATCGGATGCAGCGCGTGGTCGAAGATGTTGTCCGTGTACCAGTAGAGCGGGTAGACGCCGCCAGGCCCCAGCCGCGCCCACGTCAGTTTGTGCAGCCAGACGCCGTCTCTATCTTCCGCCAGCTGCAAATCTTCTTCGTCGGAGGTCTGGGCGCCGTCGATGCCAAGTTCGCCCCACACGACCGGCTTACCGAATGCCGCCTGGCGCACGGCGCGGTCGTACTCGGCAAAAAGGCGCGCGCTGTCAACGGTCAGTTCGTCTTTGGGGCCGAGCCAACCCGTGTTGTTGACATAGGCGTGGAAATCCACATAGCTGATCGCCGCACTTTCGGGATGTTTCCAGGCGTCTTCTGCCAGCGTCGCCCATGTCGAGGTGGAGACAAGATGCGGGTTGCCGTCGGCGGCGGAACGTTCCGCCAGCGCCGCAGCCAGCCGGAAGTGCGCGCCAAAGCCGGGCGCTTCTTCATTGACCAGCTCCCATGAATGCACCGAACGGAACGCACCGTAGCGTGCTGAGAGATAGCGCCAGTACGCCTCATGCAACCAGCGACCGGCGCTGCCCTCTTCTGCATTGAAATTGCCGCCCAGCGGCTCAGGCAACCCTTCCGGCCCCAGCCGATTGAGCAGCCACTCGTTCTTTTCGCTGATCACGAGCTTGAAGTAAAAGCCGCGGTGGTTTGCTTCCGCCAGAATTGCGTCGATGCCGGCGGCGCGACGATCGTCGAAGGTCAGGTGGCTGTTCATCTGGGGGTTGCGCAACAACTGAGCGCCGGGCGCGCCATCGCTGCGCACTTCATGCAGCGTCACGGCGTCGATGTAGGCGACGCCGTCCCGCGCATTCTCCAGGACGAGCGTCAGAAACTGGCGCGGAAAGTCATCATCGGCGACGAACTCCGCCGTCGCCACGTGCCAGGGCGTGTCGCCGTGTACATGCGCAATCAGCGCCGGGAAGCGCGGCGTGTCGCCTGCTTCGGGCCAGTCGGTGAACTTGACGACGACGCCGAAAGGTTGGGCGGGGTTGAGCGCCGCATCGATGCCCTCTGTCCGCCAGCGCACAGCCAGGCGGTAGGTGCGTCCTGGAATCAACCCCGGCATGCCCGAATCGAAGCCGTAGAACATGATCGGGTTGTCGGCGTCGAGGCGCAGCGCAGCAAGCCCATCACCGTAAGCGCGCGCCAGCGTTAACCCCGTGGCCGGAATATAGCCGTCGGAGCTGAGCGTGCGCGAGCGCCATGGTTGCCACGCCGAACCCCAAATTGCGCCGCTGATCCACCAGCGAAAGAAATCCTGGTTGCCTTCGCCGACCTCGTCAAAGAGCGCGCTGGCGGCGTAGGAAAATTGCTCGGCGTTGAAGCCGGCGCCATGTCCCAAGCCGAGAAAAGGCGTCCCGTCGGCGAACTCGAAGTAGCGGCTGTCCCGTTCGGCCACACGCACAGGGCCATGGTTGAGCGGGTTGGTCGGTGCATTCACGGTGAAGGTGTAGACTGCTGACTCGACAACGCCTTTGGCTTCCTGCGCGGCGATGCGAACCTGCCACGTTCCTTGCGCGGGCGGCGCAAAACGCACCGTCCACTGCGGTTCGCCGAGTGGATAGAGCCACTCCCGGCCCTGCTTGAGCGAGCGCGTGTAGGGTTGCTGCAAAAAAGCGGGTCGCGTGTAAACTGTCACCCAGTCGTCCGGCGTGAAGCTCGCTTCTACAGTTACGCCGTCAATCCACGCCAGACCCGGCGGCGCGACGTCGAACGGAAAGTGTGGGTGCGTCGCCGCCGAGTTGGCGAGGTCGAAGGTGATTTCGAGCGGCTCCCACTGTTCGATGGCGGCGGGAAAGGCGAGATCACGGATGCTCAGCGCGCCAGCAGGTGTGTAGCGCACGCTGCGTTCGACCGTGGCGATGCGCCCGTTGCGGTCACGCGCCTGCACAAGGATGCGGTTGACGCCGGGGCGCAGCGGTGCATCGGCGCGCCAGCTTGTCGCCCCCTGCGCGACCTCAACCACCTCCCGATCTGTGCTCACGACCACTTCGGTCACGTCGCCGCTTGTGACGCCGCTGAGACGCAGCATCGGCGCAGCGACTTCACGCACATCGACGGTTGGCGACACAATTTGCACAGTGGGCCAGGTTGAATCGACCGCAGTCCATGTCACCGCCTGCGTCGTGACCGCGCCCTCATCGTCGGCGACGTGTATCGTGGCGGTGTAGACGCCAGGCAGCGCAATGCGGCGTTCGCCTTGCCATGTCAACGCCCGCCCGCCGTCGCCAAAGTCCCACAGTACGCGTTCGATGGCGCCGTCGGGGTCGTCGCCGCTCAACGCAAACCGCTGCATGGCGGGCAGTGTGGTCAGCGTCGTGGGCGTCAAACTCGCGGTGAAGCGCGGCGGCCGGTTGTCGCCTTTGCGAAAGAGCATAATGTCGTCTACACAGGCGGTCATGCGCCGCCCGTCGCCGCCGAAGTAGCCAATGTCGACAAGCGCTGTAGCCCGCAGCGCCGTAAATGAAATCGCCAGCTTGAACCACTGGTTGCCGTAGCGCTCCTCCACCAGCGCATCGCTCTGCGCCAACGTTTGCCATTCGTCGTCGCTCACGCTCAGGCTAAAACCGCCCCACAGGTCGTCGCCGGTGATCCGCTCTTCGACGATCTTGACCCATGCCGTCAGCTTGTAAGTTCTGCCCGGCTGCACGACAATCCACTGTGAGCGCAGCGAGGCGTCGTTGGTCAGGCAGGCCGCATAGTTGCCGCCATGGGCGTGGTCGGTGGCGGCAACTGCACCGGCGCTGGCTTCCCAACCGGCGAGTGCACCATCCTCGAAATCGCCGTTGGGCAGCAGGTTTTCGATGACGACCTGTTCTTCAGAAGCGATGATGAGGGGTAAAAAGAGTGGGACGCCTTGCTCTTGAACAATGTCGATCTGGCGGTTACGTTCAGCGCGCTGGGAATCCGCCGCCAGTGCGTGCCCTGGGGCTGGCGCCGCCAGCACAAACAGCAGCGCCAGGAGCAGGCCGATCAATAATCTTCCGTCTCTTGCTTTTTTCATGGTTCACTTTGAACCTGGAAACGTCACGTAGTGGGCGCCGGTTCCAATCGCGCCAAACCACCGCCGCCAAAGTGAGTAGATGTTGAGTCGCGCAAAGCAGATTGCTAGCCGAAACCTGCTTTGCCGGCGCTCAGCTCGCTGCGAAACTGGCGTGGCGCAACGCCGATGTGCTGCTTAAAGAGGCGCGAGAAGTAGTAGGCGTCGGTGTAGCCCAGCGCGTGCGCCACTTCTTTGATGGACAATTGCGTAATCGTGAGCAGCGTACAGGCATGTTGCATTTTGAGCTGGTTGAAATAGGCAATCGGGGAGTGCCCAGTCTGCCGCTTGAAGAGGTGCGAAAACTGCGATTCCGACAGACCGGCGTGCGCCGCCATCTCCGCCAACGTCAGCGTCGTGTGTAGATTCTCGGCAAGATAGGCAAAGGTGGGCGCCAGGCTATGAAAGCGACTTGTGCGCATGTTGGGCGAAAAGGCGGCGTTGTTGTAGAAGAGTTCAGCCAGGATGTGCGCAACGAGCTTGGAGGCGTGGATCAGCTTGGGCAAGACAAAACCGCCGACAAAACTACCGTAGCACTGGTTGAAGAGCCTGCTTAGCTCTGCGCCGCAGCGCGAGTCAACTGTAAGCTTGTGTGTGGCGGAAGGGGGCAACTGTGCATAATAGTCGCTCTCGATGCCGGTGAAATGCACCCAATGAATCGACCACGGATTGACCATAGCGGCGCCGTAGGCGTGAGGGATGCCTGCGGGCAGTACAACCGCCTCATCTGTCTCCAGCACGTGACGATTGCCTGCGACCTCGTACCAGCCTGCCCCCTGCACGCAGTAGATCAGGATGTGCTCGGCTGCGCCTTCCGGCCGCTCTACATAATGATAGCGCGCTTCAGGATACCAGCCGATGTCCGTCGTCAGCAGCGAATGCAACAGCGGATGCGCCGCCAGTTGCTGCACCATCGGACGCGGGATGACGTGCAAAATCTGCCCGCGAAAACCCTCTCGCATCCGCAGCGAAAGCGCAAGATCATGATCCACACGCAACTCCTTTATCAGAAGAACAACTTAACTTCAACAGAAGAAACTCCATTCTATCATAGTTCTGTCTATTGAATGAGCGGCGCCCTTCGTGATAAAAAGAGCGTATTGCGTGTTGCGTATTGCGTGATTGATCGTGATCCTACCACGTAGCATGTGACACGAAGCACGAATCACGTAGCACGAATCACGTAGCACGTAGCACGAAGCACGAATCCCGAATCACGTAGCACGAATCACGAATCACGCACCAACCATGACTCACACATCCACCCATCCTGAACCCGGCGTCACCGTCACTGTTGAGCCGGTCGCCATTCCAACCTATCCTATCGGCGCGCCTAACCGCAACCCGATGTTTCTGGAAAAGCGCGTCTACCAGGGCAGCAGCGGCGCCGTCTATCCGCACCCGGTCATCGAGTCGGTGGGCGATGAGAAAGCCAACCATACCTACACCGGCGTCTGGCTGGAGAACCGCTATCTGCGCATTCTGCTGCTGCCGGAGCTGGGCGGGCGCGTGCAGATGGCGTACAACAAGGTCAACGGCCATCACTTCGTCTACTATAACCGCGTGATCAAACCGGCGCTGGTCGGGTTGACCGGCCCGTGGATTTCCGGCGGCATCGAGTTCAACTGGCCCCAACATCACCGCCCCAGCACTTTTCAGCCGGTGGAGTACACGATTGAGGAGCACACCGACGGCAGCAAGACCGTCTGGTTCAACGAGATCGAGCGCATGTTTCGCACCAAAGGGCTGGCCGGCTTCCGGCTCTATCCCGACCGCGCCTATCTTGAAATCGATGTGCGCCTCTTCAACCGCACGCCGCTGCCACAGACTTTCCTGTGGTGGGCAAACCCGGCGGTGCACGTCGACGACAATTACCAGTCGATCTTCCCGCCCGATGTCTACGCCGTGATGGATCACGGCAAGCGCGCGGTCTCGACTTTTCCGATTGCCACCGGCGTCTACTACAAGATCGACTACGCGCCCGGCACAGATATTTCGCGCTACAAGAACATCCCCGTGCCGACCTCCTACATGGCCTATCACTCGGACTTCGATTTTCTGGGCTATTACGACCACGGACGACAGGCCGGGATGCTGCACGTCGCCAACCATCATCTCGTGCCCGGCAAGAAGCAGTGGACATGGGGCAACGGCGACTTTGGTCGCGCCTGGGATCGCCAGCTCACCGACGAGGACGGCCCCTATATCGAGCTGATGTGCGGCGCGTTCACCGACAATCAACCCGACTTTAGCTGGCTGATGCCGGGCGAGGAGAAGCGCTTCACCCAGGTCTTCATGCCCTTCACGGCCATCGGCGGCGTCAAGAACGCCGGCGTTGACGTGGCGCTCAACCTGGAGATCGAGGAGCGCGTCGCCCGCTTCGGCGTCTACTGCACCAGCCCGCGCACGGTGCGCGTCGTGCTGACGGCAGCGGAGAGCACGATCTACGACCAGCTTCACCATCTCTCCCCGGAGCAGGCGCTGACGACTGCGGTGGAACTGCCTGCTAGCGCACCGCTTGCGGCGGTGCGTCTGGCGGTGTTTGAGGGGGAGAAACTGCTGCTCGCCTTTTCGCCGCTGCCGGAGAGTGTAGTCGAGCCGCCGTCGCCCGCCACGCCCGCGCCGCCACCCGCCGAGGTCGCCACGAATGAGGAACTCTTTCTGCACGGGCTACATCTCGAACAGTATCGCCACGCCACCTACGAACCCGAAGCCTATTTCGAGGAGGCGCTGCGCCGCGACCCACTCGACAGTCGTTGTCACAACGCGCTGGGACGGCTGCTGTTGCGTCGCGGCAAATTCAGCGAAGCCGAGCGGTGCTTCCGTCAGGCCATCGCCAGCCTGACGCGGCGCAACCCCAACCCCTACGACGGCGAACCCTTCTACAATCTTGGCCTGGCGCTGCGCTTACAGGGACGTTTCGACGCCGCCTACGCCGCCTTCTACAAGGCAGTCTGGAACGCCGCCTGGCAGGACGCCGCCTACTTCGAGCTGGCGCGCATCGACAGCCGCAGCGGTCGCACTGCGGAGGCGCTTGCCCACGTCGAGGCGACGCTGGCGCGCAATGGACGCCATCACGCCGCCCGCCATTTGCACGTCGCCCTGCTGCGCCGGTTGGAACGTGACGATGAAGCCCGGGCTGCGCTCAAGGCGGGATTGGCGCTCGACCCGATGAACTACGGTCTGCACTACGAACGCTTTCTGCTCGATGGCGATGACGGCTTCCGTGCGCTGCTGCAAGACAAGGTGTACAACTACATCGAAGTGGCGCTGGACTATGCTCATGCCGGTCTGTTCGACGAAGCGGCGCAGCTTCTGCTTGCAGCGCCACCCACCGATCCGATGGTCTTCTACTATCTGGGTTGGGTGCATCTCCAGGCAGGCGACGCCGCCGGCGCTGCCGAAGCCTTTGCGCGCGCTGCGAAGATGGCGCCGGACTTCTGCTTTCCCAACGAGGTCGAATGCGTCCCGGCGCTGCAAGCCGCCAGCGCGCACCATCCGGCGGATGCGCGTGCGCCTTATTATCTGGGCAACTTTTGGTACGCCCATCGTCGCTACAACGAAGCCATCGACTGTTGGGAGCGCTCCGTCGCGCTCGACCCAACTTTTGCAACCGTGCAGCGCAATCTTGGGATCGCCTATGTCAACAAGCGCGGCGACCTGGCGCGCGGGCGCGCCTGTTACGCCGCAGCGTTCGCCCTCGACCCGCACGACGCCCGCATCCTCTTCGAGGCTGACCAACTCGACAAGAAACTGGGCATCGCACCCGCACAGCGGCTGGCGCATCTCGCCGCCCACGCCGACCTGGTGGCGCAGCGCGACGATCTGACCGTCGAGTACGTCACGTTGCTCAATTTGCTGGGTAACCACGCGGAGGCGCTGGAGCGGCTGCTGGCGCGCACCTTCCACCCGTGGGAGGGCGGCGAGGGCAAGACGACGGGGCAGTATGTGATTGCGCTGGTCGGGCTGGCGAAGGCGCGTCTCGACGCTGGCGATCCCGCTGCCGCCATCGAGCTGCTCGAACGCGCCCGCGTCTACCCGCCCAACCTGGGCGAAGGCAAGCTGCACGGCGCACGCGAGAATCACATCGACTACTATCTTGGCTGCGCTTACGCCGACCTGGGCGACGACGCGCGGGCTGCGCAACACTGGCGGGCGGCGACGGCCGGCTCCACCGAACCCGCGGCTGCACTTTATTACAACGACCAGCCGCCGGAGATGATCTTCTACCAGGCGCTGGCGCATCGTCGTCTGGGCAACCACGCCGAAGCCGCCGCCATCGCGCAAAAGCTGGTCGACTACGGGGAGACGCATCTGTACGAAGAGGCGACGATGGACTATTTCGCCGTCTCGCTGCCCGACTTCGTGGTCTTCGAAGGTGACCTACAACGCCGTCACCGGCTGCACTGTCTCTTCATGGCCGGGCTGGGCTATCTGGCGCTCGGCGACGCGGTGCAGGCGACGGCGCGCTTCGACGCGGTGCTCGCCGAAGATCCGGCGCATGTGGGGGCAGTGATGCATCGCAAATCGTAAATGTAGCAGCGATGTCACGCCAGAGGCGATGACCTACGCGAGTCGCTTTTATGTCACCAGGAGCGGTTCATACTGGTTTCTAGGTTGACATTTTATGAGCGCACTGTTGCGTATTACGTGTTGACTCAGGAGTTCCGACGCGTAGCTCGCAACACTGAAAACATGAAAACTCTGCCTGGCAATCAGTAATCACATGTTCTTGTCCGCGGGGGCTGACAATCACCCCTCGCAACTCGCCCTTCGCCCACTCACACCAAAGGAGTTCTTGATGAAACTCGACCTTTCCGGCGCCTGGACGCTAGCGCTCGACCCCCAAAATTGCGGTGAACGCCAGCACTGGTACGCCGCCGATCTCCCTGACCCTGTTGGCGCACTGACCCTACCCGGTTCGATTCAGGCGCAGGGCTACGGCGACGAGATTACGCTCGACACGCCGTGGACGGGCACCATCGTCGACCGCTCCTGGTTCGACGACCCGCGCTACGAACCCTACCGTCAGCCAGGACAGATCAAGGTTCCTTTCTGGCTCCAGCCGGAAAAGTACTACGCCGGTGCGGTCTGGGTGCAGCGCACGGTGACGATTCCGCACGAGTGGCAGGGACGACGGCTCACGCTCACGCTTGAACGCCCGCACTGGGAGACGGCGGTCTGGCTCGACGACCAGCCGCTGGGCCGCTGTGACAGCCTGGCGACCGCGCATGTCTACGAGCTGGGGACACAGGTGACGCCGGGCGAACATCGCCTGACCATCCGCATCGACAACCGCATGATCGTCGACGTTGGCCCCAACGCCCACAGCGTCAGCGACCACACGCAGTCAAACTGGAATGGCATCATCGGGCGCATCGAGCTGGCGGCGGAAAGTCCAGTCTGGCTGCGCCGTGTGCGCATCTTCCCAGATGTGGCGCGCAAGACGGCGACGGTCAAGCTCGACATTGCCAGCGTGCTCGGCAAGTCGGCGCGCGGTCGGGTGACGGCGTCGGCGCGGCTCGTCAACGGCAAACAATTGCCGCCGGTCAGCGCCGAAATTGGCTTCTCGGCGGCGGGCGGTCTCTCCGGTCTGGAACTCTCGGCGGCGGGTGGGCACGTCGATCTCGACTATCCGCTGGGCGACGACGCGCAGACCTGGGATGAGTTCTCGCCGGCGTTGTATGAGATGACGGTGGAGCTTGAACTCTTTGTGAAAGCAAAGGGGGAGAGCGGGGGAGAAGGGGAAAGTGTGCGCGACCGACGTGTTGTGCGTTTTGGGCTGCGTGAGGTGGGAACGGCGGGGACGCAGATCACGCTCAACGGGCGGCCGATCTTTCTGCGCGGGACGCTGGAATGCTGCATCTTCCCGCGCACTGGCTATCCACCCACCGATGTCGACAGCTGGCGGCGCATCATCCGCATCTGCCAGGCGCACGGGCTGAACCACATCCGCTTTCATTCGTGGTGTCCGCCCACAGCCGCCTTCGACGCCGCCGACGAGCTGGGCTTCTACTATCAGGTGGAGTGTCCGTCGTGGGCGAATCAGGGCGCGGCGATCGGCGAGGGGCGTCCACTCGATCAGTGGCTCTATCACGAGGGCTGGCGCATCCAGGACGCCTATGGCAACCATCCCTCTTTTTTGCTGATGGCCTATGGCAACGAACCCGCCGGACGCGACCGTGAATTTCTGGCGGAGTGGGTTACGTACTGGCGCAAGCGCGACCCGCGACGGCTCTACACCAGCGCCGCCGGCTGGCCCATGATCCCGGAAAACGACTATCACAACACGCCTGACCCGCGCATCCAGCGCTGGGGCGCCGGGCTGGCCTCGCGCATCAACGCGCTGCCGCCCGAAACCATGACCGATTACCGCGACTTCGTGGCGCAAGCCGGCGCGCCGGTCGTCAGTCACGAGATCGGCCAGTGGTGCGTCTATCCCAACTTCGACGAGATGGCGAAATACACCGGCGTACTCAAGCCCAAGAACTTCGAGATTTTCCGCGACTTTCTCGAAGCCAACCACATGGGCGACCAGGCGCGTGATTTTCTGCTGGCGTCGGGTAAGCTGCAGGCGCTCTGCTATAAAGAGGAGATCGAGTCGGCGCTGCGCACGCCCGGCTTTGGCGGCTTCCAACTGCTCGACCTGCATGATTTTCCGGGGCAAGGTACGGCGCTCGTCGGCGTGCTCGACCCGTTCTGGGAAGAGAAGGGTTACATCACGGCGGCGGAGTTCAAGCGCTTCTGCAACAGCACCGTGCCGTTGGTGCGGCTGGGAAAACGGTATTGGCGCACCGGCGAGACCCTGCGCGCCGACATCCAGATCGCTCACTTCGGGCCGGCGCCGCTCATCGACGCGCAGGTCGACTGGGCGCTGCTCGACGGAGAGAAAACGGTCGCCGCCGGTGCACTGCCGCCATGCACCATCGCCATGAGCAGCCAGGCGATCGTCGGTGTGCTTACATGTGACCTAGCCGCCGCCACGCCGACGCGCAAACACACGCTCGTCGTCGGCGTGAACACGACGGACGGCGCGCGCTACGAAAATGATTGGGACATCTGGGTCTTCGCCGATCAGCTAACGATGCCAGCAGCAACGGATGTCGTTATCACCGGCAACCTGGATGCGGCGCTGAGCCAGGCGGAAGCAGGCGGGCGCGTCTTGCTGCTGCTCGATCCGGCGCAGGTCAAAACGGAAAGTCAGATCGGCTTTTCCAGCGTCTTCTGGAATACGGCATGGACAAGAGGGCAGCCGCCGCACACGCTCGGCATCCTCTGCGACCCGGCGCATCCGGTCTTCGCCGACTTCCCGACCGAGTTTCACAGCAACTGGCAGTGGTGGGAATTGATCCACGGCGCGGCGGCCATGCAGATCGACGCGCTGCCGCCTACGCTGCGCCCGCTCGTGCAGCCCATCGACACCTGGTTCGAGGCGCGGCGGCTGGCGCTGCTCTTCGAGGCGCGCATCGGCAGCGGCGGACTGATGGTCTGTTCGATGGATTTAGAAAACGATCTGGATCGGCGGATCGTCGCCCGCCAGATGCGCTTCAGCATATTGCGCTACATGCAGGGCAACGCCTTTGAGCCTGCGCAGACGGTCACCCCCTTGATGGTGCGCACTCTGCTTCGGAATTGACCGAGTTTTTCAGTTTCTCCAGTTTCTCCAGCGTTAGCCCCGTGGTTGGCGGCTGCTCGACGAAGCTCAACCACGGGGCCATCTCCGCACAATTTTGCTTTCTTTACTTTTCCCACATTAACTCGACCATCACCAGAACCCAACTTTTATGAAATGGAAATTTCATATATGTAGTATGATGAATTATCTATTGCAATTTTCGATTCTTGTGCTATACTCAGATTATCCCTTGTTACAGAATCTTTAATTGTCACTTAAATCCGGTGTTATCTATGCCTGCTGCTGGAGATTTGGAAGGCCGCATTGCCGAGGCTTTCGACCAACTCAGCCCCAAGCAACAGACCCTGGCTCGTCTGATCCTGGATAATCGCTATTTCGCGTCCTTTGCATCGGCGGCCGAGATTGGCGAGAAGGTGGATGCCAGTGCGGCTACGGTTATACGGCTTTGCCAGGCGCTCGGCTACCAGGGGTTGCCAGACCTTCAAGAGGCAATTCGCACGGAGCTGCCCAGCTATTTGACGGCGGTGGAACGTTTGGAGCGTCGGCTGACGGTGATGCCGGCGAATGGCGAGATTCCTCAACGCACATTTGCCGTAGATGCACAGAATTTATCGCGCACAGCCAATGCCCTAATCGAAACGAACTACGCGGCTGTGATCGAACTGCTGCTGACCGCACGCAAGATCGCCGTTGTGGCAGCCGGCGTTGCCGCAGCGCCAGCGCTCTTTCTCGCCTATTCTCTTCAGGTCGTTGGGCTGGAGGCGCATGCACTGCTGGATGGAGATGTTGCCTTGGGGGTGAACATCGCTCATCTTGGTGAAGGCGATGTGGTGGTGGGCATCAGCGTCTGGCGCTACATCCGTTCGACCGTAGATGCCGTCCTCAGTGCAAAAGCGAATGGCGCCCACACTGTCGCCATCACCGACAGCGTCGTGTCGCCATTGGCGCGTGCGGCGGACTATGCCTTCGAGGTGGCTACTGACGGTGTAGCCCACAGCCTTTCCGTTACCGCGATGATGACATTAATCAACGCGCTGGTGGCTGGCGTCTCGCTGAAGGATCCGCATCGCACCAGCCAGGCGCTGCAGCGAGTCGATCAGCATTTCTTATCACGTAGTTTGCTTATCACATGAAAGTCACCATCTGTGGCGCCGGCAACGCAGCACAGACGTTGATCGCTTTGCTCGCCGCCGATCACACAGCAATCGTGACGGTCTATGCGCCGCTGGCCGATGAAGCGGAACGGCTGCGCCAGGCCATGCAGCCAGATGGCGTCTGTGCAATGTTTCCGGATGGCAGCCGCTTTTGCGGGCATGCCGCAACGGTCACCGCCGACGCGCAGGAAGCTGGTGAAGGCGTCGAACTGGTTTTGTTGGCATTGCCTGCCTTTGCCCATGAAACCGTGTTGCGAACGCTGGCGCCGCACCTGCCTGAGAGGGCATGGATTGCTGCGCTGCCAGCGCGCGGCGGCTTTGATCTGCTGGCCCAGGAAGTTCTGGGTGGGAGAGGCCAGCCAGGTATGGCGGCGAGTCATGTGATCTGTGGGCTGCAGACGCTGCCCTGGGCCTGCCGCATTCGCAAGTGGGGCGTCGTCGTCGATGTGTTGGGCGCCAAGCGCGCTGTTGATATTGCTGTTTGGCCCGCGCCGTATGCCGAAGAAGCCGCCGCCAGATTGTCCACGTTGATCCATGCGCCACTGACGCCGATCGATAATTTTCTGGCATTGACGCTCGCCAACACTGGGCAGATCATCCATCCGGGCATCATGTATGGGCTTTTTCATCGGTGGAACGGTGCGTTGTTTTCGGCCAATGAGGTTCCACTCTTTTATGGCGGCGTTGACGGCGAGACTGCTGAAGTGCTGGCAGCGATGAGCGCAGAGGTGCTTGCGGTGCGCGACGCTGTTGCCCAGGAGGCGCCTCATCTCGATCTGTCCAGCGTGGTCGATGTGCAAACCTGGCTGCTGGACGCCTATGCAGAGCAGATTGAGGACAAACGCTCGCTGCAAGCGGCCTTCACCAGCAATCGCGCCTATGCCGGGTTGACTGCACCGGTGACTCAAGTGAGCGACGGTGCGTTCGCACCAGCTTTCACCAGCCGTTATCTGGCGGAAGATGTGCCGTACAGTCTGCTGGTCACCCGTGGCATTGCGGCGCTGGCTGGGGTGGAGACGCCGGTGATCGACCGGGTGATCTGCTGGGCGCAGAAAAAGCTTAACCGCCAATATCTGATCAGCGGGCGCGTTGCAGGACGAGACATTGCGGCGTCGCACGCACCGCAGCGGTTTGGCATCGACACACTGGCGCAACTGGCAGCGCGAAGCGGAGAGTGGATTTTGTGAGAACTGGAAAGAGGGGAGCGTGCTTCTTTCAAGCCCCCAAGCGCAGAACTGAAAGGTGAAGCGATCCATGAGTGACACAACGAACAACGATGCAATGCGTACAGACATATCAAATCCCAGGCGGGCGGCGCATTGGGAGCAGGAAGCGACGGGCGTCGGCAAACGCCGCGTCATGGTCGGAGCAATTGGCAAGTGCGTCCACAATCTGGGCGTAGAAAACTTTGCCGACTGGATGCAGGATCGCGGCGAAGGATTTTTCCCCGTGAAACTGGGGCCGGCCGTGCCCATCGAGGAAGTGATCAACAAGGTGCGCGAGGCGCGGCCAGAAATTGTCGGCGTCTCGATGCGGTTGGGCGACCTGCACGTCGACAAGCTGATCAACGAATTTGTCGAGAAGGCGACCCTTCACGGGCTGCATCCGCGCGAGAGCGGCATTCGCTACGCCTTCAGTGGGCTGCGCCCTGCCGCCAACCTTGTGCGCGCCATGACCGGGCTGCCGTTGGAGGAGGATCGCTTCAGCCGAGAAGAAGAGCGTCACTTTGACCTGGACGATATTCGCGCCGAGTTTGCCGACAAGCCACATTTTCAGGGGTTTTTCGAGTTGGTGGCCGACGATTATATCTCGATGGAAGAGTTGGAGCGCTTCGCCGCCGGTCATGTCGAGACGGTGGCGACAGTTGCGGCGCCCTGGTCAGATCGCCTGGTCGAA
The DNA here is from genome assembly GCA_016861025.1 of Chloroflexota bacterium. Lineage (GTDB taxonomy): Bacteria > Chloroflexota > Anaerolineae > Caldilineales > Caldilineaceae > Caldilinea. The sequence goes on from BOKO01000001.1 coordinate 499,588, forward strand.
CGCATCCGCCAGGTGCGTGAACGGGAGAACCGGCCGATCATCCGCGCTCACATCGGTATTGCCGCCGCCACGATCGAGCCGACTGTAAAGGCCATCGAAAAGCTGGCTGACGCTGGCGCTTTCGAGGTAGTCTCGCTGGCGCCTGATCAGACCTCGCAGGAGCTGTTGGCGAAGTTCATACGCGGGGAGGAAGACCCATCGAAATATCTGGCTGGTCAGGGCGGCGCGCCGATTCGCACCGTGGAGGACCTGCGTCGGCTCAAGGAGGCCAGCCAGCGCGGCAACTATCCGCTGACCCGCATTTACACCGGCACCGACGAGCTGGTCGAGATGGCGCGGTACTTTGAAGAAAATCTCAACATGGCTTTCCCGGCCGTACCCATCTTTTTCTACAACCAGATCGACGGACGCGGACCGATCTCCATCCGCGACAGTTTCGACGAACACTATCGCACGATTCGCTGGTGGGCGCAGCGCGGCAAGCCGGTGGAGATCAATGATCCGCACCAATGGGGGTTGCGCTATGCCTCTGACGATATGCAAGTGGCCGATCACGTGCTTGTTGCTGTGATTGCACTCAAGCTAGGCGTCAAGAACTATGTGATGCAACAGATGTTTGAGCTGCCGCCAGCGATCAGCGCTCTTGACGATCTGGCGAAGATGAAGGGCGCCTACGAGTTGATCGAGCCGTTGACCCAGCACTTCGATTTTAACGTGATCAAGCAGACGCGCAGTGGCCTGCCCAGCTTTCCACCCAACTTGAATCAGGCAAAGGGACATCTCGCCTTCGGCATCTACACACAGCTCTACATGGAGCCGGACATTCTGCATGTCGTCACCCATTCTGAAGCGCACCACGAAGCCAGCGCCGACGACATCATAGAATCGTGTGAGATCGTCAAGCAGGTCTGCTGGGATTTTGCCAAGGGCGGCGTACCTAACATCTGGTCCGACCCGAAATTGGCGGCGCGCAAGCTCGAATTGCAGCAAGGCGCCATGTACAACCTTCTTCATCTGGCGATCCTCGGCGGTTACACCGGGCCGGTCAACTGGGAGAACTTCTGGGACTATGCCCAGGCGCCGCAGGACGACGACGAAGGGCGCAACTTTGCCTCGCTTCTGCTCAGCCTGGTGGACGAGGCAAACTATCCTAGCGGCGATTGCGGGTTGATCAGCCCCGACACGCTCGATCTGGCGCTGCAGATCGGTCTTTTCCAGGGGCCACATATCACTGTGGTGGATCGCCGCTATGAACTGGCCGGCGCCTGCCGCACCCACGTGGTCGATGGTCACTGCCGTTGCTACGAGTGGAATCGCATCCCGGTCTCCAGCGAGTTTGAGCGCGTTGACCTGGTGCGCCGACACTTTCCCTGGTACTTTGACCGCACCATCAGCCGCACCGACGACGCGCAGGAGCATTTTAGCGGCGACGCTGAGGACGAAGGCTTCGACGAGGCGGCGGTGGAGCGCTACCGCAAACTGGTCGGCGTCACCGGCACGATCAGCGACCGCGTGCTTGTCGTGGATTTTGGCAGCACCTACACCAAGATTGGCGTTTTCGACCCGGCCGACGAAAGCTTTACGCTGCGCTATGTGCCAACCACAGTCGATGACATTCGCATCGGACTGGCGAACGGCATGGGCGTGCTGGAAGCCTGCCAGGTCGGCGGCGCCGGCGCCTATGATTGGACGCCGCTGAAACGTGCGATGGAGCGCTTTGCGGTGCGCCTTCCCTGCTCCAGCGCCAAGGGCGGACTCAAGGTGGTGACAGTGGCGCTCAGCAAACAGGAGAGCGGCTTCGCCGCCGATCTGGCTGCACTGACCGCCGGCGCCAAGCTGGTCGGCTCCTATGACAGCCGTCTGTCACCCGAACAGGCGCGCGCAATCTTTGTCCACGACCAACCGGAGATCGTGCTGATTGCTGGCGGCACAGACAACGGCGGCGACAGCGAAACACAGCTGCACAATGCGCGCTTGCTGGCGGAAAATGCCAAATACGCCACCTATTCCGATTACGGCGTTCCCTTCATCTACGCGGGCAACCAGGACATCCGCGCGCAGGTCGAGCGCATCTTCCAGGACAACGGCGTCGACTTCCGCATTTCGCCCAATGTCATGCCGGAGATCAACGAATTTCACATCGAGACGGTCAACGAGGCGATCCGCGAACTCTTCCAGACGGTGATCATCCGCGGCAAGGGCTTCGACGTGGTGGAAGAGTATATGGACGCCCCTTTCATCCCCACGCCGCGCGCCTGCTTCCGTGGGATTCAGCTGCTCGCCCACGGCTACGGCAGCGAGGAGGGGCTGGGCAACATTCTCGCCCTCGACATCGGCGGCGCCACCACCGATTTCTACTCGATGGTGCGCGAGAACCCGCTCTATCTCTATCCCGGCGACGACCGCAAGAAAAAAGTGAAACGCACCATTCTCAAAACGCCCAATGTGCCGCTGGCGTATCGCCGCGTCGAGGGCAAATATGGTCTCAGCTATAACGCTGAAAACCTGAAAGAATTGCGCCAGTTCATCAACGGTTCGCTGCGCGCCCGGCTGTCCGACTTCCTGGCGGCGCGTTTCCCCACCTACCGGCCCGGCGCCGACCAACTGGGGCAGTTCACCTACTGGGACGACCGGCTGGAAGTCAACCTCGACCGCTATCTGAGCTGGATCAGCGCCAACCCTCACAACAACGCCGTCGGCCAGGTGGAGAACGCGGCGCGTTCCTATCTCGCCCGCGAGATCATGGCGGTGGCGACGGCCAAACACGTGGGCCGCGTCGACGAAACTGACACCTACTTCCTGCAATACGGCGTCAATTTCTACAACCAGCCGACCACCGTCCTGCTCATCGGCGGCACGATCTATCACAAGTGCCGCGACAAAGACGCCGGTTATCTGGAAGACCTGGAACTGATCGCCAGCGGTGTGCTCTATAACCCTGAAGAACCACACGTGTTGCGGCCAAACGGCAAGGTGCTGCTCGACGCCAGCTACCTGGTCAGCATTCTTGGCGGCCTCTATGGGCGACTTGAACCGGAGCGCGCCCTGCGGGTCATGAAGCGTGAGTTGCGCCCGTTGGGCGTCGCCGTATCCGACGCCCAGTTGCAAACGGCATAATATAGTATAGATTCAACAGGAGGGGGAGTATGTCCAACAGAATATCGAGATTGTTCGCACTGCTCTTGGTGATGGGACTGCTTGTTGCTGCGTGCGCGCCGGCCGCACCTGCACCCGCACCAGCGGCGGATGGCAGCCAACCAGCTGAGCCGCCGTCGGCTGGCGCACAGACGATCGTCGTTGCGCTGACCGGCGCACCCACAACTCTTGACCCGGCGGATCATCGCAGCCGCCTGTCGGAGACGGTGATCCGCAACATGTTCGACGGTCTGGTGACGCGCGACACCACCAACGGCGTCCACCTGGAGCTGGCGGAGTCGGCTGAGTTGATCGACCCACAAACATGGGAGTTCAAGCTGCGCCAGGGCGTCAAGTTTCACGACGGTTCGGAGATGACTGCCGATGATGTGGTCTTCACATTCAATCGCATCATCCAGGAGAACATGATCGAGTATCCAGAACCGCACACCTCGCCGCGCAAAGGGCTGATCGCTCCGCTCGCTTCGGTTGAGAAGGTGGACGACTACACCGTTCGCTTCAACCTTTCGGCGCCATGGCCGCCGGCCATGCAGCTTTTCGTTCACCAACAGATTGTGCCGAAAGCCTATCTCGAAGCGGTCGGCACGCAGGGATTCGTCGAGAGGCCTGTGGGCGCCGGCCCCTTCAAGTTCGTGGAGGGACAGCTCGACGACCAGATCGTGATGGAGCGCTTCGACGAGTATTGGGGCGGTGCGCCTACGTTGCCGCCGGTCGGTCCGGCCTGCGTCGCCCGCGCCATCTTCCGTGTGATCCCAGAGGCGAGCACACGTGTGGCCGCCTTGCTGGCTGGGGAAGTGCACATCATCCAGGGCGTCCCACCCGAACTGATCGGCACACTGGAAGCAGCCGAGGGCGTTGTGGTCAAGACCGCGGCCGGCACGCAGCCCAAATGGATGGAGATGAATGTCAACCAACCGCCCTTCGACAACAAGATCGTGCGCCAGGCGCTCAACCACCTGATCGACAAGGAACTGCTTGTCGAAGCGCTCTACGATGGACGCGCCGTGGTGTTGCCGGGCGTGCTCTCGCCCTACAACAGCTTCGCCGATGACAGCCTGACGCCCTATGCCTATGACCCGGAGACGGCGTTGAGTATGCTTGCCGAAGCGGGCATCGTCGACAGCGATGGCGACGGCCGGCTGGAATGGAACGGCGCTCCGTGGTCGTTCGTGGTGGACAGCCTTGACGAGCATCGCACGCTGGCGGAGGCGGTTGTCGCCCAACTGCAGGGCGCGGGCATCGACGCCAGCCTGCGCTTGTGGGAATACAGTGTCGTCAAACCGCTGTTGGACGCAGGCGAACGCACCGCCTATCTGGATGACTGGGGCGACTCCGCCTTTGATCCGGTCGGTCACATGGAGGCGAAGTGGCACGGCGTGGAGGCTGGTTCGCCCTATGGCCGCGGCAACTTCTCCGGCTATAACAACCCGCGCGTCAACGAGCTGATCAAGGCTGGCGAAACCGAAACCGACGAGGCGCGGCGCCGGGCGATCTACAACGAAGCACAGGCGATCCTGTACGACGACGCGCCCGCAATCTTCCTAATTCTGCCCGAAGAGGTGGAGGCGAGTCGCGCCAACGTCACGAACTGGGAGCCGGCTTCGGACAGCCGGATCAATCTGCATGATGTCTGTCTGGAATAGTTAGTTCATTCTCTGCCAGTACGGACATGATATATCACATCCGTACTGGCAGAGATAAGGGCAACCACGAATGCGTCTCGTCAAGATCACCGAACGACTACTTGCCGCGATTCCGCTGATGTTGGGGGTGGCGATCATCGTCTTTCTCTTCATGCGCATGACGCCGGGCGATCCCGTCGACATCATGATGGGGCAGAGCGGCGCAGTGACGGCAGGCGAGATCGAGCGGCTGCGCAGCGAATTCAACCTGGACAAACCGCTGCACGAACAACTGCTGCTCTTTCTTGGTGGCGTGGCGCGCGGTGATCTGGGCAATTCCTTCCAGCGCCAGCAGCCGGTCACCAGGCTCATCGCCGAACGGCTGCCCGCCACGATCGAGCTGGCGCTGGGTGCGTTGATCTTTGGGTTGCTGGTGGCCTTTCCGATCGGCGTCATCTCGGCGGTGAAGCAGAATTCCGCTATCGACCGGCTGAGCATGGCCGGCGCGTTTCTGGGCATCTCCATGCCTTCCTTCTGGCTCGGCATTCTGTTGATCATGCTCTTCTCGGTCAACCTCAAGTGGCTGCCGGTGCAAGGGCGCATCGGCTCTGATATTCAGTTGCAGGTCGTGACCGGCTTCTATACGATCGACAGCATCCTCACCGGCAACTGGCCGGCGTTTATCAGCTCGCTGCGCCATCTGATTCTGCCCTCGATCACGTTGGGCGCGGCGGTGGCGGCGATTATCGCACGTGTGCTGCGGTCGAGCTTGCTGGAGATTCTGCGCTCCGATTACGTGAAGCTGGCGCGCGCCAAAGGCGCCAGCGAGACGCGCACAGTCATGAAACACGCGCTGCGCAACGCCATGATCCCTACAGTCACAGTCTTAGGGCTGCAAGTTGGCGTGCTTCTCGGCGGCAATATGATCGTAGAGGCAGTCTTTGGCTGGCCGGGACTGGGACGGCTGGTTGTAGATGCGATCTTCAACCGTGACTTTCCGCTGGTGCAAGGGGCGGTGATGGTCTATGCGCTCACTTTCATTCTTGCCAATCTGATTGTGGATGTGTTGTACACCTATCTGAATCCTAAGATCGAGATGTGAAAGAGGAAAGTGTTGGTTGCAGGTTTTAGCGGATGCGGTGTATTTCCGCAGACAAAACCTCTATCGGCTGACTATTGACTATGGCGACGACAACTGCACAAACGGACGCAACCTGGCGCTATACATGGGGCATTCGCTGGCGGCTCTGGCGGCGCAACAGCGGAGAGTTCTGGCGCGATCTGAAGAAGCACCCTGCCGCCATCATCGGCGGCGTTGTGATTATTCTTTACGTGCTGGCCGCAATCTTCGCTCCGCAGATCACCTGGCACAACCCAGAGCTTGGCAACCTGCGCAACCGTCTGCTGCCGCCGGTCTGGATGGAGGGCGGTTCATGGGATTTTCCGCTCGGCGCCGACGCACAGGGACGGGACATCTACACGCGCGTCGTCTATGGCGCGCGCGTCTCGCTGGCTGTCGGCGTCCTGGCTGTGGGCATTTCGGTGATCGTCGGTGTGGCGTTAGGCGCCCTCGCCGGCTATTCACGCGGGAGCGTCGACGACGTCATCTCGCGCTTCGCCGATCTGTTGATGGCTTTCCCCTTCCTGATCTTCGCCATCGGCATGATGGCTTTTCTAGGGCCGGGCTTCACCAATCTGATCCTGGCGCTCACTTTCAAGGGGTGGGTGGAATTTTTTCGGTTGGCGCGCGGGGAGATCATCAGCGAAAAAACACGCGAGTACGTGGAAGCTGCGCGCGTCACCGGTCGTAAGCACTGGCAGATCATCGTCCACGAAATGTTGCCCAACATCGTTCAGTCGATCTTCGTGCTGACGACGTTGCGTATGGGATTTATGATCGTCACCGAGGCGAGCCTGAGCTTTCTGGGGTTGGGCATTCAACCGCCCACACCGGCCTGGGGCAGTATGGTCGCCGAAGGGCGCAACTATTTGCTCAACGCATGGTGGGTCTCGACCATGCCCGGCCTGGCTATCGTCGGACTGGTGCTGGCGATCAATGTCTTTGGCGAAGGACTGCGCGATATTCTGGATCCACGGCTGAAAATTGAATGAAAGACTGGAGACTTAAGATTGGAGATCGAGCAATCTCCAATCTCAAGCCTCTCTCAAGGACTGATTCAATGAAGTCGGACGCTTCACCGATTCTCGAATTACGTAATGTGACCACGCTCTTTCCAACGCGGCGCGGGGACGTGCGCGCCGTAGATGCAGTCAATCTGGCGCTCTATCCCGGCCAGATTCTGGGGTTGGTCGGCGAGTCGGGCTGTGGCAAAAGCACTGTTCTGCTTTCGATCCTGGGGCTGATTGCCAGCCCTGGTCGCATCGACGCCGGTGAGATTCTGTTTGATGGACGCGACCTGAGCAAACTGCCGACAAGCGAACTGCGCAAAATTCGCGGCAAAGAGATCGCAATGATCTTTCAGGATCCGCTCAGCACGCTCAATCCCGTCTTCACCGTTGGCGAGCAGATTCGTGAATCGCTGCGCCTTCACAACATGATCGGCGGGGGAAGACTTTGGCCCTTTGACCGCGCCCGCACTGCACGGGAAAAACAGCGCGTGCTCGAAGTGATGGCTGAAGTGGGTATTCCGGCTCCCGAAGCGCGTTACCGCGCCTATCCGCACCAATTCAGCGGCGGCATGCAGCAGCGCGCGCTGATCGCTATCGGTCTGGCTTGCAACCCAAAGGTGCTTCTAGCCGACGAACCGACCACGGCGCTGGATGTGACGATCCAGGCGCAGATCGTGGCGCTGATGCAGCGCATCAACCGCGAGCATGGCACGGGCATCATCCTTGTGACCCACGACCTGGGGCTGGCAGCAGAATTCTGCGACCATATCGCCGTCATGTACGCCGGACGCATCGTGGAGATCGGGCGCACCGACGACGTCATTGAGCGCCCGCAACATCCGTACACCGAGGGTCTGCTGCGTTGCATCCCTGACATCGGAAGACGCCGCCCCATCGAGCCAATCATGGGCAATGTGCCCGATCTGGCCGATCTGGGGCCAGGCTGCGCTTTTGCGCCGCGTTGTCCTGTTGCGCAACCGATCTGCACCCATAGCTTTTTCCGCCTGCAGCCGGTGTCGGGAGAAGAAAGCGACGCTGCAGCGCAGCGTAGCGGTGAAGTGCACATGGCGCGCTGCCTGCGCCTCACCAACTACATATTGCCTGACGCCAGCGCACAGACAAACGGAGGGGTGCCGTGAGCAGTGTCGAGATGATGGCGCTGGCTGTTGATGCGGTTAGCGTTCCTGGGGGAGCGCCGCTCATTGAGGGGCGTGACATCGTCAAACACTTCCCGATCCGCCCCAGCTTGCTGGCGCGTTGGCTGGCCGGCCGCAAGGATCAGACCGTGCGCGCTGTGGACGGTGTGAACATTGCAATCTGGCCCGGCGAAACGCTGGGATTGGTGGGTGAAAGCGGCTGCGGCAAGACGACGCTTGGACGGGTGCTCACGCTGCTGCACAAACCAACGTCGGGTTCACTGCGTTTCCAGGGCAAGCCGGTTGTCAACCAACAGGTGGAGCAGGATGGCGCCCGTGTGCCCTACTACCGGGTCACGCAGATTGTCTTCCAGAACCCTTATTCCTCACTCAACCCGCGCAAGACTGTGCGCGAGATTCTCTCTGTGCCGCTGCAAGCGCGCGGTGTGCGCGGCGCGCTCGTCATCGATGACGAGGTGCAGGCGCTGCTGGCGCGCGTTGGATTGAACCCGCGCCACGCCGACCGGTATCCGCATCAGTTTAGCGGTGGACAGCGTCAGCGCATCGGCATTGCGCGTGCATTGGCGATGCGCCCGCAGTTCATTGTCGCCGACGAACCGGTTTCCAGCCTGGACGTTTCGATCCAGGCGCAGGTCATCAACTTGATGGAAGAGCTTCAGGCGGAGCTGTCGCTCACCTATCTCTTTATCGCCCACGATTTAAGCGTGATCCACCACATCAGCGACCGGGTGGCGGTTATGTATCTGGGCAGCATTGTTGAGCAGGGCGCCACCGATGCACTCTTCGCCAGGCCGCTGCATCCCTACACGCAGGCTCTATTGGCAGCGGTTCCTGTCGTCGACAAACGCGCGCGCCGCGAACGCATCCTGTTGCCCGGCGGCGTGCCAAGTCCCATCGATCCGCCGCCCGGCTGTCCTTTTCACCCGCGCTGTTTCGCCAAGAAAGGGGCGATTTGCGAGCAGCAAAAGCCGCCTTTCTTTCAGGTCGGTCGGCAACAGGTGGCCTGTTGGCTGTACGATGACATGCCGCAAGTGACAGTTTGAGGCATGTGTGGAAACCAGAGCGCCTCCATACAATAGCGGGTTTATAGATCACAGATGCTCATACTCACACTGAGCGGTGCACCTTACCAGATCGGCCAACAGCACGGCCAGCAGATTCAACATCTGCGCCCGTTGCTGGCGGAGGTGATGGCTTCACGGCTGGCAGCGTTGCGCCGGCTTGGCGCCGACCGCCCGGAAGAATTGATCCCCGCGCAGGAGGCGCTGGCAGTGCATGACCGCCCGCTGCTCGACATGTTGAGCGGACTGGCCGATGCGCTGCAATTCAACATGGAAGAGCTGCTGCGCTACACGCTCAGCTCCTATCTGCGCGACCGCCATCAGGCGGCTGCACAGGGTGCAGTGGAGATTCCATACATTCTACACGCCGGTTTAGCCGAAAGCGGCTGCACGACCTGGACAGCTTCCGGGGACGCTGTGATCGATGGTCGTCCCATGCTGGTCAAGAACCGTGACTATCACCGCGACCATATTCCCTTGCAGACCCTGGCACACGTCACGCCAGAGCAGGGCTATCGCTATCTCTGCATCGGCAGCGCCGGCAGTCCGACTGTCTTCAGCTCGGGAATCAACGAACAAGGCTTGGCCGTGGCGGACACGCATGTGCTCTCGCGACAGAGCGGGCCGGGGCTGCCGCGTTTCTCCCTGATGCGCGATCTGCTGACGCACCACGCCACCGCAGCCTCGGCGCTCGAGTATCTGCGCAGCGCACCGCACATGGGCGCCGGCACGCTGGCGGTGATCGACGCGGAGGGCAATGCGCTGGTCTGCGAGAGCGGTTGCCCACACAGCGGCTACTACGTTGCTGCGCCGGGCCAGCCATTGGTGAGCGCCAACCATTTCACCACGCCGGAGCTGACGGACGCCTGGATCGAGGATGAACCGGCCATATTGCGCGGCAATTCTTCCAGGCGACGCCATCGTGTTGCGCGGGCGCTTGCCCAGGCGCACGGACAGATTAGCGTCGCATGGGCAGAGCGGTTGATGGCGCGCCACGGTGCTCCAGCGGCTGCGCTCTGCCGCCATCCGCTGCCGGTCACAGAAGACGAAATGCGCCATCCCAGCCTGGAGATCAGCACCATTTCGTCAGTCATCTATCTGCCACGCGACCGCGCGCACGGCGAATCTTCGGCGCCGCTTGCGCGTGTGGCTGAAGGCGAACCGTGTCAGGCCGTCTGGCGCGATTATGCGGTCAGCTCTCTAACGTAAGCCGCATCACCCCAACATCATCTCTGCGCTTTGTGATTTTCCGTCTCCTCAAGCGCCCGCAACCCCGCCTCCAGCACACGCGTGATGCGCTCCACATCATAGATGCAGCCGCGCCAGACGCCGCCGCTTGCCTGTTGCAGCGCGGCCCACAGTCGCGTGTCGGCGGGCAAGCCGGGGTCGGGCGCCAGGTCAGGGTGCGGAGAGCGCGCGGCCAGGACGGCGGCGCCCTGCTCCGGGCTATAGCGCTGCCCATCGTGACCGACGAGATCGATGCTGCCCGTCAGATGCACGGTGTCGATCTCGATCTGGATTGTGTCGCCCTCGCGCACGCGACCGAGCGGCCCACCCGCCAGCGCTTCGGGCCCGACGTGGCCGATACACGCGCCCGTGCTCACACCGCTGAAGCGCGCATCGGTGATCAACGCCACTTCTTTACCCCACGGCAGATATTTGAGCGCCGAGGTGATCTGATAGGTCTCCTCCATACCGCAGCCGAGTGGACCACGCCCCATCAGCACGATGATGTCGCCGGGACGGATGGGTGCGGCGCTCTGTCCCTTGACCGCGGCGATGGCCGCCGTCTCACTCGTGAAGACGCGCGCCGGCCCCACTTTGCGATAGACGCCATCCGCGTCGAGCACGCTGCGGTCGATGGCTGTGCTCTTGACCACGGAGCCTTCGGGCGCCAGGTTGCCGCGCGGAAAGGTGACGGTGCTGGTCAGCCCACGGCTGCGCGCCCGCCGCGGCGCCATGATTACATCGTCGGGGTCGACGCCGTCGCTGGCGAGCAACTGTGCGCGCAGGCGACGCCGACGTTCGCTGCGTTGCCAGTGATCGAGCATCTCGCCCCAGGGACGCCCGTGTGCGGTCAGTGCGTTGAGGCGCAGCAGGTCGAGATCGCGCAGATGCAGCATCACTTCGGGCACGCCGCCTGCCAGAAAGACGCGCACCGTCGGGTGCCCCACCGGCCCATTCGGCAGCACATCGACCAGCCGCGGTGTGGCCGCGTTGATGCGGCTCCACTCCTCGACGGTGGGCACGCGTAGCCCGGCTGCGTGCGCCAGCGCTGGAATGTGCAGCAGCAGATTGGTGCTTCCGCCAAACGCAGCGTGGACAACCATCGCATTATGCAGCGCGTCTTCGGTCAGAATGTCGCCCGTGGTGAGGCCGGTCGTCTCCAGCGCAGCCAACGCCTGCGCCGAGCGCCGCGCCATGTCGAGCCAGATCGGTTGTCCCGAAGGCGTTAACGCCGAATGCAGTAATGACAGCCCCAGCGCCTCCGCCACGACCTGGCTGGTGGCCGCCGTGCCCAAGAACTGACAGCCGCCGCCAGGCGAACCGCACGCCCGGCAGCCCAGATCGGCGGCCTCCTCCAGCGTAATCTCGCCTTGGGCGAAGCGCACGCCCAACGTCTGCACCTTGCCGGCGTCCTCGCCCTCGCTTGGCGGCAGCGTCACACCGCCCGGAACCAGGATCGACGGCAGGTTACGCTGACCGGCCAGCGCCAACAGCATCGCCGGCAACCCCTTGTCACAGGTCGCCACGCCCATCACGCCGGCGCGCGTCGGCAGCGAACGGATCAACCGGCGCAGCACGATGGCGGCGTCGTTGCGATAGGGCAAGCTGTCCATCATGCCGGGCGTGCCTTGCGTGCGCCCATCGCACGGGTCGGTGACAAAACCGGCAAACGGGATGGCGCCCAACTTGCTGAACTCCTCGGCCGCGGCCTGCATCAACAGCCCGACCTCCCAATGTCCCGTGTGATAGCCAAGCGCCGTCGGCGAACCGTCGGGATTGCGAATGCCGCCCTGCGTGCTCAGGATCAGAAACTCCTTGCGCCGCAGCAGCGCCGGGTTCCAACCCATGCCCGCATCCTGCGTCAGCCCGAAGATCTGGCCGCTCGGCGCTGTCAGCAGAAATTCTTCATCGAGCGGCAGCGCGCCAGCCGGTCCGGGCGCGTGCGTTTGGATTGCGTAAATGTCCGGATCGGTCGAATCGACGGAAACAGCGATGTGGACGGAAGAGGATGAAAGGGACGGTGTCAAGGCATGACCTCCTTGCGTCATCGATTGCTATGTTCAAACCGTGGACGCCGCCAGTCGTCGCGTCTCCTGCCACAATTCGTTATAGGCAGCGGCGGCGGGTGAAGATGCGGCAAAGGCTGCCACCGGCGCGCGGTGAACGCCCATCTGCTCGACGTATGACAGGTAAGGGATGGTTGCGCGCAGCAGACGCCAGTTCCTTGCGCGCGCCTCGGCGATCAGCTCGCGATGCAGCCGCTTGCGCCCGTCGACCATCGAAAAGAAAGCGTACACGCGCTCAGAGCGGTAACCCTGTGCATCCAGAAAATCGAGCAACTGTTGGTGCGCCATCAACGAGAGCGTCGTTGGGATGAGCGGCGTGATCAGCAGATCCGCCGCCATGAAGATGTTCTCCGCCAACAGGTTGATTGTCGGCGGACAGTCGAGGAGCAAAAAGTCGTAGGCGGGTTTGAGCGGGTCGAGCGCCTTGGATAGCCGCGTTTTTGGGTTTTTCTGGTCGGCGAATTCCAGATCGAGCTTGCGGTGTGAGAAATCGGCGGGCAGCAGATCGAGCAGCGGGTAGTCTGTCTCCTTGACGCTCTCCAACACCTTCCTGGCGCCTTTGACCAGCCCGCGCGCTTTGCGCTTGATGCCAGGCTGCACGCGAAAATAAAAGGTCGATGACCCCTGCGCGTCGAGGTCGCAGAGCAGAGTGCGCTCTCCGCCTTCGGCAGCCAGGAACGCCAGGTTGACGGCAGCTGCAGTCTTGCCGACGCCGCCCTTGTTGCTGTAGATAGCGATGGTTGTCATCTCGTCAACTCCACCACAGGCAGCCCCACCAACCGCGCTACGTGACGCAGCTCGGCGCGGTAATCGCCGTAAACGATGCTGACGTGATGCTCCAGCCCCATGCGCATGATCGCGTCGAGAACCTCAGTCGCCGGGCGGTCGAAACGCAGCACGCCGCTTGTGCCGGTGAAACTCTTGGGCGCACGCACCATCTCGCCGCCGCCGATCACAAGCTGATAACCCACGTCGCCGTTGCGCTGTGCGTCTCTGCGTCCTTGCGCCTCTGCGTCAGGATGGTGGCCTGCCGTGCGATGCAGCCGCGCCACCGTGACGCGCCCCGGCTTGAGCGGGAACTCGAAGAGCAGCGGCAGTTTGCGGTTGCTGTGGATCGCGCCCAGAATCTCAGCTTCGGGGTCAGCCATGCTCGCCGGCGCCAGCCCGCAATGCCAGAGCACCGCGCTGTCGCTCTCCGCCTCGATCGAGACCAGGTCGGTGATGAAGGCCGGCGCACCCGCCAGCGCTTGCAGCAACAGCGACGTAAGCGTGCCGTTGACATCCGCCTCACAGCTTGCCGGGCACTGTTCTTCATTGAGCACGCTCATCGCACCGCACGCGGCGCAGCCCAGCTCGGTGAAAAATTCGGGCCAGCAGCGCACCGCCACCCCGGAAAGCTGCGCGTCGTTCGTCAACGTGCGCAGGGCGTGATAGACGCCTGCCGTGCCGCGCACCGCGGTCTGATCGAGTTCGGCTACGTTTGGCGCCAGTTCGGTCACGCGCGCCACAAAGCGCTCACGTTCAGCATCGCCGGTGGCGGCGGCTTGTGTCAGCGTCTCCGCCAGCGCTACTGGCTGCACCTTCACACCGAAGAGCTGCGCCAGATCGTCGGCATTGTAGGCGCAGGTGTCGAAGCCGGCCGGATGTTCGCCGACCACGCCGAGCGTCGCGCCGTGCAGTGTGCGCAGCGCGTGACCAGCGCGCGCCAGTGTCGTAATCTTCTCCAGCGCCGCCGGGTCATCGGCTTGTGTGAGCAGATAATCGTAGGCGATGCCGCGCAGCATCAGCGCGTGCCCCGCCAGATTGATGCCGCACAGGCTGTTGAGCCGCAGCCGCCCGCCGACGCGCGCATCGGGCGCCGCCCACAGCAGCACGGGAATCCGCCGCGCCGCCGCCAGTTCCGCCAGCGCCACGGCCATGCTGCTGTCGGCAAAGCTGGCTTGCAGCAGGACGAGGAGATCGTGTGGCGTGTTGCGTAGTTCGTGTTGGACGCGGGCGGCGCCGTCAGCGTCCATGATCAGCGTGTTGCGACTGCCGACGACCTTCAGCCCTGCCTGTTCGATCTGCGCCAAAGCAGTGTCGGCGACCGCCTGCGCCATCGGCACATCGAAGGTAGGGCGCGCAATTGCCACCAGTGCGACGGTGAGTTGTGTCGTCATGTTGCACTCTCCGCGGCAAGAAACGCCGCCACGTTGATCGGCGCGCCCGTCTGCGCCGACTGGTTGGCAGCCAGCACCGCCGCGGTCGAGACCAGCCCAGCGCGCAACGGCGTGCGAATGTAGCTATGATCGCCCGTGCGCACCGCGGCGATAAAGGCGCGGTTGACGCCGCGGTGCAGCGGCTCGGTGTTTTGCCAGGTCTCGACGCCAGCGGGTGTGTAAAGCTGCACGCGCTTGTCGGTAATGCGCACCAGGCGGTCGCGCAGCGCAAAATCCGCGGCTGGCTCCAACTGAATTTCAGGGAAAAGGGCGTAGGTTCCGGCGCACTGCCCGACCGCGCCGCGGCTGAAGTGCAGCGTCAGCGCGTAGCCGTCCCAGTTTTGGAACTCCGGTTCGTGATTTGCCTGGCGTGCGTTGTAGGCGGCGTAGACGGTCGTAATCTCGCCCGCCAGCCCGCTGCCCACATCGATCAGGTGGATGTTCTGGTCAACGATCTGCCCACCCGCCAGCACCCGATCCCACATCCAGCGGATCGGCGGGCGCGTCCAGTACCAGCGCAGGTTGACGAGCGCAATCGGCTCGTCGCCGATCAGTTCTTCGGCGCGGCGGTAACCCTCGCTGTAACGCCACTGAAAGCCGGTCATGGCAAGGGCGTTGCGCGCCTCAGCCGCTTCAACAAAACGCCGCGCCGTGCGCAGGTCAAGGTCGAGCGGTTTTTCGACATAGAGCGCCACGCCAAATTCCAGACAATCCAGCCCGATGGCGGCGTGCTGCGTCGTCGGCGTGCAGATGTAGACCGCGTCGAGCGGCGTCTGTTCGAGCATAGCGCGGTGGTCGGTGAACGCCGCGCCGCCCCACTTCGCCGCAAACGCGTCTGCGCGCGCCGCGTCGATGTCCGCCGCCGCCACAATCTGCACATCCGGCTCCAGCGTGATCAACCCGGCGTGCAGATTCGCCATGCGCCCCGCGCCGATGAAGGCAATGCGTAGTTTGGATGTCATGGTTGTTGGTTTCCTGAAAAAGAGATTGGAGATTGGAGACTGGAGATTAGAGACTGATCTGGGAGCAAGATCCCCAATCTCCAATCTCCAATCTCCACAATCACTCAGATCGGCTTTACTCCTGCCACCTTCTCCGGCGCGACGGCTTCGACTGCGGGCACTTCGACCGGAGCGGCAAGGAATTGTTGCAGGTAACGCTTGCTCAGCAGCAAGGATTGCAGAATCTGCCCCTCGCTGCGATCCCAGACCGCGTCCTCGTGCTCGATGCTGAGACAGCCGGCGTAGTCAACGCGTTGCAACTCGGCGATGATCGTCGCCCAGTTGAGTTCGCCCCAGCCGGGCAGGGTGTAGCGCCACCAGCCGTCGCCGTCGATGCCTTCACGCATAAGCTTTGCGCGGTCGATAAGTGTGTCTTTGACGTGGACGTGACGCACGCGGCCGGCATATTCACGCAGCGCGGCATAGGGGTCGACAAACTGCCAGACCAGATGGCTGGGGTCGAAACCGAGCGTCAGTTCAGGCAGCGCCTTGTCGAAGAGTTCATGCCACATCGCCGGGCTGGTGGCGATGTTGCCGACGGCCGGGCAATTCTCCACAGCGACGGTGACGTTGCCGGCGCGCGCCAGCGGCAGCACCTGTTCGCTGAACCACTCGATCACGTCGGGCAGGTTGGCGCGCAGGCTCTTGCCGGGAATGCGTCCCGTCGCCAGCACGACCAGCGGGATGCCCTCGCCGCCGGCAAAGCGCAGCCGTTCGAGCACGTTGCGTTGATGCAGCGCGCGCTCCTCCCGGTCGCCCGCCAGCACATTGCGGCCGTAGGTCAGGCAGAAAATCTGCGCGCCGATGCGCCCCGCCTCGGCAAAATCCGCCGGCTTGAGCGGCACAGCCGGCCCCACTTCAAGGCCGTCGAAGCCGTTCTCCACCGCCCAGCGCGCCAGCTTGGGCAGGCTCCACGGCTGGAAACCGGGGAAGATGGTCAGGATGTTGGTGTGGAAGGCGAGGGGCGGGTGAAAACCGACAAAGTGTGACATGAGGTTATCCAGTCTACCTGAACAAATCTGAGTGCGATCCGGTTCGTTCAAAGTCTTGCTCATTTTCACAGCGCACCAGATTCTCTCCAGCATCCGTCTCCTCGAACGTCCGCAGGGTAACGTCGTTTGGCAAACGCACATCAAACGGAAGTCCGCGCACCCACTTGACTTGTTGATAGAACAGCGTAATTGCCTGGGTGGCAGAGAGTCCTAGCGCCTCAAAAATGTCCTCGGCCTCTTGCTTGAGGACAGGATCGACACGAGCGCGAATCATGGCGGATTTCGTCATTTTGACCTCCATTCTTGATACAAAGCGTACCACAAATGGGATACAGCATCAAGTCGTAAAATCGGCAAGTTGCCATCAATTACATGCAGCGACCTTGCTACAGCGAAGGTTATGCATGACGGAATCGGCTTATTGCGCAAGTTAGCCGCATCTTTTCATTGACGCAAACGTCAATCAATGTGGAGCCAAGTAAGCCGCCAGCTTGCAACGATGGAATGTATCTGCCAGCACTCTCATTCGGACGCCTCCGATAGCAAGGCATATGATTCTCAATCACTATTGCCATCTTTCAACACGAAAGGTCTTGTTCAAACTTTTCCAGATGCAGCGACCGCACGGGGCAATGCAGTCATCCGCACTGGTCTCGGCGACAATTTTCCAGTCACGGGACTGATTCGCGCTGGAAAGTACGTGGACATTGTCGGGAGAAGCAAGGATGGTTCAGCCTTGATCGGAATCGAGTGCTGCGTCTGCCGTATCCTTTTTCACGAGCAGCGCATGGATTACGTCGAACTTGAACAGAAACAACCCCTGGAAAGCGATGCCGGCGCCGTGCCCGCGCTGCGCCGCATCATCTCGCCGCATCAGCGCCAACCCGCCTGCGATGTAGAGCACATCCAGCCCGGCGTTGAACCAGAGGATGCGACGCAGGTTGCGCAGGTCTCTGGTCGCCTCCGCTGGCGGGTAGCCGCGCTGCACTTTCTTCTCCAGCCCGCGGCGTCCGAAGACCGCCAGCGTCGCATCGATGGCGCCCCAGCCGATCGCCTGTTGTCCGAACGCGCGCCAGAAGGATGAACGCGTCGCCTGTAACAGTGCGCCGCCCACAACGCTGAGCGCGCTCCACATCAGCAAGCGGTTGCTGACCGTGCGCTGAAACTGCTCGGAACTTGTCATAAAATTTCCTCCAGATTGCCGCCAAGCTCCAACCCGGCGTGACGACCGCGCCCAGCAAACACTTCGACCGGACGCCCATCGACCTCGACAGTCAGTGTAACATCGACCGCAGCGGTCAGGCTTTCGAGCACGCGTTGGAGCATGGCGGTGCGCATCGGCGCGTGCAGCAGATCGACGCCCTCCTCATCGCGATGGGCGATCAGGCTGAGCCGCGCCTGGCGACGTACGCCGGCATGGACGACGGGACCGCGCATCTCCCACAAGACCTGATGTTCGGTCACCTCCAGCCGTTCGATCACGGCGCCGGTGTAGGAGGCGAAACGATAGAGCGTCCCGTTGCACAAGAAGCCGACGATGAAGCCGCGAAACGCCGTCCCCAGCCACGGAATGCGCGCCACCGACGCTGTGAGCGAGACGCCCGTGATCGCAAAGTGGTTGGTCTGCATCCAAATCCAGGCGCGTGGGAAGGCCTCGCCCCAATCCTTTTCAATGTAGCCGCGCCCGCCGTGAAAATCGATTGCGGCGTTATCGATGACGAGCTGACCGCGCACCGTGTGATCCAGGCTCAAGACGCCGTGATAGCACTCCATGAACGGTGCAAAGCTATACCAATCCATGATGCCCGGCGAGCGCCAGGTGACGGGCCAGGGCGTGACGCCGTCGAACGCCAGCCGCCCGATCAGCCGTTGTTCGAGGCGATCGATGTTCAATTCGATGCCGTGCACTGTGAAGCGATTTGGGCCTACGCGGATGTCAAAGGCGGCGGGCGCGGCGCTAAACGCTGCCAGTGGATAGCGATGATAGCGCGTGACCCCGCTGGCGCCGTCGAGTGTCTGCACAAAGCTGTGCGAATCGACGCCGTCTTTGCCGAGAAAGATGCCGGGGATGATGGCATAGCGGTGCTGCTCGGTCGCGTCGACGATTTTGAAGTACCAGCCCTCGAAGTAGCCTGCGCTGTGACCGAAGCCGTGATAGGCGGCCGGCTGCCAGATGGTTTTCAGACGCGTCACCAAAAGTTGGAGCGGAGTCATGTTCATCGTCCACAGGTGCGCGGCGTCGGCATTTACAACACCACCCGAAGCGCTGCTGGCAACTCATCGTCCACAGGTGCGCGGCGTCGGCTCAGGCGGGGCGGGGACGGGCGTCCAGAAGGCGCGCAACTTGAACGGGAAGCCGATGTCGCCGCCGGGAATCTCGCGGTCGCCGACGACGAGGGTGTAGCGTCCGACCTGCCCGGCCTCGTTCCACACCGCAACCAGGTACTCGCCATCGGCAGGCAACACGAAGCGATCTTCCTGGCGCTCCCAGTAACGGGTGCGGCTGAATGGCTCGAAGAAGCTGGTCGGCTCGCCGGGCGCGGCGCGCAGGATGCGGGCGCCCACGTCAGGCGGCGCTTCGACGCGGGCAGGTAGCCGTGTCGCCGGCAACCCAGGCCCGATCAGCGCAAAGATGGGCGTGAAGTTCTCCTGCCCTTCGATCTGTGGGATGGTCAGCCCGATCAGGATCGACTGTCCGGCCCGCCCGGTGAAGCGCACGTAATCGACATCGTCGCGGCGATCCAGCGTGGCGTAAAGCGCGGTCGAGACGGTCGGGTCTTTGACGCGATAGGCGTTGGCGGGCGTCCAATCCTCGTCCTCGAAGTAGGGCTGATGCGCCTCCGCTGCGCGCGGCGTCAAGAATACGAACAGCACTGCCATCAACACTACCATGATCCCCTGTGAGCGTTTCATCATCCTGCTCCTGACAACCACAACCTGTGAACCCGACAAATATGAGAAAAAGCGTGCACTCCGCGTAGATGCGGTTCGCAACCGCAGGTTCTGGCAGACAGACGCGTCACGCTCGTAGCCGCAGGTTCTGGCATCCAGCCATGTCACGCCCGAGGCGATGACCTACGTGAGCGCCTGTCACGACACCAGCTGCGGTTGCGAACCGCGGATTTTCTAAACGTCGAGCGTGCCGGTCGTGCCAGCATGATATGCGGCAACGATGTGTTCGGCAAGTGCGTCCGGCGTCATCGCGTTCTTGGGTAGGCGCGCTGGCATCTTGCTCCACAGCGGCGTATCGACCGCGCCTGGGCGCACGACGGTGACGCGCAGTTTGCGCTGCTCTTTGGCAAACGCAGCGGCGAAGGCTTCCAGCCCAGCTTTGGCGGCGGCGTAGGCAGTGAGACCCGGCAGCCGCAGTTTTTCACTGTACGCGCCGATGTACATCAGGTGCGCCCGCTCCGCCAGCAAGGGCAGGCTGTGGTGTGTCGCAAGATAGGCGCCGCTGAGGTTGGCGGTGAGGATGCGCTGCCAGGCATCCGGCGTCATTTCCGCCACCGGGCTGGAGAGGATGTCGCCCGCCGCGTAAATCCACAGATCGACCGGCGGCAGCTCCTGCGCAGCGGCATAAACGGCTTGCTGCACGGCGAACGCATCGGCGACATCGGCTTCGTAATGGAATTCAGTCAAGTCCGCCAGATCCTGCGGATGGCGACTGACCGCGCCGACCGTCCAGCCATCGCCCGTCAATTTTTGCACCAGCGCCCGCCCAATCCCACCGTTGGCGCCAAAGATGAGTGAAGTTGACATAGTGCTCCTTTGGAGATTGGAGATTGGAGAATAGAGATTGGAGATTAGGAGATTGTGAGATTGTGCGATTCTGGGGCTGATGCACCGTTCGTCCCAACGAATCTCCAATCTCCAATCTCTTAATCTCTTAATCTCTTACCTGTGAATCAACGTCGCAAACACACTCGGATCAACCTCTGGCGTGAAGCCGCCGCGCACGCCCTTGACGAGCACGCTGATGGCGTCGTGGCTGTGCAGCGACTCCTGGTGCGAGGCGATGACTTTGAAGTCCTTGATGCGCGGCTCCGGGTCGAGCTGTTCGTGGAGCAGGCGCACGGCGTCCTCAACGAACTTGAGATAGGCGGCGTTAAGTTCGGCGAACGCCTGCTCGTCCTCACGCTTGACCATCACCTGCGTCTCGGTGTGCAGCGCAGCCAGGCAGAGGTCGCGCAGTTCCTCGATCCACAGGAAGCCGTTCAGCTCGACGCTGACGCGCGCCACCGAACGCTGGCTGTGCGGTGCGGCGGCGATGTTGCGCTCCTGGATGGCGTGCTGCGCCAGCTCGTAGCTGCACGGGCAGGTCGAGGAGTAGACAAAGTCGAAGTGGATGAACTTGCGCACTGCGCCGAAGCGATCCATGCGCGCCTCCAGCGCCACCTGATAGTACTGGTAGCCGAAGAGACCGGAACGCAGCGACTCGTTGACCATCGGGTAGTTGAAGCGCAGGATCAGGTGCGCGTCCAGGCTGCCGAGCGAGGTGCGGTAATCGTGCAGAATCTCTTCAAGCCGGTCGAGGTCGAAGGTGTCGTCCTTGTGCTCATAGAAAGTGCGCATCACACGTGACATGTTGATGCCCTTCTTGTGCGCCTCCAGCGAGACCGTGCCCGTGACCGAAGTCTCCAGTAGCAGCGGCTCGCCCGTGCGGCTGGCGTAGCGCAGCGGCAGGCGGAAGTTGTGGATGCCTACCTGCTGGATCGCCACCGGGCTGCCCTGGATCAGCGATGCTGGTCCGTTCTGCAGGTCGGGCAGCGACTCACGGTAAGCGTCCGTGACCACGAAGTCGGTGTCGTAGTGGCGGCGTGGCGACTCGCGCACCGGTATGAGGTCGGGCGCCAGGAGCGACGGCGTCATCGTCAGCGTCGCCACGCCGTTGTGGCCGTTGTGGCTGTTGCTGCCATTATGACCGTTATGACCGTTGTGACCGTTATGTCCATTTGTATGATTGCCATTGGCATAGGCGACGCCGGCGCCGTTGATCAGGTGCATATTCGTATTCATTGTCTGTTCTCCATTTCTTACATTGAGTGTTGTGCGGCGATTTCAGCCAGCGTCTGGCCCGTCTGCGGGTGAATCCAATCCCCTGCAATGTCGGCCAGCGGTGCGGCGACATGGGCGAAGCGCAGGACATCGGGATCGGGGATCACCTTGCCCGCCACTTCGAGCACACGGTCGCCGTAGAAGGCAATGTCCAGATCGATGGGGCGCGGGGCAAATTTGTCCGCCGTGCGAACGCGCCCCATTGCCGCCTCCAGCGCGCGCAATTTGCTGCGCAGCGTGAAGGGGTCAAGCTCAGTCTCGGCGCAGATGGCAGCGTTGGAAAACGCCGGTTGCGCCGCCGCCTTGCCGTCAGCGCCGACCGCCTGTGTCACGTAGACCGGGCTGACGGCGAGGATTTTGAGGTCGGGCTGCTGTTCGAGCCGCGCCAGCGCCTCGACGACATTTTGTTCACGGTTGATGTTGCTGCCCAGCGTAATCAGCACTTGCATCGGCGTCACTCCTGTTCGGTTTGTCCCATCACTTCGGCGCGTGTGCGATAGATCGTCAGCCCGACCGAACGCGAAAAGCGCACGGCGCCTGGTTTCTCCACCGAAAGCTCCACCGCCTCGATGCGCGGATCGGACTCGAAGCAGAGATAGACCAGATCGGCGGCGAGTTTCTCGACCAGGTTTGGCTTCGCTGTCTCGATGTGGGCGATCATCGCTTTTGCCGCTGAGCGATAGTTCACGGTGTCCTCGATGGCGTCGCTGGCGCCTGGTGCGCGTGTGTCCGCCCAGAAGGTGGCGTTGACCAGAATATCCTGGCGGTTGGCGCGCTCATCAGGCTTGATGCCGACAATGCCACGCACCAGCAAGTCTTTGATAAAGATGCGATCCAGATGATTCATTGTCTTGTCCATGTTTCGTTCGTTTCCGTATTTCATCGCGCGTCATCCGAGACGACGCTTCGATGTCGCAACAAATTGCTCAATATTCGATCTGGTTTTCTATGGGAATCAGTGTTCCAGGGATGCCAGAAACTGATTGATCGCCTCTAATGTCGGCGTCGGACATTCTTCATGTGCGACATGTCCGCACGCGGGAATCACCGTCAACCGTGCGTTCGGCAGCTCCTGCGCCAGCCGTTCGCTTTGCGCCGTCGGCACGATGCGGTCGTCGTCGCCCGTGATCACCAGGATCGGCAGCGTCAACTCGTTGAGCCGTTCGTCGAGCCGATTGGCGCGGCTGGCTGCGGTCAGTTCCCACAGCGCCCGATCCCAGTTTTTAATCTGCAGCGGCGCAGTGTAGCCTTGCCAGATGTCATCCGTGATCAACGCCGGGTTGTGCCAGGCCGAACG
Organism: Chloroflexota bacterium; assembly: GCA_016861025.1. Lineage (GTDB taxonomy): Bacteria > Chloroflexota > Anaerolineae > Caldilineales > Caldilineaceae > Caldilinea. The sequence goes on from BOKO01000001.1 coordinate 522,550, forward strand.
GGCGAAATCGATTCCCCACTCCTGGATGCGTCGGGCAATCAGCGGCCCGATGTGCTGCATCTGCGGCGTCTGCAACAGCCAGCGCGCCGCTTCGTTCGGTCCGCCGCTGTAGACCGCCGGGCTGATCAGAATCAGCGCCTTGACGCGTTCCGGATGCTTGAGCGCTGTGATGATTGACACCGCACCACCCGCCGAGTTGCCGACGAGCACCGCCTGCTCGACGCCAAGCTCATCCATCAGCGCAATCGTCAAATCCGCCTGCGCCTCTGCGCCGTAGGGGATGCCGCGACTCCACTCCGCCGCCGTGCCCCATTCACCGCGCAGCGGTCGCTCGGTCAAGCCAAACGCCGGGCGGTCGAAGGCGATGACGCGGTGATTCTCCGCCAGCGGCGCCATCACCTCACGCCAAGAAAAGAGGCTGGCGCCAAAGCCATGCAACAGCACCAGCGTCGGTTCGCCTACGCCCGCTTCTTTATAGTGAATCTCGATGCTGTCGCTGCCAAGCGGAGCCTCGACAAAACGGCTGTCGGCATCTGCCAGTGTGTGTGCATCAGCTCCGCCCATCACGGAGACGGGCACAAAGAATGGCCCAATCAGCAGCACGGTGAGCAAAAGGGCAATCACAGACAACACAATCTTTTGCCAGCGTTTCATAGCTGCAAATGATTGCATTTGGCAACGTTTGGCGCAGTACCAATGATTACAAAGTTAGATATAAGTTGGACGAAGATTGGACAAATGGTGTTGTGCAGAGGCTGGACAAAAGGAGGGGTGCGACCAGGGTCTCATGCGAGACCCTGGTCGCTGGGCATGATCGGAGGGGAACGCAGCAAATTACGGCGCCAGGAAAAGCAGCGCCTCAGTGTCTTTCGTAGCGCCGCCGCGATTGCCAGCGCCGCGGTCGCCGTTGGTGATCAACATCAGACCTAGCTCGGGCGAGTTGCCTGGGAAGGCGCCGAAGTCGTAGACCGACAGACCGGCCGCGTTATTAGTCTTGCCGGCCACATCGTTGGGTTCACCGTAGAAGCGTTCGCCCAACGGGGTGACAGTCAGACCGGTGACAATGTCGCCAGGGCCGCCAAAGTAGAAGTCCTGCGCGATCACGTCCATGTTAACCCGCGTCGTCAGCAGGTTGCTGGCGTTCATGCCGATCTGCTCACCGCAGATGTAGAGGATGGTGTTGCCGGTGTTGGTGCTGTGCTCAGCGAAGAAGAAGGCTGACGCTGCACCCGTTGTGAGATTGAGCACCCACGTTAACTGTCGACCATCAGAGATGGTGCCCAAGCCGGATGCATCGCGGTTGAGGACTACGTAGTCGTCGATTCCGTCCTGGTTGGTGTCCAGCCAGACCTGGTGGCTGACCGGCAGCAGGTGCTGCTGGCGCTCCCAGGTATTGATGGCAAAGACCCACAGGAAGGAAGGTGAAGCTGAGCAGAAGCCGGCCGGCACCGGGAAGGTGTTGATGCCCACGGCGCGGATGTCAGGCGTCGGCGCCTGCTCGCCGCGGCCGCCGGGTTGCTGCCGTGGACTGACGGCAAGCAGCGCGTAGGCGTCGTTTTGCGCCGTGCCCACCCCCGTGTTGTTCAAGCCGATCACCTGCGGGAAGGAACCCGGAAGCAGCGTGGTGGTGTCGGGCGTAACGCGCGCTGCCTTGCGCGGCAGCACATGCCAGGGCAGATTGATCGTGTGCTGGCTGTTGGACAAGACCAGGTATCCATCGTACTCATTGGTCGTGAGCGTGGCCGGAGCGGCGCCCTGGCTGCCGGAGTTCATGAAGTTGCCGCGCAACAGTGCGCCGTTGATCGTCAGGGTCACATCGAAGAAAGTGTCGCGCCCGCGTCCCGGCATCACCGTCACCTGCGCCGGCGCGCTCACGCTCACCGCGCCGTTGGCAACGTCATCGGCAAAGCGGAAGCTTGGCGTCACCGTGTAGGTGCGCTGTGTGTTGTCGTAGTTGCGGATGCGCACGCGTTTGGTGATTGTCACCACATCGTCGGCCACATCGACGAAGCCGAAGCTCAGCGCGCCCGAGGGGGCCGCTTCATCCCACGCCGCCACCGGCGCCGCCAGCGCGCGGTTAACGCGCACCTCACCGCCGCCGATGCGGGTGATCGGCGCCAGTGCACCGGTCAGCGGATCGTTGACAATGTTGGTTGCAGCATTGTTCATCAACAGCGCCTTTACTTCCTCCGGGCGCAGACCGTGGCCGATTGCCTGGCCCGCTGGTGTGCCCTTTGCCGAAGTCTTGACGCCGCCGAAGCCTTCCAGCAGCAACGCTGCCGCGCCGCTCACCATCGGCGCCGCACCCGAAGTGCCGCCAAACGGCCCTGTCCCTGTACCCGTGCCAGCAATGGCGGAGACCGAGGCGCCTGGCGCGCCGATTTCCGGCTTGATCCGGTGGTCACGACCGTGCTGTGGGCCGCGCGACGAGCTGCCGACCATGCTGCCGGCCAGTGGGATGCCAAAGTTCGGGTCGAAGCGTACAACCGTATTGGGCAGGCCGCTCTTGAGACGATTGGCGACAGCCTGGCTGACCATGTAACCGGGGATGTTGATCGGGCGATCGCTGCCATCGCCGCCCTCGAAGGGGTCTCCAGGGGCAACCAGACCGATGATGCCGATCAGACCTCCGGCATCGCCTACATTCTTGATCTTTAGCGTGAAGTTGCAAGCGCCGCGATCCACCAGGACGATCTTCCCAGCCAGAGAACCCGGGGCAAAAGGATCGCATCCCAGAAGGTTGCCGCCGGCGCCGTTGCCATACTGTACGGGCGCTTCAACAACGGTGGTCAAAGGAGCTGACCAGGGCTGGAAGACCGCCGGGAAGTTTCCGACAATGTTGGCTGGTGCAATGATCTGCATCAATTGCAGAACTGCGCTGGGAACAGCGGTCTGCGCCACCGAGAGCGCGCTTTCTGCGGATGAAGGTGTGCCGGTGGCATAAGGCTTGTCGGCGCTGTTGCCAGCCGACGCCACGGTCAGAATGCCGAGCTTCGTGGCGTTGTCCACCGCCGCAGAGAGATCGTCATCGAAGGGCTGTCCATAGGGGGCGCCCAACGACATGTTGATGATGTGGACGCGGTCGTTGAGACGTCCATCGCCGTTGGGATCGGCTGCAAACTCCATGCCCTGAATCAGGGCAATTCCGGAGCAAGAGGTGGAGACCGACGAACAGACCTTCACTGCGTACAGGTCCACATTGGGCGCAACGCCGCCCACGCCGCCGATGATGTGTGCAACGTGGGTGCCATGGCCGGCTTGCGGCCCGTCATCGAGTGGGTCGGGATCGGGCATTTCAGGGCCGTTGGGCCAGACGCTGCCGACAAAATCATAGCCGCCAACCACCTTTGCTGTGGGGAAAGTGCCTGGTTCGATGATGTTTGGGTTGTTGTTGGCATAGTCGGCCGGATTGCCGGAGCCGCCGAGCGCAGCATGGGTGTAGTCGATGCCACTGTCGAACACCGCCACCTTAATGCCGCGACCGGTGAAGCCGGCAGCCTGGACAGCAGAGGCGCCGATGTAGGGCACGGTCTCGAACAGATCTTTTTCGTAGTTGCCGACAGGAGCGATGCGCTTCACCGCCGGGTCATTGGCAAGTTGCGGCAGCACGGCTGCGTTCACCTCGACAAAGACCGCGTTCAGCACGATCTGCGTCTGCGCAACCACACGCGCATTCGGGTCGAGCGCACGCACACGGTTCAAAAAGTCAGCTTGTTGTCGGCGCAGATCGTCGCGCGCGCGCACCGCAGCGTTGTCGCTCACGCCCTGTTCGGCGACGGAGGGTTGCACCAGGCGGATGATGACTTTGTTGTCGCCCTCCACGTTCAACAGGCTTGCATCCAGGCTGGCAATCGACAGCCCTGTCATTTCGACGGGCGCGTCCAATTTGAGATCGGCGATGCGTGCTGGCGCTTCTCGCCCGGCGCCACGATCGACCGGCGTCTGCGCTGAAGCGGGGAGGGCAGTCAGCAACATAGCGATCAGTATCAATATCCTAACGCCTGTCTTCATTGCGTTCTTCCTTTCATAGATTTGGTTTGGATGGGTTCCGCAAACGACTTTCGCTAACGGCGTCTTCGTGGGTAAAATTGGCCCTGGTTCACCTCCTTGTCGGCATGTGCTTTGTGTAGTCGCGATGGGAGCGCGTCGCGTCTCCTGGGGTGCAATGAAAACATGGGGCGTATTCTGACGCCCAAATGCAAAGCACGATCAGGCCTTTGAATATCCATGCGAAACAACTGCGAGATATTTACTATACTTACTCAAAAACCGTTTTTCGTCAATTTTGGTTTTCTTGAAGTTGGATGTGAGAAGAGCGCCTGCTGCTTATATCATTCAGGTGCGCGGCGCTGCGCAAAGGATGTCTGGTCGATCGGTTGTAACGGCGAAGACTCCCAAGGCGGCGAAATGGGTGAATTCCTCCACGGTGTTGACAACCCATGCATGAGCGAGAAGACCGCGATTATGCAGCGCATCGACGAATGATGGCGTCAGGAATGCCTTATTAACTGCAACCCAATCCACTTGCCGACTGACGAGGTCATCGATGATTTGCGCGTAGTCTGAGGTGGGAAAGCGGCTGAAGTACTCAGTTGCGATGATTGCATGACGGCGGATGTCCGGTGCAATCATCCGTAGCTTTTCCAGAATCGCAAAGTTGAACGAAGAGAGAATCGTCCGGTTTTCAGCGGATGCATTGCGGATAGCCTGGACCGTAATTTCTTCAAGACCTGGGTATGGGACGCCATCATGTCTGGTCTTCAGCTCGACGCAGAGCAATCTGGGCGCCGGAATCCAAGAGATGACTTCTTGAAGGGTTGGAATGAGCTGGCTGTGAATGTTTGTGGTCGACGAATGGCTGCGGTGTATTGCAGCGGCGTCGAGTTGACGTAGTTGCGCCAATGTCATCTCATCGACAAATTGGTCAAGCCCAACCGTGCGTCGTAGATTTGAGTCATGCAACACGATGGGGAAGCCATCTTGTGATAGGTGTACATCAAATTCTATGCCGTCAACCCCGTGTTCGAGAGCAAAGTTGTACGCGGTCTGGGTGTTTTCGGGCATGACGCCAACGGCGCCACGATGACCAATGATGAGAGGACGGTTGTGTTGCGAATGCATAGGAGCTGCCCCTTCTGATTGCTTGAAAAAGAGGTGCAGACTTTCCTGCACCTCTTCAGTCAACTGGATGTGCTTTCTCCGTCTACAGCGCACAGAATTCTAAATTTCATGCGCCGTGGTGAATAGAGCTGTCTCAGGCGGGAAGCGTTGGTTCAATACCCTCCTCGCGCACGATGGCAACCACGTCGTTTTGCAATTGTTGGAGACGTTGGGCCACGTCAATATCTGTTTGCACTATCTCCGTCCATGCATTCCACATTTCCTGTGCTGCGCGAGCAATGGTGTGGATTCGCATGTGCCAGCGAGAAAACGCAAGTTGATCGATCGCCACCTGGCGGCGTGGGTCAGCGGCAATCACCTCGGCTAACGCTGCCTCCGTCCCTGTCGTGATAGGAATATAGCCTGTTAGCTTGACATATTCAGCGTAATTGTTCGTCTCATGCAAATAGGAGATGAATTCCCAGGACGCGTCGCGCACCGGCTCTGAGACTCCGGCCATAATGCTGAGACCATTTCCACCGCTTGGAACCCAACGCCCGCCTACGCCGGAGGGCAGATAGCCGCATATTGTGGTGAACTTGCCGCCTGTCACCTCGTCCACGCTGCCAATGACTCCGGTGGACTCGATCATCATTGCCCCTTTGCCGCTGCCAAAGTAGGCGGCCGGGGTGCCATCTGCGGCAGTGGGAACATAGCATTGTCCACTCTTGCGTGCGCTTTGCATTTGTTCAAACCAGTCGACGACAGCGGGATTGGCAAGGTCTACTTCCCAATTGTCATCGTTGACCATGGCGCCTGCGCTCCAAACGGCGCTTTGCTGCCACCAATTGCTCACGAGATAGACAAAACTGCTGACATCCCCTTTTGTGAGCTTGGGGAAATACTCTGTGAAAGCCTGTTCCCAGGTTTCCGGCGCGCCGCTCAGTCCGGCCTCATCAAGCATTTCAGCGTTCATGTAGTAGATGGGGGTGCTGACGCCATAGACAAGTTGATACATTTCGCCATCCATGATGCCGCGATTGATAGGTTCTTTGTAATCGCTGGCGTCAATGGCGGTGCTGTTCGTCAGCAAGTCATTCAGCCCCAAGAGCAAGCCGGCGCGTGCAAGAGGTGGATATTGTCCATCGCCGATCAAGATCATGTCTGGCAAGGCGCCGGCAGCGGCGCTGGCGATCAATTTTTCCAGGTGTTCGACATAACCTCCCTGAAATTCAGCCTGGACTTCCACCGTGCTGCTGCTGGCGTTGAAGTCTGCAGCAAAGCGGTCGAGCAGCTCGCCCACGGTGCCTCCTTGAGAACGCCACCAAAGCACTTTTGTCTTCGCAACGTCGGGCGTAGCGGCCTGTCCATCTCCTGCAGGCTGCGTAGCCGGCGAGACAGGCGCTACACAGGCGGCCAGGCTGGCGGCGCCAAGCACGCCTGCCGAGAGTTGCAGAAACGCTCGACGCGAGATCGGTTGGTTTTGGTTATGCATGTCATGCCTCCTTTGTAGATAGAAAATCGTTGACAACGTAGAACCAGATCGGGAACGCAGAAAATGTATCGTCAGAAGGGATGGGGTTAACCCTTCAACGCACCTTGGGTGGCCCCCTCGATAAACTGTTTTTGCGCAAACATAAACAGAATTACCAGAGGCAAAACAACGATGGTCGCCCCAGCCATAATCAAATGCCACTGTGGAAAGTCGAAAGCCGATTTAATTCCTTGGATGCCGATCGGCAAAGTGCGCATACTTTGCGAATTGGTGACAATCAGCGGCCACAAATAGGCGTTCCAGTGAGCAACTGAAGCAAGTAGCAACAATGTGGCGGTAATTGGCTTGGAAAGCGGCATCGCCACCTGTAGAAGCTGGCGCAGATAACCAGCGCCGTCCATCTTGGCCGCATCGAAAAGCTCGTCTGGCAGGCTGCGGAAGTGCTCGCGCAGCAGAAACAGGGCGAAGGCGCTCGAAAGCTCGGGCACGATCAGACCCTGATAGGTGTTGATCCAGCCAAGCTCCTTCAGCAAGATAAAGCGGGGGATCAACGTGATCTGACCAGGGATCATGAATGTGAGCAATACAATAAAGAACAGCAATTCTCGTTTTGGAAAACGCAGCCGGGCGAATGCAAAGCCGGCAGTCATGCCCATGAAAAACTCGCCAAGCGTGATGCCGACGGTGTAGACAACGCTGTTAAAGGTAAAGCGGGGAAATGGCACTACGCGCCACACCTCGGCGAAGTTTGACCATTGTGGCTGCGCCGGCAACAGCACCATAGGAATTGAGTAAACTTCTCCAATCGTCTTTAACGAACTCGCGATCATGTAAAAAAAGGGAAATCCGATCGCGGTGGCGGCAAGAATAATCAGCAGATGATTCAGGGTGTGTGTCATGAGCGCGCCAGAACTTTTTGTGGGGCGAGATAGATTTGAATCTGTTCCAGGCGCTCGATGAAAAAATGTATTCATGCGAGATAGGACTCTCTCTGTCTTATAAGCTCAGTAGCTTACCCAACGCGATTTGATTCGGGTTTGAAAATAGGTGAAGCTCATGATCAGCACAAACATAATGACTGAAATGGCAGATGCGTACCCCATGCGTTGGAAGCGAAACGCCTCCTGATAGATTTGATACACAAACATGTTGCTGGCATTGCCAGGCCCACCGTCAGTCATGACCGAAATGAGATCAAAGGTCTTGATGGCGTCCAAAATGCCGGTGACGACGAGAAAGTACATAATGGGCGTTATGGCTGGAAAGACGACATGGCGAAAGATCTGGCGCTGATTTGCGCCGTCAATCGACGCCGCCTCTTTTAGCGTTCTATCGACGCCTTGTAGTGCTGCGAGAATAATAATGGTTGAGAAGCCAAGCCCTTTCCAGGTGGCGACTACCATCAAAGCCAACAGGACAAGATTGGTGTCAGCCAGTACGTTGGGGAATGTGAGGCCAAGCCACCCCAATGCGGCGGCGAAGGGGCCATGTTTTGGGTCATACATGGAAACCCACACCAATGCCATGGCGGCGCTCGTTGTGATATGTGGCGAAAAGATCACCAGCCGCCAAAAACCACGCGCGACAAGCCATTGATTGAGCAGCAGTGCAAGCGCCATGGAAATCGTAAGCGTAGCGCTTACTACACCGAGTGCGAATACGACCGAGTTGCGGGCAATCTGCCAAAAGGTCGCAGAGGTCAAAAGATTGATGTAATTATTCAACCCAACCATATTCCAGGTCGGACGCAGCAGATTCCAGTCGGTGAAGCTCAAATACAGTGCGTGGAAAAACGGCCAGAAAGTCCACACCGACAGCAGAATCAAATTCGGCGAGACAAAGAGGAGAAAAGCGATTGCCTCACGCCGCCGCTCGCTCATTTTTGGGCGGAATCTGCGGTTGACGTATTTTGACTGTGCAGAGCCAATCATCGGGCTATTTGTGGTCATTGTGAACATCCACCCCTGTCAGTGCAGCTCGGTGCGAAGCGACTTTTGCCCCAGCGCCTCTAGAATTGCATTCGCCCCTGTTTCATCGATGACCAGGCCTTTCACGATGCCGCCACGGACTGCTGCGCAAATGGCTTCCGCTCGATCTGCCCCGTTGGTTACAGCGATGACTTCTTTTGTAGCGATCAGCCTTTCCAGCGAGACGCCGACGACCTGATCCCGGTAGGGTGTATCCACTTCGCTGCCGTCAATATCAAAAAATCTCCCGCAGATTTCTCCCACCACCCCCTTGAGACGCAATTCGTGTGCGTTTTCAGGCGACAAAATTTGCCTTTCGACAAAAGCCGAATTTTCCAATACGCCAATGCCGACAAGCGCAACCTGCAACCTATCAAAAAGACGCAACAACTCTTGCACTTGGGGGCTGGCAAGGAACAGATCGCGCGTCTGTATGTCATGTGCAAATACAGGCGCACTCATTGTGTAGAAGACCCCGCCGAGCTTGGCGGCGAGTGTGTGCGCAATTTCGATTGCATCAATTTGCCCTACGCGCGGACCGATATTGCCCATCAGCTGCACGACCATGGCGCTCGAAGGAGTCTTGCGCGGCTGCATATATCGCACCAGGTCGTAAATGGTGCGTCCGCCTGCGGTGCCAACCACGGAGTCGTTTGGAATGATTTCGGAGATGGCTTGGGCGGCGATATAGCCAACAGTGCGGCGAATGTTCAGGATGTTTCCTTCAGCGAATGTTCGCACAACGATCGCTCGCTGTAAGCCTAGATATTTGCAAAGCGCCTCTTCCACCTCCAGATTTCGTGGCGCATAGTGATTGATCGAGATCGTGACAATTCCAATATCGCGGGCGCGCGCCAGAAGGCGCGAGACAGTTGAGCGAGACACCCCAATGATGTTGGCAATGGCGTTTTGATCCAGGTTGTCCTGGTAATACAGTTTTGCCGTAAGACTCAGCAGATCGATGTCCGCTTCATTCATTGTGACACCGTGCAAGGATGATCGGAAATGGTATGGAGATTATGCACATATGTGCATGAAATTGTGTGCAAATACTAGCATGAAAAATGGATGGTGTCAAGCTATTTCGAGGCCGAGTGATTTTCGTATGAGTGGGGCTTCTTATGGCGTCCGCAATCAGGGTGAATCGTGGAGGTTGAACATTGGGCTAAAGTTTGGTTCAGATTCTTTTCACATCAAACTTTCATGTTGAGAGCCCAAAATTGATGCTATAATGGCGTCGCGTCTTGCTGGAACCCGCCGGAATCGTCAGGCTGTGCAAGACGCTGACTGGCGAACGCTGCACAACCTAATGCGTTCAGGTAAGCGGCGCGTGTCATAAGAATCTGGCGGCGCGCCCAATCCACCCCTGGTTTTTGAAAATCGTATGGATACACTGCCAGCCAACCGTTTTGATGTATGGCGGCGACGCCTTCACCAGCTTCTATTGCTCGCCCGTCGCACTTTGCCGGTGGCCTCCGGCGTGGCGGCGACGCTGTTGGCGCTGTTGCTGTACAATTTCTTCTTCCCGCCGCCTGCACCACTTTCGATGCGCGAGGTCAATCGAGCCGTGGACGAGGCGATCGCCGAAATTACGCCGATGCCAGCGTTTTCGTCTTATGTTTATCAGGTCATTCGCCCTTCGCTCGTTCTGGTGCAAGTGGAAACGCCCCGAGACGATGGTGAAGAACGCAGGGGCGCCGGCGGCCTGGGCAGCGGCGTTGTCATCGATAATGCCGGCAGCATCCTTACCAGCCTGCACGTCGTCACCAATTCACTGGCGATCACCGTCACTTTTGCCGATGGGGTGGAGACGCCGGCGCAGATCGTCGAGGCGCGCCCCGAGCTGGATATTGCCATTCTCGCTCCGCAGAGGCTGCCAGGGTTGCTTGTTCCGGCTATCCTTGGCAACCCCGCCGCGCTCAACGTTGGCGACGAAGCCTACGCCGTCGGTCACCCGCTCGGTCTGTACGCATCGATGAGCGCTGGCGTCATTTCTGGCTTCGACCGCACCTTCCGCCCGCCCGATGGCGGTCAGCGCCTGGAAGGTTTGATCCAGATCGACGCCGCCGTCAATCCGGGCAATTCGGGGGGGCCGCTGCTCAATCGCTACGGTCACGTCGTCGGTGTTGTCACCGGTCTTGCCAACCCCACCGACGAAAATTTTTTCATCGGCATCGGTTTCGCCGTGCCGATCAATGTGGCGGTCAGCGGCGGCGGACAGTCCTTGCCATATTGAGAGAGGAGAAATGAAATGACATTGAATAGCGCCAATCACAACCTCCCTGCCGAACGCCTTTTATACGAGGTGAAGAAGGTCATCGTCGGCCAGGATCACCTGTTGGAGCGACTATTGGTGGCGCTGCTGGCGCGTGGACATATCTTGGTGGAGGGTGTGCCAGGATTGGCGAAGACAATGGCGATCAAGACGCTGGCGGAAGCGATCGGCGGCGAGTTCAGGCGCATCCAGTTTACACCTGACCTGGTGCCAGCCGATCTGGTAGGCACGCGCATCTATAACCAGAAAACCGGCGAGTTCAACACTTCCTTTGGCCCGGTCTTCACCAATCTGCTGCTGGCGGATGAAATCAACCGTGCGCCGGCGAAGGTGCAGAGCGCGCTGTTGGAAGTGATGCAGGAACGACAGGTCACCATCGGTCGCGAGACTTATCCGGCGCCCAACCCTTTTCTCGTGCTGGCGACGCAGAATCCCATCGAGACCGAGGGCACCTACCCGCTGCCTGAAGCGCAAGTGGATCGCTTCATGCTCAAAGTGCTGGTCGGTTATCCCAGCCCAACGGAGGAGTTTGTCATCGTTGAACGCATGACAGGAGCGCTCCAGGCGGTGCAAAAGGTGCTGACCACCGATCAATTGCTCACGCTCCAAAAAGAGGTGGACACAGTTTATGTTGACCCGGCGCTGATCGAATACGCCGTGAAGATCGTCGCAGCCACGCGCCAGCCGCAGAGCGTTGGGCTGAAAGAGCTACGACCCTATCTCACCTTTGGCGCCAGCCCACGCGCGTCGATCAACCTGATCCTCACAGCGCGGGCGTTGGCTTATGTGCGCGGACGCATGTACGCTCTGCCTCAGGATGTGCTCGACATGGCGCACGATGTGATCCGTCATCGGCTGGTGCTCTCCTACGAGGCGCTCTCCGACAACGTGAGCGCCGACGATCTGCTTGATAAGTTGCTTGGCCGCATTGCGCTGCCGGAGGTCCCGCTCCATGAGCACGTTGACATCCGCGCCCGCGCGTGAGCAAATGAGCGCCGTTCCGGGCGCACTCACGCCGGAGCGTATTCTCTATCGGCTCGACTGGCAGGTGATCCGTCGGCTCGATGGCTTGTTGCAGGGCGACTATCGCACCCTCTTCTACGGCTACGGCATCGACCTGGCTGACCTGCGCGAGTATCAACCGGAGGACGACGTCCGCTATATCGACTGGAACGTGACCGCACGCATGGACACGCCCTACGTGCGCCAGTATGTCGAGGATCGTGAGTTGACCGCCTGGTTCTTGCTCGACCTCAGCCCGTCGATGGATTTTGGGCTGGCTGAGCGTCAGAAGCGCGCGGCGCTGATCGATTTTGTGGCGACAGTGGCAAGGTTGTTGACGCGGCACGGCAATCGCGTCGGCGCCATCCTCTACGGCGACCGCGTGTGTGGGATGATCCCGGCGCGTGGGGGCAAAATTCAGGTGCTGCGGCTCATCAATGATCTGCTCAAGCAGCCGCATCTGGCGCGCGCTCCGCTCACCGACCTAGCGCAATTGCTCAATGGCGCCCTGAACGCCGTCAAACGTCGTTCATTGATCTTCATCGTCTCGGACTTTATTTGCGCGCCGGGCTGGGAGCGCCCGCTCAAGCTTCTCAGCCAACGTCACGAAGTGCTCGCCGTGCGTCTGTGGGATGCGCGTGAAATGACGCTGCCCGACATTGGCGTCATCGTGATGGAGGACGCCGAAACCGGCGAGCAGGTATTGGTGGACACCGGCGATCGGCGCTTTCGCAAAGCCTACGCCGAAGTGGTGCAGCAGCGCGAGGCTGAACTCGCTGCAACGTTCAAACGCGCGGGCGTCGATCCGATGGCGCTCTCGACGGAGGACGACCTGGTGCGCGCCATCGTGCGCTTCTCTGCAGCGCGCAAAGCGCGGCGCACGGTGAAGGGGTGACGAGCGTGGTGCAGACATGACTTTCATCTGGCCCTATTTCCTGCTGAGCCTGTTGCTGGCGCCTCTGGCTGTATGGCTCTATCTGCGCGGACAGCGTCGGCGACGCCAGGTTATCGCCGGGTATGCTGCGCTCGGCTTTGTACAGAGCGCAGCGGGGCGGACGTTGGGATGGCGAAGACATCCACCCTACGCCCTTTTTCTGGTTGGCTTGATCTTATTCTGCGTTGCGCTGGCGCGACCGCAGGCGACGTTGAGTCTGCCTCGGCTGGAGGGCGTCGTCATCCTGGCTTTCGATGTGTCGGGCAGCATGGCGGCCACCGACCTGGAGCCATCGCGCATGGAAGCGGCGCGCGCGGCGGCTATCGACTTCATCCAACGCCAGCCTTCCACTGTACGCGTGGGCATTGTCGCCTTCAGCGAGAGCGGCTTTACCGTGCAGCCGCCGACAAACGACCAGGCTGCGCTGCTCGCCACCGTCAACCGGCTGCGCCCGGAGCGCGGCACTTCGCTGGCGTCGGGGATTTTGGCTGCGCTCAACACGATCTTCGCCACGCCGGAGCCAAGCGGCGCCATCTACAGCAGCTTGACGCCCACGCCGTCACCCACACCGACGCCGGCTGCACCGGGAAGCTATGAGTCTGCCGCCATTGTGTTGCTCACCGACGGCGAAAACACTGCACCGCCCGAACCGCTTGAGTCCGCCCAAATCGCCGCCGACCGAGGCGTACGGATCTACACGATCGGGATCGGCAGCACCGCAGGAACCACGATCGAGATCGATGGGATGAACTTTTTCACGAGACTCGACGCCGAGACGCTGCAACGCATCGCCGAAATGACGGACGGAGAGTATTTCAACGCTCAGGACGAGGAAGAATTGAGCGCAATCTATCGCGAACTGGATGTGCAACTGGTTACGCGCCCCGAAAAGACCGAGGTTACGGCGCTCTTTGCTGGCGTGGCCTTGCTGCTGCTGATCGGCGGCGCCGCGCTATCAATGGTGTGGTTGGGGCGTGCGCCGTGAGAGCGACAGGAGAGATGCGATGAGTTTTCTTTGGTCATGGCTATTGCTTCTTCTCATTCTAGTTCCCCTGTTGATCGTAGCCTATTGGTGGGTGCAGCGCCGTCGGCGACGCGTAAGCGTGCGCTTTTCAAGTCTGTCATTGGTGCGTGCGGCGTTGCCCAAACAGTCGCTCTGGAAGCGACATGTCCCTTTTGCACTGCTGATCGCTGCGCTGATCAGTGCGATCTTTGCTGTGGCGCGCCCGATGGCTGTGATGGCCGTGCCGACCAACCAGACTTCGATTATCCTGGCGATCGACGTGTCGCGCAGCATGTGCTCGACCGATATTCCCCCCAACCGTTTTCAAGCCGCCAAAGATGCAGCCAAGGAATTTATCGACAGCCAGCCGCCTGGGACCGAGATCGGCATCGTCGCCTTCGCCGGTTTTGCTGAGATGGTGCAGCCGCCCACCCCTGACAAAGAAGTGCTGATCAGCACCGTACAGAGCCTGCTCACCGGGCGGCGCACTGCGGTGGGCAGCGCTATTCTCAAATCGATTGACGCCATCGCTGAGATTGATCCAACTGTGCCTCGCAGCACGCGGAGCAGCGCCGATCCGGCGATTACACCGGTCATGACGGGCGCCTACACGCCTAACATCATTATTCTGCTCACCGATGGCGCCAGCAACGCAGGCGTTGATCCGCTGGAGGCGGCCCAGCAAGCCGCCGATCGCGGTGTCCGCGTGTATACGATTGGTTTTGGCACCGCGGAGGGCGGGCGCATGGATTGCGGCCAATTTGACGGTTTTGAGCCATTTATGGGCGGCGGCTTCCCCTTTGGCGGCGGGGGCGGCGGCCAGTTCCGCCGCGGCATCGACGAAGAAACCCTGATCCAGGTCTCCGCCATGACGGGTGGAGAGTATTATGCCGCTGAAAGCGCCAGCGAACTTCGTGAAGTCTTTCGCGGTCTGCCCACCTATCTGATCACCCGCTACGAGACGACCGAAGTGAGCGCTGGCTTTGCTGGTCTGGCCGGCTTGCTTTTGGCGGCAGCAGTGGGTCTGGCGATGCGTTGGAATCCGCTTTTATAGAAATGCATGCGCCGTAATTTTGTGTTTTGGGCAAAATGCACAGATGCGTTTTGTGATATTTGCAATATTATGTTGTATTAATCTCCTGTGAGTTGGGTGAGCAGCAAAATCCGCATATAATTCTGGCAATTGATTTGTGGGTTTATGAGCACTCTGCACAGGAGGGGCGATGAATGCTGTAGGACGGGTGACGGCAACGGACGACGTACGATTTGCTGCTTACGAATTGGACGACGCCTACGATGAGATGTTCACCCCTGAAGGCGTCCCGCGACCGCATTACTCTTCTCTCTTCGACCGCTTACTCGATCTATCTCCAGCCGAACTGGAGATGCGTCAGCAGACCGCCGATCTGTCATTTCTGCATCAGGGCGTCACCTTCACCGTCTACAGCGATGCGCGCGGCACCGAGCGCATCTTCCCCTACGACCTGCTGCCGCGCATCATCACCGCCGGCGAATGGGAAACGGTGGAGCGCGGGCTAATTCAGCGCATCACTGCACTCAACCTCTTTTTGCACGACATCTATCACAAAGGGCAAATTCTCGCCGACAGAGTTGTGCCCTTTGACCTGGTCTACAGCAGCAAGCACTATCGCCGCGAGATGTGTGGGTTGGATACGCCGCACGGCGTCTATGTTGCAGTGACCGGCACCGATTTGATTCGGCTGACTGACGGGCGCTTCGCCGTACTTGAAGACAACCTGCGCGTGCCGTCGGGGGCGTCGTACATGCTCGCCAACCGTCAGGTGATGAAACGCATCTTTCCAGGGCTGTTCAGTCTCTATGGCGTGCGCCCGCTGGAGTTCTACGGGCAGGCGCTGCAAAATACGCTGGCGGCGCTGTCGCCAGCGTCGCCCGACGAGACGACGATTGTGCTGCTCTCGCCCGGCGTCTACAACTCGGCTTATTTCGAGCACACCTTTCTGGCGCGACAGATGGGCATTCCGCTCGTCGAGGGCCGCGACCTGGCGGTGCACGACAACACCGTCTACATGCGCACGACCGCCGGTTTGCGCCGCGTCGATGTGATTTACCGGCGCATCGACGACGACTTCATCGACCCGCTGATCTTCCGCAAGGACTCGATGTTGGGCGTCGCCGGGTTGTTCAACGCCTACCGCGCCGGCAATGTCACGCTCGCCAACGCTGTCGGCACGGGCGTGGCTGACGACAAGGCAGTCTACGCCTACGTGCCCGCCATCATCCGCTACTATCTTGGCGAAGAGCCGATCCTGCCCAATATCGAGACTTATCAGTGCGCCGATCCGAAAGAGCGCGGTTATGTGCTGGCAAATCTGGACAAACTGGTGGTGAAGGCGGTGGGCGAATCGGGCGGCTACGGCATGTTGGTGGGTCCTCATAGCACCGTCGAGGAGCGCGAGACCTTCCGCTCATTGATCGAGGCAAACCCACGCAACTATATCGCGCAGCCGACGATCAACCTCTCGCGGGCGCCCTGTTTTCTCGACGGACGGGTCGAGGCGCGGCACGTCGATCTGCGCCCCTATATTCTCTACGGCAAGCGCGTCACCATCCTGCCAGGCGGGCTGACCCGTGTAGCGCTGCGTCGTGGGTCGCTGGTTGTCAACTCTTCGCAGGGCGGCGGCAGCAAGGATACGTGGGTGCTCAATTGGTGAGAAAGGAGAATCAGCCATGAACGCCATGCTTTCGCGCGTCGCCGACAGCCTTTACTGGATGAGCCGCTATTTGGAGCGCGCCGACCACGTTGCGCGCCAGCTCGACGTGCACCTGACCATCGTCACCGAACAGGCGGTCGACGCAGCGCGCCGACGCCGCCGTCGGCTGATCACTTGCCTGGTGGATGAGAAAGAGCACGCCGCCGCTGAATCGTCGGACTATGAGCTTGCCGATCTGCTCACCTTTGATGAAGACAACCCCAGCTCGATTGTCAACTGCATCGCTGCGGCGCGTGAGAATGCGCGCCAGGTGCGCGAGCAGATCAACTCGCAGATGTGGGAGCAGATCAACCAGATGCACCTGACTGTGCGCAGCCAGCCGATGCAAAGTCTATGGAACGGTCAGCCCCACAGCTTCTATCACTGGATCAACCAGGAAGTCTACCGTTTTCAGGGCATCACCGATTCGCGCATCACGCGCGACCAGGGCTGGCACTTCATCCAGATCGGTCGCTATCTAGAACGCGCCAGCGAAACCGCCGACTCGCTCAACGTCGATTTTCGTGAACTCTACGCAAGCGGGCTGGAGATCGACGCCATCGATCAGCAGACCTATCTGGATTGGGTCGGTCTGCTGCGCGGCTGTGCAGCGTATGAGGCGTACAGCAAAGTCTACGCCGCCAACGTGCAGCCGCGGCACATTGTCGAGTTTTTGCTGCTCAATCCAAACTTCCCCTATTCCGTGCATTTTGGCATCAACCGCATCCAAAGTTCGCTGCAGGTGGTCGGCGAGGAGACCGAGACGCCCAAATCCGCACGCGTCTATCGGTTAGGCGGACGGTTGCGCGCCATGCTAGACTATGCACAGGTCGATGAGATCATGGAGAGCGGGCTGGGCAGCTATCTGCTCAACATCCAGAACCAATGCGGTCAGATTCACCAGGCAATCTATGAGACCTATATCGCCTACTCAATCGAAGACAAATTGAAGGCAGCCTGATGCACTATTCCGTCCGTCACACGACGCGTTTTCAATACACTGCACCGATCTCTGAGAGCGTCACCGAAGTGCGGATGCAGCCGCGCAGCACCGAATATCAGCAATGCAGCCTCTTCCGCCTTCAGGTGCGACCGCAGGCGCGACTTTTTGTCTACACCGACGCTCAGCAGAACACAGTGCATCACTTCACGCAACCGGGCGTTCACCAACAACTTGTCATCGTCGCCGAATCGGAGGTGCTGGTGTACCCGCGCCCGCTTCTTCCCGAACGTCTGCCCAACGACGCCTGGGTGCAGATCGATGACAGCAACGCTGCGGGCGCACATTATGAGATGCTCATACCCAGCGAAGTGACTGCGCCAACCGACCGGCTGGCGCAGCTGGCAAAGGAATTGAACGTCGCACGCCGCGGCGACCCATTATCGCTGCTGATCGAGCTCAATCACATGCTGCACCGGGCGATTGCTTACGACGCCGGCAGCACGCGCGTCGATTCGCCCATCGACGAAGCGCTGCATCATCGCCGCGGCGTTTGCCAGGACTACACACACATTATGCTGGCGTTGGTGCGCTACTATCTGCACATCCCCTGCCGTTATGTCAGCGGCTACCTCTTTCACAGCCGCACGGACACTTCGGCGGATGGCGCATCGCACGCCTGGTTGGATGTATGGCTGCCAACGCTCGGTTGGGTGGGCTTTGACCCGACCAACGACATGCTGGTGGGCGAGCGCCACATCGAGGTCGCCGTGGGCCGCGACTACACCGATGTGCCGCCGACGCGCGGCATTTACAAGGGCAACGCCGGCAGTGAGCTGGCTGTCCATGTTCGTGTGCGGATGCTGCAAGGCGCTGTCAATGAGGATGATGCTGATGCTACTGACGGCGACCAGACGCCGGTTTATCGCAGCACGGCTCAGCAGCTCCATGCGCGTTACGCCGAGACGCTTGCCGCGATCCAAATGCAGCAACAACAACAGCAATAGTTTCTATCTTCATCAGGAAGTTTCATTTTAACGGTTCGATAGATGTGGCTAGATTACGCTCTACTGATTGGTGGTGTTCTTCTTCTGCTGAGTGTGATTTCCAGCAAGGCGTCGGGGCGTTTAGGAATGCCTGCGCTGCTGCTCTTTCTTGTGATCGGCATGTTGGCCGGTTCGGAGGGCATTGGTGGAATTGCGTTCGATGATGCTGGACTTGCCCAGTCATTGAGCGTCTTGGCGTTGGTGTTCATCCTCTTTTCCGGCGGTTTTGATACAGTATGGCAGGAAATCCGCACGATGCTTGCCCCTGGGGCTGCGCTCTCGACAGTGGGCGTGTTCCTGACCGCCGCATTGATTGGCGTGTTTGGCGTGTATGTGCTCGGCTACTCCTGGCTGGAAGCATTGCTGTTGGGATCAATCATTTCCTCAACAGACGCCGCAGCAGTGTTTGCGATTTTGCGCTCGAAAGGCGTTGGATTGCGCAGCAATCTAAAGTCGCTGATTGAGCTGGAATCGGGAAGCAATGACCCGATGGCGATTCTCCTCACCACAGGGTTTATCAGTCTGCTCTCGAATCCGGAGCTGACGTTCGCCTCTATGATTCCCGCCTTCTTTCTTCAGATGTTGTTGGGCGCATTTCTTGGCTGTTTCTGTGGGTGGTTGATGGCGGTGATCATCAATCGACTGCGCCTGGCGTATGACGGGCTTTATCCCGTGCTCTTGATTGCGCTTGTGCTGTTGACATATAGCATCACGGCGCTGCTTGGCGGCAATGGGTTTCTCGCTGTTTATCTGGCCGGCATCATGGTCGGCAACCGCAGCGTGATCCATCGCCGAAGCCTGATGCGGTTTTTCGACGGTCTTGCCTGGCTAATGCAAATCGTGATGTTCCTGACGCTTGGGCTGTTGGTGTTCCCTTCACAACTGATACCGGTTGCGGGAATTGGATTGTTTGTATCGTTGTTCCTCATGTTTGTGGCTCGCCCGCTGAGTGTGTTCCTGACATTGCTTCCCTTCCGCATAAACGTGCGTGAGGTCGCCATGGTGGGATGGGTGGGGCTGCGCGGCGCGGTGCCAATCATTTTGGCAATATTTCCTCTGCTTGCGGGCATCGGGCGGGCAAACGAGATTTTTAATCTGGTCTTCTTTGTTGTATTGACCTCCATCCTCGTGCAAGGCAGTACGATTCCCCTCGCCGCACGTTGGCTGCGCGTCGACAGTCCCTTGCGCGCTCGCCCACGCGCGCCGATCATCTTTGAGCCGACAGAAGGGGTTGAGGGAGATATGGTTGAGCTTGATCTGCCGGCAACTTCGCCGGGCGTCGGCAAACGTCTGGTCGATCTTGGTTTGCCTCCAGGCGCTCTACTGGTGCTGATCGGGAGGAACAATCGTTTTCTTGTCCCCGATGGCAGCACCCAGCTTGAAGCCGAAGACACGCTATTCTTCCTGTCGGACACCGAGACCTTGCACGAAATCAAACAAATTTTGAAAGTGGTGTAAACAATGCCGACGCTTCAGTATGGTGAAAAGGCGTTCGCCGACGCTTTCGTTGCATTTGCTAGAGGGGCTCATGCGCCTTTAGCTGCTTGACGCGTTGCGCAAAACCGACCACGATCAGCCAGTCCCCGTTGAAGATCTTCTCGGTCGGGCTTACCGCCAGGATTTGCTCGGCGCCGCGCCGAATGCCGACGACCGTGACGCCGTGAACCTGGCGAAAGTGTAGTTCTGCCAGCGTATGCCCCGATAAGGTGGAATCGCTCCCTACGTGCACCTCGGCAAGCACAAAGTGGTCTATAGGCTCATCGTCGTCGACAATTTCTGGCTCGTTCAGCGTCATCTCCGCCTCGCGCAGCGCCTGTGCGGGTCCCATCAATATCAGGCGATCTCCAGGAAAAATCTGAAACGTCGGGCCGGGATCGTAAAAGACGCGACCGGCGCGGTTCACCGCCAGGATCGAGACGCCCGTTTCGGTGCGCAATGGAAGTTCGCGGATAGTGTGTCCAACCGCCAGCGATCCCGGACGAATTCGAGTTTCCAAAAAGTTGATCGGCCAGTGAACGTGGTCGGGTAGAAAATCCATCGCCTGGGTCAACGCATCGGCTGCCTGCTCCGCCGCATCGACAAATGGCCGGAAAACAATATCGGCGCCCGCAGCCACAAACGCGTCAGCCTCCTCCTGGTTCAACGCCGTCAACGCCACACCGCCCTCGAATCCATCGTGTCGGAGATGGCGGACAAGCGCAAGGTTTAGCTCCCTGGAGCGCACCGTGCTGACGACCCAGCGCGTCTTGCTCAGCGGCAGATGCCCAAGCAATTCTGGATCGGCCATGTCGCCATAGAGCACCTTCACACCGCGATTGCTCCACTTTGTCAACACATCCGGCGCAAAGTCGACGCCAAGAATGGTTTTTCGTTGGCGCAGTAGATGTTCGGCGAGCGCACTGCCATTGTTGCCTAGCCCCACCAAAATGACGTCGACTGCAAATGCCTGGTCGAGTGTGTCGATAGCCGCCTCCCGGTAGGGGTTGCGTCGCTCGAAAATTTTCAACGGCCTAGAGAGAAGGTTATAGAGCTGACCGGAATAGAGGATCATATAGGTGGACAGAAAAATCGTCACCACGCCAACCAGCGTGATCAGCCCCATTGTCTCTTGCGTGATATGGCCGATGCTGAGACCCAACGCCGCCACAATCAAGGAAAATTCGCTGATCTGCGCTACGGTCAACCCGGCCAGAAAGCTTGTGCGCCGTCGATAGCCCATGACGCCCATGATCACCAGCACGACCAAAGGATTGCCGACCAGAACAAAGACCGAGAAGATCAGTGCATCGACTACTTGGGCGCCGACGGTCGACCAATCCAGCCGCGCGCCAAGATCGATGAAGAAGAAGAGCAGCAGAAAATCGCGCAGCGTTGTCAGCCGCGCCCCGATCGCGTCGCGATAGGTGGTGGATGCAAGTGAAACCCCGCCGAGAAAAGCGCCGACCTCTTTGGTGAAACCAAGCCATTCGCTCGCAGCGCCCAGAAAAACCGCCCATGTGATGGCAAAAAGAATCAACAGTTCCTGTGAACCCGCCAGTCGCCGCGTCAGCGACGGTAGGACATAGCGCATCAACAGTGCAACCGCCGCCAGAAAACCAAGCCCCTTGACTACAATCAGCAGCGCTTCGCCGATCACTTCATTTCCTTCCGATACGGTGGAGCCAAAGGTGGTCAGCGCCACCAGCGCCAGGATCGCAGCAATATCCTGTACGATCAAGAAACCGATGGCGATCTGCCCGTGCAGTGAATCAACCTCTTTCTTATCCGACAATAGCTTGACGATAATAATTGTGCTCGAAAAGGTGAGCGCGACGGCGACATAGGCTGCGCTGATGCCAGACATCCCCAGCGCAATGGCAATTACAAAACCGATGATCGATGTAAAGATGATCTGTCCAACGCCCGTCACGAGCGCCACGGGGCCGATCGTGCGGATAAGGCCAAGGTCGAGTTTGAGACCGACGATAAAGAGCAGCAGCGCAATGCCGATGTTCGCCAGCAGTTCGATCTGTTCATAGCTGCGGATGATTCCCAGGAATGCAGGCCCGGCCAGCACTCCCGTGACCAGGAACATAATCAAGAGCGGCTGGCGCAGCCATTGCCCGATCACACCGAGCACTGTCGCCAGGCCAAGGATCGCGGCAATCTCTACAAATGCGTTTCCATGTTCGATGTAAGGCATGATTGGCACTCAGTGTGTGAACCCAACTCTGCCGATACTAATTTTTACAAAGTATACAATATCCAAAGTTCATGATACTATACCTTTGCGGAGGCAAACTACATGATCGCTTCACCCTGGATGATTTCGCATTTGGGCAAAGTATACAAACTGCAGCCCGCTCTGGTCGATGCTGCGCTGGAAAAGCTGCTGGATAGTGAACCAGAACTAACTTGGTCGCTAGTTGTAAGTGCCTACCTTGACGAAGAGATTAACCTGGGCAAGGCGGCAGAGCTACTCGACATGCACGAACTTGAATTGCGTGATCGATTCATCGAACTTGGCATCCCCTTGCGCATTGGTTCTGCCACCAAAGCGGAAGCAATGGCTGAGGTGCAGGCGCTTGAGGCCTGGTTGTCGCCCAAACGCGTAGCCTCTGCACAATGAAGCTCATCCTTGACAATACGGTTTTGTCGAATTTTGCCAGCGTTGGCCGCCTTGACTTGCTTCAACATGCTCTTGGCACTGAACTTGCCTGTCCGCTCCAGGTCGCTGCTGAGTTTGAAGCGGGTGTTCGCAAAGGCAAGTTGCCGATCACGCAGCTTGACATGATTACGGTCATCGAGAGCCTGGAACAGGCTGAACATACGCTATTCCAGGAATACTGTCACCGTGTAAACGCAGGCGAGGCAGCATGTCTGGCAATAGCTGCCCATCGTCACTGGAGCTTACTGAGTGACGATCGAGACGCTCGCAAACTTGCTGCACAATTGTCGATTCCAGTCAGCGGTACGTTGGGAATTCTTCTGCGTCTTGTCAACATCGGCATTCTGACTCTGGAACACGCCGACAGCTTGTTGGGCGAGATGATCGCAAAAGGTTTTCGCTCTCCTGTGGACAGACTTGATGATCTGTAGCAGCCAGACTGGATAGTTCTCCAGGCTCTACCCTGGCTGATGCGCGTCGACCTCCACCATCTTCTCGAAATGGGCAATATAGCGGCGCGCTAGATGTGGCCAGCCCAGCTCCGTCTCAATTCGTGTGCGCGCTGCCGCGCCCATCGCCTGGCGCGCCGCCGGATTGGTTGCCAGCAGCGCAACCGCGGCCGCCAGCGTCGCCGGGTCTTGCTCCGGTGCGATCAGCCCAGTGACGCCGTCCACGATCGCCAGCGGATTGCCGGCCACCGGCGTGCCGATCACCGGTTTGGCGCAGCTCATGGCGTCGAGCACACAGACGTTCAACCCATCCGCCGGCTTGCTCACCGAGGGCATCGCCAGAAAGTCCGCCATGTTGTAATAGCGCCCGATCTCGGTTTTCGGCACGCTGCCGACCCAGCGCAGCCGCTCAGCCACGCCCAGTTCGGCAGCCAGCGCCTGCCACGCCGCTTTGTCGTCGCCTTCGCCCACCATCACGGCGACGATGGGCAGGTCGTGCAGCAGCGGCTCCGCCAATGCACGGATCAGCACGTCGAAGCCTTTCTTCGGCACCATGCGCCCCACGCACAATGCCACCACATCGTCCTTGCCGATCTTCAACTGCTGGCGCAATTCCATGACACCGCTATCATCGGGGCGCAGCGCCGCCGGATCCGTGCCGTAGATGATCATATCAAAGCGGTTCAGGTCAGCGCCGAGCGGCAGAACTGCATCGCGCAGGTCGGCGCTGTTGGCGGTCAGCAACCCAGCCTGGTTTAGCGCAAAGCGCGCCATCGCTCGAAAGAGCGGGTTGCTGCGCGCCACCTGCGCATCGGAGCCGGGAATCGAGATCGTCAGCGGAATGCCAAGCCGTCGGCTCACGACTGCGCCGATGAAGCCGTTGGGCAGCAACCAGTGTGCGTGCAACACATCTGGGTGGAATCGCTGCGCGTCAGCCATCACTGCCTGAACCCCGCGCACAAAGAGCATCGGGCTTAATGCATACGCCTCCAGTCGCAGCGCCAGGTCGGATTGCATCGTGCGCATATAGCCAAGCCGATGCAGCGAATCGGGCCAGACGTAGCGGTAGAGCCGCAGCCGCACCGCGCCGTCGGGCGGACGGTGATACGCCGGATCGTAGGGCGCCCACACCGTCACCTGTTGCCCCTGCGCCGCCAGCTCCTCGCACAACGCCTCCACAAACGTCCCGCTAAAATCGCCCGCAAACCGCGGATAGTTATGGGTCAACACACCGATATGCATAGTCTGAGTCTATCACCGCCTTGATAAATCGAGAAAGGGAGTGAGGGAGAGGGGAAACGTGCTTGACGCGCGATCTCCCCTCTCCCCTTCTCCCCCTCTCCAATCTCTTAATCTCCCACTCTCCAATCAAAAAGCCGGGTTCCCCTCTGGAAACCCGGCTCGAGCGCTGCTATTCAGTTGTCAGGCGCCTGCGACAGACGCCAACGCCGGCCCCCCACCAACGAATCTGACAACGGACTCAGGCGCCGTTCTGATGGATGATGGCGTAGCGTTCGCCGCGCCATCATCGCCAGAACAGCCTGATGCGCCATGGAAAATCACCTCACGGCACACAGACCTTATCACCTGGGTAAACGTAGTAGTGCGGCCGATTGTAGACCCACGGATTGGCGGCCAACATGGCGCTGGCGGAGGCGCCGTAGGACGCGCCGATGCCGTACAGGCTGTCGCCAGGCTGCACCGTCACTGTGTAGCGGCAGCCGGCGCCGCCCGGTGAGCTGCCGTAGCGCTTGCTCTCGGTGTGGCCCACCTGCTGGTTCACAAAGTCCCAGACCTTAACCGGCGAACCGGGCTTATTGGGCAGGCGAACGTTGTAGCAGAGCGCGGTGTGTGGCAGCCAGCCAGCTTTTTGCTCTTCGCAGATGCGATAGCGGGCGCCCGGCACGCGGTAGTCATTGGTCGGGAAGTCGAAGCGATAGTTGCCTAGGCCATCGGTCAGCACATAAGCGCCATCGCCTTCAGGCGTGCCGTTGAGCGGCAGCGCGCCACCCTTATCCAACGGAGTGATCGTGATCTTCCAACCGGGCAGACCGATGTGGCCGTTGGCGTCGAGCTTGCGACCAACGAAGCCAAAGCCGAAGTCCTGCTCGTTGACGAAGACAACCTCTGCACAAGGCGATGCCGCCGTGACGTTGACCGTGAAGCCGGTCGGGCTGGCGGGCGCCCAGCCGCTGCGCAGCTCTTCGTAAACGGTGTACGGTCCAAAGGGCAGATTGCTGAAGGTGACCTTGCCGGAGGCGTCGGTGTAGCCGGTCGCCACGGTGGTGCCGTTGGCGCGCTTGACCGTCATCTTCCAACCGGGCAGCGGCATGGAGTCCTCACCCTCGCGGACAGGCACGTCAAACTTGTAGACGTCAATGCAGCCGTATTCGGTGACGCGATTCTTGAAGCGCAAGATCTGTGGGATCGGGTTGCCTTGTTGATCCAACCCTTGCCACGCTACGTGCAGCGATTGTTGGCCGCTGGACGGCAGAATCGGCGTATAGCTGACGCCACGCGGCGCGCGCTCCTTGAAATTCCACTGTCCCTCGGTCAGACGGAAGACTACTTCGCCCTGACCAAAGCCCTTGCTTGCATCGCCGGTGACTAGCTCGGCCGGAGAGGCGAACCAGTTGCCGCGCGCCGGCTCGGCGCGGATCGTCCAACCATCCAGCAGATTGTGCAGGTCGTCGATCTTGGTGACGATCACGGGCACGTAGCGCACCATCTTCCAGCGAATCTGGACGCAATCCTTGTTGCCGTAGGTTAGCGGAATATCAAAGGTCAGGGCCGTGATGCCCTCCCATGGCCCGTCAGTGTCTGGCGAAGGCAATGGATTGATGGAGAAGGTCCAAACGCCGACGTTGAGCGGGCTGCCCTCCAATTTAAACTTCCCATACGCATCGGTTGTCACCGTGGCGGTTTCTGTTGAGTCCTTCGGGCCATAGGTGATCGTCCAGGTGTAGGGGTCACCGAGCGGCGTCTCGTCGAAGTTGATGACAGAACCTTCGACGCAAATTCTGTCGACAGGCGTGGCTTCATATTGTTGAGCAAAAGCGCTGACCACAGGGATCAGCATTCCCAGCGCCAGGATTACTGCCAGAAGCGTCCGCACACGCCAAGGCATCCACTGTCGCCGGCTGGTGTTGCCAGTCATACGACTCTCCTTTCAAAAGAGTTACACTGTTGTTGTTCGGGTGTATTGTTCTGCAAAACTCTCTGATCTATGCGATGCGTTTTGTGTTGCTCACATGGCGTGCTCCTTTCGCGACAGAATCTTGCAAACATGGATGCGATTGGCGGCCCTCCGTGAAACAAGATTCGTTGACAAGCTTACCACGTTTTTTGCAACAATGCAAGAGGTTTTCATAACGTAATGGCATGAAAAATGGAAAAATACGCCATTTGTCTATATTTCGGTGTCTATTTCAAGGGGAAATTTAGGGCGTTTGGTCAAATTCTGGTGGCTATTTTTGTGGGGAAAGGGTGGTTTTCCTGATCGCAAAATAAATTGTAACGAGAAGAGTGGAAGAGAGAGAGGGAGAGGGGGTCAGATCGCATGTCGAGCGCGTCTCCCCCCTCTCCTGATCTCCAATCTCTCAATCTCCTAATCTCCCCTTCATCCGCTGCACTTCCTCTTCCAGCCGGCGCAGTTGGGTGCGCAGTTCCTGCAATTGGGTTTGCTGGGCGCGCTCGGCGGGTTTGGCGGCTTTGCGGATTTTGTCTGCGGTGCGCCGGGCGACAACTGCTTCTTGATGGGTGCGCCCACGTGCAAATTGTTCGAGCGCATCGATGGCTTCGCTGGCTTGCATTGCGCCGAGACCGCGCACCGCCGCCATCGCCACCTGGTAGACCGGGTCGCGCAACAGTGTTATCAACGCTTCGACGATGCGGGTGCGCAGCGGTTTGTCGACATGCTGCCCTAACTCCGCCAGCGCTGTCACCGCCGCCGGCCGCACGTAGTAGCTGCTCCCACCCCACGTTGCCAGCGACAACAGCACATCCGCCGCCTCAGCGCGACGCGTGGCTGCCAGCCCACGGATAGCGCCGATCTGCGCCACGCCGTTGAAACCAGATGTGCGCGCGGCGTTCACCAGCAGGTCAAAAGGCGCATCCTCGCGCTGTGCGCCGAGCGCTTCGTAGGCGGCTTGCGTCGCCACATAGGCAAGTCCTGTCTCAAGTCGCTGTGTGATCGCAGCCCGTACAGCAGCGTCGCGGTAGGCGCCTGCGGCGCGCAGCAACACAGGCAGCGCCAGCGGGCGCCGTTCGCTGGCAATCAGACCGGGCAATGCTTCGGCGGCGGCGGCGCTGTTTGCTTTTGCCAGCGCTCGCGCCATTTCGCAACGCACGCCCCAAAACGGCTCGGCGGCGTAGGCGTCTGCGATCGCCTGAATGTTGGCGTAGCGACCGGTGGCGGCCAGCTCCTTGGCGGCGTGAATGCGCGCAAGCACAGTCGGGCCTGCGGTCAACTGACGACGCAACAGATCGTCGCCGGGGTTGAATGATAGCTTGTGCAACACTGTAAAATCAGGATCGAAGATCACCATTTCTGGCATGGAGTCCATTGGCAGCACGAAAAGTTGTCGCTGCTGGTCGATGTGTAGCGGCGTACGATGCTCTTTGCCGCCGATCCACCAGGCAACGGCGGTGTCGAGATGAAAAACTGGGATATTTTCGGCTGTGTTCACCTGCTGCTGCTCGATAGTCAGTTCGCCGCGGCGGGCGTCGTCGTCGAAGGTGAAGGTGACTTTCAGGTCGGGGTAGCCGGGGCGATGGAACCACTGGTCGAAAAAGCGCCCAAGCGATTTCCCGGAGTGTTTCTCCAACACCTGACGGAAGTCTTCGGTCTCTACGACGCGGTGGCGATAGGTCGTCAGGTAGTCGCTCACTGCGGGCCAGAAGATGTCGTCGCCGAGCAGCGCGCGCAACGTATGCAGGCGACACGCGCCGCCCGGATAGAGGTGGCGATCGTACATATCCCAAGAGGAGTCGAAGCTGCGCTGCACGATCGGGCGACGATACTCTTCATCGGCTTCCTGAAAATAAGCTGTGGCATGTTCGTAATAGACATATTGCGCCTCTTCTTGTGAACCTGTCTCTTCACGGTAGACTTGCTCGATGTAGGTTGCCCACGATTCTTTAAGCCAGGCGTGAGCGTAATCGCGACAGACGACCGCGTCGCCAAAGTAGCTGTGCGCCATTTCGTGAATGTTGACTGCGTCGAGCAGCCATGTCCATTCAGTGGCAAGCGTTTCGTCGAGCACCAGGCGCTCATCCCAACTGACCAGTGAGATATTTTCCATTGCGCCGGAGACGCCGGGCGCAGCCCATTGATAGTATTTGGGGTAGGGGAAAGGCTGACCAAGCTTTGTCGTCAGCCACGCCAGCATCGACGGCGTGCGCCCGAAGCTGCGGCGCAGGTCGTCGGATGTGTGGTGTGGGCTGCAAAAGTAGGCGACTGGGATGCGTTTTTCGCCATCATCAAACTCGCCATCGTCGGCGCGCACGAATTCGCCCACTGCAAAGCAGAGCAGGTAACTTGGGCAAGGTTGATCGAGCCGCCAATGTGCGGTTTTGGTGCCATCGCCGTGCATAGTCTCGCCGATCAGATACCCATTCGCCAGAATTGTGAAGCGCTCTTCGGCGCGCAGGCGGATGTCGAGCGTTGTGCGAGCATTGGGCAGGTCAATGCACGGCAGCCAGTGGCGCGCGCGCTCGGTCTCATGGTCGGTGACGGCGTACCACGGCATGTCGGGGTAGGCTTCGTTTGGCTGCGAGAAATACAGCCCTGAAACGGGGCGTTCGGTGGCGTAGTGGATGGTGACATTGCGTCGTTCGCCAGCGGAAAATGGGGTGGGCCAACGAATCACCAACTGCTTGCCATCGTTGCGAAAGGTCAGCGCGCCGCCATCATCGCCTGTGACTGCGGTCACGTTGAGATCGACAGCGTCGAGTGTGAGCGTCTGCACGCGGCTGCGACGCGCGATGACAGTGTGCGTGACTGCACCCTCAATGCGACGAGCAGCGATATCGATGGACAGGTCAATGGCGAGATGCTGGGGCTCCAGATCAAGGTCGGGTGGATAGTGAGCTTCAGCGCGAGCAGGATCGAAGGGTGTGCCCTCCAACGGGGTCTTGTCGGCGCGCAGCAAATATCCGGGCATGGTTGTCGTGTCTCCTTGTTGATTGGCGATGATGGGTCGGGTTTGTATGACAAGGCTTGGATGGAATGTTTCGACGCAATCATACAGACAACCGATTGTTGGTTGATCCATTATGATACGGTATTCAAAAGAACGAAAACTGTTGGTATGGCTGATAGGGCTTGAGGAGAGAAATGTCAATCGATCAACGTAAAGCAGATCATATTCGCATCAACGTCACCGAAAATGTGCAGTTTCCCAACCTGACCACCGGATTGGAGCGTTACCGATTCGTGCATCAGGCGTTGCCAGAGGTGAACTTAGGGGATGTTTGTCTGGAGATAACGGTTTTTGGGAGATGGTTGCGGTCGCCGTTGCTGATCAGTTCGATGACTGGCGGCACGGAGCAGGCGGCGTACATCAATCGCAATCTGGCGGAAGCGGCGCAAGCGCAGCGCGTTGCGATGGGCGTGGGCAGCCAGCGCGCCGGCATCGAGCACGAAAATGTGCGTCAGACTTTTCGTGTGCGCGATGTGGCGCCAGATGTGCTGCTCTTTGCCAATTTGGGCGCGGTGCAGTTCAACTATGGCTACACCATTGATCAGTGTCGACGCGCCGTGGAGATGATCGACGCCGACGCGCTGATCTTGCATCTCAATCCACTGCAAGAGGCGGTGCAGCCCGAAGGCGATGTGAACTGGCGCGGTCTGCTTGAAAAGATTGGCGATGTCTGCGAACAACTCGGCAAGCCGGTAATCGTGAAGGAAGTGGGATGGGGCATCAGCGCACAGACTGCACGGCGCTTGATCGAAGCAGGCGTCAGCGCAATTGATGTAGCAGGCGCTGGCGGCACCTCGTGGAGTCAGGTCGAGATGCATCGTGCGCCGACCGAACGCCTGCGCCGGCTGGCAGGCGCATTTGCGGATTGGGGCATTCCCACCGCTGAGAGTCTGGTCGCCGCTGCGCAGGTGCGCGCCGAACTTGGGCGCAACGACGTGCACCTCTTCGCCAGCGGTGGCGTCCGCACAGGGCAGGACATTGTGAAATGCGTTGCGCTAGGCGCAGACCTGGTTGGGATTGCGTCGCCCTTTCTCAAAGCCGCCATGGAATCCGCCGAAGCCGTTGTCGAAGAGATGGAGCTTCTCAATGCCGAAGCGCGCGTCGCCATGTTTTGCAGCGGTGTAGAAAACATCGCAGCGCTGCGGCAGCCGGGTGTGTTGGTGAAAGAGCAGGTTGGGAGATCGGGCGATTAAGCGATTGGGAGATTGGAGATTGACGTGCGTCGCTGTGAGCTGATGAGCTCTGTTCCCAAATCTCTAATCTCCTAATCTCCATTCAAAAGGATTGATTATGTTGAACGAATTTTTTGAGCGCTGGTTGCCGGTGTTGGAAGCGGAGATGCGCGCCGTGTTGGCGGGGGGCGAGGCGGCGACGGCGGCGCATTACGGCATGATGCACTATCATATGGGATGGGTCGATGCTACGTTTCAGCCGGTGACGTTGCCGGCGGGCAAGCGGTTGCGCCCTCTGCTCTGTTTGATGGCTTGTGAGGCGGTTGGCGGTGAGACAAAGCAGGCTGCGCCAGCGGCGGCAGCTTTGGAGATTTTACATAACTTCTCGCTCGTGCATGATGACATCGAGGATGGCGATGAAATGCGGCGTCATCGTCCGACGGTGTGGAAGCTGTGGGGCGCACCGCAAGCGATCAACGCCGGCGACGCCATGTTTGCGTTGGCGTTTGCGGCGATGCAGCGGCTGCCGGAGCGGGGTGTTGCGCCTGAGACTACGTTAGCGGCGCTGCGCATCTTTACTGAGACGTGCGTGGCGCTCACTGAAGGACAACACCTGGACATGAGCTTTGAGCAGCGCGACTGCGTGACCGTCGACGAGTATCTGCGCATGATCCGAGGCAAGACAGCGGCGTTGATCGGCGCCAGCGTTGCCATTGGCGGGTTGATCGGCGGCGCCACGCCGGAGGCCGACGAATCGTTGCGGCATTTTGGGCAATCGATCGGGCTGGCGTTTCAGATTCAGGATGACATTCTCGGCATTTGGGGCGACCCGGCAGTGACAGGTAAAGCTGCGGGCAACGACATTTTGCGGCGCAAAAAGAGCCTGCCAATGTTGCACGCTCTCAACGACGCCCGCCACGGCGCCCAACTCGATGCACTCTTGCAGAAGCCTGGGTTCGGTGCGCCGGACTTGCCGGAAGCGCTGCGTCTGCTGGCGGCGACCGGTTCACAAGAGTATGCCAACCGTTTGATGAATGAATTTTATACGGCGGGATTGGATGCGCTGCGCTTCGCCTTAGGTGAACGCGCCAGGCAAAGTCTGCTTTGGGCCACAGCGGAGTGGTTGATGCAGCGCGAGATGTGAGAATCCGCCGGTGCGAAGAATAGGGTGCGGATGACGCAGATCGGGCGAATGTGCGCGGATCACGATGATCTGCGTGAAGCTGCTAAATCTGCGTCATTCGCAGTCCATTTTTTAGCCTAAAATCTTCTCGATCTTGCCTTCCATCGCACGCGCTTCATCGACGGTCAACACGCCGGCGATCATCGAACAATGGTAGGTCTCGCCTGCGCCAAGCGTTTTGATGTTGCCCTTCGCTTTTTCCGCCGTGTAGCCTTCCGGTTCGGCAGTGGAGGGGAGCACCATGCCCAGCGCGTCCTGGTCGGGCGTGCGGCAGATCCAGCGCACGCCTTTGTCGAGTTCGGTGGGGCGATGGGCGATGTAATCGGCGCTGCCGTCGGGGTGCACCTGCATCGTGTGCGCCCAGCCGTCGCCATCGGCCAGATAGTCGATGAAGAAGACCACTTCTGGGTCGAACGCCAACCCCGGCTTCAGGACATTGTGCTTTTCCGGGTGTTCGCTCAACTCTTTGAGGAAGGCAGCGAAATCTGGTCCGGGGCGCACGTGTGACGGGATGCTGGTGCGCACGCGTGCGGTGGCGGGTGTGCAGTGCGCGCTGTAGACCAGGCGGCCGTTGTCGACCGGGCGGAAGTTGGCGTGCGCCATGTACATGTATTCCATCGGCGTGCGCTTGAGGTTGGTGATGTCCAGGTCGATGGTGAAGAGCGACGACCCGGCGTAGAGCTTGACCAGCGGCTCGGCCTGATAGTTGAAACTGAAGGCGACCGTGTGCTGATAGACGCCGCCCAGCCCGATGTAGCTGCCGCGCTCGTCCTTGCCGACGACCAGGAAGGCGCGTTTGTAGGGCGCGTTGGGCAGCTCGCCGTGTAGGGGATGCGCGTCGCCGGCTGCAGGCACACCCATCGCCGTGAACCCACAGTGAAGCAGAAAGCCGCCGTAGGTCTCCAGGTAGTTGCGCGTGGCGCGCGGCTGGTCAAACATCGAGCGCATGGTAATGTTGCGCCCGCGGAAGCTGGCCGACCAGATTTGCTGACCCTGGAAGGGCAGCAACACCAGCTCTCCCAGCTCGTTGCGCAGCCGGATCGCCGCCACGCCGCTCTCGAAGCGGAACGCGCTCGCCTCCAGGGTGTCGGCCTCGAGCAGCAACTGCTCGCGTTCGCTGAACATCGATTCGGTCAGATGAAAATAGGTGGTCATTGTATGTTTCGCTCCGAGAATTGATAATCGATCGGTAATCGTAGATGCGGTTCACAACCGCATTTCCCTTGTCCGCCGAGAACGTGCGGCTGCGAGCCGGGTCGGGTATCGTGAAAAGCATTTACGTAGGTCATCGCCTCCGGCGTGACATGGTTGTATGCCAGACACTGCGGCTATGAGCCGCATCTACGTTGATTGCCGGGTTATTTTGTTATTCTTCAACCATCGTTTGGGGGATGGGTCATTTTCCCATCGTTGACCCATCCCCCATCCATCATACGTCGCACCTCCTTTCACCAACAAACTCACCGCAAACAATGAAACGCATCCTGGACGCCGCCATCCCGAGGGCTGTGCATTCCGAACGGGACAAAGCATTCTGTCCAGTCTACGGTTTCAACATGGTCACTTGCAGGCGCTCGATCATCTGGCGCACGACGAGCTGGGCGTCGGCGGGCAGCCTGTCATCCTGCGCATAGACCGCGCCGGTCGCCACGCCCCAACACGCCACCTCGACCGCCGGCAAGCTCTGCGTCAGCGCCCAGACCAGCCCGCCTAGCAGCGCATCGCCGGCGCCGACGGCGGTGCGCACCTGCAGCGACGGCGGCGCCACATGCACGACCGTCGCGCCGTCGCTGTACACGAGTCCTGCCGCGCCCATCGACAGCGCCACCCGTTGCGCGCCGGCGGCATGAAACGCCGCCACAGCCTGCTGCGCATCCTCGACCGATGCGACCGGCTCGCCGGTCAGATCGCGCGCCTCGACGGTGTTCGGCTTGACGAGGTCGGGGCGCGCTGTGCAGCCGTGACGCAACGCCGCGCCGCTGCTGTCCAATACAGCAAACGCACCGGCGGCATGGATCAGGCTGATCAATTCCGCGTAGAAAGCGGCGTCCAACCCCGGCGCCAGGCTGCCGGTCAGCACCCACAGATCACCTGACGCCAGATGACGGCGCATACTCGCCAGGAACGCTTCCTGTGCGGCAGGCGGTGCGGGCGCGCCCGCCTGGTTCACCTTGATGTGCCGCCCCGTGCGCTGATCGACGATCATGACGTTGGTGCGCGTTTCCTCATCGACCATCACGAAGTCGGTGGGGATGCCTTCGGACTCCAGCCCGGCGCGGATCGCCATGCCCGCGTAGCCGCCGACAAAGCCCATCGCTGTGCTTGTGCCGCCCAGCCGCTGCACCGCGCGCGAGACGTTGAAGCCCTTGCCCGCCCACACCCGGCGCACCGCCGTCGCCCGCAGCACTTCGTCGAAGATCACTTCCGGCACGTCGAGAAAGAGGTCGATCGCCGGGTTGACGGAAACCGTATAGATGTTCACGCAGCTGACCTATTCTTGTTGTTCGACCGTGATGCCAAAAATGGTAAGAGTCGCCTTTGATTGTGTTCCATACATCTGTGACTCTCCAATTGAAAGCATCCACCGATCATAAGCAGCTTTCCAAAGACCTTCAGCGCCTTCAAATCCCGCCTCATCTGCCTCCTTTGCGAACAAGTATGCCAATTCGTAATGATCGGGAGTTGTTCCATGTTGGAGTATCATTGCAGACTGGTACAGGTCAGCAGGAGTGCGAATCATTTTTTGCTGGTGCAACTCAAGAATCTGTTGTGCGCGAGCTTGATCTCGCTGGTTCAATTGGAGGAAACGTAGCGCCAGCCGATCCCTTTGATCGGTTTCATACATGTAACGAATCTGTTCATTTGCCGATAGATCGCCAGGTGGAAGAGCAGGTGGAGCGGACAAATTCGCAACCAGGACGCCCGTACCTCCCGCAATGAGCAGAAGCATCGGAAGTTTCAGGAATTTTCGCAGCGCAAAGTGCTTCTTGACTATCTCAAGCTTGGTCAAAACCAAAGCAATGAACCAGGTTGCTGAAACGCCAATCGCTATCCAGATGCCTGCCACAATCAAGCCATATGAGATAAGCCCGATCACATCAAAAACGAGCGCTAAAAGTGCGATGGCTAGCGTAACTACTGCGATTGAAAGGATGTACCGTCCAGGCATTGTGTGACATGCCTCCCATATGACCAGATAATTGTCCAACTGCCAGTTATATGCTGCACGACCTATGTGTTTAATTGTCAAAATTCCCGGCGTTGCGCTGGTAGAGCGCCTGGAACGCCGCCAGCCGTTCTTGATAGAAGGCGTGGCGGGCGCTGTCTGGCATGGTCGGGCTGCCATAATGCACCCATGTGCGCGCGGCTTCGGCGGCGTCGTGGATGCCGAGCGCGGCGCCCGCCAGGATGCACGCGCCCACCGCCGACTGTTCGACCGTGCGCAGCGGCTGCACCGGCAGTCCAAAGACATCCGCCACCACCTGCTGCCAGAAGCGGCTGCGTGCACCGCCCCCCGCCAGCACGACCTGCTGCGGCGCGGCGCCCAGTTCGCGCAACACGCCGCAGGCATTGTACGCCGCCAGCGTCACCCCCTCGACTACGGCGCGGATCAGGCTGGCGCGCGTGTGGCTGAGCGTCAGCCCAAAGAAGACGCCGCGTGCAGTCGGATCCATATAGGGTGTGCGCTCGCCGACCAGATAGGGCAGAAACAACAGCCCGCCCGCGCCGGGCGCTTCCTGCGCCGCCAGCGCCATCATGCGGTCGTAGGCGATTTGCTCCGGCTCCTCGAAAAGCTGTTGCCGCAGCCAGCGCAACGCCATCCCCGCCGCCAGCATCGCACCCATTTGATACCAGCCGGCGCGCCCTTCGCCCGGCTCCAGCGCGCTGCAAAAGGTGTGGATGCGCCCGTGCGGGTCGATGCGCACCGTTTCGCACGGCTGCACAAGCTGCCCGCCGGTGCTGATCGTGAGCAGCAATTGGTCACTTTCGACCACGCCCGCGCCGAGCACGCTGCACGCCGTATCCGCCGCGCCGGTCGCCACGGGAATGCCGGCGGGTAGACCCAGCGCCCGCGCCGCCTCGGCATGGAGATAGCCGCTGACGCCAGCGGAAGGTTGCACCGGTGGAAGCTGGTCGCGGTGAATCCCCAGCAGGGCAAGCAGCTCGTCCGACCAATCGCGGCGCGTTTCATCGAGCAGCAGTGCACCGGCGGCGTCGCTGGGGTCGGTGGCAAAGACGCCGGTCAGTCGATAGCGCAGGTAATCTTTGGGCAGCAGGATCATCTTGACCTGCTGCCAGACCTCTGGCGCGTGCTGCTGAAACCAGCGCACGGTCGCCGCCTGAAAGCCGGTGGCCACCGGGCTGCCGGTGATGGCGTAGAGCCGTTCGGCGCCCACCAGCGCCGTGATCTCCTTCACCTGCGCCACGCTGCGCCGGTCGGGCCAGATCACGGCCGGCGCCAGCGGCTGATGCGCAGCGTCGAGCAGCACGGTTCCGTGCATCTGCCCGGAAAGCCCAATCGCGGCGACCTGCGCGTGCGGTGCGCGCGCCAGCACCTCGCGCACCGCGCCGGAAGCCGCGCGACACCACAGGTCGGGCTTCTGCTCGGCAAGCTCCGGCTGTGGCTGTTCGATCGGGTATTCGGCGAACGCAGTGGCGACGACCGCGCCATCGATGGTGCTCAGCACGGCTTTGACGGCGGATGTGCCCAGATCGATGCCCAGAAGATGCGTGCTCATGCTTGCGCCTCCTCGCTGGCGTCGGCGGGGCTGCGCCAGAGATGATGCGCGGCGTCGGGCGTCCAGCCGCCGGCGTTGATGCGCAGCGGATGTTTCTCCCAGCCCGCCGCCCGCCGCGCCTGCACCGCCTCCCAGGTCGGCACGCCGCCGGTGGCGTCCGGGCTTTCGACGCTGGCCGCGCCGACCGCCGTGGCGTCGAGGATCGCCTCCTCTGCCGGGCGTCCGTGCAGCAGGCTTGTCAGCAGCCCGGCGATGGTGCAGTCGCCGGCGCCGGTCGTGCCCGCTAGGTTGGCGACATAACAGGGCGTCAGCAATTCCCGCCCCAGCCAGCCGGCGTGTAACGGCGCAATCAGCGCGCCAGCCGCCGCCAGGCGTTCAGCATTGTTCGTCGTGCGCAGATAAAGCCCCAGCTCGCCTAGTTTCAGCGCCACCACCGCCGCGCCCATGTCGAGCAACTCCTGCGCCAGGCGATGCAGCAGGTCGACATCGGGTGTGCGCGCTGCCTCGCCGCGCTGGATGGCGTCGTAGTGGGCGCGGTCGAGCATGAAGATGGTCTCGTCCAGGCTGGGCGCAAAGATGTCGACGTGCGGCAGCGCATTTTCCAGCACACGCCGCCAGTCGACGCGCCCTGCTTCCGCCGTCGGGTCGGGCTGCGCCATGTCCAGCGACGTGGTGACGCCGAGATCGTGGACAGCGCGCAGCAATGTCGCCAGTTCGGCGCCGTCGTCGAGATGCATGCGCCGCATGATCGGCGGGTAGCCGAAATGAAAAACTTTCGCGCCGCGCACCTTCGCCAGATCGACATCCGCTGCGCCGAAGGTGCGGTTGGCGCCCGGATTGTGCAAGAAGATGCGATCCACGCCCGGCGGGTTGATCACCAGCGTGTAGGAGGAGTCGGCGGTCGGATCGACGATCATGCCCTCGGTCAGCGCCGGGTCATAACCCGCCACCACGTCGAGGATGGCGCGCCCGAAAAGATCAGGCCCCACCTTGCCCATCAACTGCACCGGCACGCCCAGCCGATGCAGCGCAATCCCCGTGTTCGAGACCGCGCCCCCGGTCGAGACCAGCGCGGGACCAACCTCATTGAGTCGCCCCGGCTTGAACACCGCCGCAAACGACTCCACCGCCTGAGGCCAGGCCGGAATGATGTCCACGCAAATATGACCGGCAACGATGATGAGAGGATTTTGTTTTGACATAATTTGGCTTGTGCTCAGAGAATGGAGATTAGAGATTGGAGATTGAGCGATTGCGAGACTTGCGCTTCGTGCGCTGCTTTCCCAATCCCGAAATGCTCAACCAGTCAAATTAATCTCCAATCTCCAATCTCTCAATCTCCAATTCCCACAATCGCATGATGCAATTCCCGCACGGCTGGATAGAGCGCACGGTAGACCTGATGGAATCCTCGTTCATAGAATTGCGCCGCGTCTGGCTCCGGCTCGACCACGGTCGTTGTGTAGCGCACCGACTGCACGGCGTCGGCGACATCCGCGTAGACGCCCGCGCCGATGCCGGCGAGCATGGCCGCTCCCAGCGCCGTCGCTTCGTCGATGCTGACAACGCGCAGCGGCTGGTTGTAGACGCTGGCTTTGATGCGCATCAGCAGCCCATTGCGCGTGCCGCCGCCCGTCGCCACGATGCGCTCGATGTGCGTGTCCGCCAGATAGGGCAGCAGCGAGTCAAGCGAGTAGCGCGCCTCGTATGCCAGCCCTTCGAGCAGCGCCCGATAGAGCGCGCCGCGCTTGGCGTCGAAGGTCAACCCGACAAAGGTCGCCCGCGAGTGCGGGTCGTCGTAGCCAGGGTTGGCAGTGCGCAGATGCGGCAGGAAATAGACGCCCAGACTGCCCGGCGGTGCGGCTTCCCCCTCCGCAGCCAGCGCAGCGTAGTCCAGCCCGGCGCCGATGTTCTCGCGGAACCATTCGATGCACGCGCTGGAGGTGTACAGCCCGCCCAGGACATAATAGCCGCCGCTGACATGCACGCCTTGCGCATAGCCACGTCGTCCCACTTCCGGGTCTTTAAGCACCTCGTCGGTGGCAAGAAAGATCGCCTCGGCGGTGCCCAGCGAATCGAGCACCGCGCCAGGACGGGTGACGCTCAGCGCCATGGCGCCGCAGACGTGATCGTGGCCGCCGGTCGTGACAAGGGCGTGCGCCGGCAGCCCGGTCTGCGCAGCGACTTCCGGCAGGAGTGCGCCCAATTTTGTCCCGCTCGGCAGCAGCGGTGGCAGGATCGCCGGATCGACGCCGGCGTCGCGCACCAGATCGGTCGCCCAGGTCAGGCGGTCGATGTCGAGCATCAGCGTGCGCGAGGCAAGCGAGAATTCCGACGCCGCCACGCCGCACAGCCGGAACGTGAGAAAGTCGGCGGCGTTGAGCCAGCGCACCGTACGCGCCATCGCCTCCGGTGCGTGCTGCTGAATCCACAAGATTTTGCAGAGCGTAAAGATCGGCTGCAATGAGACACCGCTGCTGCGAAAGATGGCGTCGGCGCCGAAGCGCTGGCGCAATTGCTCGGCCTGTTCCTTCGTGCGCGTGTCGAACCAGGCGATCATCGGGTAGGTCGGCTGCCCGGCGGCGTCGATCGGTGCGCCCGCCTCGCCCACACTGGCGACGGCGACGGCGACGATGCGCTGAGGATCGTCCAGCTTTGCCGTCATTGCTCGCAACGCGACGACCGTCTGCGCCCAGACCGCGTCCGGTTCGTAGTATGCCCAGCCCGGCTGCGGATAGACCGTCGGCGTCGGCGCGCTGGCGCTGGCGACAATCTGTCCGTCGCGCGTGAAAGCAATGGCTTTGATGTGTGACGTGCCAAAATCGATGCCAACCAGCAGGTCGTCGCCTGCCATAAGATTATCCTTTGACTGCGCCCAATGTCAGTCCGCGAATGATGTAGCGTTGCGCCAGGAGCGCGAACACAATTGGCGGCAACATTGTGAGCATGACGCGCACCCCGACGAACCAGAACTGCACACCGCGCGTGTGCTCGGCGCCAGCAATAATGACCGGCATCGGAATCGCCGATTTCGTCGTCAGCGAGAGTGCAAAGAGAAACTCGTTCCAGCTAAAGGCCATGCAGATGATCCAGGTCGCCACCAGCCCTGGCAAAATCAGCGGCAGCACGACACGCGTAAATGCCTGAAAGACCGAGGCGCCATCCACGTAGGCGGCTTCCTCCAGTTCTTGCGGCAGTTCACGGATCATCTGACTGAGAATAATGACCGGGAAAGGCAGGGTGAATGTTGCATTGAGCAGCACAAGTGAAAAGACGTTGTCCAGTAACTGCAACTGCCGCATGATCAGGAAAAAAGGAATGACAACAACGACGGGCGGCAAAATACGCTGCGAAATAAACCAGGTTGTGAAATTGGCGTTGCCTTTCTTGCCAAAGCGGAAGCGCGCCAGTGCATAGGCGGCAAGCGTCCCAAGCAGCACGGCAAGCGTTGCCGCGCCAAGTGAAATGATTGTGCTGTTGAGCAGCGCCTGACGAATCTCGATGATCGACAGTTCCGAAATCCAGTGTTCGAGCGTTGGCTGGAACTGCAGGAAGGGAATCCACGCGCCAGCGCGGAACGTGTCGGCAGGTCTCTTGATCGAATTTACAAGCGCCCAGTAGAACGGAAAGAGCACCCATATCAGGGCAATGAGCATGATGCCGCCGATCAAGATGTACTGAACCGGTGAAGTCTTGCGGCGCATGGTTCAACTCCTCTCTTCCTGATAAACGCTACGAATCTGTCCAAAGAGCAGGGCGACGATCAGGCTCACAATGATCAGCAATAGAAAGCCCTGGGCGGCGGCGTAGCCATGGTCAAAAAAGCGCAACGCCGTGCGGTAGGTGAACAGGCTGTAGACTTCGGTGGCGCGTCCCGGCCCGCCGAGCGTCAGGCTCGTGGGGATGTCAAAGACCTTGAACGCCTCCACCAGGCGCAGCAACAGGATCAGCCACAAGATTGGCGCCATCAACGGCAACGTGATGCGCCGGAAACTCTGCCAGCCCGAAGCACCGTCGACCTCGGCCGCCTCGAAGAGATCGGATGGCAACCCTTGCAGCGCCGCCAGCGACACCAGGAAAACGAAAGGCGTCCACTGCCAGATGTCGATCAGAATAATCGCCACCATCGCCCAAAATGGATTGGAGAGCCAGGGAACGCCAGTCCCACCCAATGCGCGGAGCAGTTCATTGATCGGGCCATTGATTTCGTAAAACAGCGTGATGCCGAGGTAGCCCATTGCTACGGGTGTCGCAAAGAGCGGCAGGATCATAATTGCACGCAGGATATTTTTGCCGCGCATCTCCCGATTGAGCAGAAGCGCAAGACCAAATCCGAGCAGCATCTGGATCGTGACGGTGATAATCACAAATGTCAGTGTGACGCGCAGACCGTTATGCAGATTGCTATCGGTGAGCAGACGCGCAAAATTGGCGCCGCCGACAAATTGATTGATTCTGCCAAAGCGAAAGCTAAAGAAGCTCGTATACAGCGCGTACAGCAGTGGGAAGATCGTAAAGATCAACACCCAGATCACTGCCGGCATGATAAAGAAGAACTTTGTTTTGTCTGATCTGCGCTGTTGCGGCGCCGGCGCCTCGGTTGCGGCCATAAATCGACTCCGTTCAGTGACAGGAAGGGTCACGTCTTGCAGCAACGTTTGGGGCAGTGGTGTGCGGCAATCAGCCACACACCACTGCGTGACAGCCATTATTTCAGGCGGTCCAGAATACCAAGGGTCTATTCAAGGCCAAGCGACTTGACATAGATTTCCTGCTGCATATCGCGACCCAGGCGGTCGGTGATGGCGTTGAAGTCATCCACGGTCGCCTTGAGTGCATCCGCAGGGCTTTTCTGACCGGTGGCCGCCTCAGACAGATGAATGTCCAGCGCCGTCCAGTACTCGAAGGTGCCGGGGATGCGCAGGTACGGGAACTGCATTTCAGCGCCGAAGTTCTCGAAGTAGGCGTTGGTGTATGCCTCGGCGTCAGCCGCGTCCCAGCCAGCCGCCAGGTAACCGTCGATGGTGTTGGTGCCGTTTGGCTCCAGGTAGTGGCTGAAGCGGCCCGGATCGACGCCGTCCCAACCACGGTAAGCGTAAACCTCGGACTTCTCTGGCGTCGCCATCAGCGCCAACAGGAAGTAGGTGCAATCCGG
The DNA here is from genome assembly GCA_016861025.1 of Chloroflexota bacterium. Lineage (GTDB taxonomy): Bacteria > Chloroflexota > Anaerolineae > Caldilineales > Caldilineaceae > Caldilinea. The sequence continues at coordinate 564,092 of BOKO01000001.1, forward strand.
CGCATCGGAGAACTTGGAAATCACGCCAGCCCACGAACCGCCGGTGGTGTTGCCGACCTTATTGACGCCATCCACCTGCTTCCACTCGCCAGCCACCACATCATAGTACTCGGTGGTGCCGGGCATCGGCGCTGCGCCGGTCTTGCCCTTGACCGCGCTGCCTTCCTGTTGCGCCAACGCGCCCAGGTCGCCCCACGTGAAGGTGAGCGCCGCCTGTCCGCGCAGGAAGTGATCCCACGACTCGCCCAGGCTCCAGCCCATCATCGCCTCAGGCCCGAACTGGATCAGGTCGATCAGCGTCTCCATGGCGCGCTGGTGGCCCGGGCTGTCCATCAACGGCTCCATCGTCGCCGGGTCGAACCAGAAGAGCTTGGGATTGTCCGGCCCAATCACAAACGGCGCAGCGAAAGACATGAAGTGGAACATACCCTGACCGCCGACTTTGAGGTGCATGGTCAGACCGTCGTCGGGCGTCCCATCACCGTTGAGATCCTTGCCGTCGAAGTATTCAGCGGCGTCGCGGAACTCCTGCATCGTGTCAGGCACCTTGAGGTCGTAGCCGTACTGCTCCTTGAACGCTGCCTGATGCGCCGGGTCGGCGAAGAGGTCGCTGCGGTAGTACATGACCTGGCCGTCGTGGTCGTTGGCGACCATGTAGAGCTTGCCGTCATAGGTCAACAGATCGCGCGGCCCTTGCTGCACATCTTCGATGTCCCACTTGGGGAACTTACCGCTCGTGTCGTTGTAATAGTCATCCAGCGGCAGGATGTAGTCGCCGCCGACCAGGTCGCCCAGCCACCACGCACCGGCGATAGAGGTGTCATACTGTCCGGTTCCGGTGGTCAGGTCGGTCATCAGCTTGGGGAAGTGCTCGGCAAAGGGCACTTCGACGATCTCCAGCGTGGCGCCGGTGGCAGCCTGGAACTCGTCGCGCACCTCATAGAAAGGCCCAGAGATCGGCCCTTTTTCGCCAGCCGTGTTGACAATCACCGTAACGGTCTTGTCGCGGCAGAAGCAGGCGTCGCCTTCGCATGGCTGCGCCACAATTGGCGGCACTAGCTCACCAGCTTCAACTACGGAGGCATATGTCTCGCCAGATGTTTCACCGCCTGTTGCCGGCTGTACTGCTTCACCCCCACTGGGCGTAGCGGCTGGCGCGCACGCAGTCAACACCATTGAGGCGATGACCATGATGGATAGAATCGGGAACAGAATCTTGCGCATGGATGTGTTACTCCTTTAATTTGTGCTCACGTCGATTAACTTGTTCCGGCAGACTACATAACACACACTGCAAACCATCCTGCAAAACTATCCGTCGTCTGTTCTTTGCCACCTCCTTTATCACGAATACGAACAATATAGTCAGGGTGTCTCGGTCACGCTCGACAATCGCACGGATATATGTACAGACTATGCCCGGTCTGTTGCTGCCGACTGGGCTAGACTGTCTATCCCACCTATCCCAATTCCTTCATCGCCTCGGCGATGCTGCTGCCATCATGGATCACACGCTGCAATGCGCGCACCATGCCGGCTGGATTCTTGCTCTGCCAGATGTTGCGCCCAAAGACGACGCCGCTGGCGCCCGCAGCCATGGCGCCGCTAACGACTTGCAGCGTCTCCTCGACGGTGTTCATGCGCGGTCCTCCGGCGATCAAGGTTGGCACGGGGCAGTTGTCGACCACAGTGCGGAAGCCTTCCGGCGTGCCGGTGTAATAGGTCTTGATGTAGTCGGCGCCGTGCTCGAAGGCCAACCGTGCGGCGGAAGCCATCGCCAGCGGATCCTTGGCGTCGGGGATGCGTTCGCTGGGGCAGGGCAGCGCTTCGACCAGCAGCGGCAGGTTCGCCTGCATACATTCGCTCGCCACCGAGGCCACGATCTGCAGCGTCTTCAGCTCAACCGGGATGCCGATGAACGCCATCAGCACCACCGAACTGGCGCCCAACATCAGCGCATCCTCGACCGAGTGCAGCAGTTCCCATTCGGTGTACGCCAGCCAATCCTCGCGATAGAGGCTGGGGCCGCCGTCCAGCCGCAGCGTCACCGGCACGCGCCCCGCAATCACGTTGCGATACTTTTTCATCACGCCGAAGGTGGTCATGATGCCATCGGCGCCCGCTTCGATCACGGCGTCGATCACCTTGCCGGGGTCTTCCAATCCTTCGATCACGCCGTGGGTGCGGGCGTGATCCATCGCCACGATCAACGCACGTCCATCATTTCGTAAGACAGCCATAGATTTTGTTTTCCTTTGTGAATTTATGTGCAGGCATTGCAATTTTGTTGCATCAATACTCTAATCAATTGCCGAAGAGTTGTCAAGCTGTACAAAAACCTTTTAATACCGCCTCAATCGAGGGGCGAGTTGCGAGGGGCGACACGTCGACGCCCTCTTTCTGTCCATGAACAGGCAGGATACCTTCCCGGAAGCTTCGAGCTTCCGGGAAAGTATCCTGCTACTTTCCCACGTCAATGATGATCTTCACTACGTTGTCGCCGTAACGTTCGTTGAGCGCGTAGGCTCCCGGCGTCTGTTCAAGCGGGAAGCGATGCGAGACGATGCCGGTGAGATCGACGGCGCCACTTGCCCACAGCTTGATGCCGCGCGGGTAGACGTGTTTCATGCGGCGCGACAGACGGATCGTCAAGCCTTTGCGCCGGGCGGTCGAGTGTTTCATCTCCAACTTATCTGGCCCCGGAATGCCGACCAGCACCAGCCGCCCGCCCAACCGCGCCATCTCCGCCGCCCACTGGATCGAGTGATCCGCCCACGCCGCTTCGATGGCGACATCGACGCCGCGCCCGTGCGTCGCCTGTTCAATTGCCGCCAGCGGGTCGGTTTCCTTGAAGTTGATCGGAATGCCGCCGTAGCGCGCCGCCAGCTCCAGCCGCCAGGCAAATTGATCGACGACGTAGATCGGCTGTGCGCCCGCCAGTTTCGCCATTTGCAGGATGTACAGTCCAATGGGGCCGGCGCCGAGGATGGCGACGCTGTCGGCCACGCGCAGCTTTGCCAGATCAACGGCGTGGATGGCGATGCCGAGCGGCTCAAGCAAGGCGGCGCTGGCGTCGTCCATGTCGTTGGGGATCGGGAAGCAGGAGCGCGCCGGCATGATCATGTACTCGCTCAGGCTGCCGGCGTCGGGATAGGTCCCGCAGAAGTGCAAACGGTGACAGAGGTTGGGGTGGCCCTGTTCGCACATCTCGCAGCGCCCGCACGGCTGCGCCGGGTCGACTGCCACGCGCGTCCCCGCTTGCAGCGGCTGGAAGTTGCCGTCGAGGCTCTCTGGCCCCACGGCTTCAACGATGCCAGCGAACTCATGCCCCAGGATCAGCGGCGTCTCGACCACCGTGTCGCCGATGCGCGCATCCTGGTAGGTGTGGATGTCGCTGCCGCAAACGCCGACCGCCGTGATGCGCAGCAGCGCCATACCGGGGCCGGGCGTTCCAGGGTGTGGTGCACGCTCCACGCGCAGGTCACGCGGTCCGTGCAACCGCACAGCAATCATCGACTGGCTTTCATTCATAGCTGATCGCACTTTCCATCTTCAACCAGGTTGATCCGCAGATTGCGCAGATTGCGCAGAAGAAATCTAAACACTGCGCATTCACCACAATTTTCAGGAGGTTGACCCACCCCATTCTGCGAAATCTGCGCAATCTGCGGATGACATTCTTTACAGAGCCGCAAAAATGATTGCAAGGGAGGACTTTAGTTCATTACGATGTGCACTTTCAAGGTCTGGCCGGCGGCAAACTGCTGGAAGACGCTTGCAAATTCCTGTATCGGCGCCACGTGGCTGATGAGCGGTGCGACGTCGATGGCGCCGCTGGCGAGCCAGTCGATGGCGGGCAGGAAGGTGTAGCAGAGCGCAAAGCTGCCGATGATTGTCCAGTCATTGCGGAAGATGTCGTAGGGGCTGACGCTGACGCGCGCATGGTTGGGCGCCACGCCGAACTGCAGGAATGCACCGCGCGGACGCAGATAGCGGAACGCGCCTTCAATCACTGCAGGAACGCCCGTGGCGTCGATCACCACGCCGAAGCCACGCGGGGCGATCGCCTTGAGCGTGGCGTCCTGGTCTGCGCCGACGGGCACGGCAAACGATGCGCCCATCGCCTTTGCCAGCTCCAGGCGCGGCGGCTGCTTCTCGACGACGGCGACGTAGGATGCGCCCATCCTCCGCAGCGCCTGCACCAGCAGCAGCCCCATGGGCCCAGCGCCGAGAATCAGCACCGGGTCGGCGGGCAGAATGCGGATGCGCTTCATGGCGTGGACGACGCACGCCAATGGTTCGATGAAGGCGACCTGCGCGTCGCTGAGCGAAGCTGGCAGGTGATAGCAGGCGCGCGCCGGCGCAGCGACAAACTCGGCAAAGCCACCCGGTCGCGTGATGCCGACGCCTTGCCAGTTGAGACAGTGGTTCGCCATCTCGTTGCGGCACATATCGCAGTGGCCGCAGTAGAGGTTGGGATCAACCGCCACGCGGTCGCCCACCTTGAAATCGGTGACCGCCTTGCCGACTTCGACGATCACGCCGCCGAACTCATGACCGGGAATCACCGGGAAGTTGGACATGTACTCGTTGCGATAGATGTGGACATCCGTGCCGCAGATGCCGCAGCGCGACACCTGCACCACGACCTCGTCGGGCGCACAGATCGGATCAGGCACCCGTTCGACGCTGATTGACTCGGGTGCAGGAAAGAGCACAGCTTTCATGAGCGAGATTCCTTTTTTTACCAGCAGCAGTATCCGCCGTCGATCACCATATCGTGCCCCGTCATATAATCCGACGCCGCTGACGCCAGGTAGACAACTGCGCCCTGCAGATCGGTGACCTCGGCCATGCGTCCCATCGGCGTCATCCCCATCCACGTCGGCAGCATGGTCTGACCGATGGGCGTGGCGAGCAGGTCATCGACCAGTTTGGTGCGTGTGTAGCCGGGGCTGATGCTGTTGACGCGCACTCCGCGCTTTGCCCATTCGGCGGCAAGGCTGCGTGTCAGATGCAGCACGCCAGCTTTGGCGGTGTTGTACGCCGACTGGTTCTGCGGTGTATTGCTGATGTGTCCTGACATCGACGCGGTGTTGATGATTTTGCCGTAACCGGCGGGCAGCATTACCTTTGCTTCCGCCTGCGCACAGAGAAAAACCGAGTTGAGATCGACGTCGATCATGCGCAGCCAGTCGCTGTACGCCATGCTTTCGGCGTCCGCCCATTGCCCGATGCCAGCGTTGTTGACGCCGATGGTCAGCGCACCCCATTTCGCCAGAATCGCATCGACCATCGCCTGCACCTGATCGGGTTTGGTCACATCCGCCTGCACGGCGATGGCGTCGATCTGCTTCTGCGCCAGTTCATGCGCCACGGCTTCGGCTACATCCAGCCGCAGATCGACGACGGCGACGGCGGCGCCGGCCTCGCCCAGCCCGTGCGCAAAGGCGCGTCCAATTCCCTGCCCGCCGCCGGTGACCAGCGCCACACGGCCATCGAGCCGAAAACGCTCAAGAATCGGTTTGGTCTCCAAAACAGGATCGCTCATAGGTTATCCTCTGTTTCAATGGATATTTGACGCAAAGACGCAACGGCGCAGAGATACGCAGAGAGTTTGTTAATGCCCTTGCGCCCCTTTGCGTCTTGGCGTCCTTGCGTCAAAGGGGTCTCTCTCAAAGAAACATCATTCTGAAACGATAATCTGCGCCTTCACCGACGACGGCGGCATGTGGACGGCGAAGTTGAACGCCTCGACGCTTTCCTCGAAGCGGAAGGTGTCGGTGATCAGCGGTTTGACGTTGAGCTTGCCGCTTGCCATCAGCGCGATGGCGCGCGGGTAGACGTGGGCGTAGCGGAAGACGTGCTCGACGCGCGCCTCTTTGACCATCGCTGCGGCTACGTCGTAGGCAATCGGCTGCAGCGGAATGCCGACGTAGACGACCGCACCGCCCGGACAGAGCGGCGCGAAGACGCTCGCCGCCGCCTTCTCATTGCCGCTGCACTCAAAGACCAGGTTGGCGCCCCAGCCGTCGGTCATCTCGTCTACGACTTCTTTCAGGTTCTGCTGGGCGATATTGACCGGCGTGATCGGGCCAAGCGTGGCCGCCAGATCGAGCTTGGGCTGCTGCACGTCGGTCATGATCACCTGGCTGCAGCCGCCGGCGAGCGCCGCCAATGCCGTCACCATGCCGATCGGCCCGGCGCCCATCACGACAGCCAGGTCGCCCGGCTTGATCTTCGCCTTCGTCGCCGCGTGCATGCCGACTGCGACCGGCTCGACCATGGCGCCTTCGGCAAAACTCACGTTGTCGGGCAGCTTGAAGGTGAAGGCGGCGGGATGCACCACCGTTGGGCGCAGCACGCCATGCACGGGCGGCGTCGCCCAGAAGCGCACCGCCGGGTCGAGGTTGTACATGCCGAGCAGCGTCGCCTTGCTGTTGGGGTCAGGGACGCCCGGCTCCATGCAGACGCGGTCGCCGACCTTCAGATGTTTGACCTCTGCGCCCACTTCCACCACCACGCCCGATGCCTCGTGGCCGAGCACCATCGGTTCACGCACGACGAACTGCCCGATGGCGCCGTGTGTGTAGTAATGCACGTCGCTGCCACAGATGCCGACCGTGCGCAGCGCAATGCGCACGTCGTGCGGACCTAACGTCTCATCGAGATCGATGTCGCGTAGGTTTAACACATCCTTTTTTTCCAAGACTAAGGCTTCCATAAAATTATCCCTTCCGAATAATAATAATCGCCAGGACCAGACAGAGCACGGTGGAGACCCACAACGGGATCATTGCTTCCAGGAAGCGCATCCACAGCAAACTGACGCCGATCCATAAAATCACGCTGATAAAATAGCGGTCAAAGGTATTGGTTTCGATGGGCAAAAAGCCGCGGCGCCCCTTGTGCTGAACCGGCGCCACCAACTTTTGCGAATCCGTTTTTGTGTCCGCCATTCGGTTACTCCTTCACTGCGCCAAAGGTCAGACCGGTGACAATGTAGCGTTGTACAAAGACCAGGAAGATCAATGCTGGCAAGATCGCAACCGTGGCGACAGCCGCCATCTCCCCCCAGTTGGTGCCGGTGACCGAGACGAATGCGGCCAGCCCAGTCGTGATGGTGCGGGCGTTGACGCTGGTCAGATTGGCGGCGAACAGATACTCGTTCCAGGCGAAAATCCAGCTCAGGATGAAGGTGATCGCCAACCCAGGCGCCACCAGCGGCGCTACGACGCGCGTCAACACTGTCCAGCGATTGGCGCCATCGACAAAGGCGGCTTCGTCCAACTCGACCGGAACGCCATCCATGATGCCCTTCATCAGCCAGACCGCAAACGGCAGGTTGAAGACGCAGTAGAGCAGAATCAATCCAATCTGCGTGTCGAACATCGTCCAGTCGCCGATTTTGAAGATGCGCGTGTAGATCAGAAACATCGGCAATACAAACGCCGCTGGCGGCGCCATGCGTTGTGTGATCGTCCAGAAAAAGATGTTGTCGGCGCCAGGTAGACGCCAGCGCGAGAGAGCATAGGTCGCCAGCAGCGCCAGAACCGTCACCAACAGTGCGTTGCTTGTGGCGACAATCAGAGAGTTGACGAGATAGCGCTGGAAGACCGGGTCGGTCAACGGTTTGATGTAGTTGGGCGCATAAAAAGAAGTGATCAGGAGCGTTGGTGCATCGAACAATTCGACGCGGCTGCGCGCAGATACGACGATCATCCAATAAATCGGCACGATGGTGATGATCGACATTGCTATCCACAAGCCATACAGCCCGATCCAACCGAATGTCTTGCGCAGGGTTGACGTCTTCATGTGCGCCTCCTACTCTCGCTGTTTCCCAACCTGCGCCAGCGCAATGAAGAGCAGCCAGCAGAGGACAATTGTGAAATAGAGCACCAACAGCGACATGGCGGAGCCGTAGCCGTAATCGGTTTTAGGCACGACCACGCGGTAGATATGGATGCCGATGAACTGTGTTGCTGTGCCGGGGCCGCCGCTGGTGAGCATGAAAACCTCATCGACAATGCGCAGCGCATCCATCAAGCGAATGAAAATCACAGTCAGCAACACCGGCATCATCATCGGGATCGTCAGATAGCGGAAAACCTGCCAGCGATTGGCGCCGTCGACTTGCGCCTGTTCCAGTGGCTCCTTTGGCATTGCCGTCAACCCTGCGAGCAAGGTGAGCGTTACAAAGGGCGTCCAGTGCCAGACATCCATCAGGATGACGGTGATAAAGGCCTGATCGGCGTAGGTTGCCAGCCGGAAGTCGATGCCAAACCATCTGTCGAGGTAATAAGGGATCGGCCCAAATCCGGGGATCGTCAATAGACGCCACGTTGCACCGACCGCAATCGGCGCCATGACCAGAGGCAGCACATAGATTGTGCGAAAGATGGTGCGACCGGGAAAGCTGTTGACCAGCGTTTGCGCCAGCAAAAAGCCGAGCGCCAGTTCAATCGTGACGCTCGTGAAGGCAAACAAGCCTGTGCGCCAAAGCGAATCGAGAAAGGCGCCATCAAACACCAGACGACGAAAGTTGTTGACGCCAGCCCATTGCATCCCCAATTGATTGGAGAACGGATTCCAGTCGAAGAGGCTGACGTAGAGCACATAGAAGAACGGCAGAAAGCCAACCACCGCCAGAATCACCAGCGTCGGCGCCAGCAGCGCCCATCCCATCCGATTTGATCGCATCTCAGTGTTCCTGTTGAATTAGCCCAGCGCCCGTCACACGTCATGTGCGTCACATGACGTGTGACGGGTGACGGCGCACACCACGGTGTGCGCCGTCGCTTTTACAGTTACTGGCCGTACCCGAGGTTCACCAGCTCGGCGTCGGCGGCGGCTGCTGCCTGGTCGAGCGCTTCGGCAGGGGTAAGCTCGCCAGAGAGCGCTTTCCAGATGTAGGGCTGAACCACTTCACGCAGCGCAGCATGGAAGGGGAACGGCGGCGCACCGCGGAAGAGCGGGCCAGCTTCCTTCATCAGTGTGTAGTAGCCATCCACCTTGGCGTCGACTTCCTGAACTTTCGGATCGTCGTACGTCGATTCCATGACGATACGCGAACCGGCGATTGCCCAGTCCGCCTGCACCGACTCCTGGCCGATGTACTGCAGCCACAGCAACGTGCACAACTGATTCTTCGAGGAGACAGGCAAGCCAAAGGCGCCGCCATCGTAGTAGCCGATGTAGCCCACGCCCGACTCGGCGTCTTCCATCACGCCCTCGGCAACTGGCGGCAGCGCCACGCCGACATTGCCGACGACGCGCGATCGGTCTGGATCGGTGGCGATCCAGGCGGCGTTCTCGCCGTAGACCCAACCCTGGGCGGCGCGACCGGCTGCGAAGGAGGCCGCCACCTCGTCCCACGTGCTGGCGGTGGCTTCCGGCGGTGCGTAGTTGAGCATATCGACCCAGAAAGCCAGCGCTTCTTTTGCCTTGTCGCTGTTCATCTCGCCGCCGTTTTCAACCGTGGCTTTCCAGTTGTCCATGTTGATGCCCCAGTTATAGACGCCAAAGGTCGGGGCAATACTTTCAAAGAATTCATAGAACGAAGAGGCATGGCCCGTGTTGCCCTGCACTGTGGTGCCCCACAAGTCCAGCCCGTTGTCTCGACCGTATTGGGTGAAGAACTCGGCGATGTCGCGGTATTGGGCATGCGTCGTGGCCGGCGCCAGGTCATAGCCATATTGCGCCTTGAAGGCTTCCTGGATCGCTGGATCGCTGAAAAGATCTTTTCGATAGAGGTAAACCTTCAGGAACGCTTCCATCGGCACACCGTAGATGTTGCCTTCGGCGTCTTTGAAGTTGTCGATGAAGGTCGTGAACTTGGCAAAATCAAAATCAGGCGAAGCCAGTTCAGGATTGTCAGCCAATAACTGGGTCAGGTTGGTCAGATAATTGTTCGCCAGATATTGGTAGATGATATCCTGCTCGATGTAAACGAAGTCGTAGATGCCGGTTGCCGCCTGCATGTCGTTGATCGCCTTCGTGTACATCTCGTCCCACGACGTTGCTTCCAGTTCAATTTTGATGCCGGTTTCAGCTTCAAAAGCTTTCGCCAACACATCAGCCGCATACCGCGACGGCGGGGTGCTTTCAGAGATGCCGCGTAAAGTCACTCCTTCGCAGCCTGCCGTCTGCGCTGCTGTTCGCCACCAGCTTGCTTCGCCTTCCACGGCGGGCGCCGCCGGTTGCGCAGCTGGCAATGCTGCCGGCGCACAGGCGGACAGCACCATCGAGAAGAGCACCAGGATGCCGAGCACCACGGTGAGTTTGCGTTTAAGCATGTGAATTCTCCTTTCGCCATTGGCGAGAATACATAGGTTTTATGGAAACCGATTGACAATAAATAGATTTGGGGGAATGATCTGGTGCAATTTGCTCTGTCTGCGCAAACCACCTCCTTTCAGCGGGGAAGCTCTCTACGTCGCTGGCTAGACTCACGCACTTTGATCGTCGGTTGCAGCACGACCTGTTGCGGCGGTCGATCCGGGTTGGCGATGCGCTCCAGAAGCAGTTCGGCTGCCCGCCGCCCCATCTCGTAGGTGGGTTGCATGACGACGGTCAGTGCGGGCTTCATCAAAAACATCCAATCCATCTCATCAAATGCAGCCAGCGCAATATCGTCCGGGATGCGCAAGCCAAGCTCGTGAATTGCGCGCAACGCGCCGACAGTGAGCAGGTTGTTGCCGGTGAAAATGGCGTCGGGCGGCTCTGGCTGCTGCAGCAAATCCATCGTCAACGCATAACCGTTTGGTGTGCGCGGCGAGCCGGTTCGCACTAGCTCAGGCCGCACCGGCAGTCCATGCTGCAACAACGCATTGGCATAGCCCTGATAGCGCTCTGCGCCGGTGCTGACATCCGGCGTGCCCAACACGGCGCCGATGCGTTGGTATCCGTTCTCAATTAAATGCGTCACCACAGCGCAGGCGGCAGTCGTATTGTCGCCCACAACCATATCCATTTCGACATCTTTCACTCGCCGGTCGATTGCCACGACCGGCACGCGCATTTCAACGAGCCGTTGATAAACCTCGTTGCCGCTCGCAGTCGGGGAGACAATCATGCCTGCCACCTGTTCAGCCAGCATCAACTCGATATAGGTCAACTCCTTGTCAAAGTCCTCGTCTGAATTGCACAGAAAGACCGAATATTGTTGCTGCTGCGCCACATCCTCCACCGCTCGCACGACCGAGGTGAAAAAAGGGTTTTGGATGTCAGAGATGATCAATCCAATAATACTTGAACGCTGTACGCGCAGCGAACGGGCCACGCGACTGGGGCGGTACTTCAGTTCGCGGACTGTCTCCAGCACCCGCTCGCGCAACTCATCGCTCACATATGGTTTGCCGGAGAGCACCCGCGACACGGTTGCGGTGGAAACCCCGGCACGACGAGCAACATCTTCGATTTTGGCCGACATGGTGAATCTATATGAATTTGTCTCGACTGACAGCTTTAATTGTAATCGATTTCACCAAACTTGTCAATAGCTTTTTCACAAATTTTTCATCGGCTCAATTGCTTGACAAATGTCTGCGTGGTGTGCTACAGTGGTTGCTGCGTGAGAGATGCTCACGCCATTAACCATGGAAAGGAACGGACGCACAATGGTTATGCTTTACCACGAAATCCTGAAGACATCGATCATCGGTGGTGGATTTCCTCGCCAGAGGAGTGGTGCGTCCGACACCCATAACTAGACTGTAAAGTTAGTTACGGGCCGCACGCACTACACCGGTGCGTGCGGCCTTTTTGTTTGTTTCGACTTCGTGCAACGGCGTATAGCGCCGGTGTGCGTCGCCGAAGCGAGCGGCAGGTCATGCAGGCATCGGGACTGTTTCTGATGCCTGCATTTTTTGTTGGGTGACAAATGTAGCGAGGGGGAGATGAAAAGCGAGCATACGGAGCGCAAGATAGCATCTGAACTCGATAAGAGTGTTTCACGATATGCAGAACCACCTGCGGCGACAGATAGGAGAGTCTCAGCGTTGCACAAGGGGGCCTGGGTGGCAGTCGAAACCGGGGGCGGCAACGATTGGAGGCATACTCAAGAAAGCGAGGATGACCGGTGGGACGTACAACTAGAAAGCACAGGCGGCGTATGTCTGTTGATTACATGATTCGACAGGCGGAGCAAAAGGGGAAGAGGAATAATGATTAACACAACAGCGCAACCAACCACCCAGGTGGAGTTCGATCTTAAACAGACGGTTGGCATCGGTAAACTGGCCGGCTTTTGGAAGCTGATGACCGGCTTTCGCGGCAAATACCTGATCTCGACGGTGAGCATGGGTCTTGCCGCCATTATGAACACGGCGACCTTTCTGCTGCTGCGCTACTTTGTCGACCACTATATGGTCGAAGGCGACCGCAGCGTCCATCTCGCCGTTTATGTGGCTGGCTTTTTGGCGCTGGCGACAATCCAGGCGTTCAGCACCTTCAACAGCCGACGGTTAGCCGCCAAGACTGCCGAGGGCATCGCCAAACGCATCCGCGAATATGTCTACGATCACATCCAGCGGTTGAGCTTCACCTACCATGACAAGACGCAGACCGGTGAACTGATCCAGCGCGCTACATCGGATGTTGACACGATCCGACGCTTCTTCGCCGACCAGGCGATCGAGGCCGGGCGCATTATATTGCTCTTCGTGGTCAACTTCATCGCCATCTATCTGCTTGACTGGCGGCTGGCGTGGTTCTCGATCATCGTTGTGCCGGTGGTGATGGTGATTTCGCTCTATTTCTTCCGGCGCGTCGAGAAGGCGTATGAAGCGTATCAGACGCAGGAAGCAAAGTTGTCGAGCACTCTGCAAGAGAATCTGAGCGGCGTGCGCGTGGTCAAAGCCTTTGCGCGGCAGCAATATGAAGAGGACAAGTTCGACAAGGAGAACAAGGAGAAATATCGCCGTGGCCGCTATCTATTGTTGATGCACGCACTCTTTTGGCCTATCACCGACATCATGTGCGGCGCACAGATGCTGGGCGGCTTTCTCTTTGCCGGCTGGTTGACCATCAACGGCGAGATCACAGTGGGCACATACGTCGCCTACGCCGGACTGGTCGTCTGGATCATCTGGCCGCTGCGCAACCTGGGGCGATTGATCGTGCAGATGTCGGAGAGTCTGGTCTCGTTTGGCCGCATCTCCGAGATCGTGCAAGAGGAGCGCGAGCCGATCGTCGAAGGCAGCGTGCGCACCGACAAAGCCGTCAGGGGCGAGCTCGTCTTTGAAGATGTGCATTTCGCTTATGCTGGCACCGAGCGCTCGGCGCTGCGCGGCGTCAGCTTCACCGTGACGCCGGGACAGTCGGTGGCGCTGATCGGCGGCACCGGTTCGGGCAAGTCGTCGCTGGTCAACCTGTTGCCGCGCTTCTACGACTACACCGCCGGGCGCATCCTGCTCGATGGCGTTGAGTTGCGCGAATATCCGCGCCACTATCTGCGTCGGCAGATCGGCATCGTGGAGCAGGAGCCATTTCTTTTCAGCCGCACCGTGCGCGACAACATCACTTACGGCGTGACGCGTGATGTGCCGGACGAAGAGGTCGAGGAGGCGGCGCGCGCCGCAGCCATCCACGATGTGATCCTGGACAAGCTGCCGCAGGGCTATGACACGCTGGTCGGCGAACGCGGCATCACGTTGTCGGGCGGGCAGAAGCAGCGCGTGGCGATTGCACGCACGCTGCTCAAAGACCCGCGCATTCTGATCCTGGACGACTCCACTTCGGCGGTCGACTTCGAGACCGAGGCGGAGATTCGCCAGGCGCTGCGTCGTCTGATGGAAGGACGCACGACCTTTATCATCGCCCATCGCATTCAGAGTGTGATGGACGCTGACCTGATCCTGGTGCTGGAGCATGGCCGTATTGTGCAGCGCGGGACGCACGAGGAGCTGGTCGAACAAGATGGAATCTATCGCCGCATCTATCTGGCGCAAACGCGTCTGGAAGCGGAATTGGAGGAGGAACTGAGTCGTGTCTGAGCATATCGAATTCGAAGAAGAAGAATTCACTACAAGGTTCAGCGGTAAGACGATACGCCGCCTGGTGAGTCTGTTGCGCCCCTACCTCTGGTGGGTCGTCGGCTTTCTCGCTGCGGTGATGATCGTCTCCGGGCTGGATTCATACTTCACCTATCTGAGCAAGCGCATTGTCGACGAAGGCATTATCGCCAACAACTGGGCTTTGCTTTTGCAGATCGTCGAGCAGTACGCCGCGTTGCTGGTGTTCCAGGCGGCGGCGGTCTTTGCCTTCATCTGGCTGGCGGGCATCCTGGGCGAGCGGATTCGCTATGACCTGCGACAGAAGCTCTTCAACCATCTACAGGAGCTGTCGCTGACCTACTACAACCGCACGCCGGTGGGCTGGATCATCAGCCGCGTCACCTCGGATACGGACCGTGTATCGGAGCTGGTGACATGGGGGCTGCTCGACGTGACGTGGTCATCGTTCAACATCATTACGGCGCTCTTCTTCATGTGGCAGATCTCGCCACAGTTGACGTTGATCGTGATGGTGATTGTGCCGATCATCATCGTGGTGGCGACGATCTTTCAGCGTCGCATCATCACGCAATATCGCGAGGTGCGCAAGGTCAACTCGAAGATCACGGGGTCGTACAATGAGACGATCACCGGCGTGCGCGTGATCAAGGCGCTGGATCGCGAGGAAGCCAACCTGCGCGAGTTCGGGAAGCTGACGGGCGAGATGTACCGCGCCGGCTATCGGGCGGCGTGGTACTCGGCGCTCTTCCTGCCGACAGTGCAATTGATCTCGTCGCTCGCCATCGCCAGCATCATCACCTACGCTGGCGTGACGGTCGAGTCGGGTGGGCTGAGCGTGGGCGGGATGTATGCGTTCATCTCCTACGTGCTCTTCATGGTGTGGCCCGTGCAGGAGATGGCGCGCGTCTTCGCCGAGATGCAGCAGGCTGTGGCTTCGGGTGAGCGCATCTTCTCGCTGATCGATGCTGTGCCAGATGTGGTCGATAAGCCCAACGCGTATGAGGTGGATTCGCTGCGTGGGGAGATCGTCTTCGACCATGTCGACTTCCAATATGAGGAGGGCAAGCCGATCCTGAGCGACTTCAACCTGCGCATCCAGCCCGGCGAGACTATCGCGTTGGTGGGCCCCACGGGCGGCGGCAAGAGCACGATCGTCAACCTGCTCTGCCGCTTCTTCGAGCCAACAGGCGGGCGCATCACGATCGCCGGGCACGATTACACCGACCTGACGCAACATGCGATCCAGTCGCGCATCGGCATGGTACTGCAAACGCCGCATCTCTTCTCCGGCACGGTCCGCGAGAACATCCGCTACGGCCGGCTCGACGCCACCGACGCCGAGGTCGAGGAAGCGGCGAAGCTGGCCGGCGCGCACGCCTTTATCGAGACGCTGGAGAAAGGCTACGAAGAGCAGGTCGGCGAGGGCGGCGTGTTGCTTTCGACCGGGCAGAAGCAGTTGCTGAGTCTGGCGCGTGCAGTGCTGGCAAAGCCGGACATCTTCATCATGGACGAAGCGACCGCCAGCGTGGACACGCTCACCGAGGGCTTGATCCAGCATGGTATGGAGACGTTAATGAAGGAGTGCACCAGCTTCGTGATCGCGCATCGCCTTTCGACGATTCGCAACGCAACGCGCATTCTGGTGATCGAGGACGGGCGCATCAAGGAAATGGGCACGCACCGCGAACTGCTCAAGCTGGGCGGTCACTACCACCGGCTCTACACGCAGCAGTTCCGCAAAGAGGTCATCGGCCAGGTGGAAGACCTGGCGGCGTTGGTGGCCGAGCCTGTCCGTGAACCGCAGACCAACGGTCGCAGCAACGGCAAGGTCACGACAGAACTGGCGTTTGCAGATTGAGGTGAACAGTGCGGGGGGGGGCGGTCTCAGACCGCCCCCTTTCAACGTAACGTAATTACAGCAAACTCAGTTGTTGCTCGTTCTCTGCAAATGGCGGCCAGACAGGAAGCGTCACCCGTTCTGCCAGCAAAGCCCTCAGCCGACGCACGCTTGCGGGAGAGTGTCCTTCGTAGGGATTATGCATGTAGCCGAACACCTCTTTCCCCTGTTGCACCAATACCTCGATGCGCGCAGCCCACTGTGCAAGTTGCACATCGCGCAGCAACTGCAGATCCCGATCCCCTTGCGGCCCGCTGCGGTCATCGCCAATCCAGCGGATAAAGGCGAAGTTTGGCCCAGCGCCCTTTTGCACAAGTTCAAACCAACTGTCGAATAGATCGAGGCTCTGCTCACGGTCAGCCAGCACCGGTGCAAAGTTGCGCTCCGCCAAAAAGGCGACAAACGCCGGAGTCATCAAGTCCTGTGCGCGCACTTCGACCGCCAGCCGAAGATCGTGCGCCTCCTGAGCCAACCAATCCAGAAAATTCGCCAGAGTGCGACCATAGACGCGGCGCGTGAAGTCTGGCGGGAACTGTAGAAACGCCGGCGCGCACGCGCTGCCCAATGCGCGCAACGTGTCGAGAAAGGTGCGCGTCATCACCTCACAGTCGATCAGGCGGCGATCGTGGGTGATCGCACGTGGAAATTTGAGCGCATACGTGAAGCCGGGTGGAGCGCTTTCGACCCACGAAAGCAGCGTGGACGGGGAGGGGATTGCGTAGAAGCTGGTGTTCACTTCAACCGTGTCGAATTGACTCGTGTAAAAGGCAAGATATTGCGTTTTGGGCAATTTGTCCGGGTAGAAGACGCCGCGCCAGCCATCAAACAGCCAAGAGGATGTTCCAAGATGTACAGACGCAGTGCACCGGTTGTTTTGCGTCATCTCATTCTCCTTTGCTGTTGCGATTATATGCAGCGCCGTCGATTCTTTACAAATGATTCTTGCAGGTTTTTGTGCATTTTGCACATTGTTTCAATCGCAGCAACGCTCTACAATCAACCTCGGGCATTGTGAAGGATTGCACATGCGCCAGACAATCATTCTCATCCATCTTGCTTCAGGAGGAATTGGGTCTAATGGGTAAACGGTTAATGCGTGCACTACCAGTCGCTCTCTTGCTGAGCCTTATGACAACTGGTGCATTTGCACAAGATGGCGAGATAAGCAACGCCGAAATCATCTACGCCATCAACAATTTTGCGCTATTTATCTGTGCGGTGCTGGTGCTCTTTATGCAGGCGGGCTTTGCACTGGTCGAGTTGGGTTTCAACTCGTCGAAGAATGTCGTCAACATCATGTTCAAAAACCTGCTTGACCTGGCGGCGGGCGTCATTGTGTTCTGGCTGGTTGGCTTTGGCTTGATGTACGGCGCCTCTGAAATCCTTCCCGGCTTCCTGGCCTGGGGGGGCGTCGGCGTGGCGGAAGCTGGCTCTGATCTGGAGGGTTTGAATCCCCAGGTCGATTTTCTCTTTCAGGTTGCGTTCGCTGCAACCGCCGCGACCATCGTGTCTGGGGCGGTTGCCGGTCGCATCAAGGTCAGCGCATACCTGATCTACACGGTCTTCATCACTGCGCTGATCTACCCGATCAGCGGCTTCTGGCAGTGGGGCGGCGGCTGGCTCAACCAGATGGGCTTTCATGACTTTGCCGGCTCGCTCGTGGTGCATGCCGTCGGCGGCTTCGCCGGGCTTGCGGGCGCCATTGTGCTTGGTCCACGCATCGGTCGCTTTGCCAAAGATGGGCCAAAGCATCTCTTTGCGCCGCACAACTATGCGTTTGCCGGTCTTGGCGTCTTTATTCTCTGGATCGGCTGGTATGGCTTCAATCCGGGCAGTCAGCTTGCCTTTGTCGGCCAGGCTGACACCAACGCTGTGATGCTGATCGCGGTCAATACGACGCTGGCGGCTGGCGCTGGCTCCGTGGCCGCGCTCTTTTTCTCATGGTTCCTTATCAAACGCCCTGACCTCGGCTCGGCGCTCAACGGTGCGTTAGCCGGTCTGGTGGCGATTACAGCCAACTGCGACTCCGTCACCAACTCGTCAGCGATCATCATCGGTCTCATCGGCGGTGTGATCATGGTGCTGGCGACGATGTTGCTCGAACGACTTAAGATCGACGATCCGGTTGGGGCATGGCCTGTACACGGCGCCACAGGCATTTGGGGTGGTCTGGCTGCGGCCATTTTTGGCGGTCACAACCTGGTCACACAGATCATCGGCTCGATCGCCATTCCGGCATGGGCGTTCATCACCTGTTTCATCCTCTTTTCGGTTCTAAAAGCGCTCAACCAACTGCGCGTCTCGCCTGAAGAAGAGGAGATCGGGCTTGATCTCACCGAGCACGGCACCGGCGCCTATTCACTGACCGGGCTGGGTGTGCTTAGCAGCGACTGATCTGATATACTTCTGTTTTGTATCTTTCCTCTCCTTTTCCGTCCAGAAAGCGCCGCACTTTCTGGACGGATTATTTTTGAGCGTTATTTTGTTTGCGCCTTTTCCCACAGCCGCACGTCAAACGCAGCGTCGATTTCATCCACCATCGATGCTGGCAATGCGTCGTGCTCGGCCAACATTGTCGCCAGCGCCCGCCACTGAGCTGAGGATTGCCAGCCATAGCCATGCTCACTTCGGGCGTCGGCAAGCTCCACCTCCAACATAAAGCGCATGTGCTCCCGACTTGTCTCCGGGCCGGCGTATTTCAGCACGATCTCCACCGCCTCGTCCGGGTTGTCGGCGGCGTATTCGATGCCACGCATCACTGCGCGCAAAAAGCGCGTCAGTTCATCGGGGTGTTCTGCAATGAAGCGTTCGCTCGATACATAGGCTAATCCCAAAGTAGGCACGCCGTAATCGTCGGCGTCCCACAAAACCAGGTCGTAACCCCAGCGCTTGATGAGAAAAGGTTCGTTCGACTTGAAGACGGGATAGACAGCAACCTGACCCTCGGTGAGCACGCGCGGGTCGAAGCCGACGTTGACCAACGACACTTTTTCAAGGTCGGCGCCTGTGGCCGACAACAGCGCGTAGAGGTCGGGCGGCGGCGCGCCTTTGAAGCCAACGATACGCCCCTCCCAATCTTTGGGCGTTATCATGCCGGCGTCAGCCAGCGCAGCAAACGCCTGCTGCCCTTTCTGTCCGATCAACGCAATCGAGACGACCGGCAGCCCAGGCTCTGCGCGGCGTTGCAGCACCGTGGCTGCATCCATGGTCGTGACGTGCACTGACCCTGCAACCAGCAATTGCACGTGCTCGCCGCGACCGGGCGAATGTTCGATGGTCACATCAAGCTGTTCCGCGGCAAAGAAGCCCTTCTCCTGTGCAACGTAGGCGCCGACGAAGGGTAAATTTGCCTGCGGTTTGTAGCCCGCCATAAAGGTCATTGCAAATGGAGTGTTGTCGTCAGGCGTTGGCGCAACCGGAGTGCAGCCGCCGATCAGAAGTGCAACGATGACGACAAGCAAGAAACGAACAGACATGAGAGCCGCCTCCGAAATGGTGAGGGATATGAATGAAGCTATAGATGGGTGGAGCGGTCGCGCCAGGGAGTGAAACGCTGCTCGCACCACACGATGCCAAAATAGATTGCTGCACCGGCGATGGAAAGGATGAAGATTGCGGCAAACATGTACGGCAGGTTGAGGTTGCTGTACGCCAGCCACATGATCCGCCCCAACCCACCCGAAGCGCCGGTCCACTCGGCGATGACGGCGCCCACCAACGCCAGCGGCGCAGCGACGCGCAGCGCCGCAAAGAGGTAGGGCAGCGCCAACCAGACGCGTAGATGCACCAGCGTCTGCCACGCCGTTGCGCGGTAGGCGCGCATCAGATCGAGCATCTCACTTTCCGCGCTCTGCAAGCCGACGATGGCGTTGACCAGCACCGGAAAGAAGGTGAGCAACGCCGTGATGATCACCTTGGGCAGCACGCCGAACCCAAGCCAGATCGTGAGCAGCGGCGCAATCGCCGCCAGCGGCATCGATTTCACCAGGATCGCCAGCGCCATCACCCCTTGCTCCATGCCTGGGCGCAGCGTGACCAGCGTCGCAATTGCCAGCGCCACACTCAATCCAAGCAGCAACCCAAGCGTTGCCTCGCCCAGCGTGATCAGCGCGGCCTCGGCAAAGTGAGCGGGATGCGCCGCCAACGTTGTCACAATTTGCGAAGGCGCCGGCAAAATGTAGACGGGCGTCCGCGTCACCTGTACGCCGACTTCCCACAACAAGAGCGCGGCCAATATAATCAGACTCGCCAGGCGCACACCGTGATTGCCGTCAGTTCGGGCAGGCGTCGGCAATGCCGTTGCCATCTGCTTGCGGGCGATCATTGCGCTCCCCCCTTCTCGGCGGGAAGCCCCTGCCAGCCGCGCACTATATGAGGCGTGATGATGAACGATCGCTCGACTTGCGGCGTCAGCGTCTCGGCGACATTCCTGCCTAGATAGCGTCGGCTCAGACGTGCAAGCAGTCGCCAGAGTTGAGGGTCGTTTGCTTCGTAGAGGGGTGCTGCGGCGCCACGCGCCGACACCCGGCGCAGCGGCGGCCACGGTTCGTCGACCGTGAGCGAAACCTGTGGGTTGTCCAGCAGATAGTCCGCCCAACGCGAGCCTCGCCACGCCAAAATGTGAAAGGTGCGCCGGTCGCGATCCCATTCGTGCCAGACCGGAACCACATGCGGCGCGCCGTCGCGGTCGACGCAGGCAAGTCGCGCCATCCATGGCGCAGCCAACACGGCCGCGATCTGTTCTTCGCCCATCGCAGACATCTGCGCCATCTTCGACTCCGCATCGGTGCGCCAGGGCGCATACAGCGGCGCGCCAAGCCGATAGGAGAGTCGCGCCGCTATTTCGCCGAGCGCCGCAAGCGTCGGCTGATACGCCTGCTGCGACCAGCGATACGCTGGCGTGCTCATTAACAGCGCCGCAGTTGGAAGCACGCCATCGCGACAGATGGGAACAGCAATGTCCATCGCCTCTTCGCGCCGTGCAACTGCGTAGCGCAGCGTGCGAATCTCCGGCGCGACAACGGGTTGCAAGAGGGCGAAGGCAGCACTCCCCGCCGATAGCCGTTGGCCGGTGACAAAGACGCTGCGCACGCCTGCTTCGCCCTCCACCTGTCCGACGATCTGAATGTCGCCGGCTGGCAGCGGCATCGCCAGCGCCAACGTCTCCTTGAATTGCGCTGTCTCCGCCTCCTCGTAGAATGCTTTGAGCAGGTCGGCGTTGAGCACCGAGGGGGCTGCGGCGCGCCATGCCAGCAGCCGCGCGCCCGCGCGATATCGTCCGCGGCGTTCGCTTTGCTCGACATAACCGAGCGATTTCAGCGTATTCAACATCAGGAAGATCGAGCTACGCGAGCCGTCAACCGAAGCCAGCAACTGCTTGAGCGTCAACCCTTGCGGATGCGCGAGCAATCCTTCCAGGACTTCGATTGTGCGACGAACAGAGGGCGTCAAAGAATATTCATTCATTTGGTCGTCCAAAATAAAAGACTTTTGTTTATTATCCTGGAATATATATAAAGTGTCAACCTGATTGAGGGACTACTTCGCGTCTGGGGCAGAGTTTGCAATGTAGGTCATCGCCTCCGGCGTGACATGGCGCTGGCAAGCAGACAAGCCGCAGGTATTTACAAAGTCATCTGCATCAAGTACTATACGCACATCGCAGGTCAACCGTAGTCACAGAGAGGCATTTAGCAGAAGCCGCTGCACCGCCATGAACAACACTCCTTTCACAACCCTGCCACAGGGCTATCGGGGGCAGCCTCCCGAGCGCCCGTTGCAGCAGTTGGGGCCGTATCGCATCGAGGGCATCCTTGGTCAAGGCGCCGCTGCGATGGTCTATCGCGCCCGGCGTCCGGACGGCTCGGTTGTGGCGCTGAAGGTGTTGCATCGGGAAGCCGGCAGCAATGCACGCGTCCGCGAGGCGTTTCAGCGCGAAGCAAAAATTATGCTCAAGCTCAATCATCCCGCCATCGTGCGTGCGCTGGACGCCGGCCAGGTCGACGGCCATTTTTTTGTGGCGCTGGCGCTGGTCAACGGCGAGACTGTCGACTCGTTGCTGACGCGGCAGAAAAAGCTGGGCGAGGCGCCGGCAATCGATCTGGGCATTCAGGTGGCGAACGCGCTCGACTACCTGCATCGTCAACATGTGGTGCATCGCGATGTCAAACCCGGCAACATCCTGCTCAATGAACGCAGCCGCGCCATCCTCTTCGATTTTGGCGCTGCGATTGACCTCGGCGTCGAACAGCCTGCGCCAGGCGAAGTGTATGGCACACCTGCTTTTCTCTCGCCCGAACAGGCGCGCGGAGATGTCGCGATCGATGGTCGCGCCGACATCTATTCCCTTGGCGTCACGCTCTATCGCATGGTCGCCGGACGCAAACCATTCTACGGTTCGCGCAGCGAGCTGCTCGAAGCGCATCTGTTCACGCCGCCGCCGCGCCCGTCGCAATTTGCCTATGTTTCGCCCGCGCTCGAAACGGTGATCCTCACCGCTCTCGCCAAAAATCCGGACGACCGTTATCAAACCGGCGCGGCGATGGCGGCTGCACTCGAAGAGGCGCGACGCAGCGATGAGCAAACTGCGCCCGCCAATCAGGAGCTGTCGCAGCGCTTGCTGCACTGGCTGCGCAGCGCCATTACGCCCAGCGAATAGGGTGGTTGGCAATGTCCGACAAGCGGATTGCACTGCCTCACCCTTTCTTTCACCTCTCTGGCGAGGCGTTCAAGGCTGACCCGTATCCCACCTATGCGCGGCTGCGCGAGGAGGCGCCTGTCTATTGTCGCGTCAGCCGCGATGGCGCTGCGCGCATGTGGTTTCTCACCCGCTATCAGGATGTGGCGGCGGCGCTGCGCGACCACGAGCGCTTTGTCAAAGATGTGCGCAGCACCATGACTGCCGCGGAGCGAGCGACCGCGCCTGCGGAGCCGCCGCTTTACCGGTTGTTGACTCGACACATGCTCAACGCCGATGGCGAGACTCACGCCCGGCTGCGCGCGCTTGTCAACAAGGCGTTCAGCGCACGGCAGGTGGAGTCGTTGGAGCCGCGTCTGCGCACGATTGCCAACGCGCTGCTAGATCGCATCGTAGCGCGCGGCGCAGGGCGCATGGAGTACATCCACGACTTTGCATTGCCCTTCTCGATTGCCGTCATCGCCGAACTGCTTGGGATTCCCAGCCGCGATCACCATCGTTTCCGCGCCTGGTCGCACATCCTGGTGGCGCCTTCGAGCGACGTCGGGCGCAACCTGCGCAAGACCGAGCGACTTCAGCGGGTGATGACCGATTTTGTGAATTACCTGCAAGAACTCTGCGCCCAACGCCGACAATCGCCACAGCCTGACTTGATCACAATGTTGCTCGAAGCCGAAGAGGCAGGCGACCGCTTGAGCACGGACGAACTGTTCAGCATGATCCTGCTGCTCACGATCGTTGGGCATGAAACATCGGTCTATTTGCTTGCCAATCAGTTGCTGACGCTGTTGACGCATCCAGAGACGTGGGCCGTTGTGCGCGCCGACCGTTGTCTGCTTGCGCCGGCGATTGAAGAAGCGATCCGTTATGATGGGCCTGTGGAGCGCGCCACGATGCGCTTCGCCGCCGAGGACATCACGCTGCACGGCCACACGATCCGCCGCGGCGACGCCGTCAGCCTGGTGCTGGCCTCGGCGCACCGCGATGCAGACGCCTTTGCGCAGCCCGAACTGTATGACATCCACCGCACTGGCGCACGCCACCTTGGTTTCGGCATGGGTGTTCATTATTGTCTGGGCGCGCCGCTGGCGCGTTTGGAAGCGCGCGTGGCGTTGGAAACATTGTGCGAGCATCTCCCAGGGATTGCGTTGGCGACGGACGACGAGCCGCTGCGCTGGCAGACCAACCCGATCGTGCGTGGTCCCAAACATCTGCCGCTGCGCTGGAACAAGGGCTGACGCCCTGCTTCACACCCAAATGCTCCCTTCAGACTTTCCTGCACTTTTGGGTGTGTATGCTACAATTACGCCTATGCAAGAGTTTGTGGCGACGCATGCCCCACTTCAAACCGACAGTCGTCTCAATCGCTTTCTTTGGCGTCTGATTGAGGCGTCGCCCGTCGCCGTGGCCGCCGTCGATCAAAGCGGCGCCATCCTCTACGCAAACCAGAAACTGGCCGATCTCTTTCACTACGAGATCGGCGAACTGATGGGCAAGCCGGTGGAAGTGCTGATTCCCGAACGCTATCGCAGCGACCACCGCGTCTATCGCTCGATCTTCGCTGAAAACCCACATACGCGCCCGATGGGGTCTGGGTTAGATTTGACCGGTCGGCGTCGCGACGGCAGTGAATTCCCGATCGAGGTCGGCCTCAGCTACTATCGCGCCACCGGCAGCCTGATCGTGCTCTGCTCGATTACAGACATCACACGGCGCAAACAGACCGAAGAGCTGCTGGAGCGCCGCGTTGAGGAGCGCACGCGCGAGATCGAACGTCGCCGCCGCGTCGCCGACAGCCTGCGCGACATTTTGCGCGTGCTCAATTCCAACCGCCCGCTTCAAGAAATCCTCGACATCATCGTCGCCCAGGCGCGCGATCTGCTGCGCGCTGACGCCAGCGCCATCTATCAGTTGCATGATGGCGACCGACCATTGCGCTTCCAGGCGGGAGTCGGCATTTCGCCAGAGCAGTTGACAGCCATCTATGCTGAGGAAGTCGGCAAACCAGCGACTGTGAACAGCGCTGACAACGGCGGTTCAGAGATTTTTGCGCGCCGCGATTCCGCCGATGAATTTCCAGCCTCGGCGTCTCAAGGTGAGAGGCTGGACTATGCCGGCGTTGTCTTCAACCACAGCGCCGCCAACACGCCGATTTTTCAGATCGACGGGAATGCATATTGTGCACAGTTAGCCGTGCCGCTCAAGCTCAAAGATGAGATTTACGGCGGCCTGATGCTCTATTACCGCGAGCCGCGGCGCTTTTCCTCCGAAGAGATCGAGCTGGCTGTGATGTTTGGCGACCAGGCGGCGCTTGCGATTGAAAATGCCCGTCTGCGCGTTCAGGCGGAACGCATTGCAGTTGCGGCCGAACGCAACCGCATTGCTCGCGACATGCACGATTCTGTGACACAAACGTTGTTTTCAGCAAGTTTGATTGCGGAAGTGCTGCCGCGATTGGTGGAGCGACAGCCAACCGAGAGTGTGCGTCGTCTAGAGGAGCTGCGTCAGTTGACGCGCGGTGCGCTGGCTGAGATGCGCATGTTGTTGCTTGAGCTGCGCCCAGCGACGCTCATGGAAGTCAGTATTGAGGAGCTGCTTCGTCAGTTGTCGGAGGCGGCGCGCGGTCGGGCGCGCATCCCGATCGATGTCCAGTTTGTCGGCGACAGTGAGTTGCCGCCGGCTGTCAAAGTAGCCTATTATTACGTGGCGCAAGAGGCGTTGAACAATGTCGCCAAACATGCGCGCGCCACGCGCGTGCGAATTTTACTGCAATCTGACGTCGAGGGGACGTTGCTTTCGATAGAGGATGATGGTCAGGGATTTGACCTGGCAGGCGTCACGCCAGAGCATCTGGGGTTGGCGATCATGCGCGAGCGCGCCGACTCAATTGGCGCAAAGTTGACCATCGACAGCGAGCGCGGCGTCGGAACGAGAGTTTCGCTACTGTGGAACCAGGCAAACCAGAGAGCATGACAACGCAAAGTTCTGTTTCTGGCGATTCGACAGGCAACACAGAAGCCCCGATTCGGGTCATGGTTGTCGATGATCATGCCGTTGTCCGCGGCGGTCTATCCACCTTTTTGCTTGTCTATGACGACCTGGAGCTGGTCGGCGAGGCTGCGAATGGCGCCGAAGCGCTTGCAGTGGCTGAACGCTGCCGACCTGATGTCGTCTTGATGGATTTGATGATGCCGGAGATGGATGGCGCCACTGCCACGCGACGGTTGCGTGAGCGCCACCCACACATCCAGGTGATCGCTTTGACCAGCTTTAAAGAGGATGAACTGGTGCAAGGCGCGTTGGCGGCCGGCGCCATCGGCTATTTGCTCAAGAATGTCTCTGCCGACGAGTTGGTCAATGCGATTCGCTCGGCGCATATTGGTCGCCCGACCCTGGCGCCTGAGGCTACGCAAGTGCTGATTCACAGTGCAACCCACGCACGCCAGCAGCCGCTTGGACACGACCTCACCGATCGCGAGCGCGACGTGCTGGCGCTGATGGTGACCGGCATGAACAACAGCGAAATCGCAGACCGGCTTGTGGTGAGCCGCTCCACCGTCAAGTATCATGTCAGCAATATTCTCTCCAAGCTGCAGGCAACGACGCGCACCGAAGCCGTCGCCTATGCGTTGCAGCAGAATCTGGTGCACTTCCCCAAAGATCGCACGCCATAAGCTTCTGAGTTTGCATTTCCTGGTCATCTGACCAGGAAATGAACTAAACCTGCGACGAAACCGATTCTCCCCGCCTGCATAGCCTTTGATGCGTCAAAAGCGAGTAAACTTCGTAATGGTTGGGCGCACATTTCGCCATGCGCCCGCACGGCTGGTTTGACGCCGGGTTCCACGGCGATTGCAGACTCCAGGTTACCCTTTTCAGTTAAAAGGAGAATTTGGCAATGTCATCCATGCGCCCTCACAGTGCATACGGCCTGGACCACCATGGCATCTATAATCCGAACAATGTTTTTTGGACGCTTAACACACCCCTGCTGTATCAGCAGGCGATTCGTCGATTTGAGGGGCATCTTGCACACCTCGGCCCGTTGGTGGTGCGCACTGGCCAATATACGGGCAGATCCCCGCGCGACAAGTTCATCGTCGAAGAAGCTGGCAGTTGCAACGACATTGCCTGGGGCAGCGTCAATCAGCCGATCTCAGAGGAGCGTTTCAAGATCGTGCACGCGCGGCTGATGGCTTATCTGCAAGGTCGCGATCTCTTTGTACAGGATTGCTTTGTTGGCGCCGACCCAACCTATCGAATGCCAATCCGCGTGATCACTGAGTCGGCGTGGGCAAGCCTTTTTGCGCGCAACCTGTTCGTGCAAGCCAACGACGAAGAGCTTAAGGTGCACGTGCCTGAATTCACTGTGATCCAGGCGCCTGGTTTTCAGGCGATCCCAGAGATCGACGGCACGCGCTCTGAAGTGTTCATCATGCTCAACTTCAAACAGAAGATGGTGATTATCGGCGGCACTCAGTACGCCGGCGAGATCAAGAAGTCGATCTTCAGCGTGATGAACTATCTGTTGCCCAAGCAAGGCGTGTTGCCGATGCACTGCTCCGCCAATTATGGACCGGGAGGAGATGTGGCGATCTTTTTTGGGCTTTCAGGCACAGGCAAGACTACACTCTCGACCGACCCGCAGCGCGTGTTGATCGGCGACGACGAGCATGCATGGAGCGACAGCGGCATCTTCAACCTGGAAGGCGGCTGTTATGCCAAGACGATCCGTCTGTCGCGCACCGCCGAGCCGGAAATTTACGAAGCCTGCCGACGCTTTGGCACGATCCTGGAAAATGTCGGCTATAACACCATGAACGGACGCATCGACCTCGACGATGATTCGCTGACCGAGAACACGCGCGCGGCCTATCCGATCAGCCATATTCCCAGCGCCACGCGCAAAGGCGTTGGCGGCCACCCCAACAATATTGTGATGCTCACTGCGGATGCGTTTGGCGTGTTGCCGCCGATCTCGCGGCTGACATCTGAGCAGGCAATGTATCATTTCCTCTCCGGCTACACCGCCAAAGTCGCCGGCACCGAACGCGGTCTGACTGAGCCACAAGCCACCTTTAGCGCCTGCTTTGGCGAGCCATTCATGATCTGGCGCCCAAGCGTCTATGCACACATGTTGGCGGAACGGATCGAACGACACAAGGCGAATGTCTGGCTTGTCAACACGGGGTGGAGCGGCGGACCTTACGGCGTTGGTAGTCGTATCAAGATCGCATACACTCGCGCCATGATCAACGCTGCTCTCAGCGGCGATCTCGACCATGTCGCCTACCGCCGTGATGAGATCTTCAATTTGAATGTGCCGATGAGTTGTCCGAATGTGCCGGTCGATGTGCTCGATCCGCGCAGCACCTGGGCTGACCCCGCTGCGTATGACGCACAGGCGCACAAACTGGCGAACATGTTTGCGCACAATTTTGAGAAATACGCCAGAGATGTAGACCAGGCGGTGATTGAGAGCGGGCCGCGACTGGCTGTCGCCTGACCAATCTCGACCTGCCAATGTCTTGGAGGATTTGGATGCGCGTATTGCTGGCCGACGACCAGCCCGCGTTGCGCTCCGCAGTGCGTTTGCTGCTAGAGCAGGAGCCGGAAATATCGATTGTCGGAGAGGCAAGCGATGCAGCCAGTTTGAT
The DNA here is from genome assembly GCA_016861025.1 of Chloroflexota bacterium. Lineage (GTDB taxonomy): Bacteria > Chloroflexota > Anaerolineae > Caldilineales > Caldilineaceae > Caldilinea. The sequence goes on from BOKO01000001.1 coordinate 592,361, forward strand.
CATGCGCGCCGCCGAACTTCGCCCTGATTTGCTGTTGCTGGATTGGGAGCTTCCAGGATTGAAGACTACTGGAAGTGCACATCATGTGATAAACTCCCTGTACGCCAGTTGCCCGGCTATGCAGATCATTGTGCTCAGCGGCCGGCCCGAAGCCGGGCGTCATGCACTCGCAGTTGGCGCGGGCGCCTTCGTAAGTAAAGCCGACCCGCCGGAGCGTCTACTGGCTGCACTCCGGCAGGTGCAAATCAGAAACAGGTGAGGTTCATGACCGACCGATTTGATGCAGTCGTTCTCGGCGGTGGGCCGGCTGGCCTTACCGCCGCCGCGTATTTGCTCTATGCACGCCTGAATGTGGCGCTGGTTAGTCCAGACCTGGGCGGCAAAGTTTCCTATCCTTTTGCGCTGCGCGACATTCCCAGACGCGATACAGTCTGGGGCGCCGGTCTGGTGCATGAAATGGCGCAACGCGTCTCTGCTGAACTGACTCACCACTTTCAGGACACGGTTGATGCGGTCATGCATCTTGAGGACGGCGCCTTCCGCCTGACGCTCAGCAACGGCGAGCAAATTGAAGGCAGAGCCGTTGTGGTCTGCACCGGTGTACGCGCGCAGCGCCTTTTCGTCTCTGGAGAAGCAGAGTATTGGGGAAAGGGTCTCAGTTATTCCGCCGTCTCGCACGCGCCGCTTTTTGCCGGACGCAATGTCGCAGTCATCGGCGGCGGCGAACGGTCGATTGCTGCGCTACAAATCTTGATTCCCCTGGTCAACCATATCGACTACATCGAGGCGCGACCGCAGCCGGTCTCCGATCGCGTCAATGCAGAGGCGGTGTTGAACCATCCGCGGGTGGACATCTTTCGCGGCTGGGAAGTGCAGCAGATCGTCGGGGATGAATTTGTGACCGGGGTGGACATCGTAGGCATCAACGGCGAAGTGCGCACGCTGCCGGTGGAGGGCGTTTTTGTGCAGTTTGGGTTGTTGCCAAACAATAGCGGCGTGCGCGATCTGGTGGAGCTGGATCGAGACGGCCACATCGTGATCGATGAAAACTGCGCCACAACCCAGCCAGGCATCTTTGCCGCAGGCGATGTAACCACCGTTTTCGCCGAGCAGGTGCCTGTCTCGATTGGCGAGGGCGCCAAAGCAGGGCTTTCGGCGTGGCGTTATGTGGCCGCAAACAAGATTCAATAGATTGAAAGACCATCTTTCAGATACGCCAGAAAGATGGTCTCTCTTCGTCAAACCGCTTACAGCTTGAGAAGACAATTCTCCGAGCCATGCTCGCTGGCTTCGTAGCCGTCGGCCTCGCTGTCGTTCATCCAGACGCCATCGGCGCTATAGTAGCGGAAGCGCTGCGTCGTGCCTGCGTCGAATGTCACCGAGACGCTGCACGTGCCGTTGCGCCGCTTGATGAACTTGGTGGCCGCCGGATCCCAGTTGTTGAAATCACCTACAACTGAGACTGTCGGCTGTCCTTCTTCATAAGGCAGCACGAACGTTACCTTCACCTTGCCGTCTTTCGTGTTTTCGCGTTTGATCATTGTTTTTCACTCACTTTCACTATCTACGCTTCGCATCGCAGCCATGGGCGTGTACGCCTCCGATTGCGACGCGAACGAATGCGCCCTGACACAGTTGTGCTCTTCACAGCACTGTGCATTTAGCACAATCGACAAGCGTAACAAAGGCGCGGCAGATCGCCAAATAATTGATGCTGCAAAAAGCATCTGGCGCAATGGTCAAGGCGCCACATTGGCGCTTTCACGTTCATTGGGGTGAGTGTGAACGCCGTCTTTGCCGTCATCCGGCAAGATGCGAATATCTTGACGCGGGAAGGGAATGACAATGCCGTGCAGAACGAAGGCGTCGCGCACCATCTGGTACAACTCGCTGCGCACGCGGAACGAGTCGCTGAACTGGGCAACGTGACCAAAAGCCAGATAATGGATGCTGTAGGGGTCCATCGAAGTGACCATGACGCCGGGCGCCGGGTCGCCTAGAATCAGCGGATGACGTTGGATCGTCTCCAGGATCACGCGCTCGGTCAGTTCCAGGTCAGAGTCGTAGGCGACGTCGATGTCGAGCCGCACGCGCGCCAGATTGTCCGAGTAGGTCATCGCTGTCACAGGCTTGGTCATCAATTCCTTGTTCGGCACGAAAATCTCCGTGTTATCAGGAGTGCGCAGCACAGTGGAGCGCATGAACACCTTGGTGACGGAGCCGCGCATTCCCTGCACCTCGATCACATCGCCAGGGCGCACAATTCGCTCGAAGGTGAGGACAATGCCGCTGATAAAGTTGCCAAACAACTCCTGAAGCCCAAAGCCGAGACCGACCGACAGACCACCCCCGATCCACGCCAATGCGCTGAGATCAATGCCTAGTCGCCCGAGACCGATCAAGGCGCCGAGACTGAGCACACCGTAGCGAATGACGTTGCTGACTGTGCCGGCGACGTCTGTTTCGGCGTCGTTGCGCACCATCAGGTTGTAGACCAGTTTACGCACGGCGCCGGCAAGCAGCATTGCCGCCAAAACCGCGATCGCTGCATCGATCAATGCGCCGAGATTGATCGTCCATTCTGCAAAACGCAGCAACGCAATTTCGCTCAGTCCTAATGTTGAAAACAAAATATTGCGTGCGATCAGCAAGATCAGGATGCCGACGATTGGGCGCAGCACCTCCGACTCGACGCGCTCCGACTGATCGCCGGGCAGGGTCGCCAGCACAATGCCAGCGAGCAACCGATACCCAAGCACGACCCAGAAGACCGGCATGACCGCTTCGATCAGGCCACTGGGCCAGCCATTTTCCGCAAAAACAACAATTGCGCGCTGCGAAATCAGAAGATACAGCGTTGGAAAGAGGATAAAGTCAATTGCGCGTAGCCAGCGGATGATCTGTGCTCGCAACGTAGGCGGCGACTCGTCATCGGCAGGCGACGCATCTTCTGCTAAGGCGTCAGCAGCTGATGGAGCGCCGACAACCGTCTCGTCCTTTTTGGGCTGTTCTGGCGGCGTCTGGCGCGCCAGACGTTTGAGCGCGCGATCCAAAATGTGGGGCGCCAGCCACGTAAACAACAGAATGCCGAGCATCGTTGCGATCTGTCGTTGCACCGCTTCGCGTTCGAGCATGATCAGCATCAATGTAAACTGCTCGCCCAGACGGTCAAAGAGCACGGAGAAATCAACGATCATGGTGTGGCTCCCTCCTGAAAGGCTTCTTCTGTGCTCTCGGCTTCAACATTGCCCCCTCCGACGTTCTCACTCTCTCCAGGCGCCGCAAAGGGCGTGGAAGGCGCAGGCTCATCGGGCGGTGTGGGCGTCGCGGCTGGCGTCGGCTCCGGCGTTGGCACGACAATCCCGGTATTGGCGGCGTCGGCTTCCAGCGCGGCGTACATCTGACTGACAGCTTCGGCTGGTGCGGCGCCATCGACCAACACGCTGGTGTACGCCTGGTCGCCGAGAGCGAAGACGCTGTCGAGCCATGATTGATATTGAACCAATGTTGCAAACTGAAGCTGTTCCGCCATGCGCACCACATTGGGGTTGCGGTCGAGCAGCACTGCGCTGTTTGCGGGCAGGATGCGGTGGGCTAACAAAAGATCGCTTTGCGCCTGAACACTGGCGACATAAGACAGAAATAGCTCAGCCAGCAGCATCTGTTGGGAGCTGAGCCCATCCACCAATGCCAGACCGCGCACCGATGCCAGGGGCCGGCCGGGCCCGGCCGGCCCCTGTGGGAAGAGCGCCACGCTGAGCGAGACGCTGCCAAATTGCGAGAGCAGTTCGTTCAGACGCAGCGAAGACCCTATCAGATAGGCGCTCTGGCGTGTAAGAAACTGTTCAAGCGCCTCGTTGCGATCCGGGGTCGTGCGAATGCCAAAACTCTGCTGCGACTCCTGCAGCCAAGTCAGCCAGTCGGTTAACGCAGTGGGCGACAGAGCAAACTGGCCGGCGTCGGTGAAGAGCCGGCCGCCAAATGCACCGACGCCCCAATATCCATACTCAAACGATGCGTCGAGCACCACAGGGACGCCGCCTTGCGCCTGTGCGCGCAGGTCGGCGAGCGTGCCGCTGGCGTCGTTGATTAGTCCTCTATTATGGTAAAGCGTCTGCATGTCGATCAAGATCGGCGCGCCATAGAGTTCATTACCGACGCGCATCGCAGTTGCAGCGATCGGCCGCATCTGCTGCACCAGCGTTGGGTCGAGCACGGCGGCGATCGGTGCAATCATGCCCTGATCCATCAACCCGCGCAGGTCGCGATGATGAACAAACATGAGGTCAACGCCGCCAAGATCGCCGCCCTCTGTGACAATCTGCGCAAATTGAGCAGGCGAGATCGTCTGGATCGTTGTGCGAACGCCGGGACAGACGTCGGAAAAATTGTCGACCAGTGTACGCAGTACGATCAGCAACTCGCTGGAATCGGGCGTCAGCACCGTCAGTTCACCCTGTTCGATGCAGGTGTTGGCGACAATCTGCGACCCAGGGAAGCCAAACTCTTCGAGCAACGTGACTTGTGCAGCAATGGCCGCTTCAGTTGCGCTTGCCATCCCTGTCATTGTGCGATTATAGGCGGTGGCGAGCACGCCGAACGCCTCCTGGATTTCGGCGTCGTTGAAATAGGGGATGGCGGTGCGCGCCTGGGCTGTGACCGTAGCGATATGTGGATAAAGTCCTTCTGAAATGCGCGTGCGCGTGTTGGCTGGAACAATATTGGCCTCGCGCATCAGCGCCGCCTGCTGGTCGCTGCTGGAGATGAACCGCGCCAGATCGAGTGACAACTCGATCTGATGCTCAGATGACACAGCATTGATTAACAACGCCGAGGTGGTCAACAAGGGGCCGGCGCCGCCGGCCGGTCCCGAAGGCAACTGCGCCACTCCTAGATCGGCGCCAAACACCTCGTTCAACATGTTGAGTTCGTAGGAATGCCCTACATAATAGGGGATGTCGCCGCGCAGGAAGCGTTCGCGCAACGCTGGCGTATTGTCGTCGATGATGAAGCCGGGGATGTCGCGCACCTGCTCCATCCAGGTCAACCAGTTGGCGATGCCGCCCGTTGTATCCTGTGGATTGCCTTCAGCGTCGAAGAGGTCTACGCCAAATGTGCGCGCGCTCCATACGGCGTCGGTGAATTGACTGTTCATGAGCACGCGCTGACCGCTGCTGGCTTCTTGCATCAACTGGTCAACGGTGGCGGCAGGGCGTTCGATTAACTGACGATTGAAGTAGAGCACCTGTGTGTCGATCGCCATAGGCAACCCATAGAGGCGCCCCTTGTAGTAGAGGGTGCGCAGCGCAACGCTCAAGAAGCGCGCTGAAACATCTTCGGACACACGGTCGTCGAGCGGGACTAACGAGCTTGCCTCCGCCAACATGCGCACATTGGCGCTGTTTGACAGCAATAAATTGGGGCCAAGCCCAGAGCGCACGCTCCGAATGAACGCCTCCTCCATCGTCGGCCCCTGCGGCTGGACAATGATTTCGACGCCAGGGTTTGCGCGGCGATAGCGATCAAGCACGTTCTCCAGCGCCGTTGCCTCTGGCTCAGTTAGGTTGTGCCAGAGCAGAATGGCGTTGCGTGGAAAAAGACGCCCTTCGCGTCCAGCGTCTTGTGCAGAACAGGCGAGCAACGTCGTTGAGAAGAATGCGAGCAAAACAATCGATGCTGCCACACGCACCCTCTGCTGTGCGATACGCCGTAGGAGGGTGATTGTCTGAGTAACTGCCATAAGTATCGGATTATACATGGGATCGCATCGATCGACAATTTTGCGCGTGCACCCAGATCAAGCGCGTCGCAATTTGCGATAAGTGATGCGGTGTGGACGGTCCGCCAACGGTCCGAGACGGCGGCGGCGATCCTCCTCATATTCGCTGTAATTGCCGGGGAAAAAGTAGACCTGACTGTCGCCCTCGAACGCCAGGATGTGCGTGGCGATGCGATCTAAAAACCAGCGGTCGTGCGAGATCACCAGCACACAGCCTGCAAAGTTCTCCAACGCATCTTCGAGCGCGCGCAGCGTGTTTACGTCAAGATCGTTGCTGGGTTCGTCGAGTAAGATGACGTTGCCGCCTGATTTCAACATCTTCGCCATGTGCAGGCGGTTGCGTTCACCGCCAGAGAGCATCCCAACCTTCTTCTGTTGATCTTGACCGGTGAAATTGAAGCGCGCCGCGTATGCGCGCGAATTGATCAATCGGTCGCCAAGCTGCAATTGATCGGCGCCTCCAGAGATTTCTTCCCACACGCTTTTGTTGGGGTCAAGCGCATCGCGCGATTGATCGACATACGCCAGCTTGACCGTGCCGCCGACTGTCAGCGCGCCGCTGTCGGGCTTCTCCTGGCCGACGATCATGCGGAAGAGCGTTGTCTTGCCGGCGCCGTTCGGTCCGATGATGCCGACGATGGCGCCGGGTGGAATGTCAACGGTCAGATTCTCGTAGAGCAGGTTGTCTCCGTAGGCTTTGCTGATGTTCTCGGCGCGAATCACAATGTCGCCCAGGCGTGGACCGGGAGGAATGTAGATTTCGCGATCTTCCATTGCGCGTTCTTTTTCCTGCGAAAGCAGCTCGTTGTATGCATTGATACGCGATTTGCGCTTGGTTTGACGCGCCTTGGGCGACATGTGAAGCCATTCCAGCTCGCGCTGCAAGGTCTTCTGACGCAGCGCCTCCTGCTTCTCCTCCTGCGCCAGCCGCTGCTGCTTTTGCTCCAGCCACGACGAATAGTTGCCTTTCCAGGGGATGCCATAACCGCGATCCAGTTCGAGAATCCAGCCAGCCACATTGTCGAGAAAATAGCGATCGTGGGTTACAGCGATGACCGTGCCTTTGTATTCGCGCAGGTGCGTCTCCAGCCAGGCCACCGACTCGGCGTCAAGATGGTTGGTCGGCTCGTCGAGCAGCAGGATGTCCGGCTCCTTGAGCAACAGGCGGCAGAGCGCCACACGACGGCGCTCGCCGCCCGAAAGCACCTGCACCGGCGTATCGCCCGGCGGACAGCGCAGCGCGTCCATCGCCAATTCGAGCCGGCTGTCCAAATCCCACGCGTTGAGCGCGTCCAGCCGATCCTGCACCTCCCCCTGCCGCGTCATCAGCGCATCCATCTCTTCGGCGGAAAGATCTTCGCCAAAGCGGGCGTTGATCTCGTCGAACTCGCGCAGCGCGTCGATCACTTCCTGTACGCCTTCCTCCACCACCTGGCGCACTGTTTTGCTGTTGTCGAGCTGCGGCTCCTGCTCCAGATATCCGATCGTGTAGCCGGGCGCCAGGACGGTCTCGCCGATGAACTCCTTTTCCACGCCCGCCATAATGCGCAGCAGCGTGCTCTTGCCTGCGCCGTTCAAGCCCAACACGCCGATCTTGGCGCCATAGAAATAGGAGAGGCTGATGTCGCGCAGCACCTGCTTGTTGGGGGGATAGGTCTTGCCAACGCCCACCATCGAGTAAATAATCTTCGTGCTCATTGTGGTCACTTTCATTTGCTTCTTTTGTCGTTTGCAATTTTATCCGCCTATTCTACCAAAGCAGAGACTCTGCGCCGTATTCTCATTTTCTGCAACTTGCCAAAACGTCGATTCGCATATACGCTATGGTGGATACTATCGACCGCTTGCCTCACAGACAGGGAGGACACTATGCAGCGCAAAAGCCTTGCCCTGGTGGCCATTGCTTTTACTTTACTCACGATTTTTCTGCTTCAGATGTCGGTGACGCAGGCCGCCGCGCAACAGCAAGGCGTGACGCCAGTGACGCCTGATGAACCGGTCTTGCTTGACCAGCCGATCCGCATCAAAATCAGGCAGACGATTCCATTCACGATTTCGTTGTTGCCGGCCGTTGAGATCACCGCCACCGAGACGCTTACCGAAGCTGAAGTCGAACTCGGTGCGACAACAGAGGTGACTGCAAGCCTTGTCCTGACGACGCCTGTTGCCGAGGAGCCTGTGGCCGGCGCAACCGAATCGGTGACGCCCACCCTTGCGCCGTTGCTGGCAACCGATGAATTGACTGTCACAGAGGCGTTGACTGCGCCAGTTGTGCTTGCCAGCGTGCCCGTGACGCTGCAGATCGAGTTGAACCTGGTCATCACCCAGACATTGACGACAACGGTTCCAGCTTCAGCGACGATCGAGCTGAGCGAAGTCGAGACGCAGACTGTGCCGATCGAAGTCGTGATCGCTGCGCTCGAGGATGGTGAAGCGGTTGTCGAGATTGTCTTACCCGAGGAGTTGACGGCGACGCCGACGATCACGCCAACAGAAGAAGTGACGGCAACCGAAACCGTGACGGAGACTGTCGCCACACCACAGGCGGATCTGGCGCCTTCCATAAACGGTGTGCCGTTGATCAACACAACCGTGACGGAGAACGCCAATCTGCGCGCGGGGCCGGGCACCACTTTCGCCATTGTCGGTCAGGCGACGGCCGGTCAGCCGGTGCAGATCGCCGCTGTGAGCGAGGATGGCGGCTGGTATCTGCTAGGCTCCGGCGCCTGGATCGCAAATTTCCTGGTCGCCGCCCCACCGGCCACCCCGCCGGTGGTCAACGACCAGATTTTGGAAGCCGTGACCGGACAGGCGCCAGCGCAGGCAACGCCTGAAGCGCCGGCTGTCACCGGCCCCGTCACGCCGACTGTGACCGTAGATGCGAATCTGCGCGCCGGCCCTGGCACTGAATTTGCGCTGCTCGGCGGCACGGTCACCGGTCAGGAGATCAACATAGTTGGGCGCAACGCCGACGGCACGTGGTTCTTGCTTGACAATGGCGGGTGGGTCTTTGGCGCATTGGTGGCGAATCCGCCGCCGCTGGCAAGCGTGCCGGTCGTCAACAATGACGGCACGCCTGTTGAACAGCCGGCGGAGCAGCCCGCAGCCGCCCCCGAAACGCCTGTTGGTCTCGGCGGGCTGCTGCCGACGCCGACCCCGCAGCCACAGACGCAACCACCGGACCCGGCGCTCACCGCGTATTTGACGTCGGCGCTGGAGCTTGTGCGTCAGTTCGATCTCGTGCAAAACAATATCGATGGATTGCTGCGCGAAGCGAGCGCCAACACAGCGCTGTTGAGCGATGCTGCATGGACGACGCGCCTCAACGCTGCGTTGACGCTGTTACGGCGCACCAGCGCCAGCGTCGGCGAGCTGACCGTCCCTCCAGGCGCGGCTGCAATCCAAACGCAGCTGGAAACGGCGGCGCTCAACTACACGCAGGCCGCCAACGCGTTGGCGCGTGCAGTGCAGGCTGGCAACGCTACCCAGTTGGCTGAAGCCGACGCACTGGTCAGCGCCGCCATCTCCAGCCTGGCCGTCGCCGAAACAGCGATTTTGCAGGCGCAGGGTCAATAGTCTCGCCCACCAGGTGAATAATCGACGACGCCTTCCCGAAAGCATTCCATTTCCGGGAAGGCGTCTTATTTTTATCGTTAGTCGAGATAAATCATTTTGCGCGTCATTCCGCCGTCCACGACGAAGTTCTGCCCGGTGATGAACCCCGACACTGTAGAGAGCAGAAATGCAGCCATCGCTGCAATTCTGCCACCATACGCATTACGGCTGTTTCATCGGACACATCCGTCTGAACAAAGCGCAGCTCGCCCAGCCCAGCATATTCGGCGACGGTCTCGGCGCCTGCTTCGGCGTCGCTGTCAGCCATAAGCACCGCTGCGTCCAGGCTGAGCAAGCGCCTGGCGACGCCCTTGCCGATCCCCTGCGCGCCGCCCGTGACAATGATCGTCTTTCCGCGTAAATCGTTCATCATATTGTCGCTCATGACGTTATCCTCCTTGCATCACGCCAACCTTACAAAAAGAATACATCATTTGCCGGTTGTTCCCATCGCCCAAAGCCGGCTATACTGTTGGCGGATGGGTTAATGGGTGCAAGGTTACATGTAGGTTTTCTCCTTCTCTCTGTGTAATGTAGGGGCGTCAGCAAAGGCTGGCGCCTCTACATTTTTTCCTCCAGCAGGTTCACCGCACGCAATTCGCCCGATGCGCGGTCGATTCGGCAGGTGTACACCTCCAACGCGCCAAGCGTGATCTCCTGGTCGACGTTGAGCGAGGAGAGGTGCAGCCGTGTGCGCTGGTGCGTAGTCGTCGGGTTGAAGAGGCGGACGATGATGGCGTCGCCGTCTTCAGCGCGTTTGAGCGCCGTCAACTGCACAGCATCGCCGTCGAGCGTGACGAGCGCGTGTGGCGTCTCTGCGCCGCCGACTGGGAAGAAGGAAAGCGTCATCGGCGTCTCGTTGCACACCAGCGCCTCGCGGTCGATGCACGTAAGCCGTTCAGCAACGGGACCGGCGTTTAGCCAAAATCGGAACAGCCGTTCGCCTTGATCGATGCGCGGCGTATAGCGATCTTGCGGCGTGATCGGGCGGTCGAAGATCGGGTGTCCTGCATAGGATGGCGAACGCAAGAGCGACAGCCGCACCTCGCCATGACAGAAGTCGGAGCCGTAGACGCCGTCGTTGATGATCGTCAGCGCCAGATTGCGGTTGGAATCGACGACGGCCACCCATTTCTGCGCCACTGCTTCGTCGCCGTTGCCCGGCAGTGTGTCGATGCCGTAAGCCACCTGACCGATATAGTCGCCCGCCGTCGCTGGCGTCGGAAAGGAGAGCTTGAGCATACGGTCGCGCTCCTGCCAGTGGACGCGCACCTCGATTTCGATGGTGGTTCCCTGTTTTGGCAGCTTGTAACGCAGCACAGCTATCGATGCCCCATAGCCAAGCACCGCTTCGACCACGGTGCGCACCGCGCCGTCTTCGATCACGCGCACTGCGGGCAGCGCCGGGTTGAGCACGCCAGAGATGCGCGCCGCCTCGTCAGCAGCTAGAAGTCTGAACGCACCGAGCACGTTGCGAAATCGTCGCACACGCGTTCCCCATGGGTCGGCGTCGTCGAGCAGCACCAGCGGACAGCAACTGTTGGGCAGCAACATATCGACCCCATGGACGCGGTATACATCGAGCAGCCCTGTGCGGCGATTGATCACTGCCTCGATGTCGGGCGTCTCGAAACGAAATATTGCGTCGTCGCTGTGATGAAGCTTCGCTGCGGCGGGCGCTGTGGCGCTGAAGCGGCAGTCAAAGCGGTTCATCTGCGCAGGCAGAAGTTCAGCGCGAAAGACAACCCGTTTCCGCCAGTCCAGGTTCAAATTGCTCAGCTCTTGCTCGACCTGCGATGCAAGCGGCTCGTCGCGTCGATAGACCGTTACATCGGTTTCGGCGTCGGCCCAATTCTGGTCAGCAAGCTGGAATTCGCACTCGACGACGGCATCGATCGGGAACGGGTGTGGGTTGTAGACCAGGATCGGCGTTTCATCCTCTTTGGCGGCGGGTTGACCCTGCGCCAGCGCAAAGAACGCACGCGCCTTGACGCGCGCCAGCGTCTCCAGGCCGTGATCGATCAGGCGCAGGGAGGTCTCCTCAACGGGCTGGATCGACGAGCCGGGCAGAATGTCGTGGAACTGCGCCATCGAGAGGTCGCGCTGTGCGTCGTGCAGCTCCGCCGCCGGATACTTCATGCGCCCTTGCAGCCATGCCGCCGTCGCCATCTTCTCAGTGGCAAACAGCTCGTTTTCCAGCCGTCGGTGTTTCTGTTTGATGCGGATCATGGATGTGTAGCAGCCGACGCCCCACGGGTTCAGGTCACGGCGACGCACGGGCAGCGAATTGCGCCGCACTTGAAGCTCGGCGAAGTAGCTTTCTGGCGTCGAATGAACAATCGCCACGTCGCTGCGTTCAACCATCAGCGCCGCCAGATCGGCCAGGTCTTTGCGCGATGGCCCGCCGCCGTGGTTGCCGACGCCCCACAACATGATGCTTGAAGGCGTTTGCGGCCCGTTGAGGATGAACGATTCCGCCTTTTCGCGCGCCTTGCCCAACGGCGAATTGTACCAACCATAGGGGCGGTTAACCAGCACCTGCGAGCCGTCGTAGCCCTCCCAGATAAACTCATCATTTTCCAGCGGACAGTCGGATTGATCGGGGCGACAGACAATATAGCTGTCGTAGCCGCACTTCGCCATGATTTGCACCAGACCGCGTGTGTGGCCGAAGGGGTCGAAGTTGATGGCTGTGGTGGGGCGAACGTCAAACTTTTCTGCAAAATATCGTCTGCCCTGCAGAATCTGTCGCACAAATGATTCACCGGCAGGCATGTTGCAATCGGGCTGCAGAAACCAGCCTCCCATAATGTGCCAGCGTCCCTCTTGCACCAGTCGTTGGATGCGTGCAAAGAGCGCCGGCTCATATTCTTCGACCCATTGATAGAGCAGCGCTTCATTGTGGTTAAAGATATAGCCATCGAACTCTTCGCATAGGTCGGCGGCGGTGCGGAAGGTGGCGATGGCAGTGGCCGCGCCCTCTTCCCATTCCCACAACCAGACCGGGTCGATATGGGCGTTGCTGATCAGATGAATGGTGCGCATTGGGTGGACTCCAGATGTTTTACTGTTTTACGACGTTTGGGGTGAATGGATAAGGTCGAAACCAAGATTGCACTGTGAAGAGCACACTGTGTTGATGATGAGAAATTTTCTTTCTGGATTATAGCATGAAATCCATCGCCCCTGTTATGATCGACCTGTGCGGCCAAGCCGACGAAAATCACCAATTTTATTTAGTTGTTATCAGAGCAGGGGTGTATGAATCATCTACGTGCGTTGTTTCAGCTTGATCCCGATGTCATCTATCTCAACCATGGCGCGTTTGGCGCCACGCCGCTTCCGGTTTTTGGGGTCTACCAGGAGTGGCAGCGACGCATCGAGCGCCAACCGACGCGATTTTTCTCGCAAGAATCCAGACCGGCGCTGCGTGCTGCGCGGGAGGCGTTGGGCGCGTATGTTGGAGCGCGCGCCGACGATCTCGTTTTTGTTCACAACGCCACCTTTGGCGTCAATGTGGCGGCGCGGTCGCTGCCCTTGCAGCCCGGCGATGAGGTGTTGACGACGACGCACGAGTATGGCGCCTGCAACAATGCCTGGGAGTTTGTCTGCGCCAAGCGCGGTGCAACCTATGTCAAGCAGCCGATCACTCTGCCGATCACAGATGAGGCGCAGATCGTAGATCAATTCTGGCGCGGCGTCACACCGCGCACGCGTGTGATTTACCTCAGTCATGTCACCTCGCCGACTGCGTTGACTTTGCCGGTGCAGGCGATCTGCAGGCGTGCGCGCGAGATGGGCATCTACACCGTGATCGACGGTGCACACGCGCCGGGACAGCTCGATCTGAATCTTGACGCGTTGGGCGCCGATATTTACACCGGCAACCTGCACAAGTGGCTGTGCGCCCCCAAAGGCGCCGGCTTTCTGTGGGTGCGCGAGGCGGTTCATGCACAGATCGAGCCGTTGGTTGTCGGTTGGGGCTATGGGCCGGAGCGCGGGTTGTTCGAGGAGAACGACTTTGTCAGCGCAACGCAATGGTTGGGCACCGACGACATCTCCGCCTATTTGAGCGTGCCAGCCGCCATCGAGTTTCTGGCTGCGCACGACTGGTCAACGGTGCGCGAGCAATGTCATGCGCTGCTCGCAACGGCGCTGGATCGCATCACTGCCATCACGAGGCTTGCCCCGCCTTATCTGTCGGAGTCGCGACTCTATCACCAGATGGCTGTTGCGCGCATCCCGGCGCAACCCGACATCGCTGCATTCAAACAGCGCCTGCACAGCGACTATCGTATCGAAGTTCCTTGCTACGCCTGGCAAGGCTATCACTTCATCCGCATTTCGGTGCAGGGCTACAACAGTGCAGAGGATCTGGATCGGCTCGTTTGGGCTGTGGAGAAATTGATCGCGGCTGTGTGAGGGCCCTGGGCTGACCGCAGCGAACATCGCAAGACCTTCTCCGCCGATGGACTGCCTCTGTGCGCCGCCGAGTTGCCCATGCCGCTCAAGTCCACCTTCTGGCAGAAGAGCAACTGCCTCGTCCCGCACGAGGTGGGCCGCTACATCTGCCCGCTCGTGGCACAAACTGGCTCGGCGACCGCCTGTCCGGTCAACCACCCCCATGCCGCCAAGAAAGGCTGCATCTCTTCGCTGCCCACCAGCCCCGGCAATCGGGTTCGCCATCAGCTTGACCGCCAGAGCCAGGAGTTCAAGCGCATCTACAACCAGCGGTCCGCCTGTGAGCGCATCAACAGTCAGGCGCTCGACCTGGGCATCGAGCGCCCGCACCTGCGCAATGGTCGTTCGATAGCCAATATCAACACGCTCATCTATGTGCTCATCAACCTGCGGGCGTTGAGGCGCATTCGTGAGCGTCTGCCGCAACGGGAGGCGGCGCACACTCTGAAGGTCTGACCCGCTGCCGGGCAGCGCCAGCGCCCCTTTTTGATACCGGGCGGGGGATGATTTGATCATGGCGCTGCGCTTGGTTCGCTGTCCGACAGAGGGTTCCAAGCTGATCCAGCTTCCTTTCCGAAGCCAAAAACACCTTCGGCTCTGCCCACGCGCCCTGCGTTCCCCGCATCCACGCTCACCAATGCCCAAAGTGCGCCTTTTGCCTGCTTTTCTGACCCCTTGTTTCCACGTAGGTGCGCTCTGGCAGCTTGACCGGTCACTCCCCGGCCACTTTGGCGGCGCCACCCGCCTTTTTGCCTCGTTTCAGAATTCGTGCCACTTTTTTCGGCGTCTTATGTTATGTCCTTCCCTCCCTGGCGAGGATCATCGTTGTTCTGCCCGCCGGATTCTGGTTGGGGCCCGTCAAGCCAAGCATGGGTCACAGTCCCCTGGCGAGGATCATCGTTGTTCTGCCGCGGATGAGGAAGTGGCGGCCGAGTCCGTTACCGAGGGTCACAGTCCCCTGGCGAGGATCATCGTTGTTCTGCCTGGTACAAGAATGGGCCGGAGCAGGTCGTGCTATTCGTGTCACAGTCCCCTGGCGGAGAGCGATTCATAAATCAATCGGGCAAAAAATGAGCAAAGTGTTCCGTCTGCTGCGATAATGGAGTTGCCAAAAAACCAACGCAGAAAACGGAACACTGGTAATGAGTATATCACAGAAATCGACCAAGGAAGTAACCCACGCGGTAACCGAAGAAGTAACCGAGACGTTGGAGCAATGGCAGGCGGTTCCCGAAACGGCGGCTGCGTTGTGGACATGGGTGAGCCAGAAGCATTATGCGGTGGTGTTGGGGCAGGCGGGGGAAAGCCACGCGATTACGATGCTCAATGCGCGCTTCGACTGGTTGGAGGTGGAGAAGCAGGCGCAGGCGTATCGGCGCTATGCGGGCAAGCGGGGCGTACCGGAGACGCATACGGTGCGGCGGCTGTGCCGGGGGCTGGTGCTGAAGCACTACTACAACTGGTCATATCAGACGACGGCGCAGGAGGTGTGCCGGCAAGTTCTCTATCGCGGGTTTGTCGGCTACAACTTGAACGAGCGCACGTTTTCTGCCGTGACGCTGGAACGGTTTGAGGTGTGGATGCGGGAGCATCACCCTGCCCTGATGTTTGCGGTGTCGCTGAAACAGATCGATGAGGATTTCCCTGAAGAAAAGACGGCGCCCCAAATCGGCGACACCTTCGCCATGCGTTCACGGGCGCATGAACAGAGCCGTACACAACTGCTGCGCACCCTGGCGTTGCGCATCGTGACGAAACTGGAGAGTCTCTCCGCACAGATGCACCAGTGCATCGAGACAACGGCGCCCAGGGAAGCGCTCTTTGGCGCCGCCACTGAACGACCGGAGTGGCGGCAACCGAAGCACGAGCGCACTGACCTGGAGGAACGCACGGCGCGTGCAGCGCATCAGTTGCTGTGTGCGGTGCGTAAGGAGTTGGCGTCGGCGCCCAGGACGCAAGATGTGGTCAGGCAGGCGCTGGAGCGCTGGCTCGGCTATCTGGACAAGGTGTTGGGCGACGAGTTCGTGCTGACGCTGAACGAGCAGGGAGTGTGTACGCAGGCAACCTTGCGCACCCAACACGAAAAGGGCGCCTATGCGATCGGCAGCGCCATCGACCCGGAAGCGACCTTCCGTCTGCACGGCGAGCGCTGCGACCTGGGCTACAACATCGGCGTGCATGCCACGACGCGCTTTATCCGCGCCATCGACGGCAAGACCGGCGCGACCCCCGACAGCCAACTGGTGGCGCCAGCACTGGCGGAGCAGCTCAAGCAACTGGGCACAGTTCCCCCCAAGTTGATCTATGACCGGGCAGCCGGCTCGCCCAAGACCTTCGCCGATGTCGATAAGGCGAGCGGTGGCAAGACCCAACTCGTGGCGCGGCTGATCGACCACGCCAAAGCCAACCCCTACTTCGGCCCGCAGGACTGCACACTGGATGAAGATGGCGTCCTCACCTGCCCGGCTGGCAGAAAGACCTCCCGCGCCTATCGAGCAGGGAGCGGCGATGGCTGGCACTACCGCTTTCTTGCCAGCGACTGTCAGGGCTGCCCACTGATCGACAAGTGTCGGCGCAACCAGGAAACACCCAAGGGCAATCGCAGCTTCTTCATCTCCGACTATGCCTATCACCAGCGTAAGGCGCTTGCCTATCTCAAGACCGAGGCGTTCACGCAGGACATGCGCCTGCGTCCCGCCATCGAGCGCATCATTGCCTGCCTGGTTCGTTATCACAACGCCCGCACCGCCGACAGCTATGGCGTCGCCAGCGCCGACTACCAGGCGCACATGAGCGCGATGGCCTTCAATCTCAAGACCTGGGTCACACTGACTAGAGAAAAGAGGAAAGCTAGACGCACCTGCACCCCTGACGACACCGGCTAATCGTCGTCACAATGTGGCTGGTGCAACCGAAAAACCTGAGCTTGGGGGGAGAAAGCGACTCACCACGCCTCCGCCTGCGCCGAGTTGCGCCGCAGATGCCCTTTCTCCCCACAGTTTCGCCGATCCGGGCCTGAATATCGACCCTTTTCCCCCGTTTCGCAGGGTCGAACCCGCAAAAAAACAGGCCGCCGCTCGGCGACCTGCCTCCATCCCTGATTTATGAAATGCTCTCCT
>BOKO01000002.1 GCA_016861025.1 Chloroflexota bacterium
ACAGGCTGCTCCCGCTCATGCTGTTGACCAGCTTCTGGCGCAGGTAGGTCGTCGTCACCCACTCGCCGTCAGGATAGCGCATCCAGGTGGGCAGGTCGGCTGCATCGTACGCCCACTCGGTCACAAAGGTCCCGCCGCCGGTGATGCTCTTCGTCTCCCTGGTCAGCCGCCCGCGCACATCGCTGTAGAGCCAGGTCGTGCTGCCAGAGCCATCCGTCATCGAGGTGCGCTTGCCGCGTCCGTAGTTCGTCCCAGCGCTGAACGCATCGTAGCCGTACGTCACCGTCGCCGTCGCCGCGCCGCAGCTGCCGCCGTTCACCGCCGCATAGCTCTTCTGCGTCACGCGGTCGAGCAGGTCGTAGCTCAGCGTCGTGCGGCAGTTGCGCGCATCGGTCTGGGTGCGCAGGTTGCCGGCTGCGTCGTAGGTGTAGCTCCAGACGCCCAAATCCGGGTCGCTCATCGTTGTCTTACGCCCGGCCAGGTCGTAGCTCATCGTGGTCGTGGCAAAGAGCGTCGAACCGCCGCCTGTGCGCTGCTCCACCGTCAACAGCCGGTCGGCCGCATCATAGCTGTAGCGCAGCCACGGTTCGGCCGGCGGACGCACCTCGACCACCCGCCCCCACAGGTCGTAGAGCGTCAGCGTGCAATGGTTGCGCCCGTTGCACTGCCGCACCTGCAGGTCGGCCGGATAGGTGGTGGTGATGGCTTCGCCTGGCGTCGGGCTTTGCACTTTGCTCACCCGGCCAAAGACGTCGTAGCTCGTCTCTGTCGCCGGTTGGCTCAGCTGCTGTCCGCGATAGGGCGCGCCGCCCGCCGCCTGCGTCCACACCGCCAGCAGATAGGGCTTGGTCGCTTTGGTGCGCCGGCCATAGGCGTCGTAGGCGTAGTCCGTCACCACATCGTAGGCCGCGCCGTTGACCTGGGCGTCGGCGATCTGCTCCTGGATTCGTTGTCCCAGCCCGTTGTAGAATCTGCGCACGGTGTAGAAGCCGCCGCTGTGCAACTCTCGGATATCGACCAGGAAGGGTCCCTGGTTGTTGACGCCGTAGTCGTGGTAGGCGACGGCGATGCTGGGCGACGCGCTGCTCTGTCCGGGTCGGATGAGTCTGGTCAGGCGACCAAAGCCGTCATATTCGGCAAAAGTGACGATGCCGTTGGGGTCGGTCTCCTGGATGGGGACGCCTTTGCGGTAGTCGTACGCCCAACTGGTGACATGCCCCAGCGCATTTGTCTGGCCGGTGCGATAGGTGTTGTAGCCGGCGGCGTCGTAGGTGTAGGTGAAAAAGCGCAGGTTGGTGGTCGGGAAGAAAAGCGTCCCCCCTTCCTGATAGCCATAGTCGCCGGAAAGGGTCTGCATGATCAGGTTGCCTGCCTCGTCGTACATGTAGCTCGCATCGCTGAACAGCAGCCGCGTCTGTCCGGCTGCGCCGTAGGTTGTGCAGACATTGCTGCCGGTGGCGTAGCAGACCAGCCGACGTTCGCGCGTCAGCTTGCCATTCCACGGCGGCTGATTCCACCACGAGGCGCCGTCGTAGATCAGCTGGCGCATCTGCTGCACATCCGCCTCGCTGTAGCTGCACGCTTCGCCCGGACAGCGAAAGACCGTCTCGCGGCCCGGCAACGCCACGACATAGCGCTCGGCTTCGTTGCGCGGGAAAAAGTCGCGCCGCGTGGCGCGATAGGCCACAAAGGCGGCGCCGTTCCAACTCTTTTCCACGATGTGGGTCGCATTGCCATATTGCGCCCCTCCTTGCAGCGCCGGGTCGTACAGATATTCCACCATCCTGCCCACAAAGCTCACATCGCCGCCAAACTCCAGCGTCTTGACGTAGCCCGGCGGTCGCCAGTAGGCGCTGACGCCGAGCAGCGGCTTGCCGTCGTTGCGTGTGCGCGGCCAGGTCGCAGTCTGCGTCGCATCATATCGGGTCTCTGTCTCGGTGAGCAGCCGCAGCTCGCTGTAGGCGTCCAGGGCCAGCGCGCCGGCGGAAATCCAGCTGCGCAAACGCCAGTTCTTGCCGCCCGCCACATACGCGCCCGAACGTCCGAGCATCGGCGCCGCCTCCGGCGCGGCGTCCCGTTGCCACAGCCGCACCATGTCCACATTGTCCACGCCCAGTTGCAGCACCCACCAGCGATCATACTCGAAGCCGCCAGCGTTGAGCAAGGTGTAGACTTCCTCGAAGCCGGCGCCGTCGTTGCGCTGCACCACCACGCTGCGGTCGCCTTTGATGTGGACGCCCCAGCGTCGGTTGTCCTCGCTCTCCAACGCCAGCACCGCCATAGGCGTCCCTGCGCCGGTGTTGGCAATGCGGAACTGAAGCTGCGCCATCTCGCCGTCCTGCACATTGTAGACGGTGCGATAGGTGAAGGCGGACCAGTTCGCAGCGGGGTTGTTGATGCGCAGCGCAGGGTCGCCTTGCAGACGCTCGAGCGAGACGTCGCCTGCCCATGCCCAGCCGGTCAGATCTTGCAGACGACTCACCGCAAAGCCGCTGAAGTGCTCCTCCCATCCTTCTTGGATGCGCACCGTCTTGCCCTTGCGCACGTCGTCCTGGCGATGCCACGCATAGCGGATGCGCCCATCCGGCCTTTTCTCGCGCACCATGGCATGCCCGCGGAATTCGGTGAAAGGCTCGACATATGCACGGTTGTCGTTGCGGCAACAAGTCCAGTCGTCCTTGAGCACCTGCTGCACCACGGCCGAGTGGGTCGGGTCGTTGACCGCCGGCTCGTCGTAGCTGTAGTTGAAGACATGCACGGCGCCGGTGACCTGGTCGATGAGGCGTTTCTGCGTCACCCGATAGCGCGTCAGCGTGTCGTAGCCGATGAAGGAGCGCAGGACGGCGTTGCCTTCGTAGGTCAGCCACATGCGGCTGGCGGTGGCCGGCAGCACGATGGTTGCGTCTACAAGCTTCTCCCCACTGTCAGGCAGCGACCAGAACAGATTGTTCGTCTGGGTGTCGCCTGCTTCCCAGACGACGTCTCCGCCATGGTCCAGCCCGGTGCGCACCTCGTGCGGCGTTTTGTCCCAGCGCTTGAATTTGCTGACGATGCGATAGGCGCCGCCCGGTCGAAAGATGCGGAAATAGTTCGCTGTGTGCACGCGGCCGTGCGTGGCGCTCCCCCGGCCTTTGAAGTAAAAGCCCCGATTGTCGCCTGTGGACGAGCAGACCGTGTCCGTCTGCCCGTTCGTGCTCCATGAATAGGCGCTGCACTTGCCGTCGCTCTGGGTTGCACCTTTGCCATCTACGCCGCGATCGTCCGACCACAGGGTATAGCTAAACTCGATGCGCCCTTTGTAGCCGTTCTCCGCTGCGGTCATGTGCATGTGGTCGGCGTAGTCGAACGCTGTTGCAGGCAGACTAGCGCCGCTGGCGTCGAACTCTTGAATTTTCACCAGCGCCGGCGTGCGTCCGCCCGCCCCCCATACGTTGCCGGGAAAGATGGCCTGGTCGTTGTAGTCGAGGTCATACCGCCGCACCGTCTCCCAGCCGGCGCCGTTGTGATGCTCCACGACGATGCGCTTCAGCAACGACCGCTGGAAACGCACATTGGCGCAGGGGTCGGTCCAGCCGCCCTCATAGTCGCTGCGGCCGATGCGCTCGAAGCGCACTCGATATTTGCCGTTGGGATAGAGAATCTCAAGCGGATAGGCTGCAACGTCGTTTTCGCTTGCACTTGCCTGATAATATTCGCCGCAGTTCTTTTTCACGCCCTCGTAAGCGTAGGTGTAGGTGATGGCCTGTCCATAGCGGTTGACTGCTTTGCTCAACGACCATCGCCACGTCCACAACTGGGTGGTGGTGGGATAGATGTAGCGCGCAAAGGTGGCGCGGTGCCCGGACTGCTCTCCGAAAATATAGCGGCTCCCCTCTTTGTCCCACACCGTCCAACGTCCGCCTTGACCGGCGTATACGTCTGGGTCGCCGGTGTATTCGATGCGCAGATAGTCATCGTCTTCGGTGCGCCAACGGCCGGCGCTGTCTTTGACCAGTCGATGGCTGGCGCCGTTGAGCACGAGCACAAAGACATCGTCGCCAGGGTGATCCGTGCCGCGCGTGAAGCGCTCGACTGCGCCGACATCCAGACTCCATCCCATGCCCACCCAGTCGGCCTGGGTGCGGATGGTGGCGCCGTCGACAACCTGGCTGTTGTAGGTCAGGGCCAGGTTTGGCTGCCAGCCACCCGGCCCCGGCGGCAACTCAAAGGCGTAGCTGTACTGCGCTGCGCCGGTGAAGTCGCCGACCTGGAAGCCATCCAAGCTCGGCAACCGCGCGGCCTCCCAATTCTGCACATCGAAGTCAAAGACTGTGAGATGGTCGCTTTGCGCAATCAGCAGGTTCTGTTCTGCGTCCACCCGGCCTGGCAAAGGCAGCCAGCTCTTCTCCTCTTCATGGTAGTAGAAGAGATAGAGGCTCTCTTCATCGCCCTGAATCCATTCCTCCTCATAGGCGAGCACAATCTCCAGCGGCTGTTTGAAGTGGCGCACCTCGGCGCCGCTTGTCACCCCCTCCGCCACGATCTCGAACGGCCACAGGCTCAGGCTCTCCGGCGGTGCGGATTTGCCCACAGCCGGACGCACTGTCACTGCAAGCGCTTCCTCAGCCGCCCCCGCGGCAAAGCGCACTTCGAGCCTGCCATCGAAGGCAGTCACCGAACCGCCGCTCTCCGCCACCGTGGCTGTGAAGGTCAGCCGTTCACCCAGCGCGGTCTCCTCCCCGGCTGTCTCATGCTCGATGGTGTAGAGCGCAGGCGCCGCTTCCGCCGCCTCCATCTGCGCCAGCGCCGCCGCCAGCCAGGGATCGAGGGTGGGCGTCGGTTCGGCTGTTTCCTCTGCTTCTGTCACCGGCGTCGCCGTCTCTTCCGGCGCAGCCGCCTGTTCCGCCGCGGCGCCCACCGCTCCGGCGGCGCCCACCACCAGCGGCGCATAGAGTTGCTGTGGAGCGCCGGCTGTGGCGCCAGCGGTCGCATCCTGTGCGGCTGTGCTCTCGACGGTGGGCGTGACGGTCAATGTGGAGGGGGGTGGAGTAGCTTCCGGCGTGAGCGTCTCGGATGGGTGCTGCGTGGCTTCGAATGTCGGGCTGCTGTTTTCCGTGATTGGCGTCATTGTAGAGAGCGGGGTGGCTGTCTGCGTTGCATCCGCTGTCGGTGTGGCTGTGGCCTCGTCTCCGGCGGTGGGCGTTTCAAGCGTTTCTTGCGCCGTAAGCACCGGCGCCGGCGCAGCAAGCAAGCTGACAACGGTCAGCACGTGAACAAAGCGTAGGGCAAATTGCGTCCATCTGCTGTGGCGGGGGGGGGCGAACTTCATGGTGAATCTCCTATCGGTGGTTTGGTAGTTTGTCTGGTAGGTCAACAACACATACTTTAGTCAACTTACGGTTTCAGTCGATTCGTGGATTGCTGTGCAGTGTAGCAGATTTCGCTCGACTTTTCTTGACGATTGGTAGACGAGATTTCCAGAGCCAGCGTAGTGGTTTAGAGTGACGGCTTACCTCGACGCCTTTAGGCGAGACGTCTAACTATATTATCAGCGATAGGAACGCGTTACTCTATCTGTGAATGGTTTTGTTGTGTACGCAAACGCGATTTGTGAGTCTTTCCCGCCTTCTTCCAGTCTCCTACCCAAACAGCCCTCCCTGTTCCGGCCGTTCGGGATAGTCGATCTTCATGTGTGCGTAGGCGGCGCGGGTGGCGACGCGACCGCGCGGGGTGCGGTCGAGAAAACCGAGCTGCAACAGATATGGTTCGACCACATCCATGATCGTATCCGCCTCTTCGCTGATGCTGGCAGCCAGGGTCTCCAGCCCAACCGGGCCGCCATTGAATTTGACGATGATAGCGTTGAGCACGCGGCGGTCGAGGTCGTCCAAGCCCAACTCGTCGATCTCCAGCAGGCTGAGCGCTTCATCCGCCACAGCCGCAGTGATCACGCCATCGGCGCGCACCTGAGCATAGTCGCGCAGCCGGCGCAGCAGGCGTAACGCCACGCGCGGCGTCCCGCGCGAGCGGCGTGCAATCGCCCACGATCCTTCGGGCTGGATCGGCGTCTCCAACAGGCGCGCAGCGCGCACTACGATTTCCTGCAACGCCGCCGGTTCGTAGAAGTCGAAGCGTTCAACCACGCCGAAGCGAGCGCGCAGCGGCGAGGTCATCAACGCCAGTCGCGTGGTGGCGCCGACAACGGTGAACTTGGGCAGGCTGAGCTGAATGTTGCGCGCGCCGGGTCCACTGCCGACCACAATGTTGAGTGAGAAATCCTCCATTGCCGGATAGAGAATCTCCTCGACCGCGCGCCCCAGGCGGTGAATCTCATCGATGAAGAGCACGTCGCCCTTGCGCAGGTTGGTGAGAATCGCCGCCAGATCGCCCGCTTTTTCGATGGCGGGGCCTGCCGTCACCTTGAGGTTGGCGCCCATCTCGTATGCCAGGATGTGCGAGAGTGTGGTCTTGCCGAGACCGGGCGGCCCGTAGAGCAGCACATGATCGATGGCGTCCCCCCGTTTGCGTGCAGCCTCGACCAGAATTTGCATCTTGTCGCGCAGCCGCTCCTGGCCGATCATTTCGCGCAGCGAACGCGGGCGCAGCGCGTGGTCGATCTGCTGATCGCCGGGCTGGGGCGTCCCGCTCAACGCGCGCCGCGCCGGGTCAACTTTGGAAGTGGCTGTCGTATGGGTAACGCTGCGTTCATCGGCCATGGATGCATCCGTTCATTTGTTCTGGATAATTCAGAACATTATATCAGATGTGTGAAGATTGCATTATCCCCTTCAACTTCGCTGACAGGCTTACAGGCAACGTCCACCCAGCGTGGTACGATGCATAAAAATTGCATCGGCCGATTCGAATCCAGCAAAGGACGACCATGAACGAACATAAATACACCAACCGTCTGATCCACGAGACCTCGCCGTATTTGCTGCAGCACGCCCACAATCCGGTGGACTGGCATCCCTGGGGTGAAGAGGCGTTGAGTCGCGCTCGCGCTGAGGACAAGCCGATCTTTCTCTCCGTCGGCTACAGCGCGTGTCACTGGTGCCATGTCATGGAGCACGAGAGTTTCGAGGATGAGGAGACGGCGGCGCTGATGAACGAGCTGTTCATCAATATCAAGGTCGATCGTGAGGAGCGCCCCGACCTCGACGCCATCTATATGGATGCGGTGCAGGCGATGACCGGGCAGGGTGGCTGGCCCATGAGCGTGTGGCTGACGCCCGACGGCAAGCCTTTCCACGGCGGGACCTATTACCCAAAGGAACCGCGCTACGGGATGCCCGGTTTTCAGCAAGTGTTGCGCTCTGTCGCCGACGCCTACCGCAGCCGCCGTGAGCAGGTCGATGGGCAGGCTGAGCGGTTGACGGCGATGTTGCGACGCACAGCCTCGCTGCGCGCCGACGGCGGCGACCTCGGCGATGAGCTTCTCGAAGAGGCGTTGGGGCAGATGCGCCAATATTTCGACGAGGAGGATGGCGGCTTTGGCAGCCAACCCAAATTTCCGCAGCCGATGACGCTCGACTTTGCGCTGATGCAATATCGCCGCCGCGACGATCTGGATGCGCTCTACATGGCCGAGCTGACGCTGGAGAAGATGGCGCATGGCGGCATCTACGACCAGCTCGGCGGCGGTTTCCACCGGTACAGCGTCGATGCGATCTGGCTTGTGCCGCACTTCGAGAAGATGCTCTACGACAATGCACAACTGCTGCGCACCTATCTGCACGCCTGGCAGGTGACCGGACGCCCGCTCTTTCGACGCGTTGTCGAAGAGACGATCGACTATGTGCTGCGTGAAATGACAGCGCCGGGCGGCGGCTTCTTCAGCACGCAGGACGCCGACAGCGAAGGCCACGAAGGCAAGTTCTTCGTATGGTCGCAGCAGGAGATCGAGGCGCTGCTCGACCCACACACTGCCGCCATCTTTGGCGACTATTTCGGCGTTTCGGCGCGCGGCAACTTCGAGGGCAAGAACATTCTCAGCGTCATGCGCAGCGTCGAACAGGTGGCGCAGCGCTTCCAGGTCGGTGAGGAGACAGTCAAAGCGGCGATTGCGCGGGGGCGCGCCTTGCTCTTCGAGCAGCGCGAACAGCGCATCAAACCTGCTCGCGACGAGAAGATTCTAACCGAATGGAACGGGCTGATGATCCACGCTCTGGCGGAATGCGGCGTCGTGCTCAACCGAGCCGACGCGCTCGACGCCGCTGTGCAAGCCGCCGATTTTGTCCTCGCCAGGATGAGCCAGCCCGATGGGCGCCTCTATCGCTCGTACAAGGATGGACAGGCGCGCTTCAACGCTTATTTGGAAGATTACGCTGCATTCATCCGCAGCTTGATCGCGCTCTACGAGGCGACATTTGATCTGCGTTGGCTGGGCGAGGCGACGCGATTGACGCAGCTCATGTTTGCGCAGTTTCATGATCCTGCGGGTGGCTTCTTCCAAACCGGCGTCGACCACGAACAGCTGGTGGCGCGACGCAAGGATTTCATCGACAACGCCACCCCATCGGGCAACTCGCTGGCGGCGGAGGCGCTGCTACGGCTGGCGGTCTTGCTCGACAAGCCCGTCTATCGCGACGAGGCGGGGCGCATTCTGCTGATGATGAAAGACGCAATGGCGCGGCAGCCGACCGGTTTTGGTCGGTTGCTCGGCGTGCTCGACGCCTACCTGGCGCCTTCGCAGGAGATCGCAATCGTCGGTCGTCGCGATGACCCGGCGACGCAGGCGCTCTTAGCTGAAGTGCGTCGCCGCTTTTTGCCGCACACGATCGTGGCGCTGAAAGAGCCGGAGGAAGAGTCGATGTTGCCGCTGTTAAAAGGACGCACGCTGGTCGACGGCAAGCCAGCGGCTTATGTCTGCGAGAATTACGCCTGCAAATTACCGGTGACTTCGGTCGAAGCGTTGGAGAAGATTTTGTAAAGCCAGGGATGATGCAAAAAGCGCCGCCCACTTTTTGTAAGCGGCGCTTTTTGATGCTGAGTTGCAGGGTCTACAAGCCGGTTGGCAAGAGACTGACCAGGTTGCCTGGGCGTTGGATGTCTTCGCGCGCCAGCTGTGCGTTGAGCCAGGTCTGGAACGCCTGTGCGCGCTCCTGGGCGAGCACATTTTCGTCTTTGGGGCGGGCGGCGTCGCGTTCCAAAACTTCAATGATGTGGTAGCCAAAGTCGCTCTTGATCGGCTCGCTGATCTCGCCGACTTGCAGGCTGAAGGCGGCCTCCTCGAAGGGCGCCACCATGCGTCCGCGACTAAACCAACCCAGGTCGCCGCCCTGCGCAGCGCTGCCGGGATCGTCGCTATATTCGGCGGCGAGTTGGGCAAAATCCTCGCCGTCGAGCAGCCGTTGACGCAGCTCGTTGGCAAGCGCCAGAGTTTCTTCTTCGTTGCGCGGTGCAGGCGTCGGTGTTGGCGTCGGTTGACCCTCGGGCAACGGCGTTGGCTCGACGCCCTCCGGCAGCGGCGTTGGCTCTGGCAAGGCCTCGCGTTCACGCAGCAGGATGTGGCGTGCGTGCACTGCTTCTTCCGTCGTGGCGACTGTCTCGGCGCCGATCACCTCTTGCAGTTTCTCGCGCAAAAGGCGCGCCCGCACGATCTGTTTATACTCGTCCAGCGAGTAACCGGCCACTTGTTGAACCGACTTCTGCAGTGCATCCAGCGATTCCAGGTAAGTGGTCTCGGTAATGATAGCGGGCGTTGGCGGAACCGGCGGCGTCGGGATCGACGTGGCTGTAGCTGTGATGGGATTGGCAGGGTCAATCGTGGCGGTGGGCGTCGGCGTCCACACTGCAGCGGTGGCAGTGGCGTCGGCAATGGCCTGCACCGTTGCGGTGGCTTGCGCTTCCGTCACCAGGCCAACACTGTTGGCGATCTCCTCGCGCAGTGCGGCGTCGATCTCTTCTGCACTGACAGAGATGCCGCGCGCGGCGGCTTCTTGTTCGATGATCAAATCTTCCAGCATGGCGTTGAGCGACTGCTGGCCCAGTGCAAATGGGCTTCCCAGCGTGCCCTGGAGCTGGCTGATCTGTGCGGTGAAGAAGCCCTGACCGCCGAACTGTTGCTCAAGCTGTTGGTAACGGGCTAATTGATTGAGCAGATTGTTCTGCTCGAACTTAACGCGCTTCCAGAACTGCTCAGCAGTGATCGAAATATCACCGACGCGTGCAACTTGTTGCCTTGGCAGCACCAGAAATTGATAAATCACACCGACGAGGATGGCAATCAGTGCGATGCCCAGCGCGGCGCCCACAAAGGTGTACAGCTTGCGATGACGTTCGCGGTCGCGCTGGCGCAGCCGCTCTTCCTTGCGGGTCAGCTCGCGTTCCAGTTGATTGGCTTGTTCGGCGCTCTGCTTCCTCTTGTTGCGCTCGGCCATAGGTTATTTCCGTTTGCGTACAATACGGGTCTGATCCGCCGTATAGGGGAGCAGCGCCAGGTGACGCGCGCGCTTGATCTCGCGCACGATCTTGCGCTGGACTTTGGCGCTCACGCGCGTTTTGCGCCGTGACAGGATGCGCCCACGCCGATCGAGGAAGCGAGAGAGCAGCCCGATGTTCTTATAGTCGATCTCGTCGATGCGCACGTCGGAGCCGATTCGTCGCGGGCGACCTGACCCTTCGCGTTCGACATATTGCGCAGGCGCCGTGAAACCTTCATCTTCATCGACGTCGACATCTTCATCGTCATAGCTGTCTTCATCCACGTCCTCGTCGATGTCGTCGTCCGCGAAGATCGGCGGCGCTGGCGGCGGCGTCGAAGGCGCGGTTGGTTTTACGACAGGCTCGGCGACCGACGATCCGGTCTCTTCCAATTCTGGTGTTGGGGTTGTTTGATCGCTCATGATGTTCTATCCTTTCTCGCGGTTTTACTCTAGTCATCCTTGCGCATCAAGAGATAGCGCATCACATCTTCGCTGAAGCGCAGCAGGCGATCCACTTCGTCTGTGCCCGTTGCTGGCATCTGAAATCGATGCAGGATGTAATAGCCCTCAAACTTGCGATTGATCGGATAGGCGAGCGTGCGCTTGCCCCACATTTCGGTGGCGATGTCGCTGCCACCTTGCGCTGCAATGACATCGCAGAGACGCGTGTCAAAGCTGTTGATTCCTGCTTCGTCCAGTTGCGGCTGAAGAATATAGACCAGCTCGTACTGACGTTCGTTCGCACCGTCCATCTCTATTTCCTTTCTTTCTATGGAGACGCCCGCAGGCCCACCCTGCGAACAGAAAGAACGAGGGGCCGGCGGTGCACCGGTTCCCTCGTTGCAAACCATCCTTAATCATACCTGCTTATGTAGGAATCCAACAAATCCGGCCATGGTTGTTGGAGAAAATGTTCGAGCTGCGCCTGGGGGGACCGAGAGGAGGTGTGACGCTATTGATTTGCAAACTGCGTGGTTGGCGCCACCTGCCCATGTAATTTCTGCAACGGCGTCACGCCGTGGTTGATCGCCACAGGGCGCAGCTCGGGGTCGAGCACCACTGTTGTCGGCACAGTCATAATGCCGTAGACTTTGGCAAGCGCCTGTTGCTCAATGGCGTCGAGCCTGTGCACGGCCACGTCCACTCTGGCTTGCAGCTGCGTCAGGATCGGCGTCTGCTGGTAACGACATTGCGCACAATCAGAGGTCGTGAAGTAGAGCACGGTCGGTTTGCCGGCGGTCACGTCGGGCGGCAGATGCACCGGTTTCGTGACCTCGCGCAGCGACCGCAGACGCCGTCGCTGCCACAACTTCCACAGTGCGTAGATGAGCAGCGCCGCCGCAATCGCAACTGCCAGGATGGCGAATCGTTCACTCATAATAATATCCCCCGGCCCCAATCTTTGCTTTCTTAAGCCCTACTTTCCACCTTGCCAGGAGGGCAACGATGGTTTGATGCCGATCCGACCAAGCTGGTAGTAGATGAAACAACCCAGGCAAAAGCCCAAAAACAAGTTGATCGATGCAAGCACGATGACCACACTTGCCAGCACCCAGCCGACGACCGGCTGCCCCAGCCAAAGCGCCGCAGCACTCAACACGAGAAAAATGCCGCCCAGCCCCTGGGCAAAGAGATGCGGCTTCGGATCATCGTCGATGACGTTCGGTTTCAGCCAGCCGGCTGGCTGAAGCACGCGTGCGTACAGTTGCTTGAACAGCCCGGCTTGCGGCCACACGGCGCCGACCACCATCACAGCAGCGACAAACGCCACCAGCCACACCGCATTCAGAAGAAACGCCAGCACGAGCAACAGGATGATGCTGGCCTGGTTGAATTTCAGAGCGGTTTGATCGACTTTCATAATTCTCCCTACGTTATGCAAATAATCCCAGGCTGATATATTTGCTGCCATCATCAGGCAGGATTGTGACGATGCAGCCGGCGCGCAGTTCGTGCGCCAGTTCAATGCAGGCGTGGACTGCAGCGCCGGCGCTGATGCCGACGAACAGCCCGGCGCGCCGCGCCAGTTGACGCGTGGTCGTCCAGGCATCGTCGGCGGCCACACCCAGGAAACGGTCGGGCAAAGCAGCGTCGTAGATGCCTGGCGTAATTGCTGTCTCCAGGTGTTTTAGTCCTTCGATCACGGCAAGCTCGTCCTCTGGCTGCACGGCGACCAACTCGATGTCGGGATTGCGCTGCTTGAGATAGCGCCCGATCCCCATGAACGTGCCGGTTGTGCCCAGTCCCGCCACAAAATGGGTGACGCCGCCAGCGGTCTGTCGCCAGATTTCGGGGCCTGTCGTGTCGAAGTGCGCCTGCCAGTTCGCCGGGTTGTTATATTGGTTGGCGTAGAAATAGCGATGCGGCGACTTTGCCACAATTTCACGCACGACCTGGATGGCGCCATCGGAGCCTTCGAGCGGATCCGACTCGATGAGGCGTGCGCCGTAGGCTTTGACCAGCGCCTTGCGCTCGGCGCTGACATTGGCGGGCATGACCAGATGCACGGCGTAGCCCTTCACTGCGCCGATCAGCGCCAGCGCAATGCCGGTGTTGCCCGAACTGCTGTCGATGATAATTTTGTCTGGCGTCAGTTTGCCATCACGCTCGGCGTCTTCGACCATGCGCAGTGCGGCCCGCGCCTTGACCGACCCGCCCGGATTCGTCCATTCCGCCTTGGCAAAGAGCGAGACGCCCGGTGCAACGCCCAACTTATGGGCATAGTCGCTCAAATCCAGCAGCGGCGTGTTGCCTATCTGCGCCAGGATGTTGCCGGTCGCTGTCCTTCGTCGTTCGATCGTGCGAATCATGTCGTCACTTCGCTCCTCCGAGATTAGGAGATTGGAGATTAGGAGATTGGATAATCTTGTCCATCCGAATCTCCAATCTCCAATCTCTACTCTCCTCTACGCCAACACCAACTCTTCCTCTTTTTCCCGCGCCGGGAAGCCGCAGAACTGGTCATAGTCGATCAGGTGCGTCACTGTCGGGTGATCACCGCAGAGCGGGCATTTGGGATCGCGTTGCACCTTGAGCGTGCGGAAGCTCATGTCGAGCGTGTCGATCAGCAGCAAACGACCCACCAACGGCTCGCCGATGCCCAGAATCAGTTTGATCGCCTCGATGGCCTGGATCGAACCGACGATGCCGGGCAGGACGCCCAATACACCCGCTTCGGCGCAGCTCGGCACTTCGCCAGGCGCCGGCGGTTCGGGATAAAGACAGCGATAGCAGGGGCCGCCTTCGACGCCATGTTCGGGCGCATCGGGCAGATAGACGGTCGCCTGCCCCTCAAACATAAAGATGCTGCCGTCGACCAACGGTTTGCCGAGCATGTGGCAGGCGTCGTTGACCAGGTAGCGCGTTGGAAAGTTGTCTGACCCGTTGAGCACAATGTCATATTGGCGGATGATGTCGAGCGCGTTGTCGCTGGTCAGCGGTTCGTTGTGCGGCACAACCTTGACATCCGGGTTGATGTCGCGAATACGGTCAGCGGCGGACTCGACCTTGGGGCGGCCCACGTCCTTGTTGCCGTGCAAAAGCTGTCGTTGCAGGTTCGAGACATCGACCACGTCGAAATCGACGATGCCGAGCGTGCCAACGCCAGCCGCAGCCAGGTACATCGCCGCCGGGCTGCCCAAACCGCCGGCGCCGATCAACAGCACTTTTGCTTCCAACAGCTTGATCTGTCCGGCCTCGCCCACTTCCTTGAGCAGCGTGTGGCGCGAATAGCGCAACCGCTGATCCTCGGTCAGTACACGCGGCACAGTAAACTTGAAGCCAGCGTTCTTCCAGCCATTGAAGCCGCCGATCATGGAATAGACATTGGTGTATCCCATCTCCTTGAGGTTGCGCGCCGCCAGCAACGAACGCACACCGCCCGCACAATAGATCACCAGCGGCGCATCGCGGTCAGGCGCATACTGCTCGATCTGCAGCTCCAGATAGCCGCGCGGGATAAAGAGCGCGCCCGGCACGTGTCCCTGCACAAACTCCTCGCGCTCGCGAATGTCGACGATGGTTACATCGGCGCGCTGGTCGATCTGCGCCTTCACCTCATGCGCCGTCACTTCGGGCACTTCGCGACGTGCGCGTTCCAGCAGTTGATCACGGTTGATCTGCGCCATGATTCACCCCTGTCCGCCTGCCATCGCCGGCACAATCGAAACCTTATCCTCGTCGCTCACCGGCGTATGCATTCCCTGCAAGCCGCGGATTTCGCTGTCATTGACAAAGACATTGATGAATCGCTTGATGTTGCCGTCATCATCGAGCAGGCGGTCAGCTACGCCCGGATATTGCGCATCGATTGCCTGGATGATCGTGCCGATGTCCTCGCCGGCCACTTCCACCTTTGCTGCGCCGCCGGTCAGCCGCCGCAGCGGCGTCGGCACATAAACCGTTGCCATGAAACGCTCCCTTTTCTTCTTACTATGACTTGTTGCCAATTCGTTCTTGTTGCCACTGCTCCGCCAGTTGTGATTCTTTTGGTTCACAAACCGGGTTTCTGTTGGAAGCCCGGTCTGTTTAGCCACAGGTTTGCCTCGTTGTAGCGTCGATGCAAACAAAAACGCCGAGTCATCAAGCGATGAACTCGGCGCAACACCTATTCTATCAATTGTCATGCATAACAGCCGTTTGTTGTTGCTGGTCTATGCACTCTTTTGGAATGTTCTAGAGTTTTGCTCAGGCTCATCGCTTGCAGTCAGAGACAGCGGGAAACTACCAGCGCCATGCTGGCTGTCCCCGCTATCGACACAAGCAAGTTGGCTGTGAAGCCTTACTGCAAAACTCGTGATTCATGCCCTTTTGCTATTTACTACTTGCTAGTTGCTACAACACGTCAAACTGGTCGAATTTCAATGTGGACAAAAGTATACTCGACATCATTGTGTTGTCAAACTTCAACTGTCCACAACACAGGTTTTGCAAGCACGCAGATTCGTTCTTTGAATAGAATCTTGGCGCATTCACACCGGTAGCATCCGTAATGCCTGTTACGCTTGGCGTTGTCAATACGTTTGACGTACAATCGTCAGAATACAATCAATGTCTGATGTGTACATAATATAGCAGGAATTAAATGATAATGGCCGCGTACCCTCTTCAATCTTTGCTTTCGGCCCGCCAGTTTGTGTCACCGCAGCGCGTGGGCGACCGTCTTTACTTCATCAGCGATATGTCTGGCCGCCTCAGTCTTTATTCGATGCGCGTAGGCGGCAGCGTGCCGGAGCCATTGATCCCGCCCGACGTGGCGCTGCCCAATCCGCACCATCTCGACGGCGCAGTCGCCTATCGTGTGCTGCCGTCGCTTGGCAAGATTCTACTGATGCTCGACCGCGACGGCGACGAGAATTATCAGCCAGTCTTTGCGCCCATCGACGGTGGGTTGCCAGTTCCAGTCTTCGGCGACCGTTTCGCCGGCCAGCAGGTCTTCTGCACCTTCTGCGATGCGGAGCGCAACCTGGCGATCTTCAACGTCGATCCGCGCACGTCACCGCAAATGGAGGGCATCCTGGCGAATCTGGCAACGCTCGAATTGACCAGCCTGGGGACGAGCCTCTACGGCAATTTTGCGGTTGCGCACAGCGACGATTTCAGCACCATCTTGCTCGCCGATCAATATACGTTTGGCGACGTGGTCTGGTATCTGTGGCGCAAAGACGAGGGCGAGCGTCGTCTGCTGTTTGGCCTTCCACTCGACCAGCGCACCGAAGGACAGGTCGTCCAGCCGAATGGTCTGGGCAATGCCGAATTCATCGGCGATGAAGGTGTGTTGTTTGTCAACGCGCTGTTCAACGACCAGTATGGTCTCGCCTATTTTCGGCTCGACGCGCCTGATCAGCTTCACGAGGTCGCCATCCAGGGGACAATCCACCGCGGCGTGGGCGAGCTGGTGGGGCTGAAGGCAAGCACAAGCGGTCGCCATGTGTTGCTCTACAACATCGACGGCGTTTCATGGGTGTATGGCGGCAGTTTCGACCGCTACAACCTCATTTTTCGCATCGACCGCATTTTGGTCGGTCAAGGCGCGTTGAGCGATGGTGTGCTCGAGTCGCTCGCCATCGATCAGACGACTGGAACGGCGGCGCTTTCCTTCTCACAGGCGACATCCCCCTCTCAGCTTTATGTGCTCGACGCCGAGGACAACCTGGCGCGGCAGACCAACGAGCGCATCCTCGGCATCCCGCAGCACGTGCTGGCGCGCGGGGAAGATTATCCGTACACCTCGCACGATGGGCTGCGCATCTCGTCGCGACTCTATCTGCCGGCGGCGGAGCTTGGCTACAGCGCCCCGCGCCCGGTGATCTTCTACATCCACGGCGGGCCGCAAAGCCAGGAGCGCCCCGATTTCACCTGGTTCTCGATGCCGTTGATCCAGTTCTTCACGCTCAACGGCTTTGCTGTGTGGGTTCCGAATGTGCGCGGCAGCAGCGGCTATGGATTGAGCTACATGAAGCGCGTCGACCATGACTGGGGCGGTCTCGACCGTCTTGATCACATCGCCGCTTTCGAGCTGCTGCGCAAGGACGAGCGGCTGGACATGGAGCGAGTCGGCGTGATGGGGAGATCGTATGGCGGATTCATGACGTTGACGCTGGCTGGGCGTCACCCCGAATTGTGGAAGGCGGCGTGCGATATGTTCGGCCCCTATAACCTCTTCACCTTCATGGAGCGCATCCCGGAGGCGTGGAAGACTTACTTCTACATGGCGGTCGGTCATCCAGAAAAAGACAGGGAATTCCTGACCGAACGCTCGCCGAGCACCCACCTCCATCAACTCGCCTGCCCATTGCTGGTGATCCAGGGCGCCAATGACCCGCGCGTCGTCGAGCGTGAGTCGCGCGACGTCGTCGAACAGTTGCGAGCGCAGGGCAAGGAGGTCGAGTACATCGTCTATCACGACGAAGGGCACGACATCATCAAATACCCGAACAAGGTCGATTGTTATACGCGCATCACTGAGTTTTTCAAGTTGCATTTACGGCCTTGAGGAGGGACCGATGGCATTTACAACGTTGATTTCGCCGGCGGAAGTCGCCGCGCATCTGGATGACCCAGACTGGGCGATTGTGGACTGTCGCTTTGCGCTGGCGGATCCGGCGAAGGGGCGGCGTGACTATCTCGCCGCGCACATCCCCGGCGCAGTCTATGCCCATCTGGACGAAGACCTCTCTGCGCCAATTATCCCCGGCCAAAGCGGCCGCCATCCACTGCCTGCCATCGACGACTTTGCAGCGAAGCTTTCGCAATGGGGCATCGACGACCGCACGCAGGTCGTGGTCTACGACGACAACAGCGGCTTCATTGCGGGTCGGCTATGGTGGATGCTGCGCTGGCTTGGACACGACGCCGCAGCGTTGCTCGACGGCGATTGGCGGCTCTGGCTGGCGGAAGAACGCCCGACGCGCGCCGACGTCGAGATGCGCGCGCCGCGCACCTTTGTCGCCCGTCCGCGTCCACACCTGCTCGCCACCGCCGACGAGATCACCGCAAAACTCGGCGACCCGGCGCTGCATCTCTTCGACGTGCGCATGGCGGAGCGCTATCGCGGAGAAAACGAAACCATCGACCCGGTCGCCGGCCACATCCCTGGCGCGGTCAATGCACCGTACACGCTCAACCTCGACGCCGACGGACGCTTTCTCGCCGCCAACGAGCTGCGCGAGCGCTACGAAGCTTTGCTCGGCGATGCGCCTGTCCACGAGGCGATCTTCTACTGCGGCTCCGGCGTCAGCGCTGTCCACGACCTGCTCGCCCTGGAGATCGCCGGCCTGGGCATGGGGCGACTTTACGCTGGTTCGTGGAGCGAATGGATCGCCGACCCGGCGCGCCCGGTGGCGACAGGATCGACGCCGTGAACAAAACGCTCTTGACGCAGCGCTGCGGCGCAATGCGCGCTGTAGCAGGCGCCGGCTTGCTCTTGTTGCTTGTCCTGGCGCTAAGCGGCTGTGCGCGCACGCCTGCCACACCGCCGCCTTCCGCCCCTCGCCCCGCCGAACTCACCTTGCCCGAAGGCTTCGCGGCGGAGCTGGTCGCCGACGGGCTGAACGGCCCGACGCAGATGATCGCTGGCCCTGATGGCCGGCTGTGGGTGGCGCAGCTCAATGGCGGCGAAAACGACGGCAAGGGGCAGGTGCTGTCGATTAACCCGAATACAGGCGCGCGCCGCGTTCAGCTTGAAGGACTCTACAAGCCGACCGGCATCGCCGTTCACAGCGGCGTGCTCTGGATCGCATCTGGACGCGACCTGTTGCGAGCCAACATCGGCGCCGATGCGTCGGTGGCGCCGCCCGAACCGGCGCTGACCGATCTGCCCTTCAACGGGCGCTCCAACGGCGTGCTCACCGTCACGCCGCACGGTGAGATTGTCTATACAACCAGCGGAAGTCGACTCGGAAACTCCGCCGCGCCTGGCTCCGCTACACTCTGGGCGCTGACTCCGCAAGACCCGACCAACCCACGCCCGCTGGCGACCGGGCTAAAGGGCGCCTACGGCCATACCGTCGATGCTTTGGGTCGCATCTGGACGACCGAGATCGGCGACGACCCGATCGATGACGGCTATCCGCCCGAAGAACTCAATCTGATTGTGGTCGGCGCTGACTTTGGCTGGCCCCAATGCGCTGGCGACCGTCAGCCGGTGCAACGTTATGGCGGAACGGCGGAACGGTGCGCCGGGACGCGCGCGCCGGTTGCCCTCTTTCCGCCTGGCGCCACGCCAACCGGCGTCGCCGTCACCCCATGGGATGAGACGATCCTGCTCGTGGCGCTGTGGAATCGCGGCGAGGTCGTGCAGGTGAAGATCACGCCTGAAGGCGACAACGCCGTGGGCGAAGTCAGCCCCTTTCTGACCGGATTGCGCAACCCGCAACACCTTCTCGTCTGGCGCGACGGCAGCCTGCTTGTCAGCGACTTTGCAACGGGGACGATCCACCGCATTGTGCACAAGCCGGAAAATTGAACACCTCCTTCAATAGATTTCGTCATATCACACGTATTCCACACCCTGCCAGCTCATAATCGGGCGCACTTCATATTCATATTTGTCTCGGGTTTGCAATTGGTATATACTTTTTATATATACTTGTGGAGAGAAACAATGCAAATTGCGCGCCTATTTCCTAACGGACAGAGCCAAGCCGTGCGTCTCCCCAAAGAATTTCGCTTTGAGGGAGAGTGGGTCTATATCCGGCGCGCAGGCAACGCCGTGGTGCTGTTGCCGCAATATGCGCCGTGGGAGACGCTCTTCACCAGTCTGGAATTATTCACTGCCGACTTCGGCGCTGAGCTGGCGCTTCCAATCGCCCCGTGACAACGATCATGACAACGTGGAAGCCGATCAAGCTTCTGCTCGACGCCAGCTACTGTTTTTTCTTGATTCGCGGCCGGGTGCGCGCTGTGCAGGCTGCATTCGAGCACTATCGTCCCGGCGAGATCGCTGTTTCATCGTTGACCGTCGCCGTTCTTCAGAGCCAGGTGCGACGTTCGCTCGACCCAGAGCGCAATCAACGCGCTTTGGAACAGTTTTTACTGCCGCTGGTCGTGGTCGACTTCGATGGTGGGGCGGCGCTCACGCTTGGGCGCATCGGCGGGGGATCAAGCTTTGGCGACGCCGGACGCGCTCATGCCCTGCTGCTGGCCGCGCAGGCAATCCACCTCAACGCAACGTTGATCACGATGCAGCCAGAGTTGTACGCGGCAATCGATGGGTTGGCGCTGCGCGTCGGGCTGGACGCCGAGGTGGACAAAGCATACGTGGCTGCGTCGTCGATCACAACCGCCCAAGAGCGCGTGATCCGTATCAGCGGTAGTCACGACCTGTCGTTGACGTTGCTGGCGGACTGGCTCCACGCCGAACACCCAGACATCCGCATCGAAGCGGCGCACTCCGGCAGCTTGCGCGGGTTGGAGGCGCTTTTACAACGCCAGGCGCACGCAGCCGGCAGCCATCTGTTCGATGCAGCCACGGGCGAGTTTAACGTCGGGCCAGTGCGTCGGCTGTTTGAACCACATGCGATGCGCGCCGTGATCGTCGGCTTTGTCGAACGCACGCAGGGCATCTTGACGGCGTACGGAAATCCGAAGCAGATCGGCGGCGTGAGCGATTTAGCGCGAGAGGATGTCGTCTTTGTCAACCGGCAGCCAGGTTCAGGCACACGCACCCTGCTTGACTATCAATTGCGGCAACTTAGCATCGACCCGCAAACAATTCATGGCTACGCACGTGAAGAAAGAACCCATCTGGCCGTGGCGACGGCGGTGGCGCAAGGCGCAGCCGACTGCGGCATGGGCATCCAGGCGGCTGCGCAGGCGCTTGGCCTGCACTTTATTCCTGTTGTGCAGGAGCGTTTCGATCTGGTGGTTCCGCTCGAGGTTTTCGAGAGTGCGCTATGGGCGCCGCTGCAAGTGTTGCTTCAGCGTTGCGACGCCGCCTTCTGTGCACGTGTGGCTGCGTTGGGCGGATACAGCACGCAGCCGATGGGGCGCATTATCGCAGAGGTGTAGGGCGACTCTGATGCAGAGATAAAGAGCCTGCGGAGCTTCAATCCGACTCTGCCAGACGAATCAAACCGGCGAGGGTGGGTGTGAAGCCGCACTCCCGGTAAAACGACTCATATTGTGGTTCATAGTCGACATGGAGCCAATGCACACCTTCTCTGCGCGCAGCGGCGACGGCGTGCAACACAAGTTTGCGCCCGACACCGCAACGCTGCCATGCGGGATGCACCGTCGTGTCGACCAGAAAGGCATGAATACCGCCGTCCCACGCCACGTTGACAAAGCCGACAAGCTCTGTTGCCCATGCATACGCGCAGATATAGAGCAGGCTATGCTGGAATTGCGCCTTGAAATCTTTTGCGCCGCGTCCACCCCACGCTGCATTGAAGAGCGCATTCAGGGCAGCGTTCTCCACAGGTGGGCTGATGCGATAGTCGATAGCGTTCGATATTGATTCGATCATGGTATGTTCGATCACTGTAAGAAGGAATAGGGAACGATTCAGACCTGGTTCAGTGGCTTTCAGGAGGCCTTGACGCTCATTATCGGCGATGACAGCCGGTTGGCTGAAATCGTGCTACTGTCGCTGCGTGTGTCGGGGATTGCGCTGTTGATCAGCACCATCATCGGCATTCCAACCGGCGCCTTGTTGGGGTTGACGCGCTTTCGCGGACGGCGGCTATCAGTGGCGCTGGTGTATACGGGCATGGCGTTCCCACCGGTCGTGATCGGTCTGTTCGTGTATTTGCTCCTATCACGATCGGGCGTGTTTGGCAGCCTGAACATTGCGTGGATGCCAAGGCTGTTCACGCCGGAAGCGATGATTCTGGCGCAGGTGATCATCGCCTATCCGCTGGTCGCCGGCTTCACGATGGCGGCGGTGCAGGCAGTCGACCCGGCGCTGCGCATGCAGATGCAATCGCTGGGCGCCTCGCGCTGGCAAACGACGTGGGCGATCCTGGAGGAGGCGCGCGTCGGCGTGATCGCGGCGGTTGTGGCCGGTTTCGGCGGCATCATCTCGGAGGTGGGCGCGGTGATGCTGGTCGGCGGCAACATCGCAGGCCAGACGCGCGTGCTCACGACTGCGATCGTGTTGGAGACCAACAAAGGCAACTTTGGGATGGCGTTGGCGCTCGGCGTGATTTTGCTGAGCATTGCATTCTCCACCAACTTCATCATTTTGCGGCTGGAGGGACGCGCTTTCGACGAATGAACGCGCTCTATCATCTGCACGACGTGACGGTGCGCTACGGTGCGCGCACTGTGCTATCCGTCGATGACCTGGCGATTCAGCGCGGCGAGGTGCTGGCGATCGTCGGACCAAGCGGCGCGGGCAAGAGCACGCTGCTGCGGCTGCTGAACTTCCTGCAGCCGCCTACTTCCGGTGTGGTGCGCTTCGACGGCGTCGCCTTTTCGGCGAGCAAAGCCGCGCCGTTGGCGGTGCGCCGGCGCGTCACGACTGTCTTTCAGCGCCCCGTGCTGCTCAAACGCAGTGTGGAAGCCAACGTCGCCTATGGGCTGCGGCTGCGCGGCCAGCGCGACGGCATCGATACTGTCCGCACCACGCTGGCTGAAGTTGGGCTGGCGGAACTGGCGAATCAGCCGGCGCGCACACTTTCCGGTGGCGAGGCGCAGCGTGTGGCGCTGGCGCGTGCCATGGTGCTGCGTCCCGATGCGCTGCTGCTCGACGAACCGACGGCCAATCTCGACCCCTACAATGTGGGGTTGATCGAGCAGATCGTGGCGCGGCTCAACCGTGAACAGGGGACGACCATCGTGCTGGTGACGCACAACGTGCATCAGGCGCGGCGGCTGGCGCAGCGTGTGCTTTTTCTGCTCGACGGGCGCGCCATCGAGATCGCCGATGTGCGCACCTTCTTCGAGGCGCCGGCCGATGCGCGGACGGGGGCGTTCGTGCGCGGGGAGATGGTGTATTGAGAACGTCAAAATTGTGAATAGTGAACTGTGAATTGTGAAGGATTTTTACGGCGCTTGCTGTGGCTGGCGCTGGTGGTCGTGGCTATATCGATGGTTGGCGCCTGTCAACCGCAGAACGAGCAATCTGGTTCTCCCAGTCTGATTCTGGCAACGACCACAAGTACGCAGGATTCTGGCCTGCTGGATATGCTGTTGCCTGAATTCGAGCGCACGAACGGTGCGCGCGTCGATGTTGTGGCGGTGGGCACGGGCCAGGCGCTGCAACTGGGTAGAGACTGTAACGCCGATGTGCTGCTGGTGCACGCACCGGCGTTGGAAGCACAATTCATGGCGGATGGCAATGGCGCGCGGCGCGAAGACGTGATGCACAATGACTTCGTCATTCTCGGCCCGTCTTCCGATCCAGCGGGTGTCAAAGGCATGATGGAAGCTTCCACCGCGCTGACGATGATCGCCGATGCGCAGGCGCTCTTCATCTCGCGTGGCGATGATTCGGGCACACACACCAAGGAACTGTCGGTGTGGAAGACGAGCGGCATCGAACCGACGGGCGATTGGTACATTTCCGCCGGGCAAGGGATGGGCGCAGTGCTGACGATGGCAAACGAGCAGCAGGCGTACACTCTCAGCGACCGCGCCACCTATCTGGCGCGCACACTGGCCGGTGCGGAGCTGGAGATCATGGTCGAAGGCGATCCAATGCTCTTCAACCCCTACGGCGCGATCGTCGTCAACCCGGAGAAGTGCCCGAACATCAACGCTGAACTCGCCAACCAGTTTGTGGACTGGCTGATTTCATTGCCGACACAGGAGTTGATCGCTGCCTTTGGTCAGGAGGAGTTCGGTCAGTCGCTCTTTACACCCAATTCGGAGGCGTGGCGGGGGAAGTGGAGAAGATAGGGAGATAGTGTGGTTCTCTGAACCCTACTACCTCATCACCCTACCACCCCATCTCCTATTCTCCCCCTCTTCCTCTATCGCTGCACAAGCGGCATGAAGACGCTGTTGCCGCCTTCGATAGAAATGCGCAGATCGGTCAGCGGGTCGCCGAGAATGGCGAAGGTTTTCAGTGCGTCGAGCGCGTTGCTGGCGGGCGAGGTGAGCAGGCTGTTGTAACCAGCCGTCACCAGGTCGCCGACATAATGGGCGCCACCCGCCGACGCGTGCAACTGCGCCATAAACCCGCGTTGCAAGTATTTATGACCATGCACCACGCCTTGACCGGTCGGCCCCCAGGTCGCAATCGCGCCGCCGTTTGGGTTGCGCACGAACAGTTCATCGAGCGTGCCGCTGACGGCAGGCTTGGCAAACTGCGAGGTCAGACAGGTCATCGAAAGCCCGAAAAACAGTCGCTCAGCGTTGCGCAGTGCGTTGGCTTCAATAATGCTCAACAACGGCGAGACGCCATTGCCTGAGCGATCTTCGAGCTTGGCGTAGTTCCAGTGATTGCTGTGTCCGTTGTAGACCATCAACCCGGCGCCAGCATTGATCGCGTCGATTGTCTGCTGTCTGACATCGGGAATCGATGGAATACGCCACGGTTCGGGCGGAACACGCTCGACCGTGTTCAGCAAACCATTCGGTGCAATCGTACCGTCCAGGCGGCGATCAGGCGAGTGATCGTAGTAGATGCGTTTGACATTGACGCCGCTGCCCAGCGCCGCCGCCACCTCATCCGCTTCGGCGGCAAAATCGCCCGCTGGATCGACTGTCACCTGATTCTGCTGGTTGATGCTGAGAATGTAGTTTTCAGCGAGGAGGAGTTTTGTCTCACCCCAGTCAGCGACGCCGCCAGCGCGTTCGTAGGCGACGATCTTGTTGATCAGGCCTGTCAGTTCACTCTCACTGCGCACCGGAAAGCGTCCCAACCACACATCTGGAATAAAGACATTGAGCTTTGGATTGCGTGCGTCTGGATCGTCGCCCGTCACAGGGTCGTCGCCGTGCAACTGGGCATAACAGGTCTCGCACGGAACTTCATTGATGTAGATGTCCACATCAGCCATGTAGGGCGGGACGGGAAAGATCGAGCCGCCAGGAAAAGCCGTGCGCTGGTAATTGTACGGATCATAGGTGCCGTCGCCGACCAGCACCACCGAGATCGTGCGCGCCGGATTCTGCCAGTCGCTGCGGTGGCGCAAGAAGTTGCGGATCGCCGGCGCCGAGATGTAGCCGTAGCCGTAGACATCGAAAATGTCTTCGACATTGACATAGAGCGGCGTGTGTCCCCGGCTTGAACGCAACATGAGAAGCGGCTGCACAGCGTTGCGCCACTGCGCCGGCCCGATGTAGATTGCGTTGGCAGCCAGCACATCGCCAAAGTTGACAGGGTTGTGCGGAGTCACAGTCGGCGTTGCGACGCTATCCAATCGCGCCAACAGATACTGGCGCGGTGTGGCGCTCTCTTGCTGCTCGAACGCAGCCTGCGCTCCGGCGCCGAGCAGAATCTTTTCGGGGCTTGACGGCGTCGTCACATCGTACAGCGCCCGCGTGGCCGGCAAGCCACCAAGCGCAAAGCTCCTTGCGCCGGGCGGCGTCCAGAACGACGCGCCGTTGCCTGTAAAATTCAAGGCGACCGGGCGCTCCCACTCGATGCTGTCGAGCAAGATGCTGGTGTTGAAGCCTGTCAGACCGCTCGGCAGCAAGCTCAAGCGAATGGCGGCTGGTCTGTGCATCGTGCCCCAGACGACCTGCCAATTCTCTTGAACGCGACAGGTGTTGTTGACAGAAATCGATGGGTTCCACTCCTGCTGTTGTGTTTCGAGCACGCCGCCGCTGCTGTTGAGCATTTCAAGCTGCACCTTGTACACCTTGCGCTCTTCGTTGCATTCGTTGCGTGTAACGCTTCCGACTACGGTCACGTTCGCAATAAAGGTTGTAAGCCCTGGCTCGCCAGGCAGGGTCATCGTCACAGGCGCAGTGACAGCCTGCTGCGCTTGCGTCATTGCGCCCATTGCGGTGAGCGACGCATTGAACCAGCGGTCGCCGTCAGAGCCTGGAAATTCCGAGACATAAATTTTGTTGTCGCGCCAGACGCCGCGCTCGGAGGCCTGGCCCGTTGCCGCGCCAGCCGCGCCTGGTTGAATCTGCGCCATCTGTTTTCCGGCCGTATCGAAGGTCAACCAGTAGACGGAATTCAGATTCCAGCGGTCGCCAACGGTCGGTGCATAGAAGCGGAAGCGATCGGCAAGCGCCTCAACCGCAATTGACTCGCCATGGTGGGTCAGATTCAGCTTTGTTGCATCGTAGCCAGCCGTGAGCGAACTGAACAGCACTTCCTGCAAGCCAGGCTGCGTGACGATGATCTTGTAGCCGTTGCGCAGCGCGGCTTGATTGATCGGGACATCGACCACTTCAGGCGCCGCTGGTGCGCTGGCATAAGCGGTTGGGGGCTGCTGCAGCGAATCGAGCAGTGAAGCGCTCGGAACGTTCACCCGCAGCGATGTCGCCAGCTTCACGACGCCCGCCTCCTCAAAGATCGGGCTGAGCGCCAGCACGGCGAAGCGTTGCCCCTTGATGACGCCCTCGCGCAGGATGAATGCAGGCGAGGCTGGCAACTGCGCCGGTTCATCGGGCAGGATATTCGGCATCGGCGTCCAATCCAACACAGGCGGCGTCACCGGCGCGCCTGGTTCGATTCCGCCGATGAGCGGTGTAGCAATCAATTCATCGAACGCGACTGTCAAGTCGGCGTCGGGAGGGATGGCAAGGGTGAGAGTCTGGAGGGGCAAGTCGTATCCGTGATGCCGTGCGACGGGCAGCAGCGTGCGCGCTGATTCGACGTTGGCGGCGCTCATCACCGGCGCTGACCATGCGACATGCACGCCTGCGGAAGATGTGGTGACAGCGACGCCGTCCGGCGCGGTCTCTTGCGCCAGCACAAGTGGAGTATTCCCCAACAACAAGATGGTCAACAGTAGAAGCAGCAATGGTTTCTTGATCATGGTGAATGTGCTGAACATAAAGTATTTTCTCTCGCTCGATATGGCTGCCCGCCTCGCCGCCAACAAAGGACAGGCGGTGCGCCGCATTGCAATGCACCGGTAGAGTGCGACAACATTTTCTTCCCCTCAGTATAGACCTCCTACATAAGAATCACATGAAATCCGATACACTGATGCTGTTGTATCTCTGCATGGCTGCAGCGATCGGCGTCGTCGCAAAGCCATCCGTTTATTTTGGCTGAACTACACAATGTCTGCACGATGGAAACGCGGCGCAATGGCTACGCTTTCATCACGCAATTCAGGCGGGCGGTGCAGGTTGACAACAGAAACGGGGTGGCCCGGCGACCACCCCGTTGCAAATAGAGAGTTGAAGCGATCAACGTTGCGGGGACACACTTATTTCCCACTGCGTTTGCGAGCAGCGAGCGCCGCCGACAGCGCAGCCAGGCCAGT
Source organism: Chloroflexota bacterium (assembly GCA_016861025.1). GTDB lineage: Bacteria > Chloroflexota > Anaerolineae > Caldilineales > Caldilineaceae > Caldilinea. Next base: position 27,248 of record BOKO01000002.1, read on the forward strand.
GCCAAAGAGCACCACCGTCACTGGCTCAGGAATCGGCACAGGCACAGGCGTCGGTGTTGGGCCGGGCGTCGGCGTTGCCGTGGGCGTCACTGTAGACACCGAGGTCGTTGGGGTTGACGTTGGCGTTGGTGTTGCAGTTGATGTGTTTGTCGGCGTGGCCGTCGGCGTCGCAGGTGGATTGCAATACGCCGCCGGGTCTGGCTCCGAGACTTGAGGGGCGGTCGTGCGAGCCGAATTTACATATGTTGGACGAGATCCACCGGGTGCGCTGGCGCAGCCATTCACGGGAGGATCGGGCAGGCTCTGAGGTGGATTGAAGAGATCGATTGCAGTCAGTCCGCGCACTTTATAGAGCCAGACATCGCCAGAATCCATCAACCCTTCATTCGGAATTGCATCGACCAGCGGGCCATACACGGATGGTGTCACGCCAGGCAGTTGGGTGTCTTCAATCGTGACCGAAATTGGGTTCAGCGGGTCGCAGATGGCGCCCGTAGGCGGTGGAAAACAATACGTCACGGCATAAATAAACGACACCTGGCTTCCAATTTCAATGACAGGCACGTCGCCGCCGTTGGGATCGTCGGCGTCGGCGCAAACAGCAGGGATGGTTGTGCCGCTTTCGCCGACATCGGCTGGACAGACATACTTTTTGAGCGAAAGACTACCGATCACGCTTGGCTCTTCCTGCGCCATCACCGCTGCGCCGCCAAACAAGACCAGAAGCGCGCCGATCATCAGCGCCAGACTCGCGAGCATGACAACAATCCTCGATCTTCTCATGATGAATGGCTCCTCGTCCTTCATGTGAGCAAAGCAATACTGACGAGCGTCTCAAACGGGTGGAGAACGCCCTGACGCGCGCTGCAAGAGGCAGTATATCATCATCTGATGATGACGCAAATTGATTTCCAGGATTGGATGCAGCATCCATAAGCATGTCCTATAAAATCTCCTCGCATGTTCGACATTTTTAGTTGAGTTTTTACAAAGAACCTATTTGACGCGTAGCTGTAAAAATCATACTATTCTGTTTTGGTGCGCGGCTCTGGGATAGTCGGCGCTTTTTGTTCGCTTTTAACATGGAGGGGTTTTGAGATGCGGTTGATTCCACGCAAATTGTTCTTGACGCGCGGCGTTGGCATACACAAAGAGAAGCTGACGAGTTTCGAATTGGCGCTGCGCGAAGCCGGCATCGCCCAGTTCAACCTGGTGCGCGTTTCGTCGATTTTTCCCCCACATTGCCAGATTGTTTCAAAAGAAGAAGGGCTACAGTTGTTGCAGGCAGGCGAGATCGTCTTTTCCGTGATCGCCGAAATGTCCAGCAACGAGCCGGGCCGACGCATGGCCGCTTCGATCGGCGTCGCGCGCCCAGCCGACCACGACAAATATGGCTATCTCTCCGAGCACCACACCTATGGGCAGACGGAGCAGGAAGCGGGCGACTATGCTGAAGACCTGGCAGCCACCATGCTGGCAACGACGCTGGGCATCAACTTTGACGCCAATAAAGATTATAACGAACGCAAAGAGCAATACATGATGGGTGGCGAAATCGTCGACAGCACCAGCATCACGATGGCGGTCACGGCCGCGCCCGGCGGCGTGTGGACAACCGTGATCAGCGCGGCGATTTTGATTTAGTGTGGGGCGAGGGGCGAGTTGCGGAGGACGACGCCTGGCTGTCTGATCGCCCCTCACACACCGCAAGGCTGATTGGATTATGATGACACCCGACAATTTCTTGGGGTTGGATGCTGAAATTAGCAGTTTGGAGCGGGCGCGCGTACTGGTGATGCCAATTCCGTTCGAGGCGACGGTCAGTTATGGCGGCGGCGCGGCGGGCGGCCCCGCCGCGATCATCAGCGCGTCGCAGCAGGTCGAGCTTTACGACCGCGAATTCGATGAAGAACTGGCGTTGCGTTATGGCGTGCACACGCTGCCCGCGCTCGATCTGCCGGACGATCCTGAAACTGCGGTCGAAGTGATTCGCAGCGCCGTCGCTGAAGCCGCACGCACCGGCAAGCTGGTCGTCGGACTGGGCGGCGAGCATACGGTGAGCGTCGGCGTCGGGCGCGGGTTGCTCGATACCCTCGGCGCCCCTCTCACCGTCGTGCAGATCGACGCACACAGCGACCTGCGGGACGAATACGACGGCACACCCTACAGCCACGCCTGCATCGCCCGTCGCCTGCTCGACAACCCGGCGGTTGAACAGGTGTTGCAGCTTGGCATCCGCTCGGTCTGCCCGGAGGAGGTGGCGTTCGTGCGCTCCAACCCCGACCGGGCGTGTGTCTGGTACGCCGAAGCGGTTCATGAAGACAGGTGGCGTGACGAGTTCATTGCGCGCGTGCGCGGTCGTCGCGTCTTCCTGACCATCGACGTCGACGGGCTTGACCCTGCCGTCGTGCCCGCCACCGGCACACCGGAACCCGACGGCTTGACCTGGCGCGAGACGCTCGATATCTTGCGCACGCTGACGCAACACGCAACCATCGTCGGTATGGACTGCGTCGAGCTGGCGCCGTCGCCCGGTCTGCACATGGCCGACTTCGCCGTCGCCAAGCTTGTCTACAAAGCCATTTCGTACACCATGATGAGCGGAGGAATGGAAAAACCATAGCACGCGGATGACGCGGATCGGACGGATTTGTACGGATTCAATCAGCGTAAATCTGCCTGATCCGCGCCATCCGCGCTCCATTTCTTCTTTGCCCATCTTGCAATCTCGTTACGGCGAACCGGGTTGACTCCGGCGTCGGCGCGTCAATCTCGCCCTTCGCCTTTCGCCCCTCGCCCCTTTCACCTGGAGGCTACACCCATGCAACACGCAAGCGCCGTGCGCGCCTTTATCAAACACCACTATCGCCATTTCAACGCCGCCGCGCTGATCGACGCCGCTGAAGGTTACGTGCAGTTCATCGACAAGGGCGGCAAGATGCTCGTCACGCTGGCCGGCGCGATGAGCACCGCCGAGCTGGGGCTGTCGCTGGCGGAGATGATTCGCCAGGACAAGGTGCACGCCATCTCCTGCACCGGCGCCAACCTGGAGGAGGATGTCTACAACCTGGTGGCGCACAACTACTACGTGCGCGTGCCCAACTATCGCGACCTGACGCCGGAGGATGAGCACGAGCTGCTCTCGCGCCATCTCAACCGCGTCACCGACACCTGCATCCCCGAAGAAGAAGCGATCCGCCGCATCGAGGCCGCGATCCTGGAAGAGTGGACGGCGGCAGACCGCGCCGGCGAGCGCTATTTCCCGCACGAGTTTCTCTACCGGATTCTGCGCAGCGGCAAACTGGAGCAGTATTACCAGATCGACCCCAAGGATTCGTGGCTGCTGGCGGCGTGTGAGAAGAACCTGCCGATCTTCGTGCCCGGCTGGGAAGATTCTACGACCGGCAATATCTACGCCGGGCACTGCATCGCTGGGCACATCAAGAACATCCACACCGTGCGCACCGGCATCGAGTATATGATGGTGCTGGCGGAGTGGTACATGCAGACCGCGGCGCAGACGCCCATCGGCTTTTTCCAGATCGGCGGCGGCATTGCGGGCGACTTCCCGATCTGCGTCGTGCCGATGCTGCGCCAGGACCTGGAGCGCGACGACATCCCGCTGTGGGCGTACTTCTGCCAGATCAGCGACTCGACCACCAGCTACGGTTCCTACTCCGGCGCCGTGCCCAACGAGAAGATCACGTGGGAGAAGCTCGACATCAGTACGCCCAGGTTCATTGTCGAGAGCGACGCAACGATCGTGGCGCCGCTGATCTTCGCTTATGTGTTGGGGAGCGATTAAGAGCGGTGCAGGTGATCTTGTCTGGCTGGCTGCTGATGCCGAAACCGCTGGAAGAACATGGCCAGACCAACTGCACCTGCAACGGTCAGCAGCAGCAGCGCCGGCAGATAACCCTGTAAGTGTCCAGGGTTATCTGGGGTTTGTGTGTTCATCTCTAGCAGGCGATCATGGGGCGGCAGGGTCAGCAGATAGGCAACAAGGTCATCCACCGCATCATCATCCAGCGGTCCGCCATACGCCTGCGACCAGCTACGCATCGTTGTACCAGGCACGCCTTGCACAACCACGGCACGCAACATCAGGTCGGGTCGCACCCCGTCCCAGACGCGTGCCATCACCGGGCCGCTTCCTCCTTGTTCACTTGCGCCGTGACACGCTGCGCAGTAGGCTTGATAAAGCAACAAGCCATGCGCAGCGTCACCGCGAACGGCAGGCGCTGTTGGTAGGGCAATTGGTGCCAGCAGTGCCGGGTCAAGCGGTTGAACCATCGTCTGGCGCACCACACCCGGCAATGCCGGCGGTGCATCCAACCGCTCGAACGCCTCAATATAGTTGACGATTAGCTTGATGTCGGTTGTCCGCAACGTACCACCCTGATTGATCGCAAAAGCTGGCATGTTGCTACCAGTCTTACCGCCCTGGATTGTGCGTTCAATGCGGTCACGCTCAAGACCCAGCCCCATCCGCCCAACAGCGTAATCCTGGTGACAACGATAACAATTCTGGGCATATAGCCACGCTCCGCGCGCCAGGGGATTGCTGTCCAGCGCCAACTGCAGGTCAGGTGGCAGCGGCGTCGGCGTTGGCGCGCCAGGGGTTGGCAGCAACGTTGCCTCTACAGGCGCGCCAGTGGTTGGCGGCGGCAACGGCGTTGGGGAGGGGAGTGGCGGCAAAGGCGGCAGCGCCAGTTCATTTCCCCGCTCTTCCCACGCCCCGATAAAGGCAGTTAGGGCGCCGATCTCTTTGACAGAAAGCGATCCGCCGTACGCAATACCCCAGTCAATGGCGCAGCCTTGCCGACTTTCGCCGCTGATTGCAGCTTTAAGCGCTTTGCTGGTCTTACCCTCGCCCAATCGCGCCTCTGCGTATGCGCCATGACAGCGAACGCAGTTGCCGGCATAGAGCCATGCACCGTGAACAATCGGATCGGCAAGTGGATCGCTGGAAGCATCCTGAGCGAGCGCACGAACAGGCGCTGCCAGCGCCAGCATTACCAGCAGCCAGGCAAGCACACGCATCATTCCACCGTTAGTAAATAGGCAACAAGATCGGTCAGCTGGACATCGGTCATGATCGCCGCGCAGTCGCCTGGTCGCGCATACCCCTCCGCTACATGCGCCGCCGGGATCAGCACCGATGCACGCAGATACTCTTCCGGCGAAACACCTGGCACCCGCTCACCTGCTCCAGCGCCGATACCGGTTAACGCGGGTCCGACATTGGCAACGCCGTCAGCATTATCGCCATGACAGGCGGCGCAGCCCGCTTCACCATACAGTTGACGACCACGCGCAATTTGGGCGGCGTCGCTAACGGCCAACGGCGTCGGTGTAGGCATTGGCGCCACGATCACTTCGCCCAATGCGGTTGGTTGCCAGTTGAGCACGAACGCTGTCAACGCCTCAATCTGGTCATAGCGCAAGGGGCCGCCGCTGGCGCGACTCCAGGGCGGCATAGCGACCTCACCATCACCTACATACAAAGGACGCGTGGCGGTGATGCGTCCGTTCGCAATCGTCGTAGCGACGTAATCATGCATCGATCCAGCCCAGCCAACTTCGCGCAGGCGCCCAGTGAAGAAATGAGCGTCGTGTAACGCCGGCCCCAACGCACCGAGACCTTCCCCGTTGCTACCATGACAAGTGCGACAATGTTGCTCGTACAGCAGCGCCCCCTGCTCGATCTGCCGCGCTCGATCAATTTGAGCAGCGGTAACCAGGCGCTGCTCCTCATGCACGCCCACTGTGACGAGCAGGGCGAGCAGCGCCAGGAATACGACAATGCCAGCGATCAAAATTCGTGACATAGGCTTTTTATGGACGCAGTGCTGCGTGCTCCGGGTTGCGATCACGATGAAGATAGATGGTGCGCGTGTAGGTGCGCAATGTATCTACATCTGGTGGCTGCCATATAATGCGCAGGGTCACCGCCTTCAGATTCGCCTGACGCTCAATAATTTCAACAAATGCCGTGCCCTGGTTGAGGTCACCGGCACGACTGGCATCCTCGACCAGGTGAGCAAACGTTGTCAGCATATCCCGCAGTTCGGGTGCAATGTCCGTAGGAAGCGGCTGATCCAGTGCATACGCGCCAGGCGTCAATGCCGCATAGGGCAGACGTCGGAATGCGCCCTCACCTTCTTCTGGCGCCAGCTGTTCGACAATCGCAACTGCTGACGACATAACGACACCATACGATGCAGTGCCCATGTAGGTGAGCACGCCCACGCTGACTGCCAGCAGTAGTCCTAGCGTCATTGCGACCGGGCGGCGTTGCCAACGCCGCACCGGGTTTCGATCCCAATAGGGCAGCGCTGCCAATAGTATGAAGCTGATCAAGGGAATCATCACGCCCATTAGCGTTTTGTCGCCCAATTTAAGCAGTCCCTGCACCCAAAGAAAGAACCAGGGCGCCTGCGTGTTAAGCGGTGTATGCAAGGGATCGGCATGTTGTTCCAACGGGGCATCAAACCAGAAGTAGGCTCCTGCCAGAAGCGCCAATAACGCTGCTGCGGTGACAAGGACTTCGCGTAAGAAGATCGTGGGCAGAAAGTCGATCTTCCGCGTGGCGGACTGGCGCATTGCTACTGGCATCTCGCCCTCTTCCACCGATGCAGGCAGCGAGATGCCGTGGTGACGCGCCACACGATAATAATGAACCGCCAACAACAGCACGCCAACAAGCGGCAGCAACAACACGTGCAGCAAATAGAAACGCAACAGCCCATCAGCACCAATCTCCGATGCACCGCGCAGTAGCAGATTCAACTCTGTGCCGATCAACGGCGTTGCTTGCGCCATACTGGTGCCGATCGTGACCGCCCAATACGCCAGTTGATCCCAGGGCAGTAAGTAGCCACTAAACGATAGCAGCAACGTCACACCCAAGAGAAATACGCCGGTCAGCCATGTGAACGCGCGTGGGCCTTTGTAGCTGCCGGTTACGAAGACGCGCACCATGTGCAGCACTACGACAATGACCATCGCCTCGGCTGCCAACCTGTGCAAGTCACGCAATAATGCACCAAACGGGACATAGTAGGTAATAGCAATCACAGATGCATAGGCTTGTTCCGGGGTCGGGGCATAAAAAATCATTAACAGGATGCCTGTGACGAATTCCACCACAAACAATACCACGGCGAGGAGACCGAGGAACCAGGTATGCGTGATCCATGTCGCGGCAGCCGGGTACGTGCGCGGGCGAAGATGGAGAAAGAAACTGTTGGTATGCGCGCGGTAGCGTGGATTTGGTCGTTCCGTGGGCGGGTCGCCGCGCAGCAAGGCGCGTACTTCATGCCAGCTTAGCCCAGCGAAGACGCTACGCCGTGGTTGCTGACGCGTTGTCTGCTCGCTGGCTGTTGGTTCACGGCTCATGCAACTGGCGCTCCTGTTGCCTCCAGAGTAATATCAACAATGATGTGTAGGCTTGCGGATGAATCGACGTCTGCACCTGCCAGTGGCGCCGCCTGCACGCCTGCCGCAAAATCTGTACTGGCGACTACAGCGCCCTCGGGATTGACGATTTTGACGGCAAAGCGATCCATACTGCGCGGCGCCGGTCCCGTGAGATAGCGCCCGGATGCATCAAAACGCGACCCATGACAGGGACAGGCAAATTCATGCGCCTGCTCGTCCCATCCCAGCAAGCAATCCAGATGCGTACAAACCCCATCGAGCGCAGCCACGCCTTCCTGCGTTTGTGTAAGCCAAAAACGACCATCAGGGAACGCACGCGGTGCATCTCCTGGTGAAGGCAGATCAGCGACTGTCCCTGCGTTAAAGCTCGTAGGCTGTCGCGCCGCACGCGAAGCCCGGACAAATCCATAGGTCAGTTGAGTCGCTTTTGTAGCCGCTGCCGTGGCAGCCAACAGCCAAATCCACGCCAGTATCTCGCGTCGATCGATGCCTTGCAGTGGGTGAGAAATCTCTGTCTTGCGCATATATCAAAAGGCTACCGCTGATACGTTAATGGATGACTAGCGGATCATTATCAATCATTAACTGGAATTGAGCTTACAAATTAACGATTGATTGATGTTCGTGATTCACACTTGACATTGCAAAGTGAACCGGAGCAGGCCATTGTGACCGATCCGGTAGCTGTGCATGAAGTAACCATACGATTTAGCAGTACCCAAAGGAGCATTGATCATGTTTCAAGTTTTTCGTCCAGGACAAATAATCGGGATAGTCGGAATGTTCGTGTTGCTGGCGCTGTTGTTGCCCGGTGGCGCAGCGCTGGCGCAGGACGATCCAGGCTTGTTGCTGCCGCTTGACGATCCATTTGCACCATTCCTGGAGTCACGCGCTTACGCGGCGGCGCAGGGCGCCACGGCAGAGTTCCGCAAAATGGAGTGGGTTGCTCTGGATACGATTAACAATCGTGTCTACTGGGCGATGAGCGAAGTCAGCAAAGGCATGTCTGACGGGGCAGGCGACATTAACGTCGAAGAGAACAAATGTGGCATCGTATATGCTGGCGACCTTGATGCAGACTACAACATCAGTCGCATCTACCCTTACATCGTCGGCGGGCCGTATAACAAAGATGACGCCGCCAATCGCTGCGATGTCAACAATATTGCCAATCCGGACAACCTGTTTGTTGATCTGCAGGGAAATCTCTGGATCGGCGAAGACACCTCGTACCACCAAAACAATGTTCTCTGGATGTATGATGGTGAGAAACTGCATCGTTTTGCCACTGTCCCGCTGGGCGCAGAAACAACCGGTGTACGTGTGCTGAATGACGGCACCATCTTCTTCAATGTGCAGCACCCCAGCGGCGCCAACCCTCATCCGTTCAACCGTGGTCTGATCGGTGTCGTAACCGGCTTCAAAGCTGGTGATGAATTTGAGGAGATTGCAGTGCCAGAGGGCGCCGACCAAACGCGCGTGCAAGTCGCTGCGGGCAACTATCAAATCCTGGCACGCGTCGGTGAACTGATTCCTGAAGATGTGCGCGGGGAACGCTTTGGACAGCTTGTCGCTGTCACGGGTGAAACGCTTGGCGTGTGCAATCACCCTGACGCCAACATGTTCCTGCCCACGGTCGAGGATGAGAGCGAAGGCTACCTGTACACAAACTTCGAATGTGAACCGGGCGCGGTAAGCCGCATCTATATTCGCTTCAATGGCGAAACGTGGGATGTGTTGGATGGCGAAAACGTGGACTTCTCCAGCGTGATGGGTACGTGGGTCAACTGCGGCGGTGCAGTCAGCCCCTGGAACACTGCCCTGACTGCCGAAGAGTATGAACCGATCGCCTCCGTGAATGATTGGGCCGAAAGCGTTGCTGCAATGTCAGCGTACCTGGGTGAACAGGCGAACCCCTACGATTATGGCTTCATTGTCGAGATGATGCCTGACCCAGATGGAGACGGCGTAGAGAGCATCGTTCAGAAACGCTATGCGATGGGGCGCTTTAGCCACGAGAATGCGGTTGTCATGCCTGACAACAAGACAGTCTATCACGGCGATGATGGTACGAATGTTGTCTTCTTCAAGTTCGTGGCGGACGAAGCAGGCGACCTGAGTGCTGGCACCCTTTACGCTGCTAAGGCAACCCAGAACGATGACGGCAGCTTCGACTTTGAGTGGATTGAGCTTGGCAGGGGCAGCGATGACGAAATCGCTGAAGCAATCCGCATGATGGAACTGCCCTGAGATTCGTTTACAGGATTGCCACCGGTTCAGGCGCAAGATAAAGGCTTTCGAGGCAGCCAACCACGCAGGCGGTTGGCTGCCTTGGCATTAAGAGCAATTATGTTGTGACCAGCGCCGCGATCTGCGCTTCCGCCAGCGCAGCCCCCTCTTTGAGCAGCGCCTTGACCTGCGCATCGGTGCGCGCTTCGGCATAGATGCGCAGCACTGGCTCGGTGCCGCTTGGGCGGATCAGCAGCCAGCTATTGTCGGCGAGAATATATTTGACGCCGTCGCGGTCGCTGATCTGGGCGATGCGTTCACCGGCCAGCGCGTGCGGCGCGTGCGCCATCAGCCCGGCGACCAGATCGGCTTTCTTGAACGGGCGCACCGGCTGGTCGATGCGCCCATAGCGGAAGACGCCCACGTCCTCTGCCGCCATCAGTTCGTCGAGCAGCACGCCCAGCGGCTTACGCTGCGTCGCAACGACCTCCGCCAGCAGCAACCCCATCAACACGCCGTCGCCTTCGGGGATGTGCCCCAGGATGCTGATGCCGCCGCTCTCCTCACCGCCGATCAACACCGGCTCGCGCAGCATGTGGTCGGTGATGTGGTTGAAACCGACCGGCGTCTCGTAGATGTCCAGCCCGTAGCGCGCTGCCAGCCGGTTGAGCATCTGCGTGGTGCTGACCGTCTTGACCACGCTGCCGCGCAGGTTGCGCCGGCTGACCAAATGTTCGAGCAGCAGCGCCATGATGCAATGCGGGTCAATAAACTGACCGGTGACATCGACCGCACCGATGCGGTCGGCGTCGCCGTCGGTCGCCAAACCGAGATGATAATCGCCGGCGCGCATCGTCTCGATCAGCGGCTCCAGGTGACGCGCAATCGGCTCCGGGTGGATGCCGTTGAAGCCGGGATTCATTTCGTTGCGCAGTTCATGCACCTGACAGCCCGCCTCGCGCAGCAGGCGCGCCAGATAGATGCGGCCCGCACCGTACATCGGATCGACTGCTACGGAGAGGTTGGCGGCTGCGATCTGGTCGAAGTCGACCAGTCTACGCACATGCGCCCCATACGCCGGGAAGGGATCGAAGCGCGTCACCAACCCCTGCGCAATCGCGTCCTCGATGTCGATGCGTTTGGGCGGCGCGCCGTTGGCGGCTGTGATGCGCCGCTCGATGTCCTTGCAGTCGGCCGGGCTGGCGGAGCCGCCGAACGCCGCCTTGAACTTGATGCCGTTGTAGCGCGGTGGGTTGTGGCTGGCGGTGATCATCACGCCGCCGTCGGCATGTTTGTCGACGATGGCGTAGCTGGTGACGGGCGTCGGCGAGTCGCTGCGCGTCAGCCAGACGTGTACGCCGTTGGCGGCAAGCACCTCGGCGACAGCCATGGCGTAGCGGTCGCTGAGAAAGCGGGTGTCGAAACCAACCACCAGTGCAGGGCGCGGCTGCGGCGCGGCGCCGTTGGTATGAGAGCGGACGGCGTGGTCAGCCAACGTCTTTTCGGCGATGGCTTGCGCCACTTTGCGAACATTCTCGAAGGTAAAATCCTCGCTGATGACGGCGCGCCAGCCGTCGGTGCCAAAGTGGATAGACATAGATCGACTTCCTGTGTTTGTGAACAAAAACTTTGCGCTGTGCCGCGTCGAAAGACGACAACGACTCGATTTTACCACGCGTCCGTGGATCGCCTGGCTTTGTGGACATGGTATACTGCAATTACGAAATTACGAGAACGGGCGACGGCGTTTCGCCCCTTGCAACTCGTCCCTCATCACCAATTCAGCAACGACGCAGAAAGGAAGATGACCTATGCAATTGACCACAGTGCGCATCGAAAAGCCGGAGGAAATCAACTTTATCCTTGGTCAGAGTCACTTCATCAAAACCGTTGAGGACATCCACGAGGCATTGGTGACTGCCGTGCCGGGCATCAAGTTCGGGCTGGCCTTTTGCGAAGCGTCGGGACCGGCGTTGGTGCGCTGGTCGGGCACGGACGACGCCATGATCGCGCTGGCAAAGCAGAACGCGCTGGCGCTGGCGTGCGGCCACAGCTTCATCGTCTTTCTGGGGCCGGGGTTCTATCCGGTCAATGTGCTGAAGACCGTGCAGGGCGTGCCCGAAGTCTGTCGCATCTTTTGCGCCACCGCAAACCCAACAGAAGTTATTGTTGCCGAGACCGAGCAAGGGCGTGGCATTCTCGGCGTGATCGACGGCATGAAGAGTCAGGGCATTGAAGGTGAAGAAGAGATTGCAGCGCGCAAGGCATTGCTGCGGCGTTTTGGCTACAAGCTGTGAGAACAATGGACGAGACAAAACCATTAGCCTGGATGTGGTCCACCGAAGGCGAAGTTTACGGTCTTTCGGTGGATGAGGAGACGCACAAACTGCGCTGGTTCGCCAATGCCGGCTGTCTCTGCGACTGGGACGACAGCGAGGTCGATCAGACGCCGGCGCAGTTTCTGGCGTGTGGCGTCCCTGGGCGGATTGCAGAGCCGGATGCAGATACGCTGGCGGAGATTGTACAGCGGGTGGGCGCCCTGGTGTAAGCGCACCAGGGCGCGTGGTGAGCAGCTTAGAACGAAACAATCCGAAGATCAGTAGACGCTCTCTTCGTAATAGGGATCTTCGTCATGTTCATCAATGCATTCGTCACAAAATGCCATCATCGCCCCTCTGCGGTCGGAGCAGGGATAACAAACATATACGGTGACTGTCTGCTGTCCTTGTTCCTGGCATGCAGCGCAGTAAAGATAGTGCGGTTCATTTTGCGCCACGGCGCGCGGATAGTCCGCGCCTATTGCAGGCGTGTCTTCAACGTCCTCAATCATCAGATTGTATTCATGCGAGTCGCCAAAATCGAAAACCCAGCGCAGCTGGCTTCCCGGCTATCACACCCCCTTGAACCTTATGCTATTGGCTGCATCTGCACCACCGCCGCCGACCAGGTCATCCCTGCGCCGAAGGAGACCAGCAACAGCGTGTCGGTCGGTTTGATGCGCCCACAATCGATATTCTCCGCCAGCGCCAGCGGGATCGACGCCGCCGACGTGTTGGCGTAGCGGTCGATATTGATAATGAAGCGCTCCATCGGCACGCCCATATCCTTTGACGCCGCCTGGATGATGCGCAGGTTTGCCTGGTGCGGAATGATCCAATCGACGTCGGCTATCGTCATGCCTGCCTTGCTCAACGCCTGGTTGCTGGCAGAGCCAAAGATGCGCGTGGCGAACTTGAAGACCTCGCGCCCGTTCATCAGCAGATAGTGGCTGCCTTCCGCCAGCACATCAGCGCCAAACGGTCGCGCCGACCCGCCCGACGGCATGATGATATGCTGATAGTTGCTGCCATCCGAGCCGAGCACGAAGCCCTGCACGCCGCACGGACGATCGGTCGCCTGCACGATGACGGCGCCGGCGGCGTCGCCAAAGAGCACGCTGGTCGCACGATCCTGCCAGTTGACGAACCGGCTTAGCAGCTCCACGCCGACGACCAAAATGTTGCGATAGGCGCCGGTGCGGATGAATTGATCCGCCGTCACGAGCGCATAGACAAAGCCGGTGCAGCCGGTGACGATGGTCATCGCCGGAGTATTGTGGGCGTTGAGCGCCGCCTGCACCAGGCTCGACACTGGCGGCGTGAAGTAATCGGGCGAAGAGGTGGCAATCAAGATCAGGTCGAGTTCGCCTGAGGGAAGATTGGCTTTGGCGAGCGCCGAAATGCTGGCTTTGACCGCCATCGTTGAGGTGGTTTCATCGGCACCAGCGATGTGGCGCTGACGGATGCCGGTGCGTTGCACGATCCATTCGTCGGATGTGTCAAGCGTCGCTTCCAGATCGTGATTGGTGACAACGTGCGGCGGCGCATAGGCTCCCCATCCGGTGATCGCGCCGTACAATTCGGCCATGACTCCCCCTTGAGTTTTGGGTGAATGTGAGATAAACGATAACATTATCTTACCATAGGATACATGTATGGGCGCAGGCGCCTTAACCTGAATCACGCCCGGCGGATAATCCCTTCACCTTTGGCAGAAGAACAGGCGGCGCAACATGACAATCGTCGACCAGGCAACAACTGTGCGGCGCGGCGAAGAACTCGATAACATGCGTTTGCAGGCGTATCTGCTGGCCCACCTGGTGGACGCCAACGGAGCGCTGACGGTTGAACAATTTCCCAGCGGCTTTTCCAACCTCACCTATCTACTGCGGCTGGGCGAACAGGAACTGGTGCTGCGCCGCCCGCCCTTTGGCGCCAACATCAAATCAGCGCATGACATGGGTCGCGAATATCGTGTACTAAGCCGGCTGCACGCCGTCTACGCCAAAGTCCCACGCCCCTTGCTCTACTGTGAAGACGCCGATGTGATCGGCGCTCCTTTTTACGTGATGGAGCGGTTGCATGGGGTCATCCTGCGCGGGCAGGGCGTTGCAGCCGACTTGACGCCTGATCTGATGCGACGGATCGGCGAAGCGGCTGTCGACAATCTCGCTGCGATCCATGCGCTGGATTACGCTGCCGCTGGACTGGGCGATCTCGGCAAGCCGGAAGGCTATGTCGCACGCCAGATTGAGGGTTGGACAAAGCGCTACCGCGCAGCACAGACCGACGATATCGACGACATTGAGATGTTGATCGACTGGCTGACGACGAACAGACCACCCGAAAGCGGCGCGGCGCTGATCCACAACGACTATAAGTTCGACAATTTGATGCTGAATCCCGCCGATCTCACAGAGATTATCGCCGTGCTCGACTGGGAGATGTGCACGATCGGCGACCCATGGATGGATTTGGGCACGACGCTGGGCTACTGGATCCAACCGGGCGACCCGCCGATGATGCAGGCAATGCTGGGGCTGACAGCGAGTCCAGGCAACCTCACTCGCCGAGAAGTCGTGGAGCGATACTCGCTGGCGAGCGGTCGTGCGGTCGAGCACCCGCTTTTCTATTATCTCTATGGGCTGCTGAAAATTGCGGTGATCGTGCAGCAAATCTACGCGCGCTACCGCCGCGGTCTCACGCAGGATGCGCGTTTTGCAGGGCTGTACAAGGTCGTGAGCGCCTGTGGTCAGCTCGGTGTAACGGCGTTGGAGCGGGACAGCATCGATTAGCCAAGCCAGCGCTTGCGTCGGCGATAGTGCTTCACATCACGATAGCTTTTGCGTTCGCCAAGCTGCGTCAATCCCAGGTAAAACTCTTTGATGTCGGCGTTTTCGACAAGTTGTTCGGTCGGGCCGTTAAGCACGACGCGCCCGGTCTCCATGACATACGCCTGGTGCGCAATGCTCAACGCCACCGCTGCATTTTGCTCGACCAGCAGCATAGCAACCCCAGATTCGGCGTTGATGCGCTTTATGATCGAGAAGATTTCCTGCACGAGCAGCGGCGCCAGCCCCAGCGACGGCTCATCGAGCAGCATCAGTCGCGGACGCGCCATCAACGCTCGCCCGATCGCCACCATCTGCTGCTCGCCGCCAGAGAGATAGCCGGCTGTGCGCCGCCGCAGCTCCTGGAGGCGCGGGAAAAAGTGGTAGACCTGCTCCAGGTCGGCGCGCACACGCGCGCTGCGCGTCGATTCGGGGCGAAAGACCATGCCGGTGAGCAGGTTCTCCTCCACGGTCAGATGGCTGAAGAGCCGCCGTCCCTCGAAGACCTGAGCGATGCCCATGCGCACGACCGCATCGGGTGACAGGCGGTCGATGCGCTGTCCTTCCAGCTCGATGCTGCCACGCGTCACCTTGCCTTGCTGTGAGCGCAACAGCCCGGTGATCGCCTTGATCGTGGTGGTTTTGCCTGCACCGTTGGCGCCAAGCAGGGCGGTGATCTGCCCCGCCTCCACCGCCAGCGAAACCCCGCGCAACACCAGGATCACATCGCTGTAGATGACTTCGATATTGTTAACCTTGAGCATAAGCGCACTACCGATGTCAAAAGCCGTGTCACTGCAAAATCCGAGTTTGTGGGAAATGGCGTCCCGGTGGAACACGGATTAGTGGAATCGACGGATTGAACTTCTTTGCTTAATTGCGCCGATGACAATCCGTTGATTCCGTTGATCCGTGTTCCACCCAACAACCTCACGGCGCCGGCGGTCGCGTGTCCGGCAACTGGAAGAAGTCCTGCACGGTGACAAACGTCGGCTTGCCGTCCACCAGGTCAATGCGGCGGATGGTGGCGGTGCTGGGCGCACGGTTCTCGCCGCGCACGTCGAGCGCATACAGACCGCCCGCAGTGATCAACCCCAAGTCTTGCATGGCAGCCAGGAAGTTGGCGCCGCTCAGGTTCTCGAAGCCATAAAGGTTGATCGCATGTTGCAGGATGTCACGGATGGCAAAGAGCGAGCCATAGCTAAGCAAATAGCCGACTGCTTTGTCGGTCTCTGGGTAACCGCCCGCCTCAAACGCGGCCAGCGCCGCCTGCACGCCCTCGACATCGGTGTCCGTCCACCAGTAGGAAGGCACGACGCCGTACATGCCCACAGCCAGAGCGGCGTTTTCGCCGAGAATATTGAGTACATCCTGGTTCATCGCCCAGTTGACGCCGCCCACGACCACGCTATCCCAGGCGCCAAGCGCACGCAGCGTGCCGATCACCTGCGCCGGCCCAAAGGAGAGCGACTGAATCCAGATCACATTGGCGCCATTGACCAGCAAGTTCTGCAACTGCCCGGTCACATCAGCGGTCGGCGAGATTTCCTGCTGCTCAAGCGGGAGTACGGTGACGCCAAGCGATTCGATATAGGCCAGGGCCTCGGGTTTGGTGGCGCCGGCGCCAAAAGCGTTTGCCCATCCGATCACGCCGACGACGATCTCATCGCTTGCGCCCTCCGGCTTGATCGTCGCCCAGTTGTCCTTCGCCCACTGTACAAAGCCGGCGAACTGGTCGGAGTAGATCGGCGCCACGCCGACGGTGTAGCCGTTGCGCGGAATGTAGAAGGACTCACCGTCGAGACCGGCAGCCAGGTTGGGAATCTGATCCTCGATCACGCGATCCTTGAGCACGATCGTGGCGCCGCTGCCGTAGGTCAGGATGAAATTGGGGGGCGGTGAGGCGGCGCGGATCGTCTCGTACGCCGCCAGTTCCTGTTCAGGTGCGTACTGCGTGTCCACCAGGTTGAGCACAAGCTGCGCGCCACAGACGCCGCCTGCACTGTTGATCGCCTCGACTGCATCCCGTGTGCCGTTGATAAAGCCGCTGCCCAGGATCGTGGCAAGCGGCCCCGTCAATCCGGCTTGCTGATGCACCAGGATCGTTTCGCCTTCGTGCGTCGTGGCGCATGGCGCAACATTGTTGCTGGCAGGCGGCAAGAGCGACGCATCGGCGGCTGGCGCCGCCGGTGCAGCGGGCGCCGGTGCGCTTTCGGCTGGCGCTTCTGTGGCGGCGGCAGGAGCAGCCGCCGGTGCAGTCACAGGGGCGGCGCAGCCTGCCAGCACGCCAAGCAGCAGCAAACCGGTTATCAACAATCGAAACATCTTGTTCATGGGAACCTCCTTTGTTTCCTTCACTTGTGAGTATCTGTGACCAACCATCGAACTCGTTTATCGAGAGAAGGGACGCATTCGCCAGGATGCCTTGAGCAGCTCCCAACGATGCGCCAGCCCGCGCGGCTCAAAAATCAGAAATAGCATCAACACCAGACCAAAAAAGAGTGGTCGAAATGAAGTGAGCAAACTGGTGGCGTGTTGAGGGAAGATCGCGGCCATGGTTGCGCCGGTGACGTTTGCCAGGTCTTCTAGAAAGATGATCGTCACGACGCCGAGAAAGGGTCCCAGATTGTGGCCGAGACCGCCGATCACTAACATGCCGAGCAGCAGAATCGATTCGTTCAACCCATACGCCAGCTCGGTGCCAACGCTGCGCTGGCTGATCGCTTTCAGCCCGCCGGCGACGCCCGCCAGCATCGCCGCCACAAAGAAAGCGCGCAGCTTGACGCCAAAAGGATTGACGCCCAGCACCTCCGCCGCCAGATCGTTGTCGCGCACGGCGATGAAGGAGCGGCCCAACTTCGTGCGCCGCACGTTGATCAGCACGACAGTCGTAATGACCAAAACCACCAACGAAATGTAAAAAACCTGCGCCACCTGGTTAAAGGTGATCCCTGCAATCACCGGCGAGGGCACGGGGATACGCCCTGACGAACCGCCAAGATATTCTGGAAAGATATGCCTGCTCAGCCAGGGGATAATGAACTGCGCGGCCAACGTCGCCATCGCCAGATAAAAGCCCTTGACGCGCAGCGAAGGCAAGCCAAAGATCAGTCCAACGACGCCGGTGCCGAGTGCAGCCAGCGGCAGCGTTACAAAGATCGGCAGCCCCCAATACTGTGCAGTCAACGCCACAATATAGCCGCCGACAAGCATGAACGCCGCCTGACCAAGCGAAATCTGCCCTGTCATGCCGGTGAGCACGTTGAGGCCCTGCACCGCCACGATTGTGTACATGATGCGATTGACCGTCGTGACCAGGTAGGCGTTGCCGGACAACGGGATCAACGCCGCAGCAGTGATAATGAGCAGCATCGCCCATCGCTGCCACGGCTGACGCAACAAAGCCATATCCTGCGCATAGTTGCGGTCGAAGTCACCGGCGGGTCGTAGCATCGCCACGATGGAGTCTCCTTGCGTGTTGTGCGTTCTAGATTCGCTCGATCCGTTTTTGACCGAACAAACCCTCAGGTTTCAAGATTAAAATGATCAGCAGCAGAATATACGGCACGATCTCCGCCGAATTGCGCACTTCGATGTTGCGCGACGCCTGCACCAGCGCCTGCGACAGCCCCACGATCAGCCCGCCGACGATGGCGCCGCCAAACGACTCCAGCCCGCCGAGCAACACCGCCGGGAACGCCACCAGCACCACCGTCGCCATGTTGAGGCTGACGCCCGACACCGTCGCCAGCAATACGCCGCCAAATGTCGCAATCACGCCGGCGATCGCCCACGATAAGCCAAAGATGCGCGAGACGCGAATGCCGACGCCTTGCGCCACTTCGTGATTCTCCGCCGTGGCGCGCATTGCCAGCCCGGTCTTGGTGTACTGAAAAAAGAGGATAAACACCGCCGACGCCACCGCCGCCACCACAAAACTGGCGACCAGGCTTTGCTTCAAAATGATCGTGTCGTTGAACGCACCAGGGAAAGGGATGCGAATGACATCGCTTGGCGAGAAGGGCGTCGGGAAGTTGCTCTTTGGCTGCGCGCCAAAGAGGATCGAGACGCCGCCCTCGATAAACTGCGACAGTCCCAATGTCACCAGAATGATGGCGAGCACCGGCTGACCAGTCATCGGTCGCAGGATGACGCGCTCGATCGCCAGACCGACCAGCATTGCGGTCAGCACCGCCATTAATGTCGCCGCCCACAGCGGCAGGTTGAACAGCTCATTGCCCAGCTCTTCGCCGCCGGCAAACCACCATGTCAGGAACGCGCCAAGCATCACCAGATGACCATGCGCAAAGTTATAGACTTCCGAGGCCTTAAAGATCAGCACGATGCCGAGCGCAATCAGCGCGATCGTGCCGCCGTTCAGAATGCCGGTCATCACCTGTTGAGGCACAAGGGGCCAGTTCATCGTTTGCTTCTCCGCCTCCTATTCACGGTCTATTCGGAACTTATCCACAGTCTATCCGCAGATTTTTCGCTGCCACCCTTCCAGAAGCTCCCACACTTCGGAAGATTTTGTAGGCTCCCGGTTCAACGCTTCACCGGCGACGGCGTCGCATCTTCGACCGTCATGATCGTCAATTCGGTCTCGATGAAGCCTTCGCGGCCATCCTGGTAGCGCACCGGCGCCTGCACGCGCACATGGTCGGCGCCCTGATACATCGCCTCGACGATGCTGGCGTAGCGTTGCGCCAGAAAGCCGCGGCGCAGCTTGCGCGAGCGCGTCATTTCGGCCTCGTCGGCGTCGAACTCCTTGTGCATGAGCACGAAGCGCCGCACGCGCGCGGCCGGCGGCAGGCTGGCGTTGACCTCGCGCACCGAACGCGCGATCAGCGCATAGACCTCCGGCTTCTGCGACAGGTCAAGAAAGGTCGTGTAGCTGATGCCCTGCTTTTCCGCCCAGTTGCCGACATTCTCGAAGCCGATGATGATCAGCGCGGTGACGAACTCGCGATCCTGCCCGCCCACCGCCATCACATCGCGGATGTAGGGGCTGAACTTCAGTCGCCCTTCGATGAACTGTGGGGAGAAGCGTTCGCCGTTGGCAAGCGTCACCATGTCTTTGACGCGGTCGAGATAGATGATGTGCCCGTCTGGGTCGATGTAGCCGGCGTCGCCGGTGCGGAACCAGCGGCGTCCATCTTCATCCAAAGCAATGGCTTTGGCGGTCGCCTCGGCGTCTTTGTAGTAGCCTTGAAACACATTCGGCCCTGTGATCTGAATCTCACCATCTTCGGCGATGCGAATCTCGATGCCGGGCGCGGGTTTGCCGACGCTGGCGAATTTGATGTCGGCGTCGCGATGGACGGTGGCGCCGCCCGACACCTCGGTCGAACCGTAGATTTGCTTGAGGTTGATGCCGAGCGCATGGAAGAAGCGCATGGCGTCGGGGCTGAGCGCCGCGCCGGCGGTGTAGGCTGAACGCAGCCGCGACAGCCCCAACTGGTCGCGCAGCGGCGCAAACACCGCCAGGTCGCCCAGGCGATAGAGCAGGTTCAGCCCGGCGCCGACCGGCTGGTTGGTGATGCGCCGGTCAGCCACCTGGTAACCGATGGGCAGAAACCAGCGGAACAGCTGCCGGTTGATCCACGACGCCTCGTTCATCTGCACCTGCACCATGCCGACCAGGTTGTCCCACAGCCGGCTGTTGTAGAGGATGCCTTCGGGGGCGATCTCACGCACGTTGGCGCGCACGGTTTCCGGCGCTTCGGGGAAGTTCATGATGATGCCGTACATCACGTGTGGCGCCACGCCCAACACGTGCTCGGCGATCCACCCAAGCGGCAACAGGCTGACGTGGTTGTCGGTGTCGAAACGGCGGTCGACCTGACTGAAGGCTTCGGTGGCGAAGATCATGTTGGTGTGCGTCAGCATGGCGCCTTTGGGCAAGCCAGTCGTGCCAGAGGTGTAGCAGAGCACGGCCAGATCGTCGCCGCGCCCTGCCGCAACTTCGTCCTCGAAACGATTGGGCTGTTCGGCGTGCAGTGTACGCCCCATCGCCTGCACTTCCTCGAAGGAGATCAGCCACGGGTCGTCGTAGTTCCACAGCCCACGGTCATCCCAGTAGATCACCCGCTTCACTTTGGGCAATCGCTCGCGCACATCGAGCAGCTTGTCGCATTGTTCCTGATCTTTGGCAAACACAAAGACGGCGTCGCTGTGGTCGACGATGTACGCCATCTCTTCGCTGCCGGCGTCGGTGTAGAGACCGACCTGCACGCCGCCCGCCGCCAGCATTCCCAAATACGCCCATAGATAGAAGCGGTCGTTGTCGCCGACGGTCGCCACGCGGGCGCCGCGCTGCAAACCAAGCGCAATCAAACCAAGCGCGATATCGCGCACCTGGGCGTAGGACTCCTGCCAGGTGAACTCCTGCCAGATGCCTAGCTCTTTTTGACGCAGCGCAATTTTGCCGGCGCCATAACTGGCGGTGCGTTCGATGAAATATTGTGGGAGCGTCTGCGGTTTGCTCATATCGCCTGAAATTATGCCGTCTGAATTTACGCTGTCTGAATTTACGCTGTCTGACCAAGATAGGCGCGAATCACAGCCGGATTGTGGCGCACTTCGTCGGGCGTGCCCTCGGCGATTTTGCTGCCAAAATCGAGCACGACAACACGGTGCGAGATGTCCATCACCAGCCCCATGTCGTGCTCGATTAGGATGATCGTCACCCCACGACGTTCGTGTACGTCGAGGACGAAGCGCGCCATATCCTCCTTCTCCTCGATATTCATGCCCGCCATTGGCTCATCGAGCAGCAGCAGCTTTGGCTCCAGCGCCAGTGCACGCCCCAGCTCGACGCGCTTGCGCAAGCCGTAGGGCAGCGCGCCGACGACCGCCTTGCGGATGTGCGCAATCTCCAGGAAATCCATGATCTCTTCGACCACGCGACGGTGCTTGATCTCCTCGCGCCGCGCCGGCCCCCAGAAGAGCGCGCTGGCAAGGCCGTTTTCTTTGATGTGAATGTGGCGCGCCGCCATCAGGTTTTCGAGCGTTGTCAGCCCGGTGTAGAGCGCAATGTTCTGAAAGGTGCGTGCAATGCCGAGGCGGGCGACTTCGTGCGTCGGCGTCTTGACCAGGTCGCGGCCAGCATAGTGAATTTGCCCTTCCTGCGGGCGATAGAACGCGCTGATGCAGTTGAGCATCGAGGTTTTGCCGGCGCCGTTGGGTCCGATGATCGCATAAATTTCATGCTCGGCCACGTCGAAGCTGACGCGATTGAGCACATTTGCGCCGCCAAAACTTAGCACGATATTTTCGACGCGCAACAGCGGATTGTGTTCTGCCATGCTACGGTTCAAATGATAGCAAAGCGCCTCGTAGGGCGGCTTGCCGATAGGCTGTCGTCAACGATTCCAAACGATATGGCTACTTCTGATTCTATTGGAGCGGCGCGCAGGATACCACAGGCGTTGCATCCGTGCAAATTGCTTTTGTGGAGTTGTGCGTTGGGAGGGAGCAAGTTGCGCGGAGCGAGCGAAGATCGAGCATTTGGCGGCGCTTATGCGTCGCCAGGTTTGTCGTCGGACGCAACGGTCTCGTTTGTAGCAGGGCGGAAACGGATTTCGCCATGACGATGAGGGTGTCGCGCCGTGACATCGGCATAGTAGGCGCGAATCTTTGTCATGTCGCCCTCAATGTCGCCGGTGATCTCGGCAACGTCGCCGCAGGAGATGAACTTTCGTGCGTAGTCGATGTACGCCATGATCACCGGCACATTGGCTTTCATCGCCATGTGGTAAAAGCCGGTCTTCCAATATGCCGATTTGCTGCGCGTGCCCTCGGGCGTGATCGCCAGCACCATCCGGTCGCGCTTCTGGAATTCCGCAGCCACCTGGTCGACAAAATTGGTGCGCTCGCTGCGATTGACCGGGATGCCGCCCAGCCAACGCCACACCCAGCCAAACGGACCGCGAAAGAGCGAGTCTTTGGCAAGGAAATTCGGAAAAGGCATGGCAAAGGCGCGGCTGAAGATAAACCCAATGAAAAAGTCCAGGTTTGATGTGTGGGGGGCGACGATGATGATGAATTTTTCGGTGTCTGGGTGGCGGTATTCGCCATCCCAGCCGAGCAGGCGATAGAACCAATGCCAGAATCTCTGTATTGGTGTGCGGTGAATTGAAACTGGTTGTATGGTCATCCGACTGGCTGTGACTTTCTCTCATTCTGCGTGACTGATGCGCAACACTGATTGATTTTGCCAGTGTACCAGCCTCCTATTCGAACTTCAAGTAAGCTGGTAGCCAGTCGAAATTCATGCCCTACATGAAATTCGCATCCAATTTCGGATGGAATGTATTTTTGTAGATGACGTGGTCTCTGTATGGGGCAAGTTAACTAATAGTGAATAAATTGTTAATGAGTTCAGTCGCAAACGCCAGGCGTCTCTGACGCGTTGCGCAATAAAGATTTTCTGTCAGGGAGGTGTGAGCACCATGAACAATTTTTGTACATGTAGGCATCGACGCCGATCGGTCCATCAATTACAGGTTGGCATCCTGGTGGAGCATCGTTACTTGTATCAATCGCAACCGACCGGTTTGATCCACGCGCTTGTGCGCCGAGGTCACCAACCTAAAGTGATCGACCCACAAACTACGCTCTATCGGCTTGACGATGATCAATGGCTGCAAAATTTGGATCTGGTTGTCGCTCGTGGCCGTAGTCTAGGTGTCCTTGGATTGCTGGCATGGCTCGAAAAACAGGGAGTTCCAACCTTCAACCGTCATGCTGGCGTGATGGCTGTTCATAACAAAGTCAATATGAGTATGGCCTTAGCGACAGCCAACATCCCTACGCCGCCAACCTTTTTTGGCGCACCGGAAAAGTTGAGGCAGGCGCCAGTCAGTTTCTTCCCGTTGATCCTGAAACCGATCTTTGGTGACAACGGCCGAGGACTGTATCTGGTGGAAGATGCGAAGGCGGCGGCTCAAGTGAGCTGGCCGGAGCCATTTCTGCTGGCGCAGCATTATCTTCCCAATGATGGCTATGATGTCAAGCTTTATGGAATCGGCGATAGGGCATGGGCTGTGCGCAAACCTTCACCGTTGCACCCTTCAACAGAGCCGCCCGAACCGCTTACGCTGACGCGGGAGATGTGCGACATATTTGTCCGCTGCCGCCAGTTGTTTGGTCTCGATCTTTTTGGCGTCGACTGTATTCAGGGTGACGATGGTCTTTCGGTGATTGAAGTCAACGAGTTTCCTACATACAGCGGTGTTCCCGACGCCAGCGATCATCTGGTCGACTGGCTCGAACAGCAAGCAGCACAGATGCAGCGAGAACGGTCGATTGCACAGGAGGTGAACCAATGAAAGCAGTGATCTTTGGCGCAGGGGCAATTGGCTGCGGATTCGCCGGTCAGTTGTTGCGCGCATCTGAATACACGCTCGTGTTTGTGTGTCGCACTGCCGAACAGGCGGGCTATCTAAACTCACATGGCGGTTATCGGGTGTGCCTGGTCGATCGTCAAAAACGACAGGAAATCTGGGTCGACGGCGTGAGCGCCGTTCATGCCGCCAATATCGATGCAGTTGCAGATGAGATCGCCGACGCCGGTCTTGTGGTGACAGCGGTCGGCGCCAGCAATCTGTCTGCGATCGCGCCGTCGATTGCCGCCGGATTGCAGCGCCGCCGCACAATTGTCAATGTGCTTGCGTTGGAAAACCTCAAGGATGCCGGCAAATTTTTGCGCAACGAGGTTTCTCTACATTTGCCGGCTAATTTTCCTTTGATCCGTTTTGGTTTTTCGGGCGCGGTTGTGAGCCGGGTTGTGACGAAGCGTCAGGGTGGCTCTGGTGCAGACCAGCCCTTGACTTTCATCGGTGATCCGCCGGAACGGTTTGTCGTGGACGGTTGCCAACTGCGCCATCCCTATCCAGCCATCAGAGGCATCGAGATCGTCAACAACTATCGCGCACATGAGCTGTGCAAATTCTACATGTTCAGCACCGGACATGCAGTTGCAGCGTATCTCGGCCATGTCAAGGGGTATCGCTATCTACACGCCGCTATTCGCGATCCGGAGATCCGAGAAGCCACTTTGGCCGCGATGCGCGAAAGTCAAAGTGGATTGGTTGCTCGATATGGGCGCGAAGTGGCGGGCGATGAGGAGACGCTGCATCAGATCGTTGCCCGCTTCGACAATGCAGCGCTCGACGACGTGATCACGCGCGTTGGTCGCGACCCTCGTCGCAAGCTCAGCGTCAACGACCGGCTGGTGGGCGCAGCCAGGTTAGCTCAATCCGCCGGCGTTCAACCTCGGGCGCTGGCATTAGGGACGGCGGCGGCTCTTTGCTTCAGCGCACCCGACGATCCATCCGCTGGTTGGATTCAGCAGCAACTTGCACAACATGGGATCGACTCGTCTCTTCGACAGGTGTGCGGGCTGAATGTTCGCCGGGGATTCGGTCGCTATGTGACAGAGCAGTGGCGTCGCCTGACACAAGGACAACAGCCTGGCAACTTGCTTTTGAGCCTTGAACAAGTTATTTGGGCATGATGAACATAACGAAAGGAGGAATGGTATGGAGAGGGCGATGCACGCACCCATGCAATCAACCGGGCATGAAGCATATCTGGACGAGGCGCTGATCGATGCAATCTGGTGCAAACTTGACCGGCAGGTGACGCGCGATGAGGTGCGACGTGTGGCGCACCAGGTGGCCGCCCGCTATCGCGACGCACGGATCACGCAATATGTGCCTGTCTTTATCCTTCGCCGAACATGCGAAATCCTGCAAGCCAACGCCTTGATCGAACAGGGATAAACGCTGAAAGAGATTTCGCTCTCTTTTGAACCACCCAGGAGGCAGCCATGCAGTTGTACTTTATGCTCGTGCGCCGGGTTCCGCCTGTGCCAAGCCCGGTGCTGTTGGAAGTGTGTGATCTTCTAACGGGGCGTGGTTTTGACGTCAGCAGCGGCATTGCCGAAGAGATGCTTGTGCGCAGCGATCGGTTGACGCCGACGCACGATCTCTACATTCTGAAATCGCACACCGAACTTTCGCTGAGTCTAGCTGGCATTCTGCACAGCCAGGGCGCGGTCATGCTCAACCCCTATCCCTCCTGTATAGCCACGCAGGACAAGATCGTAGCATCCCGGAGACTATACGCGGCCGGCGTGCCCACCCCGCGCTGTTGGGTGACCAATGATCTATCCCTGTTGGAGCCTGTTGTTGCGGAGCGACCCTTGCTCATCAAACCCTATCGTGGCCATCGCGGCATGGGCATTCATATCGTAAATGACCCAACTGATCTCGCAGTGTTGCCGCGCCACAACGTTCCTGTGCTCATCCAGGAATTCATCCCCGGTAATGGTGAAGATATCAAAGTATATGTTGTAGGAGACGAGGTCTTTGCAGTGAGCAAACCCTTTTCCGCCGATAGTTTTACACGCCCAGGACGGCCGTATCCGGTCAGCTCGGCGTTGCGCGCCATTGCGCTGCGCTGTGGCAAGGCGTTTGGCCTCGGGTTATACGGGCTGGATGTCATCGAAGGGCCGAACGGCCCGGTTGTCGTCGATCTGAATTATTTTCCTGGCTACAAAGGCGTGCCCGATGTGGCCCCGCTCATCGCTCAATACATCGAAGACTACGCCAACGGGCGCGTTGCGCTGCATTCTCCCGATCCACTCGCAGCCCCGTTCTTCACCAATGGTTGTTATCCAACAGCGTTGGAAGATTTCACGGAGACCAGAAAGGCAATCTCATGAACATCGGCATCATTCTGGACGCACCCGCTCCTGCCCGGATCAGCCCCATCATCGCCGAGATGATCGGGTTGCTGGAGGAATGGGGAGTTTCCGTCAAGCAGCTATCACCGTCAACCGTTTTGGCTGATCTGGCGCAATTACGCGTCGACTGCGATCTCTATGTGTTCAAAAAATCGAGCAGCAAGCTGGCGTTGAGCCTTGGAGGGGCGCTGCACGCCATTGGCGCCAGAATGCTCAATCCCTATCCGGTGACAGCCATGTTGCGCGACAAAATTATCGCATCGCGCGTCTTGCAAGCGCATGATGTGCCCACGCCCGACGTCTATATTGTGAATTCGCTTATGCAATTGAAGCCGTTGCTGGCTGCCGGCCCGTTGGTGGTGAAGCCTTATGACGGCAGCCAGGGGCGCGGCGTGCGTGTGGTCGAGAACTGCGCCGAATTTCGCGAGGCGGCGTTGTCCGATGGTCTGATTTTCGCTCAGCGATATCATCGACCACAGGGGCGAGATTACAAGATTTACTGCATCGGCGATCAATTTTTTGGCGTGCGACGCGTGTGGCCCGCAACAACGTATGCAGAAAAGTTGGGTGAACCGTTCACCCTCACACCGGAGATGCGTCAGATCGCGCTGCGCTGCGGTCAGGCGTTTGGCATCACACTATTTGGGATCGACATCGTTTACAGCGATGGTCGCCCTTACGTCGTCGATATGTCGAGTTTCCCCGGCTTTAAGGGGGTGCCCAACGCCGCGCTGCGCCTGGCCGACTATATCTATGCCGTGGCGAAGCAGGCCGTGCATCCACCTGCCAATCGCCCGGTGGATGCAGTTCCATCGGGAGCTTTTACGCCAGAGGTGAAGTATGGCTGAAAAACAAGACACCGCCACCATCATTGCCATGGTGGCAGAAGGGTTCTTCTCGCGGCTGAGCTTTGGTCTTGTCAGTTTTGCCCTGCCGTTGTACGCCTACCAAATGGGTATGAACCTGGTGGAAATTGGTTTTCTGACATCGGTCAGCCTGACAGTCTCTATCTTGCTCAAACCGGTGCTCGGCTCGCTCGCCGATCGTTTCGGCTTCAAACGAACCCTGGTTGCGGCGATTGGGGTGCGCAGCCTCGTGGCCTTCTTGCTCGTATTTGCAGTCGCCCCCTGGCATCTCTATCTGATTCGCGCCGTTCATGGCAGTTCGAAGTCGATGCGCGATCCAGCGGCAAACGCCCTGATCGCCGAAAGCGGCGGAAAAAAGCGGGTCGCCTCGAGCTTCGCCTGGTATCAGACTGCCAAGAGCATGGCTGGTTCGGGTGGCAAGGCGCTTGCCGGCGTCTTGCTCACGTTGACGGCGTCTAATTTCGCAGCGGTGTTTGGCGTTGCTTTTCTACTATCCATACTGCCGCTCGTCGCTGTGCTGCGCTTTGTGCGCGCCGATCGGTCGAACGCGCGCACCTTTCCCAACACAGATATAGTGAACCGGTCACAAGAGGGTGCAGCACCCGATTCTCTCCTTAAGGGCGATTCACAGCCAGGATTGCTGCCCTTCGTTATGTTAGGCGGTTTGATCAATGGCACGGCATATATGTTGGGTGGTCTGTTTCCCATTCTTGCCATTGAATACGCCGGGTTGAGCGAGGCCCAAACTGGCATGATCTATATGGCGTCGTCCGGGATCATTCTTTTCTCAGGTCCTCTATTTGGTTGGCTCGCCGATAATGTCAGTCACAAACTGGTGCTCTCGCTGCGCAGTGCAGCCAATATTGCCTCATCCATTATCTATCTGGTTGCTCCTACACTGGTCGGCGTGTTCATTGGGCGTGCGGTGGATGACCTTGGTAAATCCGCGTATCGCCCGGCGTGGGGAGCATTGATGAGCCGGGTTTCGGACTTCGAACCGCGCCGCCGCGCCCGAACCATGAGTTGGATGAGCGTCGGCGAAGACATAGGCGAAATCCTGGGGCCAATTTTCGCCGGGTTTTTGTGGAGCGCCTTTGGCGTTGCCGTTCTCCTCGTCGGTCGCGCCCTTGTCGCTGCGGGTGTAGAAGTGTACGCTATTTGGGTGTCACGACGACTGCAACAGAAAGAAGCGTTTCCCCATTCACAATTGATAGCCGGGGTCGATGCAGCACAATCGTAAAAGTATGTGCGAGTCAGAGATGACAGGATGTGTAAATCTAGCGAACAATCGCAGGCAAAAACAGTCGGTGAGAATAGGTCGGGTTATGGAACACTGGCCGCTGCGTGGGCGGGAGACCCAACGCAGCGGCAGCATCAATGCGTGGCGGTTCACCTGCTGGCCCCGACGCCGTGAGGCGAATGCGTTCGGCGACCTGGGCGGCGGTCAGCAGGGGATGGGCAGCGCGCACGAGTGCAGTCTGGCCGGCAACCAGCGGCGCCGCCATCGAGGTGCCGCTCCAGACGCCGTAGTCGTTGCCAGGGATGCTGCTCATGATGCGGTCGCCAGGAGCAGCCACATGCACCCATGCGCCGAAGTTCGAGAACTCCGCCAGCGCGTCGGCGTCGGTGTTGGCTGCGACGGCAAGTAAGCCGGGCTGCGTTTCAGCGGCAGGATACTCTGGCGTTTCGGCGCCGCGATTACCTGCGGCGGCGATCACAACGGCGCCGCGACCGGGCGTTGCCAGACAATCGTCATCGTCGAACCGTGATTGACGCCTGTCATCGTCATCGTCGTCATCATCATCATCGTCGTCATCATCATCGTCGTCATCATCATCGTCGTCATCATCATCGTCATCGCAGATGACATCACGCACGATCTCTTGAAGCAACCGGGTCTGGCGGCGCGTACTCAGGCTGAGGTTGATCACGTGCGCGCCGTCTGGCGTATTGATGTCGCCATCAGGATTGACGGCATATGCAAGCGCTTCCGCCAACACCCAGATGTTGCCGGCGCCGTCGCGATCCAGCACGCGCACCGGCAGAATCTGCGCTTCGGGCGCAGCCAGCGCCACCAACCCGGCGACATGCGTGCCGTGCCCGTAAGTGATGTCTTCACCGGCGACGCCGACCTCGCCGGGATCGTCGTCCATATCCACGAAATCGAAGCCAGGCAGCACGCGCCCCGCCAATACAGGATGGTTTCGGTCGACGCCGGTGTCGAGCACGGCGACGATCATTCCAGCGCCCTGCGTTACAGAATGCGCAGCAGGCAAGCCGATGAAGGCGCCTGCCCATTGTTCGGCGTACGCGTCGCTGTCGCCGCCGCGCGCCCAGGAAACGCGCTGCTGCCCTTCCGGCGTCTGTTGGATGTAGTTAGGCTCGGCGTAGAGCACGCGGCTGTCCTGCGACAATTCTTCCGCCTTCTCCGGCGGTGACGTTCCATCCATGATGCGCAGGCGATAGATCGGTCGCGTTCCGAATTGACCGAGCGGCGTTGGGGCGAGGTTGAAATCGGCGGCTACGCCGGGCAAGTCGCCTGTCTGCTGGAGTTTGACCACAATCTCGCCTGCAACGAAATCGTCGTCCTCAGCGTGCAGCGGCTGTACACCTGTCTCTACGGCCAGCAATACGAACATCACCATCAGCGCCCGCAGTGCTGAGCGCAAGGAAAAACTGTTGATCACGGTGCCCCTCCTTCACTGTTTCCCATCATGCCTGTGCAGCCGCTGCTTCGTCTGTGTGCGCGCTGCCAATCGGATGCATCCACTGATTGCACAGAGCAACATCGCACAGCTTTGATACAAATGTAGGAAATGCCGAAACAGCCCCCTCACCAACGCCCGATCAGCATGAAGGGCGCCCAGAAGAAGGGATGAGGATGGGTGGCGAAGAGAATGCGCTGCGCCTCACGCAGTGCGGCGGTGGGGCGCACACCGGTGAGCAGGACGCGGTAAAAGTGTGTCATTAGTTCGGCCGTGGCGGCGTCATCCACCATCCACAGCGAGACGAGCAGCGACGGCGCGCCGGCCAGCAAAAAGCCACGCGCCAGACCGACCAGATCATCGCCAGGCGCCAGCGCGCTGAGGCCGGTTTCGCATGCGCTCAAGACAACCAGCGCACACTTCAAGCGCAGCGCGTAAGCGTCGCGCACGATCATCCAGCCATCAGCCAGGTGCAGCGCCGAGAAAAAGGGGTTGTCGCTGCGGAAACGGCCGTGACATGCGATATGTAGCAGGTCAGCGGACGGCGCCTGCTGCTGTAGGCGCGTACGCGTGGCGTCATCACCGACGAGCGCGATGCTTTGGGCAAAGAGCGGCGCAATTGCAGCCACCTCATCGGCGACGCGCGGCGCATACTCATCAGGCAGACCCATCAGCAGTGCGCTTCGCAGCGGCGGTGTAGGCATGTTCAGAGCGCGCTGAAACAGGGTGGCGCTTGGCGTCACGCTTACCTCGCGCGTTTCGATGACATACTGTTCTCCGTCGTACAAGGCATGAAAGGGCGCGTAGTGCAATTGCTGGTAAGGCGCCACCACCATCTGGCGCTCGCCGATTTTTTCCTGGAGCGGTCGCAGCAACAGATCATAGAGCTGCGCCAGTGGGCGCTGAATGCGTTGCAACAACAACGGCAAGTGGCGCTGCAGCAGCGCACTGGCGTGACGAACCGCGCCAAGTTGAAAGTGAAATTGCTGCAGCGCTCTCTGCACGTCGGCTTCGTCGCATTTCAGATCGACTAACTCCAATGCGTCGCCGGTGACAACAAAGGCGAGCAGATGATCGTCGATGGCAAAGTATTCGACCAGGGCGGCGTCATCGCCTAGCGCCTGCTGCAAAGCTGGCAGGTCGAGCATGTCGCCGTTTTCAACGCTATCGAGAGCAGCGCCGTCGCTGCGTTGTTGAAGCTGGCGCAGGAGCGTCTGGATGGCGGCTTCGTGGCTGCGCGCCAGCTCATGCAGCGCGTCGGCTGAATCGGCGCCGCGCTCCACACTGGCTGCGTCGGGCCGGTTGAGCTGGCTGTAGAACCAGTTTAGCTCGCTGCGCAGCCGTTCGAGATCGGCGAGCAGTTTCGCCTCGAATTCATCGCGCGGGGAACGCATCGGTTCAGAAGTGTTCAACAGATCGACCAATGCACGCGCCCGGCTGCGTTCGACATAACTCAATGCCTCAGCCAACCGCTCAGACGTTGCGCTGTTCAGGCAAAGACGCACCATTTCACGGTAAGGCGTCAGCTTGTCGCCGATGAAGCCCATGCGAAACTCTTCGGCCGGCAGCGGCGCACGCATCGACTCGATCAGGTCGATCGCACGGCGAAAATAAGACTCTGCCCGCATCAGGTCGCCGTCAGCCAGCGCAACCAGCCCAAGTTCGCTGGCGCAGCGCTGAATAAGCTGCGTTGCCATCACCGTTTCGGCGGCGTGCATTGTGCTGCTGAGAAGCTGTTCGGCTCTAGCCAGATCGCCGCGCCGACGTTCGACGACGCCAGCCAACCAGTTCGCCTGCAAGCGCCAGCCTTCGGCGTGGGCAGCGGCAAAGATCGGCGCAACCTCCGCCACTATCGCCGCTGCTGCGTCGAGCTCGTCTGTCTGCAACAAAAGCTGCGCCATGGTCAGCCGGGTGATCGCCTCTCCAACCGGCATTTCAGCTTCGACGTACAGTTGTCGCGCTGTCTCTAGCATCTCTGTGGCCTGCGCCGGTCGGTCAAGCAAAATGCAGGCGCGGGCATGATAGGCGAGGGCGCGGGCGCGTTCGACCGGCATTTCCAGTTCGGCGAAGATCGGCGCAACGCGAGCATAGATGTCGGCTGCCTCCATCGCCATGTTGAGTTCCAGGTACGCATCAGCCAGCTCCTGGTCGGCGATGGCGAGTTCGTGTGGCATCTCCAGTTGCGCATAACGCCGTCGCGACCGCTCCAAATAATCGAGCGCCTGGTCATAGCGTCCCTGGTAGAGCGCCAGACAGCCGATGTTGCACTCGATCTCAGCCAGCGTCACATCAAGATCGGCGGCCTCGGCGCGACGGAGTGCGTCGGCGTAGGTCGCCTCCGCTTCGGCAAAACGATGTTGCGAGGTGAGCGTGGTCGCCAGGCAGTTGTCGATCTGCGCCAGTTGCCGCTCATCACCCAGCAGCGCGTAGCGTGTGCGCGCCTGACGGTAGAGGGTTTCTGCGTCGCGGTAGTGGTGACGCACAAACTCGATGTTGCCGAGATTCTGCTCGATCTTACCGGCGGTCAGCGCGTCGCCGGCGCTGTCAGCGCGGGCGCGGGCAGCCAGGCCGACAGCGAGCGCTTCCTCGAAACGTCCCTGCATCGCCAGCGAGGCAAGCTTGTTGACTTGCACAGCCAGCGCCCTGTCAGACAGCCCAGCCGCATCGAAACCCGCTTCGGCGGCGGACAGATGCTCAGTCGCCGCGGGCAGGCGTCCACTGTCCATTGCCGCCAGCCCCGTCGCCCAGGCTGCGTAACTGTGCACGATCGGATTATCAATCGCTGCCGCCAATGCGTTAATCGCCTCGATCGCAGCAACGGAGCGCATCTGATTGCGGGTGTACGCGTCGTCGTAGCTCTCCTTTAGCGCCGCCGCCAGCACAATGGCGGAGCGAATGTCTTCACACAAGGGGAGCAGGCGACGGGCGCGTTCATCAGGGGTTGCATTCAGCAACTGCTCGACCAAAGATGCGTTTTCCATCACGCGCTCCCAAGCAGCACATCTTCGATGACTAGCTCGACCTGGCTAAAACGCAAGGTGAGTGTATAACGTCCCGCCGTCACCGGCGGAAACACAAAAGCGAGATCTTCGCTGAGCGAAGTTGCCAGGGTCATTGCGTCGTTTGTCAGTGTTGCTGAGCCATTGGTTGCGTCTGCGCCAAGAAGTTGCCCGCTGAGCCTCCAACCCTCTCTGTCCTCCGACGCACGCAAATCGACATCGTATTCGTTGGCGGTGAAGATCATTTGTCGTTCGGCGCCGCCATGTGAACGCAAACCCAATGCCGGCGCCAGCGCGGTGCTCTCGAAGCTGAGTGTGGCGACCAGGCGCCGGAGCAGCGAAGGCGCCGGCTCTGCGGCGGACGTGCGGAAGAGCGCCACAGCGCGCGCGATCAAGGCAGGCGGCGCGTCGATGCTTTTATCTTGGCGCATCACAGCGACCATGCGTTCGATCCGATTTGCCTCTTCACGGCAGTGCGCACAGGCGGCAAGATGTTCATCAATCGTCTTTTTTTGTGTGTTGACCAGCCGCCCTTCCACCCAGTCCACCAGCCGTTCGTATGAAATATGTGAAAAATTCAAGCGCACAGTGAGACCCTTTCGTCCTCGCCTTCTGAGATGCCGCCGCTACGCAGTGATCGATTCACCCAGACAGAGCGACAGCAGAGCGAGAAAATACACAAAGAATCCGCTCTCTTTGAGTAGTTTTTCCAGCTTCTGAAGGCAACGCGCACGCGTTGGTCCAATGCTGCCGATCGACACGCCGACCGATGCAGCAACCCGGTCGTAGGACATCGGCTCTGGCTGATAGAAAAGCAATGTCAGCAATTGACGACAGCGCTCGTCCAGCTTCGCCAGTGCGGTGCGCACAAGATGCTGATCTTCCAGTTCGGCCACAACTTCATCGGGCAGCGGAGAAGGGTCGATCAACACAGCGGGCGTTTCGATTTCTTCCTCGTGGCCTTCTGTGACAAGCGGTTGTGTGCGGGTCGCTTTTAAGCTGAGACGCTGCGTCTCGCGGCGCGCAGTTGTCACCATCCAGGCGCGCACTCGCTCCGGTTGTGCAATGCGGTCGAGATGTTCGACAAGCAGCGCAAAGGTGCGTTGGAAGACATCGGCGCAGGCGTCATCGTCTAGCCCTGCGCGGCGCGGAATTGCATAGATCAGCCGCTGATAGCGATTAACCAGCATTTCCCAGGCGGCGGCGTCGCCGCGGCGACAGGCATGGACAAGTGCTGCATCAGTAGTTTCGAGATCAAAGCGGATCTGGCTCATGGCGTCTCAGCCGTCGTCGTTGTGCGTTACGGCGGATGGTGTTCAATATGGATTGCGTTTCTATCTTACTTGAACTATTGCGTTGGCGGAAGAGCGAACCTATCGTGGTTCAATAAGGGGAGTAAGGAAGCTCAGTGTTCCCGGCTATAAAGCCTCCTGGCTGACCAGGCAGGACGAAGTGAGCGGGCGAAATCAGCCGCCCACCTCGTCCTTTTCAACGCTGTCGGCCCGTTAGAAAATGCCCAGTTCTTCTTTTGCCTCTTCCGACATCATGTCGGGATTCCAGAAGGGCGACCAGGTCAGGTGAATGTTGACTTCCTCCACGTCGGGGAAGGCGGCGTGCGTCTCGCGCTGGACGTTGGTGATGATTTCCGGTCCGGCGGGGCAGCCAGGGCTGGTCAAGGTCATGGTGATCTCGACGGTTTTCTCTGGCGTGATTTCAACATCATAAATCAATCCCAAATCGACGACGTTCATCATCAACTCTGGGTCTTTGACTTTGGCGCGAATCAACTCGCGCACCTCGGCACTGGTTGGTAAAGCCATTGTCTTTCTCCTTGTCAGGCGTGTAGGTCAGCCGCAAGCCCATAAAAATGCTTATCAGCGCGGCTCTTCGATCCAGATCTCGCCATCCTTGATCTGAACAGCATAGGTGTTCGTCGGCTCGAAAGCCGGAAAGCTGAGTGCGGCGCCGGTGCGAATGTCGAAACGCGCGCCGTGGCGTGGGCACTGAACCTGATAGCCGTCGACAATCGTGCCTTCGACGAGCGGTCCGCCATCGTGAGTGCACACATCCTCGATCGCGTGAATCGCGCCGTCGAGGTTGAACAGCGCTACGCGGATGCGGTTGACCTCGACCAATTTGCTGCCACCAACCGGCACGTCGGCGAGAGCGGCGACTTTGATATAGTTGCTCATAGTCCTATCGGTAAACAAATTTTGAATTGATTGGTTGTCATCTTCATTGAGATGGGTGGCGTTGGGCGGCGCCAAATACATGATTCCCCCTCTATGTCACATAGCATCACTCGGGCCATTCTTCCAAACCGTAGGCGCCGGCTTTGAGCACCTTGAGCGGCAGCAGCGCACATTTGAGCCGCACAGGCCCGATCTCAATCCCCAACATGTCGAGGATGAATTCTTTGTCGAGCGTCTTGATCTCATCGAGCGACTTGCCGACGATCTCTTCCATCAACATACTGGCTGTAGCCTGGCTGATGGCGCAGCCGTGTCCGTCGAACGCAGCGTCCACCACCACGCCATCCTTCACCTTCAATTCGACGGTGATCTCATCGCCGCAGAAAGGGTTGTGGTCGTGGTGTTGGATATCGGGGGCGTCGAGGCGCCCCTTGCGTCGCGGGTGTTTATAGTAATCTAGAATTGCTTCCCGGTACAGGTCGTCGCTCACGCCGATTCCCTTTCGTTGCATACATCAGTCAGTTTGTCGATCAATTGCATCGAGAAACTCCGCGAAGAGAACAGCGCGCCCTTCAGTCGTTGGCGCGTGTGCAGAAGGATTGTCGAACGGATGAAGGTGCCATCCGCCGGTGTTGTCTGCGCCGAAACTTCGCTGCCCATTCCGAATTAGCACATAGCTGACAGTTCCTGTTTGCTGATTATAATATGCCTCGACAAAACCACCGACGAACAAATCAATGTGAATCTTGATTCGTCGCTTTGTCAATAGCTCAATAACGGGACTATCACAGATCGGCGAGCGGTAAGCATCGGAAAAGACCTGTCGTTGAAAATCGTCAACTGTCACTACAGCGACTCCGCCATCGTGCGCAAGTCATATTCGTCGGTAAGAAGCCCCTCCCACTCCCAGTAG
This sequence comes from Chloroflexota bacterium, assembly GCA_016861025.1. Classification (GTDB taxonomy): domain Bacteria; phylum Chloroflexota; class Anaerolineae; order Caldilineales; family Caldilineaceae; genus Caldilinea. The sequence goes on from BOKO01000002.1 coordinate 63,496, forward strand.
TCCTTTTCAACTTCATAGGAATGTCGATCTGAGATTTTTCCTGAACCCCATGCGGCGCGAAAAGTGGCAAAATCCATCCCGTACTTCTCTTCAAAGGCCTTCTTCTGCGCTTCGATCGTGTGCAGCCGCAGTTGTAGCCAGTCCTTGACGGCCAGCGTTATAGCGACTTCAAGTCTTGGCTCGTGCGTGAGCGTGGTTAGAATTGTTGCAACAGGCTTCGAAATGACATCGCTAACCATGCGGTGTTCCCTATAGTGAAAAGACGTCCTGCGCCTTGTGCAGCGCGTCCACCAGCACATCCACCTCCTCGCGTGTGTTGTAAAGATAGAAGCTGGCGCGCGCGCTGGCGTGGATGCCGAGACGGTCGTGCAACGGCTGGGCGCAATGATGGCCGGCGCGCACAGCCACGCCCGACCGATCCAGGATCGCCGAAACGTCGTGTGGGTGGATGCCATTCAAGGTGAAGGCGATCAGCCCGCCGCGCTGCTCTGGCTTTGGTCCCAGAATGCGCAGTCCTTCAACCTCCGCCATGCGCGCGTAGGCGTAGCGAGTGATTTCGCGCTCATGCTCATGAATCCATTCCATGCCCACCTGCTGGAGATAGTCCACCGCCGCGCCAAGCCCGATGGCTTCGGCAATCGCCGGCGTGCCCGCCTCGAACTTGAAGGGGACGCTGTTCCATTTGCTGCCGCTCAGCTTGACCTCGCGGATCATGTCGCCGCCGCCCATGAAAGGCGGCATTGCTTCGAGCAGTTCGCGCTTGCCGTAGAGCACGCCGATGCCGGTCGGTCCACACATCTTGTGTCCGCTGAAGACGTAGAAATCGGCGTCGAGCGCCTGTACGTCAATCGGCATGTGAGGAACGCTCTGTGCGCCATCGATCAGCACTTTGGCGCCGACCGCACGCGCCGCCGCCACCAGTTCTTGCACCGGATTGATGGTGCCGACCACGTTGCTGGCGTGCATGAAGCAAAAGAGTTTGGTGCGTTCGGTGAGCACTTCGGGCAGCTCATCCAGGTCGAGCAGGCCATGATTGGTGATCGGCACATAGCGCAGGGTGAAGCCGAGCTGCTCTTTCATGATCTGCCAGGGCACGATGTTGGCGTGATGCTCCATTTCGGTGATCAGCACCTCATCGCCCGGTCCCAAGTTGGCGCGCCCCCAGGTGTACGCCACCAGGTTGATGCTTTCCGTCGCACCGCGCGTGAAGATGATCTGTCGCGCGCTTGGCGCGTGAATGAACTTCGCCACCTTTTCACGCGCAATCTCGAACGCCTCCGTCGCCTCTTCGCTCAACGTGTGGACGCCGCGATGGACATTGGCGTTGTAGCGCCGGTAATAATCGTCCATCGTCTGAATCACGCTTTCCGGCTTCTGGCTGCTGGCGGCGTTGTCGAGATAGACCAACGGCCGCCCATTGGGTAGCACACGCTGCAAGATCGGGAAATCTTGGCGGAGTTTCTGTGTTCGGTCGCTCAACAAAGTTTCAGAGAATATCATAGTCGTCTTCGCCCAGGATTTCTTCCACTGTAAATGGGCAGGTTTCCCCAAACATCTCTTGTTCGATGCCGTTCGATGTCGGTTTCATCTTCAGCCAGACAGTCGGCTTATCAACTCGCGCTTCTCGCGTTTTCCCATGCTTGCCAACTCTTCTGCCACGTGAAGCACGCCGATTTCGCTGAAGCGCCCCTTGCTCAGCAGCGGGCAGTTTGGGGCGCGCAGACGTAGCAATCTTGTTGGTAGTCGACCGTGCGGTGCGTAAGCATCATTTTATTTCTCAATCGGTAATCTTACGTTGTTTCCCCATTCCGTCCAAGAACCGTCGTAGTTGCGCACAGGTTCGTGGCCGGTCAACCGCTTCAGCACAAACTGTGTGCGGCTGCTGTGTTCGCCGATGGGATAAAAGAGGGAGATTGGAGCCAGCTGGGGAAAGGCCCGGCTACTCTCACAATCTCCCGATTTCCGTTTTCTCAAACGCAGCAAGCGAATCTGATCAGCCGCCGATCTTGCGTTCAATGACACGTTCCAGCTTGTGAACAACGCTCTCCACCGGCACGCGATCGAGCACAGCCTGGAAGAAGCCCTGCACGATCATGCGCTCTGCCTGCGCACGGCTGAGACCGCGCGCCATCAGGTAAAAGACGTACTCCTCCTCAACCTGGGCAGCGGTGGCGCCGTGTGTGCAGCGCACATCGTCCGCCTGAATCTCCAGCCCCGGAATACTGTCCGCGCGCGCAGTCGGGTCGAGGATCAGGTTGCCGTTGCGCTGATAGGCGTCGGTCTTCTGCGCGCCAGGATAGACCTGGATGATGCCCATGTAGACGCTGCGGCTCTTGTCCTTGAGCGCGCCGTTGAAGAGCAAATCGCTGAAGCAGTGCGGGGCGCGATGAATCTGCAGCGTCTGGTGGTCGATGTGCTGGTCGCCGGTTGGGAAGTAGATGCCCAACAGCTCGGCATGCCCGCCCGGGCCCATCAGATCGACATCCAGAAACGCTTTGGTCAGACGACTGCCCCAGCTCACCTGAATCCAACGCAGGTCTGCATCGCGGCTCAAGACGGCGCGTCCGGTCAGGAAGTTCCATGCACTGTGCTCAAAGTCTTGCAAGTTCATGTAGCGCATCACTGCGCTGGCGCCGACAATCAACTCCACGACACTGACTTGCAGACCATCTTTTGCGCCGAGCAAGTCATCGACGACGGTCACCTCGGCGCCTTGCTCGGTGACGACCAACGTGTGATGGTATCCGCCGACGCCTTCGGTGCGTTGATTCAGGATCACCTGCAGCGGCAGCGTGACGCGCGCGTTGGCTGGCACGTAGACAAACGCGCCTGTGTCCCACAGCGCCGCGTGCAGCGCCGTGAATTTATTGAGACCAGGTTTGACAGCCTCGGTCATAAAGTATTTGCGCACCAGCTCCGGATGCTGTTGGAGGGCGCTTTGCAAATCCATGAAGATGACGCCATGCTCCTGCAAGTTGCTGTGCAGGATGCTGTTGCGCAGGCCGCTGTCCTCGAAGACCATGCTAGCGGCGCTGTCCATCTCGTCCAATTCTTCCTGCAACAGTTTGGACAATTCGCCTTTTTCGACTTTGCCGCCTGCAGTCGCCAACGGTTTGAAGTTTTTAAGATCGAAGCCAGTCAGCCGTGTACGCCGCCACGCTTCATCGGTCGGCTTAGGCCACGGCATCGCCTCGAACTGACGCCAGGCGTCAAGGCGCAGCTCCAACATCCACGCCGGTTCGTTGCGCGCGATCGAATGAGCGCGCACAGTTTCTTCACTAAATCCCTCAACGGAACGCACGATGGCTTCCGGTTCTTTGACGAATACACTCACGTTTGTTTCTCCCGTCAGTCAAATTGTGAATCGCAAGTCGTAAATTGTGAACGCGCCGCACTGCCCGCTGCTTCACAATGCACAATTCAAAGATCACAATTCACAATTCAGATGTTTTAGCCGATCGTGCCTTCCATCTGAAGCTGAATCAGACGATTCATCTCCACCGCATACTCCATCGGCAACTCTTTGACGAGCGGCTCGATAAAACCGCCGACGATCATCGCCGCCGCCTCGTCCTCGCCGATGCCGCGGCTCATCAGGTAGAAGAGCTGCTCCTCGCCGATCTTGCTGACCGACGCCTCATGGCCCACGCTCACCTGCTCCTCCTCGATTTCGATGTAGGGATAGGTGTCGGAGCGGCTGGCTTCATCGAGCAGGAGCGCGTCGCAGACGACATTGCTCTTGCTGTGATGCGCGCCCTTGCCGACCTTGAGCAAACCGCGATAGCTGGCGCGACCGCCATCCTTGCTGATCGATTTGGAGACGATCTTGGAGCTGGTGTAGGGCGCGCCATGCACGACCTTGCCGCCAGCATCCTGATGTTGACCATGGCCAGCAAAGGCGATCGACAAAATTTCGCCGTGCGCCTTCGGCCCCATCATGTAGACAGCCGGGTACTTCATCGTGACTTTGGAGCCGAGATTGCCGTCGATCCACTCCATGGTGGCGCCCTCGTAGGCGACGGCGCGCTTGGTGACCAGGTTATAAACGTCGGTGCTCCAGTTCTGGATCGTGGTGTAGCGGCAGCGCGCACCTTTCTTGACGATGATCTCGACGACGGCGCTGTGCAGGCTGTTGCTCGAATAGATCGGCGCAGTGCAGCCTTCGACGTAGTGAACGCTGGCGCCTTCTTCGACGATGATCAGCGTGCGCTCGAATTGCCCCATGTTCTCGGCGTTGATGCGAAAGTACGCCTGCAGTGGGATGTCGACATGCACGCCCTTTGGCACGTAGACAAAGCTGCCTCCGCTCCACACTGCGCTGTTGAGCGCAGCAAACTTGTTGTCCGCCGCCGGGATGATCGTGGCGAAGTATTCGCGCACCAGGTCCTCGTGCTCGCGCAGGCCGCTGTCCATGTCGAGGAAGATAACGCCCTGCTTTTCCCATTCCTCGCGCAGGCTATGGTAGATCACTTCAGAGTCGTACTGCGCGCCGACGCCTGCCAGGAACTTGCGTTCAGCTTCCGGGATGCCCAGACGGTCGAAGGTGCGTTTGATGTTCTCCGGCACTTCGTCCCAATTCTTGCCCTGTTTTTCCGTCGGGCGTAGATAGTAGGTGATTTCATCAAAGTTGATGCCGCTCAGATCCGCGCCCCATGTCGGCATCGGCTTGGAGAGGAAGATGTCCAGCGCCTTGTGCCGAAATTCGCGCATCCACTGCGGCTCATTTTTCTGGTCGGAAATCTGATCGATGACGGCATGATTCAGGCCGCGCTCGGTCTTGAAGACGGGCGCAACATCATCGTGAAAACCGTATTCATACTCTTCTTTGACGCCCTGGAGCGCCTGGCGATCAGCATGTGTTGCCATAATAGTCTCCTTTCAGCGTTGTGTTCTCTCAGGCTGGGACGGCTTCGGCGCCAAATTCGCGTTCGACCCAGCCGTAGCCCTTTTCTTCCAGCATGTGCGCGACTTCAGGCCCACCGGTCATCACGACGCGACCGTCGTAGAAGATGCTGACGTAGTGCGGTTTTACATAGTTGAGCAGGCGCTGATAGTGCGTGATCAGCAGGAAGCCGCGATCCGGCGTCGCCAGCTTGTTGATGCCATCCGCCACCACGCGCAGCGCATCAATGTCTAGACCAGAATCGGATTCATCCATAATAGCGAACTTTGGTTCAAGCATCGCCATCTGCAACACCTCGGTGCGCTTCTTTTCGCCGCCAGAAAAACCATCGTTGAGGTAGCGTCGGGCAAAGCTAGGATCGACGTTGAACTCCTTCATCTTCTCGTTAAGTTCCTTGCGAAATTCGCGCATCGGCATCAGGTTGCTGCCGATCACGCCGCTGCGCCCCTCCGCCTCGAGCGGTTGCGCCGTGTAGCCGCGCACATTGCTGACCGCCGTGCGCAGGAAGTTGGCGACGCTGACGCCCGGAACCGCCACCGGATATTGGAACGCCAGGAACAGACCGGCTTTGGTGCGCTCGTCGGCTTCCATTTCCAGGATGCTCTCGCCGTCGAGCAGGATGTCACCCTCTGTGACCTCATAGTGTGGATGTCCGGCGATCACATACGCCAGGGTCGATTTACCTGAGCCGTTTGGTCCCATCAGCGCGTGAATTTCGCCGCTGCGCAGGGTCAGGTTGACGCCTTTCAGAATTTCGCGGTCTTCGACCGAGGCATGGAGGTTGCGGATTTCAAGAACACTCATTGCTGTAACTCCTCTGTTGCAATAACCTTTGTGCACCGCCTGTGAAAGATCAGGCTCGAAACAATCTCACATCATTTTGTATATATGTAGCGTAAGGGTGAATTTGATCGGCAACTGCGTTGAATCATCCAATTGTTATTTCACCCTGAACAAAACCTTTTACACCGCGCTCCCATTGCCGGATACAGCTGGCGCACGCTGTACAAGAAATGTACAGCCGGCGTGTCCTTCCAACATACACTGGCTGAGACTCACGTCGGAGCCGAGCACTTTTTCCATCATGCTGCGATCCATTTCGCAGATTTCGCGATGCTCTTGCGCCAGCTCATGAAAAGGGCAGTTGTAGGTGCGCAATGCAATCATGTCCCCATCGCTGACAAGCGCATCGCTCAAGATGCCGTTGCCGTTGAGTGCACGCGCCAGCTCATCAACGCGGTCATGAAGCAGCGTTGAACGCACCGATGAGGCATATTTTCGCGCCAGTCGTGTGCCAACGCGGTCAAGCAACTCCGTGGTGCGCTCTTTACCTTCGAGATGAAACAATTCCTCCAACAGCGTCAACGCCAGGTCGTCGCAATGGCAGGCAAACAATTCCTGCACGCGCGGCGTGGTGAAGTAGGCGTGGTGTGGGCGACCGACGCCAGCGTGAACGACGCGGCGTTCGATGTAGCCCTCCGCCTGCAATGTGTTCAGATGCTGGCGCACCGCCGTCGTGGTGACGTGCAGCAAGTCTTCCAACTCTTTGATCGTCGCCGAGCCATTGCGCTGCAGATATTCGATTATTTGCCACAGCGGCGATTCACGTTTGCCGACAATGTTGAGCGCCATCGGTGTTGTCATCCCATGTTCACGGTCGATCACATTGATCGAGAGTGCCAGTGGATGAACAATACCATGACAAACTATTTTTGTCAAATGAAATTGTTTTAATTATCAAAATTGGATTTTGAGCGTCGCTGCCCAGGAAGCGGGCCATTTCCTGGGCAGCGTCTGGTTGAAGTCACTTCAATCGCCGGCGGCCGTGGGTGTGGGCGTGGGCGTGGAAATGGTGGGTGAATGTCGTTTGCGATCCGATGGGAAGGCGAAGGCGACCAGTCCGGCGAAGAAGGGCAGAACCGCCACGACCGACAGCACCAGCAACAACCCGACCTGTTCGGCGGCGATCGATTGCAGCCATGCCATAAATGAACCGCTGGCAAAGATAAAGCCTAGCACCAGTCCACCGGCCAGCCCGCGTCGATTCGGCGCCAATTCCTGGCTCATCACCATCAGCAGGCTATGCGGCATACTCAACAATACGCCGGCCACAATTGCGACGACAATATAGCCGACGCCCGTCACATACAACATTGCATAGGCGAATGGCACGCTGAGGATCGACGCCACAATCATAATGGTGCGTCGGTTGAAGCGGTCACCCAGATAGCCGCCGATCAGCGTGCCCATTGCGCCGGCAAAGTTGAACAGCCCCAACATCAGCCCGAACTGGGCGGCGCTGAAGCCAACCGACTCGTAGAACTTGGGGAGCAGCGTGGCGTAACCTTGCGCCGTGCCCGACCGCAACAAGATGAATACGACAAACGCAGCAATTAAGATTGCCGCAGCAGTGTGCGCACGGCTGGCATTGGCGCTCTGCTCGTCCGTTTTGACAACCTTGGGTGTGGCAGGCAGCGCATCGTTCATGTGCACGAACATCAACACAATGGCCGGCAGAGCGACCAGCGCCATCAGTGGCATCCCAATCAGCCCCATCCCGCCGATCACGAAACCGGCAAGGATCGGCCCCAGCGCCAATCCGGTCTGCCCACCCAGAAAGAAATAGGATGTCGCCGTTGCCGCCTTCGTCCCACCGGAAGCAGCGGCGTTGACCATGCCCGCAGCATGAAACGCCCCGCTGCCCAGCCCCCCGATCATCAGCAGCGTAATAAAGAGGGGATAGGTGGGCATGAACGCCGCCGCCGCATAGAAGACAGCTGTCCACGCCACACCTACAGCGCCTATCCAGCGCCCGTTGAGCCTGTCCGTCAACCCGCCAAAAAGCGGCTGACTCATGGCGGCGAACATCTGATACATCATTGCGCCGAAGCCGATCTGGGCGATGCTCAGGTTGAATTGTGCGGCCGCCAACGTCAGAATAATTGCCACCGAAGAGTTGAGAATGTCGATCGAGAAGTGGCCGTAAGAAGCAGCAGTAAGACGTTTCTTATTCATGAGTTCAGTCCCCAAACAAAAACAAACATATCCGTATAGGATAGCACAATCCACTCAAAACAAAAGAGATGAGGGCGTGGAACACAATTAAATCGAAAGCGATCGCCGATCTTTCGGATAGCATCTTGCAGGACGAGGCTGTTGCGGGTCAGGCGTCTCGTCAAGCGCAAAATTTCGTTTCGAGATGTGGGGAGCTATTGATCTGCCAGCCGAAATACGCCCAATCGAGTGTAGATAGGGCCGGACGGGGTGAGTTCGCTTTGGAAGAGGACCAGCTCGTTGATCTTTGCAAAGTCGTCGGTGGGGGCAGGAGTGTGTAGCGCTGCATTTTGCATGACGATGGCGCCGACGGCGCGCAGCTGGTTTGTGGTTGCGCTGCGTTGCGTTCGCCCGATTGTCAGGTGTGGTTTGAATTGCTTTGGTTCGGGCGCAACGCCGACGCTACGCACTATTTTCTCTACGTCCATCTGCAACTGCGTCAGCGTGCGCAGGTTGCCTTGCAGGCCGCACCAGATAACACTTGGACGCGCTGCATTTGGGAAACAACCCAAACCTTCGCTGTATAGCGAGAGCGCAGGATGTTGCGCAGCAAGGGACGACAACATTGTAAGCAACGCGTCACACTGCGACTGGTCGATCTCGCCCAGAAAGCGCAAGGTGAGGTGTAGATTGGCAGCGGGCGTCCAGCGCACGCAACGGTCGAGTTGTTGACTGCGCAGATGGTGGGTAAGGTGGCGTTGAATCGCTGCGACCCGACGCAGTGCGGGTGGCGGCATCTCGATAGCGATGAACGCGCGCATGATGGTCTGTGTGCATCACCATTGACGACGGCGCATCGGTGGGAGGTAGTGGCGGTCGTAGAAGTCGCGTTGCGACGAGCGCGCGCGCATGAACATCACACTTGTGATCAATCCCAGAATCCCGATCCCGCTGGCGCCGGTGAAAGTCAGACAGAGCAACATAATCATCAGATTCTGCGTCGTCGGCGCCAATGCATTGACGAGCTGAAAGACCGGCGGCGTCGGCGTGACGGTGGGCAATGGCGTCATCGCCGCCGCTAACGCCACTGGCGGTTCGGTTGGCGCCGCAGTGACCACGATATAAGCCGGCGCCGCAGCGTTCGGTTCTTCAATGGATGCAAGGGCCTCGTCGCCGGTTTGGGCGAATGCAGGGTCCTCTGGCGCGTCAAACGAAGAGGCGCCGCTGCGCGGGTCGCCGGGAATCGGTGTGACCACGATCGGTGTAGGCGGTGCAAACGGGTCGATAGTTGGCGTTGGCGTAGCTAGTGGTGACTGTGGAATCGGATTGCCGAACTGGTCGAACTGCTGAATCGGGTTGCCGAATTGGTCAACTTGCGGAATCGGGTTGCCGAATTGGTCGAACTGCTGAATCGGGTTGCCGAATTGGTCAACTTGTGGGATCGGGTTGCCAAACTGGTCAAATCGTTGAATTGGATTTCCGAATTGGTCAACTTGTGGGATCGGGTTGCCGAATTGATCGAACTGCGGAATTGGGTTGCCAAATTGATCGAACTGCTGCGGAGCAGACAACGGGCTGGTGAAAGGATCGGGCTGCGGCGGAATCGGGTTGCCGAATGCATCGAACTGTGGCTGAGGCAATGGGCTGCCAAACATGTCGGTCGCCTGTGGCTGAACAATCGGGTTGCCAAAAGCATCGGTGGGGACTGCTGGCGGTGCGTTGGGATCGAGGGTTGGAATGATGCCAGGCGCGCCAGGCGTAGGTGTGACATTGGGGCCATAGCCGCAACGATCGTGCGCTTCGCCGGGCGTACCGTCGGTTGTCACCTCCAGCAGGCGAAAACAGTACGCCACCCCAGGCTGCATTCCGGTCGTCACTGCAAAGCTGTATTGTGCGGGCGTGGAGGGGCTGCCTTTGGCCGGAGCAAAATGAATCCGATGGTACGCGATATCCGGCTCGTCGGCGCGTTTGCACTGCACCTCAAAGCCTTTCACATTGAATTCGCTGCGCGTGCCCCACTGCAAAATGACCGAAGCTGGATTGGAGATGACGTAGAAGTAACTCAGTTCAATAGCAGCCAGCGCCGGTCGAGCCAACAACATCAGGATCACAAGCATCAGTCCGCTCAATCCCGCCCAGAGACCGATCTGCGAGCGTTTCAGGCGTTTTTGTGATTGTTGGGCGTTCGTGATTGAGTCTGATTGTTGCATCGCTTGGATGGAATTGCTTTCTTTCATGTCCAGATTTTACCACGCACACATCTGGAAAAGCATACGCTATTCGGTGTATTGCGATTACCTGTTCTGACTGATCCGAATGATGTCGCCTGAAAACCGGGTTTGTTCCGACTTTGACGCTGCATCGGCTCGCATGTCATTCTTGCGTCTTGTTCCCAGCGCTATTGGCTGACCAAGTGGGCGATATCGGCGGCGATGTCGGCTTTTGGCGCATCGTGTGGGAAGATCTCTCGCATGTTGTTCTGTTTATCGATCACATACACGAATGCCGTGTGATCGACCAGATAATCCGCGGCGCTTTGCGAGGCGGAGAGGGCGTTCTTTTCGGCATAGACGCCGTAATCTTTTTTCACCTGCACGAGTTCCTCTGCAGGAATGTGCACGCCATAGAACTCTGGGTTGAATGCGCCGACATAAGCCGCCAGCCGTTGGGGTGTGTCGCGCTCAGGATCAACTGTGATAAAAATAAAGGCTGTCTGGCTGCGCTCATTTTCTTTTAGCGAATCATAGACGCCTTTCATGTTGGCAAGTGTGAGTGGGCAGACATCCGGACAGAAGGTGTAGCCGAAAAACACCACCTTCACGCGTCCTTCCATTTCAGACAAGGAAAACGGCGTATTGTCCAGGTTGACGCCATTGATCGGTGGTGCAGGAATGATCGGATTGTAGGGTGTGCCGCGCAATTGATATTCTTGGGCGCAGCCACCGAGAATCAGCGCCAGCAATAGAAACAAACCCGGCAACAAGGCGGCTGGCGCGCCGTTCCACAATCGTGCATCAACTCGAAATCGTGTCATTCTATCAAGACTCGCCATTTTCATCGGATGACAGAAGCGTCGCCAGCAGTTCGCAAAATTCTTGCTGGCAGGCAGTCGCCATCGAACTGTTGTACCATACGCGCATTTCATAGCTCAACGCCGTAGTCAATTCAACGTAACGCTGTTGAGCGGCTGTGCTCTCATCATCTGCCAACAGATCGTATTCGGGATAACGATTGAGCCAGGCGGCAAGGTTCCCTTCGACTTCTGCGGGGCGCGGCCCCCACTGCGCTTGCAGTTCCCACTCGTCATCGAAAATCAAGAACTGTGGCAGCACCCATTCTTCGATGGCGTTCATGACATCGAGATCGGGCGCCAACGTTGCGAGCGGCGTCAGGTCGCCCGCTTCGGACAGGACGCGCAGCTGGATGCGCAGCGAGGCATCGATCAGCCGGGCGATCACTGGCAGGACAGCAATGGTGTCCGGGTCTTCATCGGTCACGATGGCGACGACGTTCAGCATCTCGCCGTATGTTGTCATCGCATATTGCGCGGACGGCGTCAGGCGGCTCTCTGCGTAGCGCATCTCCAGCAACCGCCCCCGATCACCCTGCACTGCGCAATATTCTGCAAACGTCAGGCATCGCTCAAATGCCATCAGTTTGTCGTCTTGCAAGACCGTCAGTGCACCGACCATGTCTGTGCAATTCCTTGTTTGCTTGTTCGAGTCCTCATCAATAGCCTTTCGACTGCGGATTTCAAACCGCAATTTGACTATACCATACGAGCGCCATTAACCCAGAACGGCAGGGGCTTTTTGCTTTGCCGTCGATGTTTCTGCCGATGTTTCTGCTCGTGTCGGCGCGTTCAGGCGCACCAGTGGCTCAAGCCGGCGTTTGAACAGGCGATGCAACTGTTCGGCGCCGACAATTGCTTCACCGCCCATCTTCCATTCACATGGCGCCAGAATAAAAGGGTGGTTCTGATCGCCGCCCAGCCCGCCGTGAAAGCTGATCAACTCTTCGAACGCACACCCTTCGTTGGCGACAGGATCATAGACGCCATTGATCAGCAGGTCAGGAACATTGTCGTAGAGATCGACGCGGCGCAGCAACATCGGCGCATTCGGCGAAAAGCTGGCAAGGGGATTTTCGCCGCTGATGCGATCCTGAGCAAGATAATAGACGCCGCGCGCGCCGAGCGCCAGCGGCCCATAGCATTCGGATCGCACCAGCACGAAGCTAATGCCTGGATGACGCACAAGGCCATCGATCAGTCCCGGAAAGTGCGCCTCGATCTCCTCCAGCGTCAGCCGTGTTCGCCAGTCGGTGAAATAGACCAACCCTAGATTCCCCGACGCCAACACGATCAGCTGCGCTTCCTCCGCCGATGAAATGCGTCCTTTGCGTTCGTCCTGAATGCGCTGAAACTCCGGCCCGACGGCAACTTCTCCATCTGCGACCCGATCGCGCGTGACGTTGCGCACAAAACGCCCCAGCATGTGCGGCTCCTGCTGCGCCACTTCGCTCACCAATGCAGCCACATGCCCCCAATCTTCGTCGGTCTGTAGCCGCTCGTGAATGCGAAGCGCGTCGGGCAAAAGCTGCTCGATCAGCTCCCGGAGCGTCATGCCATAGCGTTGTCGAAAGGTTGCCCCTTGCGTCTGCCCGTGATCGGAGAGCACGACGATCTGGTAGGGACGGTCGCCGGCCTCAATGGCGCGCTCGATGCGCATAAGCGCGCGATCAAGCTGGCTGAGCACGTGCAATGCGTCGGGGTCGCCGACGCCGGCGTGATGGGCGACCTCGTCGTACGCGGCGAAGGTGGCGTAAATCACATCCGCCTCGCCCCATAGCACATCGGTGATCAACGCGTCCACTGTGATGTCGCGCAGCAGCGTGGTCGTAGCGGCGCGCAGCAGTGGATAGAGACCGCGCCGCCGTTCGATCAGCCGTGGCTGGACGTCTTCGCGCACCTGCCGCTGGCGCCCGCGCATCTCGCGCACAATGTCGACGCCCATCAGGCTCAAGGTGCGTACAAAGTTGTAGGGGTTCGAAAAAAATGCAAAATAGGCGGGCGCAAAAAGCCTTCGCATATCTGTGGCGAGGCTGTAGGTGAGGATAGCGTCCTCGGCGTCGCCGCTGAACAGATTGGCGCGGCTGCGTCCATTGCGATGCAAAAGCCCTGCGCCGTCGGAGATGCGCCGTTCGATGGCATTGGCGTCGCGCGGGCGGTTGGTCGTGACGATCCGGTTTCCCTCCGCCTTCTCCACCCACCGAAAGGCTGGGATGTTGAAGTTGTTGCCATGCAAGATGCCCGCCTGCGCCGCACCGGTCTGGCAAGAGAGGTCGGTCTCCCAGCCGATGAGCTGGTGCGAACCGCTTGCCAGCAGGCGCGTCAGTTCGGGCATGTAGCCGCCATCGAGCGCCCGGCGCAGCGCGCTTTCTGAGAGACCGTCGATCTCCAGAAAGAGGACGCCGGGTGTTTTGTTGATTGGGCGGCGCAGCGGCATACGGCGCATCGTGCGTTGCAGCACGGCGCGGTAAAACGAGGCGTCTTCATCGATCGTCAGCAGTGAAGACGCCAACGTGTTGACAAGCGAAAGGATCACTGCAACAAGCAGCGCGTGGAAGTAGCTGTCGAAATAGATGCCCGCTACAAGCTGCCCACCGATCCAGAAGATCAGCCCGTTGAGCAAAAAAGTGAGAAAGCCAAAGCTGATGACCAGGAATGGAAGTGTGAGGCGCACCAGCAAGGGCCACAACACTGCGTTGGCAAAGCCGACAAAGATGACAAATTCGAGCGCAGGCCAGAAACCTGACAGACGCACGCCGCTGACCAACGTTGCAACGAGGATCAGAGCGATCAACTCGATGCCGCCGATCAGCAGCGTTCTTTCAAACCAATCGGCCACTCCTGACCGCGGCGCGTTCATTCAAGCACGATCAGCACAGCGTTTTGCTCGACGCGCTGGCCGGGCGACGCCACAATCGACTTGACGACGCCCGACCGGATCGAGCGTATTTCGTTCTCCATCTTCATCGCTTCGAGGATCACGAGCGGCTGTCCTTCCTCGACTTGATCGCCTGGATTAACCAATGTTTTGACCACCAGACCGGGGATCGGCGCTGTGATCGCCAGCTCGCCTTCAGGCAGGGTGGGCATTTTGCGCGCCTGGTTGAGACGCCGGCTGCGCTCATCCTGCACCTGAACCTGGAACTGACCGCTGCGAATCGTCACCGTGTAATTAAAGCGATCCGACGTGACGAGCATCTCGTGGCTCTGACCACCGAAGAGCACACTGTACAGTTCTGGCAGACCGCTGCGGACGATATCGACATCCACCGGTTCGCCGTCCAGCAGCACCTTTCCGTCGCCGATCTCCACTTCGTATTCGTTGTTGCCGATGCGTGCAAAATATTTCACCACTGCCCCCTTTGTGCGCGCATGCGTCCGGCCAGTTTCCAGTGATTGACGCCTGTCTCGCCGTTGGCGTTCTGTGCGCCGATGTGTGCAATTGCCTGGCGTCCTTCTTCATGCTCGATCATCGCCGCCACGACCGCCGCCAGTCGTTCATGTTCCGGCGACATCGGCGAGCGCGGCCCGATGCGTCGGCGACTGAGAAAACCGGTGTCGAAGGTGCCCCAGATAAACTCGGTGCTATCCATGATCTCCTGGTGGAAGGGAATCGAGGTCTTGATGCCGGCGATGCGATATTCGTTCAGGGCGCGACGCATGCGTAGAATTGCCTCGGCGCGATTCTCGCCGTAAACGATCAACTTGGCGATCATCGGGTCATAGTAAAGGCTGATCTCGCAGCCTTCGTAGAGGCTGCTCTCGACGCGCACACCAGGCCCCGTCGGTTCTTTGAGATAGGTGACGACGCCGGTGCTGGGCATGAAGTTGTTGAATGGATCTTCCGCCGTGATGCGACACTCGATCGACCAGCCCTTTGGCTGCAAATCCTCCTGGCGATAGCGCAGCCGGCGACCGGCGGCGATCGAGATTTGCTCCTTGACGATGTCAATGCCGGTGACCAGCTCGGTGACGGGATGCTCGACCTGCAGACGTGTATTCATTTCCAGGAAATAGTATTTGTTGTCTTTGGCGTCGAAGAGAAACTCGATCGTGCCGGCGTTGACATATCCGACCGACTCGGCGGCCGCGATTGCGACTTTGCCCATTTCGGCGCGCAGTTTCTCATCTACAGCCACACTTGGCGCTTCCTCGATCAGCTTCTGGTGGCGGCGTTGGATGCTGCACTCGCGCTCACCCAGGCTGATGGTGTTGCCATGGCTGTCCGCTAGAATCTGGAATTCAATATGGCGTGCGCTGGTGATCAGCTTTTCGAGATAGACTTCGTCGTTGCCAAATGCGGCCATCGCCTCACGCCGCGCCGCACCGATGGCGCTTTCGATTGCGCCGGCGTCATACACGGCGCGCATGCCCTTACCGCCGCCGCCCGCCGCCGCCTTGATCATGATCGGGTAGCCGATCTCGCTGGCTGCGGCGACCAGATCTTCGTCGTGCAGCCCTTTCTCGGTGCCGGGAACCAGTGGGACGCCGCGCTTGCGCACACTTTCACGCGCTGTGATCTTGTCGCCCATCGCCTCAATCGCTTCCGGGCTGGGTCCGATAAAGGTGATGCCGGCGTCGCGGCAGGCGGCGGCGAACTCGGCGCGCTCGGAGAGAAAGCCGTAGCCGGGGTGGATGGCGTCGGCGCCTGATTTACGCGCGACGTCAATGATCTTGTCGATGCGCAAATAGCTCTCGCGGCTTGGCGCAGGTCCGATCAGGTATGCTTCGTTGGCGTAGCGCACATGCAGCGCCGTGCGGTCCGCTTCGGAGAAGACCGCCACGGTCGAGATGCCGCGCTCTTCGCAGGCGCGTAACACACGAACCGCAATTTCACCTCGATTGGCGACAAGCACTTTCTTGAACATGGGTCGGTTTCCTACATTCCTTCAAATCCGTTCTCGATGGACGCGCGCCGCCACGACGACGCGGTCGTAGTGCAAAGGCAACGGCAGCAACTCGGCGCTCTCATGCCACTGCCCAAACAAAGGGTCGCCCGGTCGCAAGATCAGTCGTCGGAAACGCCAGACGGTGACATCGGTCGGGTGGCCGATGCCTGTTTTGAACTCGTCCTCGACGATGCCCTGTATGCGCCCAATGCCGGAAAGATAGCGCGTCTCCCACGCGCCATAGGGCAGGCGTCCGTCGGCTTGCGGCGCACAGGTGACGCGCACGCGCACGGCGCCGCAATTGATAAGCAGCACAGCGGTCTGCTCATCATCCGCCGTCATCAGCTCTGCTTCGACGATCTGCCCGGCGAAGGCATAGATCGCCGGCGCTACGTTGATGAACTGCGCCGGCAGCGCTTCTTTTTGCACGGCAAACCAGCTCTCCGCCGAGACATCGGGCAGCAGCACGCCGGCGTCGAGCACGACGCTCAGCGGCTCCCCCTGTCGGATGCCGGGATAGCCCATCAATTCGTATTGATACGCTGAAAGCTCAAATTCGATTTCAGGCAGCGCCATAGTTAGTGCTTTTCGCTTGGAGAGTATGGAGATTGAGAGATTGGAGATTGATCTCGTTGCACGGAACGCTAATCTCCCAATCTCCTAATCTCTACAACGGTATATTCCCGTGTTTCTTCGGCGGCAGACTGTCGCGCTTGTTTTGCAACATTTCCAGTGCGTTGATCAGGTGCGGGCGCGTCTCGCGCGGCTCGATCACGTTGTCGATGAAACCGGCTGCCGCCGCCACATACGGGTTGGCAAAACGCTGGCGATAATCCTCCACCAGCTCGGCCTTGCGCGCCGCCGGGTCGTCGGCATCGGCGATTTCACGACGGAAGATCACGTTGACTGCACCCTCAGGCCCCATCACGGCGATCTCGGCGCTAGGCCAGGCAAACACCAGGTCGGCGCCGATGTGGCGCGGGTTCATCACGCAATACGCGCCGCCGTAGGCTTTGCGCACGATCACGGTGAGCTTGGGCACAGTCGCCTCGCAAAAGGCGTAGAGCAGCTTGGCGCCCTGGCGAATGATGCCGCCATGCTCCTGCGTAATGCCAGGCATGAAGCCAGGCACATCTTCGAAGACGACCAGCGGCACATTGAACGCATCACAGAAGCGCACAAAGCGCGCGCCCTTCTGACTTGCTTCGACATCGAGCACGCCGGCGAGCACCGTCGGCTGCTGCGCAACGATGCCCACAGAGCGCCCGCCCAACCGCGCAAAGCCGACGATGATATTCTGCGCCCAATGTTCGTGCACCTCAAGAAACTGCCCTTCATCGACGATGTGCCGGATCACCTCTTTCATGTCGTAGGGCTTGTTCGGATTGTCCGGGATGATCGAGTCTAGCTCGGGCGCTTCGCGCAGCGGATCGTCGTTGCTTGGTTGCAAGGGTGGGTCTTGCATATTGTTGCCGGGCAAGTAGTCGACCAGATGCTGGACAAGGAAGAGGGCATCCTCTTCGTTTTCGGCGGCGAAGTGCGCCACGCCCGACTTGCTGGCGTGCACCGACGCGCCGCCCAACTCCTCGAAGGTGACATCTTCGTGCGTCACAGCTTTGATCACGTCGGGGCCGGTGACAAACATGTGGCTGGTCTCTTTGACCATGATCACAAAGTCGGTGATCGCCGGGCTGTAGACTGCGCCGCCCGCACATGGCCCCATGATCACGCTGATCTGTGGGACGACGCCCGAAGCGATGACGTTGCGATAAAAGATTTCAGCGTAACCGGCCAGGCTATGCACACCTTCCTGGATACGGGCGCCGCCGGAATCGTTGAGACCGATGACCGGCGCGCCGTTCTTCATCGCCATCTCCATCACCTTGCATATCTTGCGAGCGTGTGCACGGCTGACGCTGCCGCCAAAAACGGTGAAATCCTGCGAATAGACATAGACCAGCCGCCCGTTGATCGTGCCGTAGCCGGTCACTACGCCATCGCCGAGGATTTTCTGCTCCGCCAGCCCGAATTCGGTGACGTTATGGGTGACGAAGACATCGATCTCGCGGAACGTGCCTTTGTCGAGCAGAAGTTGTAGTCGTTCACGTGCAGTCATACGCCCGCGCGCATGTTGCCGGGCAATTTTGTCTTCACCGCCGCCGAGGTGGGCGGTCGCCTTGCGTTCGCGCAATTCTTGAATGCGTGGGTCTATTGATGCGTCGCTCACTATCTGCCTGCCTTTGCGTCCTGTCAATCACTTTTCAGTTGGGTTGATCTCGATCACGATCTTGCCGAACATGTCGCCTGCCACCAGACGTTCCATTGCCTGCCGGAAATCCGCCATCGCAAAAACGGAGTCGATCACCGGGCGCAGCCTGCCTTGAAAGACGAGCGTCATTACTGTCAAATAGTCGTCCTGCGCGCCCATCGTGCTGCCGATGATGCGCAGCTGTTTGCCAAAGATCAGATTCACCGGCGTCTGCGCCAGATAGCCGCTCGTGCCGCCAACGGTCACCAGCCGGCCGCCCCGACGCAGCGTGCGCAGGCTTTCTGTCCACGTCGCCTGTCCAACATTATCCACCACCATGTCAACCCCTTCACGATGGGTGGCTTCGTAGACGGCTTTCGACCAGGTTGGATGCGTCGAACGGTCGATTGCCCAATCTGCCCCAAGCTTCTGCGCTTGCCGCGCCTTCTCAGCGTTGCCGGCGATCACATAAACCTCGGCGCCAGCAAACCCGGCAATCTGAATCGACGCCGTATTGACGCCGCCGCCCGCGCCGACAACCAACACGCGCTCGCCTGCACGTAGCCCGCCAGCGACGACCAGATTATGCCACGCCGTCACATAAACCAGCGAAGCCGCGGCCGCTAGTCGCATGTCGAAGCCATCGGGCACAGCGATCAAATTGCGAGTGGGCACGGCCACGAAGTCGGCGCACGCCCCGCGCACATGCTCGCCGATCAGATGTGCGCTGCGACAATGATTGTGGCGACCGGCAATGCAGGCGCGGCAGCTCCCACACCAAAGCAGCGGGTTTGCCGTCACGCGTTGACCAACGCGCCAGCCCGTCACATCGCTGCCCACCGCCGCAATCTCGCCGCTGAAATCACTGCATGGGATGTGCGGCCAGACCAGGTCAAGCCCTTTCCAGCCGATGCGCACAAAATTGTCGAGCCGATTCAGCGCTGCATACGCCACTTTGACCACGACGCCATCGGGCGCTGGCTCCGGCGTGGGCAGTGTATCACGTAGCTGATAGACTGCCAACGACGGATCGTGGTGTTCAAAAACTATTGCTCGCATCGCTGTCTTGAGTCCGCTGTTGAACCATCCATCTCTGTTGCATCGTTGAATGCGTCATCCGCCAAAGAGTACGAGCAGAGTGGCGACAATCGCACCGCTCAACATGCAAAGACTAAGAAACACCACCGAGATCAGGATCAGCGCACAGCTCATGGCGATATTTGCCGTGGCCGCCCGGGCGCCGGTTAACGCTGTCAAGCCGGCGCCGGAGACGCCCAATCCGGCGCTGGCGCAAAGCACCGCTACAAAGACGCCGGCAGGCAACTCCCATCCCAAGACGATATAGGTGATGTACAGTCCGATTACGCCGCCCGCAATCCCGGCAGCCGCACTGATCAAAATGATCGGCAACGACGGTCCCGAATCGTCGAAGTCACTTTCCCTTTCGTCGAACAGGAGGTCGTTGTCCGTATCATTTGGGGATACGCGTACGGAAAATTCTCGTGACAAGGTGGCTCCTGCGCGCCGTCATTACCGGATCGATTCCAATTGAGCCATGACAGCAGCTATTCTACACGATTGCCCAAACCGCGCCAAAGGCGAATAGAGAATCGGGACAACTTGGTTTGACGCTGCGCTCTTCGTCATGTAATCTTTTCTCATATTACGCGTTCTTATGCATTACGCTTGCTGCAATCTTGAATGCAAAACGATGTTCATTCAAAAGCACAAAACCAAACACACAAAAAATGATCACAACATCCAACCAGCATCCAGTCCTGAATATCGCCCGCATGGCCGTCGCTCTAAAAGACGCAGCGATCGGCCATGACATTGACTATTTCGCCAGTGTGCCAAGCACGATGCAGGTGGCGCATCAGTTGGCGACGGACGCTTCGATCCGTTCCGGCGCGCTGGTGGTGGCGGAAGAACAGACCGCCGGGATCGGTCGCCATCAGCGCCGCTGGGAAGCGCCAACAGCGCAGGCGCTGCTCGTGAGCTTGATCCTAAAAGGCGAACATCTACCCGTCAATCTGGCGCAGCTGCCCATGATTGCAGGCATTGCTGCGGTGCGGGCGTTGGCTGCCGAACTGCCCGAATTGACGGATGATCTGGGGCTGAAATGGCCCAATGACATCATGCTCGGCGAAGACCTGGCAAACGCAAAGAAAGTTGGCGGCATCTTGATCGAGACTTCCTATGTGCAAGAACAGGTCGAATACGCTATCGTCGGCATCGGCATCAACGTCAACCAGACGCAGGAATCGCTCCCGCAGGTTCCGCCCAACGTTCCGCCGCCGACCAGCCTGCGCCTGGCAGTGGGCCGCACGATCGACCGTACATCGCTCTTGATTGCGCTGTGCCGTGCCTGGGAGGAGCTTGTTACGCCGCAAGATTCGCCACATGATATCCACCACGAATGGCGTAATCTGCTGCTGACGTTGGGGCAGCCGGTCACGGTGATCCTTCATCGCGACGGCGAGCGTCAGCTGAACGGCGTCGCCGTCGATGTGACAGCCGATGGCGCCCTGGTGGTGATGGATGAGCTCGGACGTTCGCATCTGTTGGATGCAGGAGATGTAACAACACGGCTGCCGTGAGGAACAGGGGAATCCCGTATCTCATATACGGCTGGTGCGTTGCGACAGCGGCGCTGGCTGTGCTCTTCTTGTCGGCGGCAGGGCTGGCGCTGGTCGTTCAGCCTGTGCACGCTGCGCCCGGCCACGACACATTCTTGCAACAAACGGATGCATTGGCGGGCGTCGTCTTCACCAAGACGGTCGTGTTTGCCAACCCGGACATCGACCCGACGGCGGCATGTCAAAGTAGCACAGCTACAGAGATCGAGGTTGCAGCCGGGTCATCTGTTCACTACTGTTATACAATTACAAATAACAGTGGCGCTCCGATTACGTTGCAGACTTTATTCGACGACAACGGTGCAACCATTGTGGAATGGACGCCGGGAACGGAGCTTGCGGATGGCGCAACATTGTCGCCGACAGCAGTCAACGGCCTGATTCGCACTGTGTCAATCCGCAGCACCACGAGCTCGCGCGCAACGTGGACGGTCTGGCAGGGGGGACAAGCGTTTCAGGTGCAGTCGCAAGTGGCGACGGTTGTCCGCATTGTTACGTCACAGATCGAGGTCAGGCTAACCGTTGGCGCCGTATCGACTGTGTGCAGCGGCGTGACCAGCCACGTCGCCCCTCTTGATATCGCCAATGGCAGATATGGGGAAGCCGCCTTCTGCCTCACCATTAACAATCGCAGCACCGTCACATTCACGCAACATACGGTCACCATCCTCGAACTTGACATCGACAACCAGCCGTTGAACAGGGTGCTGCCCGGTCAGCTCAATCAGTCGCTGGTCATCACCTATGCCAGTTCGCTGGCGGAATGGGCCAATAAACTGAGAACTTCGGTCGATGCCGCCAATATCACGGCGCGCGCCATTGTGACTTCGACCGGGCCAAACGGCGCCGAGGCTGTTGGCTCCGCTGTCGCCACCGTCACCGGTCCGACCACTGCGATCCAGATCAAACGCAATGTGATGGATCGACCTGACGTGTGCAACAACGACTCGACGACCAGCGGCGGGCCGGGTAAGACGGTGTACTATTGCCTTGTGATTCAAAACAGCACGGTGGCGACGCCGTCGTTGCAACTGGCGCCGCTGACAACACATGAGCTATTTGACACAGCCACAGGCGGCAGGGTTCTGGTCAGGGACGCCGTCATTTATGGCGGTGAGCGGCTGACGATCACCAACCAATTTCTGGCGGAACGCGGGCTTGCTCAAATTCTTGGCCCTGTACAATATCAACAGACTGGCGTTTTCCAGAGCAACGCCACTGTGACTTCGAGCAACCCAGACCGCGGCTTTCGCACCTCGGCAACGAGCAACAACACAGTCGTTACGATTCCAACGCCGCGACCGCCCACCCCCACCTCCACGTGGACGCCGCTGCCCACGTGGACGCCGCTGCCCACATGGACGCCTTTCCCAATCCCGCCGACTTTCACATTTGCGCCGACGTGGACGCCATCGCCGACATGGACGCCATCGCCGACGGTGATCATCATCACGACGCCGGGCGGTTTTCCTGCGACCGTCAATCCCTTTGCGCCGCAGCCAGGCATCGTCGATCCGGCGGCGCAGACAGCGACTGCGGCCGTTTTGTTTGGCTTCGTCACTCCCGCCGAGCCTTTTGCGCAGACCGCAACAGCGCAGGCGATCTTTGGCATTCCTCCCGCTGATCCTTTTGCCCAGACGGCGACGGCGCAGGCGATCTTTGGCTATCCGGCCCCGATCGATCCTTTTGCGCAGACAGCGACAGCGCAGGCAATCTTTGGCATTCCTCCCGCCGATCCCTTCGCACAGACCGCGACGGCGCAGGCGATTTTTGGCATTCCTCCCGCCGATCCCTTTGCCCAGACCGCGACGGCGCAGGCAATCTTTGGCTACCCGGCTCCGATTGATCCTTTCGCCCAGACGGCGACGGCGCAGGCGCTCATTGGCGCTGAGACGCCACAAGGCACACCAGAGCCGGTGGCGATTTTGCCGCCGGGCGTAGTGATCACGGTGACCGCCACCCCGGAGCCGTCGGCGACGCACTCTCCGGCGCAGCGCCCGATCGAACAGCCGACGCCCTCTATGAGCAATGCAGTCGAACTTTTCCGCGCAGTGCTCGGCGGCGCCACAGCAGCGTTGGCGCTGTTGGGCGTGCTAGGGGGGGCTGTGCTCTTCTTGTTGCTGGCGGGTGTGTTAGCTGGCGTGAACATCGGCAACCCCGGCCCGCCCAAATACCAGCTTTCTGAACGCCCGCCTCTCGACATTGATCCGCATGTCAAGCCCACCGCCGCTCCATCGCCGCCGCCTGGCGATAACGAAGAGTGGCCCGATTCGTTGCCATGAACCGCACCCTCACGCGTATCTTTCTGTTGGCGTTGACGCTTCTGGCGTTTGCCTGGCGCACGTTCCGGCTTGATTTCCAGAGCCTGTGGCGCGACGAGGTCGACGCCATCTATTTTGCGGTGCGTCCGCTGCAAGAAACGCTGAGCATGTTCGTGCAGGCGGCGCAAAACGGACCGCTTTACTTTCTCGGCCTGCGTCCGTGGTTCTTCGTTGTTGGAACGTCGGAGTTTGCGCTGCGTTTCCCTTCGACCGTTGCTGGCGTGTTGAGCGTGCTGTTGGTCTGGCATGTTGGCCGACGATTGCTGCCGCCTGCGCCATCGACGCCGGTGCATCGGCTGGCGACATGGACAAATGTTGCTGCGGTTGCGGCGTTGCTGTTTGCAGTCAACCCGTACCAGGTCTGGTATGGGCAGGAAGGCAAAATGTACGCCACCGTCACCATGCTGGCGCTGCTCTCGAGTTGGCTATGGCTGCGCGGCGTCGAGGAAGGCGGCTGGAAGCTCTGGCTCAGCTACCTGGCGGCGGTGAGCATTGCCATGTATGTACACCTGCTGATGGTGCTGTTGATTCCGCTGCACCTGCTCTGGTTTGTGATTGCCTGGCCCGTGGCTCGCTCTCATTGGCGCGGCTACGGGCTGGCGCTGGCGGGCTTGACGTTGCCTTACCTGCCTATGGTCTGGTGGCACTGGATGTTGCTGACCTCCCCCGACAAACTTTCCGGTTTCAACTTCACGCCGTTGGAGACAGTGTTGCGGACGCTGGCATTGAGCCATGCGCGCGGCTTCATGACGACAACGCCGCTGCTCTGGCTGGCGCCGGTCTACTTTCTTTTTGGCGCGGGTGCGCTCTTTGGCGTGATGGTGATCGGCGATCGGTTCTCTAGCCAGAATGCGCCGCTCTCCGCATGGCGGCGCATCGGCTTGCTGTTGACCTGGCTGTTGCTGCCGATCGCACTCATTTTTGCCATCAGCCTGCGCCAGCCTGTTTTCACCGAACGCTATGTGATCTGGATCGGACCGGCGGCGCTGCTGTGTATGGCGCTTGGGCTGCGCGTTCTGGCTGTCAACGGTGGGCGATTGGCGCCGCTGATTGCAGCGCTCCTTCTTGTTTACGTGGTTGGGTTGTGGGGCTGGCTTGGCTGGCAGCAGAAAACACAGGTGATCAAGTATGATCTGCGCAGCGCAATGAGCTATGTTTATCAGCAGCGCGCCACCGATGATCTCCTGATCTTACAAATTCCGCACCAGGAGTGGGCGTATCGCTACTACACCAGCGATTTTGGTCGTAATCCGTTCGAGGGCAGCGACGCCCGACTGGGGTGGTGGGGCGGCGGGCCGTACACGAACTGGGGACGTCCTGACGAGATCGAATGGCCCGAAGTCGATCGCTACATGCGCAGCCTGACGCATAACGCCGACATTGTCTGGGTGTTGCTGAGCGAAGCGCCGATGTGGGACAATCGGCGCTTCATGGATCGCTGGCTGCAGGCAGCTGCGGTATTGGAAGAACAAAAAAGCTTTGCCGGCGTCATCGTGCAGCGCTATCGCCTGAACCAATGAGAAGCGCAGACATGGAGATGGAACCGATGAAAACTCAAAACACTGTTGCTGTGCGAAATCGTCTGACGTGGGATCAGCCACCCCTTCCGCAAAAGCTTGGGCTGGTGTTGGGTGGAGGCGCTGCGCGCGGCATTGCTCATGTCGGCGCGCTGTTGGTGATGGAGGAGCATGGCATCTATCCCGACATCATCACCGGCACAAGCGTCGGCGCGTTGGTCGGCGGGTTGTATGCCGCCGGCGTATCTGCATTGCGCCTCGAATCGCTGGTTGCCGATGTGTCGTGGTTCGATCTGGTCAGTATCAAGTTGCCCAAGCCAAATCTGCGCGACTTCGCCAGAAGTTTGCCGATGGGTCTGCTAGACATCGACAAGATGATCCCCTGGATCGATTCGTTGATCGGAGAAGGCATCCTGATCGAACAACTCAACACACCCTTTGCCGCTATCAGCACCGACCTGGTCACGGGTGAAGTCGTCGCCATGAACCGTGGCTTGCTGGCGCCGGCGATCCGCGCAAGCTGCGCCGTGCCGGGCATCTTCACTCCCTATCGACGCAATGGACGGCTGTTGGGCGATGGCGTTGTCGCCAACAACCTTCCGGTCAGCGTTGCACGCGAGCTGGGTGCGGATTATGTCATTGCAATCGACCTGCTGCCCCCGGCCGACTTCACGCCGACACACCGTCAGAGCGAGCCGCGCAACATGGCTGAACTTGCCATGTCTTCGCTGTTTATGCTGGCGCGCGCCACTCAGTTCGAGCAGCAATACGCCGATGTGGTCGTCGCGCCGACGGTGGCGCATATCAACCTGGCTGATCTCTTTTCCGCCGATGAACTGTTGGCGGCGGGCAGAGCCGCCATGGAAGAGTGGATTCCAAAAATCAAAGCCGATCTGGCGGGGAGCTAAGCGCCTTTATGCACATCTCTGAATCGTTTCGCGTGGACGTGCTCTGCGTCGGACTGGCGTGCTACGACCTGATCTTCACCGTCGACCACCACCCGGGACCGGATGAAAAGGCGCGCGCCAGTGCGTTTATGGGTTGCGGCGGCGGCACCGCCGCCAATGCAGCCGTCGCTGCCGCGCAGCTTGGCGCAATCACGGCATTCACCGGCTATCTCGGCGCCGACATCTACGGCGATCAACATCTGGCTGAACTGCACGCCGCCGGCGTCGACACACGGCTGGTCGTGCGCGGCAGTGCCGCGACCTCGATTTCCGCCATTTTTGTCAAGCCTGATGGCGCGCGCTCGATCGTCAACTACCGCCAGCAGATCGCCAGCCGCCTGACGCCCGCCGATGTCGCATTTGCCCAGGTGCACCCGAAAACAGTGCTCTTTGACGGTCACCAGCCTGAGCTTGCATTTGCTATCGCAGACTGGGCGCACGCCCAAGGCATCCCCACCGTGCTCGACGCCGACACGATCAACGACGGCAACCGGGAACTGGTGCACCGCTGCACGATCATTGCAGCCTCGGAGCGGTTTTCGCAGGAGTTCACCGGCGCCAGTTCGCCGCAGGCCGGCATGGCAATGTTGGCGCAGCGTGCGCCCGCTGTCATCGTCACCCTGGGTGAGCGAGGTCTGATCTGGCAACGCGGCGACGAAACGGGTGAGTTGCCTGCGTTTCAGGTCGAAGTTGTCGACACCACCGGCGCCGGCGACGCGTTTCACGGCGCGCTGGCAGCCGGCGTCGCCCAGAGTATGGCGTGGGAAGAGATGCTGCGCTTTGCCAGCGCAGCCGGTGCACTCTGCTGCACAAAACACGGCGCGCGCATTGGCATTCCCACGCTGGCGGAAGTGCGGGCGCTGCTTAACCGCCGGTAGTGGGACGCCAAAACGTTATCGGAACGCGTACTTGGAAGACGCAAACAGCTCCATGCTTACACCAGATCGGGGCAACACCACCCCGCCCATACACCATTCTGTTATAATGGCTTCATACAAACACCCGCGCACCAGTCCGAGGAGCCATTACCATGTCGTCTGCCCCTTCACCTGAATTTGACGCCGACCGGTTCAACCGCATCGCTGCAATTCTACCAGAGATCGACCGACTGGCGGCCGAGTTTGCAGACAAACATCATTTGCCCGGCCTGGCTTACGGCGTGATTGCGGGCGGCCAGCTCATCCATGCTGGCGGCGTTGGGCAGGCTGATACAACAGCGGCGTTGGCGGTGAGCCGACACACCCTCTTTCGCATCGCCTCAATGACCAAGAGTTTTGTCGCCGTTGCGATCTTACAACTGCGCGACGCCGGACGGCTCGGTCTCGACGATCCGGTCGCTCGCTATGTCCCCGAGCTGGCGCCGCTGGCGTCTCCAACGACGGACGCACCGCCGCTCACCCTGCGCCACTTGCTCACCATGAACGCCGGTTGGCCCGAAGACAACCCCTGGGGCGACCGGCAGCTTGCACTCGACGATGCTGGACTGTCGGCATTGCTGGCGCAAGGCGTCACCTTTGCTTCATCGCCCAACACACAGTACGAGTACTCGAATCTTGCCTACATGATTCTGGGAAAAGTAGTGCATCAGGTTTCTGGTCAACCATTTCAGGAATACACAGCACAGCATATTTTGCAGCCGCTTGGTATGCTCAATGCACGGTGGAATGTTGACTGGGCTGCTCAACCGGTTGCCAGAGGATATAGGCTGGCCGACGGCGAGTTTGTCGAGGAGGCGGATGCCTGGGCGCCATGTGGCGGAGATGCGGCCGGGTTTGGCGGTCTATACCTGTCGATCGACGATCTGGCGAAGTGGGTGGCGTTTTTCCTGTCCGCCTGGCCGCCGCGCGATGGCGCCGAGAATCCTGTCCTGCGTCGAAGCTCGCTGCGCGAGATGCAGCGCTGCGCCAATCTACGCCCGCCGCCTGCATCTGCTCAACCGATCGGTCGACCGCTGAAATGGGAAGCTGGCGGCTATGCATTTGGCCTGTTCGCCGCCGAGACGACAGAGTTTGGACGGCTGGTGGGTCATGCTGGCGGGTTGCCCGGCTTTGGCTCGCACATGGTCTGGCTTCCCGACTACGACATCGGTGTGGCGACGTTGTCCAATTGCACCTACGCACCGGCTGTTGCCAGCGCCATGCAAGTTTTGCGTTATCTGATGAAAAATGCCCAGCTTGCGCCGCGCCCTGTGCAGCCGCATCCCGCGCTGTTGGATGCACAGGCAGGCGTAATGCGCCTGATGCAGCGGTGGGACGACGCGCTGGCCGACGATCTGATGGCTGTCAATTTCTTTCTTGACACGCCGCGCGATATATGGCGTCAGCGTCTTGAGTCGTTGCAGCGAAGTCATGGCGTGTTGTGGGTTGACGGGGAGATCGAAGTTCACAACCCGTTGCGCGGGCAATGGAAAGCGCGCGGCGAACGCGGTTGGTGCATAATCTGGATCACGCTGACGCCAACTGTTCCGCCACGCGTGCAACATCTGAGCATTGACTCGATCCTCCCGCCCGAAAACAAGATGCAGAAAGCGCTGGAGGATGTGCTGGCGGCGGCGACAAAGCCGACCTTGCGTGCTGTAAACAGGGTGTTTGCGCCGGAGATCGACCGTCGCGCGATGCTAACGCATCTGCGCGTTGTCAACCTGCTTTACGGCGCGCCAACGCTGGAGAGCATTATTGGCGGCGACGGCTTGGAGCGATGTCTGGCGCGTGTGCAGAGCGACCGCGGCGCCCTGGAGCTGACAATCATCCTCCACCTGCGCACCGGCAAGGTGCGCCATGCAGAATTTCGCAGCGTCGCCTGAACGAAGCGCTCTGGCGTCTAGCCAAAGTCAGATATTGGTCAGCCTTTTCACGCCAAATCAACTACAATGAGAGGCAGCAAGGTCAACGGCGACATCTGTCGTTTATCAGAGAGGAGCGAATGTATGGGCACAATCTGGATGTGGGGATGGCTGGCAATGGCGATCATCTTTCTGATCGCCGAGTTGTTCACCACAGGCTTCTTTTTGTTGGCGTTTGGGATTGGCGCTGGCGTAGCGGCGGTCGCTGCTTATTTGGGCGTCGATCCATTTCTGCAGGTTTTGATCTTCGTTGTCGTTTCTGGCGGCATCGTGCTGACGCTCCGCCCACTCACGAAGAGGCTGAACGAACGCAACCCTAATTTTGTCGGCAGCGATCGCGTGCTTGGCAAGCGAGCGCTGGTGCTCACCGAGATCAATCCCGCATTGGGCGCCGGCATGGTGCGCGTCGATGCTGAAGAGTGGCGCGCCGTTTCGGAAGATGGCGGGGTCATCGCCAAAGATGCAATTGTCGAGGTGCTGCGGATCGATGGCACACGGCTGGTTGTGCGCCGAAGCTCGAAGCAGTTCATCGAAGACAAATGAGTATGTCGAAGTAAGTCGATCTAGATAAGGAGGCTCTATGGAATTTGTATTGGTGTTAGTGGTATTGGGGCTGCTCTTGCTGCTCGTATTTTTGCTGGCGGCAATGAGCATCCGTATCGTAGCGCCCTATGAAAAAGGCGTGGTCGAGCGGCTTGGTCGTTACCTGCGCACTGCACAGCCGGGGCTGAATTTCATCATCCCCTTTGTGGACATCATGCGCAAGGTGGACATGCGCGAGCAGGTGGTCGATGTGCAGCCGCAAGAAGTGATCACCAAAGACAACGTCGTCGTGACCGTCGACGCCATCGTCTATTACGAGGCGACCGACCCGGTGAAATTGACCTACAACGTGGCTGACTTCTACAACGCCGCCACCAAGCTGGCGCAGACTAATCTGCGTAACGTGATCGGTGAGACTGAGCTGGATGAAGCGCTGACTTCGCGCGAGATGATCAACGCCAAGCTGCGTTCGGTGCTCGACGATGCAACCGACAAGTGGGGCGTGCGCGTGGTGCGCGTCGAGATCAAGCGCATCGACCCGCCGGCCGATGTCACCGCCGCCATGCATCGACAGATGAAGGCGGAACGCGACAAGCGCGCTCAAATCCTCGACGCGGAAGGCACGCGCGCCGCACGCATTCTGGAGGCGGAGGGTGAAGCCGAGGCAGTGCGCCGCGTCGCCGACGCCGAACGCTACAAACTCGAAGTCGAGGCGACCGGCCAGGGCAATGCGATCACGACCGTGTTCGGCGCCATTCGCAACGCCAACGCCGATGAACGCGTCATCGCCATTCAATATCTTGAAGCATTGAAGGCTGTGGCGAACGGCAACGCGTCGAAGCTCTTCATCCCCTACGAGGCGACGGCAATTCTTGGCGCGCTCGGCACGATGCAAAACATTTTCACGAACCAGCCGGAAGGCGGCGCAACGCCGTCAGCCGCGAGACAGCCTGGCAATCCATCGCAGCCGCCGCCCCCGCCGATGCGCTGATTGCTCTTCTGAATCTTCCAGGGAGCTTGCCCGACTTCCTGGAAGATTCAGCGCACCAGCCGCAAGCCAAGCTCCGCCGCCAGAGTTTTCGCCTGTTCAATCTCCAATTTCTTCAGTGAACCTGCCAATGGGCCGCGCACGTGCGACGGCGCCAGATATTGGGTGAGCAGACTCACCTCCAACGCAGGGCGCTCCGCTAGCCAACGCAACACCGGCGCCGTGCAACACTCGAAATGTCCTGGCATCAGCAGATGACGCACAATGATCCGCCGTCCTCGCGCCAGCATGCAGTCGATGCAGCCGGTGACAACCGCCCAATAATCGGGCATTGCGCCGAGTGTTTCGCCGCAGCCGGCATGGCCGACCGCCGGACCAAACTTGAGGTCAGGCAAATAGATGTCGATGACGCCGTCCAGCAGGTCAAGCGCAGCTGCAGTCAAGTAGAAATTGCTGTTGAAGACCGCCGGAATGGTGCGGCGATTGCCGAGCAACGTTAACGTCTCTACAATCAAGGGAATGTGTGGCGCCGGGTCGCCGCCGATGAAGCAAACTGATCTCGCCCCTTCAGTCTGGCGCTGCACGATGCGCTGCGCCAGCATCTCCGCCGTGACAGGAATCCCGTAAGTGGGGCGAAACGCAAAGCGCGCCGCCGTGCAAAAGCTACATTTCGCCGTGCAGCCGCTGAAAAAGATAGCGTGCGCCGGGCGCAAAATCTCTTCCTCGCCATGATGCAGCATTTCGCTTGCCACAAAGCTGGCGACGCCAACGCGACAGACGCCCGCCGCCTGTGCGCGCAGCTCGCCGCAGTGAAATGGGCAAAGGCGACAGTCGGTCAGATGGGCGGCAGCTTGTGCGACCAGGGTGGGTGACGCGCTCATATCCCCAGCCTGCTGCGCAGACGATCCAGCGCGCTGAGCCGCCGCATCCAGACGACGCGCCGCGTGTTGGCGTTGCGGTCGATCACGACGATCGCTGCGCTCATCATCGCTCCCTCGCCCACATAGATGTCGTAGCGCCGATTGCTGCCGACGACCCACCGGTAGTGTGGAATCAACGCCTGCGCGGCGGGATCGTCTTCCCACGCCAGCGCCAGGCGATCGACCGGAATGCCTCCAATGCTGATGACCGTGCAGGTGGCGCAAAGACCGACGCGGCTGACGCAGGCGGTGCAATATTCCTGGCCGCACTGTGTGCAACGCATGGCGTGCGCTTCACAGTGGAAGTTATCGCAAACCGGGCAGACGGCTGCACAGCGCGGGCAGACAAGTTCATGACAAACCCCACACTCCTGCAGGTCGAGGTTGCAGACGACGTGTCCACAGCCAGACATGCGCAGGCTATGTGCGGTGCAAAGCTCGCGGCCGCACACGACGCAACGACCGACGCAGGTTGGACAACCGCTGCGTTCGCACACTGCACAGCTTTTCGTCTCGTGCGTCAGCGCCTGACAGAACATGCACTCGTGCAGACATTCGCGACAATAGAGTTGCTGGTCGGCGGCGCTGTGTTGATAATAGCCCGGCCCGACTGTTCTGCCACAGCCAGCGCACACGATCAGACAGTTCTGGCAAAAGCGCTGGCCGCTGGCGTCGCAGACGCCGGTGTGCGCGCTAAACTGCTGGCAGCCTGGACAGCGCACTGCACAGCGCGGGCAGATCAGCTCCTGCACGCTACGCGCTTCGGCGACGCAATCCGAACGCAGATGGCTCTTGCACTGGCGCACGCCGCACGCTGCACATTCGGCCTGGCACGCATGGCAGACGCTGTCGCCGCAGGTTGGGCAGACGCTGATGTGCACCGTACATGCACGCTCGCCGCACGCCCAGCACATCTGCCCACACTGGTCACAGTTCTCAGCGCTGCATACAGGGCAGGGCGCCACGCCACAAAGTGTGCAGAGCAGGTCGTTGCAACCGGCGCAGAGATGGGTGCAGCGTTCACACATCAGGTGGCCGTTGCGGTCGATCGTTGCCGTCGCTGTTTCGTCACCGCACGCATGGCAGGTTGGTCGACGCAGCGCACCGCTGTAGCGGTCT
The DNA here is from genome assembly GCA_016861025.1 of Chloroflexota bacterium. Lineage (GTDB taxonomy): Bacteria > Chloroflexota > Anaerolineae > Caldilineales > Caldilineaceae > Caldilinea. Next base: position 95,436 of record BOKO01000002.1, read on the forward strand.
TGCTCGACGCGCACGGCGACTTCGTGTCGCCCGGTGGTGAGGGTCATCTCAGCAACTGCAATCGGAACCTCGACTGCGACATACCCGATTAACTCGACCTCGACGCGCAGGCGATGGTTCTCGATCTCCTCGCCGACCTTGCGGCGCAGATCGGCTTCCAGTGCGCGGCGCCGTTCCCCCTCCGGGTCGCGCGCCGCTTGCACCTCGCCGATCTGCTGTTCGTAATAGGTGATCAGCCGATTGAGCGTTTTGTAGAGACGAGGCAGAATCTCGGCTTCATGGGTCACGCAGCGCACATCGGCGTGATAGATGGCGTAGCTGCGTGCGCGCTCAGCCAGCCGGGTCAGTTGTGTGAGCGCTGGCAACCTGGGCGGCAGGGTCTCGCCAGCGTCATTGCGCTCGACGGCCGCCGGCTCGGCTTCCTGTAGCAGTCGGGCATAGTCACTCCCTGGCGCCGCGTCATCGCTTATGGCGTCGGGCTGGTGAATCAGCCTGCCGTCATCGTCAAGCCAGACTGTGAAAATCTCCTGCTGCTTGTCGTCGGCGCGATAGGTGATGCGCCAGGTGAACACAAAGAGCATACGCGCCCGCTCCTGCAGGCGCAGCCGGCTGACGCTGGCATTGGTCAGGCGAATCGCGGACAACAGCAACTCGCCGCCCTGATGTTTCACCGGAGCGCGCAGCACGGCAAACGCGCCCTTCTGATCCAACAGCGCCATCATCTGGTCGAAGATGCGACTGCCATGCGCTACAAGTTCGGCGTCTGGCTCGGCTTCGCCAGTGTGAAAGATTAGGCGCAGTCGCTCACGTCCAAAATGCTGGCGCAGCGGTTCTGTCAATTCGACATCAAGCGCATGCTGCACCTGTGACGAATCCTGGCGCACTGTTGCGCCAAGGGTGGTGAAAAATGTTCGGGTGAACTCGGTGAGCGACAAATCGGCGTTTGACTGCGCCGCGCTGCGTGGTTTGCGTGCCATAGAGCTGATTATAGCCGGATCGAATCGTCAACCGAAAGTCAGAAAAGTTTCTGTTTTATGCAAAGTAATGCTATAATGGACAAATCAAACAAATCTTGTTTGGCTCATGGTTTTTATGTAAAATTAAAATGACGAAATTCGGAGAATGGAACAATTTTCCGAGATTAATTTTGTCATTCTACTTATCTGCATTGAAGTCCATGCGGACAGAGTGGCTGAATCGGGGGTTAATCGTATGCAAGAAGAAGTTCAACGCTATCTACTATCACTTGATATCGAAGCAGAAGCATCGGAGAACACAATCGCCGCATATCGCAACGACCTGAGTCAGCTTCTCACATTCTTGATACGCTATCAGACGGTCGACGGTCAACGTCTCACAGAATGGGAGCAGGTGACGCCGGAAATTATGCAGGAATATGTGTTCCAACTGCATGAACGGAGCTACGCCTCCTCCACTGTGGCGCGCAAGGTGGCCGCCGTGAAGAGCTTCTTTGACTACATGTACACACGCGGGGTCATTGAGAAAGATCCGGCGGCGCTGCTGGAATCACCCAAAGTCAAGAAGCATATTCCCCACACCATCTCGCACGACGACGTGGAACGGCTGCTCGCCGCCCCCAAGCAATACAATACGGCGCAGGCGATTCGCGACAGTGCGCTGATCGAAACGCTGTACGCCACGGGAATGCGCGTCACCGAGTTGGTGAACCTCGACGTTTCCGATCTCGATCTCGAAGCCGGGCAACTGGTTTGCGGCGCCAACGACAAGCGTCGTCGCGTTGCCCACCTCGATTCAGCCGTACAGGAGTCGCTGCGGCTGTACATGGAGAAAGGGCGCCCGGCGCTGGTGGTGCGCCCATCGGAGAGTGCACTTTTTCTCAATCATCGCGGTCAGCGGTTGACGCGGCAAGGGCTTTGGCTGATCATTAAGCGTTACGTCACAGAGGTTGGCATCGAGGAGCCTGTGACGCCGCATACGCTGCGTCACAGCTTCGCCACTCATCTGTTGAATACAGGTGCAGGGCTGCGCGAGGTGCAGAAACGTCTCGGCCACGCCAGCTTGAGCACCACTCAGGTCTACCGCCAGGTCAGCGACGAGAGCGCGCCAGAGATCACAATCGACGGCAAGCCATTGGTGGAAGATGAAAATTGATCTTGCCGGTCGTGTGGCGGTTGTCAGCGGCGCAAGTCGACGGGCGGGAATCGGTGCAGCGATTGCGCGTGCATTGGCGAACGCCGGCGCCGACGTCTTGCTGACCTACTTTCTCCCCTACGATGTGCACACATCCGGGCTGGGCGGCGACGCACGTGAGATCGAGGCGCTGTTGAGCGAATTGCGTGCGTTTGGCGTGCGCGCCTATGGCCTGGAGGCGAATCTCAGCCAGCCCACCGCCCCACAACACATCTTCGACGCCGTACATGGCCTGCTCGGTGCGCCGTCAATTCTGGTCAACAACGCCTGCCACTCGGAACAGGGCGGCCTCGACCAGGTGGAAGCCGACCAGCTCGACCGCCACTACGCGGTCAACGTGCGCGGCACGGTGTTGATGTGCAAGGAGTTTGTACGGCGCTGGCAAGGCGAGCGCGGCGGACGCATCATCAGCATCACTTCTGGGCAAGGCGCAGGCCCAATGCCGGGCGAGCTGGCTTATGTGGTGACCAAAGCCGCCATCGACGCCATGACCGTTACACTGGCCGCAGAGATGGCTGGCCGCGGGATTACCGTCAACGCTGTCGATCCCGGCGCCACCGACACTGGCTGGATGAGCGATGATTTGCGTAAAGCCATCGCCGCCAAAACGCACCTGCGCCGCGTCGGTCTCCCCAGCGACGTCGCCAACCTGGTCTGCTTCCTCGCCTCAGAGCAGGGGGAGTGGATTACGGGACAGGTGATCCGGTCGCGCGGGGGCGCATGACCGGATGTAGAAACTGGCGCCCTGTGCAGCATTACCGTGCCAGGCAATTTCGTGTGTATAGGCTACCCATCGACTGACTACGACGCCACTGTCGATGCCGCGTCCATGCGTACGCTGCGCTGGTGGTGAAGCCCCTCCGCTGAGTAGATCAACAACGCCAACCAGATAATCGCAAAGCCGATCAGCCGCGTCGTGCTGAATGGCTCCTGGAAGATCAGCAGCCCGACCAGGAACTGCAGCGTCGGCGCGATGTACTGCAGAATGCCAAGCAGCGACAGTGGGATCAGCCGTGCGGCCGAGGCGAACCACACCAGCGGCATCACCGTGACCACACCGGTGGACATCAGCAGCAAGAGCTTCACCCAACCGTAGCTCACCAGGCTGTCGTGACCTGTCGTCTCGCGGAAGAAGAGCAACGCCAGCGCCGGCGCCAGCAATACGCCCGCCTCCAGCGTCAATCCCTGCATCGAGCGCACTGTGCCGTGCTTCTTGAGCAACCCATAGAAGGCAAAGGTGAAAGCCAGCGTCAGCGCAATCCACGGCAGCTGGCCGTAGCTGAGGGTCAGATAGAGCACACCCGCGGTCGCTGTGACAATCGCCGCCCACTGCCCGATGCGCAGCCGCTCGCGCAACACGAGCACGCCGATCAGCACGCTCACCAGCGGGTTGATGAAATAGCCAAGGCTCGATTCGATCACATAACCGGCGTTGACCGCCCAAATATAGGTGTACCAGTTAGCGGCCAACACCGCACCCGCCAGCGTATACAACCCAAGCGTGCGTCGCGAGCGCAGCGCCGGCCCCAACCACGCCCATTCCTGACGCAGCGTTAATAAGATTACGAGAAAGCCCAACGACCAGATCACCCGATGCGCCAGGATGTCGATTGCCGGCACCGGCGCCAACAAGCGAAAGTAGAGCGGAAACACGCCCCAAATTGTGTAGCAGGCGATGGCAAACCATATGCCGCGCCGTTCGTCGCTTTGCATGACCTATCCTTGTCTAGAATTACAAGTTGCGAGGGGCGAATTGCGCCTGGTTGCACGCTCTCTCATGGCAGCACTCGCAACGCCTTAGTTTTGTCTAGTCGGCGTTGAGGAAGGTCTCGACAAGCGTCGCCCACTCCTCGTCGAGCGGCATGGTGGCGACCGGCTTGCCGGCGCGACGATACCAATAGCCGGCATTGGCGAGATCGCCTTCAACGCGGTGCAGATAGGCGTGCACCCAGTCGAGTGCAGCGCCGCCCGGCTGTGTCAGGTCGTGGGCGCGATCCCAATCGCCTTTCGCTGCATACCAGAGCGCCTGCAACGCCGCACTGCTTCCTGCCGGCGGCGTTGCCTGTGTTAGCGATTCTCGAAAGTCAGACAAGTGCATGAATTCTTCACCTCAATTGAGCAGGATTCGTGAACATCGTCACATCATCAATGGATAACGCTAAGTATACTGCTGAACACAACGATTCCTTGAAATATCGGCTGACCGGTGCAGCCGAAGATCGATAGAAAACCATTGAACAATCCGTAGAAAGGCAGGCAAAATGGTCAACAACACATCATCAACCCAGCGAAAACTCACGTTGGAAGATCGCTTGCTGCAGCGGCTGCCTTTCGCCGCTCAAATCGATGCGCTCGATCAGCGCGTCACGGCATGGATGGCGCGCTACGGCCTGGTGATGATGCGCATAGCGCTCGGCGTCATCTTCTTTTGGTTTGGCGCGCTCAAGCTCTTTCCGGGGTTGAGTCCGGCGGAAGACCTGGTGCGCAACACCATTTTTTTCATCGATCCAAACATATTTCAACCATTGTTGGCGGTGTGGGAAATGGCGATTGGATTGGGGTTGATCACGGGTATGTTTATGCGCGTGACGCTGTTGCTGCTTTTCTTACAGATGCCAGGCACAGCGCTGCCGATCATCATCACGCCAGAAGCAGTCTTCACGATGTTTCCGTTCGGGTTGACGATCGAAGGGCAGTATATCGTCAAGAATCTGGCTCTGATCACGGCGGCGATTGTGCTGGGCAGCACGGTGCGCGGCGGGCGCATTGTTCCCCAACCGTGAACGAGTAGAACGCAAGAAAGACAATACGGAAAACAAGAGTCATTCGACATTTTTGCGGATGACTCTTGATCTTTGTTTTTTTACATCTGGTTCGGCTTGCTTCAACTATCTGCGTTGCATACAATTTGGGCGTTTTGAACATGTCATCATTGTATCGGCTTGCGACCGATAGTTCATCGATTTGGATACGGAGAAAGGTATGTCAGACACAATTGAGTCGTCAATGGAATCGCTCGAATATCGCACCGAAGTCAAGCAACTTCTCGACATTCTGGCGCACTCGCTCTATACAGACCGCGAGATTTTCCTGCGCGAGTTGATCTCGAATGCGTCCGACGCGCTGAATCGCATCCAGTTCGAGATGCTCACCAACCACGATGTCGTCGATCCGGAGGCGGAGCTGGCGATCTGGATCGAGGTGGATGACGCAGCGAAGACGATCACGATCCGCGACAGCGGCATCGGCATGAATCGCGATGAGCTGGTCGAGAACCTGGGCACCATCGCCCACTCCGGTGCACGCGCCTTTTTGCAAAACGCGGGCCAGAACCAGAGCACGCTGGAAGAGATCATCGGACAGTTTGGCGTCGGTTTCTACTCGGTCTTCATGGTGGCGGAAGAAGTGACGGTCGTCTCGCGCTCCTATCGCCCGCACGACAAAGCCGCGCTGTGGCAATCGAGCGGCGACAGCCGCTTCAGCCTGGCGGAGGCGGATAAGTCGGATCGCGGCACGGAAATCCGCATCCGTCTCAAGGAGGACGCCGCCGAATTCGCCGCAATCTGGCGCATCGAGAGCATCATCAAGCGTCACTCCGATTATGTCTCCTTCCCAATCTACGTGAAGGGCAAAGAGGGCGAGGCGAAGATCGCCAATCGGCGCACCGCGCTCTGGCGCCAATCCCCCTCCAAAGTGGAGGCGTCGGAGTACGACGAGTTCTATAAACAGCTCACCTTCGACGACCAGGCGCCGCTGCTGCACGTCCACATGGTCGCCGACGCGCCCGCCAATGTGCGCAGCATCTTGTTTGTGCCAGCGCATCGTGAACGCAGCTCGCTGCGGCTGCGCCCGGAGTATGGCTTGCGCCTCTACTCGCGCAAAATCCTGATCCAGGAGCACAACAAGGACCTGCTGCCAGAATATCTGCGCTTTGTCGAAGGCGTGGTCGATTCCGAAGACCTGCCGCTCAATGTCTCACGCGAGACCGTGCAGAGCAACCCGATCACGCGGCAGTTGCGCAAGGCGCTCACCAACCGCCTGCTCAAGGAACTTAAGAATTTGGCGGAGGAGGACGCAGCCAAATACGCTGCGTTCTGGAGCGAGTTTGGCGTCTTCATCAAAGAGGGCATGGCGTCCGACTACGCCAACCGCGACGCGTTGCAAGAGCTGCTGCGTTTCCACACCACGCGCACCGGCGCCGACGGCTGGGCGACGCTCAAGGAAGTGATCGAACGCATGCAGCCCGATCAGAAAGCGATCTACTACATCCTGGGCGACAGCCTCAAGTCAGCGATGCGTAGCCCACACCTCGACTATTTCCGCAAGCACGACATCGAGGTGCTTTATCTCACCGACTTTATCGACGGCTATATGGTCAGCCAGCTGCGCGAGGTCGAGGGCAAGCCGCTGCAAAATGTCGATGACGCCAACCTCGATCTGCCCAAAACGGAGGACGCCGACGCCGAGAGCGCCGCACAGGTCAGCCAGGATGCCTTTGACCAGTTGACGGCGCGTATCAAGACGGTGCTCGGCGAGCGGGTGCGCGATGTGCGCGCTGGCAAAATGCTGGTCGACAGCCCGGCGCGCCTGGTCTCGTCGGAGGATGATTTTGCGCGTGAGCTGCAATATGTCCGCCGCGTGATCGAGGAGGATTACGTGGCGCCCGCCAAGATTCTGGAGATCAACCGCAATCACCCGATCATCGCCAATCTCGCCAGCCTGGTCAGCGCTGACGCCGACAACGCGCTGATCGACCCGGCCATTGAGCAGCTTTTCGACAACCTGCAACTGCTCGACGGCGTCTACCAGGGTTCGGTGGCGGACATGGTGGAGCGCATCCAAAAGTTAATGGGCGCGGCGCTGATGCGGGAGGCGTGATACGTGGTGCGTGTTACGTGTTGCGTGGTGCGTGTCCGAAGCGCAGACGCACTACGCACCCCGTAACGCGCACCATGCAACAAGCGCCATCATTCTTCACGCGCAAGCGCGTTGTCGATCTGCTCGGATTCGACGGCGGGGAGCGGCGGCAGTTCCTGCATTGTCGTCAAGCCGAAGTGATGCATGAAGAGATCGGTTACGCCGTAGCGCACAGGGCGCCCCGGCGCGTCGAGGCGATCGACCTCCTCGATCAGCCCGCGCTGCACCAGCGAACGCAGCACGCCAGAGCAATCGACCCCGCGCACGGCTTCGATCTGGGCGCGCGTCACCGGCTGGCGATAGGCGACAATGGCGAGCGTCTCCAGCGCCGGCGCGCTTAGCCGCGTTGTCATGTCTAGGTTGAGGAAGGCTTCGATCAGCGCCGCCGCCGCCGGTGCGGTCACCATCTGAAAGCGCCCGTTGCGTTCCGCCACGCGCAAACCGCGCGCCTGCGCGCGCAGCAGATCGTCCAACGCACGCAAATGCGTTTCGACCACCTCGACCGGTGCGTTGACAGCGCGTGCAAGCTGCGCCGCCTCGACCGGCGCATCCGCCACAAAGAGCAAACTCTCCAGCGCGCTCTGCATCGGCAACGCCGCCTCGCCGACGCGCACCAGCAACTCACCGCTCTCGGTCTGCGCCGTGACGATGGCCTCCTCGTCGCTGGCGGATAGGTCCAGCGCCGGCTGCATCGCTGCCTGCACTGCCGGCGCGTCGACAGCAGGTGCAACGTCGCTCGCATCGGGCGGATCGCTGAGCATCGGCGCCGACGCTGTCACGGTTGCGGCTTGCCTTGCGAACGCCTGACTGTCGGCAAGTTCTCTGTCAGTGGTTTCGGTTTCTGCAAACTCAATTGTGGGAACGGTCATCGGCTGCGCTTTCTCGACGCTGGATGGCTGCGCTTCTTGACCGGCGTTGGTGGCAGTGGACATGGCGATTGATGGGTCGTTTCCAGAAATGGTGCTGAGCAAGAGGCGGAAGTTTTGCAGCGTGACGCGAACAAAGCGTCCCAACGTCATCGGCTGCACCGGCGCGATGTTCATGGTCTCGTTCATTGATTCCATTCAGGGTCGAAGGGCGCACAGCGGATGTGAACGTCGAGCTTGCCGAGGCGCAGCCCCATGTCCTGCTCGATGATGTCACGCGTCACCTCGACGACCTCGTCGGTCTTTAGCGGGATGTCAATGTCGGGCGCAGTTTCGATCTCCAGCCGAATATCGACCGAGCCGCCACGCGGGCGTACATTGGGCACGACCGTGATCACCTCCGCCAGTTGGTCGAGATGCCACTGCAAGCGCCGCGCTACACTCACCGTGTCGAGTTCAGCCGCGCCTCCTTCTGCGGTGTGGATGCGCACCCCGCGCCGGCGCAGGGTTATCACTTCGAAGAAGATCAGCGCGCCAAAGATCAGCAGTGCGCCGATGCCCACGGCCGCCTGACCGACCACGAAATAGACAGGATTCTCCTGTTTGACCGCCTCCAGCCATGTCGTCAACCCGGTCAGGTTGGTTTGCAGCCACTCGATGCTCCAAAACGGCGCAATCGTCGCCGTCAAAATCGCCGCCAGCAGCGCCAGCCAGAGCAGCGTCGCCGCCAATCGGTTGAAACCGTTCATGCCAATCGCCCTTTCGGTGCAGCGCGTCAATACAGTCGCATTATAGCGCAAGCGACGCCAGAACAGAATGTAGCCGGTGTAAAAAAGGGGCGAAGGGTATGACCAATGGCTCCCCCAATAAGAGGAAGCGTTGTTGGCTGTTTGACTTCAACCTCGTCACGCCGCAGGCGATGACCTGTCGCCTCGCTCAGCCAGTGCAGCGCCGATCACCGCCGCCGCCAGCAGCAGCGCACCCAGCGCCGCCCCCCCCAATCCCAGACGCCAACCCGTCGGCTCGAAGATGAAAACGATCTCATGCGCGCCGGCGGGCGTTGTCACGCCGCGGAACAGGCCGTTGACCACCTTGATGGCGGCCGGCGCGCCATCCACGGTTGCCGACCAGCCGGGATAGTGGCTGTCGCTGAGCACGAGCAGCGCCGGCGCCGCGCTCTGCGTGCGGATGCGGACGCGCTCGGGGCTGTACTCAACAATCTCGGCGCGGTCGGCGGGTTGGGCAGGCTGCGCGCCGTCGAGCGCACCTTCGACCACGGTCACGGCGACGGCGTGGTCGCGCAACAGCGCCAGCGCCGCCTCCAGGTCAGCAACCGCCGTCATCTCCCCGGCAAGATAGGCGCGCGGCAGCACGTCGAGATTGCGATAGACTTTGACATCGCCGCTGTGTTCCAATTGAAAGCGCCCACGGTCGCTGGGCAGCAGCGCGACGAACATGCGCGTGCGCGCGTCGTAGAGCGTCGCCGCCTGCACAATCAGCCCGGCTTCCCCTTTAAGGGGCGTGATGCGCAGCGCCTGCACATCGGTCGGCGCGGCAAGCGTAAGCCGGGCGCGGTATTCTTGCCGCCCATTCTCGACATCACGAAAGGCGACGACGCTGCCGCTGCGCGCCGCCAGCGGGCTGTCCAGCGCACCGTCGGCAAAATGCGCACCCTCGCCGCCGCCTGCGGTCAGGTCGATATGTTGCACGCCGCCGCTGCGGTCGATCACTTCAAGCGTTGCAACCGTCTGTACAGTGTCGCCCAGCGTGCTGATGTCGTCCCCGACAAATCCGATCAGATCAACGTGGGTCGCCTCAAAACGCAGCGGCGTCTCGATCAGCAACGGCGCAGCGAGGCGGCGCAAATCAGCGCCGATCTGCCGGTCGTAAAAGACATCGTCGAACCAGAGGTCGCGCACCTTGTCGGTGACCACGTAGGCGACGTTGAGCACGGCGAGCAAGCGGCTGTCCGGCATTTCCTCGATCTGCTCGCGCAGGCGACCATCGGGCACCAGGCGGTCGGGCGGAATCAGCAGCTCGGCGAAGCGGATGTAGCGCAGCAGCGGCAGCACGCCGCCGTCGAAGCCGTCCACCGCCGGCATGCGCCAGAAGAGCGGCAGGTTGGGGACAAGCAGTTCCTGCACCTTCTGCGCAATCACCAGGTCATGAAAGGCGTCGTCGTCGAGCTGGCGCGGCGCTTCTTCGACAAAGACGCGACGATAGTCCGCCATGTCGCCGGGGTCATAGGTGATCGTGCTGATGCCGAGGAAGCGACCTGCCGCCCCTGCGCCGACGACATCGCGATCTGGGCTGGTGAGTAAATGCGCGGGCGCGGTGCGCACCTCGAAGACCGCTTGCGGTGCGGTGGGGTGCGTGTGCGGAAGGGCGCGCGCCGCCGCCAGCAACTCCACCGCCGCCAGCCCGATCAGCAACATCGCTGGCGCCGCGCGCCACATCTGCGGCCGCCATGCCGTCACCGCCTCCATCACCGCCGCCAGCCCGACGCCGGCCAGCACTGCGCCGCCGAGCGTGTAGAGCATCATCCAGCGCGCTGGCGCTCGGAAGAGGTCAAAGCCGGGCGCAAACTGGTAGAGCACGAAATAGAGCGGATTCCAACGCCCCAACGCCAGAAACAATCCCATCGCCACAAAGAGCACGCCAAACACACGCGCCGGGCCGCGTCCTTTCCACGCGCCGAGAAACGCCAGCAGCAGCGCCACGACGCCCAGATAGGCGACATACTCGGTGTAGCCCGGCGTGTCGAAGATGGCGCCCAACTCGACCAAACCGTAGGAGGGCAGCAACGTCCAGCCTAGCGCCAGTGGCTTGAGGCTGAAGCTGGTCGCCTCGATATATTCCAGCCCGCCGCTGCGCAATCCGAGCGCGCTCAGTTCGAGCGTCGGCAATAACTGCGGCGCTGCAAGCAAGACGCCGAGCGTCAAGCCGAAAAAGTAGACAAATAATGAAGGGGAAAGCGAAAATAGATAATTCCTCAATTGTGAATAGAGAATTGTGAATCGTGAACTGGGAAGGGCGCCCCCCCTCTCACCTTCCCCCTTTCTCCCCTTCTCCTCATCTCGTCCCCACGGCCATACAATCCACACGCCGAGCGCAAAAAGATTGATAAAGACGCTCTGCGTGTGCCCAGCCAGGAGCATCAGCGCGGCGAGCACGCCAAACATGGCTATGCGCGCCAGAATCGGCGACCAGTTCCAGGCTGCCAGCGTGCGCACGCCAGCGAGACAGAGCGCCGCCCACGGCAGCCAGGCGATGACGTTCAACTGGTTGATATGTCCGATCAGCCCACCGACGAAGCCGCTGCCCGCCAGCACGACGCCGGTGAGCAGCGCCGGCGCAAATGCATAGCGCCAATGTCGCAGCAGCGCATAGCCGCCCAGCCCCAATAGCCAGGTGTGCAGCGCCGCGCTCCAATAAAGCTGACTGGTGACAGGCAGCCCGACGCCGCCGGCGGCAAAGAGGGGCCAATGCAGCGGATAGAGCACGGCGCTCTGGGGATTCGCCAGCAGCGGCGCGCCGAGAAAGAGATAGGGATTCCAGAAGGGCAGCCGTCCCTCGCGCAGCGTCGCCCCGACGTAATCCCAATAGGCGTAAAAGTAGAGTTGGATGTCGCCGCCCGCCAGCACTCGATTGGTGAAGAGAAGCTGCCGATAGAGCGTCATCACGAACACAGCGAGCAACGCCGCAGCGAACAGATGCAGCGCCAACCGCCGCACACGGTCAGTTGACACGGCGACTGTCATCGTGAAGTCTCCACAGTGCAGCGGTTCGGCGCATCTGCTCCACTTTCGATGTCAAACATCCGCCATCTTTGGGCAAAGACGCGTGTGCGCGGCGGAACGCAGGCGCGCCAGGAAGTTGAAGAAGGCGGCGTCCCCACAATCTCATAGAGCGTGAAGCGCCCCACGCGCAGCCTTTCCTGTGCAGCCAGCCCGCGCACAGCGAGTTGCATCATCAAATCGCGGGCAGGTGACCAATCCGCCTCGACCCAGTAGCGCGGGCGGTGGGGTGTCTTGGCGGCATTGTCGGCAAGCTGCACCGCGCTCGGAACCCAACGCACGTCGATGCGCCCATCCTGCATCGGCGCAAAGAGCAAAAAAGGGAAGTGCCAACCCAACGTGCGATGATAGACGACCGGCGCAGCATCCGCCCGCGCCGCCAACCACGCTGCAACTTCCTCAACACCCGTGTACGCGCCGCGATCGCCGCCGATCGGCAGACGCCCTTGCGCCGCCTCGATTGCGGGTCGAGTCAACAACAGCAACCACACGGCAAGCAAAAGTACGACGACCGAGTGCAATCGACGCAGCAATATACGCTGCACAAATGCTTCGCCCTTCGCTCCTCGTCCCTCGCCCCTGCGCAACAACCACTCTGCGACAAATGCGCCGAGCAGCGCTGTGACCGGCGCCAGCGGCAGCAAATAACGATCCCACACCTGCACGGTCGTGACCACGTGCAGTGTCAGGAAGCCCACCGCCCAGATAAACAGGATCACCGCAGGTGGAAACTGAAAGGCAGGTTGAGCCGAGTTCTGTCGACGCAAAGACGCAGTGGCGCGGAGATTCGCAGAGAAAAGCAAAGACAAATTCTCTCCCGCACTTTCTCTGCGTTTTTCTGCATCTTTGCGTCTTTGCGTCAGAATCGCCGGTTGCCGAAACGCAAGTGGTTTGCGGCTCAAACTGACTATCACCGCCGCCAACGGCGGCAGCCAAATCCACACCGCGCCAGGCAGATAGCGCGCCAGATCAAGCCATGCCCACAGCCGCGGCAGCCATTGTTCCGGCGCGGCGAGGGCAAAACCGGCGGCGTTGCGCGCCCCCAAATCCCACGGCGACGGCGCCACCGCCCAGCGCAGGCTGTCCCAGTACATAATCGGCGCAACAACCACCATCAGCCCAATCGACCAGCGCATGACCACCGCAGCAAACTCCCTCGTCCCTCGCAACTCGCAACTCGCAACTGCCAACACCAGTGGCGCAAAGAGCAGCCCCTGCTGCTTGGTCATGACGGCGACGCCCAGCCACACGCCGCTCCAGAAAAAGCGGCGGCGCACCGCGGCGCAGAGCGCCACCAGCCCAGCGAACACCATCAGTGGGTCGGTGAAGGCGGTGGCGGCAAAGCTGATGGCGAAAGGATTGAGCGTCATCAACAGCGCGGCAAGCAAGCCGGCGCGCTCGCCCCACCAATACCGCGCCAGCGCACCGGCAATGACGATAGTGAGTGTGCTGAAGACAAGATTGGGCAGCCGCGCCATCACTGGCGTGGCGCCAGCCAGATCAAAGAGCCAGCCGAGCAGCCAGATCAAGAGCGGTGGTTTGTCAGGCCAGACCTGCAAGAAAAGTGGATCGACGTTGCGACCGTAGAGCGCCCAGAAGCTGTAGATCGCCTCATCCGGATGGAAGGCAAAGCGGTCAAGCAGCGCCAGCCGCAGCGCAAAACCGGCCAGCGTCACGCCGAGCAGTGCAGCGCGGGCGTCGAGCGACAGGGCAAGTTGTCGGGAAAGTGCTTTGCGGCGGGTTGTGGCGTCGGCGGCCAACATGGTTCAGTCGACGAACCGGTATTTGATCAGCGTGCGCATCGCCGTGATGCCATCGCGCCAGGTGATCTTCTTGCCTTCGTGGAAGGCTCGCCCGTTATAGCTGATCGGCACCTCAAAGATGGTGTAACCGCGCTTGAGGATCTTGGCGGTCAACTCCGGCTCGATCTCGAAGCGCCGGCTGCGCAATGGCATGTCGGTGATCACATCGCGGCGGAAACATTTGTAGCACGTTTCCATGTCCGACAACGACGTGCCGTAGAAGAGGTTGGTTGCAATCGTCAGCATCTTGTTGCCGATGGTGTGGCTGAGGCTCATCGCTGCGCGCGGCCCGCCGAGAAATCGGCTGCCATAGACAACCGGCGTGCGCCCGTCCAGAATCGGTTCGAGCAATTTGACATAGTCGCGCGGGTCATACTCCAGGTCGGCGTCCTGAATGACGATGATGTCGCCGGTGGCGTGCTCAAAACCGGTGCGCAACGCCGCCCCCTTGCCGCCATTGACCTCATGAAAGATGATCTTCATGTCGGTTTGAGGGATGCGCTGCCAGCCAGTCAGAATTTCACGCGTACCGTCGGTGGAGCCATCATCGACAAGGATAATCTCACGCTCGACAGCAATAGGACCGCTCAAGTTCGGATTGGCGCCGGTTGGATTGACCGTCAGATCGACGGTGCGCACCAGACGAACGATTTCTTCCAGCGTCGCCCGTTCATTATAAACGGGCATCACGATCGATAACTTCAAATCTGCACCTGTTGAGAAGGGATGACGAACGCGGGACGGCTTTCCTGCCAGGCTATACGCCCCGCACGATGCTCCTCGTCAACCCAGTTCTATTGCTCACTAACCTGATGCGCCAAAATGATCGCTTCGGCGACGGCGCGCATCGGTTTGCGGTTGTTCATACTCATTTTTTGAATCTTGCGAAACGCCTCTGTTTCGGAAAGTCCCTGCGTGTCCATCAAGATGCCTTTGGCGCGGTCAACTGACTTGCGCGTCTCCAGTGCATCTTGCAGGCTGCTGACCTCGCGTTCCATCGTGCGGAATTCGCTAAAACGCGCCAATGCCACTTCGATCGCCGGCGTCAGGTCGCTCTCGCGGAAGGGCTTGACCAGATAGCCGGCGACGCCAGCCTGGCGCGCTCGCTGCACCAACTCCTGCTGGCTGTAGGCGCTGAGCAGCAACACCGGCGCCACGCGCTCTTCGGTCAGGAGTTTGGCGGCCTCGATGCCATCCATGTCCGGCATCTTGATGTCCATGATCACGATATCCGGGCGCAACTCGCGCGCCAGGTTGACGGCGCTGCGACCGTCTCCCACCTCGCCCACCACCAGGTAGCCGAGGTTGGTCAGCATTTCACGCAAATCCATGCGGATCAAGGATTCATCGTCGGCGATAATCACCCGTGTGCGTTCCACGCCTTCACTCCTTACATCTTGTGACCATCCTGGCGTTGCACAGCGCAGACCGGTCTAGGTCGTTGCGCCGGATCGTGCGAACATCAATTGGTTGCCAGTCACCGAATTGTCGCCGGTTCCATCTGTCATGGAATCGAAACTTAGTTTTACCGCAGATGACGCATCTTCGCAAACTTTTCGCCCATCAGACAACACAAAGTCTCGCTTCGCTGCTAACCATCCAGGAAGCTCAGAGTTTCCTGGGTGGTGGATCTATCATCATTGTGCACATCGGTTTTGTGCCTGCTGAAAGAGGGATGACCAATCTGGCTCTCAACAAGTAATGCTCTCACACACCGGCGCGCCCGCTGCGTTTGGGCAGCCTCACCACAGCGCGCGCGCCGACGATCTGCGACTGACCGTCTCTCTCTTCGTAGATCGATTCCATCTGCAACGTCCCCTTCAGGTCATCGGTGACTAGCGTTTTGACAATCTGCAACCCCAAACTGTGGGACGCCTGGGTCGGGTCAAAATCGGGCGGCAGACCATCGCCATTGTCGGCGATTTCGAGTTCAACCGCATCGCCCAGGTCCTCCAGGGTGATCCGGATAAGGCCGACCGGACGGTCTTTTAGCCCATGTTCGACGGCGTTGAGCAGCAGCTCGTTGACAACCATCGCCAGCGGGGTCGCCTGGCTGGCGGGCAGGCGCACCGATGAACCTTGCACCTGGATCGTGATCTCCTGATCGGGTCTGGCGGATACCTGTGTGACCTGACTGGCAATACGCTGACAGACATCGCGCACGTTAATCGGGCGATGTTCGTCCTGGCTCAAAAATTCGTGGATGACCGACATACTGAGCACGCGGTTGACGGCGTCGGTCAGATGTTGGCGCGCTTCATCGCTCTGCACACGGCGAGCCTGAATGCGCAGGATGGCGGCGATGTTCTGCAAGTTGTTCTTGACGCGATGGTGCACTTCCTGGATGATCGCCGATTTGACGTTCAGTTCGCGCTCCTTTTGCACAGCTTCGGTCGCATTGTGCAGCAACACCAACACGGCGTCGACGCCGCTTTCGCTTGCATGTGGCGAGAAAGGCGTCCACGGCAACGCCAACCAATAGTTGCGCCAGGTGATCGTCGGCATGCGCAGCGGAATGGCTGAACGCACCCAAATACGGCCATTCTCTGTTTCGACGCGCGCCATCTGACAGGCGTGCGTCTCGAAGACGCGTTCGACCAGTTCGACATCGCATGGTTCGAGCGAGGTGAGCTGCTGCGTGTGCACTTCGGGCGTAATGCCGATGCTGCGAAAGAGATTGGCTGCGATTCCACTCATGTACACCACAGTGCGCGTGTGGTCGACCATGTAGACGCCGTCGTAGAGAGTAAAGCTGCTCAGATTGGTTGCGCTTTCCAGCTCACCGCGCGCACACATTTCCTGCATCCAGATGACCGCCTGACGAAAGTGCCGATTGCGCCGACGCTGTCGTTCATGTGCGATCATATTTGTCTCGACAAGGATTGCGCCGATCACCTTGCCTTCGTGGTTGTGGATCGGAAAGACATCCTGGATCACCGGCGCGCCGTGGCTGATCACCTCTCGCTGGCGTCGCCCGCCGCTGCCCCGATTCAGCGCCTGCATCAGCAGCGGCTGATCATCAGCGTTGAGCACGCGCCCCGTGGCATCGTTGCGATATAAGGATGAAATTGAGTTGGGAATGGCGTGAAAAGCGACAAGCGCCTTGTCTTTGCCAAGCGGGGTGCAGAGTAGAATGTCGGCGCGGCTCACGTCTGCGGTGATGGGCAGACCTGCCTCCACCTTGTGCAGGAGTTCGAGATCGGCGGGCGACAGCCCTGGCGCCATGCTGACGTGACTATCCATCGTCGTTTGCGAACATCCATTGTTCGATACAGGCAACGTTCGATGCAACAGGGATGAGCAGACGGTCAATCGATGACACATCGTCCGTCTGGTGCAAAAAGCTCCCGCAGAGTTATCTGTGGGAGCTTTTTGCACTTCTGGTCGGGGCGAGAGGATTTGAACCTCCGACCTCTTGAACCCCATTCAAGTGCGCTACCAAGCTGCGCTACACCCCGAAGTAAAGGGAGTATAGCACGTTGTGACCGCTCAATCAAATCACTGCGAGAACAAACCTGCAATAGGCTGTATTGCTGGCGACGGGTGTATCTCGCCGGGTTCACGTCCACCATATAGACAACATACTGGCATTGAGTGCTGAGGAGATCACAACATGGCTAACACACAACCTGGTTTTGGGATTTTGGCGTTCAAAACTGTCGTCGCCCACACCATCACCTACTTTCTGGTTGGGCTGGTCGCATTCACCGTGCTGAACTACACCGAACTCTATGCGCGCCCAGAGGTGGCCGCATACATGCGCCAGACCAATGAGCCGATCGTGGCGCTCGGTCCGGCGCTGCAACCGATTCGCGGCATTCTCTTTGCGCTGGTTTTTTATTTCCTGCGCGAACCGCTCTTTGGCCGCAAGCATGGTTGGCTAATCATCTGGCTCATGCTGGTTGCCCTCGGCATCTTCTCCACCTTTGGACCAGCGCCTGCCTCGGTTGAAGGGTTAATCTACCTCAAGACCCCGATACAGGAGCAGTTATCCGGCGGCTTGCTGGAGATTCTAGCGCAGTCGTTCCTTTTTTCGGTGTTGCTGTACTATTGGGTCAATCATCCAGAGCAGCGGTGGCTGACCTGGGTTTTGGGCATTGCATTCGTGCTGGTGATATCCATGTCGATCACGGGCTTCTTTATGGCGTAGCCCAATCTTTGGCGTCTGTTAACGCAGAATCTGCGCATTCTTAACGTCGCACGTACATTCTACTTAACAGAAACACTGTACATTATCAATCGAAAGGCAGGTGTCTGAGGCAATCATCGATGCTTACGGTATGTCGCCATTGGGTTTGAGCGCCGATCGTTTCCACGATGCATGGAGGGGATGTACACGTGTATCAGATCACGCGCACACCTCAGATTGTTGCGCACCGCGGCTTCTCTGGTCGCTATCCCGAGAACACACGCGCAGCCATCGAAGGCGCCATTGCGCTAGGCGTCGATATGGTCGAGGTTGATGTACGGTTGAGTCGAGATCAAGCGCCGGTGATCTTTCACGACGCCAGATTGGGGCATATCACCACCTGCCCTCATCGCGTCGATGCGCTGACTGTCGATGAACTCAAAACGTTGGATATCGGTCGCTGGCGAGGCACTCATTTCCGCAACGAACGTATCCTGACGCTGACCGAGGCGCTCGACCTGGTCTACAAACGTATTCCCATCAACCTGGACATCAAGACACCGGCAGCGCTCGCTCCTGTTGTTGCAGCGGTGCAGGAGCGCAAAATGGTCGACAGCGTAGTGTTGAGCGGTTGTTCCTGGACTCAGGCGCGTAGGGTGCGACAATTGGAACCGCATCTGCATGTATTGATGAATGTTGACAGCCTGCTAGGTACATTCCTGCGGCTATGCAGCGCCCGGCTTGCCCTATGGATCTCGCATCTGCAAGTGCGCGTTGCCCAGGTGGCAGGACTGAACGTCGGTCATCGTGTGGCCGCCGATCATTTTATTCGCAGCGCGACGGCGCGCAATTTACCAGTGTGGACGTGGACTGTTGACGATCCAACAAGGGCGCTTCAGCTGGTGAGGTTGGGCGCTATTTCGATTACCAGCAACTGGCCCGACCGGATTTTAGCCGCGCTGTGACCGTCTGGCAGGGCCGCTACTCCCGCTGAACCACCGTTGCAACCGGTGAGCGAAGATTTGGCGTGACGCCTGTTTACACTCGATCACCCAAACAGACGCCGATGTCGCGCGCTGTCTTGATCCATGGATGGTCGGGCGGCACAAGTTTCACCTTGCCCACCACTTCTTCCAGTGGCACAGGCTCGGCGCGCTCGCCGCGTGCAGCCACCATGACGCCAAAGACGCCACGGTCAATCAATTCGGCGCAAGTTGTGCCAAGCCGCGTCGCCAACAACCGGTCGGCGGCGGAAGGAGTGCCGCCGCGTTGGAGGTGCCCCAAGATCGTCACGCGCGACTCCAGCCCGGTCAACTGCTCCAACTGGCGGGAAAGGCGAAGCGTCTTGTCCTGCATTGTCTCGGCGAGCTTGGCAAGCCTGGCAGCGGCTCGCTCCTTTTTCTTCTTGTCATTTTCCTCTTTGGCTGCCGCTTTCTCGGCGGCTGCGTTCGACAACGCCTCTGCATCCTCTTTGGATAGCGCACCCTCGGAGACGGCTACGATGCTAAACCCGGCGCCCCGACGCTGCCGCTGGCGGATCGCCTCTGCCACGACCTGCACATCATAGGGCAGCTCAGGGATCAGAATCACGTCTGCACCGCCGGCAAGCCCAGCGCCCAGCGCCAGCCAGCCCGCGTTGTGTCCCATTAGCTCCACAACGATGATGCGGTGATGGCTGTGCGCCGTGCTGTGCAGCCGATCGATCGCTTCGGTGGCAATACCCAACGCCGTGTCGAAGCCAAAGGTCATGTCGGTGCCGCTGACGTCGTTGTCGATGGTTTTGGGCAGCGTGATAATATTCATGCCGTGTTGACTGAGATGATACGCGTTTTTCTGCGTGCCGCCGCCGCCCAGACAGACCAGCGCATCCAGATGATGTCTGTGATAGGTCTCCAACATGACGCTGGTCATATCCATGGTCTGGTCGCCCACCGGCATCTTGTGCGGCTTGTCACGGCTGGTGCCCAGGATCGTGCCGCCGACGGTGAGGATGCCCGACAGCTCTGTGCCGGTCAGCCGAATCGTACGATCCTGCATCAACCCGCGAAAACCATCGCGAAAGCCGATAATCTGCATGCCGTAGGCGCCGATCGCCGCTTTGCCTACACCGCGAATTGCAGCGTTGAGGCCAGGGCTGTCACCGCCAGCTGTGAGAATCCCAACCGATTTAGCCATGGGTGCATCCTTTCTTCTCTTATTAAAAGCAACAAGGTGGAAATGTGAGCAGCCACATTATATCCGGGTTGCTTCAAGTATGCACATGCTGCGCAAACGGGGGCGTCGCCTGCGTTGACGATTCTGGCGCGGTGTCAAGGGTTCTCATCCAGACGCCAGCGTTATAGCAGAGGAACAGGCGAGGTGTGACGGCGCAGTTTTACGCCTATGATTTTTACGCCTATGATTCATCCTCAAGCAGCACAGCTTCGATGTCTCCGGCGGCACGATAGCTGGTCACCTGATCCAGGGCGCTCAACTGGCGCAACTTTTTCGTCACATCACGTAGAGCGCGGCGTCCGGTCTCGATCTGTTGCGGCTTTGGAACAACTCCGGCGTCAGCCAGATCCAATAGAACGTTGAAATATTGCAGGCGGTTGAAGACAATGTCGTTGACTGTCACCATAGTCTGGCGCAGTGTGCGCAGTCGCAGGTTCTCCTCGCGCAGACGATTCACATCGTGCACAACCACAAACATGGCAATCGTGATGGCGTAAATGATTCCACTGTTGAGCAAGGTCGTCAAGATCAATTGTGACGACGCCACGCGCCAGACCACAGCGTAGACCCACAGTTGAGCCGCAAGCATTGCGACTGCGGCGATAGCGCCCCACCCCGAACCCAGAACATACGCGGCGACCGCCACCACCAGGAAATAGCCCGCTGTAAAGTTAACCTCTGGGCCACTGAGAATGGTGGTCCCAACAGAACACAAGCTGAGCAACAGAAGAAGCGGAAGCGCAATTCGTTTGCGCCGGAACGGGTCGGCGCCGAGATTGTGAGCCGTCGCCGTCGACCAAAACCGCCGTAACTTGTCCATGTGCGCTTCCTCCCAATCAGGCTGCAACGGAATTGGAGACCCAAAAAATTCGTCGACGAAGGCTGCAGCGTGGTCATAATCTGATTATACACCATGTTGCCGCCAAATGGAGAGAGTCTGTCGGTTCATTGTACAAAGGTCTGGTATACTTCAATGTAAATTTTTATATTTCAAACACTCAACGAGGAGACACATGGAATGCCCCACAAATTGACCGATCTGAAACGTCCCGTACCAACCGATCTGGAGATCGCCCAGGCTGTCGCCCCGCTGCCGATTCGGCAAATCGCCGAAGAAGCCGGCATCCTGCCCGAGGAACTTGAGCTATTCGGAAACTACAAGGCCAAGGTTTCGCTCGACGTGCGCCAACGGCTTAAGGATCGTCCAAACGGCAAGTATATTGTCGTCACCGCGATCACGCCGACGCCGCTGGGCGAGGGCAAAACCACAACCACAGTTGGACTCAGCCAGGCGTTAGGCGCGCACCTCGGCAAGAAGGTCTTCACCTGCATTCGCCAGCCGAGCCAGGGCCCGACCTTTGGCATCAAGGGTGGCGCCGCAGGCGGCGGCTACTCGCAGATCATCCCGATGGAGGATTTCAACCTGCATCTGACCGGCGACATTCACGCCATCACCGCCGCCAACAACTTGCTCGCCGCAGCCATCGACGCGCGCATGTTCCACGAGGCGGACATGGACGACGAGACGCTCTTTAAGCGACTCTGCCCTCCCAAAGGCGGCAAGCGCCGTTTCACTCCCACCATGCTGCGTCGGCTCAAGAAATTGTGCATCGACAAGACCGATCCTGCTGAGTTGACGCCGGAGGAGATCAGCCGTTTTGTCCGTCTCGATATCGACCCGGAGACGATCACCTGGCGCCGCGTTCTCGACACCAACGACCGCATGTTGCGCGACATCACCATTGGCGAGGGGGCGCAAGAGAAGGGCCGCACGCGCAAAACTGGCTTTGACATCACCGTCGCCAGCGAGATCATGGCGATCCTGGCGTTGACGACCTCGCTCCAGGATATGCGCGAACGCTTCGGGCGCATGGTGATCGGCCTTGACCGCAAGGGCGCCCCGGTCACGGCGGAGGACATCGGCTGCGCTGGCGCGCTGACTGTGCTGATGAAGGACGCCATCAAGCCGAATCTGATGCAGACGCTCGAAGGCACGCCCGCGCTGGTGCACGCCGGCCCCTTTGCCAATATCGCCCATGGCAACTCCTCGATTGTCGCCGATCAGATTGCGCTTAAGCTCGTGGGCGCCGATGGCTACGTGCTCACCGAGGCGGGCTTTGGCGCCGACATCGGCATGGAGAAGTTCTTCAACATCAAGTGCCGTTACAGCGGATTGATCCCCAATGCCGTCGTATTGGTGGCGACGGTGCGCGCGCTCAAAATGCACGGCGGCGGCCCCAAAGTCGTGGCCGGCAAAGTGCTCGATCCAGCCTACACACAAGAAAACCTGGAGCTACTCGAAGCTGGCTGCAGCAACCTGGCTGTTCATGTGCGCAACGCACGGCGCTTTGGCATGCCTGTCGTCGTCGCGATCAACCGCTTTCACACCGACACGGAGTCCGAGATCGAACTGGTGCGGCGCAAAGCCATCGAAGCCGGCGCCTACGCTGCCGTCCCCTCGAATCACTGGGCGGACGGCGGCGCCGGCTCCGTAGCGCTGGGCGAGGCGGTGATCGAGGCGTGCAAACAGCCGTCGCGCTTCGAGTTTCTCTACCCGCTGGAGAAGTCGATCAAGGAAAAGATCGAGACGATCGTCAAAGAAATCTATGGCGGCGCTGGCGTCGAATATTCGCCCAAAGCCGAGGAGCAGATTGCCGCGTACACGCGTGCTGGCTTCGATCATCTGCCCATCTGCATGGCGAAGACTCATCTCAGCATCAGCCATGACGCCGAGCTGAAAGGTGCGCCGACCGGTTTCACCGTGCCTGTGCGCGAGATTCGCGCCAGCGTCGGCGCCGGCTTCCTCTATCCGTTGCTCGGCACGATGAGCACAATGCCAGGGCTGTCGGCGCGACCGGCCTTCTTTGACATCGACATCGACCTGGAGACGGGCAAGGTGATAGGGTTGTCGTGACCTGACCATTTGGTGAAACAGGCTGGCTGCGCGACAATTACATTCGTCGCTGATAGATTCCTGTTCAGGAGTACAGATGTCGTCGAAGTGGCCCGCCAGCCTGTTTTCCTATAGCCCGCGAGTCCCTGTCGCCGCCGAAGCTGAAGGTGCGCCTGAATCTGCGCCCGTTCCCGCGGAAGCGCCGGCGCCTGCAGAAACGCTTAGCATTCCGGTCGAACATGAAGCTGAGCTAGTTGAGCGCGCCCGCACCGATCCCGAAGCGTTCGGTCAGATCTATGAACTCTATGTGGATCGCGTCTACTCCTATATCTATCATCGCGTCGGCAATGTGCAGGATGCCGAGGACCTCACCGCGCGCACCTTCTATCGCGCGCTGGAAAAGCTCGACGCCTACGAAGACCGCGGGCTGCCCTTCTCCGCCTGGCTTTTTCGTATCGCCCACAACCTGGTCGCCAACTGGCATCGCGACCACAGCCGCCGCCAGGTGTTTTCATTGGAAAAGTTCTGGTGGCGCAGCAGCGACGACGCCCGCCCTGAACACGCTGTCGAGGCGGACGCCGAACGTGAGGAGTTGTGGGACGCCATCAATCGCCTGCCAGAGGAGCGGCGCAACCTGTTGCTCTACAAACTCAACACCACGCTCTCCAATCTGGAAATCGGCGAGTTGATGAACAAAAGTGAGAGTGCAATCAAGTCGCTCTATTTCAGGACATTGGCGGCGCTGCGCAAAGACCTCGAAGCCCGAGGATGGGGCGTCGCACTGACAGGCAACGAATCGATTCCATCCGGTTCGGAGTCGAGCAAGGATGCATAATCATGGATAAGCAATGGTCCGACAACGGCGCGCCGCTGGTTTCACCCGATGCAAAGTTTCGCCAGGAGCTTGCGCGCGCTTTGCAAGACACCCACCATCGCCAGCGCGTCCAACGTCAATTGTACAGTTCACCGGCGACGCGCCACAATCAACCCACCTTTTGGACCTTTCTTGGCGCGATCAGCCTGTTGATGTTGTTTTTCGGCCTCGGCTATTACATCGGCCGCAAAACTCCGTAACCACCGAACTCTGTAGTCACTGTCGACAATCATCTCCTCCGGCGTGACGGGCCCCCATGTCACAGCGGAGGCGGTGATCTATGCAGCGCGTCCCCAACTTGAAGTACACGCATTTCCCTCACGGCTTACACGGCGCGCAACATCCACTTTTTTTCATTCAACCCATTGACATCTAAATCGATTTAGTTTATACTTGATACACTGTTTCTCTGCGTCAATTGTAAATTTGAGCGTTGCACAAAGGTTTGCGCAACAATGCCCGTCACGCTTAAGGACATTGCCGAGCGCGTTGGCAAGTCGGTGCCGACCGTGTCGCGTGCACTTGGCAACTATGCCGACATTAGCCCAGAAACACGCATGGAGGTGCAGCGTGTCGCACAGGAACTGGGGTATGAGCCGAGTGCGGCCGCATTGAATCTGCGCAAACAGCGCACTGGCGCCATCTCGCTGATCTTGCCGACGCACGCGCAGGTGCGCCTTTCCGATCCCTTCTTCAGCGAGTTTCTTAGCGGCGTTGTCGAGACAGCCACTGCACAGGGCGTCGAACTGCTAGTCTCCGCCAACTTACATGAAGATGCCAATGCCGCTTACCTGAAACAAATTCGCAGCCGACGCACCGATGGGTTCATTGTGGTGCGCACACAGCGGCGTGACAGCCGCATCGACCTGTTGCGTGAACACGACATTCCGGCTGTTGCCTATGGGCGCACCGAGAACCCTGGCGACCTGTGTTTTGTCGATGAAGATGGCGTCGCCGGCATTCGACAGGTTGTCGACCATCTGGCGTCGTTGGGGCATCAACGCATCGCTTATATTTCCGAGCCAACCTTTTTAATGAAGGCGTATCATCGATTGCTCGGCTTTCGCCAGGGGCTGGAAAAGAACGGGCTGCAGTTTGAGCCAGATTTGTATGTCGAGACCAACTTTCGACAGCGGTCAGGGCGTCAGAGCGCCGCGCATCTGTTCGATCTGCCAGACCCGCCCACCGCGATCGTGGCGGCCAATGATTTGCTGGCGCTTGGCGCCATGCATGAGGCGCAATCACGCAACATGGTGGTCGGGCGCGATGTGAGCATTACAGGCTTTGATGACATTCAGCTTGCGGAGTATGCACACCCATCGTTGACCACCGTTCATCTGCCAGCACAGGAATTCGGCCGTATGGTGGCGGAAATGTTGTTAAAACTGATTAACAAACAGACCGTCGAGCAGCGCCAGATTATCTATCAACCATCACTGATCGTGCGAGCGTCGAGCGCACCGGCGCCTGCACACAAAACAAGCGCTCCTCCACCGGCGTAACAACTTGCGCGAGATTGTGGTGGAAGAATTCTGTTGTAGGTTGTCAATGGCATCGGCGCGAAGTCGAAGCCATTGCATCGATACTTTTGTCTCTCATGCAAATGCAAACTTAATTCCCATGTAAGGAGAGTGACCAATGTCCAAAACTCTGAAAGTGCTCAGCCTGTTGATGGTTGCAGCTATGGTCTTTGCCGCCTGTGCGCCGGCGGCAGCGCCTGCGCCAGTCGCGCCGGCGGCGCCTGTGGCAACCGAGGCGCCGGCGGAAGCGCCGGAAGCTGCTGCAACAGAAGCGCCCGCAGAAGAGGCAGCCCCGGCTGTGGGTGAAGTGGTGTTCTTCTCAACGCAGTTTGTGCCGGTCGAAGAACAGGAGAAGTTCCGCGCCATTCTGCAACAGGGTGGCTTCGACGTGACCGGCACGGAGGAAGGTCCGCTGTTGGATGTGTTGCTGGCTGGCGCGCAGTCGGGCGTCTCCGAGATCGATGTCATCGGCGCTCTGCACGGCACCTTCCCGCCGTTGCAGCAGGCAGACGCAATGATGAACATGATCGACATTGCCGAAGACTTGATGGCGGACCGGGAACTGACGGCGGCGTATCTCGAAACTGGTCTACTCGGCACCGAAGACTTCCTCTACTATGTGCCGTGGATGCAGGCGACCTACATCATGGCCGCCACCGTCGATGCGCTCGAATATCTACCTGAAGGCGCCGATGTCAACGCACTGACCTGGGAACAGCTCGGCGCCTGGTGTCAGACGCTGGCTGAGGAAACCGGCGGCCCCAAGTGCGGTCTACCTCATGCCGGTCTGTTCCACCGTTTCTTGCAGGGCTATTTGTGGCCCTCGTGGACAGGCGGCATGGTGACGACCTTCAAGAACGACGAAGCAGCCGCAATGCTGGCGTGGGTGCGCGATTCATTGTGGCCGTACATCAACCCGCAGTCGATCAACTACGCCTTTATGCAGGAGCCGCTGCTTTCGGGCGAAGTGTGGGTGGCCTTTGACCACACGGCGCGTCTGCTCGATGCGTTCAACAGCGATCCGGAGAAGTTTGTTGCGTTCCCGGCGCCTTCTGGTCCCTACGGGCTTGGCTTCATGCCAGTGATCGTCGGGCTTGGCATTCCTGCTCACGCCAGGAACCCCGCCGGCGGTGAAGCGCTGATCGAGTTCCTCACTCGCCCCGAAGTCCAGGGGATGATCTTGAAAGAGCTTGGCTTCTTCCCGGTTGTGGCCGGCGTCGATACAACTGACCTGCCTGCCGGCGTCGCCATTGAAGCCGAAGCAGTCGCTGCACAAAGCAACGCGCCGAATGCACTGCCGGCGCTGCTGCCGGTCGGTCTAGGCGCACGCGGCGGCGAGATCAACCAGATCTTCCGCAACGCATTCGACCGCGTCGTGCTGAACGGTGAGGACATCCGCACGGTGCTCGACGAGGAAGGCGCCAATCTGCAGACCTTGATGAACGAAACTGGCGCGCCTTGCTGGGCGCCCGATCCACCGAGCGACGGGCCCTGCCAGGTGCAGTAACAAGCTGAAGCGTGTTGCGTGCGACGTGTTGCGTGTTGCTTTACGAACCACGCAACACATTGCACGCAACACGAACCACATAACAAAGGTGGCGTCGAAGATGAAAAAAAGATACAACTGGACGCCCTACTGGCTCATCCTCCCGTCAGTCATCTATCTGGCGCTCTTTTTTGCCTGGCCGATGGTGCAGGCGCTGACCCTTTCGGTCTGGGACAACACCGCACGTTTGCGCCTGCACGCAGAAGCCAGCACGCGCAGCGCAATTGCCGGCTCGCTGCCACGTGGAACGCCAATCGAGGTCTTGGAACGCCAGGGCAATGTGCTCGATCCCGATGATCTGGGGCAAAGCAATCTGCGCACCGAGGTCTGGTTTCGCATTCGCGGCGAGACGGTGGACGGTCAGGTGATCGAGGGATGGGCGCCCGAAACCCGTGTACGCGTGCGCTCAACCGATGCAACGGGCGCGCCGACGACGGGGACCATTCGCCCCAGGATCGGCGCCGCTGCAGACCCGCTGACGTCGCTCTACAGCGAGCCGAGCATCGTGAGCGAAGTGGTCGGGCGGCTCGAAGCCAACACCACGGTGACGATCGATGAACTCACTACGCTTGAGCTGTGGTATCTGATCCGTGGCGAAAGCGGCGGAGAAGCCATCGAGGGGTGGGCGCCTTCGCGCTATGTCCAGGTCTACAGCGACAATGTCAGCGGGCGCATCGACAGCGGCGACGCCGGCGAATTGACCTTGCGCTACATCCAGGCAATGATCAACGACCGCTTCTTCTGGCCCGCCTTTTGGACGACGCTGCTCTTGATGGTGATCATCATTCCGGTGCAGTTTGTGCTGGCGATCATTATGGCGCTGATCATCCAACAACAACTGCGCGGCAGTTCTTTCTTTCTCTATGTTTTTGCTATTGCGCTCGGCGTGTCGGAGCTGGCGGTCGGCATTGTGTGGTATGCCATTTTCACCCAAAACGGCTATCTGAACAGCATCCTGGTCAGCCTGGGCTGGCTTGCTGCGCCAATTCCGTACCTCACCGCCGACACCCGCTACTGGATCATCATTGCGATCTGGCTGGCTGAAATCTGGCGCGCCACCGCCATCGTGATGGTGATTGTCGTCTCCGGGTTGCAGGCGATCTCGCACGAGGTGTTGGAGGCCGCCGACCTTTTTGGCGCAAATCTGTGGAAGCGCGTCCGCTACGTCATCTTGCCCATGCTCAAACCAAGCCTGCAAGTGGCGTTGATCCTGCGCACAATTCTGGCGCTGCAAGTTTTTGCCGTAGTGATCGCACTCAGCGGCGGCGACGTCGTCACTGTGCTGGCGAACGAAGCCTATCGGCAATACTATACGCTGCGCAATGTCAACGTCGCTGCGGCATACGCCGGCCTGATTCTGCTGCTTTCGATGTTTAGTGCGATTATTTACCTGCGCATGGTGCGCAGCCATGAGGAGACGCAAGGATGAGTGCAACTGGCAATCTTGCATCCGCGCCGGTGCGTGCGTCGGACGAAATGTTGCGCGTGCGTCAACGCGCGCTGATGCGCCACCGCATCAACCAGGGGCTTGTCTATCTGCTGGCGATTGCGATCAGCCTGTGGGTGCTGGTTCCGATCTGGTTTATCGCCTCGATGGCGTTGACAACGCCGGCAACGGTGCGCACGTTTCCCAAAGGCGTGTTGCCTTTTATTCCCTTTTCTTTCGACACGATGCAGTTCTTTCTCAATTCACAAGGGATCATTCCGGGCTTGATCAACAGCATCGTTGTGGCGATCATCACGCTCGTGCTCTCAACGATCATTGCAGCGCCGGCTGGTTACGCCATCTCGCGCTATATCTTTCCGGGACGCGATTTTTATCGTCTTTCGATCCTGGCTGTGCGCGCCTTTCCTGTCGTCATCCTTGCCATTCCACTGGCGGTCGTCTTTATCAACGTCGGCATCTACGACAGCGTCTACAGCCTGGCGCTGATGCACACTGCGCTGACGCTGCCCACCACCGTGCTGGTGATCGGCAGCGTTTTTGCCAGCATCCCCTACGAGCTGGAGGAGGCGGCGCAGGTCTATGGATGCACGCCGCTGCAGGCGTTTCGCGCCGTCGTGCTGCCGCTGGTGGCGCCCGGCATCGCCGCCTCGGCGATCTTCACCTTTGTGATGTCGTGGAATGAAGTGTTCGCCGCCAGCATTTTGACCGTGCGCAACCGCACGCTGCCCGCCCAGGTGCTCAGCACACTCAACCAGTCATCGGAGCCATACCAGTTTGCCGGCGCATTTTTCATGATGATCCCGGCGCTGATCTTTATTTTCATTATCCGCCGCTACCTATTCAACATGTGGGGACAGATCTCCAAGTAGGAGCAGGAGACCATGGCTGCAATCAAGATCGAGAACGTCACCAAGAAATTCGGCGATTTCGTCGCCATCGACAATGTGAGCCTGACCATCGAGGATCAGGAGTTTATGGTGTTGCTCGGCCCCAGTGGGTGCGGCAAGACCACGCTGCTGCGCGCCGTCGCCGGGCTAGGCATGGCGGACAGCGGGCGCATCAGCATCGGCGACCGCGACGTGACCTACCTCCCCCCGCGCCAACGCAAAATCTCGATGGTCTTCCAGAGCTACGCCATCTTCCCACACATGAACGTCTACGACAACATCGCCTTCGGCCTCAAAATGAACAGGGTGGACAAGGTGGAAACCGACCGTCGCGTGCGTCAGGCCGCCGAGCTGCTGCACATCGAGACGATGCTCGATCGCTATCCTTCCAAGATGAGTGGCGGGCAGCGTCAGCGTGTGGCGGTGGCGCGCGCCATCGCCATGCAGTCGCAGGTGCTGTTGATGGATGAACCGCTCAGCAATCTCGATGCGCTGCTGCGGCTGGAGATGCGCGCCGAGCTCAAACGGCTGCTCGCCGAAATTCAGGCGACGACGATCTATGTCACGCACGATCAAATCGAGGCGCTGAGCATGGGCGACCGCATCGCCATCATGCGCGAAGGCAGAATTCTGCAATGCGATCGCCCTACGATTGTCTACGACCGGCCCGCCACCGATTTCGTCGGCGGCTTTATCGGCAACCCGCCCATGAATTTCCTCGACGCCCAGGTGCAGCGACACAACGGCAGCGTCGAAGTGTTGATCGGCGACTTCAAGCTGACGCCGCACACACTCATCCAGCCGCTGCTGCGTGCATACGACGGCAAGCCAATCGTGGTCGGCATCCGCGCCGAGAACATGGAAGCGCTGGCTGCGCCGGCCGCCGACGCACTCAAGGTGAGTGTACTGGTTGTCGAGCCGCTCGGCGCGCAGAATCTTTTGACCGTGAAGATCGGCGCCAACACGGTCAAAGTATCGACGCACCCCTCGTTTGAAGTTGCACCTGACCAGAATATATGGCTGCGATTTCCAGCCGAAAAGATTCGATGGATCGACCGCGACGATGGTCGGGTGCTCTATGCGGAAGCGGCGTAGCCAGAGCCGTTCCAAAGCGTAGCCAGAAATGGCGGACAACCTTAAATAGCAAATAGTCGGCTGGCTGAATTGATTGAGAAGTTCGCAGCCATGCTACCATGACCGATAGAAGTTCTTGTTTTGGGAATTCTTCTATCGACGATAGAGTTCCAAGTTATAGACGTACGCCCGTTGACCGGCGTCGTCGCTTGAGCTGGAACTCATAACAGGTGGTTTTATGGCTGAAAGCGAACATACTGGCGTTCAATTTGAACCGGTCCTGCGCCACGCTCCTCCGCATGGCAAACATTTGTATTATCTGGCGCTTGGCGCATTAGGCGTCGTCTACGGCGACATCGGCACCAGCCCACTGTATGCGTTCCGCGAATCGTTCCACGCTGCACATGGCCTCCAGACAAGCACAGACAACATCCTCGGCGTGTTGTCGCTCATTTTCTGGTCGCTGATCCTGGTGATCTCGATCAAATACACGATTTTTGTGATGCGCGCCGACAACCACGGCGAGGGCGGCATCCTGGCGCTGACTGCGTTGATCGGCGCGCGTCGCCGCGTCATGATTCCGGGGACGATGCGTTGGACGCTGGTCATGTTTGGGCTGTTTGGCACGGCGCTGCTCTACGGTGATGGGGTGATCACCCCCGCCATTTCGGTGCTTTCCGCCGTGGAGGGGTTGGGCGTCGCCACCCATCTCTTTGATCCATACATCGTGCCGATCACAATCGTGATCCTGGTGGCGCTGTTTATGATCCAAAGTCGCGGCACCGACCGTGTGGGGCGCATGTTTGGGCCGGTGACGCTGGTCTGGTTTATTGTGTTGGCAGTGCTCGGCTTGAGCTGGATCGTGCGTCAACCGGGCGTGTTGGCGGCGATCAACCCATACTACGCCGTTGAGTTCTTCGCAACCAACGGCTGGCGCGGCTATCTGGTGTTAGGTTCGGTCTTTCTGGTCGTGACCGGCGGCGAGGCGCTCTACGCCGATATGGGGCATTTCGGGCGCGCGCCGATCCGGCTGGCATGGTACGCAGTGGTGTTGCCCGCCCTCCTGCTCAACTACTTTGGACAGGGAGCGCTCTTGCTCCAACATCCCGAAGCAGTCGAAAATCCCTTCTACCAGATGGCGCCGGGCTGGGCGTTGATTCCGCTTGTGATCATCGCCACTGCTGCAACCGTGATTGCGTCCCAGGCGCTGATCACCGGGGCGTTCTCGTTGACGATGCAGGCTGTTCAGCTCGGCTATCTGCCCCGTCTGCCGATCATCCACACTTCGGCGGAGGAAATTGGACAGGTGTACATCGCCGCTGTGAACTGGTTGTTGATGATCGCCTGCGTGGCGCTGGTGATTGCGTTTGGCTCGTCAAGCAATCTGGCGGCGGCTTACGGCATGGCTGTCACCACGACTATGGTGATCACCACAATCTTGCTGTTCCGCGTCCAGCGCACGCGATGGAAATGGCCGCTGTGGCCCGCGCTTGGCTTGACCGTCTTTTTCCTGACCTTTGACCTGGCGTTCTGGGGCGCCAACCTGGTGAAAATCCCGGCGGGTGGCTGGTTCCCGCTGTTGGTGGGCGCCGCGATTATGACGTTGATGACGACCTGGCGACAAGGTCGCAACTTGTTGGCGCAACGGCTCAGGAGCGACACGCGCCGCTTTGTCGATTTCGTGCAGCATCTCGACTTCAGCCAGATCGTGCGCGTGCCGGGCACAGCCTGTTTCCTATACAGCGACCCCGACGGCACGCCGCCAGCGTTGGTCAAGAATCTGCGTCACAACAAGGTGTTGCACGAACGCGTGATCTTGCTCTCCGTGATGACGCTCGAAGTGCCGCGTGTGCCGCGCGAACATCGCATAACGTTGACCAAGATCGGCAACGGTTTTTACCGGATTGTGTTGCACTACGGTTTCATGGAAACCAGCAACGTCATGCGTGATCTGGCGCTGGCCGCCGAACATGGATTAAAGCTCGATCTGCACGAAATCAGCTTCTTCCTGGGCAGCGAGCGACTGCTGGCGACGGCGCGCCCCGGCATGGCAATCTGGCGCGAAAAACTCTTCGTCGTCATGAGCCGCAACGCCACCAATGCCGCCAGCTTTTTCTCGCTGCCGCCCGATCGTGTGGTTGAACTGGGGACGCTGGTCGAACTGTAAACGCTTTCCGACCGTGAAGCCGTCTTCCAGGAAGCAAGCCCCCCCTGGAAGACGGCTTGGAAGCCGTTTCTTAATCGGCGTGGGTGTATGCCTCCACGGGCAGACACGCGCAGACCAGATGGCGGTCGCCATAGACATTGTCGATGCGCGAGACGTAGGGCCAGAACTTGCGCTCACGCACCCACGGCGCCGGGAACGCGCCCTGCGCACGGCTGTATGGGCGATCCCACTCGCCAGCGATCACTGCTGCTGTGTGTGGTGCGTGTTTGAGCGGGTTGTTCTGCGCGTCGATGCGCCCTTCCTTCACCGCCATGATCTCGCCGTGAATCTGGATCATCGCCTGGCAGAAGCGCTCCAGCTCCGCCAGCGACTCGCTCTCGGTTGGCTCGATCATCAGCGTGCCCGCCACCGGGAAAGAGAGCGTCGGCGCATGGAAGCCAAAGTCCATCAGCCGCTTCGCCACATCCTCGGCGGTGATGTGCGTCTCATGCTCCAGTAGGCGCAGATCGATGATGCACTCGTGCGCCACGCGACCATGCTCGCCCTTGTAAAGCACCGGATAGTAGCTGTCCAGCCGCGCTGCGATGTAGTTAGCGTTGAGGATTGCAACTTTCGTTGCCTGGGTCAGTCCTTCTGCACCCATCATGGCGATGTAGGCATAGGGAATCGCCAGAATGCCGGCGCTGCCCCACGGCGCCGCCGACACTGCGCCGACCGACCGCGCGCCGCCCACGCCTTCGACCACTGTGCTGCCGGGCAGGAAGGGCGCCAGATGTGCAGCCACGCAGATGGGGCCGACGCCGGGGCCGCCGCCGCCATGCGGGATTGTGAAGGTCTTGTGCAGGTTGAGATGGCAGACATCAGCGCCTATCACCGCCGGGCTGGTCAAGCCGACCTGAGCGTTCATGTTGGCGCCGTCCATGTAAACCTGCCCGCCGCGCGCGTGGATGATCTCGCAGATGTCGTGAATCGCCGCCTCGAAGACGCCGTGTGTGGAGGGATAGGTGACCATCAATGCCGCCAGGCGGTCGGCGTATTGGTCGGCTTTGGCGCGCAGATCATCGACATCGACGTTGCCGTTCTCGTCGCACGCCACCACGACCACCTCCATGCCCGCCATCACCGCGCTGGCAGGGTTGGTGCCGTGCGCCGAAGAGGGAATCAGACAGACGTTGCGGTGTCCTTCCCCGCGCGAGCGATGATAGCCGCGAATCACGAGCAGCCCTGCGTACTCGCCCTGTGAACCGGCGTTGGGCTGCAACGACACCGCCGCAAAGCCGGTGATCTCCGCCAGCCACTTCTCCAGCCGCCGGAACAGTTCCTGATAGCCGCGCGCCTGGTCAACCGGCGCAAATGGGTGCAGGTTGGCAAATTCGGGCCAGGTGATGGCGATCATTTCGGTGGTGGCGTTGAGTTTCATCGTGCACGAGCCGAGTGGGATCATCGACTGCGCCAACGACAGGTCACGCGATTCCAGCCGCTTGATGTAGCGCAGCATCTCGTGCTCGGCGTGATAGCTGTTGAAGACCGGATGCGTCAGGAAATCGCTGGTGCGCGCCAGCGGCGCCGCGTAATCCAACGATGCGCTGGACGCCAGCGCCTTGAGATCGGCGGCGCCATCGTCGCCAAAGACTTCGAGCAGCGTCTGCACTTCTTTGACTGTCGTCGGTTCATCCAGGGAGATGCCAACGCCGCCGTCGGTGTAGTAGCGCAGGTTGATCTGGTTGGCATGCGCCAGCCGTTCGATCTGCGTCTGAGTGTGGGGGCCGCCGCTGATCTTGAGCGTATCGAACACAGGGCCTGGATTGGTCGTATAGCCGAGCGCGTGCAGTCGTGTGCGCAAAATTTCGGTGAGCAGATGCGTGCGGCGAGCGATGGCGCGCAGCCCGTCCGGCCCGTGATAGACCGCGTACATCGATGCCATCACCGCCAGCAGCACCTGCGCCGTGCAGATGTTGCTGGTCGCCTTGTCGCGGCGGATGTGCTGTTCGCGCGTCTGCAAGGAGAGGCGCATCGCCGGGTTGCCTTCGGCATCGACCGAGACCCCTACGAGTCGTCCTGGCATCAACCGTTTGAGTTCGTCTTTGGTCGCCATGAACGCGGCGTGAGGCCCGCCAAAGCCAAGGGGCACGCCAAAACGCTGGGCGCTGCCGACCGCGATGTCAGCGCCAAATTCGCCCGGCGGCGTCAGCAGCGTCAACGCCAGCAGATCGGTCGCCACTGTCACCAGCGCGCTGGCGGCATGCGCACGCTCACAGAACGCGCTGAAATCGTGGATCGTGCCCTCAGTGTCGGGATATTGTACGAGCGCGCCAAAAGTCTGGTCACCGAAGTCGTAGGCAGCGTGGTCGCCAACCACCACGGTGTAGCCGAGCGGTTCGGCGCGCGTGCGCACCACATCGATCGTTTGCGGATGACACTTTTCCGAAACGAAGAAGACGTTGCCAGTGTGACCGCGCTTCTGTGCGCGCTTCGCCATCGTCATCGCCTCGGCGGCGGCCGTTCCTTCGTCGAGCAACGAGGCGTTGGCGATGTCCATGCCGGTCAGCTCGATCACCATTGTCTGAAAGTTGAGAAGCGCCTCCAGGCGCCCCTGCGAAATCTCAGCCTGATAAGGCGTGTACTGCGTGTACCAGCCCGGATTTTCGAGGATGTTGCGCTGGATCACGCCGGGCGTCAGTGCACCGTAGTAGCCCATGCCGATGAAAGAACGGTGGACGCGGTTGTGACTCGCCAGGCTGCGCAATTCCGCCAGCACCTCCGACTCGCTGCGCGGCGGGTCGAGTTGCAGCGGCGTTTGCAGGCGAATCTGCGGCGGCACGGTCTCGTCGATCAGCGCATCCAGGCTGTCGACGCCGAGCACTTCGACCATGCGCTCGATGTCGAAGGGGCTGGGGCCGAGATGACGGCGCGCAAAAGTGTCGAGTGGGTTGAGCAGCTCGACCGGATCGATGTGTGGCATAATTCAATTCTCCTTTGTACTGAACGTTCCACAACAAAAAGCGGGCGCTGCAAAAAAACGCCCGCCGACTCTGTCGTTGACCTGAGAGATTGACCGGATTGGGTCATCCGGCTTGCCCCGTGGGTGGCAGCGTTGGCTGCGCTTTCCAGAGTTGCCTGCGCATCGCGATCCTTTTGCCTGAGAGTGTCACTGCGGGGCTGTGGCCTGCCCACACGGCTTGCACCTTCGGCGACCGGCGGTGATAAGCCGGTTCTCTCTCGCAATGTGTTACGGCTCATCAATTCAAACGTTAATAATATAGCATAATTGGCTCATACCGGAAACGTTGAATCTGGTAGATGACAGTGATATAATTGTATTAAACAGCGAAGCTCTCGATGTCCCTCTGTTCATCTCGATCTACCATGAAAATATTGTCAGTTTTGAACAAGTGGATGCATTGATAGTCAATCACTCTGACAGCGAGTGCTGGGGTGAAACTGATGGCAAACACCGACGATGATGTTGCATATCAGGACTTCGAAGTCCGAGTCAACTTTCAGACTGATCAGGGATATCCTGTCGCTGTCAGACAATCCTCAGCGGGTGACGCCTCAGCCTTTTTTACGACCGATCTCTATTCGAAGCTACTACGGGCAACGCTTCACGCACGGGAAGCTCGGACAGCAGACGAAGCATCGCTGATTTGGCTTGGTGATCTTCTGTTCAATGCATTGTTTGGTGGCGAGATCGCTACGTTATTTCGCTCAAACCTGAGTCTGGCGCGCAGCCAAAATGTGCGGTTGCGTATTCGTCTCGTCATCGAACCACCCGAGCTTGCATATTTACCTTGGGAGTTGATGCACGACCCCGTTGAAGATACATTTCTCGCAATCTCCACAGAAACCTCTCTGGTTCGCTATATACCGGTTCAAGCGCCAGCGCGCCTTGCCGCTGTCACCTTGCCGTTGCGCATCTTAATTGTCGCTGCAGGCGGACAAGATATGCCATCGCTGGATACAGCGCACGAACTGACGCTGATTCGGGAGGCATTGGCTGAATTGACCACAAGTGGGCAAATACAGATATATGCACTAGAGCACGCTACAATCGCAAGGATCAATGAGGCGATGCGCCGCGTTCGGCCGCATGTCTTTCATTTCATTGGACACAGCGTGTTTCAGCAAGAGCAAGCGCTGATCGCACTGGAAGACGATGTGGGAAATGCAAGATTTATCAATGAACGCTCCTTTCGCGAATTCTTTGTTGGCTTTCCGGATGCGCGTTTGGTCGTACTCAATTCTTGCCAATCGGCGACCACTTCGCCTGACCGGGCGCTGACCGGACTGGCGCCGCGTCTCTTACAGCGACATGTGACAGCCGTTGTTGCCATGCAGTATCCCGTAGAGAATGCCACATCCTTCATTTTTGCTCGGGAATTCTATCGCAGCATTGCCCAGGGTTATTCAACAGAGGCGGCGGTTGCCGATGCACGACGGGTCATCTATTTGGAAAGCGATGGTCAGAAAACTGACTGGGGCAGCCCCGTGCTTTTCCTGCGCTCACCACATAGTTGTCTATTCCAATTGCAGAAGAAGGCGGAAAACACCAAAGATACCAATGCTGCGCCCAATCAGGATACAGTTCAGAAACGAACCATCTCGACAAAGTATATCGACACAGCTGGCGGCGACTTGATTGGCCGTAACAAAATTGTTCTAGGTGATGAAGTACACGGCGATAAGGTTACTGGAAACAAGACTGAGTTCCATATCGAACGCATCGAAGGTGGCGCCCGGGTCATTTTCGGCGATGTACACGTCAACCAGGCTGCGCCTGTCGACATTCCTGCACCGCCCAAACCAATGCGCCCTCCAGAACCACCCGTCTTCACCGGGCGCGAACAAGAACTGGCCCATTATGTAGAACGTCTACAGACAACGGGTCTGGCTGTCATCTCCGGTATGGCGGGTGTGGGTAAAACTGCTCTCGCCTCCGTATTGGCGCGCCGTATGGCTACGCCTGATCGAATCTTTTGGCACTCCTTTCATGCACAAGAAAGCTTTGGAATTGTCATCTGGCAATTGGCAGCTTTTCTGGCGCATCATGGCAAAGAAGATTTGTGGCGGATGCTTCAGAGCGCACGTCAGATGGGCGAACAACTCCCCCCTGACGAAGTGCTCTTCGATTATGCGTTTCAACTTCTGCGCAGGCAAAACTATCTGCTCTGCCTGGACGATCTTCAATTTGTGGACGAGGACCCGCTATTTGCTGGTCAGATGGAGCAACTGCTCGGTTTGCTTGCAGAAGGTGATCTTAGGTTGATTGTCACCTCGCGGCGTTTGCCGGACTTCATCCTGTCGTCCGACATGGAAGCCTTGACGGGTCTCAACAAAGCAGACACCCGTGCATTTCTGGCCGCGTGCAAACTTTCGTTGACAGATTCCTTGATTGCCCACTTACATAGCCAGACTGGAGGAAACGCCCAATTGTTAACCTTGGCCGTTGATGCCATCCGACATACGCATGACCCTGCACGACTAATCGCACACCTTGCGGAAACAGATAATATTGAGCGTTATCTAATGCAACAGATCGATCGCGGGCTTACTGCCGACGAACGTGTAGCGATGGAGGCGGCATCCGTCCTGCTTGGTCATGTCGGCACGCGCGACGCTATCGAAGCTATTGGGGTTGGTCACAACATCGGTCGCGTACTGCGTGGCTTGGCAAGCCGTTACCTGCTCGTTGTTAGCGAAACTGAACATGGTCGTGTCTATGGCTTGCACGCAATGTTGCAGTCGTTCTATTACGACCTTCTTGGGAGACGTGAGCGGGTGACGATGCACCTGCGTGCCGGTGACTTCTATGCACAGGTCGAGCCGGATGTGCTGAAAGCGGCCCGCCACTATCAGTGTGCTGGCGAAACGAAGCGAGCCGCTGCGTTGGCGACACAAGATGTATGGTCTATCATCAACCAGGGACAAAGTTGGGCGCTGCTCCAGATTCTTGACGGCTTTGCGCCAGAGCATTTGGACGCATTGCTACAGGTAAAAGTGAACCTGGCGCGTGGCCAAATTCTCACCCTACTGGGAGAAGGGGAGGTCGCACACAAGAATTTTGAGAGTGCACTACAACTGAGTTCAACTCTACCCATTTCGTCTGAACTACGAGAGTTTCGCGCCCAAGTATATGAGGGCATGGGGCGTCTCTTGGAGCAGGAATCGCCAGATCAAGCACTAGCATGGTTACAGCGTGGGCTTAAAGAATTGGCAGGCATCGGAGACCAATCAGAAGCAGCCCTATATGTTCGCATCGGCAGCGTTCATATCGCTACAGGCGATTATCCCGCTGCGCTGGCGGCATTGGAGAAGGCGCTGAATCTGCTGCCTCAGGAACCGAGCCAACTACGTGCAAGCGCACTGATGAACATCGGCAACATCTATTCCTCTCAGGGCGACATCTCGAAAGGAACCAGCTATGCACTGGCGGCCATGGAAATCGGCCGCCAGTTGCACAATCCCTTCCTCTTATTGGCGATTCAAAGCAATCTGGGCATTGACAAAGAGATTGCTGGCGACTGGCAAGGCGCAATTGCCGATTACCGGGAGGCATTGGCTTTGGCTGAGCGCTTAGGCAGTGTCGCCGATCAAGTCAGGCTTGGAGTCTCGCTAGGAACGCTCTACATCAAGTTGGGTGATGATGGTCTGGCGAACGAGCACCTGACGCATGTCATCGACTCAGCGCGCCAGCACAGAAATCGCGAGGTTCTGACCTATGCTCTTGCCACACTTGCAGACCTGAGACTGCGTATGGGTGAACTAGATATGGCGGAGCCGTTATTGGATGAAGCGGTTCAGGTAGCCGCAGAGCTCGGCATCGACTCGATACTGGCCGAGGTGAGTTATCTGCGCGCACAACTATGTTTGGGTCGGGGCCAAACTCAGGACGCGCTGCGTTGTGCTGAACGGGCCGCAACACTTGGTCACGAACTTGGTCAACCACTTGAGGAAGGCAAATATCTGCGCGTTCTAGCCTGTGCGCAAGCTGCCAATCACCAGCACGGGCAGGCAATCAAGACACTGGAAACAAGTCTCGTGCTTCTAGCTGACCAGGATCCATATGAGGCTGCATGCACCAGGCTGGTTTGGGGGCAGATTCTAGTCGACGATGGCGATACAGAGCAGGGGGAGATTTTGTTGCTTGAGGCATCATCAGCCTTTCGGCGTCTGGGTGCACAACGCGAACTGGGCAAACTTATTGCGTCATAGAAGGACGTGGCGCATCAGAATACTCGCAGTTCATCGATAGCCACACATCGTATGTGTATGTTGAGAAACTCTCGCGTTGCTCGTGACAACATTGAGCGCCGCTTTAAACAGAGAGAAAAGGTATATCATGAACGCCTGCAACGATCCTCATCAATCAACCATCAAGCCATCAACCGTTCAGCATTATCATTATGTCGTCATTGTTTCCATTATTCTCACACTTCTTTTTTGCTCAATTCCACTCCCCGCTTGTGCAGTGCAGCTTGCATTCACCCGTATCGAGACAGTGGGCAGTGAAAATGACTGGACAAATGACATCGAAATTGGTGATATTGATGGGGATGGAGATTTCGATCTTATTCGCGTAGGTTCAAATCAAAGCTACATCCATATCAATGACGGTGCAGGTAGATTTTCTGAAACTAGGCTACTTGGTACGGCCACAGATTCGTTGCGGATCGCCAAACTCGGTGATCTGGACGGTGATGGTGATTTAGATATCGCAGTAAGCACAGCCCTTTACATCAATGATGGGAAAGGTTATTTTACGGTCACTGCTACAAAAATTGGCGCTCCCGTGGCACTCGGCGATCTCAATAGCGATGGCGCTTTAGATATCGTCACTGACTCGTCCATCTACTTTAACAATGGGGAAGGCCAGTTCCAAACTTCTGTCACCTTTGGCGCAGGTGCAGAAATACTGGGAGATATGAACAGGGACGGCCTGCTCGATATTGTGGCTCTTGGCTCAGTCTACATTAACGAAGGGGCTGGTCAGACATTCTCCATGAAAGAATATACGGCCGAAGCGATCATGAGCCATGCTATAGCAGTGGCAGACATGAATGAGGATATGTGGCCTGACATTGTTTTTGCTACTACAGCGCGCACATCAGGCCATCTTCAGGTGCTTCAAAACGATGGAACTGTAGGTTTCACTGCGACCACTACCTACACGCTAAATGGGAGTACACCCCATCTCGCGCTAGAGGATATCAGTCGAGATGGTCGGCCAGATATTGTTGTTGCGCAGCACAAGGGGCCGAAAACTATTTACATTACCGGGGCGGAACAACCGGTCACATTTGGCAGCAGTGACGATTATGTTCTCGATGTCGCAGTTGCAGACATGAATAGCGATTTGTATCTCGACGTTATAGTTGGAAACCTGATGCAGCCGTCTATCATTTTTTTCGGCAACGGAGCGGGAACTTCCGCGTACTCCTATACAAGCAGCTTAGCGCCTGGAACTCTTGGTGACCTCGACAATGATAAAGACCTCGATATCATTGCTCCGACAGGAGTCTTGCTAAACGACGGGACAGGCGCCTATTCCAGAACACAACTTGTTGATGCACTGCCTGGAGGCGATGCCATTGGTGACATGGATGGAAACGGCTCTCTCGATGTGATCGATGGTGGCGTCACTGAAAGTCGAATCTATTTCAATGATGGTTTCGGTCGCGTAGCAAGAATCAGTGTTTTTGGGGTTGGCGCCGATAATAGGTCATGTCTTGCGATAGGTGACCTCAACAACGATAGTGCGCTGGATGTTGTCGGGGCCGGAGGAACTTATTTCAACGACAGTGCTGGACAGTTGCTTGACGATATAGCGCCGGTTGCGTACGGAGACCACAGACAATGCATCTTGGGTGATGTGGATAGCGATAGCGATCTGGATTTGATTACTCTGCAACAGCACGAAAGCGCTGTACTCGTTGTATATTTTAATAATGGCGCCGGCGGCTGGTCGAACTCGAGGCTCACTTCCTTGCCGTCATCAGCAACAGTAATTGCCTTCGGAGACCTGAATAACGACGACTATTCAGATATTGCATTGGGACGAGCTCAGAATCATGACCTCATCTACCTGAACGATCGTAATGGGAATTTCCACCTTAGCGGTGCATTTGGCTCAGGCACTGACAGATCAACGCACGTCATGGTTGGCGATATCGATGGTGACGGCGATCTCGATATTGCACTCGCCAATGCTGGTGAGGAGGAGGATGCAATCTATTTGAACGATGGCTCAGCTCACTTTGAATCATGGATATC
Organism: Chloroflexota bacterium; assembly: GCA_016861025.1. Taxonomy (GTDB): domain Bacteria; phylum Chloroflexota; class Anaerolineae; order Caldilineales; family Caldilineaceae; genus Caldilinea. The sequence goes on from BOKO01000002.1 coordinate 137,011, forward strand.
TATACCCAACCTAGCAAGTGGTTCTCATGGGCCTGTGTCACTGGGAGATATTGATGGCGACGGCGACATTGATGTTTTTGGATATATAGGAGTCATTGTAAACAATCTACACACAAACAGGAACTCTGCAAATCGAGATCATTCAGTGCGCGTATTGCGGCCAATACCGACTGCTGAGGGTGAAGGCTATTCGACGCCCATTATACTTGAGGGTCACCCGATTGCAGTCCCGTACATGCTTTCAGATCCAGAATCAAATCTGATTGGGCGCGTAGATGGTTTCTTTTCTCTCGATGGTGGTGGACATTGGCGACCTGCAGTTGCCTACCCGGGCACCATTACCACTTCTCTTGCCACTTCACCAGCCGGTGTGATGCATACATTTCTATGGGATCCCTACACATCGGGTGTCTTCGGCCAATCAGACAACGTTGTGTTCCGAATCAAAGCATATACCCAATCGTCGATTCCAGCACCCATCGGCACCTTTCGGTACACAAACACGGTCCCCGGCCCGTTTGTGTACCCATACGTGGCGGCAAACAGTTACCCCTTCCGACTTCGAGGAACTCAAGTCCAGGTATTCTCCGAAACGGTGCAAAAAGGACGAGAATTGGCTGAAGCCCTGGTTTATCGTCTGCGCGTTGGCGCACAACAAGGGGCGCAGCTATTCCCTAGTCCGGAGCGAATCTTGCACACAGATGGTCAAGGCTATCTCCAAGGGAGAGGGGCTCTTGTCGAGAACGAGGCAATCATGGCTCTCTGGCCTGTTAAAGTTCAACCTCCGTTTACGGCACTATGGCCAGAACTGATATCTCATGAAATTACATTTACGGGGAATGTGAGGATTTACTTCACAAGCGCTCGTCCAACTACAACGTCGCTAGAATTCGTTCCGATAATTCAGCCGGGCACGCAGAAGCTAGGTATAAAACAATCCAATAAGCTGGTGCTCTTCAATCTCGATCTAGCACTTGAATGGGATGCTCGCAAAGACACCCGGTTTATGGAGCAGCTTACGTTCAATCTGCAACGCACATCGCAGTTGCTCTTTGACTGGAGCAATGGTCAAGCTGCCCTGGGGCAAGTGCGTATCTTCCATGATGCGAGACGCTATCCAGCGGAGTCAGGTTTCAACCCGTGGATCGACAGCCACATCCGCATCTACGCCAGTAACCGCATCCGCCCCAGCGCATCGGTGGGTGGAATCATCTCACCCGGTCTTCAAATCAGCGAAACGGTCCAGGGCAAGAACATCACCTACAATGCAGGTCAGGTGCGTATGGGAGCTATCTGGAACCGCTATGGCGAAACAAGTGGCAACCTGGGCGACGATTGGGCGCGTGCTCTGGCCCATGAGCTGGGTCACTACCTCTTCTTTCTGGAAGACAACTACCTGGGACTGGATGATAACGGTATGCTCGTCACCGTTCCTGCTGAAGGCGATCCAAACACGAGTTGTCCAGGCGCCATGAATGATCCGTACCGCGAGTCGCAGAGCGAGTTTCATCCGCAATCGGGTTGGACGAACTCCGGCTGCACCAAGACCCTTTCCTTCCAGAGCACCATGCGTTCCGACTGGGAGACTATCAGCAAATTCTATGCACTGACACCGCCAGCAGAATCATTTACGATGATGAATCAGGGGCCGGCGATGCTGCCACTTGCGGTGACCCAACTTCAGGTGTTCAGCCCAACATCAACCATTCAAACCTTCGATGCACCCATCTTCTATCTTACCAAGCCTAACGGCGGCGCCTACGCACCTGGGGCCAATGCGCGGGCCTACCTCTTCCAGGACGACTGGTTGACCGAACTTGGTCAACCGACACTCGACCAGGTTCAGGCATGGGGTGCACGTCCGGGCGACCGGCTCTGCGTCTATGAAACGGCGGCGGGAGTGCTTGGCTGTGAGCGAATCTCAGCGCTGGATGACCAGATTGCAATGCAGGCAGTTGAGGCATGGGCGCCAGAGATTGTAGCGACGCCCGTCACCTCTCGCACTATCTCTTTGCGCGTCACTACTTCTGCTGCGAACACGAATATTGGCGCCCGGCTCTATCCAACGGATATTGCAGCACCCCCCTGCATCCTGCTTAACGCGGATGGACATGGTCAGTTCACCGGGGTCTTTCCAGCTTTGGAACAACCCACTCTGGATGGCTTCGTGCATGTCTGGACACAGCCAAACACCGATTCTGCCTGCACCGAACCGCAGGGCGATGCAACACTGGAAGCGGTGACGGGCTATGCCGTAGGCGGCAACCCCGTTCATCTTCGCGCGCGGCGCACTCTGACTCGTGCAGGCGGTGTGCATCTCCGTGCTCGCCGTGCGCCGGTTATTTCTGCCGACGGCCAGGTGATGATCTTCGGCGAGACGTTCGATCTCTACCAGGACGAGGAGTGGTTTTTCACACTACAGGCGACGGGCGCTGTCCCGGACATTCCACCAGGTCGGAGTCTGGTAGGTCAGGCATACCTACTTTCAGCGTCCGCCAATGCACCCGATCTGACCGATGCCTCCATCAGTTTTGGGTACCTTGGCGAACAAGTGCCCGCCAGCGAAGAGGGCTTTCTGCGCATTTACTTCTGGCAGCAAGATGCCACTGTATGTCTACAATATGGGTTGACCACCCCTTGTTGGGAATCGCTCTACACCTTTCGCGATGTCGAATACAACCTGGCCTCAGCCAGGACGAAAGGTCCCGGTCTCTATGCTCTCCTGTCCAGCTTTGAGATCCCACTCACAAATATAGGATGGAATAACTTTGCATACCCAGTTCCCCAGTCACAAACCGTGGCCTCTGCGCTTGCCTCACTAGAGGGCGCCTACACCATCGTCTACGGTTACCAACCAGGTGAGTCGGGTGATGCATGGAAGGTGTATGGCCCTGACACACCGGATTGGGTGAGCGATCTGAAGGAGCTAAGATTCGGTCAGGGTTATTGGATATACACTACTCGGGCTACCACCCTGTATCTCGCTGGACAGCAGACTGTTCAGGCAGCGTCGGCTGATAGATTGACCTTGCCGCCTGCCACATTCTATGGAAGCGTTGCGCCGACTGACCACCTTACACCGCAGCCCAATATGGTGGTGACCGCCTGGATTGGTGACAGACTCTGTGGGCAGAGTCAAACACAACTCCAGGGAGGCAGCGTCGTCTACTCGATCAAAGTCGCTGCTGACGATGGAAGTGTGTATGCCGGCTGCGGTATAGTTGGTCGCACTGTCAGTTTTCAGGTGGATGGGGTGCACTTGGCTGCGCAAGGCGTTTGGGATCATACACGCCTACAAGATCTATCGTTCCGGAGGAGCAATCAGTTGTTTATACCGCTGATCCATCGCTAAGCCTAAAGAGAAGATCAACGTCTGTCTCGATCTATTATGCAATCTCAATACTGAGGGACGAGACCGTCGCTGGCAGCTCAAGCACAAAAACAGCAAACGTCTCGCCGGTTGGGCGGAAGCCGAAAGCTCGATAAAGCGCCTGTGCGCGCTGATTCGTCGCCTGTGTGTTGAGGATGGCGCGTGTGCATCCTGCCTCTTGGGCAAGTTGAAGGCTGGCTCTCATCAATGTACGCCCCACCCCATGCCTCTGCCTGGCCGGATCGACAGCTAACCTGGCGATGGTGCAAACCTCAGCATCAACCGTCAATGCCGCGTATCCGGCCAGTTCGCCGTCAACCCACGCCGTCAACAGGGGGCCGTTGATCCAGGCATCCCACATTTGACGCCACGTGTAGCGCCAGAGGGCGTCGAAGGCGCAACTATCGAGAGCGACCAATGACTCCAGATCGGCGTGCGTCGCATCGCGGATGATGCAGGAAACGACCGCTGCGACGGCGGGCCAGCTGCGCTTTTGCAGCCGTTCCAGCGCAAAATAGTCGACGCGCTCCGCCAGCGTCATGCCGGCGCCGCCCATCGCACGATCGAGCCATTTCGCGCTGCTGTAGGCAATCAACTGCTGCGGCTGCGTTCGATCCGCCGATTGTGCGAAGGCGCGTAGCAACTGCTGCAACGCCATTGTGGGCGAGACCTGTCGCGCAAACGCCACGCCGCGCACGTACCATCGAATCGGCTGGCTGGGGCTGGGTGGCGCACTGTCTACTTCCACCGCGGTCGCCAGACAGGCGAGCAACTCCTCCGCCTCATCGACGCCGTTGCATACCGGGTCGCGCACAAGCAGAAGAAACCGCCCCCACTCAATCGCCGGTTCAATGTCCTCGCTGCCGATGTGCACCTGTTGACGCGGCGCGTGCGCCAGCAGGTTGCGGATGGCGGCCAGGTCTGTTGACGTAGCGATGCGCGTGCGCATAACGCTTGAGAAACCCTGTCGCTCAATCAGTCAGGCAATCACCTTGCGGTTGCCGTACAGCCGCTCGTAGAACTCCTTAAACTCGCCGTTGCGGATCGGCTCCCACCACCAGCGGTTCTCGACATACCAGCGCACGGTGGCGCGGATCGCCTCTTCATGTGTATATTCCGGCTCCCAGCCCAGCGCCATCAGCTTGTCGACATTCACGCAGTAGCGGCGGTCGTGCCCCTGGCGATCTTCGACGTGCCGGATCAGGCTGGTCGGCTTGCCCAGCTCGTCGAGCAAAATTTGCACCATCTCCAGGTTGGTCATCTCCTTGCCGGTGCCGATGTTGTAAGTTTCGCCGATCTTGCCTTCGTGCAAGATGACATCGATGCCGGCGCAGTGATCCATCACATATTGATAATCGCGCATCTGCTTGCCGTCGCCGTAGACCGGCAGCGGGATGTCGTTGAGCGCGTTGGTGACAAAGAGCGGCACCACCTTCTCCGGGTACTGAAAAGGCCCAATGTTGTTGGCGCCGCGGCTGATCGTGATGGGCAGCCCATAGGTGATGTAGTAAGCATTGACCATGTGGTCGCCGCTGGCTTTGCTGGCGGCGTAAGGGCTGCGCGGCGCCATGCAGTCGGTCTCCAGGCTGCGGTGATCGCCGTGGATGTGGCCGTAGACCTCGTCGGTGCTGATCTGATGATAGCGCAAGTTGCCTGCCTTGCGCGCCGCTTCGAGCAACACGTAGACGCCGTAGACGTCCGTCTGGATGAAAGCGTCTGGGTTCATAATGCTGCGGTCAACGTGCGTCTCGGCGGCGAAGTTCACGATCGTGTCGATCTTGTAAGCGCGCACCGCCCCATCCACCGCCGATGCATCGCAAATGTCGCCGCGCACAAAACGCAGACGGCTGCCATGTTTCGCCTGAATATCCTGGAGATTCTCCAAACGTCCGGCGTATGTCAACTTGTCATAAACAATAATGTTGTAGTCAGGGTGCTTATCAAGCATGTAACGCACAAAATTACAGCCAATGAAACCGGCGCCGCCGGTGACTAACACGTTTTGCATAAATCCCCCATGAATATTGAAATTGAATCGCCGAAAATCATCTGAATTTTCGCTCTCCTTGTTGGCGATATAAACGTTGCCAGGTGCGCCGAAGCCGACGCTTGCGCCCCGGCTGCCGGAACGCTGGCAGCGGAAAATCAACCGAAAGCGTCAGAGTTGGCAGCGCATTAGCTGGCGTCAGCGCCCACGGCGCTTCGGAGCTGCAATGAGGTCCGGGTTGTATGTGCGCCCAACGCGCCTGCTCTTCCATCGCCCCGCTGAATGCTAGAAAGCTAATGTCGCCTTGCAGTTCAGCGCGCACCTGGCTGACAACCTCCAGCATACGCTGCCAGTGTCCCGCCAGCGTTGCGCAGATCATCTCATCTTGTTCAACACTGGCCGGCGTCCGCGCTCGAATTTGTGCTGCGTACTGATGCACGGCTTGAAATGTCGGCAACAACGCATCGACAAAAAAGACGACATGCACTGTGGCGGCGCGCTCCACCACGCGTGTCAACAGAGCAACCTGCGTCGGCGTCAGGTCAAAATAAGGCCCCGCTTCAAAAATGCGCCATTCCCCATACGCACGCGTCAGACGGTGCAGGCGTTCCGCCACCTCGCCGACAAGTCTCGTTGCAGATTGTATTTCTTCCGCAGTACAGCCTGCTGAAAGTCGATACATTGGCGCCAGCGCGCGCTGCGCAAGCGCTTCGTTCCACGGCGGAATAGGTTGGCGCGGGCGCCAGTTTTGCAGCGCAGCCGCCAGCGCAGGCGTTGAAACAATTGCGGGGAGGACGGAAGCAATTGTTTCCAACTACAATAACCCCACCCTGGAATGGTCGCCCAGCGTCATCTTATAAGCTTTCGGCTTGATCGGGCTATAGGTGACCTCGACGTCGCGGCCGATGATGCTGTCCTCAATGCGGCTGGGAATGCCGACGATGCGGCTGTGGTCGAGCACGATGCTGTGTTCGATCTCGCTATCCTCGATGACGGTGTGATGGTAGATGCTGGTGAAGGGGCCAACGTAGCTGTTGACAATGCGCGTGTCCTCGCCGATGATGGCGGGGCCGCGCACGACGCTGTTGATGATCTCGGCGCCGCGCTCGACGGTGACCAGGTGATCGACTTTGCTGTCGCGGTCGATGTAGCCTTCGATCTTGTGCTCCAGCTCGGCAAGCACGCGGTTGTTGGCTTCGAGCATGTCGATCGGCTTGCCGGTGTCGATCCACCAGCCGCGGTGAACATAGGGATGCACGGCGAAGCCATTCTCGACCAACCACTGGATGGCGTCGGTGATCTCCAGTTCGCCGCGCCAGCTTGGCTTGATGGCGTTGACGGCAGTGAAGACGTTATGGTCGAACATGTAGATGCCAACCAGCGCCAGGTTGCTGGGCGGGTTGCGCGGCTTCTCGATCAGCCGCTTGATTTTGCCTTGCTCGTCGAGTTCCGCCACGCCGTAATGTTGTGGCTGATCGACCTGGGTCAGCACGACCTGGCTGTTCCAGGCGCTTGAGGCAAACTGGCGAATCAACCCGCTGATGCCGCCCTGGATCACATTGTCGCCCAGGAACATGACAAAGCGATCGTCGCCCAGAAAATCCTGGCTGATCTTGACGGCGTGCGCCAGCCCCAGCGGCGCTTCCTGCGGGATGTAGGTGATGTTGACGCCCCACCGCCGCCCGTGCCCCACCGCCTCGCGGATTTCGGCGCCGGTGTCGCCGATCACGATGCCGATGTCGTCGATGCCCGCTTCCTTGATCGCCTCGATCACGCGAAAGAGCACCGGTTTGTTGGCAACCGGCACGAGCTGCTTGGCGCGGTTGAAAGTGATGGGATAGAGGCGCGTACCCTTGCCGCCGCTGAGAATCAAGCCCTTCATCTGGATAAGTCCTTTTTCAATTATTCCGCATTTAGCAGCACTGCCCCCAACAGATTCGCCTGCACCCGCTCCAGAATGCCCTTGGCGCGCTGCGCATCGGCTTTCTGGGTGCTGCCGCCGTTGACCAACATCACAACGCCATCGACCTGGCTTGCCCATAGTGCGGCGTCGGTCACGCTCAGCAGCGGCGGCGCATCGATCAGCACGTAATCCGCCAGTTCTGCCAGCTCGCTCAGGCGCTCGCTCAGGCGTCGTGTGCTCAACAGCGCCACCGGGTTGCTGACGGTGGGGCCACTGGGCAGCACGTGCAGGTTGTCAACCGCGCTCTTTTGCAGCGGCGGCGCGCCGCCGCTCTCCAGCCACTGCGACAGCCCGCTGCTGTTGGCGACGCCAAAAATCTCGTGCTGGCGCGGCTGGCGCAGGTCGCCGTCAACCAGGATCACGCGGTCGCCCGCCTGCGCCATCACCACCGCCAGGTTCGCCACTGTCGTGGCTTTATCGGCGCCGCCATCCACCGCTGCGACCAGAATCGACCGCACCGGCTTCTCCAGGCTGGAAAACTCCAGGCTGGTGCGCAGGCTCTGGTACGCTTCCGCCACCGCGCTGCGCGGCTCGTTGAGGGTAATCAGGTTCATGATCATTCCTTTTGAATGAGATTGGGAGACTGGAGATTGGAGATTGGAGATTGCGTCTCGAAACCCCAGGTCTCCAATCTCTACTCTCTCAATCTCTTACTCTCTAATCTCTACTCTCCCAATCTCTACATGATTGCTGCCGTTTACGGTCAAACGTGCATTGGTGCGCCAGTCGTACATGCCGGTGATGATGGCGTATTTGCCTGCGGGCAGCGTATCCGCCAGCGGCAGTGCCAGTGCGTGCGAGCCGCGCCAGTTGACGGGCCATGCCGACGCCGGGAGCTTGCTCACTGCGTCATGAGGAGCGCCGTCCCATTGCGCAACGTTGACGCCATTTACATCGAGCAGTTGCACGAAGACCGAGTAATCAGCGACCGGTGACTCATCCGCACGCCAGAATAACGTCACGGGCAACGCATCGCCGCGCCGGGCTGACTGCGGCAACGTTGCGCCCTCCAAAACCAATCCGCCCGCGAACGCTGCATTCAGCGTCTGTGCGGGCGCGTTCGCTACTGGCGCTAAGGGCGTCCAGCCGGTTTCCGCCGACGCCTGCGCAAAGCCACCCAGCCGAACGAGCGTGCCGCCTTCCAGAACCGGCAAAGCCGGCTCAACTTGTCGCACGTTCAGCCGCGCACCATCCGTCCAGCCATCCTCGCCAGCATAGACGCCGACGCCGAGCACAAATGCATCGCGATCCAGCGTCCACGGCAGCGTCTGCACCCGAACCGACTGCCCTGGCGTCCACGACGAAGTAGGATACCACAACTCGGCGGCGGGCGGATAAAAGCGGCTGTCGTGTAATGTCTGCAATTCTTGATCGAGGTAGCCGACATAGAAGCGATAATCGGCGTCAAGCGGACGCAGCGCCTCCCACCACAGCTCGACCACCAGCTCGCCGTAGCGGTCGGTTGCGACGCGATAGCCGCGCAGCGCCAGCAGATCACCAGTTTCGTCGCCAAAGATGATCGATGTCGCAACAAAACCTTCGGCTTCGACCTGCGGAGTTGGCTGCGTCCAGGCTGTGAAAAATTTGGGCGGCAAGGTCTTGTTTGCATTGCCGCGCTGCAAGAGCAGATAGCCGTCGGTCGCGGCGGCAATGCCAAAGTCGCCTGCCAGCAGTTCATCGACGCTACGACGCAGGTCGGCGGGGTGTTGGGGCCAGGCCGGTCCGGTGACGTCGAGCAGCACGTAGTCGGCGTCATCGACGCGCGGGAAGATGTAGAGCGTTCGCCGCCCGCTGACATGCGGATTGAGCCGATCCTGCGCCGAGACCGCGGCGTCGGGCGGAATCTGCGCGATCACGGCGGCGGCGCGGCGGTGATGGTCGGTCACGCTCAGCGCCAGGTGATTGCCGCTCCCCGGCAGCACGCCCCACAGACGCTGACCGACCAGCGCGCCGCCAAGCACGAGGATGGCGGCGACCCAATGGAACGCGGATGACGCGGATTTGGGCGAATTTTGATCCGTGTTGATCCGCTCGATCCGCGTCATCCGCGTTCTATTGATCCATTCATTTGCGCGCGCGATGCCCATCACGGCAGCCAGCATGACGAAGGGCAGCACCGGCGCGGCGTAGATCAGCGTCGTCACCTGGTGCATCGGCGCAAAGTCCGCCAGCAGGTTGATCGCCAACGAGGGCAGCGCCAGCAGCAGCACCTCCGGCGCCAGCAGTGCGGTGAAGCCGACCGGCAGCAGCAGCTCGAAAAAGTAGCGCCCAATCTCCGCACGCTGAAGCTGCGCCAGGATCAAATCGGGGCGCGTGATGAGGCTGATCAGCTTCTGCGTTGTGCTTTCGCCGAGGTAAGCGTAGCGTCCCCAGTGAATGTTGCCGCCCGCCACCACGTTCTGGATGCCCAGCACCGCCAGCAGCGACCAGCCGGCAGCCAGGAAAAAGGTCGTCAACCCCAGCCGCGGTTTGCGCAGCGCCAGCCAGGCGTAGAGGCCGATCATGGCGACCAGCAAGCCGATCTCTTCCTTGCAGCTTGCTGACAAAATGGCGAAGACAATGAACCCGCGCGTCTGGCCCGCGATCAGGAAATAGAACGTCGCCATTAAAAAGGTCGGCGCCAGGGTGACAGGGTGAAACTCCAGCCAGTTGGCGGCTTGAATCGTCGGGTTGAGCAGATATGCCAGCCCAAAGACCAGCGCCAGCCAGTCGCCCAGTCCCTGCCGCCGCGCCAGCGCAAAGAGCGGCAGCGCACCAAGCGCCACGATCACCGCTTGCAGCACAAGCAAAAATTCGGGGCGCGGAAAGAGCCGATAGAGCAACGCAATCGGCAGCAAAATCGGCTCGACGTGGTAGCCGAGGCGGTTGGTCAGGTCGCTTTCCTGGTTGGTGATGCGGAACCAGTCGCCGTGCGCGGTGTTCCAGATTGTCTGGTTGAGGTTGCCCATGTCGAGCGCGCGCGACTCAAAGGCGTGAAGACGCAGCACGGTGAGATAGCTGAAATAGGCGGCGTACAGCAAAACCGCCAGCGCAAGCAGCGCCAGCGGTAGATGATGAATGATGGAACGCTGATGACGCGGATTTGGCGGATTCACGCGGATTCTGCGATTACGGGCGCGAGTTTGGCAGGCTGTGCGGTGCAACAAGGCATGGACACGCCTTGCTCTCCTTGCGCATCTTTGCGTCGCCGCGCCCTTGCGTCACTGTTTTGCTCATGCTGTTTTGGGTGCGCCGATGCGACCGGGCTGCACGTCCGACTGCGCGATCTCGCGACGGCCAGCGCGTGGGATGGCGCCCAGCACCGGTATGCCCAGCGTGCGTTCGACCGCAGCGGTGGTGCGCAACAGATCAGCTTCCATCCAGGTCAGCAGCAGGACGACGCCGATGCCAAGCAGCAAGCCGAGCACGGCGCCCGCCACGGCGTTGAGCAATGGCTTGGGCTGCACCTGGCTGTAGCCGATATCGCGGCTGCGAATCTTGACCTCGATGCGGTCGCTCTTGTCGAGCTGGGCGTAATAGGCGGTGCGTTCTTCGAGGAACTCGTCAGCAAAGCCGAGCGCCGCCAGCTTCGCCACCTCGCCGTCGGCGTCGCGCACCTGTATCTTGATCGTGAAGGTGCTCGAATCTGGCTCGATCTGCGTGTTGGCGAGCAGGTCGTAGGGATTCATGTCGAGCTGCTGGCGGGCGATCACGCGGGCGGCGACTTCGGGCGTCTTGAGATTGGCGGTGAAATTGCGCATCAAGTCCTTGGCGGTGTTGCCCAGGCCCCAGTCCGGGCGCGCCGGCACCGTGCTCACCTCGACGATCGCCTGGTAGAGTTCTTTCTGCACATAGCTGACGCCAAACGCCGCCACCGCGCCCAATAGCACCGCCAACACCACAATCCAGCCGCGCTTGCGGATAATTCGCCAGTATTCTTGTAATGTCATTGCTTCACCTCAACCCATTCTGACCGTACGGTCACGCCATGACAGCATCTACGTTTGCCTGCTGGAAGCCAAGCTGCGCCAGAAACTCAGGTGCAAAGTCGGCGCCGTTCGGCCATTCTATCTTTTTCTAGGAATCGCACCCAGCACGCGAATGCCGGATGCCTCCAGATCGCGCTCGGTGCGCACTTTGTCGTCGAGATAGTGCATCAGGAAGACCAGCCCAACGCCGACCAGCAACGCCAGCAGCACACGCAGCGGCAGCTCGACCTGCTCACGCACGCCGCCGCCTGCGGCGCCGATGGTCGGTCCATCGATCAACGTGACGCCGGCGTTCTCTGTTCCGAGCTGCTGAAAGTAGAACGGCGTGTTCTGCGCCAGTTCGTCGGCGGCGGCGCGGGCGATTGCCTCAAGCTGCGCTGCGTCGCCCCACGTAAAGCTGAGCGTGATGATGCGGTGCAGCTTGCCGGTCGCCGCGCTGCCCTGGATCACACCCGCCGGGACGCTAAGATTCTGCGCGTCGAGTCGCTTGCTAACATTTTCGGCGAACAACTGGCTGCGCACCACCTCGGTGAAATCGTCGACCAGGTATTCGCTCGTCAGCCAGGCGTAATAGCGCGGGTCATAGGCTGTGACATCCTGCTCGGCGGCAGGCAGCACCCCAACCAACATCCGCATCGACGCACTGTAGACGGGCGGCTTGGGCTGCCACGGCTGCATCTGCACCAGGCTCAACAGCCCGACCAGCGCCGCCAGCACCACCGGCAGCCACCAACGCCGACGCAAAATCGTCCAATACTCACGCAACTCCATAGAGTGTGCAGTCTACCCGCTGAAGGCGTTGCGAACAAATCTACGCAACTCAAGAACATTCAGGCGCGACTGCGATAGCGGCAGCAATCTCAGCGAGAGCCTTAAGGCATCAGCCATCGACTCCCCCTTGTTTCATTTGCTCAATCTGCGCCACGTCGAACGCATTACGTCTACACCGGCTGCGTTCTTCTCAAGCAGCGCCGTCCATTTATAAGTGGTCGGCCATTTCCTGAAAACGCCTGCCACCGTGTATAGAAAGCGCAGCGAAAATTTGGTTGGGTGGGGCTGCCAGCCCTGCGTAGGGATCAAGGTGATCTCGATGCGCGTATCCTTTCTCGCCACGATGTAGCTTCCGCCGATGCGACCTGTGGAAGGGCGCCCTTCGATCTCAAAGCTTCCACTGACGACGGCGTCGTTTGTCAGGTTTTCCAGGCACGGGAAAGCTGCGTCGAAGCGCATCTCAACAGGATGGATCGCGTTGGGGCGGATGACACGACGGATTGCCGGCCCGGCAGCCGTCCAATCCAAAGTCAATACATGCTCCCCGACGTGCGCCTCCAACTCCCCCCTGGCAACTTCCACAGCCTCCAATTCACCATCAAACGCAGGATTGAGCGTGGCAATCAGTGGCCTGGGGCTGTAGCGAGTGAAGTACATCCGCATAAAATCCATCGGTATGGGCAACCGGTCCGGTCGGTGGCGCCTGCCGTCAATGCTGATCTCGAAGGTCGTGTGGCGCACTCTGACGAAGTAGAAGTCATGCAACAACACCAACGGCAGCGCCGACGGCGTCTCCGCCGCAGCGCCCATCGGCGCCAGCAAGCCGAAGGGTTTGCGTTCTTTCGGGTGTTGCTCGTTAATGTTGATCGCGACACGCCGGTTATGAATGTCCTGAAACTCATAATGCGCCTGCACACCGTAAGCATTTACTTCGTAGGCGGCCCCACTCAGCTCCCGCTCGACCATGTGCGCCAGACCTTTGCCGGCGATGTCGTACTTCGCTGCATCCGGATGCAGGCCAGGCTGATGGAACACGTCCACCCGGCCATCCTGCCGCCAGCCAATGACAAGATGTCCGGTTCCGTTGACCGGATCATCGAACACCTGGGGTTCAAAACCAATGTAGGTCGTATCGGGATCCTTTTCGAAGTTGACCAGGAGCAGCCGTTCCATCGGGTCGATGTCGATGTGAAATGGATTGATTATGTGTCTCAAGGGCATTCTTCACTCCTCAGTCGTTCATCCATGCCTCTTTCCAGGAATGTTTCCAGGATACGATTGAATACTTCTGGTTGCTCCATGTTGGCGAAGTGTCCGGCATTTTCTATGGGAACGACTCGGCTATGCGGTGCGGCGCGCAAGACCGTTAGCGTCGAAGCCAGCGTTGCATTGATCTCTTTGTCCATCGCCCCCTGGATCAGCAGCAGCGGCGCGTCGGCGTTACTGAGCGTGGCGATGTAATTATACTCGGCGATATGTCGGGGGATCAGCAGTAGAGCGTCTTTCGCTGCGCTGCGATACATCTCTTGCAACTGCGCCCCTACGGCGCGATCTTGCGAGGCAGTTCTCCCGATGAGCGTGGCCACCCCCTTGACGCCGAGCAGGTGGATAGAACCAACTACGGCCCAGTAAGTCAGCCGCGAACTGTGCAGTTCCGCCGTCGTGCCAAAGGTAGTCAGGGACAGGAGACGCGGCTGTCCCAGCTCCAGTAGTTCATAGCCAACCAACCCGCCCAGAGAGTTGCCGACGTAGTGCAGCGCCTCGATGCCCAGGTGCGTCAACAGCGCCTGCACGTCCTGCGCCAGGACGCGCGGTGTGTACGCCTCGGGTGTGGGCGGGCTGGGTGCGCTTGATCCCCCGTGCCCGCGCAGCGAAAGCAGCAATACGCGGTGTGTACTGGCAAAATGTTCTGCCTGGGTCAGAAATTGGCGTAAATTGGAGCCAAGTCCATGCACGAAACAGAGCACAGGCGCATCGGGGGGACCATCGAGCAGGTACTCCAGGGTCACGCCTGTAGAAAGGGTGGCTGTTTGAGTGTTCATAGTGGTTTCTCCGATAGGCGCCGTACTCGAGCCGCCCGCGCTAGATTGCTGGATCGATCACGACCCCAGGCTCGATGGCGATCAATCACGATTCGCCTGGCGCCACTATAAAAGGAAACTCTCTCGATTGCACTGGCGCCCAGACGAGTTTTCGTTTGGTCACGTGAATGATTTTGTGGCTAGTCACCTGACCGGCTTGCGTTGCGGCGCCACTGCCTCGGTGCAGGTGAGCGCAACCAACAGTAAAAGCGTACTGTGCAGGTTCACCATGATTCTTGCTATAATCTTTGGTATATGACACAGCCCTGGATTCTCAAACCGACCGTTGCACCATCGCCGGAACTGATTGCGGCGGTCGGCGGCCATCCGCTGGTGGCGCAGTTGCTGGCGCAGCGCGGCATCGACGCGCCGGAAAAGGCGATCCCCTTTCTCGATCCGGACCAGTACACACCCGCCTCACCATCAGCCTTGACCGGCGTGGACGCGGCGGCGGAACTGCTGCATGACGCCATCGCCCGCCGACAGCAGATCCTGGTGTGGGGTGACTTCGACGTCGACGGACAGACAAGCACGGCGCTGCTCGTCACCGCGCTGCGCGCGCTGGCAGGCGACGAGCATGTGCGCTTTCACGTGCCCAACCGCTTCGAGGAAAGCCACGGCATCCGCCTGCCCAAGCTCCAACAGAAGCTGGCGGAACATCCCGCCGACCTGCTGCTGACTTGCGACACCGGCATCGCCGAAGCGGCCGGCATCGGCTACGCACGTGACCAGGGCATCACCGTCATCGTCACCGATCACCATGATCTCTCCGCCGAATTCACCGGGCTGGATTTCAGGACCGATCCACTGTGGGGATTGAGTCCCGTTGAGGTGGGCGTCGATAGCGTGCGCCGCGCCAACGCTATCGTCAACCCAAAGTTTCTGCCCGACGGCGATCCGTTGCGCACGCTGCCTGGCGTCGGCGTCGCCTACAAGCTGGTGCAGCGCCTCTACGAACTGGCAGGACGCCGCGGTGAAGAGGAGGAGATGCTCGACCTGGTTGCGCTCGGCATCGTGGCGGATGTGGCGGAACAGATCAACGACGCCCGCTATCTCTTGCAACGCGGGCTGGAGCGGCTGCGCACGACCAAACGCGTCGGTTTGATGGCGCTGATGCAGATATCGCGCGTCGATCCAGCGAAGCTGACCGCCGAGTCAATCGGCTTTCAGCTCGGCCCACGCATGAACGCGCTCGGTCGCCTCGACGACGCCACCATCTCCGTCGAACTGCTTTCGACGCGCGACCCGATCCTCGCCGGTCAACTAGCCAACAAGTTGGAACGGCTCAACCAGGAGCGTCGCGTCCTCACCAGCCAGATCACGCGCTCGGCGGAAGAGATGCTCGAACGCAACCCCAGCTTGCTCGACTTCAACGCACTGGTGCTGGCGCATCCGCAGTGGCACGCTGGCGTCGTCGGCATTGTCGCTTCGCGGCTTGTGGAACGGTACGGCAAACCGGCGATCCTGCTGCTCACACCACCCGGCGAGCCGGCGCGCGGCAGCGCACGCAGTGTTGCCGGCGTCGACATCGGCGCGGCGATTGCCGCGTGCAGCCATCTGCTGCTCACGCATGGCGGACATCCTGGCGCAGCGGGCGTCAGTCTGCTGCCGGAGAATATTGATGCGTTTCGTCGTGAGCTGAGCCGGCAAGTTGAACTGCATCGAGATCCAACTGTACAGCCAGGATTGCAAATTGATACTGAAGCGTCATTGGGCGACCTCTCGCTCGACCTGGCGACCGAGTTGGCGCGGCTGGCGCCCTTTGGGCAGGGCAACCCAATGCCGCGCATTGTCACCTACGACGTTCAGGTCGTCAGTGATCGACGCATGGGCGCCGACGGTTCGCATCGCAAGCTGCGCGTTCGCCCAGCCAACGTCGACCAATCGGAGCAGGAACTGGTCTGGTTTGGCGGCGGCGACGCCGAGCTGCCGGCAGGTGCGCTCGACATTGTCTACACGTTGGGCGTCAACGAGTATCGCAATGAACGATCGCTGCAATTGTTGTACGTGGCGCACCGGGCAGCACAACGCCAGGTTGCCGAACTTCCCTCCGGCAAAGCGCGCCCGCGTTTTGTGGTCGATTTGCGCCGCATCGCCGATCCGCAAATGCACCTGCCTGCCGACGCTGTCTGGTATGCGGAAGGCGCTCAGTTGGAGACGACCAGCCCTGGGGTAGCGTATGCACCACGCACCAACGCGACCGGCGGCGGTCGCCCCCTGGTGTTATGGACCCTTCCACCTTCTGGCGAAGTGTTGAAGTGGCTGGTCGAAAGCTGTGAGTGTGATGAGCTGTTCCTGTGTGGGCGACGCACAACTGACGATGCGCCCGCCGTGGTGGTCAGGCAGGTGGCGGGCATGGTCAAATACGCGCTGAGCCGCGATGCCGTGATCGATGTCGGCCGTATGGCGGCGCGTTTGGGACAGACCGAAGCCGTGATCCGCACGGCCCTGCTGCTGTTGGAAAGTCGCGGCGCCGTGCGTTTGCTCGAATGGCTAGACGGCGACCGCGCCCAGGTTGCCGAGGGCGAAACAAAGGTGCAGAACAGTGAAAGCGAGGCATTGTGGGCGGAACTGGAGGCGCTGCTGGCTGAAGTGCGCGCCTATCGCCGTTTCGTTGCGCGCGCCCGAATCGAAGAACTGGGTATCGAAAATCTGATTCCAGGGCAAATCAACTATGCATCAAGATAGAACATAAGCGATGTCGATGGCTCGTGAAAAGCATCGCCACTCCTGGCAGTCCGCACGATAGACAAAAGCACAGTCAGGATTCCGTTGAAGTCAATGTCTGCGCTGCGACGGGGTCAAGAAAACCCTTTGCAGACAGCTTCTCACTCCTCCGAGGGGACACGATAGTTCGTGTCTGTGCCGTTGCCTCCCTCAGATTGTTGAGAAGATGCCCTTTGCCCAGTAAAATACCCAGAGAACCTGCGCCAGCACGCAGGCGTTATCGGCGTATGCAACAGAACGGAGCCTCCTTGTCCAGCGCGCATCGAACCGGAGCAGTGATTGGGCAGCGCAGCCTGCTGCTGGCGGGCATCCTGCTCGGCTTTGCCCTGCGCCTGCACCGTCTCGGCGCCGAATCGCTCTGGTACGACGAGACGGTCAGCGTTCATCTCGCCCGCAAATCCATCGCCGACATGATCGCCCACACCGCTGGCGACATCCACCCGCCTGGCTACTACCTGCTGCTCCATCTGTGGGGGAGGCTCACCACGCCGACGCTGGCGCACGGGCTGGAATTTCTCTACGCCTGGCCCAGCCTCTTCGCCGGTGTGTTGCTGCTGGCGCTGATCTATGCACTTGGTCGCCGGCTCTTCGATGCGCCCACCGCGCTGCTCGGCGTGTGGCTGGCAGCGGTCAGCCCGTTCCAGCTCTGGTACAGCCAGGAAGTGCGCATGTACACCGTCGGCGCAGTGCTGGCGCTGCTCTGTCTGTGGGCGGCGCTGCGCTTTGTCGACCGCCTCAACCCGCTGCGCTGGCTCCTGGTCTTTGCGCTGAGTGCGGCGGCAGGCATGTACACGCTCTACTACTTTGCCTTCTGGCTGGTCGGCGTCAACGTGATCGTGCTGGGGTTGCTCTGGCGCAACGCCGAACGCAGCAAACGCATCGTCACCTGGCTTGGTGCGCAACTTGGCGCGCTGCTGCTCTTTGCGCCGTGGCTGCCCACCTTTATACGCCAGGCAATCGACCCGCCGGTGCCGCCGTGGCGCGCGCCGTGGGATTCGGCGTCCGCCTTGCTCGCCAGCCTGGCGGAGACGCTGGCCGCCTTTCTCGTCGGTCAATCGCCGCCCGCGCACACGAACTGGCCTTGGGCGCTGCTGATGGCGGCTGTCATCGCTGTGGTGCTGGCGGCCATGCTTTTTACCGTGCAACAGGAACGCCCAGATGCGGCAAAACACTTGTCAGGGGTGATTATCACCATCGCCGTTGTATTTCTGCCTGTTCTGCAACTTTATTTGCTGACCGCCTTCGTCACGCCGGTCTATCATGTGCGCTATGTCTTTCTTTATGCGCCGCTCTTTGTGCTGGTTCCAGCGCTGGGGATGCGGTTGGCGTGGCAGTGGCGGCGGCTGGCAGCGGTCGGCGCGCTGGCGATCTGGCTGGCGATTTCGGCGGCGGCGGCAGTCAGCTTCTGGTATGACCCGCTTTATCGCGTCGACGATCACCGCAGCGCCGTGGCGAGTTTGGCGGCGCAGTGGCGCCCTGGCGATGCGATCCTGGTCAACGCCGGCTGGATCTATCCAATCCTGACCACCTACTGGCCCACGCAGCCGGCCGGCGTCGATGGCGTCGCGCCGCCTCCCATCGCACAGATTGTCCGGTTGCCTGATTTTCTACAAGACCACGCCGCCGACCGCAGCTTCTTCACGTCGCCCACCATCGTGCGCGGCGGCAGCGTCGACGGCGCGCCGAGCCTCGGTTGGGGCGCGGCAACGAGCGACTTCTTCGCTATCACCGCGTCGGATGCCATCGACGCGCTGGCGGCGCTTGCTGAGACGAGCCAGCGACTGTGGCACTATCGCCTCTACGACACGGTGAGCGACCCCGACGGCATGTTGCGGCGCTGGCTGGATGACCACATGACACTGCTCAGCGAGTCGCCGGTGCCCGGGCGGGATTTCGGGCTGGTGCAGCTTTTTGCACCGCAGCGCTCGTCCGATCAAAGCGCGCTGTCAGCATTGGTGTGCTTTGGCGAGCAAATCTGCCTGTTGGGCGACACCCAGAACGCAACAGTTTCTGCAGGATCGCCGCTCTATCTGCCGCTGCGTTGGCGCGCCTCAACACCGCTGCCCGATCTCGCCGTTAGCCTGCGTCTCTACGACCGCGGCGGGCGGTTGGTCGCACAGACGGATGCGCCCTTTCTGCCGCGGTCAAGCGACTGGCCGCTTGATACAGTGCAGTTTCAACCGTTTGCGCTGCCCGTCGGCGTGAGCACGAAGCCGGGGAACTACACGCTCGAACTCGTCGTCTATCGAAGCGAGGATGGGCGCGCGCTGCCGCTGCCAGATGGAGAGCAAACGGTTGATGGGCAACGACTGCGGTTGGGGGAAGTCACCGTCACGCCGCCGGTTCAAGCGCCCGTGCTGCCGGCGGCGCTGGCATCGTTCGACTACATCGACTTGATCGAGGCGCGGCTGGATCGCACGGCGGCGCAGCCTGGCGAAATAGTGCGTGCAGCGCTGGTCTGGCGTCCACGTCCTGGCGACTATCGCGACGATTATCAGGCGGTGCTGACTCTGCGCGACGGCAGCGGCGCGGCGGCGCAAGAATGGCGCTTCCCGCTCGGCGGTCACGATTATCCAAGCGGCGGCTGGCTCGCTACGTTGCCCGTGCGTGATTTCTATGACTTGCCGATCTCCGCCACATTGCCGTCGGGACAATACACGCTGACGGTTGCGCTGCATCGCACCGCCGACGACCTGTCGATTGCGTCGCGACGCGGCTGGCTGTCAGTGCGACAAGTGGAGATCGGCGCAATCCAGCTCGAACCGGGGCGCACTTCAAGTTGAGAGCGCAAACCTTATCCAGCGGTGAAGTAGACCTGTCGGACCGTCATGATTTGGCGCACAGCGGCGCAGAACGTATACTGACATCATGAAGTTGTTAAAAAAATCACGGCAAGCCTTGCACTGCCGTCGTTGGTTGGCAGGCGTGCTTACAGGATTGCTTGCATCCGCATTTGTTTTTGCATCGGCATCTGCAAATCATCCCTGCGATCCGCCCAACGTGATTCCCTCCCACGTATGCAATATGGATTCTTTCACCGGCGGGCGACCGATGCAGCTACCGGTGGGT
Source organism: Chloroflexota bacterium (assembly GCA_016861025.1). Lineage (GTDB taxonomy): Bacteria > Chloroflexota > Anaerolineae > Caldilineales > Caldilineaceae > Caldilinea. The sequence continues at coordinate 156,947 of BOKO01000002.1, forward strand.
TGGAATGCGTTTGTTCTTTATGGCAACCCAGAGTTTATTCAAGACGAGCACACCTTTTTTGGCGGCTACAACCTGACCATCGCCAGCACCAGCCCCTTCAAGGCGGGCATCTATACGCAGGTAGCGGTGACGCCTGGCGCTGGCTATCGCGCCAGCATTGCGTGGGGCGCGCCCAACCAACCCGACCTCTTTGGCCGCCAGCTTGGCATCGACCCGACCGGCGGCGTCGACCCCAACGCCGCCACCGTGATCTGGGGGCCGATGCACTGGGGCGAGGGGCGCATCCTCAACTACCCGCCGCCCGATGTCAATATCGACGTGCGGGCGCGTGCGCTAGGTGAGACGATAACTGTCTTTTTCCTGACTGATCACCCGCAGACGGCTTCCTATGACTTGATCCTGGTCGATGCGATTGCGCTCTACCCGGACGAGAGCGCACCCGCCGTGGAATTGCCGCCGACCGCCACGCCAACGCCGGAGCCAGCGATCGAGCCGATGCCAGAACCAGCCGCCGAGCAGGTGGCAGCCGCTGCGGCGCCGCAGGCAGTGGCCGTGCAGCCGGAGGCGCCTGCCGCCGTATATGTCCCGCCCACCAACACGCCGACAGCTACGCCAACTGAAACACCCACCGCCGTCCCCACCGACACGCCTACGGTCACGCCGTCGCCGACCCACACGCCGACGCTGCCGCCCACCGCGACCTGGACGCCGCTGCCATCCGCAACGCCCGAACCGCCGCTCTCCATCGAAAAGGCGCAGGCACAGGCAGTCAGCGTCGCCCGTGCGTTCGACCTGCGCAGTCTGCTCTTTTTGGGTGGATTTGGCTTCGGCGGCGCATTGATCTTCGGGGCATCCTGGGGCTGGCTGCACTTCCGCCGCCGCTCGTAGACGCCGCTCGCAGCGGCGTGGCGCTCTCGTAGACGCCGCTCGCAGCGGCGTGGCGTTTGCACACCAGCAACGTCCATTCTGCGACCGTGACCGTGCAGCTCGCAGCCGCACCTACGACATCGTCGCCGTTCGTAGACGCCGCTCGCAGCGGCGTGGCGCTCGCACACCAGCAACGTCCATTCTTCGACCGTGACCGTGCGGCTGAGAGCCGCATCTGACATCGTCGCCGTTCGTAGACGCCGCTCGCAGCGGCGTGGCGCTCGCACACCAGCAACGTCCATTCTGCGACCGTGACCGTGCGGCTCGCAGCCGCACCTACGAAAGATCAACGACATCGCCCCTCGCACTCCCCCTCAATTCGGCGCTGCAGGGATCAATTGAATCTCGCCAAAAGTAGCGTCCTGCACGACCTCGACTTCGTGGAGCTTAACCAGTTCCAGCACCGCCAGAAAGGTGACAATCACCTCCAGCCGACTCGCGCTGCGTCCAAGCAGCGCCTCGAAGCTGACGCCACGCCGCTCCGAACGGCTATCGTCGGCAAAGACAGAGCGCAGATAGGTTCGCACGTTCTCGATCTGCTCCGCCACAGTGATCGGATAGGCCTTGACGCGCGGCATCGGCGGGTCGACAGGGATGCGCTGCAGCACCTTGCGCAGCGCACGCTGCAACGCCTCGACATCGACGTTGCCCAGATCGAGGCGGCGCTCGACCTCCGGGCGCGGCGCGGTGCGCACATAGACGCGCAGCCCGGCTTCCTCGCGCGCCCGCAGCTTCGTCGCCACCTCCTTGAACTGGCGATACTCTATCAGTTGGCGCAGCAACGCATCGCCGCTTGCCTCTTCCTCGTCCTCGACTGGTGGGCGCGGCTTGGGCAGCAGGTTGTAGGACTTGATGTAGAGTAGCCGCGACGCCACGACCAGAAAATCCGCCAGCGCGCCCGGCTCGATCTCTTCAAGCTGGTTGAGCGTCTTCAGATATTGATCGGTGACGGCCATCAGGCTGATGACGCTGATGTCCAGCTCGCGCACTTCGATCATGTGCAGCAGCAGGTCGAGCGGCCCCTCAAAAACAGGCAACTGCACCGGATACGCCGCCCCCAGCGGCTGCTGTCGCGTCAAGCTCATCTCCGTGTGTGGCCTCTTCTAAAAATCCACCTCGAAGGTGCGGAAGCGACGCCCGACGCGCACCATCTCCGCCAGCAGACGGCCCACTTCCCCGTCGGAGCGCCCGCTGATGCGTTCGACTTTGCAGCCGGCGTCGACAAGCTGTTGCTCGCTCGCAACACTGACGCCCGCCTCGGCGCCGACGATGGTGACATATTCGGCGGTGCGCGCTTCCTCGACGGAATAGCCGACCGTGGGGCGGAAACGGGCGATGTAGACCAACGCGTCGTCGAGCAGTTCGCTTGCCGCGACCGGGCTGGCGGGCAGCAGCAGATAATGGCGCACGGTCTTGAGTCCAGCGCCGCGTTGAATCTGGTTGATCTGCTCAAAAAGCAGGTCGCGCCAGCGGTTGCCCTGCGTCCACTCGCTGCCTGGGCAGACCGTCATGTTGTCGGGAAATTCGCGATGCCCCCACACGCGCGCCAGCGGAATGCGCAGCTCCTGCATCAGCCACGCCACCAGATGCGCGCCCGCCCGCAACTGCGCCGATGTCGGAATCTTGCCGTTCATGAAGCTGCCTGCGAAGGCCACGCCGACCGAATAGCCGTTGTGACGCACGACATGATAGGAGATTGTCTCCAGCGCGTTGGTCTGTTCGATGCGACCGTCGTCGTGTACAAAGAAGTGGTAGCCGATGCCGGGCCATGCCCCCTTGCCGCGCGCCGGGTCGGCGGCGATGTGCAGCTCGGCGATGCGCGCGGGCCCCACGCGTGGCGGCGCAGCAGTGTGGTGAATCGCAATGTGGGTGATCTGGCCTAGAGTGCGGCGTTCGTAACGCAGCCGTGCATGTTTGGGTAATTGATCGGCGACGTTTTGAATCGGCGGCGCCGGCACAACAAATCCCATGACGCTAGAAGCCTTTGCCGCCAACTCCTCCCTAAGACGCTGAAGCTCGGCGCTGCGTTCGAGGCGCTCCTGTTCCAACGCTTCACTTGCAGCCCGCGCTTGCTGCAGCTCGCCTTGCAGCCTGGCGATCTCCTGACGCAGCAATTCTTCATTGCCGCTCGATTCAGCAACCCCAGATGCGCGCCGCGCCGACTTCAGCAAATGTTGTTTCCAACCGACGCCTTCCATCCACTCGCTGCCCGGAGAAGAGGTGGCGAGCAACTCGCCGATGCCCTTGACAGCGTCGAGCGAGAGATGGGGGTAACGCGCCAAGAGCCAGACAAGCAGCGCGCCGCCCGCCGCAATCTGTTCAGGCGTGGGCATGCCGCCGCTGCGCAGATCGCCGGCAAAGGCAATGCTGACGGCATTGCGCACATAAGGCTCCGGCGTGTCGGGCGCCTGGTCGAGCGGCTGCGTCTGCTGCACCGCGCCATCCGCCAGAATTACAAAGTCATACAGGATGCCGGGCCAATGGCGGCGATGCTCGTCGGCAAGCTTCTCAAGCGGCGCATCGCTGGCGGCGCCGGTGTCGTAGATGACGAACATCTGCACATCTGTCGGCAGCCGTTGTGTGTAGCGATGCGCGTCGCGCGGCAGGCGGTCAATTGCCTTGTAGAGCCGCAGCGCGCCCTCGGCGACCGTTGGTCGATCTTCGAGCTGATGACGCAGTTCCTCGTTGTCGGCGTGCAGACGTTGGATAGTCTGCTGGCTAGCGCGCTCCTTTGCTTCGACTTCCGCCAACCGTGCGCTGAGCGAGCGGTTGAGCGCCTCCAATTCGGCGAGACGTTGCTCGGCTTCGCTGACGCGACTGCTGTCTGTTGCGCCGCTGCTGAGCGCCGCCAGATGTAGACGAACCTGGCGCGTCAGCACATCCTTCCAGCGCGCGCCGCGGTAGAAGGTCTCGCCAGGGCTGTCGCTGTGGATCAGCTCGCCCAACCCGACGATGGCGTCGGCGTCAAGCCCCATATTCTGCGCCAGCCACGCACACAGCCGGCCCGCAGCGTCGAGCTGCGCCAGCGGCGGGGCGTCGGCGTCGAAACGTCCTGCCAGGCAGATATTGACGCCTTGCTCCGACCAGACCTGGTCCGGCTGCGCCACATCCTCCATGTCTTTGACCTTGAGGATCTCGCCGGCGGCGTCGACGATAAAGTCGTAGGCGATGCCCGGATAGCCTGCCCTGATGTGGGCGCGCGCCACTCGCTCCAGGTTTAACAATGGGTGTGCGCCGGTGTGATTGACGACGATATAGCGAATCTGATTGAGATCGCGACGGGCGTAAGGCGCGCCGCTTCTGGGCAATCGTCGGCTGACGTCGGTGAAAAGGCGCACGGGCAGCAGGGCATCGCCCTCGCTGCCGACGGCGCCGTTCGATGGCGCTGCTTCGACAGTCAGCCAGCGCGTCAACACCGTCGCGCCACGCTCCTTGAACCAGGCAACCCCTTCATGTACAAGATCGAGTTCAAGTGTGTAGTTGCCCGGCTCATCGGGCAGCGCAATTCGCACTTGAACCGCCACCGTTTGCCCGGGCGCAACATCATCGGGAATGTCGGTGCGCAGGTCTTTGGCGGGCGGCAACGAGAGCAGACGGCGATTGCGGTAGTAGCGATAGCCGATGCGGAAAGGGTTGCCGCCGCCCCAGCGCCACGTCAACGAACCGACATTGCGCAGCGTCACCAGCGCTGTGACCGTCTGTCCGGCGTGCAGTCGCTCCGGGAAGGCATCGGAAATCCACTCGATAGCATAGGCAGGCAATTTCGCCTCGCGACGCGCGCGACGCTTGCGTCGCTCCTGCGCCCCGTCCGACGCCAATCCAGGCGGGGCGGAAGTCTCTATTGCGATATTTGATGGCGCATCGACTGGCGGCGCGACCTCCGATTCGAGGAATAATGGGGCAGCCGCTTCTGGCTCGACAACATCGGGCGGTGACTCAATCTCAGCGTCGTCAACCGGCGCAACCTGCTCACTGCCGCGCCAACGAAAGTCATTGACAAGTGCACGCTGAAAATCCTCGATGACGCCAGCCTTTCCTTCGATATACCAGCGGTCGAGCGCAGGCCAACGATAGAGAATCGCTGCGCGAATTTGCTGCGCGCCCGGCTGCCGGTTCCATAAGTCGATCTCGCTGTACATCGCCTGCACCCAGCCGCTGTTTTGGTTGACCCACGGCTGCGATTGCCCCACCTCGGTCAGGAACGCAGGCAGATGGCGCATCGACGCCGGCACAGCGTTCATGAAATCCATGTATGTACGGAAATGCTGATGGCGATTCTGGAACGGCGGCGTCATGCGCGCCTGGCTGGCAATGAGCGAGGGGTTGGCGCCGTGCGTGTAGGCGTGCAGCGTAAAGCCGTCACAGCCATCGGGTCCAAGCGATATCAAAATATCATGAAAATATTGCACCCAATCGCCATTTGGGTTGCCAGGGTAGATCGTCTGCGTGTTCCAGGGCGCCACCGCGCCGACCAGGACAAGATCATCTTCGCGCCCCGGCAGGCGGTGGATGGCGTCGCGGCAGAGGCGGTAGCAGCGAGCGTAGAGTTCGGGCGTGATCACCTCGCCGGGACTGATCATGGCGCCGCGCGTGGTGCGAATCTCGGGTGAGTGGTCGGGCAGCACGTTAAAGCGCACCGCCAGCCCGCGCCGCGTTGGGTCGGCGACTTCGGGCGGGCCTTCGCGCTGCGTCTGGTGGCGCGACCAGTCGATCTTGACGCCAGGACGCTCGATCGCGTAGTTCATCTCGTTGCCGATGATCCAGATGTGGGCGCCGCGGCTCGTGCCGACGAAATTGGCGACGCGGCGCGCAAACATCTCATACTGGCTGCTGTGTGGGATCGTGCCCTCTGGCTCGTGGCCGTGGTTGAGGCGAACGATGATGCCAAATCCCTGATTGGCGTAACTGGTGTAGTCGACGCCGCTCAGGTCGGTAGGGTCATGGCCGAGCACCTCGGAAAAAAGAATCCATCCCGGATGTCTGGCGGCAAGCATCAACTGCTCGCCGCCAGGCTCATGGATTCCAAAGATATAGGGTGAATCAAACAGCGGTCGCGGCATGGATGCTCCACCGATCAGCCCCAGTCAGGGGCGATCTTCTCCGCTCACGTCCCCCATCCCAGAAGGCGCCAATCGCACGGCAACGGGAGCAGGCGCAGCCGCAGCGACGCCGAACGATGGCGCCGGATCAAGGATGTAGCCCGGCAGTGTGTACGAAGATGGCGGCAGATACGGCAGCGGATCGCGAAAGCCGCCCCAGCCATCGCCGCGAGTGTAAGGGTTGATGCGAATGGCGAAATGGAGGTGAGGGCCGGTGCTGGCGCCGGTGTTGCCAGATCGCCCGATCGTCTGTCCGCGCGCCACCTTCTGACCGGCGGCGACATCGAAGCTCGACAGATGGGCGTAGATCGATTCTCCCCAGGCGTGGCCGATCAGCAGATAGTAGCCGAAACCGCCCGCCTCAAAATCGGCGCGCAGCACAACGCCATCGTCCACCGCCTGCAACGAAACGCCGACCGGCGTGGAAAAGTCAACGCCATTGTGTCCAAGCAGCGGGACGCCATCATAGCTGTAGCGCGCATAAAAGGCGCTGTTCTCACCCCATAGCTGACCAATGCCGTAGCGCCCGTCAAAGGGAGGATGCAAATAGACGCCCCCCACCGGATCGGGAATGATGGTTCCCGGCAACACAGGCGCGCGCACCAGCAGCTCGCCGACGCCGGGCACAGCCGCCGCCACCCAGCCGCGCACCTCGACGCCAGGTGGGGTCACGATGCCGCCGCCGCGCCACCAGGTCAGACCGTCGGCGGGGCGCGGCCCATCGAGCAGCACGATGTTTGTGGCAGGACGCAATGCACCCTGCACATCGGTGGGCGGTTTATTGACATTGCCAGGGGTGCGACGAACATTTACAAAATCCGTCGTCTGAACCAGATCGCCGATGCGGAAACCGATTGGCGGCAACGGCGCACCGATTTTCTGCAGCAATACTTCGCCGTCGCCGGTGGCTTCAGCCATCCAGCCGGAGAAGATGCGCCCATCCTGCGCTACAATCTGCACCTGCCACCAGAGCAAACCATCTTGTTCGACAGGCCCCGCCACAATTGAACCCTCGATCGCAGGCGCAATGTCAGCGACAATGTCCTCAGCTCCCTTGCCGACAAACCCTGGCGAGCGTCGCAAACGCACGATGGTCGTCGTGCGGAAGCGGTCGCCAGCAGCAAAGGCGTATTGCTGACCTGGCGGCAGCTCGATGGCGGGCGGCTTTGGCGGCTCTGGCGGCACAAGCTCTAGCAGAGGCCCACCCGTGGGCAGCGCCTGCGCCATCCAGCCATCGACGCGGCCCAGATCGGGCAATTCGCCGCGCACGCGCCACCACGTCATGTTGTCAGCCGACCTTGGGCCGTCAACCAGCTGCAAGGTTGCACCGGCTGGGACAAGCGCAATGGTGTCATTGGCGGGCTTATTGGCGACGCCTGGGGTGCGCCGCATCCGTACGAGCGTCGTCGTCCGCACCTCAGCACCCGGCGCAAACGCCGGCGCCGTCGTTGCGCCCGGCGCTTCGACTTCGGCCTGCGGAACCGGCAAGTAGCCTTCCAACAAGACCACGCCGCCCTGAGTGTACTGTGCGAGCCAGCCGTCGGTTGGGACGCCATTCACCTGTGCGCGCACCGCCCAGAAAGGCACGCCGGTCGCCATCACGAAGATCGGATCAAGGATGGTCACAACGGCGTCGCGCGGTAGCTGGCTGATCACTGGGCCCGCCGGGTGGCTGCGGAAGTTGACCACCTCCAACGTGCGCGCCATGTCGCCCTGCTGGAAGGCAGCAGGGCGCAGCGAGCCAAATGATTCCAGCGTCAGCAACTCAACGCCATCGAGCGTGTACTGCGCCAGCCAGCCATTGCGCACCTGCCCATTAAAGAGCAGACGCACCGACCAGAAGGGCAACCCACCGCTCATCACATAGGGAACGCTGCGCACGGTTGCCTGCGTCCCAGGCGGAGCCACGCCGATGATCTGGCCGGCCGGCGCGGCGCGCAGGTTGACTGCGGTCAGTGTGCGCACCACGTCGCCAACCTTGTAGTGAGCAGGTTTGGGCGGCGGTTGTTTCCAGCGATAGTCATTGGCAAGCGCCATGCGAAAATCTTCGATGACGCCATTCTTGCCCTCGATGTACCATTGGTCGTATCGTTGCCAGCGATAGAGCAGCAGGGAGCGAATTTGCTGTGCGCCTGGCTGCTGATTCCAGCGGTTGATCTCGGCGTAGGCGGCGCGCACCCAGCCGTTGTTGGCGTCGAGCCAGGGAATGTCCTGATCAGTCTCGGTGATGAAGACTGGCAGCGTGCGCATGGGGGCGGGGATCGCCTCCATGAAGTTGCGATATGCCTGAAAGTTGTAATAACGGTTCTGGAAAGGCGGATTCATCGTGGAGCGGTCGGTGATCAGCGCCGGATCGCTGCCGTGAGTGTAGGTGTGCAGCGCAATGCCGTCGAGCCCATCCGGCCCCAACCCGTTGAGAATATCGGTGAAGTAGACGATCCAATCGCCGGTCGGGTTGGATGGATAGGTCAGTTCGGCGTTCCAGGGCGCCACAGCACCGATCACGACCAGATCGTCGCTGTGACCGGGTAGGGAGCGAATGGCGTCGCGACACAACCGGAAACAGCGCACATAGTCGGCCGGCAGAATCGGTTGGCGACCGCTGCGCATAGCGGAGCGCAGCACGCCGGCTGGTGCGATTTCTTCCGGCGAAAGCGCGCTGAAACGCGTTGCGCTGCTACGACCAAAAGGGTCTTGCGTCGGGCCGATGGCGCGTTCGGGCGCGACAGACTCTCTATCTTCAGCAGCAGATGAGGCGGCGGACAACGGAGAAACCGCGCGCAACGGGCTGAGCTCGGGCCACTCCTGGCTGTGATTCATTTCGTTGCCGATGATCCAGATGCGGCAGCCAGGGCTGGCGGCGACGAAGTTTGCCACGCGGCGTGCAAATTCGGCGTAGCGGCTGGGCGGGGGAATGGTTCCGACGCTGCCGTAACCGTTGTTGATGCGCACCATGACGCCGAAATCCTGATCGCTGTAAGGGCGATAATCGGCGCCGCTCAGGTTGTTGGGATCGCTGCCAACCTCTTCGGTGAAGAGGATCCAGCCGCGGCGACCGGCCTGCGCCATGATCCACTCACCGCCGGGGTCGTGCAAGCCAAAGATGAAGGGCGAATCAAACATCGGTCTTGGCATAACTTTCTTCCCTCGGTGTGACGCCTTGCATGGCAAGGGGCATGGTTATCCGCCCAGGTAGGCTTCACGCACCTGTGGGCTGGCGAGCACTTCGGCGGCCGGCCCTTCAAGCACGATGACTCCGGTCTCCATCACATAGGCGCGGTTCGCAATCGAAAGCGCCACGTGCGCGTTCTGCTCGACCAACAGGATCGTCGTGCCCTGTTCGTTGATGTTTTCGATGATGCGGAAAATTTGCTCGACCAACAGCGGCGCCAGCCCCATCGACGGCTCGTCGAGGAGAAGAATGCGCGGACGGCTCATCAACGCACGGCCGATTGCCAGCATCTGCTGTTCGCCGCCGGAGAGGGTGCCGCCGCGCTGGTGCAGACGCTCGCGCAGCCGCGGGAAGAGATCCATCACACGGTTCATATCTTCACGGATGCCGGGCTTATCCTTGCGTGCAAATGCGCCAAGCTCTAAATTCTCCTCCACAGTGAGGCGCGCAAAAATCTTGCGTCCTTCGGGCGAATGAGAAATGCCGAGGCGAGTGATTTCATGTGCAGGCAGGTGGTCGATCGGCTCTCCATCGAGCGTGATCGATCCCATGCGTGGGTTGAGCAAGCCGCTGATCGTACGCAGCGTCGTCGATTTGCCGGCGCCGTTGGAGCCGATCAATGTGACGATCTCACCTTGTTGCACGGTCAACGAGACGCCCTTCAAGGCATGGATGCGATCATAGTAGGTGTGAATCTGGTCGAGCACCAGCATCGGTGCACTCTCCTTGCATAGTTTCAGGCGGGCGCATGAACATCGATGACGCCTGCTCCCAAATACGCCTCGATCACGCTGGGATCAGTGCGCACCTGCTCCGGGCGACCTTCGGCAATCTTCTTGCCATAGTCGAGCACGGTCACACGATCGGAGATCGACATGACGACCTTCATATCATGTTCGATCAACAAGATCGTAATGCCTAATTCGTCGCGCAGACGATTGATCAGATGCAGCATTGCGTCCGTCTCGCGCGGGTTCATGCCAGCCGCTGGCTCGTCGAGCAGCAGCAGCTTGGGATCGCTGCCCAACGCACGCGCTACTTCCAATAAACGCTGATCGCCATAGGGCAGGTTCTTGGCGATCATGTCGCCCTTGCCGGCAAGCCCGACAAAAGCCAGCAACTCACGTGCTTTCTGCTCGGCTTTCTTTTCCTCACGACGTGTAGCCGGCGTCTGGAAAATTGCGCCGAGCGGCGTCGAACGCAAGCGCACATGTTGGCCCACAAGCACATTTTCGATGGCGGTCATGCTGCCAAAGAGCCGGATGTTCTGGTAGGTGCGCGCCATACCGCGTGCGATGATCTGGTCGGGACGCAGCCCAACAATTGATTGGCCGTCGAATACGATGTCCCCGCCTTCAGGTCGATATAGCCCGGTGAGGCAGTTGAAAAAGGTGGTCTTGCCGGCGCCATTGGGACCGATCAGGCTGGCAATCATGCGCTCTTCTACAACCAGATCGACGCTGTTGACCGCCACCAAACCGCCAAAGACTTTCGTGACCTGGCGCGCCTCAATCATTGCCATCTTACTGCCTCCCTGCCTTTTGCGTAGCAGTCGGTTCCGCCGTCGCAAGTTGCTCCAGCGCCGAAGGTGCATCGACGCCGGCAATCGGCTCAGCGTCTTCGTGCAGCTCGCGCCGCCGTCGCGTCGATGGCACAAGACCTTCCGGGCGCACGATCATCATCAACACCAGCAAGGCGGCGAAGGTGACGATGCGATACTCATCAACGCCGCGCAGCACTTCCGGCAACCCTTTGAGCGCCAGCGCGCCGATGACGACGCCGGGAATGCTGCCCATGCCGCCGACAATCACCAACGACAACGCATCGATCGAAACAAAAAGCGAAAAGTTTTCCGGAAAGATGTTGACCTGACGCGCGGCATAGAGTTGCCCGGCAAGACCGGCGAAAAGCGCGCCGATGGCAAAGGCGAGCAACTTGGTGCGCACCAAATTGACGCCGGTCGCCTGCGCCACATCTTCATCCTCGCGCATGGCGATCCAGGCGCGGCCAAGCCGCGAACCATCGAGCCGATACGCCGCAAACGCAACGATGCCGGCGCCAATCAGCGCCAGAATAAAAATCTCGCGCGGGGAGCCAAAGTTGATGCCAAAGAGATAGGGCGGCGCAATGTTGAGCAGACCACGCGGCCCGTTGGTCAGGTCAGACAGGTTGAGCATGAAGAGGCGGATGATCTCGCCAAAGCCCAACGTCACGATCGCCAGATAGTCGCCGCGCAGCCGCAACACTGGGATGCCCAGCAACACGCCGCCGATCCCGGCTGCCACCATTGTGATCGGGATCGCCATCCAATAGCTGACCAGCGGCTGGTTGTAAGGAAGGCCGAGGCTCTGGAGCTGGGCAGTCACCCATGGCGACGAGAAAGGCGCAGCCAGGAACGCATAGACATAGGCGCCGATGGCAAAAAAGGCCACGTAGCCCAGGTCAAGCAGGCCGGCGAACCCCACGACGATGTTGAGACCAAGTCCGATCATCACGAAGATGAAAACGATGCCCATCACCGAGTTCTGGAACTGATCGAGCGTGAAGGGCAAATAGGCAATGGCAAGGAAAAACAGCAATCCAAAGACGCGTTGCTCTGCACCCGGTCGAGCCGCACGCAATGCAAAGATGCCGCTGCCGATCGTCACCATTGTAGCCAGGAGGCGGATCGTACCCCTGTTGTTGCCGCCGAACGTCACGCCCGGCATTCCAAGCCAGATCACAAACGCCAACAAAACAAACGGCAGGATCAATGGAACCCAACGCAGCCAGGGGATGCGTGGAAAGCTGCGCTGGCGAATCGAGCGTTCGATGAGCACCAGCAGAGCGCCCACGATGCCCGACGCCGTCAGGAAGAGCGTCTGCCGCAGCCAACCCAATGCGGGAATTCCCTCAGTGGCGATCACGCCGGGCATCACGCCGTAGAGCGCAGCCATGTTCTGTGGCACAATCTTGTCGAAGATCGGCTGCAAGCGCACACCGTCCGCCAGCAAACCGGTGAAAAAGGCGATCAACGTTGCTGTGAGAGCGCCGGCAAAGAGACCGGCCATCGTCCCGGCGGTGAAGAGTGGCGCCGGCGCCCTGGCGGAAACATCCTGTTTGCTGACGCCGCCGCGCAGCGAAATCCAAAAGAGCAACGCCATCGCCACTGCGAGCACCGGCATGGCAGCGTCGCCAATGCGCGTGGGCAGCCCGACCAGGATCAGATAGGTGAGAATTCCGAATGAAATCGCGCCGATGCGCAGACCGCGTTGAATAGATCGAGTGAGCATTGCGTCACGCCTTCTTTTCGCTCAAGACTTCGCCGAGCAGACCAGAGGGGCGGAAGATCAGGATCAGCACAAGGACGGAAAAGGAGATAATGTCCTTGTATTCGGTTGGGATGCCCAGCGCACTGGGGCCAATTGCTTCGATCAACCCCAACAGCAGCGCACCCATCATCGCACCGGGGATATTGCCGATGCCGCCGAGCACGGCGGCCGTGAACGCTTTGAGGCCAAGAATGAATCCGCTGTTGAATTTGACAATCGTATTGTGGAAACCGAGCATCACGCCAGCGGCGCCCGCCAACGCCGACCCCAAAATAAAGGTGAAGACAATCACCTGGTTGACGTCGATGCCCATCAACGCCGCCGTGCCCTTGTCTTCGGCGACGGCGCGCATCGCCTTGCCCAGCTTGCTGCGCTGCACAATCAAATAGAGCGCCAGCATCAGCAGGAGCGACGTTGCAAAGATGATCACGCCCGTATACGGCACGAAGACATCACCAACGCGGAAGCCGCCAGCGATCAGCGCGGGTTTTTGATAAACGCGCGGACTCACGCCGAAAATCAGCAACACAGAGTATTGCAAAAAGAGTGAAGCGCCGATGGCGCTGATCAAAGGCACAAGCCGCGGCGCGCCGCGCAGCGGTCGATACGCCACCCGCTCAAGCGTGACGCCGGTCAAAACCGAGGCAAGCATCCCGGCCCCAACGATCAGGAGCAGCGCAAAAGCGACCAGCGCCGCAGAGCCTTCCAACCAACCGATCGCGGTGAAAAACTGAAGAGCAAAGAAACCGGCAAACCCGCCGATCATCACAACTTCGCCGTGGGCGAAGTTGATCATCAACAAGATGCCATAGACCAATGTGTAGCCGAGCGCCACCAGCGCATAGACTCCGCCCAGCACCAGGCCGTTGAGCGCCTGCGAAATCCAGAAGCTCGCCGGATAGTTTTCAGCCATCCCAACTGTATAGACGCGCCAGATGACCAGGACAAGAATCAATACACCCAATGCACGCAGCACCCAGTGTGCAGCTGACTTGCGGCGTCGAGGAAGTGGAGTGGAAGAATAGGTTGTAACCGTCACGATGGTTTTTTCGGCCTTCTTGACCTGAGTGATCGATTGTAGTGTTGGAGCCTTCCTGAAAGCGTTACGCTTCCAGGAAGGCCATCTGTCTATGCAGAGTGAGCTTTACAGGTTGAGCTATGCATCAAGCCTTACAAGCCGAAACCTGCAACCTGCTTGAATTCGCCGTTTTCAACGACGAAAATCTGCACACCGCCGGCGCCACATTCGCCGATCTCATTGCAAGTGAGCGTGCCGGTGATGCCTTCCAACCCTTCGGTGGCGCGAATCGCCGCGATCAGCGCCTCGCGGTCAATCACCAGGTTGCCGTTGCTGTCCACCTCGGCCACGCGTTTGATTGCATCGGCAATCAACATGACCGAGTCATAGGATTGACCGTGGAACGGTCCAAGCTGGCTCGGCTCGACGCCGAACTTGGCGACATACGCCTCGGTGAAGGCAGCCAGCTTATCCGCCTGCTGATCGCCGGCGACGAAGGACATGTACGCTCCCTCAGCCGCAGAGCCGGCTGCCTGCAAGTATTGCTGCGTGTAGGCGCCATCATCGCTCATGAACTTTGCGTTCTCCAGGCCGGGGGTCTCCTTCATCTGCTGGGTGATCAGCGCAGCCTCGGTGGAGTAGCCGCCGAAGAAGATCAGCTCCGGCTGGCTGGCGCCAATTCTCGCGAGGGCAGCGCGGAAGTCGGTGTCGCCAACCTGCACGCCCTCAAAGTGGGTGACCTCGCCGCCGAGTTCGATGAACGCATTCTGGAAAATCTCAGCCAGACCTTTGCCGTAGTCCGAGTTGTCGTGCATGACGGCGACCTTGGTCAAGCCAAGCTGGTTGAAGACGAAATCTGCATCGACCACGCCCTGCAGCGCGTCGCTGAGCGCCACGCGGTTGCAGACATCGCAGTCTGGACCGGTCACCGCCGGGTTGGTGGCGCTGGGCGAAACAAACGGGATACGCGCGTTGAGCAGAATTGGCTTGAGGCCAAAGGTCTCGCCGGAGCAGGTGCCGCCGGTGACCGCCACGATCGTTGGATCGGCGGCGAACTTGTTGCCGACCACGGTGCCCTGATCGCCGGAGCAGGCGCCGTCTTCAGCGACCAGTTCGAAGAGGAAACCGTTGACTCCGCCAGCGGCGTTCAGATCGTCGATGGCGATCTCGGCGGCTTGACGAATGTCTTTGCCTGGATCGGGAATCGGCCCGGTGAGCGCAAAAGAGCCGCCAATGCGGATCGGCTGGCCCGGCGCGATCACCACCTGTCCGCCAGTGGCTTGCGGTTGGGCGGCGGCGTCTGCTGGTTGCACGCCGGGCGCCTCTTGTCCGCCAGCCGGAGCGGCCGGCGCAACGGCTGGCGCTGTGCAGCCAGCCAACAGAGCAAGAATCAAGACAAGCAACAAAGCTGCATTCCGTGTGTTTTGCATGGTCACATCCTTCTTTTCTTATTCACGTGAGAAACCTTGAAACTACATCTTCCGGTTGCATCGCCGCCGACGCCTGGGAAGCGACGTCTGCGCAAACAGACCGGCTGCAAATCGCAACACATTATAGGGATACATAAAGGGGTTGTCCAGTCGCGCAAAAGCGTGAAGGCGCATTACATACTGAGAGGAGACCGATATTGATGACGAACGTACAGGTTTTGCCCCATGCTGGCGCGTGATGCAGCGACAGAAGCGCATCAAATTCAGGTGGCAATGGGCTTGCTGAAAAACGTTAGCGATGACGCCGGGTGGGGCATTCGGACGCTCTTTGGGAAAGATATTCCCCAGAACGACAGGACGGAGCATGGCTCTCCGTCCTGTCGTGGCCTCTGGCGAAAGATCGATCACTCCATTTCGTTGCGGTTATTGAGCAACTGGCGCGTGGTCATCGTCAGGCAGTCTGAAGTTGCCCTTCCCACGTTGACCGTTGACCAACTCCGTATTCATAGCGTATTGAAGGACGGCGTAGCCAACGGCATCCGAGTTGACATCAAGCGCATAGAGGTTAATGTTGGCATAGTTGTCACACGCCTGATGATAACAAGGATCATAGGCGATCCCGGCAACGCCGCCCCAGATAGCGGCCTCCTGTGCAGTCTTAATCCCTTCGGCGCCGGTGAATAGACCTCCCGAAGGAATCCCCTGCGCAATAAACGGTCCATAGTCTGAACGACCAGAGAAGTCAGTGCCCTTGAACGGAATCCCGCGCTGTGTGTAGAATGTCTCAAAGACCTTCTCGATCTGCGCAGAGCCCGAGGGGCCGGGGCCAGCGCCGACGCCATCGGAATCGTCGCCATCATAGATGAAGAAGACATGGTTTGGTGAGCCGATCATGTCGAAATTCAGATAGAGTGTGATCTTGGAGAGTTCGTCTGCGGTTAAATTATTGACATAATATATCGATCCGACCAGCCCCGATTCTTCAGCGCCCCACCATGCAAAACGCACCTTGTTGCGCGGCTTGACTTTCGCCATCTGCTTTGCCACTTCCAGAATGGCGGCGCTGCCGGAGCCGTTATCTTGAATGCCAGGGCCAGCATTGACCGAATCGAGATGTGCGCCAGCCATGATTACATTGTTGGGATCGCCATCACGGGATTCGGCAATCACGTTGTAGGTGGTGGCAATGCCGCGGAAAGTATCCGTCTTCAGGCGCAAGATAAGTCCTGGCGTGGCGGCCAGCGTTTGACCAACAGCCTGTGTCACCGAGGTGACGCCAATATTCAGCGTGAAGTCATTGCCCAGCGTGCCGTTGATGACGCCAGCGATGTTGTTGTAGATGATCACGCCAGAAGCGCCGGCGTTGTACGCATTGGTTGCCTTAAGTGCAAAGGTGCAGGCGCCGCGACTTATAAGTGCAATGTTCCCGACGGGAAATCCGGCGAAATCCGTCGCCTCGCAGCCAGGGGTTGGATCCGCCGGCGGGGCTGGCAGCGCCGCCACTGCCGCCGTGACATCACCGCTGCCCGAATAGGACATAATGTTGTTAACGATCGGACCAATGGGCGGTGGCGCGACCTGTTCGAGGAGTGAGGGAGAGAGTGAGATAAAAGTTTGAAATTGGAAAGGCTGTACAGTCACGTTGTAACCGGCGGCCTGCATTTCGGCGACCACGTAATCGACCGAACGATCATAGCCGGGCGTCCCCGAGGTGCGGATGCCGTTGTTGGCGTCAGCAATTGCCTGAAACGCTGCCTGATGTTTGCGCACCCCCTCAACCGTGATACATTCAAGCAACTTGGCATGGGTGTTGTTCACGCGGTTGGCGCAAGCCTGCGAGTTGGCGTTGGCTGTGCGCGTGAGCAAGAGCGCGAACGCAATGGCGACAATGGCGATGCCGCCCCATAGCACTTTCTTCATGATTCCTCCTTGGTCAATCAAATCAACAGTAAAAAGAATGAAGACATGCTGGCCTCGACGACGCAAACGCCTTCCGAAGCTTCTGCACCAAGATTTATCTGTTATATCGATGTCGTCTGAGAGGGCCAGTTTATGGAAGCAATGTAAGGCTATTACAGATCGAGGTGTTTGTCAATAGCATTTTCCTGACAATTTTTGGCGTCAATCGCGCAGCCAGCATCTGGCAACATCATGATTCGGGCGGGCGCAGCATTTCACGATCTTGCCAGGAAAAGCTCGATCACCTGAACTGCAAGCCCGGTCTGGATTTCGATGCGCGTGGCAAGCAATTTGCCGGTGCGTCGGTCATAGGTGTTGTCGATGCGAAAGAGTGTCCCTTCTTCGCTGATGGTGATCGTCTGATCGGGGTTGCGCACGTAGGAAACTTCGACGCCGGTAATGGGGTCGCGGTCGAGCAGCGGACGGCGCAGATTGGCGCGCAGCGCTTCCGCCGGCAGCCAGATCGCGCCTGTCAACTGACTGACGCCGGTGACGCGGTCGCTGACGCCAGACGCCGTCCCCATCAAGTAGGATGTCACCTGAAACGCCGACCAACGCCCTTGCGCCACTTTGACGTCGACGCTTGCGCTTTCAGGCAATTGACTGGAGGGCGAGCCGGCGACATAGATCGAGCGCGCACCGTCGTAGTGGATGGCGCTGCCTTTTCTGACCCATGAAGGGGCTTTGGTCGCTCGCCATGGCAGGCGAATCTGGCGACGTCCGAGCAGATAGATTTCCGATGACTGGCGCGGTGCAGCAAAGTCGTCACCGACTGTGTGTCGGTAATAGATCAGTAGACCGGTTTTGACATCGAACATCGAGATTGTGACCGCTGCGCCGCTTCGATACTCGAAACGCACAGCGTCATAACGCTGCCCGGCGATTGTGGTTGGCATGTGGACGACGATCAGATCATCATTGGCGACAGCTTCGGCGCCCTCTAGCACGGCTGGATTGAGCCAGAAGTCGCCATATCCGGGTAGAAAGCTGGCGCCAAAGACGCCGCCTGGGGTGACGCCGTTGCCTGTATCCACGTAGTAACTCGACGACACCACGACATTCTCTTGGCTGACAGCAACGATGTCATGCTGCAAGTAACCGGCGCCTGCACTGCCGCCCTCATCTTGATTCTCAGGAATGGAGGCGCTGTGTACATAGTAGGAAACCCGCTGTCCCTCGCGCACCCAGGCTGGGGCAGGCAAGGTCAGCAGTTCGGGGAAGAGCGCCGGGAAAGCATTGAGTGGATCGCCGCCAAAGGTTTGGCTGGGCGGTGCGGCTGCTGCTGGAGCCGGTGGCAGGCCGCCAATCAATATCACGACCAGCAGAATCTGTAAAACGCGCCAACCGATCATCCGAGATTGCGCATGCATGAGACACCTCCTGGCAGGAACGTTCGCACTCTCTATTGAACGAGAGAATCGTTCTTCTTTTCAATATACGCCGATGTCCAGATATGCGGATCAGACGATTGACCAGTTTCGCTTGCAACGAGCCTGGCGCGTGCGCGGCGCTAGTCAACTCCATGACCAGCGCCACGCACGATATTATCATCAGATGTAAACGTCCATAACCGTTGGCTTGCGAATGACAGGCGTCACCAGATCGAGGTCATCGTCCAGGCGGAGAGGCGTCTGACATCGACGGGCGCGCCGGCGGTGAACAGCCGGACGCCCGTGCTGTCGGTGCGCTGTGGGTAGAATCGCGTCGCCAGACAGCGCCCGTCGGCAGTAAAAATCTCCAGCGTCGATGCATCGACAAAGATGCGCAGGCGCAGCGCTTGTTCGATTTCCAGCGGCATTACAAGCGGATTCGCATCGGCGAAGCTCCGTTCGACGTGCAGTTCGCTTCGTTCGGGCTTGACGACGATGCGCGTTTGCTCGGCGCCATCGGGCGAACAGCGCACGGCGATGCCAAAATCATCGAGCATGTCGGCCTTGAAGGTGACATCGATCTCCAGTGCGTCGCCAGCGATTTCGAGCGGCAGCATCGTGTCCGGTTCCAGCGGGAGATCGCTGATCGTCCACGCTGCGCCGCGCAGTTTTTCCAGCTCGTGCGCCGGTTCCAACGCCAGGCGACCGTCGTTGCGCATCGTCGCAATCAGTGGCAACGACATGCAGCCGCTCCAGCCCGCTGCGATCGACGCTTCGCGCGGTCGCGTCTCGCGCATCCAGCCAAAGAGCAGGATGCGTCCATCCGCCAGACGCGTCGCCTGCGGCGCGTAGAAGGAGTCGCCATAGACCAGCACGGCGCCAGCGTCGGGCGTGAACTGGTGATCATGATAGGCGCCGGTGAAATAGGCGGCGTGTTGCAGCCGCCACTGTGCATCCTGCACGGAAATAATCAAGGCGCGGCGGTCGCCAAAATCGAGCAGATTTGGGCACTCCCACATCGCGCCTTCGTAGAAATAAGGACTTGCCTGCTCGTCGCCCGCCAGCAGCACGCGCACGAACTCCCATTTGCGCAAATCCGGCGAGCGGTAGAGCAGCACCAGCCCGCCCACATCTTCGCGCCGCGTGCCGATCACCATCCACCACTGTCCATCCTCGCGCCACACAAAGGGGTCGCGGAAGTCATGGCCGCAGTGTGCAGCGATTTCTGGAGGCGGCGCTGCGATCACGGGATTGCCAGAGTGCTTGCGCCAGCTTTCTAGCCCATCGTCGCTCATGGCAAGGCAGACAGTCTGCGGGTTGACGCCAGTGTAGATAAAGGTCGGCGCACCGTTGTCGTCCACCGCGCAACCAGACCAGCAGCCCTCGGCATCTGCGCCGCCTGGCGTCGGCGCCAGCGCCACCGGATGGTCTCGCCAGTGCACCAAATCATCGCTGGAGGCGTGCCCCCAATGAATTGTGCCATGAAAGGGGCCATTGGGATTGTACTGATAAAACAGATGGACTCTCCCTTTCCATTCGATCAAGCCATTGGGATCGTTGAGCCAGTTGGCGGGCGCCGCAAAATGATAGCGCGGACGATGGGGATCGGCGGCAAGCGTCGCTCGATCTGGCAGAGCAGGCGTCAGGCTGGAACTTTGCATAAATCACCGTTTGTTTTTATGTCGAAACTTCAGCAGCTTATGTTGGGCGACAGCCACTTTGGGGGTGGCTGTCGCGACTCTGGTGGATGATGTGACGAGTGCACCGGTTGTGTTCGTTCAACCTTTGACGCCGCCCATCATAATGCCTTCGATCAGGTATCGCTGTCCGAAGATGTACACGATCACCACAGGGATCAATGACATTGTCACGCCAGCGAGCACGACCGAGATGCTGCCTGTCGCCATGTAGCCCTTGAGATCGTTCAATCCCAATGGAATGGTGAACAGGTAGGGATCGTTGATAAAAATCAATGGCCGAAAGAAATCATTCCAGGTGCCATTGAAGACCAGCATCGCCAGCACCGCCAACGCCGGTGTGACGAGCGGCAGGTAGACGCGGCCAAAAATCTGTAACTGGTTCGCGCCATCGATCACCGCCGCTTCTTCAAAATCTTTGGGCACACCCAGGAAGTACTGACGCATCAAAAAGGCGCCAAAGGCCGTTGGCAGCGCCGGAATAATGAGCGCCCAGAGCGTGTTGGCCAACCCCAATCTGCTGATGATCACAAAGACCGGGATAATTGTCGCCTGCAATGGGATCATCATCGTCGCCATGATCAGCCAAAACAGCAGATTTCGCCCTGGGAATTCTAACCGCGCAAAGGCATATCCTGCCAACGACGCAGTGAACAGTTGACCGATCACCACCGCAATCGTGACGATGAAACTGTTGAGAATCTGCCGAAAAAATGGGATGCGCTCAAAAACCCGCGCATAGTTTGACCAATCCGGATTCAGCACGATCCATTGCGGCGGCACGCTGAACGATTCCATCGGCAACCGCATCGAGGTGGAGACTGTCCACGCAAAGGGCGCCACAACGATCACGGCAAAGCAAGCGGTCGCCAGCAGCACGAGCCATCGCCCCAACCGATAGCGCAGATAGTCGCCAGTCGCAGCGCCGGCGGAGCGTCGCGGCGGGGCAAACGGCGTTGTAGTCGATTGCATAGTTCCATCTCCTATTGATAGAAGACCCAGCGCTTGCTAAGTCCGAACTGACCCGCAGTGACGGCAAGAATAATCAAGAAGAGCACCACGGCAATCGTGGAGCCATAGCCAATCTCCATGTTTTTGAACGCCGATTCATACATCACCATCACAGCGGTGCGCGTCGAGTCGCCGGGACCGCCGCGCGTCATGATGTATGGAAGATCAAAGACCTGCAAGCCGCCGATCACGCCCGTGACTGCGGCAAAGAGCAACGTTGGGCTGACGAGCGGCAGCGTAATGTGCCAGAAGCGTGTGAGTCCCTGGGCGCCGTCGACATCTGCTGCATCTAGAATCTCGGCGGAGATGTTGTTCAGACCGCCGATGAAGAGGATCATGGTGAAGCCGGTCGCCAGCCACAAATAGGACATGATCACGCTGACCATCGCCCAGCCCGGCTGCGTCAGCCACGGAATCTGTGGGATGCCGAGCAGTCCCAGATAGTAGTTGACCGCGCCAAATTCCTTGTGAAGCATATAGCCGAGCACGATTGCCGTGGCTGCTCCCGACATCAACATCGGCAGCAGGAAACTGGTCCGATAGGTGTAGCGCAGCCACATTGGCATGCGCGTCTGAAGGATCATCGCCAACAGCAACCCTAATGCAACCTGCAGCGCCACCGCAAACAACACAAAAACGAACGAGTTCCAAAAGCCTGTCAACGCCCGGCTGTCGGTGAACATGCGCGTATAGTTGACCGCTCCTATCCACTCTGGCGGCGAAAAAACATTCCAACGAAACAGGCTGAGGACGAACGAGAAGATCACCGGTCCTGCAGTGAAGATCAGGATGCCCAAAATCGTCGGCGCCAGAAACAGATAGCCTAACAATGCTTTGCGCCGCGCCATGCCGTGAAGTGTGTTCTCGGTCAACCAGCTGAATGGATTGGGCGACTTGTGTGCGCCCTGATTTGTCGTAGCTGTAGACGACATAAAATCCTCCCTTTCAAACACCGGGCAAGGTGAACGCTGAATTTCTCGACAGCGTTCACTTTGCCCTTACACGATGCTGGGGGCGCTTAGCTCGACCGGGTGTACATATTCGGCGTGCGTGCGTACAGATCTTCCAGATCTTTCTGCATTCCGTCGAGTGCAGCCTGTGGCGTCATTTCGCCGTTCATGGCGCGCGATGTGTACGCCACAAACGTTGCCGTCATTGGATTGGAAACTGGCGGCGCCGGGATCGGGGCTGTGTCTGGATGATCATCGAGCGTGGCGTAGAAGACCTGCCAGTTTGCCGGGCCAGTCTCTGCAAAGCGTTCAGCGGTGAGCATCGAGCGGCGGGTCGGCGTGGTCAACGTCACAGGGTTGAACATGCCGTTCGCCATCATCGCGTCTTTGGAAATGCGGAACTTCATATAATCCCAGGCGGCGTCTTTGTTCTTGCCGTCGGCGAAAATCCATTGACCCGCAGTGCCAAATTGATGGCGCTGGTTCTTCCACTTGGGCATCAATTGCACGTCGAACGAGCCATTGGGCATACCGGCGTTGTTAAGACCGCCAGCCCAGAAGCCGCCCGCCGGCGTCATCGCCAATTTGCCGGTGGTGAAGAAGCCCTGCAAGGTGTCGCCGCCGCCCAGCTCGATGGCTGGCGTAATCCCCTCTTCATGAAGCTGCACCAGGAACTCCAACGCTTCCACGTTCGCCGGATCGTTGGCTTTCGGCGCGGTCCAACGCCAGCCGCCGCCGCGCCCCTGCGCCGCCGGATCATCGGCGTAGAACTGACCCCATAGCCACTCACCGCCTGGCGCCTCTTCCTCCACCAAGAGGTTGCTGTCGTTGACGAAAATCCACGGCATCCATCCACCCCATAGACGATTGGTCCAGGCGTAGCCATAAGTTTCTGTGGCGCCGCTGGCGTTCTTCTTGGTGGCGGCTTTGGCGATGTTGTAAAAATCGTCCTTTGTCCAATCGGTCTTGGGCGCTTCGACGCCCGCTTCCTGAAGCACCGCCACGTTGTAGTACATGTTGGCGGCGTTGAAATCAATCGGAAGCTGATAAAGGCTGCCTTCCCACATCATCGCCTGGATCAGTGAAGGATGAACGTCGGCAAAATACTCCTGCAGTTCGGCGGCGTCGCGCTTCACCCATTCATCGATCGGCGCCGCCAGCTTTTGCCCGGCGTAAAGTTGCGTCGCCTCGGTGGCTGCATAGCCGAGATCCAGCGCCTGACCAGAGGCGACCAGCGTCAGAATTTTCGCCGCCACTTCCTCATGGTCAATGCCCGTCACACTGACAAACTCAAAATCGACATTCGGATTGATGGCACGGTACATGTCGACGACAGGCTTTTCCTGCTCTGGATTGACCTGCATGCGCAATACAATCTTTTCGGCGGAAGGCGCTGCACCGGCGTCTGCGCCTGATTGGGGCGCAGGTGTAGATGGTGCGCAGGCCGCCACAGCCAGCACAGCTGCGGTGGCGCCGCTCCAGCGCAAGAAATCGCGGCGGCTTAGTCGGTTAGGTTGTTGGGTGCTCATAGCTACTCCTTTTTCCACAATCATGACCCCTACTCAGCAAAGCGTTGAACAGAAAAGAAACTCCTCGAGCCGTTATTGATTCACAGAACTCACCGAAATGATTGCGCGCACCACCCTCTCAATGCGTTCTGGAAGTCACACATCGCCAAGTTCACCTGTATGAAGTTGTCGTTTGGCGCCCTCTATTGCGTCGGCAGCGTGGCTATGGGGCGGCTACACCGAGTCCCGCACAACGAGTGGACATTTCAGCAGCACCTGTGGGGGAGAGCGTTCGGCTGCAGCCTCATCCTTACCAACGGCGTCGAGTTCAGACAACAGATATTCGACAGCCCAGATGCCCATTTCATAGTGTGGCAATTGCATCGTCGTCAACCCAGGATAGAGGTTGGCGGCGATCAGTTCCTGATTGTCGAAACCGATCACGGCAATATCCTGTGGAATCCGCAGACCGCGCTGGCGGATGGCGTCATACGCGCCCATCGCGCTACGATCGTTGAAGCAAAATACTGCGCTCGGCGGGTTTGGCAGATTTAGCAACGTCATCATGCCATCATAGCCGCCCTTCGGCTCCGAGTAACGCTCCACCACCAGCTCGGCGTCGAAGGGGATTCCATGCGCCTCCAGCGCGCTGCGATATCCCTGTAAACGCAGGCGCTGCGCCGGGATATCTTCGACATGATTGATGTAACCGATACGTCGATGCCCATGCTCAATCAAGTAAGTTGTGGCTTGATAGCCGCCATCGGCTTCATTAGGCACAACCGATGCGAGCGATGCATCCTCCACAAAACAGTCGAGCAACACCGAAGGGATTTGCCGTATTGCTTGTGGCGGCGTTGCAGCACGGTGAAACATCGTCGCATAAATCAAGCCATCGACCTGGCGGTCGATCATCGTCTCCACTGCGGAGCGCTCCAGCTCCGGGTCCCACTGAGTGTTGACCAGGAACAGAATCTTTCCGCCCTTCCATGCTGTTTCCTGGGCGCCGCGCATGATCTGTCCGGCGTGGGGCGATGTGGCGATCTCGTCGGTGATGAACCCGATAATATTGGAGCGCCGCGAACGCAAAGTCTGTGCAGCCGCAACCGGTCGATATCCGCTCTCTTCAATTGCCCTGCGCACACTTGCTTCTGCGTCTGCGCTGACATTTGGATGTCCGTTCAACACACGCGAAACGGTGCCAACGCCAACGCCAGCGAGCCGTGCAACATCTTGAATTGTGACCTTTGTGCTCTTGGACATACTCTCTAAGTTGGATGCATCAAATCATGGAATCGATTCCAATTGGAATCGATTCCATGATAGCAAGATTGTTGCCGTTTGTCAATAGCCAATTTTCAATTTTCTTGTAGGAGTTTCGCGGTTGAGCCTGGCAAGAGATAGATGGAGCGGGTTATGCAGGCAGATAGTGACGGTGGAGCGAACGATAGGACGATTTGCCAGAAGCGCGAGTGCAATTACACTTGACCTCGCCCTTCTCCAGACGCCGAAGTTCTGTTGTGGCCTGGTTGAATCCGGAGCCGCCTGCCAGGAGGCTATGCAGCCTCCTGGCAGATTGTGCAGCCTGTAAGAGATCAGCGGGTGATCACCGGCAGGTAGAGGTTCGACTGCCCAACAACAATGCGCAGCGGCAGCTCGACAGTGATCGGGCCGTTGATCGCCCGAATCGGAACCGTGTAGACGCCTTCTGGCGCATCCGCCGCTGCAGAGATGGCGAGCGTCAGCGGCTGGTTGAAATCATTGTGCTGGCTGGCCGCCTGCACGGTGGGAGAACCGTCTGGCGCCACGCGTGCAACGCTCACGACAGAATCCTTTCGACTGGTGGGCGGCGTTGCCGGCGCCAGTCGCCCGCGCGGGGAGATGTAGCCATCGCTCAAACGTCGCATTTGTGCATCGACGAACTCCACGTCCACTTCAGGCGGCAGGTTCCACAGGTCGATCTCCACCATCACTTCGTAGAAAACATCAGGCGACATCGACAAGATAAAGGTGTGCAGCGACTGGCCGCCCAACGGCACATTGACTGCATCGCCGGTCAGGTGAGAGAGCGCCAGGGAGCCCAGCGGCACGACGATCTCGCGGCTCTGCGACCACGAAACGCGGTTTGTATTATAGTCAATGGCGCCCACGCGCAGACGGTAAGTGCTGTCCGGCGCCACATCACGCCAGCCGGAGAAGCCGACGACGCCGAGGAAGTTGTTCTCATCGTCGTACATTTCGTAGATTGAGTCGCCGACAGTGATCAGTTGCGTCGCTGTGATCGTCGGCGAGCTGATCGGCGCAATCTCGACCACATAGCCGTCGGTGTCGGGGTGATAGCTGGGCGTCCACTCGAAGTAGAGCGGATAAGAGTCGGCCAGCACCCATTTGCCCCACTCGCCGTCCTCCCATTCCTCGCACTCCGGGTCGCTCTCCGGCGGAACGCACACATCTGGCTGTGTTTGCCACATGTAGATCTCGACCTGCAGCTCTGGCGTCACGACAGCCGTAGCAAAGTGATTGATGAAAGTGGCGGTGTGGTCGATCTGGATTGGAACTGCGCCGGCGTACTGCACCAACGGGTCGAAACTGGCGGCGGCGATGCGCACCTCTCGAGCGCCAGCGGCCATCACCAGTGTTGGCGACGCTGCGTACTGGTTGACCGAGGGGCTGACGCCATCCTCCACCTGCGCCCAGATGTAATACTCGCCACTGCTCAAGAAGGAGAGGTCGAGCGCGTGAACGATTGGCTGGCTGCCGTTGAGTCGGTTCAGGTCGCTGATCTCGATGCTTTCCACTTCCTCGCCGTGGAACTGCGGGATTGTCTGCGGGACGGCGACGCCGTTGTTGTCGGTCATCACGGCGGTCACCGTGATCGGCGCCTTCGCCACAAAGAAGGTGATCTTGGTGGGTGCATAGTCCGACTGCACGCGCAGCGAGACGTCGACTGTGTGGGGGACGCCGGCGCGCTGTTGCGCCACGAAGTTGTTGATCACCGGCGGGTTGGCGGCGTTGAGCACAGCTACGCGCCAGGTTGGGATCGATGTGTCGCCCAGCAGCTTCACCTGCCAGGTTCCCACCGGCGCCTGATCGACGATGAACTCCTTAAAGGTAAGCGCCGAGTGCGCCACTTCCACCAGTTCATTGAGATTGGCGATGGCGACGTCGTTGTTGCTCTCATCCTTCGCCACCTGGCTGCTGGCGACCAGGGCGCGGTGATCTCCCTGCACCAGCGTCAGTGCACCGGTGAGCACGACCGTGTTGCTGGCGTCTCGCACTTCGGCGTTGTAGACGCCGGCGGGCAGTTCGACATAGTCGGTGGCCTGGCCGGGCGTCGCCTGACCGACGAGCTGGCTGTTGACGAAGAGACGCAGCGCGTCGTTGCGGTTGCCCAACACATTGATAAAGCGCACCAACCCTTTACCATGCCCGCTCGGTGGAACGCGGCTGTCGGTAAAGACGGTGGCGCTCAACTGGTTGGCGCTGTTGTAATGGAGCAACACGGTCGAATCCGTGCCGGTGATGGCGTTGACCGAGGCCGATACAGCAGGCAGACCGCTGGGATTGGTCGGTTCAATCGTCACCGTGCGCATGCCGGGCGTCACCATGACATAGGGCGACGCATAGACCAGATTCGTCCCGGCGTTGACGCTGTCCACCTTCAGCGTGACCGTGACAGGCGTGAGCACCGCCGAAGCAAAACGTATGCGCGCGTCTGTTTCGCCAGCGGCGGCGGTGAAGGTGTAGCGCTCGTTGTAATCGATCGTTAGCCCTTCGGGCGATGAACCGTAATTGGCGAGTGTGATCTCTGTTCCGTTGGGCGTAAAGAGGCTCGGCGTCAGCGGTTCGGTCATGCTGATGCTGAAAATGGCGTCGGTCTGCGTGATCACCTGTGTGGTGGTGATGGCGTCGAGTGTAGCCGCAGCCTGCACGCCGCCCTGATCGAGCGCGGCGTTGCGCATCGCCGAGAGTTCGGCTGGAGAGCGATTGATCACCCCCACCGGCGTCTTAAGCACCAGCGTGTTGGCGTTGACCTGTGCGGCGGCAATCTGCACGCCGGAGGCCATCACCACGGCGTCGCCAGCGCTGGCGGACTGCACGGCCATCGCCTGCAAGACGCTGGGCGCATCGAGCACATAGCCGTTGACATCGCCGAGCGTCACGCGACCGTTGGTCAGGTCAAGGAAGACGCCGGTGGAGTAGACCAGGAAATGGACGGCGCCCTTAATTCCCCAGAGATTGTTCTTGAAGCGGCCAATATCAGCCTGCCCGCCGCCCAGCCAGAGTTCATTGGGCGGAATGCTCAGACAGCTATAGCACCAGTTGACGCCGCAGGGATAGGAGACCTGGCGCCAACCGAAGAACCATATCCAGCCGGTGCACATGCGCACGCCACAAGGCAGCCAGCTACATGATTCGTAGATTTCGCCCTTTTTGATGTACCAGCCGGCGCGCCCAGAGCCGGTGACATAGACGGGGCCGCTGCTGTAGGCGTAGTAGGTCTGGCCGGAGCCCCAAACGCGCACCTCGCCTTCAAAGCGAATCGGAACGCCAGCGATGCCGCCGATTCCACCAACATAGGCGCGAAAGCCTTGCGATGCGGAGTAGCTGATGTCAGCGTTCGCCGCCTCCATGATGAAGAACTTCAGCGCGGCGCGCAACCCCAACCCCAACTCCGGCGCAAACTGCATGCGCGCGTCGCCATCGACGCGAATCGCCGAGCCGAGTAGAGGGAGCGAAAGAGTGCTGGTTTCGATAGTGACGCCGATGTTGATAGCGGTGTCGTGCGTTGTCACCGTGATGCTGCCGCGTACGCCTGTCAGCCAGATCGTGCCGCCCGCATAGCCCTGGTCGAGATTGATGCCGGGGAAATAGCGCAGGCTCAACCCCACTTCGCTGAGACAGGCGGGGCCGAAAAAGCAGCCGTCCACTGCGTCCGGCGCATCGGCGCCCAGGATGTGGCTGACCGGAATCGGGACGCGCTCGCCATTGTCGGCAGACAACACCTGAATCACCATAGCGCCAGCAGCATTGACGAAGATGGAAAATCTTGCCGAAATCGCTACAGCGCCTGAGAGGTCTTTTCCGGTGATCTGGTTGGATGGCGCGCCTTCGAGCTTCATGTAGGGCAGCCAGAGTTTGCCTTCAACTGTAAACTTGAAGCCATTCGCTTCAGAGACAAGGTCGCCATAGAGACCGAGCAGGCTCAACCCGCTGGGCGCCTTGAAGGCAGGCAGGTTGAAGGCGTTGCGCACGCCGGCTGAGACCAGCTCGTCGGAGAGGCGCAGGCCGTTGCGGTCGATCTTGGGGGTGATCTGGACGGGCGCTGTGCCGCCGCCCAGTTCTGCAGGTGCGGTCAATGTGGCGTCGCCGAGCGTCACTTTGTCGGGATAGACGCGGGCGGCGGTGGAACGAAAAGTCAAACCGGCCACGTTGAGAGTGATCGGATCGACCGAAGTGCTGATAAACTGATCCCAGCCGTCGACGTCGCCGCGCACATGAACGACAATGTTGTTGCCTGGCAGAATGATGCGCAGTTTGCCCTGGAGACCGCAGACGCCGCCGTTGGTGGGTTGGACAATCCCCATATCCTCCAGTCTCACCTCTAGAGGGCTGCCAGGATTGGCAGAATTGAACAAGGTGAATGATCCGCCGTTGCATTTGGAAGCAGGGAAAAGCGGCGCATGGGCGGCGTTAAGGCTTTCCGACGACAGATGCACGTTGGACAAGGCGGCGGCATGCGCCGATTGCGCTGTCACAATCAGCAAGCATAGCGCCAGGAGCAGCGCCAGATATTGTCGCGCATGGTGTACTATGGGCGAGGTGTTGAGTGGCTGCATTCGACGCAGCAATAATGAAGCGACTGGTTGCACAATAACCTCCTTACACTGAAAAAGTGCGCCTGGAATTGCGAACGATGCAACTGGCTGACAAAATTGTAAACTTTGCTGCACTGTGCTGATACAAGATAGTTGTGGCGCGTTACGAAAGCGTTACAGGAATCGGGGAGGAGCTAAATTCTTTGTAGGTTGCCTATGCAGTGGCGGTTGCATTTGTTGGGACGCTTTCAGTTGACGGTCAACGGCGAAAACGTAGATGAATTCGAGGCGGACAGCGCACGCGCGCTTTGCGCCTATCTCTTCATGTACGCAGGCGAAACGCTCCGGCGCGAACGGTTGGCTACGCTTTTCTGGCCCGATCAGTCACAGGCTGCCGCGTTGCGTAATCTGCGCACAGCCCTCAGCCGAATGCGTCGCGGCGTCGGTGGATTGAGCGACGCCCTCGAAACAAATAATCAGACGGTGACCTTTCACCCACCTCCAGACGTGTGGGTGGATGCGCTGGCGTTGGCGTCGCTCAATGCAGAAGTGGAGGCGCACGCTCACCGATGCATAGAAGGATGTCCTTTTTGTATTGAAAAATTGCGGCAGATTGCGGAGCTATATCGAGGGGAATTCTTGGCGGGTTTCACCCAGGAAAGCGAGCTGTTTCTGGAGTGGGCTGCTGTCCAGCGCGAGATGTATCATCGAGCCGCGATCCATGCGCTCGATGCGCTGACCGCCCACCATTTGTTGCGCCATGAATGGGCGGAAGCGCAACAGTATGCGCGGCGGGCGTTGCAACTGGAACCCTGGCGCGAGGAAAGTCACCGTCATTTGATGCTTGCTCTAGCCTGCCAGGGTCAACGCAGCGCTGCGTTGCGACAGTTTCGTCTATGTCAGCAGATTTTACAACGCGAGTTCGACGCTCCTCCGCAGCCAGAAACAGCAACGTTGTACGAACAGATTCTGCACAACAAAAATGTAGCTCCAAATGCAGATAAGGGACGCACCGCCATGCAGCTGGCGCCGATCGGTGCACACTGGCTCGACGACCTGCCCCTGGTCGGTCGCGAAGAAGAGCTTACGGAACTGATCGGCTATCTGGCATCGCCCACGACGCGGCTGATCACCGTGGCGGGTGAGGGTGGGGTCGGCAAGACGCGGCTGGCTTTGCGCGCTGCGCGTTGCGCCTCGCTCTGCTTCACCGACGGTGCTTTCTACGTGGCGCTGAACCCGGAAGAACAGCCAGATGCGCGGCATTTTCAGTCGATGAACGCCGCTGCTCACGTGGCGCAGCACATCGCCCTGGCTTGCGCTGTGCCTCTCAACGACAAAGAGACGTATGAACAAAGCGTGTTGGCGTTTTTGCGGAAGCGCAGTGTACTCCTGCTGTTGGATGGTTTTGAACAACACGAGGGGGCGACATCCTTTTTGCTGACACTGCTCGAGAATGCGCCAGCATCTGTGTTGTTGGTCACGGCGCACCGACCGCTGCACCTGCGACAGGAATATGTAGTGCGACTGGATGGATTGAGTGTCACTTCCCGCGTCGGTGAGCAGGACGCAATGGCGGACAGCCTTGTTCTGTTTGATGCGCTGGCCCGGCGTCGCGGCGTGATCGGCGTTCTGGACGATGCGCATCGAACCGCGGCGTCGCAAATCTGCCGGGCTGTGGGTGGATTGCCTTTGGGCATTGAACTGGCAGTGGCATGCCTGCCGCGCCTCGATCGCCTGCAGGCGACTTCCTGGTCCACCGAAGAGCTGGCGCACTTGTTGCAGCGCACCGATGAGCCAGATGAACAGACGATGCTCGATTTGCCTCCGCGCCATCGCGGGCTGCGCGCGCTCTTTCAGACTGCATGGCGTTTGCTGGAACCGGAGCTTCAGCAGACGTTGGCAGGGGTAGCTATCTTTCGGGCGGCGTTCACCGCAGAGATGGCAGCCGCAGTGCTCGACATTCATAAGAAAGAGGAGGCTGCACGACGGCTCTGGCAATTGGCTGAGCGTTCATTGGTGCAGCCGGATGATCAGGGGCGTTTTCGGCTGCACGAGCGCGTCCATCGTTTTGCGGCAGAGCAGTTGGCTGCTTCTTCTGCGCAGGCGTCGATACGCAAACGGCGCACCTGTATCTTTCTACAAAAACTGGCGGAGACGGAACGCGCTCTGGATGGTAAGGATTCCTACGTCACTCAGCAACTGCTTGCGCTCGAAATGGAGGATTTGCTGGCTGCCTGGCGGAATGCAGTCGAAGACAATCAATGGAGTCTGCTTGCAGGGGCGGCTTCCGCCTTTGCCCGCTTTCACCTCTTGCGCGGGCTGTACAATGAAGGCGAACGTCTCCTAAGCGAGGCTGTGCATCGATTGCGCAAGGCGCATTTCGAGACGAGTGCCTCGCAGAGCACTCTTTTTGCCAGAGACAACAATGAGACGCGGAAACTGTGTGTTGTAGAACCGCCAGAGCGAAATAGCGAGATTTCCACGATGGCGCCATCGCAATGGAGCGGCAGTGCGTCGAAAATTCTCGCCCAGGCGCTTGCACGGCTTTCCATTGCCTGGAGTCGGCTGTTGGCGCGTTTGGGACGAAGGGATGTCGTCGAAGCCATGTTGTTGGAGACTTTGGAGTTGGCGAGCGATCCTGGGGTGAGAGCGGACGCCCTGATCGAGTTGGGGTGGTCTCTCTATCATTTGGGGCGCACAACCGATGCAGAACAGCCGTTGAACGATGCACTACAACTTGCCGATCACATCGAGGATGCCAGACGCCGCGCCTATGCACTGAATGGACTGGCGGCGCTGCACCAACGCCGTGGGGAAGGAGCGCAGGCGCGGCAACTTCTGGAAGAGGCGTTGGTGCTCGCGCGCGAGGAAGACGACCTGACAATGGCGGCCACCATTCTCGGCAACCTGAGCATCTACTACGGCGAGTTGAGCGAACACGAACAGGCGCTCACGTTGTTGAAGGAAGCGCTGACGATCCATCAGGCGCAGCACAATTTGCGGATGGTGGCGAACACGTTCTATTCGTTGGGCATCCACTACGACGCGCTTGGGTGGTACACCGAGGCGCAGGCGCGCTACCATGAAGCGCTGAAAATCGCCGAATCGATCGGGGATCGTCCCGCTATGCTGGAAACCTGGATCAATATCGGCATTTCTTGCGACCAGATGGGCGACTATCGCGGTGCGCTCGATGCGACATTACACGCACAGACGATCGAACGCGAGATTTCTGACCCGCAGGCGCGCTGCACGTTGCTTGCCAATCTCAGCCTACATTACCATCATCTAGGCGACCACTCTCAGGCGCTTCATTATGCAAACAAGACAATTGAACTTGCCAATGGCATAGAAATGCCGTTAATGGCAGCGTATGGCTATGATTTTCTGGGTCATGCCCTGTTGGCGTTAGGCCGCGCCGAGGAAGCAGAACGCGCCTATCGGGAGGCGTTGCAGTTGCGCGTGCAAAGAGGGCTGGCGATCCTGGGCTTCGAATCGCGCGCCGGGCTGGCGCGCGTTGCCCTCGCACACAATGATATTCAGGCTGCCGTCGATTGGGTCGAACCGGTCGCAGCGTATCTTCTCCGCAACGATCTGGAAGGTGTAGAGGAGCCGCTGCGCGTTTACTGGACAGTTGTCCAGATGATGCAGGCAACAAACGATCCGCGCACTCAGCCGATTCTGGCGCGTGCGGTTGCGCGTCTGCAACAAAGCGCCAGACAAATTTCTGACCCTATCAGCCGACAACGGTATTTGACGCAGGTTGACGCGCATCAAAAGCTGTTGCACGCAGGCGCATTGTATGGCTGCACGGGAGAAGACGTCGCCTTGCGCCCATCAGCTTCAGATTCACCCTTGCCTACAAATTTCACTTCATTTCCGGCAGATCAATCATAATAATAAATGACAGCCTGCTGCTGTTCGACAATTTTCCTATTCCAACCACACTGCACCATTGAAAGGCATCCGTATGGCGTACATCGACACGCTCTACCTGATTCACCATAGCCACACCGATATCGGCTACACGCACGACCAGCCGATTGTCTTTGACCTGCACGAGCGCTTCCTAAGCCAGGCGCTTGTGTTGGCAGAGCGCTACGCCGATCACACAAGCGACGGCGCGTTCCGTTGGACGGTCGAGAACACCTACGTGCTCGACCGCTGGCTGAAACACGCCTCCACCGCCGATATCGAGCGCTTCCAGGTGATGGAACGCGCCGGACGCATCGAAGTCACCGGAATGTTTGCCAACCTCACGCCGCTGCTCGACGCTGATGAGCTGATCGAGAGCCTGCAATTGCTGGGGCGTCTGCGCCGTGACTATGGCTTCACCATCACCTCCGCCATGAACTGCGATGTCAACGGCGAAAACTGGCCCCTTGTCGATCTGCTGCTCGACGCCGGCATCGAAGGCTTTACGATGGCGATCAACACACACTTTGGCGGCGCGCCGCTCGATCGCCCCAACCCATTTTTCTGGCAAGGCCCCAGTGGGCGCTCGATCCTGGCGTACAGCGGCTGGCCCTATGACCAGGGCTGGCGCTTTGGCATCGGGCGTAGCATCGAGGAGTTCGAGACGGTGTGGTGGCCGCGCGTGGCTGAGCGATTGAATGCCATCGACTATCCGTTGCCGATTGTGATGGTGCAGAGCTACCATCCCTTTGGCGACAACGGCTCTGCGTTTGAAGGCTTCGTTGATTGGATCGACAAATGGAACGCCGCAGGCAAAGCGCCGCACATCCGGCTCGCCACCCCGCGCCAATGGTGGGCCGCCATCAAGCAATACGCCGACCGCCTGCCTACACACCGCGGCGACTGGACCGATTTCTGGAACTTTGGCTGCGGCAGCAGCGCGCGAGAGCAAACGATCAATCGGCAGAGCCGTTTGCGATTGCGTGCAGCAGACGCGATTTCGATTGCAGGGTTGGGAGGTGAGTTGCGAGGGGTGGATGCTGATCTTTGGCTGGAGCGGTCGAGGCGGCTTTACGGGCGCGAGGCATGGGAGAGCCTGATCTTCTGGGATGAGCACACATGGGGCGCCGACATCGCCGTGTCGCGCCCGGACAGCGACGACACAGCCGCGCAATGGAACCACAAGGCGCACTACGCCTACCAGGCGCGCAGCCTGAGCCTGCTCTTGCAGCGCGATGCGCTGGCGGCGCTGGCGCGTCAGGTCGAGCGAGGATCGGCGGACGATCTGCTGCTTGTCAATCCGCTGCCCTGGGAGCACACCTTCAGCGGCGACGTGGCGAACTGGGTGTTGACCCCGCGCGGGACAGTGGATGACTCCACAGCCGGGCGCCACTTCCAGGATCGCGAGCCACACGTGCGGCGCGTGCAAGCCGCCAATGCCGTGATCGATCTACAGGCGGAGCACAAGCTATTGCCGCCGACAACCGTTCCTGCGTTTGGTTACGCCGTTGTTGCGCGCAATTATCTGCGCACCTACACTTATGCTGACAACATGGCTGAAGACGCAGTCGTTGAGAACACCCACCATCGGCTGACTTTCGACATCGAAACCGGCGGCGTTGTCAGCTGGCGCGACAAGCGCATCGGGCATGAGTGGGTCGATGCTGCGGCTGGCTATCGGCTCAACACCTTCGTGCATGAAGAAGTCGCCGATCACGATCACTTCTGGCCGCGCCATCGCCTCTTTCAGATGAAGTGGGACTCTGACGCTGTCGAGCGGGCGCGCGGCTGGAAGCCAGGTTGGCGAGCGCAGCGCCGGACGCCAACGCGATTGCTCTCACACAACGTCTTCCATCTGCCGCATGGCGCCGAGATCATGCAGGTGTTGGAGGCGCCGGGCATTGAAGGCGTTCTCGTGCAAAGCACATTCCTGCCCCATTACGCGGCATGGGTGGAGTTTCGTGCACAATGGCGCATGGGCACGACCGTGCATCCGGAGGCTGCCTACTTGCTCTATCCCTTCAATGCCCCAGACGCCACTGTGCGGCTCGACCTCGGTGGGCAAGCCATCGTAGCGGGCAAGGATCAGATCCCCGGCGTCTGCTACGACTACTTCACGGTGCAAAATTGGGTTGATTTCAACAACGGCGAGCTGGGTGTAATGATTGCCACGCCGGACAACCCGATGGTGCAACTAGGCGACTTTCACTTCGGCCACAATCAGGCTGGCTTTGCGCTCGAACGCGCCATGCTGCTCGGTTGGGTGACCAATACCTACTGGGAGACCAACTTCCGCGCTCATCAGCCCGGTCTGGTGACGGCGCGCTATCGCGTCCAGCCCTACGCCGACGCGTTCGATGAGGCGCGGACGCATCGTTTCGGCCTCGACGCCGCCAACGACGCTCCGCTTCTCCAACATCTCGGCGAGCCGACGCCGCGCACGCCCTGGCCCACAAGCGGCTCATTGCTGACGTTGCCGCAGCCACCGGTGCTCACGCTGCGCATCAAACCGGCTGGCGATGGCGTGCTTGTGCGGCTGCTCAACGCCAGCGACAGTGCGCAGACAGCGACGATCGGCTCTGGCCTGGTGCAGATCACGGCGGCGCAGCGCTGTGACTTGCTCGAACAGCCCATTGGTGGGCTGCCCGTGACTGACGGCGCTGTCATAATCGAGCTTGAACCGCGGCAGGTTGCCACGATCTGGCTGGCGTGCAAGTAAGTTGCTCACGTAAGAAGTGGCGCCACAGCCGCTGCCATTTTTGACCCATTGGGGCGTCTATGGTATAGTTTCAATGTACCTGACGCGGGGTGGAGCAGCGGTAGCTCGTCGGGCTCATAACCCGAAGGTCGTAGGTTCGATTCCTACCCCCGCTACCTCAAGCCGTCAGCATATTGCTGGCGGCTTCTAAATCCGGCGATGTAGCTCAGTCGGTTAGAGCGAGGGCTTCATAATCCCTAGGTCTCGTGTTCAAGTCACGACATCGCCACAGATTACAGATTGTAGTTTCTTTTTGTAGTTTCTTCTCGGTGGCCCACTATCTGTAGTGTTTTTGGACATTTCAGAGAGTGGGTTTTTTCTATGTCAGACCGAAAGATACGGCAAAAAGCAAGCCAAAGGACGCACCAGATCGTTCAACGTTCACCAGAAGCGAAAGCGTCTTGACCACCATTCATCGTCCATCCGCTTTTCACGTACTTGCCAAACCAACCGGCGCTGTCTGCAACCTGGATTGCGCCTACTGTTTTTTTCTCTCCAAAGAGATGCTCTATCCGGGCAGTCGGTTTCGTATGGCGGACGAACTGTTGGAGAGCTACATCCGTCAGTTGCTAGAGGCGCACACGGCGTCGGTCGTGCAGGTGGCGTGGCAGGGCGGCGAACCAACATTGATGGGGCTGCCCTTTTTCGAGCGTTCAATTGAGCTGGTCGAGAAACACCGTCGGCCCGGAATGCAGGTCGAGTATGCGATTCAGACGAACGGCACGCTGCTCGATGACGACTGGGCCGCCTTCTTCAAGCGCCACAACTTCCTCGTCGGCATCAGCATCGACGGGCCGCAGGCGATGCACGACGCCTATCGCGTGGATAAAGGCAGGCATCCAACCTTCGACAAGGTGATGCGCGGGCTGCACTATCTTCAGGCGCACGGCGTCGCGTACAACACGTTGACGACGTTGCACCGCGCCAACGCCGACCATCCGGTCGAGGTCTACCGCTTCTTGCGCGATGAATGCCGCTCTCGCTTCATCCAGTTCATCCCAATCATCGAGCGCGTGCCAGCCAGCGCGCTCAGTCAGGTCGAAGGCGAGATGCAGCTCGTCGCGCCCGGTCAGGTGAGCGCGGCGCCGTGGTCGTCGTGGCGCGACCGCCCGCTCTACACGCAGGAGGGCGAGCTGGTCACCGACCGTTCGCTGCGCCCTGAGCAGTACGGTGACTTTCTGATCGGCGTCTTTGAGGAGTGGGTGCGCCGCGATGTAGGCGCAGTCTACGTGCAGATGTTCGATGTTGCGCTGGCGAATTGGGTGGGCGAGCCGTCGGGGTTGTGTGTGCACTCCAAAACATGTGGGCTGGCGCTGGCGATTGAGCACAACGGCGATCTCTACTCGTGTGACCATTTTGTCGAGCCGGCGCACCGGCTGGGCAACATCCTGGAAACGCCGATGATCGAGCTGGTGGCGTCGCCGCAACAGCAAAAGTTCGGTCAGGACAAATTCGACGCCCTGCCGCGCTACTGTCGGGAATGTGATGTGCGCTTCGCCTGTCACGGCGGCTGTCCAAAAGATCGTTTCCTCACCACGCCTGACGGCGAGGCGGGGCTAAACTACCTTTGCGCCGGTTTTAAGCGATTTTTTCATCACATCGACGAACCGATGCGCATCATGGCTGACCTGTTGCGCCAGCGACGCGCACCGGCGGAGATCATGCGCCGCTATCAGGAACGCGACCGTCGGCTGGCCGCAGCCTTCGCCGCAGCCGGGCGCAATGATCCCTGTCCGTGTGGCAGCGGCAAGAAGTTCAAGCAATGTCACGGGCGCCGTTGAGATATTTCTGCGAAACCACCGATTTTGACGCAGCGGCGCAAAACATCGCAACGAAAAGCTACACACCATGCAAGCACAAATCCTGGCTTACTTACACGATCATCTTGACGACTATCTCGCCGACCTGCGCACACTGACGGCGGTCGATTCCGGCACATTGCACAAACCGGGCGTCGATGCTGTACAGGATTGGATGCAGGCGCAGCTTGGCGCGCTTGGTTTCGATGTGGAGCGGTTTGCACAGACCAGGCTGGGCGACAATCTGCTTGGAAGGCGGCAGGGCGACGGCGGCAGGCGCATCTTGCTGCTCGGTCACGCCGATACGGTTTTCCCTGTCGGCACAGCCGCGGCGCGCCCGATGCAAATCGATGGCGCCATAATTCGGGGGCCGGGCGTCTGCGACATGAAGGGCGGGCTGCTGGCTGGGCTTTACGCCATCCGTGCGCTCGACGCAGCCGGCTTTCGTGGATATGGCGCCATTCATTTTCTGATCGTCAGCGACGAGGAGATCCATGATCGCGGTTCGCTGCCGCTTATTCGTCAGACCGCACGTGAATCGGATGTCGCCTTCACGTTGGAGGCGGCGCGCGCCAATGGCGACATCGTGACCGCGCGCAAGACCGCGGTTTGGTGTACGGTGCGCGTGCATGGCAAAGCCGCGCACGCTGGCGTCGAGCCGGAAAAAGGGCGCAGCGCCATCCTCGCCTTGATGCGCCATCTGTTGGAGATCGACAAGCTCAACGGCTTCCGCCCCGGCGTCACGGTCAACATTGGGCGCATCGAAGGCGGCGTGCAGCCCAATGTCGTCGCCGCAGAGGCGCACGCTGAGCTCGACCTGCGCGCCTGGCGCGACGCCGACATCCACGACTTGCTCGACGCCATTCGCGCCCAACTCGCCGCACCGGTGCTCGATGGCGTGACCGCCACACTCGACGTCAAGATCGATGGCGCCATGCCTGCGATGGAGCGAACGCCCGCCGTCGCTGCGCTCGAAGCCGCCGCACAGCGCATTGCCGCTGACCTCGGTTTCAGCGTCAAAGGCGCCAGCACTGGCGGCGCGTCCGACGCCAGCTTTGTCGCCGCTGAAGGCGCGCCTGTGCTCGATGGGTTGGGGCCTATCGGCGGCCTCGATCATAGCCCCGACGAGTACATCGAGCTGGAAAGCATCGTCCCGCGCACGGCCCTGCTGGCGCTGTTGATGGCGGAGAGTGGACAGGGATTCTGATTTATCGACGCAAAATATAAAATGTCCACATCTCTCCTTTCTGACATCCGTGTTCTCGATCTTTCACGCGTGCTTGCCGGACCTTACTGCACGATGGTGCTGGCAGACTACGGCGCCGACGTGATTAAAGTCGAGGCGCCGGGCGGCGGGGACGGCACGCGTGCATGGGGGCCGCCGTGGGTGGGCGATCAAAGCGCCTACTTTCTCGCCGCCAACCGCAACAAACGCAGCATCACGGTCGATCTCAAAGCCCCTGAGGGGCGGCAGATTATCCATGAACTGGCTGTGCACTCCGACGTCGTGGTCGAGAACTTCAAAGTTGGCGGCGCGGAGAAACTTGGCGTCGACTACACCACGCTCGCCGCCATCAACCCGCGGCTGATCTACTGTTCGATCACCGGCTATGGGCAGACCGGCCCCTATAAGGATCGCGCCGGTTACGACTTCATCGTCCAGGCGCAAGGCGGCGTCATGTCGATCACCGGGCCGGAGGATGGCGAACCGTACAAAGTCGGTGTGGCGATTGCCGACATCACCGCCGGGCTGTTTGCGGCGACGGCGATCCTGGCGGCGCTGCATGAGCGTGAACGCAGCGGCAAGGGACAAGTCATCGACGTGGCGCTCTTCGATGCACAGCTTGCGTGGCTGGCAAATGTGGCGCAGAATTATCTGGCGACGGGCGAGACGCCAGCGCGCTACGGCAACGCCCACCCCAGCATTGTGCCCTACGAGACTTTCCCCACCGCCGATGGACGCATCGCCGTTGGCATTGGCACGGACGCACAGTTTCGCCGGTTCTGCGCTGCAGCGGGTCACCCCGAATTGGCTGAGGATGCCCGCTTCAACACCAACTGCGCACGCGTCGAACATCGCACAACGCTAATCCCACTCCTGCAAGCGATCTTTTGCACACGGACGACCACAACATGGCTGGATCTGTTCAACGCGCTTGGCGTGCCGGCTGGCCCGATCAACGATGTGGCTGCGGCGCTAAACGACCCACAGTCTGTGGCGCGCAACATGGTGCAGGAAATCGACCACCCGACCGTCGGGCCGATCAAGCTGCTCGGCCCGGTCGCCAAATTCGGGCGCACACCGGCGCAAATCCACAGTGCACCGCCGCCGCTCGGCTATCACACCGACGAAGTGCTGCGCGGTCTGTTGGGGTATGACGCCGACCGTATCGCCGCACTGCGCCAGCGCACCGTTATTTAGCGAAAGGAGCAGGATGCATGACCATCAAACCCGGCTGGAATGGCCGCGATACAACATGATATGACCGGAGCGCCGGGCGTACGCATCAAATGATGGAACTCTTGCACTTTGCTTCCACCCGCCGCGCGCTATAATAGCACCATGCAACAGGCAACTGCCTATCTGCCCAGTGACCGCCGCCGTGCATTGCTGACCGGTGATCACCTGCCTGCGCGAGCCATCGGCGCTGTTCTCTTCGTCGACATCTCCGGCTTCACCCCACTGACCGAAACGTTGGCCCGCCAACTGGGACGCAGCCGCGGCGCTGAGTTGCTGACGCGCACGCTCAACGCGGTCTATCAGGCGCTGATCGATCAGGTCGACCAGCACGGCGGCAGCGTCATCGGCTTTGCCGGCGACGCCATCACCTGCTGGTTCGACGCCGGTGTGGTCGATCTGCGTGCGGCGGCGGCGCGTGCGCTGGCGGCGGCGCAGGCGATGCAGCGCGCCATCGAACCGTTTGCCGCCTACATGGTCGCTCCTGGCGTCGTCGCCCACCTGACGATCAAGACTGCGCTGGCGAGCGGCGCTGTGCGTCGTCTGCTGGTCGGCGATCCAGCGATCCAGGTCATCGACGTGCTGACGGGCGCGCCGCTCGAGTGCATGGCCGCTGCCGAGCATGTCGCCGCATCGGGGGAGATGGTCGCCGATGCGGCGACGATTGAATTGCTGGGTTTGCGCGGCACCGTGGGCGTGTGGCGAGCCGATGAAAACGGGCAGCCGGTGGGTGTGTTAACGCGCCTCGGCGACGCTGTCTCCCCTGCACCCGCTGCCCTTGCGCCGCCGGGTCTGGTCGATCTGCCCGACGACGCAGTGCGCCCATGGCTGCTGCCGGCGGTGTGGGCGAATTTGCAGGAAGGGGACGAGCAATACCTGGCGGAGCTGCGCCCGGCAGCCGCGCTTTTTCTACGCTTTTCCGGGCTTGCCTTCGAGACGGATGAAGAGGCGCCACAGCGTCTTGACGCCTACATTCGTTGGGTGCAGCAGGTGCTCAATCGCCACGAAGGCGCGCTGATTCAGTTGACCACCGGCGACAAGGGCAGTTATCTCTACGCTGCGTTCGGTGCGCCGCTCGCCCACGATGACTACGCCGAGCGCGCTATCGCCGCTGCGCTTGAGCTGCGCGCCAGCCGCTTCGACTTCATCACACAGGTGCAGATTGGTCTCAGCGCCGGCATGATGCGCGTCGGCGCCTATGGAAGTGCAACCCGGCGCACCTATGGCGTGCTTGGCGACGAGACCAACATGGCGGCGCGGCTGATGATGGAGGCCGCGCCCGGGCAGATTCTTGCCAGCGCCAGCATCGCCGCGCTGGTGCAAGATCGCTATGTGCTGGATGCATTGGGGGAGCGCAGGTTTAAAGGCAAGCGCGACCCCCAGCCGGTCTACGCCGTGCTCGGCGTGCGCTCGCCAACCGCGTTCCAACTCGAATCGATCTACCCGACCCGCCCGGTGGGGCGCGAAGAGGAGCTGGCGAAGATCAGCGACGCCGTCGAACAGGCAGCTGAACGTCGCGGACATCTGGTGCGCATCGAGGGTGACGCAGGCGCG
The DNA here is from genome assembly GCA_016861025.1 of Chloroflexota bacterium. Classification (GTDB taxonomy): domain Bacteria; phylum Chloroflexota; class Anaerolineae; order Caldilineales; family Caldilineaceae; genus Caldilinea. Next base: position 198,702 of record BOKO01000002.1, read on the forward strand.
GGCAAGAGCCATCTGGCCGCAGCCGCAGCGCGCATCGCTGTGCAGCGTGGCTTCTGGCTGCTCTACGGCGCCTGTCAAAGTTCAGGACAGCGCGCCTACGCTGCGCTGCGCGACCCGCTGGCGCACCTGCTCAGGCTGAATGAGCTGAACAGCACGCCCATCGATGCGCAGATTGCACAGGTGCGCGGTTCATTGACCGCCATCGAGCCGCAGTGGGAAGTGCGCCTGCCGCTGCTCGGCGACCTCTTTGATCTGCCGATTCCCGACAATCCGACGACCGCAGCGTTCGACGCCCGCCTGCGTCGCGAAGCGTTGGCTGCGCTCGTCATCGACTTGTTTCGCCACGCCGCACAGCGCCAACCGATTTTTCTGCTGATCGAGGATATGCACTGGCTTGACGAAGCGGATCAGGTGATCGTGCTGGCGTTGGCGCGGGCGCTGGTCGATATGCCGCTGCTTCTCTGTCTGACGCATCGCCCGCGCAACCGCCGTGAAAACGCCTTCTTCGACGAGTTGTACGATCTGCCTGCCCAGCTTGTGCTTCAACTCACCGATCTGAATCCATCTGCACTGGCGGCGCTTGTCGAGGAGCGCCTGGGCGCGCAGGCTGAGCCGTTAGTGGCGGAGCTGGTCTATGCGCACACGCAGGGCAACCCCTTCTTCGCTGAGGAGATGATCGACGCGCTGCGCGCACAGGGACAACTTCTGTTTCAGGAAGGCGCCTGGCGGGCGACGCGGCTGTTGATTCAAGCGCTGCACGAGGCGCACAGCCTGGAACGGGTCGAAGATCGCTGGCGGCTGCGCAGCCACGCCCGGCTCGACGCCGTCACGTTGGGCATTCCCGACACAGTGCAAGGGCTGGTGCTCTCGCGACTGGATCAGCTTTCCGAGGATACACGGTTGACGCTGAAGGTCGCCACGGTGATTGGCCGCGCGTTCGAGCAGAGCGTGCTGGCGGAGGCGCATCCTCGCCAACCGCCTGTACAGACGTTGCAGCGTCAGATCGCTGAACTGGAACGCCGCGACTTTATCTATCGCGAACAGCACCTCGCCGAGCCGGTCTATGTCTTCAAGCACAGCATCGCACAGGACGCCGTCTACCAGACCTTGCTCGAAAGCCAGCGTCGCATGTTGCATCTTGCCGTCGCTGAGGTGATCGAACGGCGCACGCCGCACGCTGTCGAACGGCTGGCGCATCATTTCCTACTCGCTGACGGTGTGCAGACGGACGCCCCCGATCTGTCGGTGCGTCAGCGTGCGTTGCACTATCTTGACGCCGCAGCCTGGCGCGCTCGCCGCACCTTTGCCAACGAGACTGCACTCTCCTACTTTGAGCGGGCGCTGGCGTTTGAGACGCGCTGGGAATGGCTGTCGGGCAAAGCCGAGGTCTTGCACATCCTGGGGCAGCGCATGCAGGAGGAGGCGACGCTGCTCGTGCTCGAAGCGTTGCCCGACAGCAACCCTGCGCGCGTTGCCGAGCTGTGGGCGACGTTTCACGAAGCGACCAGCCACTTCCAACATGCGCGCAGCTATCTCTGGCAGGCGCTAGACCTTTACGCCAGGCGCGCGGACGTGGTCAACCAGGCGCGCATTCAGGCGCACATCGGCGAGATCGCACTGCACGAAGGCGACATCGATGAAGCCGAGCGTCACTATCGCCAGGCGCTGACGCTGCTCGCCGACCAGCCCGCCGAAGCCAGTGGGCGCGGGCAGGCGCTGCTTGGGCTGGGCGTCGTCCTGCGTCAGCGCGGGGAATATGACGCAGCAACAGCGCTGCTCACGCAGGCGCTGGCAATCTACGAGCAGGAAGAGAATCAGCCCGAGGTGGCGACTGCGCTGACGCGGCTGGGCGGAGTGGCGTTCCTGCGGCGCAATTTCGCCGAGGCGCTGACGGCCTGGGAGCGAGCGTTGACGATTCGCCGCGCCATCGGCGACCGCGAGGGTGAGGGCAGCAGCCTGCTCAACATTGCGCAGGCGTACACCAGCATGGGCGACTATGGCGCTGCACTGCCATTGCTTCACCGTGCATTGGAGATTCAACGTGCGGTCGGCAACCGCTGGTGGGAAAACGCTGTGTGGAACGCGCTCGGTGTGCTGGCGCTGGCGGTTGGCGACTACGCTGAAGCGCGGCGTTGTATCACGATTGCGTTGCGCCTCAGCGCATCTGTAGGTGACGAAGCAGGCGCCGCCATTATGGACTTCAACCTGGCGCAGGTCGAGCGCGAGTGCGGCGATTTTACCGTCGCATCGGAGCGGCTGAACAACGTTCGGCAGTGGGCGCACGCCAACGAGGACCGCGAATTTGAAGCGCAGTGTCTGACCGAACTGGCGTTGACGGCAGAAGCGGCGGGCAAGCTTGACCAGGCGCAACACTTCGCCGAAGCTGCGCTGCACCTTTACGCCAGCCTGGAGGTGGAGGCGTCGATGACGACCGACCTGGCGACGCTGATCAATGTGCGGCTCGCGCGCGGTGATACAACGTCAGCATGGGCGCTGGCGGATCGACTGATGGCGCTCTTTGCTCAGAGCGAAGTGCATCAGATCGAGTATCCGCAGCGGGCGCTCTTTACGGCGGCGCAGGCTGCGGCAGCGTGCGGACGTGAAGAATCCGCCGCCGTGCTGTTCAAGCGCGCCTACGACCTGGTGCAAGCGCAGGCGCAACGCATCTCCGACGAAGCGCTGCGCCGTTCGTATCTGGAGAATGTGCGCATCAACCGCGTTGTGGTCGCGGCGTTCGCAAAACAACAGGCGCCGCCAACGCAGCGAGCTTGATAAAAAACTCACTCGCTTTGACGCAGAGATGCAAGGACGCAAAGAAGCGCAAAAGAACCTGCGCTTGATTTTCCTCTGCGCATCTCTGCGACTTTGCGTCAAAAGACGTCTTTTCCGAACAGGCGCTTACACCGGCGGCGGATTGCGTTCCTTGAAGCCGCGCTGATGCCAGTAGGGATAGGGCGGCGTCATGGCGCTGGCGGCGTCGAGGCGGGCGACCTGTTCCGGGGTCAATGACCAGCCGACTGCGCCCAGGTTGTCGCGCAGCTGCGTTTCGTCGCGGGCGCCGATGATCAGCGTCGCCACAGTGGGGCGCTGCAGCAGCCAGTTGAGCGCAATTTGCGGCACGCTCTTGCCCGTTTCCTGCGCAACTGCGTCCAGCGCATCGACCACGGTGAAGACATACTCGTCGTCGACCGGCGGCCCACCTGCCTTCGCTACATTGCTGCGCAGACGGGTGACCTCAGGCAGCGGCGCGCCGCGGCGAAACTTGCCGGTCAGCCGTCCCCAGCCGAGCGGACTCCACACCACCGCGCTGACGCGCTGGTCGAGCGCCAGTGGCATCAGTTCCCATTCATAATCGCGCCCAATCAGCGAATAGTAGGCTTGATGCGCCACGTAGCGCGCTAAACCGTATTTCTCGGAGACAGCCAGCGACTTCATCAAATGCCAGCCCGAAAAGTTGGAGCAGCCGATGTAGCGAATCTTACCAGCGCGCACCAGGTCGTCGAGCGTCTGCAGCACCTCCTCGACCGGCGTCACCGCGTCGAAGCCGTGCAATTGGTAGAGGTCGATATAGTCCGTGCCCAGCCGGCGCAGGCTGCCTTCGACCGCACGGATCAGGTGATAGCGCGACGAGCCGACATCGTTGGGGCCGGCGCCGCTGCGAAACGTGCCTTTGGTCGAGAGGATCACCTGGTCGCGGCGGCCGCGAATTGCCTGCCCCAAAATCTCTTCAGCGGCGCCTGCGGAATAGACATCGGCGGAGTCGAACATCGTGAGCCCGGCTTCCAGACAGATGTCGATCAGGCGCGTCGCTTCGGCTACGTCGGTGGCGCCCCATGCGCCGAAGAACTCCCCGCGCCCGCCAAAGGTGCCCGTGCCCAGACACAATACAGGCGCCTTAAAGCCAGACGCGCCAAGTTGTCGATATTCCACACTTCGTTCCTTTCGTAGACGCCGTCTAAAACCCCAAATACGCCTCAATCACCTTCGGGTTGTGCAGCATCTCATCGGCGCTGCCGCTGATGGTAATGCGTCCGGTCTCGATCACGTAGGCGCGGTCAGCCACCTGGAGCGCAGCTTGCGCGTTTTGCTCGACCAGCAGAATCGTGGTGCCGTGTTCCTCATTCAGGCGGCGGATGATATTGAAGATTTCCTCCACAAGCAGCGGCGCCAATCCCATCGACGGCTCATCAAGGAGCAGGATGTCGGGCTGCTGCATCAGCCCGCGCCCGATGGCGAGCATCTGCTGTTCACCGCCGGAGAGCGTGCCGCCTTTCTGTTCAATGCGTTCGAGCAAGCGCGGGAACACATGAAAGACCAACTCGATGCGGCGCTTGAATTCGGCGTCATTGCGCAGCAGGAACGCGCCCATCTCCAGATTCTCCAGCACGGTGAGCGCCGGGAAGACGCCGCGCCCCTCCGGCACATGGCCAATGCCCATCTCCACGATCTTATGCGGCGGCGTCGAGGTGATCGACTGTCCCTTGAGCCGCACATCACCATGGCGCGGGCGCAGCAGTCCGGAGATCGTGCGCAGCGTCGTGCTTTTGCCGGCGCCGTTGCTGCCGATCAGCGTGACGATCTCGCCTTTTCCAACCGTCAGCGACACGCCTTTGAGCGCGTGGATTTTGCCGTAATAGGTGTGAACGTCGGCAAGTTCGAGAACGGGTGTACTCATGCGTCTACTCTCCACGGTTGGTGTGCATCTCAATGCACCGAAATCGTTGTACTCTCTGCGTGGCGGCCCAGATACGCCTCGATGACGCGCTGATCCTTGCGCACTTCGGCGGGTGTGCCTTCGGCGATCTTCTGCCCATAGTCGATGACCGAGATGCGTTCGGAGATGTTCATCACTACTTTCATGTCATGTTCGATGAGCACGACGGTGATGCCGAGTTCGTCGCGCAGCTTGCGGAATAACTGCGTGGCCGATTCGGTCTCCTGCGGGTTCATGCCTGCCGTCGGCTCATCGAGCAGGAGCAGCTTAGGCTTCGATGCCAGCGCGCGCGCAATCTCCACGCGGCGCTGCTGACCGTAGGGCAGGTTGCGCGCCAGCTGGTCGCCCAACCCACGCGGCAGCCCGACGTAGAGCAGCAGCCGCTGCGCTTCCTGGCGCGCCGCCTCTTCGGATTGCTTGAAGGCGCGTGTGCGCAGGACTGCACCCCAGGCCGTGCTCGGTGTCTGTGTGTGGGCGCCAACCAGAATGTTCTCCAACACTGTCATGTTGTGGAAGAGGCGGATATTCTGAAAGGTGCGGCACATTCCTCGCGCCGTGATCTGATCCGGGCGCAGTCCAAGAATGGAATGCCCGTCGAAACGAATTTCGCCTTCTTCCGGTTTGTAGATGCCGGTGATCGTGTTGAAGATCGTCGTCTTGCCAGCGCCGTTTGGTCCGATGACGCTGGAGATGCTGCCCGCTTCAAAGCGTAGATCAACGGCGTTCACCGCCACCAGCCCACCGAACCGCTTTGTAACCTTGTTGAGTTCAAGAATGACGCTCATTGCTATGCTCCCCGCGTGCGCAGCCGGTTAATCCGCCAGTTTCTCATCCGGTGTGATGTCCCCTTCCAACTCGGCGTCGGGGATCGGCTCGGCGTCACCCTCGTGCAGTTCCAGCCGGGCGCGTTCCGCCGGCACCATGCCTTCGGGACGAAAGATCATCATCAAGATCAAGAGCAGCCCGAAGAAGAAGCGTTGATAGCGCGCCGGGTCAAGCTGCGTCGGCAGCTCTCGCCATGGGATGCCAAGCAACGGGATCGAATCCGGTCCCTGACGCAGGCTGCTGAGCTGCAAGGACAATGATTGCAGGATGTCGATATTGAGCAAGGTGACCACCGCTGCGCCCATCACCACACCAGGAATGCTGCCCAACCCGCCCAAAATGACCATCACCAGGATGCTGATCGACGCCGTGAGCGAGAAGGTCTCCGGGCTGACAAAGGTGCGGTTAGCGGCGTAGAGCACACCCATCGCCCCCGAAAACGCCGCGCCGATGGCAAAGGCGGTCAGTTTGGTGCGGCGCAGCGGCACACCCATCGCCACCGCCGCCACATCGTCCTCGCGGATCGCCGTCCACGAACGTCCCAGTTTGGAGCGATCCAGGCGGCGGGCGATCACGATGGTGACGCCGAGAATCAACAAGCCGAAGAAATAAAAGAAGAAGCCGTAGATGTCGTTGGCGTTGATCGGTCGCCCGGCCCACTGCGAGAGCGTCGCCAGCAATTCAGGCGTGGTCAGGAATGCTGGCAGCGGCGGACGTTGGATCGGCGTGATGCCCTGCGGCCCGTTGGTCAGGTTGATCGGCTTGTCCAGGTTGTTGGCGAGCACGCGGATCACCTCACCAAAGCCAAGCGTCACAATCGCCAGATAGTCGCCGCGCAGCCGCAGCACCGGAAAGCCAAGCAAAATGCCCGTCCCAGCGGATGCCAGAATCCCTAATGGGATGAACAGCCAGAACCACCAGGCCGGAAATGGAAAGTACGGATAGACCGTAAAGGTGCCCGGCGCCTCGTTGATGTGCCAGATTTGTTGCGAGCCAAAGAACGCCCAGAGATAGGCGCCCACGGCAAAGAAGGCAATGTACCCCAGGTCGAGCAGACCAGCGAAGCCGACCACGACGTTGAGACCTAATGCCAACGTTGCAAAGACCGCCACCTGAAAGCCGATCTCCAGCAAAAAGGGGTTGCGCAGACCGATCGTCGGCACGACTGTCAACACAATCACGGCGCCGAGCAGAAACTTGACCGCCGGTCGTTGCGGGATGAAGTAGATCAGCGCCAGCGCGCTGAAGAGCAGCAGCCGGCCCAATAGCGAGCGCGGATCCTGCGTCAGTATGTAGGTGACGCCAATCGCATAGAGCAACGCCAGCAGCGCGCCAAAGGGCCCGCTGAAAATGCGCAAGAACCGGTTCGTAGATGTCGCATGCACGCTCATCAGCTCCTCCCTACGCTTTCTGCGTCGTCTTGCCGCCCAACAGACCCTGCGGTCGGAAAATCAAGACCAGGATCAGGATGCCAAAAGCGAAGATGTCCTTGTATTCCGCCCCAAACGCTCCCCGGGAAAAGATGCTGAAATAGGCGGCGGAAAAGGATTCGAGCAGCCCCAACACCATGCCACCCAACATAGCGCCGACAATGCTGCCGATGCCGCCCAACACGGCGGCGGTGAACGCTTTCAAGCCGGGGATGAAACCCATGTACGGATCGACACGCGTGAAACGGAACGCCCACAGCACGCCGGCTGCACCACCCAACGCACCACCGATCAGGAAGGTCAGCGCAATGATGCGGTTGACATCGATGCCCATCAGCGCCGCCGTCTTTTGATCCTGCGCCACCGAACGGATCGCCTTACCCAGGCGCGTGGCGTTGACCAGATAGTTCAGCGCCACCAGCATCACCACGCCAAATGCGATGAGCATGATTGCTTTGTATTGAATGGCGATGTTAATGGGGCGGCCGTTCATGTCAATCGTGAACAATGTCAACCGTTGTGCGAAGGGACCAAATTCGGGGAAGGTGCGATAGAAATCGCCGTTGATGGCGCTCTGCAGAAAGCGCATCGTATCCTGCAACAAAAATGAAACGCCGATCGCGGCAATCAGCGGCACCAGGCGCGGCGACCCACGCAGGGGGCGATACGCCAGGCGTTCGGTCGTGACTGCTAACGTGCCGGATATGGTCATGCCGACAAGGACCGCCAGAATGATCCAGATCAGCGCCAGCCAGAGATCGGCTGTCTTCAGCACGCCCTGTGCATTCAGCCAGATCAGCAACTCAACGCCCGCAAACGCGCCGAACATAACAAATTCGCCGTGCGCAAAGTTGATGAACTCCAGCACGCCATAGACCATCGTGTAGCCCATGGCGATAATTGCATACATGAAGCCAAGCGTGATGCCGTCGATCAACACCTGTGGCAGCAGCACCAGGGTCACTTGCAGAATATCGATGTCCGTGCGCGTCGAGCGCAAGAGCAGCGCAATTAACAGCGTGATCGCCGAAATCACGGCCGCGCTCCCGACGATGAAGATCAACAGTTGGCCCAATGGGCGCAGGATTTCTTTGAAGGGATTGACTCTACGCAGGTGCATGACGACTCCTCACAGGTGTGCCGGAAGGCAGGTGTAGTCGTATTTCTGCCAGCGGCGGATATGGAGAGACGGTGCAGGTTGTTGGTTTTTCATCGCAACAACCTGCACCGTCTTCATGCGTGTTTGGTCAGGAAGGTTAGTTGGAGGTCGGCGCCGGAATATCGAGCACCTTGACCACTTCCGCCGCACCCCAGTCCGCCGGGTCGGCAGAGGTGACCTGCTTGACGAAATATTGGGCGACGGTCAGGTCGCCGATCTCGTTGAAGGTCTTGACGCCGGTGATGCCGTCGAAGTCGGCGGTGGCGCGCACGGCTTCAGCAACCTGCGCCCGCGATGGCATGGCGCCGCCGTTTGCTTCGGCTGCCTTGGCGATGGCTTCCAAACAAATGTTCATCGCATCGAAGCCTTCGGCGCCGTAGGGCTGCACCTGCTCGCCAAAGCGCGCTTCATAGTCGGCAATGAACTGGCCGGCTTTGGGGAAGAGGCTCAGCGGGCCCGCCGTCGTCGTGAAGTACATATCCTTGACGAAGTCGCCCGCCAGGTTCGCCATCTCGGAGCTATCCAGGCCATCCGGGCCCAGGAACTGAGCGTCGATGCCCTTCTCGCGCATCTGCTTGAGGATTAGACCACCCTGGCTGTAGATGCCGCCGAAGTAGACCAGGTCAGGGTTGGCCGCCAGGATCGGCGTCAACACGCTGTCGAAGTTCGCCTGCTCTTCGGTGCCTTCGAAGCCGAGCACAGTCATCCCTAGCTCTTCAGCCTTCTGGCGGAAGAATTCGGCGATGCCCTGACCGTAGGCAGTCTTGTCATGCAGCACGTAGACGCTTTTGACGCCCATTTCCTGGTTCGCAAACTCTGCGCCGACGACGCCCTGCACATCGTCACGCCCGACGATGCGGTTGACTTCCGGATAGCCGCGCGTGGTGACCAGCGGGTTGGTGTTCGCTGGCGAGACCATCGCCAACTGTGCGTTGTGATACTCCTCGGATGCAGGAATCGCTACACCGCTGTTGAGATGGCCCACCACACAAAGAATCGCCGGGTCGCCGACGATCTGCTTGGCATTGGCAACGCCGGTGTCGGGCGTAGCCTGATCGTCGAAGGGCGCCAGTTCAACTGTGAAGCCCATCTCCTGCAGCTTGCCGCTGTTCTGCTCCAGCGCCAGCTGCGCGCCGTTCTTGATGGCGGTGCCAAGAACGGACTGGGGCCCGCTCAGCGGTGACTGTGTGGCGATCTTGATCACATTGCCAGTGGCGGCTGGGGCTGCTGCCTGGGCGGGTGCGGATTCACCGGCTGCTGGCTGTGCTGCGGGCGCTGCCGGCATCGGCGCCGGCGCGCATGCCGAGACGACCATCGCCAGGATCAGAAACATAGCTACAATAAGAGTAAGTCTGCGCATTTACAGTTCTCCTTTTGTGATGACGAACTTGGTTGAAACAATTCAGTTGTCAGGTTGAACGAACACACAACTATATCTCAAACAGCCGATTCGGGGCGTCGTTGCTGAGTGCAAAAAGTCATCAGATGACTGCATTTTGTTGTGGATCCACGACGGCAGACTACAGCGCTGTTTGCCAGAGGATGAATGAAACTGGCTGGATCCCGGTCAGCGCGACGGATTATAGGTGAGGGTTTATCATTTGTCAATCGGAATAAATTGTTTGCGAAGCTTTGTCATACTTCAATGATTTCATGGCGCGTATGCTATAATATCCGCTTGTGACTCGACCAACGACGATCGGTTTGACAGGAAATATCGCCACCGGCAAGAGCACCGTGCTGGCCTGGCTTGCAGGGCGCGGCGCCGCCGTGATCGACGCCGATCAACTGGCGCATCAGGCAATCGCCGTTGGCGGACCTGCCTACGCCGCCGTGATCGAGGCGTTTGGCCCCTCGATCGTCGCGGACGATGGCAGTATCGATCGCAAGAGACTTGGCACCATCGTTTTTGCCGACCCGACGCAGCTTGCCCGGCTGGAGGGGCTGATTCACCCGGCCGTGTTTGAGTTGGCGCAGTCGATCCTGGCTACCGTCACCGCGCCCGTCGTCGTGATCGAGGCGATCAAGCTGCTGGAGTCGGGTCGCTTGTTGCGTTTGTGCGATGAGGTGTGGGTCGTCACCGCCGACGAAGCCACCCAGTTGCGCCGGTTGATGCAGGAACGCGGGATGAGCGAAGCGGAGGCGCGCAGCCGCATGGCGGCGCAGTCGCCACAGGCGGAGAAGATCAAACGCGCAACGCGCGTCATCGACAACAGCGGCGGGCTGGATGAACTACATCGACAGCTTGAGGCGCTTTGGGACAAACTACGCATTTCAACCGATTGAGCATTTGCGTACAGTGCAAGGACGCTACTTATGGATACACTGAAACGATTTTGGTTCGAGCATCCTGTCCTCTCCAACTGGGCGGTTCTGGCTGTGGGCATGGTGACCATTCTCTATTTCAGCGCCCGCCATGTTGGGTTTGAGCCGATGCAGTGGGTTGCTTTGATCGGCGCCACCGTCATCCTGGCCGGTCTGTGCGCCTGGATCATCAACTGGGAATAGTATGGACAAGCAAGATTATTACGAAGTGTTAGGCGTGCCGCGCGACGCCAGCAAAGATCAGCTCAAGCGCGCATTTCGCAAACTGGCGCAACAATATCACCCCGACGTGAATAAATCCAACGACGCCGAGGTGCGCTTCAAGGAGATCAACGAAGCGTATCAGGTGCTTTCCGACGATGAGAAACGCGCGATCTATGACCGCTACGGTCATGCTGGTCTGCAGGGCGTCGGCGCTGGCGCCAATTACAGCGACATGAGTGGCTTTGGCGACCTCGGCAGCATCTTCGAGGAGCTGTTTGGCGGCTTTGGTGGACGCACCGGCGGTGCATCCAGCCGCAGGCAACCGCGTCGCGGCGCCGATCTGCGCGCTGACATCCGCCTGACCTTTGAGGAGGCGGTCTTCGGGACAGAACGCGACCTCGACATTCCGCGTATGGAAGCGTGCGATCGCTGTCACGGCAGCGGCGCCGAACCGCCTACTGCACCGGTCGTCTGCGCTTCGTGCAATGGCAGCGGCGAGGTTAAGCGTCGGCAACAAAGTCCGCTCTTCGGCACAATCGTCACGGCGACGCCCTGCCCCTCATGCAACGGAACCGGCGAGGTGATTCCGTCGCCTTGCCAGAAGTGCCGCGGGCGCAAATATGTGCGCGTCACGCGCAAGATCAACGTCAAGATTCCTGCCGGCGTTGATGAAGGCACGCGCATCCGATTGGCGGGCGAGGGCGAAGCCGGGCAGCTTGGCGGACCGCCGGGCAATCTCTATGTCGTGGTGTCGGTGGAGCCGCACAAATTTTTTGTGCGCAACGGCAGCGATATTTTGTTAGAATTGCCGATCAATGTGGCGCAGGCGGCGTTGGGCGCAACCGTCAAAATCCCCACGCTCGATGGCGGCGAAGAGACGCTCGAAATCCCGCCGGGCACGCAGACAGGCGCGCAGTTCCGAAAGCGTGGACTGGGCGCGCCTCATCTCCAGCGCAATGGCCGCGGCGATATGCTCATCACCGCGCGCGTCGATGTGCCGACCAAACTGACCGCCGAGCAGAAAGAGCTGTTCCGCCAGCTTGCGCGCACCTTCGGCGAAAGCTCAACGCGCGAGGAGTCGAAGGGCTTCTTTGACCGGCTGTTTGGTTCGGACTAGAGAGTAGGAGATTGGAGAGTGGAGATTGGAGAGTAGAGATTGGGTAACGTCAGTCCCGAATTGCTGTAGAGTACTTTGGAGATGACTAGCGCTCACCTGGCCGAGTTGTCCCAGGCGCTCCACCAGTCTCCAACAAACTCTATTCCGTCAATGCGTGTGCGGCCAGCGTTCCGGCGCCCATGATTCCCAATGGACCGACCTACAGTAGGCTCATTAGCACGTTGAAGTTGAAATAGTGCAAAGATAGTGCTATGTCAACCATCCTTGAAATTTCTGTCGAGTGCGACGCTGAAGCTGCGGAGGCGGTCAGCGAGTTGTTCAATCGCTTCAACGGTGGCGATTACGACGCCGACAGCGAGGCAGGCGAGGCGAGTGGCGGCGGCGCCGTGATCGAGACGACCGGCTATGACGACTTCGGCGAGCCGATCGCAGGCGAGTTTCGCATCGTCGTCAAGACCTACATCAAACCGGGCGACCGTGGGGAGCAGATTCGCCAACAGATCGAAGAAGGGCTCTGGTTCCTCTCGCGTATCTATCCGATGCCGGAGCCACAGTTGCGTACGCTGCGCGAGGAAGATTGGGCGAACGCCTGGAAACGCTTCTACAAGCCGCTGCGCGTGGGGCGACGCGTGCTCCTCAAGCCAAGCTGGGAGCAGGTCGATGCTGCGCCGGAGGACATCGTCGTGGAGCTTGACCCTGGCATGGCGTTCGGCACCGGGCTGCATCCGAGCACGCGGCTATGCATCGCCGCGCTGGAAGAATATGTCCATCCTGGCGACGCCGTGCTCGACGTTGGGACCGGCAGCGGTGTGCTGGCGATCGTGGCGCACAAGCTCGGCGCAGCCACCATCCTTGCCACCGACATTGACCCGATCGCCGTCGAAGTGACACAAGAAAACGCTGCGCGCAACAACGTCCCTTTGCATGTAAATCCCGGCATCATGGTTGAGCAAGGCAGCATCCCGAAAAACGCCGCCGCCCGCTTCGATGTCGTCGTTGCCAACATCCTGGCGGAGGTGCTGGTCAAGCTCTTCGACGGCGAGTACAGCTATCCGCCGTTGGCGGAGCCGCTCAAGCCGGGCGGAGCGCTGATCCTTTCGGGCATCATCGAGGAGCGCGCCGAGATAGTCGTTGCGGCGGCGCAGCGCCACGGTTGCACATTGATCGACCGCAAACAGGAAGGCGATTGGGTGGCGTTGGTCGTGCGCAAGCAGGCGGAGGAAACGCAACCCCATGACGGCTGAGGTGTGGCGCACCCGCCATCGCTTTTTGGTGGAGACTCCTCTAGGCGTCGGTGCAGAACCACGGCTCGACGCGTTGGCGCATCAGCTCGGCGCAGTGTTGCGGCTGAAACCCAGCGATCCGATTGTATTGATCAACGGCGACGGCTGCGAATATCTGGCGCAGCTCACCGAGATCGGCGCACGCCGCGCCGCAGCCCGCGTGCTTGACCTGCGTCACACCGCCGCCGACCCGCGCATCGATTTGACGCTCTATATGGCGACGCTCAAGCAAGATAAGTTCGAGTGGGTGCTGCAAAAGGCGACCGAGCTGGGCGTGGCGCGCATCACGCCCGTCGTCAGCCAGCGCAGCGTCGTGCGACCGGCGGCGGCGATGGCGAGCAAACGCGCGCGCTGGCTCGCCATCGTGCGCGAGGCGACTGAACAGTGTGGGCGCACGCGCCCACCGCTCCTGGCGGACGCCATCGAAGCGCACAAAGTGAGTTTGCCCGCCGGCGTCCACGGCTTCCTGGCGTGGGAAGCGGCTGAATCCGACGCGCCGTCGCTTGGCGCCGCCGTTGCCGCTGTCGCCGATTCCATTGGTGCAGGTCAGCCGCTGGCGCTGCTGGTCGGTCCTGAAGGCGGGCTAACAGCGGAGGAGGTGCAGCGCTTCAGCGCCGATGGCTGGCAGGTGGTTAGCCTCGGCAAACGCATTCTGCGCGCTGAGACTGCGGCGATCGCTGCGGTCGCCGTCATCATGGAACGCTGCGGTGAACTGGCGTAGGATCAGTGTATGGATTGATATTGGCGGCGTCACACCGCCAACTGCTTTCTGAACCACTCCACCGTCTGCGTCATCCCTGTGCGCAGATCGACCTTTGGCTCCCAACCGAGAATGCGTCGCGCTTTGCTGATGTCGGGCTGGCGTTGTTTGGGGTCATCCACCGGCAGCGGCTCGAAGCGGATGCCGGCCGGGTTGCCGGTCAGCTCATTGATCACCGCGGCAAAATCGTAGATCGTCAGCTCCGCCGGATTGCCGATGTTGACCGGCTCGGTTTCATTGCTGAGCAACAGGCGGTAGATGCCATCCACCAGGTCGCTGACATAGCAAAAGCTGCGCGTCTGCCTGCCTTCGCCATAGACAGTCAGCGGCTCGTGGCGCAGCGCCTGGCTGACAAAGTTGGGCACGACGCGGCCATCGCGCAGGCGCATACGCGGTCCATAGGTGTTGAAGATGCGCACGATGCGCGTGTCGACGCCGTGGCTGCGATGATACGCCATCGTCATCGCTTCGGCAAAGCGTTTGGCTTCATCGTAGACGCCGCGCGGCCCGATCGGGTTGACGTTGCCCCAATAGCTTTCTTTTTGCGGATGCACCAGCGGGTCGCCGTAAACTTCGCTGGTGCTCGCCAGCAAGAAGCGCGCTCCCTTCGCCAGCGCCAACCCCAATGCATTGTGCGTGCCCAGGCTGCCGACCTTGAGCGTCTGAATCGGCAATTCCAGGTAGTCGATTGGACTGGCAGGGCTGGCAAAGTGTAGAATGGCGTCGAGGTCGCCCTTCAGATAAATGTAGTTGGTGACATCGTGGTGAATAAACTGGAAGCGCCGGTTGCCGGCCAGATGGGCAATGTTGTCGGTCGAGCCGGTGATCAAGTTGTCCATCGCAATCACATCGTGGCCCTCAGCCAGCAAGCGGTCGCACAGGTGGCTGCCCAGGAAGCCGGCGCCGCCGGTTACAAGAATACGCATCGGTCGATGAGTCCTTTCAATCGTTTTGAAAACAGCACTCATTCAGTGTACACGACTTCGCTCGTAGAAAAGATTAGCGTCTGCTGACAATGTATCAAGCACTACCTTTCGGCCCCATCACCTTGCCCACCGGTCCAATCTTTGCAATGTTTGCCGTCTTTCTCGGCTTGGAGACCGCTGGCCGCTTTGGCAAGCGTCTCGGCCTGCACACCGACGATGTGTGGAACACCGGGCTGCTGGCGGTGCTGGGAGGCTTGATTGTAGCAAGGCTATGGAACGTCTTTCAGTTCTGGTATGTCTATTCGGCGGAGCCGACGTTGATCTTCAGCCTGCGCCCCAGCGGATTTGCGCTGTGGCCCGGATTGATCGCTGCGCTGATTGCCGCCTACGCCTATATGCTGCGCCGTGCGCTCAGCCCGACGCGCATCGCTGCCGCGTTTTCGGTGGGCTTTTTGACCGCGGCGAGCGTGGTCTCTGTTTCGGATTACCTGACCGGCGCCATCCTCGGCTTGCCCAGCGACATGCTGTGGGCGCGACCTTATTTCGGCGAAATGCAGCATCCGGCTGCGCTCTATCGTGCGGTAGGCTTCTTGGTGGCTATCGTGGTTGTCTGGCTGCTCAGCGATCCGCAAAAACCGCTGCGCACCGTCGGCCATGTCGGGCTGGCGACCGGGCTGGTTCTGATGATCGCCGATGCATTCGCCGCCAACAGCGCTGTGATCGGCGATTTTCGCACCAGCCAACTGCTCGGCCTGGCGCTGGCGCTGCTTTCCGCAGCCGGCCTGGCCGTCGCCGCCAGCCGCTCGAAGCATCCCATCGAAGTGGAAATAGAACGCGGATAACGCGGATCAAGCAGATTGGCGCGGATTTCTCTCTGCTCTGCGTGAATCCGCCTAACCGCTGAATCCGCATTCCATTTTCATCTCAGGGTGCTGATAATCAGCGCCATACCCTCATCAATCGAGATGGTTGCGGTTGTCTCGCTCAGTTCATTGCTGACGCCGCGCGTGCTGCCGAAAGCCAGCGTCGCATTTTCCAACGGATAACGCAGACCGCGATAAGTGATGCCGGTGACCGCAGCGCTCAGCGGGATCAGGCTGACTGTGGCGCCAACATCTCCATGCAGCGTCAGCGAGCCAGGTCCGCGCAAAATCTCGGCGATCTGGTCGCCTTCCACCAGCCGGATCGTCGCCGTCCACGCACGCTGCGCCAGGATCAGCAGATTCGCCAACGTTTGATCGAGCCGTCCACCCAACGCGCCGATCAAGATCACCTCTGTCGCACCGTCGGCGATGGCGCGCTCGATGGCAAGCTCCAGATCGGTTTGATCCTTGTCGGTGCGGTGCCGTTCGATGCGCACGCCTTGCGCTGATAGGTCATCGAGAATCTCGGCGGGCAGGCTGTCAAGGTCACCGACGACGACGTGGGGAAGTCGTCCCATTGCCAGCAAATGCAACGTTCCGCCGTCGGCGCCGATCAAATAGTCGTCGGGGCGCAACTGCACGACGACTGTGGCAGGATCATGAAGGACGCCGTTGACAGCGATCACAGCACGCATACGATTCTCATCCTCAAGGCCAGACCCGCCAGAAAAAGATGATCACCATCACGACAGCGATCAGGATTTCGAGCGCCGAAGCAGCCAGCGAACCGATCAGGTAGGCCCATGTGGCGCGCAGTGCACGGCGCAGATTGCGTTTGTCGAACCATTCCACCACCAGGGCGCCGAGCATGGCGCCGACCAGCGCGCCGCCGATCGTGCCGACGACAGGGATGCCGGTCAGCAGCAGACCACCCGCCAACCCGCCGACAATGGCGCCGCCGATCGCTTTCCAACTGACGCCGGTGTGTCGGCTGAGCGCGGTCGTGAAGAGCAGCTCCGACGCCCACGCCAGCAGCGCCAGCACGCCCAGGATCGCCAACACCACCCAGTTGATGCGCTCGAAGCCATCGCCCCACGCCCACACCAGCGCGCCCAGCCAGATCAGCAGGGGGCCGGGCACGAGCGGCAGGATCACGCCGATCACACCGAGGATGACCAGCGCGTAGCCGGCCAGGTGGAGCCAGTTGACATCGCCAAAAGTCATAGGGCAGCCCAGATGTCGCCGTCTGCAACCGTGAGCGGGATTGTGTCAGCGCGTGCAAAGAGCGGAGGCGCCTGGACGCCCATGGATTCGTAGAGCGCCGAAGGAACGCTGATGTCAGCCAGATAGAGCGCGCCGCACGCTGCCGCCGCCTCTGGCTGGCGAAAGCCAGCTTTGGGCAACGCCAGAGTAAGCGTCGTCGCAGCTTGAATGTGCGGCGCGAAGACGCGCCCCGTTCCGGTGTCGACCCCGCTCGGCGCGTCGAGGCTGAGAATTGGCGCCGCGCTGCTGTTGGCAAGCTGGATCAGGTCGCGAGCGGGGCCGCGCGGGTCCCCACGCAGCCCGTAGCCGATGATGGCGTCGAGCAGCAGGTCGGCGGGCGGCAGCTCCCAGCCTTCCTCCGCCCACGCCAGCGGCGCACCCATCGCCTGCAGGGTGTGCAGTTGGCGCGCCGACGCGCCTTTATAGCCGTCCGGCGGGTGGCTGCATACGATCTGCACCCACGCGCCCCAGTTGAGCAGATGGCGCGCCGCCGCCAGCCCACCGCCGCCATTGGCGCCGCGCCCTGCCAACACCACGATCGGGCGGTCGGCCACGTCGCCGCCGAGCATCCACCGCGCCAGCGTCGCCAGGCTGCGACCGACGTTCTCCATGATCTGGAGCGGGTCGATGGCATAGACCTCACCCATCAAACGGTCGATTGTCTGGATTTGCGCGGTTGAGAGCGTAGGAACCAGCACACGTTCGCTCATGTTTACACCATCAGATCGCGCAGCCAGGCGCGGTGCAACGTCCAGCGATTCTCGCCCGGATCCCAATGCAGCTCGAAGGTGTTGTTATCGACCGACTGGATCAGATAACAGCGCACTAGCCTGCCCTGCACCCGCTCTTCCCATTGTCGCCCCACATCCGCCACGTAGCGCGTGCGGTCGCGCCAGATAAACGATGTCGGCAGCACCATGCCATCTGGCATCACCCGAATCAGCGCGTCCACCGGTTCTTCGACCAGAACTTCTTTCATCATAATCCCTCATTCTACCCCATCCACATAGTCCAGCAGCATCTGCAAGGCGGCGTGCGCGCTTTGCAACTTGTTCTGGCTGCGGTCGCCGTCCCACACGAAATAGGCGCCGCGTTCGTAGCCGTCGACGGCGCTGAGATGGAGATACGTTGCGCCGGTCGGCTTGCCGGGCAGCGCGCCACCAGGGCCAGCGATGCCGGTGACGCTGACGGCCACATCCACGCCAAAGAGACGCAACGCTCCCTGCGCCATCTGCTGGGCGACCTGCGCCGACACAGCCCCTTCGTGCAACAGCGTGTCGTGGTCAACGCCGAGCAACCGCTCCTTGGCGGCGTAACTGTAGACCACGGCCGCGCCAGCAAAATAAAGTGAACTGCCTGCGTTCTCCGTGATCAGGTGACCGATCAGTCCGCCGGTGCAGCTCTCTGCGGTCGCCGCCATCAGCCTGCGCTGCGTCAGCTTCTCGCCGATGCGGCGGGCGAGTGCGATGACCTCCTCTGGTGTGAGCATAGACGACTCCTTTCCAAATGGAGAGTAGAGATTATGAAATTGTGCCACACGGCGCAAAGGAGAGAAAAACGCGGTTGCGAATTTGCCGGTCTGCGAATCGAGCGCGCCGATCGACGAGCAGAAGGCTGGGCTGTGTGACCAGGGCGCGCGCAATCGCCACGCGCTGCTGCCGCCCGCCGGACAGTTCGTCGGGCCGATGATCGACGCGGTCGCCCAGCCCCACTTGCGCCAATGCCTCCAGCGCACGGCGTTTGGCGATGCGCCTGGGCACGCCAGCGTAAAAGAGAGCAACTCCATCTGCTGCCGCGCACCACAGCGCGGCGGCAGATGAAAGCGCTGAAAGACAAAGCCGATCTCACGGTTGCGCAGGTCCGCCAGCCGATTCTCGCTCAACTGTGCGACCTCGACGCCGTTGACTGCATAGCTTCCGCTTGTCGGTCGGTCGAGCAGGCCGATGATATTCATCAACGTGCTCTTGCCTGACCCGCTGGCGCCGACGATGGCGACATACTCGCTGGCGGCAATCGTCAGCGAAACGCCGTGCAGCGCATGAACCTGCACGCTGCCCATCTGGTAGGTCTTGGTCACGTCGCGGATGTCGATGACCGGCGGCGCGCTGTGTTTGGAAGTGTTGTTCGTCGTAACGGTTTGTTTCATTGCCGAATTCATCGTCCCTTTCCATGTCTGCAAAACTGCCTGACTGCGAAACTGAGCCATCTGAGATCTATGGTAGCCCCAAAATGTAGAGAAATTGTGGAGAAAGAACAGAGATTCGGTTAAAGATTGACCGTGAGAAGTGAGTTGCGAGGGGCGAGGCTGATAGTTGCGACTTTCGTTGATGATATTGACGTCGTCAGACACGATGTTTGGTCAGAAGAAGCTGCACCAGCGAAGACTTGATGACCGGGGCAGCGATTCGCCACTGGTCGTGGTATACTCTGCGCAAGACAAAAGCTGCGGTTATTGAATGGAGAGGAGATGCCCATGAGCGTCGCTTTGGCTGCACCACCGATCAAGCGCTATCGCTGGTCCAGCACGGTCTTCCACACGATGGTCGAAAAGGGAATTCTTTGCGAGGATGAACCGATTCAATTGATCGAAGGAGAGCTTGTCACGATGTCACCAGTCGGCGCAGAACACAGCGGTTTGGTCAAGAAACTGGCGGAACTGCTCTTCGATCGGCTCAAGAAGCGTGCGTTGATCAGCGTTCAAGACCCGGTGCATTTGGATGAATTCTCGGAACCGGAACCCGATCTTGCTCTGTTGAAGCCACGCGCTGACTACTATATGCGTGACTTGCCGCGCCCCGCCGACATCCTGCTCGTCATCGAAGTGGCCGACAGCAGCCTGGCGTATGACCGCGGCGTGAAGATGTCACTCTACGCCAATGCCGACATCCCCGAAGCGTGGATCATCAACCTGATCGACCGTTGGATCGAGGTCTATCGCGACCCGTCGCCGGCAGGCTACACGACGATGCTCAAGATTCTGTCCGGCAAAACGATTGCACCGCAGGTGTTCGCCGATGTGGTGGTGGGTGTGGATGAACTGCTCGCTCAATGACAGCAAGGCGGACACTGATTGCCAGCATCCGCCTTGCTGTGGCCCGGTGTTCAGGCTGTGTGCGGTGCAGGTTGGGCATTGCGATTTGAGATGATGGCAGTGATGGTCAGACCCACGCTTTGAGCGTCGCCAGCCACGCCGCTGGCGGCAAGCCATACGGGCGGAATTTCTCCAGCCGTCCTTCATCCTCGCTGTAGAGATAGGCGCGGTTCGGACCCACCTTACTGGCGGCGGGTGAGTCGAGCAGCGTGGACGAATCCTCGGCGCTCATCTGGAAGGCGACGCGCAGCGCAAACTCGCGCAGCAGGCGGCGTTCCAGCGTGCGGTTGAGGTTGGT
Source organism: Chloroflexota bacterium (assembly GCA_016861025.1). Lineage (GTDB taxonomy): Bacteria > Chloroflexota > Anaerolineae > Caldilineales > Caldilineaceae > Caldilinea. The sequence goes on from BOKO01000002.1 coordinate 218,960, forward strand.
CACCGTGTCGCACCAGACGAGCGTGTGTACGCCCACTTCGGGCCCGTCGCGCAGGATCGTGGCGAACTGCTGCGCAGGGTTGGCGGGCGCCGGCTCATTGCCAAAGGAGGCAAAGCTGCCAAACGAATCCTCCTGGCGCAGGTCGCGGGCGCGCTGCAAGCCATGCACGAGCAGGAAGCGTGGCGGCTGCGGGCTGCCCTCGTCGTCGAGACGACGCTGCACCTCGCTCGCCAACTGGTTGAGCACATCCGCCATCTGTCGGCGTTTGGCGATCTTGACTGACCGGGGCAGATGCGACGCCAATCCGCTGTAGAAATCAGCGGTGGTGTCATCGCCTTGACTGAAATCGAGCAGGTGGATGGTGGGCGCCGCATCGCGCACCTGCGCCGCCAACGCCAGCAGCGCCGCGCTCAGCAGCCCCATAGCCGCCTCCTCATTCTGCCCGACGACGAGCAGGTTGGCGCCGCTCTGCTTGCGGAAACTGACCGTCACGGCATCGCGGATGGCGACGGGATCGCCCAACCACACGACCGGCGTCTTGCCCGGCGTGGCTTTGCCTGCCAGCAGATTCGCCAGCGCCTGGTTCTTTTCGATCTTGCCGGGGACGTTGCCCTCGAAAATGATCGGCTCAAATGGGGTGTAGTCTGCGGCGTGAGCGTCGGCAAAGGCGCGCAGGTCAGCCAGGATGTGCTCCAACTCGTCAGTCTCCTGGTCGAGATAGGCGACCTGGAAGAAGTTGTTGCCTTCGGGCCGGCCGTTGGCGGTGTTGTAGATCGCCTGTCCCGGACGTTCGAGCAGCCGTGCCGCCGGGTTGTCGTCGGAGAGGATCAGCCGCGAGTCGGCGTCGGAGCACTGCAGCGCGATGCGCACGCCCATCTGGTCGACGGTGGTGCGCGGCAGGGCGTAGGAACCGGCCAGCGTCTGCGAAGCCAGGAGCACATGCACGCCAAACGCGCGGCCCTGACGCACCAGATGGTCGATGATCTGCGCCGACTGGGAGGCGATGGCGTCGTCCTCGGCAAAGAAGATCTGGAACTCGTCCACCAGCAGCAGTAGGCGCGGCAGCTTCTTGCCCGTGCGGCTGCGGTATTCGGCAATGTTGGCGACGCCACGCGCAGTAAAGAGCGCGCCGCGGTCATCGGTCTCCTGCTTCAGCCCTTGTAGCACACTGAGACCAAACTCACGCTCGCTCTCGATGGCGACGACGCGGGCATGGGGCAGCCGGACGCGGGCGTAGCTCTGGAACTCGACACCCTTCTTGAAGTCGATCAGGTAAAGCTGCACCTCGTCCGGGCTGTAGGTGAGCGCCAGGTTGGTGATCAGCGTGTGCAGCAGCGTCGATTTGCCGGAGCCGGTGCGCCCGACGAGCAGCGCATGCTGCGAGGTGCCCTTGCCGCCCAACGCCAGTTCCTGCACTTTGGTGGCGCCGGCGGGCCCCAGCTTGACGCGCAGACTCTCGGCGGCGTCGACGAAGCTGCCATCCAGCCGATAGCCGCGCCACCATTCGCTGCGCAGGGGCGCAATGCGCAGGAAGGGCACCTTGACCTCGCCCGCCTTCTGCGCCTGCTTGCCGACGCTCTCGATGATGCGGTTGAGCAGGTCGGGCGGCGGCGCTTCGTCCAGCGTGAGCGTGCATTGCTGGAAGTCCTCATCCCGCCAGCGCCACGCTGCGCCGTCCCACTCGATGACCGTGGCGCCCTGCTCCAGATCCGCCAGGGTGAAGCCGTAGGGCAGGGGCTTGCTCGTATCGACCAGCACCACGGTGTAGACGCCGCAGCGCGGCCCGTTCTGGGCGATGCTGACCAGCCGCCGCGCCGACGCCTCGCTGAAGTTGGCGGGGAAGTCGAAGACGGTGAGCACGCGGTAGGGTTCAGCCACCTCGCCGGCCTGGGCGTTGTACTCCTCGATGCTCTTGAACTGGGCGCGCAGGTACTTCTGGATGACATTCTCCATGTGCTCGCTGAGCGCCGCCAACTGCTGCTCAATCTGGTGCGGCTCGCTCCACGCCTTGCTGGTGACCAGGTTCTCGTCGTAGTCCGCCAGCTTCATGAAGGCGGCGACGTTCTGACCCAAGCCAACGGGATCGACAAAGGTGAAGCGCAGTTTGCCCGGCGGCAGGGTGGCGAGCAGGCGGGCGGCGAGGGATTGGATGGCGTGGGCGGCGGCGGGTTTGGCTTTGTCCTTCGCTTTGACCACGAACGCCCCATGTCCACCGATGATCGGCGTCAACGCCGGCATCGTGAGCTTATCCCATTGACCGACAACGACCAGCTCGCCCACGCGCAGCGCCGCCGGTGGATGGAGCACGCTGACCGGCTGCCATGTTCGCCAGCCGGCTGCATCCGCCCACGACCGCGCAGCGAATCCCAACGGGCGCGTCATCTCGTCGATGCGGCTTGGGACCTGATCGATGACGCTGCGATAGTCGCTCAAGGCGGCTGCCATCGCCCGATCGCGTTGGTTCTGCAGATCGGCGAGCGTGGCCGCCAGTTTTTTCTCGGCGGCTTGCAGTGCGTTGCTGCGGGCTGTTTCTGCCGCTTCACGCGCGCGGCGATCGTCCTCAGCAATCTGCTGCCCGGCGCGGTCATACCAGTAGCGCGCCTCGGCGATGGCGGCGGTCATCTGGCGGGCGAGGTCTTCAGCTTGTTGGCGAAAGTTGGGCATGGGGTTGACTCCTTCATTGCGGATTGGCAAGTGTTCTGAACCAGCCACATTCAGTGTACAACTACAGACTTCGACGCCGGGTCAGGTTGCGCAGGTCTTCGTGTAGGATTCGTGCGCGCAGATGACCGGGCGCACGGCGCAGCTCTTTACGCGCTTCGGCTGTTACCTCAACTCGATAGGAGTCCATCGCGCCGCAGTTCCTCTTCCAGGTCGGCCAACGGGATCATCGCGACTGTGCCGTCTGTGCGGGCGTGCAGCCAATCGCGCAGCAAAGCTACATCTTCCTGATCCTCCAGATGATTGGCCATTTCCTCCAGCACTGCGAGCAAGGCCTCCCAGGCTGACAACGGCACAATCACATCGGTGCGATCGCCGGCAGGATTGGTGATGTAGTGAACATCGGCGATTGATTCTGAGATACGCATCCGACATCTCCCTTCTGACGGCGCCACACCGCTGCAAACGTCAAGACAACCTGCGCGCGCTGGAAAAGTGACTCATGTCCCTATGCACCATATCACAGAACGCCGACAGGTCCGGGTCTGCGCCCAATCCGAGCGTAGGGACGCGCTTGCATCTTTATTTGATCGAACCGAACTCGCTGCGAGTCAGGCCAAGATCACTGAGCGCACGTCGCAGGGTACCGGCCTTGATGTCCTTTGCGCCCCAGTCGGGGAGCGTTGTGAATCCACCGGTCGCCGGGTTCCACCAAATGCGATGGGAACCTGCGCCGTCGCGCACGTATTCGCACCCCAACTCACGCAGACGCCTGGCAATCTCGCGGTATTTCATTGCGTGACGAAGCGCAGATTGAAAGGTTGGTCGTCACTGAGATGGCTGAACTGTGGCGGAATCGATGCGCCTTTTGCACGGCGCGCCTCGATCATGGCGCGGATGTTGCCCGGAATCGCGCGCACGGCCTCATCCAACGTTTCGCCCCAGGCATGACAACCCGGCAGCCACAGACAGCTTACCTGGTAGACTTGATCTTCTTCGAGAAAGTCGACAGTGATCGGAATGGTCATTGCGTCGATTGCAGCAGTCGAATCCATGCGTACTCCCCTTTCAGGATACTCGCTGCCCGCTCACAGCGTCCTCATCATCTACGCTGCTAAATTCAGTACTTCACGATTCTCACGCGAAGCAGCGAAGAACGCGAAGAAAGCTATCTTCAACTTCGCAGCTTCGCGCCTTCGCGTGCGGCAAAATCGTGAACTACTGAAATTGCATAGTTGCCGCACTGACTGCGGCGGATTATAGCACAAACTGCTGTACATCTGCCGGGTCTGCGCCAATCCGGGCGTATCGCCGCACACGGACAGGGCGCAGACCCCTTCGATATATGCCCGGCCGCGACGGCAGTTGCACCGCCGACGGCGCGGGCAGGAATCGGCTGCGCCGGCTTTCGTTCCGCGCTGGAGAAGCCGTGACCGCTCCAGAATTCTGGCCGCCGCGCCCGGAGGCAGCGGCGGGGGAAAGCCGTGGGACGACGACGCCACCCGAAACCCGATGTTCCTGTTCCGGTTGTCCAGATTGTTCCTGTTCCGGTTGGCGACCCGCACAACGTCTCAGCCGACCCCTACAACACCTGCCCAGAGCAGGTAGTTGCCATGATCAGAACACGGATCAGCGGAAAATACGGATCAAGCCACAGATCCCATCCGTCCTATCCGCCCATTCCGCAAATCCGTGTTCTACTCCTCACGCCCGATAGAACACGGATTACCGAATCAACGGATCAAGCCACTGATCCCATCCGTCCTATCCGCCCATTCCGCAAATCCGTGTTCTACTCCTCACACCCGATAGAACACGGATTGACGGAATCCACGGATCGATGCCGCCCACAGACACCTTCTATCCGCCCATTCCGCAAATCCGTGTTCTACTCCTCCAACAAAATTTCGGCCGCCTTCGGCGGCATTGCATGTGGGGGACGCTGCGCTCCCCCACACCCCCTCGCCAGAGAATCCAGAGCCTCCAGAGTAGATCAGAGATCAGAGGCGCCAGAGACCAGAGGCTCAAAAGCCGGGGGACGACGACGCCACCCGAAACCCGAGGTTCCAGCTCCGGAGGTCCAGATTGTACCTGCGCCGGCCGGCGACCCGCACAAAGGCGGAGTCAACGTAGAATGATCCTCCCCGCAGCACGCGGTAATCGCCGCCAGCCGGCCCCGTGGGGTTCTGTGCCGGTGACTGGCTGTAGTAGCCGCTGTCGTACCAATCGGCCGTCCATTCCCAGACGTTGCCGGCCATATCCAGCGCCCCGTAAGGGCTGGCGCCAGCGGGATAACTGCCCACCGGCGTGGTGTCGTTGACAAAGCCACAGCAATTGGCTAGCGACGAATCGGGCTGTTCGTCGCCCCATGGATAGGTGCGCCCATCCGTGCCCCTTGCTGCCTTTTCCCATTCAGCTTCGGTGGGCAGCCGGCCGCCCACCCATTGTGCATAGGCGGCGGCCTGGTTCCAGTCGACGTCGGTGACCGGATGTTGCCCATAGGCCGGATCCTGCCAGTAGCTGTTATCCGGCGCGCTGCACGCGCCAGCGGCCACGCACCTGGCATACTGGGCGTTGGTGACCTCGGTCTGCATGATCCAGAAGGCGTCCAGGTAGACCGTGTGCTGGGGGTGTTCGTCGTCGTCGCCCACGCTCTCCGGGCTGCCCATTATGAACTCTCCAGCGGGCACTGGGACATAAGTGGCGCCATCCACCGGGTTCACCACTGCACTGCGTCCCTCACGACTTGCGGCTGCCAGTGCCGAGCTCAAAGCAGCACGGTTCGCCGCCACGCTCTGTTCGACATTCCAGCGTTGATAGAAAAAATAGCCTACCACCGCCAGAATCAACACGGCAACCGTCGCGCCGATCACCTGCTTTTGCTGCCGTGCGCGCTGTCTGTTTTTGGCTTCAAGCAACTGACCTGCGTTGATGCCAAGCTGCCGGATGCGGCCGGCGCCGGCCGTCAGCGCGGCCACCGGTTTGCCATCCCTGACTGTTGGCGATTGAGGAGTTGAATCCTCCAACGCAGGCGGCAGTTCCGACAGCGGCGTATCGAGTATGCGCAAGTACTCGCGTGCATCGCGCCGGGCTGCGTCAATGGTGTCCACGGCCTGGTTGATCTGTGACTTTTGCGCACGCAGAGTGTCGTCCTGCGTCTTGATAGTCGCAGTGTAGCTCTGCTGTGCAGCGCGTAAGCTGCCAGCGTGCTGCTCCTGGGCCGCTTTCTCGCCTGCTGCGTACTGCTGCTGGGCGGCGGTCTCCCGTTGGCTGCGCTGCTGGCTGGCGGCCAGGAAGTCGCGCACGAACTGGCGCTGTTGGGTGAGTGGGGTTGGGGTGGTCATGGTGCTTGTCTCTCGGTTAGAACACGGATTGTCGGAATAAACGGATTGGATTTCGGCGATAATCGCGATCAACTTATGGCAACGCTCTGCAGAACAAGTGGTGTGAACACTTCAAAAGACATCTTCGCCCGGGCGATGGCCGCGCTTCATGCGACGGAGGAATGGCTGCCCATGAAGGACTTCCTCGACCTCGGTCAACATCACACCATGCTTTGTGGCCAACTTATCGACAATATCTGGTATCCAGATGATTCGCTCGACACGCAATCCATCCCCCCCTTGTTTGTCGGTGATTCTATCACGGATTTCGACCTGGTGCGATTTCGGACAAACCACTTACTTCACCGCACGCTGCGCCTTGCTCACCACCTGCGTCAGCCATTCCAGGCTGTGCGCCACGGACTAGAACGGCTACGGGGAAGTACTCACTGCGTCATGCGCGTAAGCTGGTCGAGCACTTCCGCTGCGCTGCTGGCATCGAGCACAACGCGGCTTGCCGCCGAAAGCTGCTCGGTGCTGCACGCTTCTAGCGCGGCAAGCAGCGCTGCGTCCGGCGCCCCAAACCGATAGGTGACCAGCTCGATCAACATCTGGCGTTTGCCTTGCACCTGTCCTTCTTCACGGCCTTGTTCACGCCCTTCTTCACGCCCTTCCTGGCGTCCTTCATCCAACCATTGTTGAGCGGCAGGTGAGATAAGCATAGTCTGTTTCTCCTTTCCCACAATCTCTAGCACGTTGCGGATCTGCTCGACGGTCAGATCACTTGGCGCCGCCACCAGATAGCGTAGCAACGTCTCGATGTATTGTAGCGCGCTGCGTTCTGGCGTCAACTTGCTCAGCAACCGCACGATGTCGAACAGGCGGATGCCCACGTTGGGCCGCAGCACGCTGCGAAACGCCAGCAACACGGCGCGCAGCAGGACCTCGCCTTTGATGTCATCCTCTGGCACTGCCGAAAGATCGAGCAGCGCGTACTCGAAGCGGGGAACATACATTGCAAACTCTTGTGGTGCATCGATCAGTTCGGCGAAGTTGCGCGGTGCATTCCACGTTTCCACGCCGTGATAGAAGACCAGTGGGATGATCGGCGCTAACGGTTCGCCGTTGCGCAGCAGCCGTTCCCAAATCCGCACCAGATAGCGCAGCAACTGAAAACTGGTCAACCGTTCGGCGTGGCTTTTGTGCTCGAACAGCAGATAGACAAGCGCCACCCCGCCACCCTTGCGCTGCACGGTGTAGAGCATATCGCTGAAATGCTGGCGTAGTTCCTCATCAACGAAGCTATCCTGCTGTAACTCCAGCGTTTGCAAATCGAGCGCTGCTACAATCTGAGGTGGCAGATAGTTGCGCAGCAGGTCTTGGGCGACAGCAGGGTCGGCGAAGACCTCGCGGAAATAGCGGTCGTGCGGGTTCGACATTGCCATGTGCGGTGCTCTCCTCTCCCTTACTTCACGGCGCGCTGCGCCTTGCTCACCACCTGCGCCAGCCGTTCCAGGCTGGCGGCCACGGCTTGCGTCTGCTGCGCCAGCGGTTCCATGTGCTGGGCGGCGAACTCCTCGTAGACGCGGTCGTTCCACACCTCGCCGGTCGCCTGCCAGCGCTGCTGGAGGAGTTTCCAGGCGGCGTCAAGGTCGGAGAGTTGATGCGAGAGTGATGACATGGTTGCTGATCCTTTTGACCCTATTTCGCTTTCAGGCGACAATCTCCACATGAAGACGAAAGAACGCGTCGACGCTGACAGCTACAACGCTTTTCTGCAAAATGAACTGCGCGACCCGGAACTGGCGGCTGCCTATCTCTCTGCGGCGGCAGAAGATGGCTCTATCGAACAACTTATGCTCGCCCTGCGTGCTGTAGCCGAAGCGCATGGCGGCATTGGCGCAGTTGCCGAGAGCGCACACCTCAACCGGCAGACGATGTACCGCACCCTTTCCAACGATGGCAACCCGACCATTGCCACCTTACTGTCCATACTACAGGTTATGGGGCTGAATGTCGTATTTGTGCCGGCCGGTGGGCGCTGATCATCGCACCACCCGCGCCGGGATCATTGTCCACCCCAGTTCTTGCGCCACCGCCAGCCGGTGGTAGCCGTTGATCACCCGGTAGCCGTCGCCCACCTGTTCCAGCGCAATCGCGTTGTCGCCGTAGAAGACTTGGTAGATGTTGTGATAGCCCTGCGCTCCGGACAGTCCATGCTGAGCATCGAAGTCGCGCAGCATCTGGTCGGTGGCGCCCTGTTCGATCCACTGCTGCACCAGCCGCAGCTTGGTCAACCCTTCGATCATCTCGTCACGGCTGACTTTGTGAAAATCGGCGGCGCTGTGTACGGGCGAGTCGCTGAGATCGATCTGGTCAATCGGCACGGTGTGAATATCCGGGTGAAGTTGTTGGAGTGGCGGCTCACGCCCTTCGCTGTCACCAGCTGGCTGCGACTCGGCAGCATCATCTTGTCGAGATGAATCGAGTACAGCACCGATCACTGCGCCCACGGCATAGCCAACGCCAAAGGCCAGCGCGCCTGCCACGACATCGCCTGTGCTAAACCCACCAACCGCGTAGCTGCGCAGCGCACTAACTTTGTACCGCAGCGTCTCCACCGCTTTGGGCGTATCGTCCTGGACGAGCGCGCGCAGCCGCCCCGCCTCACGGCGGTAGCTTTCCACCTCGGCCAGCACCGCCTTGCGCGCCTCCGCTGCCATACGCGCCTCAGCCTCGACCTGCGCCAGCCGCCGCCGCGCTTCGTAGACCGCGGCTTCGAGATGCCCGCAGGCAGGGGGATGCTCGCGGTCGCCCGACGCCATGCAGCGTTGATAGGCGAGCGCAGCCTGCTGCACCATTTCCTGGCTGCGGCGCACCTCGTTCTGCCAGTGCTGCACACGTTCGTCAAGCCAGTCGAGCGTGCGCTGCACCTCGCGCTGCACAGCGTCCAGCGTCGCCTGCGTCTGGTCGGCATAGCGGATCAGACCAGCCTGGAGCTCCTCCAGCGCATCGATCGAACGGACGGTGACGTCGGACATGGCGCGCCTACCGCTGATTCAAGTAGGCGCGCAGGTGCTGTGCCTTCTTGAGCAGCACCGGAATCTGCTGCTCCGAAGAGCGGGAGAACTGCTGCAACATGCGCATTGTCTGCTCAAACTCCTGCGCATAGCGCTGCTGCTCCTGGTCGCGCCAGGTGTCGCCGAGACGGTTGAACTGTCCCTGCAGCCGCGACATACTCTGCGCCAGGTGCGCGTTGAACTCCTTCAATTCGCGAGCAAATCGCTCCAGGTCTTCAGGGCTGGCAATTGCCTGTGGCATCAGATAACCTCCTGTGGGAAGACTTCACCAGGTGCGCTGCGTTCGGGTCTGTCAGGTTCAGTCGTTGAATTGTGCATTTAGAATGCACAACACATTGTAAACGCTCCCGGATGTCCGGGCAAACGTAACTACTTCATCCGTTTCATCGTTGTTTTGCTCACTGCCCGTGCCAGCCGATTGTTTGGCTGCTATGTCACGCCGGAGGCGATGACCTGCGTTAGGGTGACCTTTTGCCCACGAAACTGGCTCGTGTATAGATCGTAATAGAAGCCGCGCTGCGCCAGCAGCGTGGCGTGCGTCCCGCGTTCCACGATCTCGCCGTGATTGATCACCAGAATCTGATCGGCGTTGCGGATCGTGCTCAGGCGGTGCGCGATCACGAAGCTGGTGCGTCCGGTCATCAGGCGCAGCATCGCCTCTTGAATCTGCTGCTCGGTGCGCGTGTCGACGCTGCTGGTCGCCTCGTCCAGGATCAGGATGCGCGGGTTGGCGAGAATGGCGCGGGCGATTGCCAGCAACTGGCGCTGCCCCTGGCTCAGGTTGCTCGCCCGCTCGGAGAGCAGCGTGGCGTAGCCGTGCGGCAGGCGTTGGATGAATTGTTCGGCGTTGGCAAGGCGTGCGGCGGCGTACACCTCTTCATCGGTGGCGTCTAGCCGTCCGTAACGGATGTTCTCCAGCACAGAGCCGGTGAAAAGATAGGTGTCCTGCAGCACGATGCCAAGCTGGCGACGCAGGGCATAGCGGTCGAGCGTGCGGATGTCAGCGCCGTCGAGCAAGATGCGCCCGGCGTCGACGTCGTAGAAGCGCGTCAGCAGATTCACGATCGTCGTCTTGCCGGCGCCGGTGGGGCCGACGAGCGCCACGGTCTCACCAGGGCGGGCATGCAGGCTGACCCGCTTGAGCACCGGCGCGTCGGGCGTATAGGCAAAGCTCACCTCCTCGAAGACCACCTCGCCGGCAATCTCGGTCGAGCGAGGCGATTCGACGCGGAGGAGCGAGGACGCAGAGGAGCGCAGAAACTGTTCGGTTTGACTCTTGTCCTTTGCGTCTTTACGACTTTGCGTCAACGCAGTCTGCGGACTGTCCAAAGCTTCGTCGTGCTCGCTTGCCTCGTCGATCAGCTCAAAGACGCGTTCGGCGCCAGCCACTGCGCCCTGAATCGTGTTGTAGAGATTGGCGATCTCGTTGAGTGGGCGGCCAAATTGGCGGCTGTAGTTGATGAAGCTGGCGATCGTGCCCACTGTCGCCATGCCCTGGATCACCATCCAGCCGCCCACACCGCCGAGGATGGCAAGCCCCAGGTTGTTGACAAAGTTGGTCAGCGGCCCCATGAAGCCGGCAAAAATCTGCGCCCGCGTCGCCGCACGACGGAAGGATTGGTTGGCGGCGTCGAACTGGGCGGTGACGGTCGCCTCGCGCCCGTAGGCGATGACGACGCGCTGTCCGGTGATCGTCTCCTCGATCAGCCCGTTGAGCGCTCCGAGCGTGGCCTGCTGCTGGCGAAACGCCGCCCGCGTGCGCGACGCCACCAGCCGCGTCAGCAGCGTCATCAACAGCGGCGTCGTCAGCAGCACGACCAGCGCCAGCATCGGGTTGAGCCAGAGCATCACCGCAGCAATCGCAACCAGGCTGAGCAGCCCGGAGATAAGCTGCGTCACGCTTTCGGAAAGCACGGTGTTGATCATCTCCACGTCGTTGGTGAGGCGGCTCATCAGGTCGCCGTGCGGACGGCTGTCGAAATAGCGCAGCGGCAGCTCCTGCAGCCGGTCGAAGAGATCGGTGCGCAAGTCGCGCACGGTGCGCTGCGCCGCGCCCGCCATGATGTAGGTCTGCGCCCAGGTCAGCAGCGCGCTCGCCGCGTAGACGCCGAGCATCAGCGCGGCGAACTGCGCCAGCCGCGGCAGATCGCCCGGCGTCAACGCCTCGTCGATGGCGACGCCGAGCAGATATGGCCCCAGCACCGTCAGCCCGGTGTTCACGACCACGATCAGCACCGTGAAGATCAGCGCAAAACGCTGGCGGCGCAGATAGCTCCACAGCCGTAGCAGCGTGCCGCGCACATCTTTCGCCGGCTCCGGCTTGCCCATCAGGTGCGCCATCGGCGGTCCCCCGCGCCCCATGATCGGCGGCAACTCGCGCGGCGCCCGTTGTGGCAGAGTGTTGCTCATTTCACCCATTCCCCAACAACCCCGGCTCCAACTGCGAGGCGTAGATTTCGCGATAGAGCGCGCTCGACGCCAGGAGCGTGCGATGGTCGCCCACCGCCGCGATGTTGCCGTCGTCGAGCACAAGAATCTTGTCAGCGGTGAGCACCGAGCTGATGCGCTGCGCCACGACAAAGGTCGTGCGGCCGCGACGCACGCTCGCCAGCTCGTCCTGGATGCGCGCCTCGGTCGCCACATCGACGGCGCTGGTGCTGTCATCGAGAATCAGGATCGCCGGGTCGATCAGCAGAGCGCGTGCGATCGCCAGCCGCTGCTTTTGCCCGCCCGACAGGTTGACGCCGCGCTGCCCGACTTGTGCGTCGTAGCCGCCGGGAAGCGCCATGATGAAATCGTGCGCCTGCGCCAGCTTCGCCGCCGCCACCACCGCCGCATCGTCGGCGTCGGGACGGCCATAGCGGATGTTGTCGCGAATCGATCCGCTGAAGAGCACCGGCTCCTGCAGCGACACGCCGATCTGCCGGCGCAGGCTGCGTTGGTCGAAATCGCGCACATCCACACCGTCGATGGTGATGCGCCCGCTGCTCACATCGTAAAAGCGCGGGAGCAGGTGGATCAGGCTCGACTTGCCCGCACCGGTGGCGCCAAGCACGGCGACCGTCTCGCCCGGCTCGGCGGTGAAGTCGATGGCTTTGAGCACAGGCGTTTGCTCCGCGCCGTCATAACGCATGTACACCTGCTCGAACGCCACACGCCCACGCAGCGACATGACCGGCTGTGCGTTCGGGCGATCCTGGACGCGTGGCGTGCTGGTCAGCACCTCCTCGATGCGCAGCGCCGACGCTTCGGCGCGCGCCACCCGCATCACCAGCATGCTCACCATCGTCAGCGCCATCAACGATTGGGTCAGATAGTTGATGAAGGCAATCACCTGACCGACCTGCAGATCGCCCTGCTGCACCTGCACGCCGCCGAACCAGAGCGCCGCCACCACGCCGGCGTTGAGCGTGAACATCACCATCGGCATCGTCACCGCCATCGTGCGCACCGCACGCAGGTTTTGCTGCATGAGCGCGTCGTTGGCGGCGCCAAAGCGTTGGCGTTCATAGTCGCCGCGCACAAAGGCTTTGACAACGCGCACGCCCGCCAGATTCTCCTGCATGACGATGTTGAGCGCGTCGAGCCGCTGCTGCACGCCGCCAAAGAGGGGCAACGTTTTGCGGATCACCCAGACGAGCATGAGCAGGATCGCTGGCAGCAGCACCAGAAAGAGCAACGCCAGCCGCGGGCTGGTGAGCACCGCCATCACCAGGCTGCCCACCATCAGCAGCGGCGCGCGCACCATGATGCGCAGCAACATCATCACCAGGTCTTGCACCTGCGTCACGTCGTTGGTCAGCCGTGTGATCAGTTTGCCGGTCTCCAGTTGGTCGAGGTTGCCAAAGGAGAGGGACTGCACCTTGTCGAACAGCGTGTGGCGCAGGTCGGCGCCAAAACCCTGCGCGGCGAGCACGGCGAAGATCGTACACGCTACGCCGCCCACCAGCCCCACCACCGCCGCCGTCACCATCAGCCCGCCCGTGTGCAGGATGAGCGCCGTGTCCTGCTGGGCGATCCCCTGATCGATAATGCGCTCGATCAGCCAGGGCTGGAGCAAATCCATCGTCACTTCGAGCAGCATGGCGAGCGGCGCCAGCACCGCCCACAACCAATACGGGCGCAAAAAGTGCGCTAACCTGCGTGTTGCCTGCATATCCTCCACCCCGTCACATAATCATAGGTTGGCGCTAAGGACATCTACCAGTGGCATGGACTTGCCGGCGTGATGCGCCCCCGCCCACACCGATAAGCCCATGGCTTTTCGCGTCAGTTCCACCGTATGTTGGTAAATAGTCAGTTCTGCTGCAAACAGCGGCGCCGCCAGTTCTTCCAGCAGCGCGTCTGCCGCGCCCAGCAGCATCGCTGCACGCGCCGGCTCGTTTCGAGACGTGGACGTCGCCGCCAGCCCGATCAGGCACTCGACCACACCCATCCGATTGCCGATGGCGCGGTGCAACGCCAGACCTTCGGTAAAGAGCGCCTGCGCGTGGCTAGCGTCGCCTTGCGCCAGCACGACGTGGCCGAGATTGTGCAACACCGCAGGGATTTCACTTTTGGCGTTGGCCTGGCGCAGGAGCGGCAGGGCAGCCGTATAGCGCGCCGCTGCAGTGGCGTAGTCTCCGCGCAGGCGCGCTACATCTCCCTGGTAGTTAAATGCAAGGCCGATGCCGTAGGGTTGACCAAGCCGCCGGAAGATCGCCATGCCGTCGTCGGCGTATTGCTGCGCAGCGTCGAGATCGCCGCGTTCAAATGTCAACAGCGTGCGCGCAAGGCTGGTGACGCCGACATGCCAGGTGGCCGCTTCGCCGGCGGCGCGCAGCATGGCGTGTCCCTCACCCAAGATGGCGTGCCCTTCGACGTCCCCGGAGAGCACTATCACCGTGCCGATCATGAAAGTCGCATAGCCTGCGGTGAGCGTGTCGCCGACTGCCGCCCCCAACGCGCGCGCCTGCTCGAAGCGCGGCAGGGCGTCCTCGACCTCACCGGCAAAGAAAGCCAGGATGCCTTCGCCGAGCAGTGCACGGGCAAACGCGGCGGTGTGATGGCGTTCGGCGTCGGCGGCGCGCGCAATGAGTTCCTGCAGCCAGCGTCGCCCTTCACCCACCAGCCCGCTGGTCCACCAGAACCACCACAGCGCCGCGCCTGCCGCCAGCCCCACATCAAGGTCACCCTGTGGGGAGAGCGACCAGGTCAGCGCCGCGCGCAGGTTGTACAGCTCGGTGTGCAGGCGGTGCATCCAGGCGACCTGTTCCGTCCCTTGCAGGTTGTGTTCAGCATCGCACGCCAGCGCCAGAAAGAACCGTGCATGGCGCGCCTCGCTGACCGCACGTTTGCCCCGTTCGTCCAGCCGCATGAGAGCAAATTCGCGGATCGTCTCGAACATGCTAAAGCGCACGTCGCCTTGATCACCATGTTCAGACTGGACAAGGTTGTGATCCACCAGCGCCGCCAGCGCGTCGAGCACAGAAAACTCATCACCGCAGACGGCCTCGGCGGCTTCCAGCGTCCAGCCGCCCCAGAAGCACCCCAGGCGCGCCAGGCAGAGCTGTTCTGACGCGCCGAGCAGGTCATAACTCCAGCCGATCGCTGCTTCCAACGTGCGTTGACGCGCCGGCGCATCACGCGCACCGCCGGTCAAAAAAGGGAGATGGCGCTCTAGCCGCGCTAGCAGCGCCGCCGGGGCAAATAGCTTGATGCGGTTTGCAGCCAGTTCGATTGCCAGCGGCAGCCCATCGAGGCGATGACAAAGTTCGGCGATCAGATGGGCGTTCTCACCGGTCACGGCGAAGGCAGGATAGACGGCGCGCGCACGCGCCACAAAGAGCGCCACGGCGGGGTTCAACTCCAGCGCGGCCAGGTCAGGCAAATGCAGCATATCCGGCAGCGCCAACGGCGGCACGACGAATTCGTGTTCGCCGGTGATGCGGAGCGGTACGCGGCTCGTGCAAAGCACTTTGAGGTCAGGCGCCGCAGCAAGCAGCGCAGCAATTGCAGGCGCAGCCGCAAGCACGTGCTCGCAGTTGTCGAGCAGCAACACCATCTCTTCATGGCTGAGCCGATCCGCCAGCGCAACGGCAAGCGGGCGCCCGCTGTCCACCAGATCGAGCGCCTGGGCGATGGCGGGCAGCACCCCGGCAGCCTCTTGCAGGGGCGCCAGCGCCACAAAACAGACGCCGCTGCGAAAATGCTGCCAGACTTCCCCGGCGACTTGCAGCGCCAGCCGCGATTTGCCCACACCCGGCGGTCCGATCAACGTGACGAGCCGTACATCGGGGCGCAGCAGCAACTCGGTCGCCACGCCCGTAATATGCACGCGTCCGATCAGGTCGCCAACCGCCGCCGGCGCCCTGTAACGCTGTGTCGACAGTGAATTGGGGGCTGTGGCGGGCGCCTCTGCACGCGTCTGAATTTTGGCGGCTACGAATGTGTGAGGCTGCACCGTTGTTATGCCCTGGCGTGCGAACTCGATAAACTCTGCCTGCAAAGCCGGTGGCACCTCCAACACTGCGGCCAGACGTGCAGCAAGTTGCTTGGAAGGACGCAGATCGTCCGACTCGATGCGGCGGATCGTGCCTTTGGCGCACGGCACGCGCGCCGCCAGTTCGCCCTGGGTAAGATCGGCTGCCCGGCGCTGTTGGCGTAGCCAGGCGCCAAAGGTGACATCCGCTGCGTGTGGTGACATGGTTGCCGATTATATCACGTTCGTGACGGCGGGGACGATGTCGGTGCGCCGATTGGTGGCGCGTTTTGTGGCGCGGCGCGCCTCACACTCGCCTGCCCAACCGGCGTAGACTGGCGCTATCACGTGGAAAAATTCTAGTTGACGAGGAGAACAACCATATGTCCAATCAGCAGTATAAGACCATTGTGCGCCGGGTGAATGAGGAAGCCTTCAGCGCCGACGGCGATCTCTCGGTCATCGATGAGTTCGTCGCGGCGGACCTGGTGGATCACACGGCGCCGCCACATTTGCAGCATGGAAACGCAAGCCTGAAAGAACTTGCCCTGATCTGGCGTCGAGCTTTCCCCGACCTCAAGGTGACGGTGCACGACATCGTCGCTGAAGATGATCTGGTCGTCATCGCCTGGTCAGGAGGCGGCACGCATCTGGGCGAACTGATGGGCATTCCGCCCACAGGAAAGTCCGGGTGGATGTCCGGCATCACCTTCAACCGGGTGCAGGACGGTCGCATCGTCGAACGGTGGGGCAACAATGACCAGGTCGGGCTGTTCATCCAGTTGGGGCTGATGCCGGCCCCGGCGGCTGGCTGAGCCGACGAAGATTCACCGAATCAATCAACACGGAGCACAACCATGACAACCTCAACCATGACAACCACAACCAACAAGACAATCGTGCAGCGTTTCTACGCGGCAGTGGATCAAGGCGATGTGAGCACAGTCGGCGAACTTTTTGCGCCGGAGTGGGTGAATGTAGACCCTTCGCTGCCGCCGCTGCAAGGGCTGGAAGGTGCTCGCACGCTGGTGAGTATGTTCACGACCAGTTTCCCCGACTTCACCAGCCGCATCGAATTGATGGCCGCCGAAGGGGATCGTGTTGCCGTGCGCGCCGTACACACGGGCACGCACAGCGGGCCATTTCTCGGCGTCCCGGCTACTGGCCGCAAGGTCACGGTGACGGCCACGGGAATCTTCACCTGCAAGGATGGCAAGCTCGTTGAGAATCGCGTGGTCTTTGACGCTTACGGTCTGTTGCAACAGCTTGGTGTTGCGCCGTAAACAGGAACGCGATAGGTGTAACGGAAATTCTATGAAAAAACGGGGAGGCGCTGCGAACAGCGCCTCTGTCCTTCGCAGAGTGTTATATGCTGTCGCCTTTTTCCAAATGTTCTCTCAATCTTCCAAACACCGGCTTCAGCGCCAGATAGCTTTCCGTGAAACGCTCCAGCAGCGCTTCGTAGCGTGGACGGTTGGCGGCGATGGGTTCGATGATGCGCACGACCTGGCTGCGCTCGGCGGCGATCGACCAGTCATAGAGACCCACGCCGACGCCCGCCGCTACGGCTGCGCCCCAGCTTGTCGCTTCGCCCGTCAGCTCGAGCATCTGGATCGGCGTCCCGAAGACATCAGCCAGAATCTGGGGCCAGAGCTGGCTCTTGCCGCCGCCGCCGATCAGCCGCAACGCATCGATGCCCGGCGCCTGCTCGCGCAGGCTGTCGAGAATCTGGCGCAGCCCAAAGGCCACGCCTTCGAGCACGGCGCGCGCCATCTGCGGCTTGCTGTGCTGCATCGACAACCCGACAAACGCACCGCGCGCCTGTGGATCCCACCATGGGCTGCGTTCACCCATCAGATAGGGCAGAAAAATCAGCCCTGCCGCGCCCGGCTCCACCGCAGCTGCGGCGGCGTCGAGGTCGAGGTCGCCATCCGCCAACGCCTTCCATGCCCATTCACGCGCGCCGCCTGCCAGTTGCATCACGCCCATCGGCGCATAGCGTTCGGGGTGGACGTGATGAAAGGTCATCGTGCGTTGTTGCGGGTCGGGCGCAGGCGCCAGCGTGCTCACGCTGATCCAGGCGGATGTACCGATTACGCAGTAGGCGGCCCCCGGCTCAATCACGCCTGCGCCGACGCCCGCGCACGAGCCGTCGCCGCCGCCGATGACGACCGGCGTGCCCGGCGCCAGACCGCTTTCGCGTGCAGCCTGCGGCGTGACATGCCCGACGACAGTGTTCGATGAATATGGCGGCGGAAGCTGATCCACCGACAACCCGAGCGCATCCAGAAACGGCTGATGCCAGCGCCGCGCGGTCAGGTCAAAGAGCAGCGTGCCTGACGCGTCGGAGTAATCGGTCGCAAACTCACCGGTCAACCGATGGACGATAAAATCTTTCGGCACCAGAAACTTCGCCGCGCGCGCGTAGATGTCGGGTTGATGGTTGCGCACCCACAGAATCTTGGGCGCACAGTACGCCGGGCTGGTGCGATGGCCGCAACGCAGATAGACCTCGTCGGCGCCGCAGCGTCCGGCGATGAATGCAGCCTCTTCCTGCGCGCGCTGATCCGCCCAGATGATGCACGACCGCAGCGGCGCGCCGTCCCCAGCGACCGGCAGACAACCCATCATCATGCCGCTGAAGCCGATGGCTGCAATTTTATCGGCGGAAACATTGCTCGACGCCAATAGCTTTTGAGAAGTGCTGCACACTGCCTCCCACCATGCCTGCGGATTCTGCTCCGCCCAGTTTGGACGCGGATAGGCTGTGTCGTAGGGTGCAAACGCGCTGTCGACCAGGTGTCCCTGTGCATCGAACAACGTGGCTTTGTTGCCCGACGTGCCCAGATCGTGCGCCAGAATATATCTATCGTTCATAGATGCCTCCCTGTGTCGATTGTATGTCGCTTGTATCGCTTCGCAAAATAAGCGTAAACTGGACTTTCGATTTACGTTGTGAAATCAGGCTTTCATCTTGTTTTGTGCTTGCAATTGCTGCATTTATATGCTACAGTAGCGGCAATAATAAGAAGTCGCCAACCCAACCCCATTCAACAGCGAGTGTTTATGATGATCCAAACTGCGGCGGATGTGCAACTGGAACAGGCGCTCAATCACTTTGATCCGGCTGTGCGGCGTTCGGCGTTGACCACGCTGCTGCGCGAGCAGACTGCGCCGGCGGTCTGGCGCGGCATCGCCAACATGCACTGTCACACCTTTTTTTCGTTCAACGCCTACGGCTATTCCCCAACCGGACTGGCGTGGCTGGCGCGGCAGGAAGGCATCGATCTGATGGGCATTGTCGACTTCGACGTGCTCGATGCCGTGAGCGAATTTCTCGACGCGTGTGAACTGACAGGTGTGCGCGGCAGCGCCGGCATCGAGACGCGCGTCTACGTGCCGGAATTCGCCACGCGCGAGATCAACTCGCCGGGAGAGCCGGGCGTGCTCTATCACATGGCGATTGGCTTCACCCAAACCGACGCACCCCCAGCCGCGCAGACGATCGTCGATGAATTGCGGATGCAGTCGGCGGCGCGCAACCGCGCCTTGATTGCGCGCGTCAACGCCTATCTCGATCCGGTGGCCGTAGACTACGACGTCGACGTGCTGCCGCTGACGCCAGCCGGCAACGCCACCGAGCGTCACATCGTCGTCGCCTATATCCGCGCCGCCGAACGCACCTTCGACAATGCTGCGTCGTTCTGGGCGGAGCGGCTCGGCCTGACGCTTGCGGCGTGTGAGAAAGCGATGACGGACAGCGCCGGGTTCCAGAATACAGTGCGCAGCAAGTTGATGAAGCGTGGCGGCCCTGGCTACATGCAACCCGACATCGGAACTTTCCCGCACGTTGAGCGGCTGCATGAGCTTGCGCATCTCTGTCGGGCATTGCCTTGCGCGGCCTGGCTCGACGGCTCGTCCGAAGGCGAACAGGCGATGGACGAGTTGCTGACGCTGCTGGTGAGCAAAGGCGTGGTGGCGCTGAACATTATCCCCGAGCGCAACTGGAACTTCGCCGACGCAGCCGTCGCCGCCGCCAAGCAGCAAAAACTGTATGAAGTCGTCGAGCTTGCACAACAATTTGACCTGCCGCTCAACATCGGCACCGAGATGAACAGCTTTGGTCAGCCGATCGTCGACAACTTCGACGCGCCGGCGTTGGCGCCTGTGCGCGACGCCTTCCTGGATGGCGCTTACTTCATCTATGGGCACACCGTCATGGAGCGCTGGCTGGGGATGGGCTATCAGAGCGCGTGGGCGGCGGATTTTCTGCCGACGCGGGCGCATCGCAATGCTTTCTACAGCATAATCGGGCGGCGCACGCCGCCGGGCGAGGCTGGCCGACAGCTGCTGAGCCAGCTTCATCCAGAGATGAGCCCTCCCGAAGTGCTAACGCTTCTGGAGTAATCACCAGGAATGAGATGTTGAAACAAGTCGTACTGCGAAATTCATTTCGCCTCACGCCAGTAAATTTGCGGGCGAAATTTATTTCGCAGTATATGGCGTGGTCGAAGGTTTGCCGGTGAAATGAATTTCGCAGTGCGTGGCGTGGCCGAAACAGCATAATACTATAAAATTGCGCCATATCGGCGTAGACATAGGAGGAAAGACAAACCAATGAGCGACAAAGCGGATGAAAAACTGGAGCAATACCGAAAACCGCAAGCGCCGGCATCGGCGGCCAATCGGCTGTGGCCCCTTTACGGCGCAGGCTGGGAGAATCTTGGCAAGGATGGCGGCGCGATGGAATTGCCTGTTCCAAAGCCGGGGCCAGATGAACTGCTGGTTCGCCACGATGCGGTCGGCATTTGCTTCTCCGACATCAAAGTAATTCGCGCCGGTGAAAACCATCCGCGCATTCATCGGAGCATGAAGGAAGAGCCGGTTGTGCTCGGCCATGAAGTGGCGCTGACGGTGGTCGAGGCAGGCGAGAATTTGCGCGACCAATACAAGCCGGGTGACCGCTACATCGTCCAGGCGGACATCTACATCGGCGGCAAACCCTATGCGTACGGCTATGAGCTGCAAGGCGGCTTCTCAAAATACAGCATTATCGACTGGCGCGTACTCAACGGTGACCATGGCAACTATCTCGTGCCGGTCAAGCCGGACGATGGCTACGCCGAAGTGGCGCTGTGCGAGCCATGGGCGTGCGTCGAGGCCTCGTACACAGTCGTCTACCGCACGACGTGGCAGGAGGGCGGTGTGGTGTGGCTGATCGGCGATGGCAAAGGCGTGAGCCTGGGCAAAGCAACCGCGTGGCGACCCGCAAAGGTCGTGCTCGATGTGAGTGACAGTGAGTTTGCCGGGCAGGTGCGCGCATGGGCGGCGAGCGCCGGCGTCGTTGTACAGGAAGGCGACGACGGCGCAACCAAATACGACGACATCGTGGTGCTCGGACATGACGCCGATCTATGTGAACGCGTCTTCCCCCGGCTGGCGAACGGCGCCATCTTCAACATCGTGCTCGACCAGCCGCTGCCGCGAGCGGTGGCAGTGGACATCGGGCGCATGCACTACGACCATCTGCTCGTGGTCGGTGCGGACGCGAGCGACCTATCTGCGGCGTACACGCCGGTGCGCACGCAGTTGAAGCCAGGTGGACGCTGCTGGATTCTGGGCGCCGCAGGACCCATGGGGCAGATGCATCTGTTGCGTGCGCTGTCGATGCCGGGTAAACCGGCAAAAGTTGTGGCGACGAATCTGCACGCGGCGCGCATGGCGCCGGTGCGTAAGATGTTCGAGCATCAGGCCGCCGAGCTCGGCGTGGAGATCACCTTTCTCTCGCGCGATGATTTCGCCGACGAAGCTGCGTTCCTGGCGCGAAAATGGGCTGAATCGGACAACCAGGGCTATGACGACGTGGTGATCATGGCGCCTTCGACCACAGCGGTGCAGCAGGCGTCGGAAGTCACGGCGGACGGAGCGGTGATCAACGTCTTCGCCGGATTGGCGCGCGGCACGCTTGTCGAACTCGACTTGAACCCGGTGGCGCAGCGCGGCGTGCGCTACACGGGCACAAGCGGCTCCTCGATCGAGGATCTGCGTCACATGCGCGACCTGGTCGAGAGCAAGCAGCTTCCCACCAACCATTCGGTCGCCGCCATCGCCGGGCTGGAGGGAGTGGGCGATGGGTTGCACGCCGTGGCGGAAGGACGTTTCGCCGGCAAGGTCGTCATCTATCCGAACCTGAGCAAGCCGTTGCCGTTGACGCCGCTCACCGAGCTGGACAAAGTGCTGCCCGGGGTCGCCGCCAAACTCGACGCTGACGGCATGTGGACGCGTGAAGCCGAGGATGAGCTGCTGCGCGAGATGTTGTAGGCGTGTTGCGTGTTGCATGGGCGCTCTTTTTGTGAGTTGACGAGACGCAGCACGCAATACGCTTAATCGGAGTATGCTATGACACAGTTACTGGATCGAATTGCGCTGGTCACCGGCGGCGCGCAAGGGCTGGGCGCTGCGCTTTGTATGCGGCTGGCACGCGAAGGCTGTGATGTCGTCGTCGCCGATCTGAATGCGCAACAAGCCGAAGCGACGGCAGCTGCTGTCGCCCAGGAGACAGGTCGGCGCTGTCTGTCGATGGCAGTGAACGTGTGCGACGAGGAACAGGTGCGCACGATGGTTGACGCCACCGTCGATGCGTTTGGCCGCCTCGACATTGTTGTCGCCAACGCCGGCGTCGTCCGTTCGGGGGCGGTCGATGAGATGAGTCTGCGCGACTGGCAGCTTGTGATCGATGTCAACCTAACCGGCTATTTTCTCACCGCCAAATATGCGGCGGCGGTGATGAAACGTCAGCGCAGCGGGGTCATCGTGCAGATCAACTCGAAGTCTGGCAAAAAAGGCAGCTTCAAAAACGGCGCCTACGCCGCCAGCAAGTTTGGCGGCATCGGCTTGACGCAGAGCATTGCGCTGGAGCTGGCGGAATATGGCGTGCGCGTCAACGCCGTCTGTCCGGGCAACCTGCTCGACTCGCCGCTGTGGGTCGATTCACTATATAGCCAATACGCCAAACGGCTCGGCATCAGCGAGGCGGAAGTGCGCCAGCGCTATATCGATCAGGTGCCGATGAAGCGGGGCTGCACCTACGACGACGTGGCGAACGTGGTGGTCTTCCTCGCCTCCGACCAATCTAGCTACATGACCGGACAGGCAATCAACGTCACCGGCGGTCAAGAGATGCGCTGATGGCGACCTTTGTCGGCTTTGGCTTTGGGCCAATCCAGGCTGGATTGTTTCTGGCGGAGGCGTTTGCATCGGGCAATTTTGACCAGTTGGTGGTGGCCGAAATCGCGCCGGAGATGGTGGCTGCGGTGCGGCAGGCGGGCAGCTTCACCGTCAACATCGGTCACGCCGATCGCATCAGTGCGCTGACAGTGACGCCGGTTGAAATTTACAATCCGGTTGAAGCGGCTGACCAGGCGCAGCTTATCGAAGCTGTGGCGCAGGCAAGCGAGCTGGCGACCGCGCTGCCGAGTGTGGCGACCTATACGGCGGGAGGGAACAACAGCGTCGCCGCGATTTTGGCGCAAGGGTTGCTGCGCAAACTTGAAATCGATGGGCCGCCCGCTGTGATCTACGCCGGTGAAAATCACACCCGCGCCGCCGAACTGCTGACGGAAGCAGTCTCGGCAGCGCTGCCCGACGAACTCCGCAAAACCGCATTGCAGCGCGCGCAATTTCTCGATACGATCATCGGTAAGATGAGCGGCGCGCCCGAAGAAGCCGCCGACTTGCAGCCGGTTGCGCCTGGGCTGGCGCGCGCCTTTCTGGTCGAGGCGTTCAACCGCATCGCCATCACGCAGATTCGGCGCCCCGCAGATGACCCGCGCTGGCGCAATTTTCGGCGCGGCATCGAGGTCTTCATCGAACAGCCGGACCTGGCGCCTTTTGCCGAAGCCAAGCTCTACTGTCACAACGCTGGGCACGCGCTGGCTGCTTACCTGGCGCACCAACTCGGCTTCCGGCGCATTGATGAGCTGCGCCAGCGCCCCGATGCGCTCGACTATGTACGCGCAGCTATGGTCGAAGAATCGGGCGCAGCGTTGTGCGCCCGTTTTGCCGGCGTTGACCCGCTCTTCACGCCGCAGGGAATGCGCGCCTACAGCGATGAGTTGATCGAACGCATGACCAACCCGTTCGTGCGCGACACTGTGGCGCGTGTCGGGCGCGACCCGGCGCGCAAGCTCGGCTGGGATGACCGGCTGGTCGGCGCGATGCGACGGGCGATAACGGTCGGTGTGACACCGCAACGCTATGCCTTTGGCGTGGCGTGTGCGCTGGCGTGGCTGGAAGTTCCACCGCAGCAGGCGGCAGTGTATCTGCGTGAAGTGTGGCGCTCAGATATCTCGTCAGCAGACGAACAGGAAGCTGTGCTGGCGCTGGTCGATGACGCGATTCATCGCCTGTTGCGCTGGATAGATCAAAACTTCCCTTCGCTGGTATAATGGCGCAAATCACAGGTTAGCGCCTGTTTCCCTTTGGCGGGTGTGCATCACGGCAGGGCATGGCAACGCCAATGTGCGTTATTGTCTGAGCATTACGCTGCACATTCCGCCAGGCGCAACACGTGCACCAAATCATCGCAATTAGAAACACATTGAGGAGAGAAACGCATGATCGAAGACGATGATGAACTTCCCGGTCGCCCCTACGAGGAATTCGCACCTTTCAATCTTTCCAGCGAAGAACGCCGCGAACGCATTATTCAGGCGCTGCGTGAACAGGACGAGGTCACAGTCATCGAGCTGAGTCGCCAGTTGGGCGTTTCGGAGGTGACGACGCGCAAAGATTTGCAGCAACTGGAAGAGCAGGGCTATCTGACGCGAGTGCGCGGCGGCGCCGTTGTATCGGGGCGCGGCCAGTTGGAGCTGCGTTTTGCCGCCCGCCAACAGATCAACCTGGAGGAAAAGCGGCGCATCGCCAGCAAAGCCGTCGAGTTGATTGCGCCTGGCAACACGATCTTCATCGATGGCAGCACAACTGCGTTTCAGATGACGCGGCTGCTGCGCAATATGCACAGCTTGACCGTGATCACGACCGGACTCTACGCCGCGCTCGAGCTCAGTTTTGCGCCTGACGTGACGACAATTGTAGTGGGCGGCATTCTGCGCAGACGCACGAGCAGCCTGGTGGATACGCTCAGCCCCAATCTGTTGCGGCGTCTGCATGTGGACATCGCGTTTCTAAGCTGTCGCGGCTTCACCGCCGAACAAGGCATGATGGAGTCGGACCTGCGCGAGGCGCAGATGAAGCGGGCAATGGCGGAAAACGCCGGACGTCGCATTGCGTTGCTCGACCATGCAAAATATGGCGAGACCTATGTGGCGACTTCGTTGTTGCCTGAGGAGATCGATCTCTTAATCACCGACAACAAGCTGCCGGACGCAGCGCGCCAGGCGCTTGCCGCCGCTCAAATTCAGACGGAGTATGTGTAATGGCTGAAACGGCGAATTTTCTGGCAGCGGATCTGGGCGCCTCGAATGGGCGTGTGTTGCTTGGGAAGTGGGACGGAGAACGATTTGCGCTCGAAGTGCTGCACCGCTTCGAGAATGGCCCAACAAACGTTTTGGGACGCCTCTACTGGGACGTGCTTTCGCTGTGGCGCGAAGTGAAGACGGGCATGATGCGCTACGCCGCCGACTATCGCGCACCGCTGGCGGGCATCGGCATCGACACATGGGGCGTCGATTATGGGTTGCTCGACGCGGCGGGGCGTCTGCTCGGCAACCCGGTGCACTACCGCGACAGCCGTACACAGGGCATGGTCGATCACCTTTTCACGCGCATTCCAAAGTCGGAAGTGTTCGATATTACCGGAATCCAATTTCTAGAATTAAATACGCTTTTTCAGCTTTACAGTATGCGCGTGCAAGGCGACCCGCAGCTCGATGCGGCGCAACGCCTGTTGCTGATGCCCGACCTGTTCCATTACTGGCTGTCGGGCGAGCAGGTGGCCGAATACACCATCGCCTCGACGACGCAAATGCTCAGCGCGCGTGAGCGATGTTGGGCGACCACAATGCTGGAACGGCTCGATCTGCCCACAGCGATATTGCCGGAGATCGTGCAGCCGGGCACGGTGATCGGGCCGCTGCTGGCGCAGGTCGCCGAGGAGACCGGCATTCCCGCAGGCGCGCCTGTGGTCGCCAGCGCCGCACACGACACAGGCAGCGCCGTCGCCGCCATCCCCGGTCTGGACGATCGCAGCGTCTACCTGAGCAGCGGCACCTGGAGTCTGATGGGCGTCGAGGTGCGCCACCCGATCATCAACGCCAAAATGCTCGATCTCAATTTCACCAACGAAGGCGGCGTCGATGGCACGATCCGGCTGCTCAAGAATATCTCCGGGCTATGGCTGCTGCAAGAGTCGCGGCGACAATGGGAGCGCGAAGGACATGTTTACACATGGGAAGCGCTGATGGCGGAAGCGCAGCAGGCGCCTGCCTTTCGTTCGATCATCAACTCGGATGCTCCTGACTTTAACACGCCGTCGTCGATGGTCGAAGCGATCCGCGCCTTTTGCCGGCGCACCAACCAGCCCGAACCGCAGACGCCGGGCGAGGTCGTGCGCTGTTGTTTGGAGAGCCTGGCGCTGCGCTATCGCTGGGTGGTGGAAGCATTGGAAGAGATTCTGGCGTCAGCCGGGCTGTCCAACGGTCGCCAGCTCGACGCCATTCGAGTGGTCGGGGGCGGCAGCCAGAACCGGCTGCTTAACCAGTTCACCGCTGACGCCTGCGGGCGCACCGTCGTCACCGGCCCGGTGGAGGCCGCTGCACTGGGCGTGATCATGATGCAGGCAGTGGCGACCGGCCATCTCGCCGGCGTGCGCGAGGGGCGCGCCGCCATCGCTGCGTCGATCGAGCAGGCGGTCTTCGAGCCACGCAACCAGGCTGGTTGGGATGACGCGTATGCGCGTTTTCTGCGCATGATTGAATAGTTTGGCTATTCTTTCGGGCTGTCGCTGTTGGCTGGCGATCCGCCGTAGCAGGCGCAATGATGCATGTCGGTCTAATCATCTACGGCAGCATCGATACGCTGTCGGGCGGCTATCTGTATGACCGTATGCTGGTGCGCGCCCTGGAGAAAGCCGGTCACGGCGTTGCAATCTTTGCAACGCCGTGGCGCAACTATCCACAACACCTGACCGACAACTGGCGTGCAGGCTGGCGGCGCGACCTCTTCACAGCGCCTGTCGATCTCTGGCTGCAAGATGAACTGAATCACCCATCGCTTTTCTGGCTAAATCGCACGCTGCTCCGCCGCCATCGTGCGCCGATTGTGAGTCTTGTTCATCATCTGCGTAGCAGTGAGGATCACTCGCCCGCTATGCTGCCATTGTACCGCCATATTGAGCGCATCTACCTGGCTTCCGTCGATGCCTGTCTGGTGAACAGCAACTCGACGCTCGCTGCTGTCCGTGCACTGGAGCCTGCGCCGCGCCCGTTTCACATCGCTTTTCCCGCCGCCGACCATCTTCCTGCGTCGTCGGAAATGAGCGCCGACGCCATTGCTGCGCGTGCGTTGCTCGGCGACCGACTGCGCATCCTGTTTGTGGGCAATCTGATTCCGCGCAAAGGGCTGCATCATTTGCTCGACGCGCTGGCAAGGGTCGAGGGTGCATGGGAATTGTCGGTCGTCGGTCATTTTGACCTTGCGAATCGCTACATGCACACCATCCAACGACAGGTGAACGCGCTTGAACTGGGCGCACGCGTACGTTTTCTGGGGAGGGTGGACGACGACGCGCTTGTGGCGCACTATCGCAGCCATCACCTGCTCGCCGTGCCGTCTTACGAAGGCTTTGGCATTGTCTATCTGGAAGCGCAGCGTTTCGGCTTGCCCGTGATTGCGCTCACCGCTGGCGCTGCCCGCGAGGTCGTGCTCGATGGGCAGACCGGCGTGCTGGTTCCGCCCGGCGATGTCTACGCGTTGGCTGCGGCGTTGCAACGATTCGTGCGCGATCGCGAGCTGTTGCTTGGCATGGGGCTTGCCGCCCGTTTACGCTACACTCTCCATCCCGGTTGGGCGCAAAGCATGGCTGGGGCGGTTGCCTGGCTGGAGGCGCTCGCGGCGCGTTGATCGAAGAAACATGGAACTTTGAGAGTGATTGTAACTAAATAAAAGAGCATTGTCTCGGACAATTTCGATGTATTGTCTATTTACAATGATGATTGTCCTGATACAATAGTATAATCTGAATCGATGCTCTCTTGGACAAGTTTCATGTCACCGTTGTTCACCGTTGACCGCACCGGCGACACGCCGATTTATCGCCAGATTGCCGATCAACTTCGCTCCGCAATTGCAAGCGGTCAGTTGCCACCCGGAGCGCAGTTGCCTACGGTGCGCCAGCTTGCGCAGGAACTGAGCGTCACCCGGCTCACAGTACAGAACGCCTATGCTGATCTGCAAAGCGGCGGCTGGATCGAATCCACCGTGGGGCGCGGCACCTTTGTCAGCGAGCAGGCGCCCATGCAGTTGCATTGGCGGGCAGCCAGCCGCTCACCGACGCCTGCGCTCGTGATCGGCGATATTCTGCAGATGGGACAGGCGCAAGGAATTCGCTCGTTTGCCAGCGCCTCACCCGATCCCAGCCTCTTTCCTGAGACAAAGTTCTGGGAGTGTCTCGAAGCACAGCGTTCACAGACCAAGATCGTTGTTAGCTATGGCGCCGCGCAAGGTGACGCGTTGTTGCGCAGCGAGTTTGTCGCCTACCTGGCAGAGCGCAGTGTTGTCGCCGGCCCCGACGAAATTTTGGTTGTAAGCGGCGTGACGCAAGGTTTGGCATTGGTGGCCCAGCTTACCGCCCAGCCCGGTGACTGCGTGCTTGTAGAGCAGCCGACCTACGTTGGCTTTTTACATTTGCTGCGCACCCAGGGGTTGCAGCCAATCGCCGCACCAATGGATGAAGAGGGGCCTATTCTTGAAGAAGTTGAACGGCTGGCGACGGCGCATCGTCCCCGTTTTTTCTACACTGTGCCTGGCTTCCAAAATCCGACGGGTTATCAGATGACAACGGAGCGGCGTCAACGCCTGCTGGAGCTGGCGCAACGCTGCAATTTCTATATTGTCGAAGATGACATCTATAGCCTGATGGCGTATGACGCTGCGCCATTGCCACCGATCAAGGCGCTTGACCGTACAGAGCGCGTCTTCTACATCACCAGCTTCTCCAAGACGTTGATGCCCGGGCTGCGGCTGGGGATGGTGATGGCGCCGCCGCCCTTTCGAGAGCGGCTAATTGCAGCGCGTATCGCCGCCGATCTGGGCAGCCCGCCGCTTTTGCAGCGTACACTTGCAGCCTTTTTGCATCGGGGAGAGTTTCGTCGCCATCTGCGCCAGACCATCCCGACCTATCGCGAGCGACGCAACGCCATGCTGCGCGCGCTGGAGAGTTTCATGCCGGCGGGTGTGACGTGGACGCAACCGGCGGGCGGTTTCTGCTGTTGGCTGACGCTTCCGCGCCACCCAGGCATGGGTGATGCACCAAATCTCGTTCTGCAACAGGGATGGGCAGTCGCGCCGGGCAATGTCTTTTTAGCGGACGGCAACGGCGACTTTCACCTGCGCCTCTGTTTTGGCGCGCTGACGCCCGACAATATCCGGCAGGGCGTCCGGTTGGTGAGTGAGGTTATTCGCCGACAGCTTGCCGTCGAGCCGCCGGCGCCGGAAATGTCGGGCGAATGGATGCCGCTGGTCTGATCAGGTGGGAACAGCGGAGACGATGCGCTCGATCGGATGCTATAGTCGTTTCAAGAGCCGCTGTAGCATCTAAACAGTATAGAGAGATGAAAGAGAGGATGCATGAACCTATCTGAAACCTTTGTCACCACCGTCGCCGAGTTATCCGCCATGCGCCAGCGGGATGGCCGCCTGTACTGCGAGTTTTTACGCGTGCCGGTCATGAGCGCCGGGCTGTATGAACTGGCGGCCGGTGCGGCCGATCCACAGTCGCCGCATGCCGAAGATGAGGTCTATGTAATCTTCAATGGACAGGGCCGGATTCGCATCGCCGACCAGGATTATCCAGTGTCCGCCGGTTCGGTCGTTTTTGTGCCGGCGGGCGTCGAGCATCGATTTCACAGCATCGAAGCGGCGCTGAGCATCCTGGTTTTCTTTGCACCCGCCGAGAGCAATTGAAGAGGACGTCTTAGGCCATTCTGTTTGATGAACTATAAGGAAGGATAAATTCTGATGACACAGTACGCGTATTTTGAAGGTCGAATTCGCCCGATCGAAGCAGCCAAAGTCAGCGTGATGACGCACGCCTTCAACTATGGAACTGGCTGGTTTGGCGGGCTGCGCGGCTATTGGAACGCCGAACAGGAGCAGTTGTACGTCTTTCGCATCCTCGATCACTACCGCCGCTTTCTCGACAGCGGCAAAATCTTGATGGCGTCGCTCGACCTCAGCGCAGAGGATTTGGTGGAGATCACGCTCGAGTTGCTGCGCCGCGAAGGGTATCGTGAGGATTGTTACATCCGGCCCATCGGCTACAAAGCTGACCCGGTGATCGGCGTGCGTTTGCACAACCTGCGCGACCAGGTGACGATCTTCAGCACGCCGTTTGGTCGTTACATCGAAAACGAAGAAGGCGCCGAAGTTTGTGTGAGCAGTTGGCGTCGCGTCGACGACACCGCGCTGCCCCCGCGCGGCAAGCTTGTCGGCAGCTATGTCAACAGTGCGCTGATCAAGAGCGAGGCGGTGCTCAACGGTTTTGCCGAAGCGATCGTGCTCAACCAGAATGGACACGTGGCGGAGGGCAGCGCCGAGAATTTCTTCCTGGTGCGCAACGGGGTGCTGATCACGCCGCCGGTCTATGCCAACGTGTTGGAGGGCATTACGCGGCGCTCGATCATCGAGCTGGCGCAGCGCGAGCTAGGCGTGACCGTCGTCGAACGCGAGATCGATCGCTCCGAAATCTACGTGGCCGATGAAGCCTTCTTCTGCGGAACCGGCGTGCAGGTGGTTGCGGTCGCCAGCGTCGATCATCGCCCTATCGGCAGTGGGCGCATCGGCCCGATTACACAGCGTCTGCGCGATCTCTATTTTCGCGTTGTGCGCGGGCAAGAGCCTGCCTACGCGCATTGGTTGACGCCCGTGTACGCCGACCGTCCTGCGACACACGCCGAAGCAACGGCTCGGCTGGTTGCTGCAGTGGTGTAAGCCGATGCAGCAGCAAGAGTTGGGCAACGCGTCGGTAAAAGGGGCGGTTGCCGCGCAATTCGGCGCTGTGGCGGAGCGCTATCGCACCAGCGCTGTCCATGCCGGCGGCGCAGACCTGACGCAGTTGGTGCGTTTCGCCGATCTGCGCGGCAATGAGCGCGTTCTGGACGCCGGCAGTGGCGCCGGTCACACCGCTCTGGCGCTGGCGGTCGGCGCCGCACATGTCACCGCCGTCGATCTCTCTGCGGCGATGTTAGCGCAAGGGCGGCAACTGGCGCATGAACGCGGCTTGCACAACATCGACTTCGAGATTGGCGACATCGAAGCGCTCACCTTTGGCGACAGCAGTTTTGATCTGGTCGCCTCGCGTTACAGCGCGCATCATTGGCCCCATCCGATCCGTGCGCTGCGTGAGATTCACCGTGTGCTGCAACCAGGTGGGCGTTTGCTGCTCGCCGACATCGTGTCGTGGGACGATGCAGTTGTGGACACACATCTACAGGCACTCGAACTGCTGCGCGACCCGTCGCACGTGCGCGACCACACCACAGCGCAATGGTTGGCGATGTTGACGGAAGCCGGCTTTCGGGCAGAGGTGCGTTACACGTGGACATTGCGCCTGCAATTCGAGGAATGGACGCAGCGCATGGCGACGCCCCCAGCCGCCGTCGCCATGCTGCGCACCCTGCTCACCCACGCGCCAGCCGAAGTGCGCACCCAGTTGCAGGTGGAGGTGGATTGTTCGTTCACGTTGCAGGGTGCGCTGATTGAGGGAGTGAGCGGCTAGCAGATTGGAGACTGGAGATTGGAAGATGTTCGAGATCCCCCACCAGTCTCCAATCGCCTAATTCATTACAACAATTCCCGCTCCGCCATCGTCACGGCGTGCTCGAAGATTTGCAGCCCCTCGTCAACCTCGGCGCGAGTGATGATCAGTGGCGGAATAATGCGCATTGAATTGGCGCCACAACCCATGATCAGCAGTCCATGCTCAAAGGCAATCTCGATGATGCGATTGCGCAGGCGGGCGTCGGGCGTCCGAGTCACTTTGTCCTGCACAAACTCGACGCCGATCATCAACCCTTTGCCGCGCACGTCGCCGATGCTTGGGTGATGCGCCGCCATTTCGGTAAGGCGCGTCAGGATGTAGTCGCCCTGATCCGCTGCGTTTTGAATGCCGCCGTTCTCCAAGACATCCATCGTCGCCAGTGCAGCCACCATTGCCAGCGGGTTGCCGCCATAGGTGTTGCCGTGCGCGCCGACGGGCCAGGTGGCAAGGCGCTTGCGTGCAATAAAACCGCCAAGCGGCACACCCGATGCAATCCCCTTTGCTGTGCAGACGATGTCCGGCTCCACGCCCCAATGTTCGATCGCCCACCACTTGCCGGTGCGCCCCATGCCGGTCTGCACCTCATCGACGATCAACAAGATGCCGTGGCGATCGCATAAGTCGCGCAGGCGCGGGAAAAACGAGGCCGGCGGCACAATGTAACCGCCTTCGCCCTGGATCGGCTCCACCAACACGGCGGCGACATCGTCCGGCGCCAGCAGGCTCTTGAAGACGACCTTTTCCAGGTAGTTGACCACTGTTTCGCCGTAGTCCGCTTCCCCGGGTTGCATCGCCAGCACCGGGCGATATTCGTAGGGATAGGGAATGTGCGTCACCTCGCGCATGGGCAGAAAGCCGCGCCGTTGTGTAGTCTTGCTGGCAGTGAAGCCAAGCGAACCGAGCGTACGCCCATGAAAGCCACCCATGAAGCCGACAAAATAGGGACGCCCGGTGTGATAGCGCGCTAACTTGATCGCGCCTTCTACAGCTTCGGTGCCGGAGTTGCCCAAAAACACACTCGCCGGTTCGGCAAACGGCGCAATTTCGTCCAGGCGCTCGCTCAGGCGCACCCAACTCTCATGATAGTAATCTGAGGATACGTGTAGAAACTTTTCAGCCTGCTGTTGGATGGCGCGCACCACGTGTGGATGGCTGTGTCCGGTTGCGTTGACGGCGATGCCTGACATAAAGTCGATGAAGCGGTTGCCATCGACATCATAGACCTGTGAGCCAAGACCGTGTGACATCACGAAATCGGCGACGCGTCCATAGGCGTGTGAGACGACTGCACGGTCGCGTTCGAGGATGGCGCGCGCCTTGGGGCCGGGCACATCCAGCCGGGTGATCGTTCGCGTGCTGTTGATTGTCAACATACGTACCTCCTGATTTCCTCAAAAAAATGAATCCGTAACACTATTTTATCCAGGCCAATAGCCAAGTTGCCGGGAAATCTGGCGCGCCGACATCTGCACCATTGCTGCAATGGTCGGCAACCGATCGGCCGTGAGACGCAGGCTTGGCCCGCCGACGCTGATGGCGGCGATCACCTGCCGCTCGCGATCCATGATCGGGGCGGCAACCGCCGTGAACCACGGCTCCAGTTCACCGACGGCAATTGCAATTCCTTCCTGCCGAACGCGCGCCAGCTCGGCTTTCAACCGCGCGCGATCGATGATCGTCTGTTCGGTCAGCGGTTCGAGCGGATCGGACAACAACCGGTCGATCTCGGCGTCGGGGCGTGACGCCAGCAACACCTTCCCTGTAGCGGTGGCGTGCAGAGGCAGGCGGTTGCCGACATCTTGGGTCATTCCCATTGGGTTGCTGCTGGCGATTTCGTCGAGCACAAGTACATAGTTTTCGACGAGCATCTCCAACGTCGCCGCTTCGCCAGATTGTTCCGCCAGCGTCACGAGCGAAGGGCGGCTCATAGCGCGCAGCGGGTTGGATCGCATCGCCGTTCCACCGATTGCAATCAATTCGACGCCAAGTCTGTAACCGCCAGAGAGAGGGTTGCGCATCACCAGTCGTTCCGCTTCCAGCGCAGAAAGCAGCCGAAAGGCGGTGGTCTTGTTCAGCCCTGTGGCTTGCGCCAGTTCATTCAGCGACCATTCCGGCTGTGCGTCGCTGAACGCCTTGAGCAACGCAATCGCCCGCGCCACCGACTGTGTGCCTGGATAGATTTCGGTTGCATGAAGATCAATCTCTTTTACAGGAAACATCTGGCGCCTCAAACTTCACGACAGCATTTACGATACTAATCGTTGTTTCATATTGTGAAATATAATATCATAAAATGACCTGATAATCAATATTGTGGATTGATTAATCTAGTAATTTTGGATTATCTTGTTCACCTGTGTATGCTCCTCTGTTTTGGGCTATGCTTTGGCGTTGTTGCCGAACCCTCAAACACGCAAGGGAACACAATCAGGTTGACGGAGTCGCTGCCGACCTGTTCTCTATATTTTGATGCGATTGTGTGTGGGAAATCGGAGGCGAGCCTATAC
The DNA here is from genome assembly GCA_016861025.1 of Chloroflexota bacterium. GTDB lineage: Bacteria > Chloroflexota > Anaerolineae > Caldilineales > Caldilineaceae > Caldilinea. The sequence continues at coordinate 252,988 of BOKO01000002.1, forward strand.
GCCGCCGCTTTAGGGCGTCGGCAGCGGCGCCGAGGTTAAATGCATACTCACCGACGTGTTTGGTTTGTATGTTCTTGGGCGATATCCCCAGGCAATGTATTGCTCGCCGACATCCAGCGGGGCGCTATCGCTTTTTCCGACGGCGCCCGGCGCAGATGACGACGTTGTTTACATGCCTCCGGCGGCGCCTGCTGCAACGGCAAAAAAGCCGATGACGCCGATGACGCCGATGATTAACATGACATAGAAAACGACTGAGTATCCGTCTTCCTCTTGCATATTTACTCTCCTGTCAGGGTTGACTTGGCTATAATGACGATCTTGCACTGGTGAAGACGCAACCAGAGATAAAAGGTTACGCTGACTTGCGTTTTGGTTGTAACCATCTCATAATTGGCTAAGAGGCGCGCCAATCAACAGACAGGTAAAAGGAAAAAGTTATGGACGAGAAGCCTTCAATCGTTGCGCAACCGGCTGAAAAGATGCGCTATCTTTCCGAGCTGACCGTATTCCAGGATCTATCTGCACGCGAGATGGAGGACCTGAACCGCATCACGACCATGAGCACAATGCCAAAGGGTCGCGTCTTCTATCGCCCTGAAGAGCCTGGAGAAGTGCTATTTATCTTGAAGGAGGGGCGCGTTCAGTTGTATCGCATCAGCCCCGAAGGTAAAAAACTTGTCATCACAACGCTTGGGCCGCACACGCTCTTCGGCGAAATGGCCTTGTTAGGCGCCAAGATGCACAACACCTTTGCCGAAGCTGTAGAGGATTGTCTGATCTGCGTGATGAGTCGCAACGATCTCGAACGCTTAATCTTGAGCAAGCCGCAGGTGGCGCTGCGCATTCTGGAGATCACCGGGAGACGCCTGCGCGACGCCGAAGAACGGCTCGAAAATATGGCGTTTAAAGGCATCCCGGCGCGGCTGGCTAGCCTGCTGCTGCGTTTGGCGGAAGAACAGGGCAGCAACGAGATCACCGGCTTCACCCATCAAGACCTGGCTGAAAGCGTCGGCACATACCGCGAGACTGCCACGCAGGTGCTCAACGATCTGAAATCTGATGGCTACATCGAGATTGGGCGCAAACGCATCACTATTCTTGACCCCGCCGGGCTAACCGCAGTGGCGGAGAGCTGATCAAGCCCGGCGGTGTTGTATTTGGCAACGTTAATAGCGTTCAGAAATTGGGATGAAAGAAAAGTTTGCTATCAGTTGACATTTGCCTGAAACGTCGTTACAATTCTCAATAGGTTTGTGCGCTACGGCACAAAGTGGTGAAAAGCAAGCTCGTCTGTATATTCTGTCACTTTTCATCCGTTCTACCGACACAATTTGAAAGAAGTCCAAACACTCATAGAATTTAAGGATTCAGGAGGTCTTTCTCATGACGCATGTGATCTTTGACTTGTGCATTCGCGATGGCGCCTGTGCAGAAGTTTGCCCTGTAGAATGCATCGTCCCCGGACAACCGGAAGATGAATGGCCCTGGTATTACATCGACCCCGACACCTGCATTGACTGTGGCGCATGTGTGCCCGAGTGCCCGGTCGAAGCAATCCTGCCAGAGGAAGACCTGCCAGAGGAATATCAATACGCGACCGAGCTGAACGCCCTCTTTTTCACCGAAGGCCCCGGCTATTCGGCAATGGGTAAGTAATCTATCTCAGCTATTTTTACATAACAGTATGCCCAAAGAACCTCTGCGCGCAGAGGTTCTTTTTTATTGAGAGAGACAAACAGAGATGAACAACTCTTCAAACAACGTCCCAGACTGGTCAGATGTCACGCGTGCGCTTGTGATCGTCGCTCACCCCGACGACGCCGATTTCATCTGCGCCGGAACATGCATCCAGATGGCGAAACAAGGCATTGAAGTCACCTATATGGTGCTCACCAACGGCGACAAGGGCAACCACAACCCGGAGATCACGCGCAACCAACTCATTGCCATGCGCCAGATCGAGCAGCGCAAGGCGGCGGCGCTCTGCGGCGTCAAGCAGGTGCTCTTTATGGGTGAGGAAGATGGCTTTCTGCGCCCGGATCGGGAGATTCGCAAGCGTGTGACGCGCGAGATTCGTCGTATTCGTCCCGAATTGATCATCTGCACCAACCCAGATCGCTACTTTGTCGGCGACGGTTACATCAACCATCCCGATCACCGCAACGCGGGTCTGGTTGCGATCGAGGCAATCTTCCCGGCTGCGGACAATCCGATGTTTTATCCCGACATGGCGGATGAAGGGTATCTGCCGCACAAGATCAAATATCTCTATGTGCACGGCCACGACGCGCCGTCGCTCAAGGTCGACATCACGGCTGAGCTGCCGACCAAGATCGAGGCGATCCTCTGTCACAAGTCGCAGTTCAGCGACCCCGAAGGCGCCAAACAGCGCTGGTTGGAGATGTGGGGCGAACAACAGGAGGATGGCTCGCTGCGCTACTTCGAGGCGTTTAAAGTGATGAAGTTCGGGTAGGAGGAAGGCAAAATAGAACGCTGATTTTGCGGATTGGGTGGATGTACGCGGATCAGAATCAGCGCACATCCACCCAATCCGCGTCATCTGTATTCCATCAAACACCGCCAAACCACGGATGACGCGGATTTCACGAACGGCGACGACATTTGATCCGCACCCATCCGCTCAATCCGCGTCATCCGCGTTCCATCTTTTCTACTTCGCTTCCGCCATCATCATCGCTTCTTGCTCGTTGGCGAAGGTTGTCAGATTGTCGAGCGTCGTCTGGATGTCGGCGCCCTGCATGATCTCGTTGAACGCTTTGGTGGCGGCGTCGCGCACGGCGGTGTAGGAGATCAATTGCGGTTCATACGCGCTGTAGGGCAGCAACGCCACACCCTGCTGCCACGGCGTATTCTGCAACAGCGCCTCCGAGAAGAACTCGCTGGCGCTGGCGCGAGTTGGGAAGTAGCCGCTCATTTCCGCCCAACGCGCCTGAATCTCGGGCGAGGTGAACCACTTGACAAAAATCCACGCGGCCAGCTCCTGCTCCGGCGTCGTCTTTGTGATCATCACGTCGCCGCCGTAGATATTCTGAACCGGGTCAGGGGTCGTATGCGGAATTGCTGCGACGCCCCACACATCCGGCTCTCTGCCTTGCTCTTCGGCGACTTTGGCAACATCACCGGCGTAGAAGGGGATGCCGGAGGTGGAACCTTGCGTGAAGATGGCTTTACGCGCCGCAAACTGTGGATTCGGGAAGCCCTCGGTGAAGAAGTAGGCGCAGCCCTCGTCGTACATGCCTTTGAGGAAGGCCATCGCTTCGACGGTGGCCGGGCTGTTGTATACATAGCCTGTGCCATCTTCGGTCAACACATCGCCGCCGAATGCAAATGTCCAGGAAGCCACCGCGGAAGCGTCGTCGCGCAGGATATAACCGCCTGTGCCGTCGCCGTTTGCCGCCGCTGCCGCACACGCCATCTCTTTGAACTCTTCAGGCGTGGTTGGCGGGCCCGAGAAACCAAGCTCTTCAAGCCAGGTCTGGTTGTAATACAACACTTCCATCGAGCGGTTTGGCGGGAAGCCGAGACGCTGGTTGTTGAAGAGCGGGTTGACGCTCTGCTCCAGGAACGCCGGGTAGAAGTCGGCAATCTCCTCAGCGCTCAAACCCCAGGTCGGATCGTTCATCAGCAGATTCAGATCGACCAACGTATCGTTGAGCTGATAGAAAGACTGATCGTTCTGATAGCCGACAAGCAGCGCCGCAGGCAACTCACCGGCTGCAATGCTGGAGTTGACCTTATCGCGAATCTGGTCGTAGCCGCCCTGATTCTGCGCATCGATGGTGATGCCGAACTCGTTCGTCGTGTTGAACTCCTCGATCAATGTCTTCAGCCGCTCCTCGCGCGAGCCGGAATGCTGGTGCCACCATACAACAGTCTGTCCGCTTGGGTCGACGCCGGCATAGGCGCCCTCCGCTGCCGGCGCTTCGGCTGCCGCTGGCGCTTCAGACACCGGCGCCGCTGCTGGCGCAGAAGGCGCTGCCGGCGCCGCACATGCCGACAGCGCCAGAACGCCGATCAGCAAAAGTGTCGTCAGCCACATGTACTTTCGCATTGTGATTGTCTCCTTTGTAAAAAGATGAATCGTGAGCTACATTTTATCTCAACAGAGCGCGTCAAACGCCCACTGTTGTCAGCTTTGGTGCGTGTTTCGTGGTGCGTGTTCCGCGTTTCTGTGCGCTTTATGCATGTGTACACAATCACGCACCACGCACCACGTAATATGCCACACTCACCCCTTCAAGCCCGACGTCGCAATTCCCTCAATAAATGTCTTCTGCGTGAAGAAATAGAGAATGATCACCGGCGTCATCGTGATGACTGAACCGGCCATCTGCAGGTGAAACTGTGCGCCTGCTTCGTCGATGAACGCAAAAAAACCATAGGTGATCGGACGCCAGTCGGGCGTTGTCGTCACCAGGATCGGCCATGCCAGCGCATTCCACGCGCCGATGAAGCTGAAGAGCACCAATGTCATGAGCGCTGCCTTCGAGAGTGGAATGATCACGCGCAGCAGGTAGCGCAGGTGACCCGCGCCGTCGATCTGCGCCGAATCCCATAGATCATTCGGCACTTGCATGAAAAACTGACGCAGCAGAAAGATGCTGAACGCGCTCGCCATGAAAGGAATCGTCAACGCGGGCCAGTTGTTGATCCATGGGATCGGCCCCACGCGCCCCAGCCATGAGACGGTGATGAAGTTCGGCACCCAGATGATCGCTTCGGGCAGCATCAACGTCGCCAACAGCAGGCTGAAGAGCAGGTTCTTGCCCCAGAACTCCATGCGCGCAAAGGCATAAGCCGCCAGCGTGCAAAAGACGATTTCACCCGCCACCGTGATGGCGGCAATGCGCACGCTGTTCCAGAAATAGAGCGAAAAGTTCGCCTGATTCCATGCCTGGATGTAATTGCGCCACTGCGGTGTGCTCGGCAGCCAGGCGCCGCCGTTCGCCTCGGTCAGGTTCATCAACGAGACGCTGACGGTGTAGAGAAACGGTACAATCGCCACCGCCGCGCCGAGAATCAAGACCAGATAGGTCCCGGCGAAACGGAACATCGGCGGGCGTCCAGAGCGCATGGCGGTCGGGCGCGTGGCAGCGCCCGTCATCGCATCAGCCATAGTGCACACGCCTTTCCGCAATTCGATTATTGACCACAGTCAAAACAATGATGACCAGCAGCAGCAGAATCGCCAGCGCCGAGGCGTAGCCATAGCGCGTATCGCGCTGAAAGGTTTGGAAAATGACGACGCTGGCTGTGTCGGTCGTGCCGAGCGCTGCGCCGGTGCGCAAGACATAGATGTGGTTGAATGCTTTAAAGGTGCCGATCACCGAGTAGAGCGTCAGAAAGTAGATTGTCGGTGAGAGCAGCGGCAGCGTAATGTGGCGGAATTGGGGCCAGCGGCCGGCGCCATCGATCGCCGCCGCTTCGTACATCTCGCGCGGGATATTGCCCAAGCCTGCCAGGAAGATCACCGTGTTGAAACCAAAGAACGTCCACACGCCATAGATCATGATCACAACCAGCGCCAGGCTGGGGCCTGCTGACCATGCAGGCAATTGCACTCCCGGCGTCAGCAAGTTCAGAATCCCTGCCGGTTCGTTGATCCACGCCAGCGGCGGAATGCCAAAGAAGCCGAGAATGCTGTTGATCGGCGCAGTGGGGCGGCTGGAGAAAATGATCTTGAAGACGGCGGCCGTGCCGACAAAGGGGGCTATATAGGGCAAAAAATAGATTACACGGAAAAAGCTACGCCCGCGGATTTCCTGAAAGAGCAACACCGCCAGCACCAACGCCACGATCAACTGCGGTGGGATCGTGCCAAGCGAGTAGTAGAAGGTCGCCAGCAGAGAATACCACCAGCGCGCGTCACCTTGGGCTATCACACGCGGCGCTTCGGCGATTAGCACCCACGCGCCGAGCATCAGCGCCGCTGCACCGCCCAGCCGCAGCACTACACTCAACATCGAGTCGCGATGGCTTGCGCTTCGCCACAGCCGCCACGAGAGCCATAACAGCAGGAAACCGGCGCTGATCAAGATCATCTGCGACCAGATGTCCAACCCGCCGCCGTTGGTGAATGAATCAGCAATATTTTTTTGCAGCTCCGCCCAGGTGAGCCAGCCGATGGCGCCCGCCAACGCCAACATGATCGTCGCAAAGGTGAACGGCGCTGCAAAATTGCCCTGGTGACGACGAAGATTCGGGTTGCGCGTCAGCACCGCCAGTCCCAAGGCGCCGATCCCCAACCCGGCCAGCATCAACCACATCATCTCCATCGCCTGTGGGCTGGTCAGCGCCTCGCCCAATAGACGGCGGAAATTCTCCGGCGTGTTGTTGGCGCCGCGCATTTGGTTGGGGATGTCGAGCAACAGGGGCAGCAGGCGAATGATCCACCCTAATGTCGCCGCCGCCATCACACCGAACCCAATGCCAGGGATCGCCCACTGCCAGAAAGGACTGTTTTTTTCTTTAGCTTTGATTGCACTGCGTGCAATTGCCCGGAGCGCCAACACAATCAGAATGACGACGCCCCAAAAGCCGAGGAAATAGGTGAGATCGCCGATTGCCTGAATATAGTTGCCCAATCCATCGAATGTGCCGGGGATGCGATTGAGGCCGCGGTGGGTGCTCATGAATGCGGCAAAAACCAGAGGAAAGAGGCCAAATAGCCCCACCACCAAAAACGCCGGCGTCAGGAAAAGATACGCAAGCAACGCCTCGCGCAGCTTGCGGCCTTGTCGCCCAACAAAAAGTCTGCGCCACCCCGCTGCGGGGATCGAGTCTGGCGTCTTTGTCATTGCAGATGGTGTTTTACCGGTCAGAAGCGCGTCGCTCATGCGTCATCTTTCATCTGACTGCTGCGTCGCTGCACGCTGCGGCAGCTGCTTGCATTGGAGCGGCTGCACTTCGCCAGGTCAGCGCTTCCTGGCCGAAGCCATGCACGCAGGTGACCGCACGTCGCAAAGAATCTGCTTTCCAATGTGCCACACAGTTGTTAACAAACCGCCAAATGATTGTTAACAGCAATTCACTTCTTCGGATCGACTAAGATTATGCCTGTAAACGAGCGATTTCCCCAAATCAATACTGACAAACAAGCCGCTTTGCGGCATACTGATGGCATGAAGAACAACTATGTCCACTCACCTAAATCATTTGATCATTTACACCATCCATGACCACTGAAACTCGAAGATTTGCAGACCTTGTGCGCGCCAATGTTCAAAAGGTGATTGTCGGCAAGCGTGAGACAATCGACACCCTGATCATCGCTCTGCTGTGTGAAGGGCATGTCTTGCTGGAGGATGTCCCTGGCGTTGGCAAGACAATGCTGGCGCGTGCATTGGCGTTAAGCCTGGGCAGTGATTTTCGCCGTATCCAATGCACACCTGACCTGTTGCCCAGCGACATCACCGGCGTCAGCATCTTCAATCAGGAGACGAGGCGCTTTCAATTTGTGCCCGGCCCTGCCTTCACCAACATTCTGCTCGCCGACGAGATCAACCGCGCTACACCGCGCGCCCAGGCCGCTCTGCTTGAATGTATGGGCGAACGCCAGATTACCGTCGACGGCGAGACGCGCCCGTTGCTGCGTCCTTTTCTGGTGCTGGCAACGCAGAACCCAATCGAATTTGAAGGCACCTTTCCGTTGCCCGAAGCCCAACTCGATCGCTTTCTCTTTCGCATCCGGCTCGGCTATCTTGAACCCGATGACGAAGAAAGAATGCTTGTCGCGCTGGGAGGTCGTCACCCTATTGAGCAGATTGGGGCAGTGGTGAACGCCGCCGACGCTACGCGGCTGGCGGAAGAAATATGGTCGGTGCGCGTCGACGCCTCGGTGCGCCGCTACATTGTCGCCTTGATCCAGGCAACGCGCACACACCCTGACCTGACATTAGGCGCCAGCCCGCGCGGCTCGTTGGCGCTTTATCGGGCGTCACAGGCGCGCGCGGCGCTCGACAACCGTGATTTTGTCCTTCCTGACGATGTTCAGTCGATTGCGCCGATTGCGCTTCCGCATCGCTGCATTGTGCGGCCAGAGAGTGCATTGCGCGGGCGCAACGCCGACGACATCATCGCCCAAATTTTGAAAGATACGCCGCTCGATTTGGGACAGATCGATTAGTTCAGCAGGAATGTATGAACAACATCTTTTGGGCGTTGCTCATCTTATTCGCATTGGCGGCGTTGGTGCGCATGGATTGGGCGTATTATCTGGTCTATGTCGTGGGCGGGGTGTGGGTTTTCAGCCATTGGTGGATTCGACGCAGCCTTGCCCACCTGCGCATTGCGCGTCGCATTCCGCAATACGCCTTCACCAACGAGCAAGTCACCGTGCAGATTGAGATTGATAATCTCGCCTGGCTGCCTCTGCCATGGCTGCAACTTCAGGAAGCTGTGCCGCTCGATCTGAAGAATCGGGACGACTATCGTACGGTTGTGAGCATCGGCGGCAGATCGCACATTGTGCACGAGTATCGCCTCTATTGCCGTCGCCGCGGCTACTACACCGTCGGTCCGCTCAATTTGCGCACGAGCGACCTGTTCGGCTTTGTTGAGGCGCGTTGGGAGGAGAATGGCAGCAGCGAGCTAATCGTGTATCCGATGATTGTGCCGTTGGAGCGGCTTGGTCTACCGAGTCGAATGCCTTTCGGTGCATTGGCCGCGCGCCGCCAGCTTGACGAAGACCCGGCGCGCATGGGGGGTGTGCGTCAGTATGCCAGCGGCGACAGCCTGCGCCGTATTCACTGGAAGGCGACCGCGCACGAAGACAAGCTGCTGGTCAAGAAGCTTCAACCGTCGCAAGAGCTGCCCCTCTTTCTCGTGCTCGATCTCGACCGCAACGCCTATCCGCAGCGCGCTGTCATTGGCGTCAGCGAATGGGCGATCTCTGTAACGGCGTCGGTCGCCGGCCACATGAGCGAGCAGCGCCAGGCTGTTGGCGTCTCCTCGAACGGTCTTGATCCATTGAGCGACGAGCTAGTGGCAACAATTGCGCCGCGCACCGGACGCGATCACCTGATGAGCATCTGGCGATTGTTGGCGCGCGTTCAACTCAACCCCGACGCGCCATCGTTGGCGTCATGGTTGCCCGCACACACAGCCGATCTGCCTTGGGGCGCCACTCTGGTCGTCGTCACGCCGCATTTGTCGGAGGAGGCGCTTTGGGTGTTGCATAACGCCTATCGTCGCGGCTCTAATGTCATTGCACTGATCTGTGCGTCGCAGCTAGATTTCCGTACGATCCAGGCGCGCGGCCGGCGGCTGGGCGTGCAGGTTGCATCGACAATCTGGGAGAGCGAACTGCAGGCGCTGGCGAACAAATAAGCAGATATTCACATCCAGATCAACAAACAACAAACAAGCGACGCTGGCATCGTCCCTTGTCTTTATTCTTGATTCTTGCACCAGGAGAACCGCCGAATGTCATACATCAACGCTGTCGAAATAGAGGAGATGGCGAAGCTGCGCGAATGGTGGGGGGACGCTCTGTTGAGATCGACTGCTCTGTCTGTCGACTCACCTTTTCTCACTGGAGAACACCAGATGCTCACCAGCGCTCGCCGCCGCGCCGAAATCTGCTATGTCATGCACCGCGGCGACCCGGCGGAAGGCGTCCTGCTACACATCAAAACCTTCTATCCAGAGGGCGCCTATCGACTGCCAACCGGCGGCGTCCATATCGGCGAGACGGTGCTCGACACGCTTGCTCGTGAGATTTTTGAAGAAACCGGGCTGACTATCGGGGCAGGAGAAAATGACGTGCAGGTCGAACGTCTGCTCGGCGTGTTGGTTTACGATCTGCGTCATGCAGTGCTCGGTGCAACGCCTTTTGCCACCTATCATTTTTTGGTGCGGATGCCGCCAGGCGCCACGCTGACGCCGCAAGACCCCGACGAGTCGATCGGTGGCTGGTTGTGGCGCCCGGCGCCTGAACTGCTTGCGGTCGCCGAGACGCTGGACGCCGTTTATCTTCGTTCGCAGCAATGGGCGGATTGGGGGCGATTTCGTGCGCTCAGCCATCGCTTCGTCGCCGAGCGGCTGGCGACGATATAAATCAATTATCCGCCGTCGAGAGTCATCCGCGTGAAGAAAAGCTCAGCCAGGTCGACCAGATCCTGCGGGCTGGCGAGCCAACGCCAGTCCATCACGGTCTGCATCTCGGTGTCGATAACCCCCGGTGCTGTGCGCACCCAACTCATCACATAGCCTGTGATCGAGCTGGGCTTTTTACCGAGCAACAGAAGCATCAGATCGGAATCCTGGCTGTGATAGCAGTTGAGCAGCCAGACGCGTTTCACTTCGGGATGGCGCGGCAAGTCAAGTAGACTCTGGAAGCAGCGGCGATCCATGCCTGGCTGTACGTCGATCATGACGTTGACCGCTATCATGTTGTTTGTGCTGATCTCCATTTCGAGCTCGAGCAAAGTATCGATGTCGGCGCGACCGCCAAAGCTCAGCACAGTATTTGTTTCGCGTACGCCATCGACGCTGCGCACTACGTCGAGCATGAACTTATTGAAGTCAGCGACATCGTGGATCAGGCAGGTGAAGCGCAGATCGGCGCGTTGGCGCAGCCAGTTTGTCCACAACGGCTTAACGCCATTGCCACGATATTGCCGCAGATTGTACAGCATCTGCTCGCGCGCGGTCTCATCTTTGCCGCACATGATGTCGGCGTCAATAATGCCGAGGATCGGCTGCATCGATCGCACGATGTTGGGTTCTTCAGGTTGAAGCTGGGCAGGCCTATTCATGGCTACAGTGTAAGGCTAACTGCGCCAGGAAACAAATCGTAAAAAAAGAAGCTATCCGATAGATGGTTGAGTCAGCTTGAGTTGGTCGCCGACCTCTGTGCGTGTGCGCTCGATTGTGCCTGCCGGCGCCTCAACGACATAGCGGCTGGCGCCATAGATCTTTCCTACAGCCCACGGTTGCATTGCACGATCCAGCGCAATGACGCGATGCTGCTTATCAACATAGATAACATCGATCGGGATCGACATGAACATGCAATGGACGCCGCGACATGGTTCGATTACGATGCCGTCTCCCTCTGGCAGGTTGCGCACGCCGATCAAACCACGCAGGCGCGTCCAGGGATTGTTCGCCATTTTTCCTTGACTGATGATTACGGTCTCTCGGCTGCAATTTTCGACGCGCACCATAATGTTCTACCCCCCGTATCCCGCAAGACTGCTAAAAGATTCTCAACTTCCACCAAATCGTCAACAGGGCGCCGAACGCCAGATAAGGTGCATAGGCAATCGCAGTTTTGCGCGTAGCTTTACGCGTGATTAACATCACCGCAGCGCCAACCCCTCCCAGGATAGCGCCAACCATCAAAGCGGTTATAACGTTAGGAAAACCCAACATCATGCCGATCACGCCGGCTAACTTTACGTCACCCATGCCGAGCGCACCACGCCCAATGAGTGCAAGCAATAAGAACAGCCCAAAACCAACCAGACCTCCCAACACCATACTCAACGGTTCAGGCGGGATCGGCAGCAGGCTGATCAGAGCAACCACCAGCGCAGCAGGCGCTATCATTATGTTTAACACGCGATGATGTTCAAAATCGATCACTGTGACGGTGAGAAAGAAGAATACATAGAGCCAGCCGACGATTGTTTCCAGCGCCCATCCCCAGTGGAGCGCCATTGCCACAGTCAAGACGATTGCGATCAGGTTTACAGCTAGATAGCGGCGTTTCAACTTTTGTTCGCAGTGCGGGCAGACGCCCTGACGCCGTCGCCACCAGGTTAGCACCCAATAGTGCGCACGCGCTCGCCACGCTGCGCCAAAGTCAGGACGCTCACCTGGCTGCAAGCCAGGCAAGACATCGGCGGCCCAATTGACCAGGCCGCCGATGACCCATCCTATGATGACTGCCAGGACTCCTGGCGCAATCAACGCAATCGTCACCGAATCAGACTCACTGCTGTCATTTGTCCTTGTTGCGCCTCTTCACCGGTGGTGGAGCCACAGAATGTCACACAACTGCCAACTTCGCAATCCTTCGTCGCCAACACAGCTTTGCTCGTAATTGCTTTGACCGAACGCGGCATGCCGGGCTTTGGATTGAGCCGGAAGGTCTGAATCCAGCCTGTCACTTTGACGCAGCCAAAATCGGTGACATAGTAGGTTTCCGCCTCTTTTCCAGTGCAGTTGCTGCCCGATGCGCAGTTGATCGCAGTGAAAAGCGGCACAGCCACTGTTTGACCGGCGCGTGCATTGACATCATCTTTTACGCCAGCTTTGATGCCGCGCAGACCTGGAATGCACGCTGGCAACTTGACGCGTCCGCCGTAATCGCTGCGTAGACGACATGCCAGTTCCGACGCTCCACAACCGTTCGCCTTGCACGGGTCGGTGTAAACCTGTTCACTGGGCGGCGGGTCTGGGAAATCCATCCACCCGCGCGAAACCGATGTCACCACCGTGAAATCGTCAGAGCCATCGCCATCCAGATCACAGATATAGCAATCGCAGACAGGACGTTCCACCCCATTGATTTCACAGGATGCACCCACCTGGTCATTATCAGCATCCCAGATGACCACCGATTGACCACATTGTGCATCCCTGAAAAGACGAGCGTCGAGCGCCAACGGCCACAAGCCACAGGCGGAATCGGCTGCGCCACACGCAGCCCGGGCGGTTGCGCCGACTTCGACCGTGCCATGCTCGCCGCCCCAACCAAATACTCGCCCCAACATGACCGCGGCGTTCGTGCGCGCAGTCACCGAAACACGGTTGCCTTGAACGGAGACCGTGCTGAGCGCCAGATCCTCGTTGTTGAGACCGTTGCGACGCATGAAATCGTTGGCTTTGTTGGTTGCACTCTGGGCGCCGCGACCGAGACATAATTCGCGCGCCGCCGCCAGCGCGCCCGCATCCGCTGCATTTTGCAATTGACGGCGTACAGCATACACGTTTCCAGCTTCGATGGCAATCGCCACAAACGCAAGCAAAACCATGAACATCAGCGCAAACTGAAGCAATGCCTGCCCATGCTCGTGGCGCAGATGGTTTTGCATGTTCATGATCCACCCTGAGATGTATCCGCACCGTAGTGCATCATGGTGGCTGAGGCGCTGATCGGGATGTCACCCAGACCGAGCAGCTCGCCGAACTGCGATCGATAGAGTACACTGACGCGCACCGTGACCGGTGTGCCTGGAGCCGGGCAGCCAGTCGCCGGATCTGGCGAAATCACCACATCACGCGGAAGGATGTTGACAGCTATGCTGCTGCCGCCGCCTATGACTCCTTCTCCGATTGAGCCTGGCTCGTTGACCGCTGCCTTGATAATGGCGTTGCGCAACGCAGTGCGGTTGCCGCCGGTGCAGGGCAACCGGCCGTAAAGTCGGGCGCCCTCTCGCGAGGCATTTAACACGACGCCGTAATGCTGGTACGCCAGCCCCAGATCAACTGCACCAACAACAAATGAAAGCATGAGGGTGATGACAAACACCATCTCGATCAGATTCGACCCGCGCTCGTTGCGCAGATGACCAAACCACCTGCGCTGCGTGGGCGTCGAATTATTCGAGCGTGAGTCTGTCATCGGTGTGTTTGTCGTGTCCATAACCACCTCTCGGATCCATACAAAAAAGGGATGCATCCAACCGAAATTTCAAATCACTCGCGCACGTCCTACAACCATACCCTTCTAGATTGTAAACTAACTCGATCTGCCGCTGCCACCGCCAAAATACGTATTCCTGCACTCAAAGCTAGTTCTTTTAGCCCTTGTGCATGAGAAGCAGCCACTTCACATGAATACACAGGCATTGAGATTTCGTAAGGTTATGTCTGCAAGTAACCAATCATCAGAAATCCGTAGTTGCCTCGAGCGTGTAACCGATGAATGCAGTGCATCCATCGCTATGGATTCATCGCCGCGCTCGCCCCGGATCTGTTGGCATAAAGGTCGAAGGTTGAATGAAGAGGCCAGCCGCTTCGAGGCGAGAGTAGAATTTCGGTCGCACGCCTGTCGGCGTGAAGTAGCCCTGCACCTTGCCATTTTCGACCGTGGTCTGCACAAATTGAAAGATGTCCTGCATCACAATTGTGTCGCCTTCCATGCCTTGCACTTCGGCGATTTGCACGATCTTGCGCGAACCATCCGACAGGCGACCGAGATGCACAATCAGGTCAAAAGCTGACGCAATCTGTTCGCGAATCGCACGCAGCGGCAGATCCATGCCTGCCATCAGCACCATTGTCTCGACGCGGCGCAGCGTATCGCGCGCGCTATTGGAGTGGACAGTCGTCAGCGAACCTTCGTGACCGGTGTTCATTGCCTGTAACATGTCCAACGTTTCGGCGCCGCGCACCTCGCCAACGACAATGCGGTCGGGGCGCATGCGCAAGGCATTCACTACCAGTTGGCGAATGGTGATCTGCCCCTTGCCTTCGACATTGGCAGGACGCGCTTCCAAACGCACGACATGTTGTTGCTGCAGGCGCAACTCGGCGGCGTCCTCGATGGTCAGGATACGCTCGCCCTCGGGAATGAATGAGGATAGCGCGTTGAGCACTGTCGTTTTACCGGTGCCGGTGCCGCCAGAAACAACGATGTTGAGCGCCGCTTTGACGCATGCGCGCAGGAAATCGGCGATGCCCGGGGTCATGGCGCCCTTTTTGATCAACTCGTCCGGGGTCAGCGCGTGCTTGGGAAATTTGCGGATGCTGATCGTCGGGCCGTTCAACGCCAGCGGTGGAATGATGACATTGACGCGCGAACCGTCGGGTAGACGCGCATCGACCATTGGGCTGCTCTCGTCGACGCGGCGACCGAGCGGCGCCACGATGCGTTCGATGACGCGCATCACATCGTCGTTGTCGCGGAACTTGACGCTGCTCAACTCTAGCTTGCCGCCGCGTTCAATGTAGACGGTGCTCGGACCATTAACCATGATCTCAGAAACCAGATCGTCCGCCAACAGCGCTTCCAGCGGCCCAAGACCGAGAATATCAGCCAGCATCTGTTCGAAGATGTCGGTGCGCTCCAGGCGGCTCATGGGCAAACCAAATTCAGCCAGCGTCTCGTTGAAGAGTCGCTCGACAACCTGACGAACTTCAGCGCTGTCGCCGCGTGTGGCGGACGGATGGATCTCCGCCAGTAGCCGCTGCTGCACCCGGTCACGCAGCTGAATATAGGCAGTGTTGCCGCTTGTGCGTTCGCCAGGCAATCGCGCCGGGCGTACACGACCATCGATCTCGGCTGGACTCTTTAAATTGAACATCTCCTCACCTCACCTATTTCACCCAGATAGGATCGTATTCGGGCCAGGGAACGCGACTGATGTTGGTCGGATTGCGCCCGTGCTCATCCATTACATAGATTGCCAGTACACCTTCCCGATTCGAGAAGAAGGCGATCCGCTTGCTATCCGGCGACCAACTTGGATGCTTATCCCACTCCCAATCGTTGCGCACCAGAGAAACCTGTTCGGAACTGTCCGGCCGCGATTTCCAGATGTCGTCGGTGCCGTGTTCAGTCGTCACAAAGGCGATCCAGGCCCCGTCCGGCGACCAAACAGGATCATAGGCAATTGCAGTCGAGAAGCGCGTCACCGGGCGTGGCGGCAGGTTCCCAAACTGCGTGGTGTAAGGTAGATGCAGAATAATTTGCGCTCTGCCGTCCACGTCCGCCGTTGAGACGCGATAGACTTTATCTGGCGAGTAGCGCTCGGATTCGCGCAGTTCCTCGAAAGCCTTATCATAGAGCTTGAAACTGCCAAGATACTGCCGGTTTGAGCCATCCGGATCCATGACATAATATCCGGGCTGATCGGGGTTGTCCGCCTTAAAGATGATGCGGTTGCGGAACATCTGCAGCGGCAATGGCGTAGCCGTCGGCGTGGCGGTCGGCGGCTCCGGCGACGGGCCGGGCGTCGGCGTCATCGTTGGCGTCGGCGTCGGCGTCAACAATGGGATGACGGTGCTCGCTTTGATGCAGGCGCTGGTGGTCTCGGGTAGTGGAAGCTGACACGCCTGGCTGTACATGTCATAGGCGTTGATCAGGTCGTTGTTGTTGAAATAGATGTCGCCGGCGCCGATATAGGCGACAAAGAGCATCGACGCCGTCGTATCGCCGAAGTAGTTTGGCCGTTCGGTGTAGACGGCGCGCAGCAGATTCACCGCCTCAAGCCAGCGTTGCTGGTCAAAAATCTCCTTGCCGCGCATGAAATTGGCAACCAACCGCGCCTCGGTGATCGCTTCGGGGGCATTGGGTTTTTGTTTCAAGGCGGCGTTGAAAAAGTCGCGCGCCAGCGGCGCTTCGGCTGGCGCTGGCGGCGTCTTTTCCAGGATGCGCTGGCCCTGACGCAAGTTGAGACTATAAAGCAGATCGGCTACTTCATTGCGCCGGAAGTTGATGTCCATGGCCTGAATCTGCATCAGTGCATTGGTGGCTTCGGCGTCAAGACCGAGCTGGTGGAGCTTGAGCGCCTGTTCCATCAGCGCGTCCAAATCCTGTAGATGGCGAATCTTGAGGATGCGACTGTTGATATCACGATAGCCCGGCGCACGAAGTTGCAGCGCACTGTACATCGAGAGCGCCAGGTCGCGGCGCCCGGCATTGTCGGCGGCGACCGCTTCATTGTAGAGCGCCGACAATTCGCGTTGTTTTGCCACTTCGACGAGACCGGCGGTCGCCTCGGCGTGGTCGGGCGCCAACGCCAGCAACGCATTGAAGCGCTGTTCGGCTGTATCGAAATCACCGGCGGCCAACGCTGCCTGCGCCTGATTGAGCAACTGCACCTGCTGGCGCTGCATCTGCGCATTCGCCAACATGGGCATCAATTGCGCCCGAATCATCCAGAATCCAGCGACGAGCACAACCAGTGTGATGACAATCACGGCGGCGCGACCCAGCACTGCACGCCAGGGGATAATCCAACGTTTCTCTTTGACCTGGGTTTTGGCTTCCAATTGCGCCTTGAATTGTGCATCCTGGAGCATCTGCACAATGCGTGCGTCGCCGGGATAGCGCGTTTTCAATGTTTCCAGTAGACGGATTGCCTTTTCCCACTGTCCCATGTGAAAGTGGGTGGCAGCCTCCTGAAATTGTGGATCGTCATATTCAGTGGAGTTTACGCCCAATGTCGCCGCCATGTGTTCCTCCTTCACGAATGTGCGCCCCGTGTTGCGTGTTCCGTGTTGCGCAGCCTACTTTGCCATCGAACTGAGTGATTCCATCATCATCGGCACAACCGGGCCCAAGACAACGATGAAAAGCGCCGGGAAGATGAAGAGCACCAACACCAGCACGATCTTGACGGTGGCGCCATGCGCCTGTTCTTCAGCCAGCTGGCGTCGTTTGAGACGCATTTGATCGGACTGAACGTGGAGCACCTGTGCGATGCTCATGCCCAGCGTGTTTGACTGGATCAACACGGCGATGAAGGTGCTCAATTCGGGAACCTGGTTGCGTTCGGACATGTGCCGCAACGCCTCGTTGCGCGGGACGCCAACGCGCAGCTCGCTGACGGCGCGACGAAATTCCTGAGTCAGCGCGTTGTTCCACTGTTCCCCGACGCGCAGCATCGCCGATTCAAAAGCCAGACCAGCCTCGACGCCGATTGTGAGCATGTCGAGCGCATCGGGGAGCGCGCGGCGAATTTCGATCTTGCGCTTCTTGATGCGCTGGTTAAGCCAGAGTTTGGGCAGCATAAAGCCGACAAACAGGGCGATAAAGGCGTTGCGCAGCGCCACCAGCAGCGGCTCACCATGTCCAAGCAGCAGAAAGTAGCCGGCGCCGGCGCCCACCGCCATCACGACGCGCAACCCGACAAAATCGATTGCTGTCAGATTGCCCGGGCTGCCTGCCTGAATCAGGGTCGTAGTGATTTTGTCAAGATTTTGCTGTGGCAACAGACCAGCCACCCATGTGCTCAGGCGATGAAAGAGCGGCAGCACCATCCGCTGCATAAACGAGCGATCCGTCGTATCGTCGCTAACCCTGGAAAGATCCATCATTCCTTCCATGCGTTCGGCTACGGCGCGCGGCGCCTGCGATGGCGACAGCGCCATCCAGATGGCAACCACTGTGGCTGTCACCAGCAGGCCAAACAACATTGGAGCCAACGTTCCGCTGATCAATTCGAGCATCATCTCGCCACCATTCTCTCTTCTTTACTCACCGCCAGCCGATGTGGGCGTGTTGCGTGGTGCGTCGCGTGGCGGAATCGTGCATATTAGCATCACCCCTCGCAACTTGCCCTTGCTCTTCTTTAAACCTTTATATCCACAATCTTGCGGATGATCATGAAGCCTATGCCGATCATCACGGCAGCGCCAAGCGGCAGGAGACGCGGCCAGCCCGGCTCGAAAAATGGCTGAAAATAGCCAGGGCTGATAAACGACAGTGCAATCGCCAAAAAGATCGGCAGACCAGCCAGCACGTTGCCGGTCATGCGCTGCTGCGCTGTCAACACCTGCACCTCGCGCAGCACGCGCACGCGCTCGCGGATTGTGCCGCTGATATTCTCAAGCACGGTGGAAAGGTTGCCACCCATCTCATACTGGATGCTGATTGCCGTCACCACCAAATCGAAGTCGTCGCTCTGCACACGCTCACCCATAAGTTGCAGCGCTTTCTGTAATGGCAACCCAAGCGCCATCGAACGCACCACACGCTGGAATTCAGACGCTGCCGGCTCTGGCACCTCGCGCGCCAACAGTTCTACAGCCTGCGCCATGCCATAGCCGGCGCGCAGCGAGCCAACCAGCAGCGTCAAAATATCGGGCAGTTGGTCGGCAAAGGCGCGGCGCCGTTTCGCCTGACGTTGTTTCATGTAGAGGAAGGGCAGAAAGCAGAGCACGCCCGCCACCATCACGCCGACCAACGGCCCACCGCGCAGCGCGCCAAGTACGAAGCCGACGATAGCCAGCACCCCCAACAGCGCTGCGAACTCGCCGACGGTCATTGGCACATTTGATCGCTGTAACAGCGCTCTCCACTTTTCACCGACGCCAAATCCGTTGGCTAATCGTTCCAACCCCTGAAAACGTTCGGGGCGCTCCTCCGCCTTGCGTCCACCTGACCGAATGTATTCGGATAGCCCATATTCGCGCAGTCGATCCTCGACCGGGTCTTTGTGGGGCATCGCCTGGCGGATCGCCATGAACAGACACAAAACGGTGAGGCCGATCAGCATGGCGGCGATTACTTCACCAGACATAGCTCACCTCGCTGCACTGACTGAACTGATGCGACGGAACATGCGGCTGAAGGGGTTGGAGGGCTGCACCGTCTCCACAGTTTCTTCAATTGCGGCGCCGGGCTGACGCATGACGCCAGCCACAAACATCGTCGCAAACTCTTCGATGGCGCGCGCCACGGCGCTGCGCCGATGGCTGAGATAAAGCGGCACACCGCGGTTGACGCTGAGGCTGACCAACGGCTGGTCGTCAGGAATCGTTTGGCGGATGCGCACATGCAGCCGATTTTCAATGTCGCCTTTATCGACGCCGCCGTTGATGCCGGCGCGGTTGAGCACCAGCCAGATGCGATCTTCGGGGTAGCCGCGCGCCACCAGTTGGTCAAACAACAGCCGCGTGTTGCGCAGACAGACCAATTCGGGCAGAACGGTCATCACGATATAGTCGGCGCTGTCCAGAAAGGCGTATCCGCTCTCATCCTGCAGTGCACCCAGGTCGATGATGACCCAGTCGAACATTATGCGCAGTTGGGAAACGATCTGCTCGACCTGGGGCAGGCTGATGTCCATCGAGCCATAGATCGGGGGCGGCGCCAACAGCACGCTCAAGCCGGAGCTGTGATTCGCCAACACGCTTGCCACCAGGTCTTTGTCGAGACGAGAGGCGCGCGCCAGCAGCGTGTTGATGTCGCGCTCCCCTTCCAGGTTGAGCACGACGTCAAGCGCTGGCGCAGCGTAGTCGGCATCGACCATGGCGACGCGCTGACCGGTCTGTTCCTGGATGGCGAGCGCCGTGTTGACCGCCATCATCGTGCGGCCGGTGCCACCCTTAGGCCCGACAAAGACGACCACCTTGCCGATGCGCGTGATCTGGCTGGTTGGCTGGTCGGGTACGCGGTTCTCGGTCAGGAGCTGGTGAATGGTGCCCCAGAACTCCTCAGCCATCAACGGCTTGGTGACAAAGCCACGCGCGCCGCTCAGCACCGCCTGCCGCGCCACCGCCAGTCCGGTTTCAGCCACAATCACCATCGATACGGCGTTGGGCACCGAGACCACCATCTGGCGAATCACGATCGGTGCAGGCGTGCCGCTCAAGTCATCATCGACCAGCACGAGGTGGGGGAGCAGATCCTCGGCGCGGCGCGCCGCCAGTTCGGGCTGCGTGATCCAGAAGAGCCGATGTTCGCCCGCATATTGAGCCAAAATCGTGCCGATCTGCTCGCGCAACCCTTCGGATTCAGACACCAGCAGCACACGCAAGGTGTCGCCCGGACTTATCCTTGCCACGTCTTGCCCCCTCTCCTCACGTTTTTGCTACGTGCTGCGTGTTGCATATTTCGTGGTTCGTGGAATTGCATCCATCGTATGCAACACGCCACACTTTCCTACCGTCCTGCGCCGGTCGGGATGCTGTAGCGGTTGATCAGATAGTCGATGTCGACCGGGTCGATCTCGAAGGGACGCTCGACGCCAGGTGCGCGCAGCACAAAGTCGACGATGCCTCCTGCATCCATTGCATATTTGAGCGTCAGCGCATCTTGCGGCGCCAGCGTCACCAGCAACGAATCCGGACGCACGGCCGCCGGCGCCGCTTGCTGTGCATCGCCAGCGTCGAGCGGTCGGATGGCGCCGACCATCTCAACGATGGTGATGTTTTGCAGCAGCGCAAAGGTCGCCTGCTCGTCGCCTTCATCCTCGCCGCCGGCGCCGATGCCGCGGTTTTCGGGGAAGGAGAGCGAGTAGAGAATGTCGATGCGGTCGCCCGGTTTGAGCACGCCGACGCGACTCATCAAATCCTGTCCTGGAATCGCCATCAACACCTGATCTTGATTGAGAAAGAGCGCGCTGCGTCCGTCGGCGCTGCTCACATTCGGATCGACCAGCTTTTGCGACAACACCGGCTCACCAGCATACATGGGAACCAGCGTAAGCTTGCCTACCGCAGCGTCGAGCGAGTCGAGCATGCCGTCGGGGGCCGAGGCCGCCGGCACATCGATCATCGTCAAATCTTCCTGCGTCAACAACGTGCGCGGCTGGATCGTGCGTGCGGCGGCTACAATCGTGAGCGATGGGCCGGCCGTGTCGGCGACGATCGGCGTTTCGGCCACGCGCGTCAACGTCGAATAGGCGACAAAGCCGGCCAGCAGCGCCAGGATGATGCCGGCCAGAAACCAGATAAACCCTCTCAACCGTGACATGAGTGCGCCTTTTCCTTCCTGTGCCCTGCGGTCACCCTTCGCGTCGCATCGTCGAGGTGGACGACAACATCAAAAAGCCTTGACCGCCAAGCGCATCAACCACCATGCGCGTCAGCAGATCGGCGCGATAGCGCACCTCGACGCGCACGGCAAATGAATCGGGGTGCGAAATGTTGACCTGAATGCTGTCGTTCGGCAGCCCGGTTGTCAGCGCCAGCGCCGCCTCACGCGCCAGCGCATCGATGCACGCCTGATTGCAGCTATCCGACGCAACGGTGGTGGCGACGCGTGCGCCCTCGCGCGCGGCGTTCGAGACGGTGACATAGCTGAAAAACAGCACGCTTATTTCGATAACGCTGATGACCAGAAATAGAAAGAGGGGCAGGATCAGGGCGTATTCGACCAAATCCTGTCCTCTCTCCTGGCCCATGCGAGGCTTCATACTCACCTCTTTTGGCCTGATCTTTGCCGACATTGAACGTCGGCGCCCTTTGCCAGTGTTGGATCAGACAAATACTGCTGTTGCTAATCAACCGCCAGATGTTGCGTTCTGAACCGCAGCAGACAGCGCCTCCCACATGGACTGGATCGAGCCGCCCAACGCCATCAGTGCGGCCACCGCAGCAAGCGCCAGCAGACCGGCGATCAGCGCATACTCGATGAGGTCCTGCCCCTCTTCACGTTCCATGTAGGACTTGAGAATCAGATAGTAGTACGTAAACATGGTGCTCCTCCTATGAGCAAAAGACTTGGATTTTTTCTGCCTTACCAACTGACTGTTTGTATTCTGCAAGCGTCATGTACCGGTGACGCATTACATACACGCTCTGGCGTTCGGTCTGTTTACACCTGTCTGGTGCGCCCGCCGTTCGCCGTCTTTCTAGTAAAGATGGTACCGGTTTCTCTGAGAAATGCCATCGGTCTATTGGTAGAACCTGGCTGTAGATTTGGTAGGACATTTGTTGGTTCTGGGTCTGGCGTCAGGATTGCCATTCTTGCACCGCATGTGCAGCATGTCGCAAGTGTAGAGTGGGAAGACGGAGAGCGAGGCTCTGATCGACGAGGTTGTTTGAAAAGAGTGTTGCTGACGCAAACGCACGGAGACGCAGAAGAATTGCAAGACCAGGTTTGTTCAGGATTGCTCTCCGTTTCCCTGCGTCTCTGCGCCTTTGCGTCAAAATTGTCAGCTTTTCAAGCAGTTTCTTAAGCGATGGAGTGGTCTGAGGATTGTGGGAGCAATCAAAAAATGCGGAAAAGTCGAAGTTCCAAGTTTTTAGGAGATTGGGATCTCTGAATCTCCAATCTCTCAATCTCCGCTCGCCCGCAAATCCTGCACATTAAGTTGCAAGCGCTTGTTGTTGTTCCAATCGTTCACTTCGAGCTGAAACGCCAGATCGATGCGGCTGCCTTCGCCAAGCCGGGCGGCCCATTCGCCTTGATGGAAGCCGATGGCATCGTAGACTACACCATTTGTCTCGCCCTCTACGACCAAACGAAGATGTTTGCCGCCGCCCACGGTGCGCACCCCGCGCACGCGCACACCCGGCGCCATCAACGTCGGCGGCGGATTTTCGCGCCCGGTTGGCTCCAAACGCGCAAATTGCTCGACCAGCCCCCACGTGATCTCCGAAAGCGACGTCACCGCGTCGATCGGCAGCGTCGGGCGCAGCGCGTTGCGGTCGGCAAGCGTTGTCGTCGCCAGCGTCGCCAACGCCTCCTCGAACGCGGGCAGCATCGAACGTTTCACCGTAAAGCCGGCGGCGAGATGGTGGCCGCCATGACGCACGAGCAGATGTCCCACCGCATCGAGCGCGCGGCTGATGTCGAACTCTGGGATGCTGCGCGCACTGCCGCGCGCCTCGTCGGCGTCGTGGTGCATCACCACCGCCGGGCGGTAATAGCGGTCGGTCAGTCGCCCCGCCACCAGCCCGACAATGCCGTGATCGAAGCGCTCGCTGCCGACGATGAAGATGGCAGGGTCGTCGGCCATCACCGCAGCAAGCTGCTGCTCCGCTTCCTTTTGCGCACTTTCGGTGAGGGTGCGCCGTCGCTCGTTGAGATGGTGAAGCGACTCGGCCAGGGTGCAGGCTTCGGTGGCGTCGTGCGTGCGCAGAAGCCGGTACGCCAGCTTCGCATCGCCCAGCCGACCGGCGGCGTTGAGGCGCGGCGCCAGCCGAAAGGAAATCGCCGTTGTATCCACCACTCCCTTACGCAAATCCGATTGTAGCATCAACGCTGCGAGGCCGGGTCGTGGGGAATGGTTGAGCGTCTCCAGCCCGCGGCGCACCAGGCTGCGGTTCTCGCCGAGCAGCGGCATCATGTCAGCCACCGTGCCCAGCGCCACCAGATCAAGCAGGCTCGCTTCAACCTCGGCGGCCTGGTCGGGCGTGATCGGCGACCACGGTTCGCGCGACGCGGCGCGCAACACGGCCTGCGCCAGACGAAAGGCGACGCCGACGCCCGCCAGCCGTTCGAATTTGCTCGGGCAGTCGGGGCGCCGCGGGTTGATCACCGCCAGCGCCGGCGGCAAGTCTTTACCGACTGAGTGGTGGTCGGTGACGATCACGTCCAGGTCGTGTTCGACCGCGCAGGCGACTTCGGCGATCGAGCGAATGCCGCAGTCAACGGTGATCAGCAGCTGCGCCTGCCCGGCAATGCGCACGATGGCGTCGCTGTTGAGACCGTAGCCCTCGTCGACGCGGTCGGGAATGTAAGGGCCGACGCGCCCACCCAGCGCTTGCAGCGCGGTCACCAGCAGCGCGGTGGCGGAAACGCCGTCAACATCGAAGTCGCCGTAGACGCAGATCGTCTCATGTTTTTCCAGCGCGCGCACGATGCGCTGCACCGCTTTGGGCATGTCGCGCAGTTTGTAGGGGTTCTCGATGGCGACATGTTCGCCCTCCAGAAAGGTGCGCACTGCGGCCGGCGAGTCGACGCCGCGGTTGTAGAGCACCTGCGCCAGCAGTGGGTGCTCCGGCACGGCGCGCAAAAATGCATCGGGCGCAGGAGCGGCGATTGTCCAGCGAGCCTGACGGTGTGGCATGGGATGATTATAGCGATGTGCGGGGTTTGCTCAAATTGGGTCATGGCGTTTGCCATTGAAACGCGACGGTGATCAGCTCCACGCCCGGCTCAGCCAGCGCCGCGTAGGTTTCGGCGGCGGCTTCGGGCGGGCGCACGTCGCTGATCACGCTGCTGACATCGAGCGCGCCGCGCGTCATGAAATCGAGCACAGCGCGGAAGTCGCGCGGCTGGGCGTCGCGCGGCACGTGGAAGGACAGTTCGCGGCGGAAGGCAGGTTGGTAAGGTATGGAGAATGCGTCGGGGTAGCTGCCCTGGATCACAAACCGTGCGCCGAGGTCGGCGCTGTCGTCCCACGGCTTCTGCTTTGCCACCTCGATGGCTTGCGGCAGCACAGCAGGCGCGCCGGTGGCGTCGACCACGACATCGGCGCCATTGGGGAGCTTTTGGGCAAACGCTTCCGCCAGCGGTACTTGCGGGACAAACGCCTCGACGCCAGCCTGGTGCGCCAGCGCCACGCGGAAGGGCGACAGGTCGGCGGCTACGACGCGCGCACCGGTGAGTGCGTGCAGCCGCGCCGCCAGCGCGCCGATGGCGCCCAATCCGATCACGGCGACCGTTTCGTGCGGTTGGGGCCGGCTCAGGCGCACACCGCGATAGGCGATGGCGGCAAGGTGTGCGGCGCTGGCGTGCAGCGGATCGAGGCCGTCGGGCAACGGATAGAGTTCACGCTCGGCGCGCACGGCATGGCTGACATGCCCACCCCACGCCAGGTTGGCGCTGGCGGCGCTGGTGCCATTGCAGTAGACGAGCGCACCTTCCGTGATCGTGGCGCCCTCCCCGCGCGCCAGCACACGCCCGACAAAGGAGTAACCGGGAATGAACGGGAAGACGGCGCCTTCCTGCTTGCCGGCGCGACAGCGCAGATCAGTGCCGGGGCTGATGAGCGTGTAGAGCGCTTCGAGCAGCACCTCGCCCGCCGCCGGCGCGGGAATTTGCACCGTGTCCAGGATCACCTGGTTCGGCGCTGTAAAGATAATGGCTTTGGCTTGCATCGCTGTTGTTCTCCGTAGAATCATTTCGACTGCTTCGCAGAGATTGACGGTGTTTGAGCAGAACGCACTCGGTGCGAACATACCCGCGATCTTTGAAAGCAAATATGTTCATTATACAATTCCATCATAATTAGCTACATTTTTTGGTGAGATAAGCTAAGATTTTTGTAGATTTGAACGTGGACGCCGTTTCTGTCAGCTTGATGGGCATGGAAACGAAAGGTTCTCACCTGCATGGCTCGCTATATCGGACACACTGAATTTCAACATGGCGCGCCGCTGCGCACGGGCGTGCTGGTGGTCAACCTGGGCACGCCGGAAGCGCCGACAGCCAGAGCGCTCCGCCCCTATCTCCGCCAGTTTCTCGGCGATCCGCGCGTGATCGAATGGCCCGCCTGGTTGTGGAAACCCATCCTCAACGGCATTATTCTCAACGTGCGACCCAGGAAGTCCGCCAGACTCTACGCTTCGATCTGGACTGACCAGGGATCGCCCTTGTTGGTCTACTCGCAAAGCATTGTTGGGCAGATACGAACGGCGTTGCAGCAGGAGTGGGGCGACGCAATTCAGGTTGAGCTGGCGATGCGCTATGGACGCCCTTCGATTGTAGAACGGTTGGAGGCAATGCGCCAAGCCAACGTGCAGCGACTGCTCGTTCTGCCGCTGTTTCCACAATACTCGGCCACAACGACGGCTACGATCTTTGATGTGGTTTTTGACGAACTGAAACGTTGGCGCTGGATGCCTGAATTGCGCACTATCACCGGCTACCACGATCACCCGCTCTACATTCGCGCTGTGGCTGAGAGCGTGCGTCGCTTGTGGGCGGACGCCGGTCGACCTGACAAGCTGCTCTTTTCGTTCCACGGTATTCCGAAAAGTTATTTTGAGAAAGGCGACCCCTATTATTGTTTCTGTCACAAAACCGCACGCCTCGTCGCCGAAGAATTGGAGCTGACGCAGGAGATGTATGAGGTCTGCTTCCAATCGCGATTTGGACCAGAGGAGTGGCTACAACCCTACACAGACAAGACCCTCGAAGCATGGGCGAAGCACGGGATTGAGCGCGTCCACGCGCTCTGCCCTGGTTTTGCCGTTGATTGTTTAGAAACGCTGGAAGAAATCGCTGAGGAGAATCGCGAAGTGTTTTTAGAGGCGGGCGGCAAGGAGCACCGCTATATCCCGTGTCTGAACGACGGCGAGGATCAGGTGGCGTTGATGCTCGATCTGATCAGGAGCAATCTCCACGGTTGGCGCCCCCCTACTGCGGAGGAGCTGCGCCAAAGCTTGGCCGCGCACCATTACACCGCTACTGTCGCTCGCCAAAATCCACCAGCGCGGTCATATTCCAGAGCAATCGAGCGTCGTGTGCATCCGGCTCGATGACAACGCGATAGACAATATCGCCGTCGATCTGGTCGGCAATGGCAAGCGTGCGCTGTGGCAAAAAACCGGCCATGGGTGCGGCCAGGCTGGTCTCGCCAACCTGACGAATGCGCACCACTTCACCCCTCACCGTCAAAGATGGCAGGGCGTCAAAAGTGACAGTGACCTCGTCGCCCGGTGTAATGCCGGCCACATCCAGCTCAGTCAAACCAAGCGTTTCGATGCGCCAGCTCGATAGATCGGCTAACTGGATGATCGGCAGGTTGGGGGCAACCTGCTCGCCGCTGTCGACGCCCAACACAGTCACTGTGCCGTCGAACGGTGCACGCAACTCGGTCTCGCTCAGTGCAACCAATGCGTCCTGCAACTGCGCCACAGCGATGTCAACATCGCCCTGCGCAACTGCGATTTCTTCTGCGCGTGCGCCGACCTTGACTCGATCCAGGGCAGCCTGCGCCTGCTGCACGTGCGCTTCCGCTTCAGCCAGTTCGCCGGGTTGCGCTTGTTTTAGTGTGTCAAGGCGCGCCTGCGCCTGGCGCACGGCGGCCGCAGCGCTGGCGATCTGCTCGGGCGTAGCGCCGCTTTGCAGCAAATCAAAGCGCGCCTGAGCTGCCTTGAAGGCGGCTGTGGCCTGCTGCATCGCCAGCGATTCCGGCAACATACCGATGTCGGGATTGTTGCGCACGCGATTGTAAGCAGAGCGCGCCTGGTCAAGCTGCGCCTGCGCCAGTTCGAGCAGGGCGGTCGCCTCGATGATTTCCTGTGGGTCTGCGCCGCGCGTCAGAAGACGATAGTCCGCCTGAGCCTGGGCCAGCGCGGCTTCGGCCTCGGCGATCGCGCCCGGCAGCAATCCCTCCGCCAATTTGGCATAGACAGCCTGCGCTGCGGCCAGAGCCGCTTCCATCTCGGCCACTTCCTCTGGCAATGGCCCCGACTCCAGCAATGCCAACGCTGCGCGCGCCCGGTTGAGCGCCGCCTCAGCCTGGGCGACCATCACTCGTTGACGGTTGTCCTTGAGCTTGACAAGCAATTGACCCGCCGCCACTGTTTCGCCTTCCCGCACATAGACCTCATGTACGATGCCTTCGATCGGCATGCTGAGTTCGACGCTGCGCACAGGTACGACGCTTGCCTCGGCGCGTATACGACGCGCCGAGGACGCGACGGCTGGCTGACCCTCTTTCATCTCCGGAGCCGTCTGCCAGCGCGGCGCTGCAAACACACGCATAAGCGCATCCGGCCAGACGCCCAAACGATGTCCGAAATAACCAGCGCCAGCCACAACCAGTACACTGAACAGCAGGATCAGCCAACGGTTTGACATTGCTTGCAGTTTCTTCTCCCCTACAGGTTCGCCCAACGCATAGACCTGTGTCTATTGTATCAGCGGATAGGCAAACTCATAGCATCGGGCGGGGCGCATTCAGTACTTGCAGTCGACCTGTCGTTTAGACGCCGCCGATTCCAGGATGGCGTCGCAGATCACGGCGCAGCGATAGCCGTCCTCGAAGTCGGCGCCGATCGGGGCGACCGGCTTGTCGTTGACGATGCAGTCGAGCAGATGCGTGATCTCATGCACGAAGGTGTGCTCCCAGCCGATGATGTGCCCTTGCGGCCACCAGTTTTCCCACCACGGATGATAGGGCTCCGAGACCAGCACCTGGTGGAAGCCGCGCGTTTCCTTTGGCTCATCGTCGATCCAGAAGACTTCGAGTTCGTTCATGCGCTCCAGGTTGAAGCGCATGCTACCCTTCTCGCCGTTGATCTCGATGATGTTGCCATTTTTGCGACCGGCGGCGAAGCGCGTCGCCTCGACCGTGCCCAGCGCGCCGTTGTCAAAGCTCACCACCGCCGCAAAGGCGTCATCGACATCGACCTTGCCCATCGTGCCGTCACCCCACGGTCGTTCGGGGATGAAGGTGCGCGTCATGGCGCTGACGCTCTCCACTTCACCGACGAGATAGCGTCCCAGGTCGATGATGTGCGCGCCCAGGTCGCCGAGCGCACCGCTGCCCGCCACATCTTTGGTAAGCCGCCAGATCATCGGCATGTTGTAGTGCGGCATGATCCACTCCTGCAGGTAGACGGCGCGGAAGTGGTAGATGCGCCCCAGCGCGCCGCTCTCGATCAGCTTGCGCATCTGGCGAATAGCGGGCACAAAGCGGTAGTTGAAGGCGACCATGTGTTTGACGCCCGCCTTCTGCACCGCGTCGAGCATTGTCTTGGCTTCTTCGGCGGTGCGCGCCAGCGGCTTCTCGCAGAGGATGTGTTTGCCTGCCTGCGCTGCGGCAATGCACGGCTCGGCGTGCGCATCGTTAGGGCCGCCATTGTCGAAAAGCTGCACCGCGTCGTCCGCCAGCATGTCGCGCCAGTCGGTGTAATAGCGTTCGTAGCCAAAGCGGATCGCCGCCGCGCGCGTCGCCGCCTCATTGCGCCCGCAGATCGCCGCCAGTTTGGGAATGGCGGGCGGCGGGTACATCATGTAGGGAATCTTCTTGAAGGCGTTGCTGTGCGCCTTGCCCATGAAGGCGTAGCCCAACATACCGACGCCGATTTCGGGCGCCTGGGTCTCCGCGGCCGCCGCCGCCATCGAGGTGAAGCCTGCTCCTTCGGTCATTGCGAATCTCCTTGCTGTGTGATGACGGATTCGATTTGTTTTGGAATTGTGATAGCATTCTAGCACGAACGCCCAGGAACCGAGGAAACCATGAAAAACAGTGCTGTTGTCAGCGAGGAAGAACTGAATCGAGATACGCCAACTCAGGCGGCGGATATAAGTACAGACCTTGTGACATACCCACACGCATTGACCAGCGAGGAGAGTGAGTTTCAGCGTCGCAAACGGTTGCAGCAAGAGACCTATGCCTCTATCCACAGGTTTAGTGCACAGGATCGCTTGAGTCGAGACGAAGTCCATATTCGTTGACGAAATAATTGCACACTGCGATGCCACACGCTGAACGTTTCCTAACCTACCTCCGCTATTACGCCGACAAGCATCTCGGTGCCATCGCTGCCATGTTTGCCGATGACATCACGCAGAACGTCCAGGAAAATTCGTGAAAGCAGCCCTGAAGCAGTACGCCAAAACGATTGGGGAGGTCGCCCACCAGGGCGATGCCCGCGAAGAAAGTTACTATGCAGCGCTGGCCGCACTGTTGCAGCAAAGTGCGGCGGCAGCGGGCAGCAGCAACATCCACGTCACCACGCTGCCCAAGCCGACCGAGGCCGGCAACCCCGATTTCCGCGTGTGGGACGGCGCCAACCGGGTCGTCGGCTATGTAGAGGCAAAGCTGCCCAGCCAGCACAACCTGGACGCTATCGAAGCCGGCGAACAACTGCTGCGCTATCGCCGCACCTTCCCCAATTTGATCCTGACCAACTTCTGCGAGTTTCGCCTCTATCGCGACGGTCTCCTGGTCGACCGCGTCGTGGCAGCGCAGCCCATTGTGCTGCAGCTTGGGCAGACGCCGCCGCTGGAGAACGTCGACAGACTGATCAACTTGCTGGCGCAGTTCTTCGCGTTCTCCCTGTCCCAGAGTTTCACGGCAGAGGCGCTGGCGCTACAACTGGCGAAACGCACGCGCTTTCTGCGCGATGTGGTGGCCGACCAACTGCGCACCGAGCAGCAGACACAGCCCGGCGATCTGCTGGGCTTCTATGAGGCGTTCCAACGCTTCCTGATCGGCGCGCTTACACTGGAGGAGTTCGCCGACCTCTACGCCCAGACGGTGACCTACGGCCTCTTTGCCGCGCGCACACGTTCCACCAACAGCTTCAACCGCCGACTGGCCTTTGATGCGATCCCGCACACCATCGGCATCCTGCGCGACGTCTTCAAGTTCATCTCACTGGGCGACCTGCCGCAGCCGATCGAGTGGATCGTGGACGATATCGCCGAGGTGCTGGCCGTTGCCGATGTCAACGACATCCTGGATCGCTATTTTCATGAGGGCAAAGGTAGCGATCCCATCGTGCATTTCTACGAGACTTTTCTGGAAGCCTACGACCCCGACGAACGCGAGCGGCGCGGCGTCTTCTACACGCCGGAGCCGGCGGTCTCCTACATCGTACGCTCGCTGCACCAGATCCTGAAGACGGTCTTCCACCGCGCCGACGGACTGGCCGCCGAGAACGTCACGCTCCTCGACCCGGCTGCCGGCACGATGACCTTCCTAGCGTTCGCCTGTCAGTTGGCCGTGCAGGAATTCGAGCAGAAATATGGCGCTGGCGGGCGCGACGCCTTTATCCGCCAGCACATCCTCAAGCACTTCTACGCCTTCGAGTTGATGATGGCACCCTACGCCGTCGGCCATCTCAAGATCGCCTTCTATCTGGAGGAATTGGGCCATCGCCTGACCAGCAAAGAACGCTTCCAGTTCTATCTCACCAACACGCTGGAAATGGAGGCGCTCGAACAGACGCACCTGCCCGGCATTGCGTCGCTGGCCGAGGAGTCGCAACTGGCGGGCAAAGTCAAGGCGCAGCAGCCGATCCTGGTGATCCTGGGCAACCCGCCCTATTCGGGGCACTCGACCAACAAGGGCGCCTGGATTCGCGGGCTGATCGAGGACTACAAATATCTGGACGGCAAGCCGCTCAACGAGAAGAACCCCAAGTGGCTGCAAGATGATTACGTCAAGTTTCTGCGCTTCGCCCAGTGGAAGATCGAGCAGGCCGGCGAGGGTGTGGTGGGTATGATCACCAACCATTCCTATCTGGACAACCCGACCTTCCGCGCCATGCGCTACAGCCTGATGCAGACCTTCGACGACATCTATGTGCTCGACCTGCACGGCAATGCGCTCCGGCGCGAACGCACGCCGGCCGGCGGCAAGGATGAAAATGTCTTCGACATCCAGCAGGGCGTCGCTATCGTCTTTCTCGTCAAGCGCGACGGCGCAAAGCAGGCGCTGGCTTCCGTCCATCATGCCGAACTGTGGGGCGAACGCACGGCAAAGTATAGCTGGCTGACCGCACACGACGT
Organism: Chloroflexota bacterium; assembly: GCA_016861025.1. Taxonomy (GTDB): domain Bacteria; phylum Chloroflexota; class Anaerolineae; order Caldilineales; family Caldilineaceae; genus Caldilinea. Next base: position 284,837 of record BOKO01000002.1, read on the forward strand.
CGCCACGACCGCCTGGCAAACGGTTCAGCCCAGGCCGGAATTCTATCTGTTCGTCCCGCGCGACGATGTGGGGCTGGCGCGCTACAACCAGTTCGTCAAAGTGAATGACCTGTTTCCGGTGAACAACGTCGGGATCGTGACCGCGCGCGACCAATTCGTCACCGATTTCGACAAGGATGCACTCAAACAACGCATCCGCCTGGTGCGCGATGGCGCAACGCCGGACGAAGTGCTGCGCCAGGGATTTGGACTGCACGACAAGGCAGGGTGGAAACTGGCTGAAGCGCGCAAAAAAGTGCAGCAGGACGCGGCCTGGGAGAGCCGTCTCGTGCGCTGTCTCTACCGTCCCTTCGACGTGCGCTGGATTTTCTATCACCCCGCGTGGATCGAACGGGATCGCGCAGCCGTGATGCGGCACATGATGCAAGAGAATCTAGGATTGGTTGTACCGAAACGAGTCGAAATCTCTGGGGGATGGAATCACGCGTTGGTTGCCAATCTTCCAATTGAACATGTCACGGTGTCATTGAAAACCATTGACTACCTTTTCCCGCTGTATCTCTACCCCGACCCAGCGCAAAACGATCTCTTTAGCCAGCTTGCCCCGCAGGAGAAACAGCCCAATCTGGCGGCCAACGTCGTCGCTGCGCTGACAGCGGCTTACGGCCAGCCGCCCGCGCCGGAGGCGATCTTTCACTACGTCTACGCCGTGCTTTATGCCGACGCCTACCGCGAGCAGTACGCCGACTTCCTGCGCGGCGATTTTCCGCGCATTCCCTTCACTACCGACGTTGAACTATTTCAGGAACTGGCGGCGCTGGGGGCGCGGCTGGCGGCGCTGCATCTGCTCCACGCGCCGGAACTCGACCCACCGCTGGCGCGCTTCGAGGGCGAAGGCGACAGCCGGGTGGCGCGCAACGAAAGCCAGGGTTTCCGCTATGACGCGGCCGCCGCACGCGTCTTCATCAACCCCACCCAGCACTTTGCGCCGGTTCCCCCGGATCTGTGGGAATATCGGATCGGCGGCTATCAGGTGCTGGAAAAGTGGCTCAAGGACCGCCGCGACCGTCGGCTAACGCTGGAGGAGATCAAGACCTACTGTCGCGTCGTGACCGCTATCCGGCGCACGTTGGAAGTCCAGGCGGCCATCGATGCGCTCTATCCAGGGGTAGAACAGTCGATTGTGCGGGTGTGAGCCATGAGCGCCGCGCTGCTGACCACCAAGCTCTACATCCCACCGCCGCGCCCCAACGCCATCGACCGCCCACGTCTGCTGGCGCGGCTGCACGCCGGGCTGCACGGGCGGCTGACGCTGGTCTCCGCGCCGGCGGGTTTTGGCAAGACGACGCTGGTCAGCGCCTGGGTTGCGCAGGGTGGGCGTCCGGTCGCCTGGCTCTCGCTCGACGTTGGCGACAACGATCCGACGCGCTTTCTCGTCTATCTCACGACGGCGCTGCAGCGGATCGCGCCGGAGCTGGGCGCGGGCGTGCTGGCCGCGCTGCGTTCGCCACAACCGCCGCCGCTGGAAGCGCTGCTGACCGCGCTGGTCAACGAGCTGGCGTCGGGAGCGCCGCCAGCGCTGCTGGTGCTGGACGACTACCACGTCATCGAGTCGGCCTCGGTTGGGGAGGCGCTGGCATTTCTCATCGAGCATCTGCCGCCGCCCCTGCACCTGGTGATCGCCACGCGCGAAGACCCGCCGCTGCCGCTGGCGCGGCTGCGGGCGCGCGGCCAACTGACCGAAGTGCGCGCCGCCGACCTGCGCTTCACCGTCGACGAAGCCGCCGCCTTCCTGAACCAGGCAATGGGGCTGAACTTGAGCGCCGACGCCATCGCCGCGCTGGAGGCGCGCACCGAAGGCTGGATCGCCGGGCTGCAGCTTGCCGCCATCTCGATGCACGGTCATGGCGACGACCGCGCCGCGTTCATCGACTCCTTCACCGGCAGCCACCGCTTTGTGATGGATTACCTGGTCGAGGAGGTGTTGGCGCAACAGACCACCGACGTGCAGCGCTTCCTGTTGCGCACGTCGATCCTGGAGCGCATGTGCGCGCCGCTGTGCGAGGCAGTCGTGGGTGAGCGTGCGACCAACGGTCAGGAGATGCTGGCGCTCCTTGAACGCGCCAACCTTTTTCTTGTGCCGCTGGACAGCGAACGGCGCTGGTATCGCTATCATCACCTGTTCGGCGATCTGCTGCGACAGCGACTGGCGGCAAGCCTGACCACCGACCACACCGTGAGCGCCGCCGTGCTGCACCGCCGCGCCAGCCAGTGGTATGAGGCCAACGGTTTTCTGCTGGAGGCGTTCCAACACGCCGTCGCCGCGCATGACATCGACCGCGCCGCCTTCCTGGTCGAGGGCAACGGCATGCCGCTCCACTTCCGCGGCGCAGTCAAGCCGGTGCTTGACTGGCTGACGGCACTGCCTGTGCATGAACTCGACGCCCACCCCAATCTGTGGATTGCCTACGCGTCGGCGCTGCTCTTCACCGGGCAACTGGGCGACATCGAACCCAAGCTGCGCGCGGCGGAAGCGCTGCTGCCCACCGACCCCGCCGACGCCGAGACGCGCGACCTGATCGGACGCATCGCCTCGATCCGCGCCACCGTCGCCGTGAGCCAGCATCAGGCGGCGACGATCGTCACGCAGGCGCAGCGCGCGTTGGACTTCCTGCGCCCGGAGAACCGGCCCGTGCGCACGGCGACGACCTGGGCGCTTGGCTACGCCTATGAATTGCAGGGGAACCGCTCCGCCGCGCGCCGCGCCTACACCGCCGCTGTCGCCGCCGCCGAGGCCATCGGTCACTTCATCATGCACCTGATGTCGATGCTTGGCATCGCCCACATGCAGGAGGCGGACAATCAGCTGCATCAGGCGGCGGCGTCCTATCGGATCGCCCTGAAACTGGCGGGCGATCCACCGCTGCCGGCCGCGTCGGGCGCGCATCTGGGGCTGGCGCAACTTCATTACCAGTGGAACGACCTGACCACAGCCGAGGAGCACGCGCAACAAAGCCTGCATCTGGCGCGTCAACTGCAGAACACCGACCGCTTTCTGGCTGCCGAGGTGATGCTGGCGCGGCTGCAACTGGCGCGCGGTGACGCAGCGGCGGCGTGGGCGCAGTTGTTGGCGGCGGAACAGGCGGCGCAACAGCCGCATCTCAGGCGCATGTTGCCGGAGATTGCGGCGGTGCAGGTGCTGGCGCTGCTGCTGCAGGGCAGGCTGGACGCTGCCGGGGAACTGGCGCAACGGTACGCGCTGCCGTTTTGTCAGGCGCGCGTTGACCTGGCGAAGGGCGCGGCGTCGGCGGCGCTGGCGCGGTTGGATGCGCTGCGCGCTGACGCCGCGGCGAAGGGCTGGCAGGATGATCTGCTCCAGGCGACGCTGCTCCAGGCATTGGCGCACCAGGCGCAAGGTGAGACCGCGCATGCCTTGCAGCGGCTGGCGGAGGCGTTGACGCTGGCGGAACCGGGCGGCTTCATCCGCCTCTTTGTCGACGAAGGCGCGCCGATGGCGCAGCTGCTGGCAAGCGCTGCTGCGCATGGTGAAATGCGGGAGTACGCCGCTAAGCTGTTGGCGGCATTTCCTATGCTGCCCATCGACCCCCAATCGCTCGTCGTCGATGCCATGCTGCCCCTCGCTCCCCGCCCCTCGCCGCTGGTCGATCCGCTCAGCCCGCGCGAATTGGAGATTCTGCAGCTGATCGCCGACGGGTTGTCTAACCAGGAGATCGGCGCCCGGCTCTACCTGGCGCTGGACACGGTGAAGGGGCACAACCGGCGCATCTTCGAGAAGTTGCAGGTGCAGCGGCGCACGGAGGCGGTGGCTAAGGCAAGGGCGCTGGGGCTGCTTCACCCCGCGTGATCCATCAAGACAAACAAACCATCGTGGTTTGACGTATTCCGTAAAACGTAATACCTTACCCTATATGATTCGGTCGTTTGCCGACAAAACCACAGCAGCCATCTTTGCTGGCATGGAAGTGCGCGGGTTGCCACGCGAGATTCAGCAGCGTGCGGCAGAGAAGTTGGCATTGCTTGACGCAGCGCACCAGGTCGAAGACCTGCGCGTGCCGCCAGGAAATCGACTTGAAAAGCTGAAAGGTGATCGTTCAGGTCAGTGGAGTATTCGGATCAACAGTCAGTGGCGAATCTGCTTCGTGTTTGACGGCGGCGACGTATATGATGTGGAGATCGTGGATTACCATTGATTTGCACAACGGAGGGACCTATTATGACAATCCGCAGCGAAGAACTTAGCGATATTGACTTCTCAGACGTTGTGACGGTACGTCGGTTGTCAATCGTACGCCCGGGTGACATCCTGCTGCATGACTTTATGGAGCCGCTTGGGCTGAGCGCCAACGCACTAGCAACTGCGCTTCACGTGCCAGCCAACCGGATCACAGCGATCCTCGCCGGTTCGCGCCGCATCAGCGCTGATACGGCGCTGCGGCTGGCGCACTACTTCGGCACGACACCGCAGTTCTGGCTGAATCTTCAGAATAACTACGACTTGAGGAAGGCTGAGGCAAAGGTCGGTGATCGCGTCCGCCAGGAAGTTGAAGCATCTAGACGCGTCCCTGTTTGATGGTCTTGCTACGGAGATTACCAGTGGCTGCACCGCAAGCTGCTGGGTAGACTGGTCGGCATAAGGCTGCGCCCGCCGCCTTGTTCGGAAACCTTCTTTCCTCCGAATCGTGAATGACGAATGGTGACATCTGTTCGTCGCACATTATCCCCGGTTGCCCTCTTCCTGTATCGGTAGTGGATAACCACACGTTTCACACACCAAAGTGTCTATACACCCACCCAACAACGCCGGTATGCTGTTGGCATGAAGACTGGCGCCAGGGGCGAGGGACGCGGAGCGAACTACGTAATTCGGGTCGCCGGCCACCTCGGCGCCGCGTGGACGGAGTGGTTTGACGGCATGACGATCACGCCGACGGCAGATGGCGACACCGTGTTGAGCGGCGCCGTCGCCGACCAGGCCGCGCTGCACGGCTTGCTGCGCCGCGTGCGCGACCTGGGGCTGACGCTGCTGGCGGTCAACCTGAGCGACGACAAACAAGGGACAGAACATTCATGAAAGCAATCACCTACACCCAATACGGCTCGCCTGACGTGCTCACACTTCAAGACGTGCCCAAACCTGCACCCAAAGACGGCGAAGTGCTGGTCAAGATTCATGCCGCCTCGGTCAATGCGCTGGACTGGCATCTGCTCACCGCCGACATTTTCCTGGTGCGTTTGGGCGAAGGGTTGTTCAAGCCCAAACGCAATCGGCTCGGCGCGGACCTTGCCGGGCGCGTCGAAGCAGTGGGCAGCGGCGTGACGCAGTTCCAGCCAGGCGACGCGGTCTACGGCGACATCGAACCCTACGGCAGCGGCGCGTTTGCCGAATACGCCGTGCTGCCAGCAAAGGCGCTGGCGCCCAAGCCGCCGAGCCTTACCTTCGCTGAAGCCGCTGCGCTGCCCATCGCCGGTCTGACCGCGCTGCAAGGGTTACGAGACGTGGGCAAGCTTCACGCCGGGCAGCGCGTGCTGATCAACGGCGCGTCGGGCGGTGTGGGAACCTTCGCCGTGCAGATCGCCAAAGCGTTCGGCGCCGAGGTCACCGCGGTCTGCAGCACGCGCAATGTTGCGCAGGCGCGGGCGCTGGGCGCCGATCACGTCATCGACTACACCCAGACCGACTTCACGCAGAGCGGTCAGCAGTACGACCTGATCTTTGCGGCCAACGGCTATCACCCGCTCGCTGCGTACAAGCGTGCGCTGGCGCCCGGCGGCGTCTACGTGATGGCAGGCGGCAAGACGAAGCAGATCTTCGACGTGATGTTGTGGGGGTGGTGGCATTCGCGCGGCGGCGACAAAAAGCTGACCAACGTGATGGCGCACGCCAGCGCAGCGGACATGCTTGCGCTCAACGAACTGGTCGCCACGGGCAAGCTCAAGCCGGTGATCGACCGGCGCTATCCGCTGCACCAGACCGCCGACGCGCTGCGCTATCTGGGCGAAGGGCACGCGCGCGGCAAGATTGTGATCGACGTGTACGAGAGTGAGCAACGCTAGGGGTGTCAAGCATGGACGCAATTCAAGTCAAACTGACCGCGCTCTGGGTGGCGCTGATGCTGATCTATCTGCTGGGCGATGTGCTGCGCATCTTTAGCGGCGACTTCAAGCCTGGCGAAATCATGGGGACGCAGGTTTCACAGACGATGTGGCTGGGGATCGCGGTCTTGATGGTCACGCCGATTCTCATGATTCTACTGACGCTGATGCTTGATCAACCGATCAATCGCTGGGTCAACATCATTGTCGCCATCTTCTGGTTTGGCTTCAACCTGATCGGTCTACCGAGCTTTCCTGGTTTGTACGACCGCTTTCTGCTTGTCGTCAGCCTGGCGTTCAATGTGCTGACCGTCTGGTATGCATGGCAGTGGGATTGACGAATCCCACCGATTCAAAGGGGGAAACGATGAAGGCAATCGTGTACACCGAGTACGGCGCGCCGGAGGTGCTCCACTTGGCCGAGGTGGCGACGCCCGCGCCGCAGGCGCGCGAGATTCTGATCCGGGTTTCCGCGGCGTCGGTGAACTTTGGCGACCTGCTGGCGCGCAACTTTGGCAACGTCTCCGCCGGTGAATTCAACATGCCGGCGCCTTTGTACTTCCTGGCGCGCGTGGCGTTCGGCTGGAGCAAGCCGAAGCAACCGATCCTGGGCAGCGAGTTTGCGGGCGAGGTGGCGGCGGTGGGCAGCGACGTCACACGCTTCAAGCCGGGCGACGCCGTGTTCGGTTATCGGGGGCCGCAGATGGGCGCGTATGCCGAGGCTCTTGTGATGCCGGAGGACGGCATGGTCACCCACAAGCCCGCCAATCTAACCGCTGCTGAAGCGGCGGTGGCGCCCTACGGCGCTCTCACCGCGATGACGCTGCTGCGGCGGGTGAACCTTCACGCGGGGCAGCGCGTGCTGGTCAACGGCGCCAGCGGTGGGATCGGTTCTGCGGCCGTGCAGCTCGCCAAACAGTGCGGCGCGCACGTGACCGGCGTTTGTGGCGCGCCACGGCTGGCTTACGTGCAGGCGCTCGGCGCCGACCAGGTGATCGACTATACCAGAGAGGATTTTACCCAACGCAACGAAAGCTACGATCTGATCATCGACGTGCTTGGACGCGGCTCCTTTGCACGCTGCCGCCGCGTACTGACGCCCGACGGCGTCTATCTGCCGGTCAGCTTCAAGATGAAGGCAGTGGTGCAGATGGTGTGGACCAAGATGTTTGGTCGCCAGAAGGTGATCTGCGCGTTCTCCGACGAAACTCCTGCCGATCTGGAGTTGCTCAGAGCAATGATCGAGTCAGGCGCGTTCCAGTCGATTGTCGACCGCAGCTTTGCCATGGAGGACGCTGCTGCGGCGCACTGCTACGCCGAGTCCAGGCGGAAACAGGGGAATGTCGTCATCTTGATGCTGCGTTGACGGCTTGCTACCCGGCGTCGGCCGCACTCGAACAACGGCACAGCCTATCCGCCAGCGCAACAATCTCTTCGCCCATCGTCAGCCGGGCGCGCCAGGACGCTGGAATCCCCGTTTCGCCATAGAACGCGCCGGCGACCTGCCCGCACACCGCCGCGGTCGTGTCGGCGTCGTCGCCCAGGTTGGCGGCTAACAGCACGGCGTCGGCGAAGGTGTCGGTGCGGTCGAAACACCAGAGCGCAGCTTCCAGGCTGTCGACGACGTAGCCGGAGCTGCGAATCTGCGCCTGGCGTTTGCTGCGATAGCCGCCGCGGGCAATTGCCTCGATCTTGGGCGCGCCGGTAAACGTTGCGTGGTCGTCCAGCAGCACGGCGGCTTTGTCGTCACCGCGCAGGGCGCGCACGAGGATGCGCGCAAAGAGGCGGCTGGCGTCGAGACACTCCGCCGCGGCGTGCGTGGTGCGCGCACTCTCCGCCGCGTAGTGCGCGGCCGCGTCGATGTCGGGATAGTAGTAGATCGGCACGGGCGCCAGGCGCATGATGCAGCCGTTGCCTGCCTTGTGCGGGTCGGTCGAACCGGCGAATGGATCGCCCGTCTGCTGAAAACGCTGCAGCGCCCCCGCCACGGTGACGCCGATGTCGAAGCAGACGCCGGTGCTGCTCAGGTAGCCCTCCTTCCACCAGCGCACGTAACGCGTCATCTGGTCGTGGGCGTCGAAGCCGTTGCACTCCGCCAGGCTGTAGCCGAGACAGAGCGCCATCGACGTGTCGTCGGTCCACTGGCCCGGCTGTAAGCCAAATGGTCCGCCACCGACCATGTCGGTGAGCGGCGCAAAGCTGCCGCGTGGCTTGAACTCTACGGTGGCGCCCACGGCGTCGCCGACGGCCAGGCCGAGGAGACATCCGCGAGCGCGATCGCACAAGATCATGATGCGCTCTCCTCGTGTTGCGCGTGTGATGTGGACATGTAACTTTACCGATGGTGGTGCAGCTGTTTTCTAGCCGTTCCCCTGGCGCCAAAGTATGCTGCAAATTGGCTCATGTCACAAACTCGACAGGCTGTATTCACCCCCGGCGACGCTCTCAAATTCAAACATATCGCCGCCGATCCGGCTGAGACGAACAGGTTGCCCGTCTCTGTGTACAGTGGTAATGCGCACGTCTGTTCGCAAGCGACAGACACCGCCCAGCGCCGAATAGATTTTGGCGTTTGTCAGTTTGCCATCCTGCCATGCCATGTCCACTGTAAAGCCGCCGCGTCCACGGAGGCCGCTAACCTTGCCATTTGACCATGCAGTGGGAAGCGTCGGCAGCAGGTGGAGACATCCTTGATGGCAGTGTGAGTAGATTACGCCCCCAACTTCCTTCCTCGTAGCCGCCCGGCGCATTCTCACGCTGGGCAATCGATGCTCTGGCACATTGCAGTGAGCGAGGAAAAGCCGAGTTTCTGGGCAACCTGTTGGGATGGAAATCCACCCTGGTGGATGCACTTCGGCTTGGTCGATTCTACTCATTGCGAACCAGTGGCGTCGCTTGCTCAAGCGACGGCTCCACACCTATCAATGGTGGGATGGCGCCTCCGCCCGATCGTTGGATCGCCGGCAGCCACATCCGGTTGGCAGGCATCGGAGTCGTTCCGGGAATGGGTGTAACGGTAGGCGTTGGGCTGGGGGTGGCGGTGGGTGTAGGGTCGGGCGTAACCGGAGTCGCGCTGCACGCACGCAGTTTCATATTGTCGAAGAACTGAGCGGCAAGTGACCCAACGCCATCGTTGAAGGTCCCAAACTGGAGACGCACCGTGCGCCCCCGAAAAGCCGCCAGGTCGAATTCCTCATTCACCCACGCCTGGTTGTTGTCCAGCCGGGCATAGAGAAAATGGATCGTCCCGTCGGGCGGTGCAATCACCATGGCATATTGGAGGTCGGCGGCAGTTGTCTCTACTATCCGTTGAAACTCTTCCAGGGTTGTGGCGGCCAGAATTTTTTGCAGATCAGCGCTGCTGGCGGTTGCCGCGCTGGCGCCTGCCTGGGGCCAGCGTTGGAAACGCAGCGACAATACAGGCAGATCGGGCAGCGTCACGTCCTGGCTGAAGTCACTGTAGCTGCGCCGGTTGGCGGCCGGATCGACAATGCCGGTGCGCATGGACCACGAGCCGTGGCTGTGGCGTTCCAGTGTGTATTCAGCGCTGTAAGCGGTCACAGGGATGCGCCACACGCCCTTGTACTCGAAGCTGCCGTTTGCCAGCAGCTCCTGGCAGGGATCAGGCGTGGCTGTGGGCGCAAGCGTCGAAGTGAATTGCCATACCCCCTCACCACCAACCAGTATTGCGTCACTCATGCCGGACGGCGCCAGCAATTGGGAGCCGTCCGCATCGTTAGGAATGGCGCCCAAGTTTTGCCAGGTTTTCCCGCGGTCGGCGCTGCGATAGAGGTCTGCGGGCAGGTCGAATTCGTCGTTGGGGTTGTCATCGAAGGTGCTCAAGTAGATCGTGTCGTCGGTCAGGTTGATCGCCATGTCGGCCACAGGGCGATCGGGAGCGGCGCTCAATTGACTCCAGGTCTCCCCTTGATCGCTGCTCATCCATAGTTGCTCCCGACGGCGATAAGGCGGCGCTGCCTCAAAGCCCGACATGTTCAGGAAAAGGGTGTCATCGGCGGCGACCACCAGGTGACGCGGTTGCCACCATGGGTCGCTGTCGGGCGGAGCTGGAGGCAGGCTCGATGACATCTGCCAGGTCACACCGGCGTCAAGAGAACGGTAGACGTTCGACCCCACGGCGTAGAGTGTCTGGTTGGCGCTGAAGTTGGGTGAAAGCGCCAACAAACGGGCAGTGTTGTCGAAATCCCAAATGGGCGACAAGGACCAGGTTTCGCCGGCGTCGTTGGAGGTAAGTACACGCTGGTCGGCCAACATGAAGACGCGATGGTCGCCGGCGAAGTTCGGCGAAAGCATGACCTTGAGAATAGAGGCTGCCCCCACAAGTCGCTGCCAGGTGGCGCCTCGATCCACCGAACGATAGAGCGAAGCGCCGATGCTGACGGAGCTGGATTGCCCAGCGAAAAGCGTGCCATCGTTGGCGTAATCTGGGCTGACGGCCAGGGTGTTAACACTTGACGCCAGTGTGCCGATGATGCCCTTGTTGAGGGGGCGCCACTCGCCGCTCTGCCACCGCCAAATGCCAAACGCGCCCGTGGCAAAGAGATCACCGCCAGCAACGTAATCCGGCGCCGTCTGCAAGTCGGCGACGGGTAGCTTGTAGAAGCCGTGGCTGCGCGTGAACGTTGCACCTTCATCGCGGCTGATGTAAACGCCATCGTAGGTCGAGAGCAGCAGTGTTTTGTCGGCGGCGTAGGTCGGGGATGGCGCCAGACGCAGAATATAGTTCGTCGCCAGGTTGGTCGTGACGGTGACAAACGACGACGAAGCCGCATCATAGCGAAAGAGCGTATCGCCTGTGGCAGTGAACAGCCCTGCGCCATCGGCGCTGACGCCGATGGGGTTGAGAAAGGACGCTGTCAGGTCGGTAAATGGCTGCCAGCTTAGCCCGCCATCGTCGCTGCGCCAGATGCGGCTGTCAAAGGTGGCGTAGGCTTCGCTGCCACTGGGGCGGAAGGCCAGGTCATAGACCTGAGTGGGTGTGGTCACACGCGTCCAGGTCAACCCGGCGTCGGTGCTGCGCCAGACGCCATCGGACGCGCCTGCCAGGGCAATCTGCATATTTGTGGGTTGGAAGGCAATTGCGGACACCGAGCTGACCTGCCCAAGAAAGGTCCACGGTGCGCCATCTCCAACAGCCCGCCAGATGCCGCCATAAGCGCCGCCGGCGAGGAGGACGCGGCTGCCTTCGATAACAGGCCCGACAGCGACTGCGGTGATGCCCAGCGGCCCGCCTGTCTCCAGGCTGGAAAGCTGCCGCCAGCTTGCGCCCCGGTCCGTGGTGGACCAAAGACCCAGCCAGAAAGCAGCCAGTGCGTAGCCATCGTTTTGCCAGTCGGGGGAGAAGGCAACGTCGAAGAGCGCGCCGTTCTCTGGCCCGCCTCGATCCGGCCAGGTGAGACCGCCATCGTTGGAGCGAAAGACGCCAAAGCCGCCCCAACTGGCATGGCCGAAATCACGCCCACCACCGGCAAAAACAACAGGATCGGTGGGATAGTCAGGGTTGAGCGACAGACTCTGAGCCGGCCCGCCCCAGGGTCCGTCCAGGTCGAGCCAGGTTGGCGACCCTGCGCGGCTGGGTGCATTCATGGTGGAAAGCGTCAACAACAGGAAGATTGAAAGCAACGGCGCCAGGGAGAAAGTCAAACCGTAGTAGAAGAAGTATTGGCGACGCATGGGTAAGCTCCCGAACAAACGAAGGGCGAGAGCAACGGAGAAGCGGCGATGGCCCAACAAGAGAACGCATCACTTTTATTATTATGCGCCTTTTCTCGCCGATTTGGAAGCCCCCAAAAATTCGATTTTTTTTCTCCAGCATCCGCCAGACCAATTGCTGGCCTCCATCAATCTATAATCAACGCGTCTTTCGCATTCGTTTCCCGATAAATTTAGCAAGACGTTAACAAAAGATGCGTAGAATAGAACAGATCTGTTATGAACAGGCAGAATGGTCTACATCATTGCTGTCGCCAGTCTGCATCAGACTGTGTCCGGTGTGTGGTGCAGCGATACAGCAACCGCTGAATGATCGGTTGAAGATTTTGGCAAATGTTTCACGTCAACGAAAGGCTTTTCATCGACGGCATCACGGTCTATCCGACCGGCGCCAACTTCGTCTGTTTTCGCATCGACACGGGCATGACCGCACGCGACTTCCAGCGCCGTCTGCTGGTCGAACATGGCATGTATGTGCGCGATTGCTCCAACAAAGTGGGGATGGATCGCTTTCACATCCGCGTGGCAACACAGGGACGCACACAGGATCAGCGCTCGATTGACGTACTGCCGCTGGCGCCGATAGAAGCAGTTGATAAAGCGGGCTGACAATGAGGCAAATTTAGAACATTTTCTGTTCATTTCGCTATAAAGGCTGATGATGGATACAAAGGCTGCGCGATGGGGCGTCTGGTTACTCGTTGCCGGTGCAGGATATGGTCTGCTGCTGCTCCCGGCATGGCGAGCGCTATCCGGTCGCGCGCCGCATCGCATCGACGACGTCGAGACACTGGACGACGCCGTGGAGTTCTGTCTACGTGCTGGTCTTTCCGGCTGGGCGTTAGTGACTCATGCGCAGCGCCTGGTCCACCGCAAATTTGTGTACTACTCGTGCCGCAACTTGTGGGACACGCCGGCGCAGGCGTTCCGCTATGGCATGGGTTATTGTACGCAGTACAACCTGGCGCTCCAGCAACTGCTTGATCGATTGGGCATTGAGACGCAAGCCGTCACGTCATTCCAGGTGCGCGTGCATGACAACCTCGCCTGGTCGATGGGACACACCTGGCTGCGCGTCACCGTGCAAGGCGAAGTGCGCGACGTGTGCGCCGGTCACGCCGACAATCTGCCCGGCCAGGTCAACTTCACGCCGGTGGCGCCGGTGCTGCGGGTCAACACAGCGGCATTGTTCCTGCTGCACCTGGGCATGATCTTCTTTTGTGGTTATCTGGAATGGCGAGCCTTGCTGACCCGGCAGCCGCTGCCTGCCTGGATGTTTGAGGAACGGCCAACTGGATGAATTCGAGGCAGTTGTCGCGGACTGTCCGGTGTTTCAGATGCGGAAAGAATAATGTTTCGTTCAATTGCACTATAACAGTAGAAAAAAAGAGAGGAGAGAACCACTATGCGCAAGCTGCGTAGCCCCGCTGCTGGTCGCACGGCGGGACAAATCGCCACGATCGCCTTTGCCCTGGCGATTTTGGGGCAGATTCTGCTCATTACCGGCGTGCTGCCGATCGCCTGGGCATGGGGCGGCAGACAGACCGAACTCACGCCTGCTCTACAGCTTGGCGGGCTGGCTGCTGTGATCATCCTGGCGCTGTCGGCGTATGTCATCCGCCGACGGGCCGGGCTGGTGGGCGGCAGCTCGCCCGGTCGGCTCGTGATTGTTCTCGCCTGGGTCATTACGGCTTTCTTGTTTCTGAACACGCTGGCAAACTTCGCTTCGCCGAGTCTGGGTGAAAAGTTGATCTTTGGACCGCTGGCGCTGATTGCGGCGCTGGCATGTCTGGTCGCTGCGTGGTCGCGACTCACTGATTGAGCGAAGCGCGCGGGAAACTCTGCTCAGACGGGATGTGTTGACGTTTCTGTGCCGAGGCAGAAAGGAGACCCAACCATGCACAACCCACTCATGCGATACATGGTGCACTGGTACTATCGCACCATGTACCGCCCCACCCCGCTCAATGTGGCATCATTGTTGTCTGACTACCCACCTGAACACTTCATCGACACTGTACCCTGGATTTCAGTGCGCGAGGCGTTGTGTCAATCGACGGCGCTGCAGATGATCGCCGCCCATTATGGCATCGAACAGCCCCGACGCCACTTCGATTTTCTGATGGGCTTCACCTACGGCGCCAGCTATCGCAGCGACTTTGGCTTCATCACAGTCGGAACTGACCCCGAGACCGGCCTGATCATGGCGGCGCCCTATCTCGGTTTGGAGCGGCGTTACCTGTTCACCGACGATGCATCGCTCTACCTGCGGGCGCTGCGCGCTTACCTGGCGCAAGGCTACCCGATCCGCGTGCCGCTGGACATGGGCGCGCTCTATGGGCAAACCGAGGCGCTCCCCCACAACGAGGTGCTGGTTGGCTATGACGAAGGCGGGTTCACCTATTATGAGCCGGTCAGCCGACCGCCTGCGCCTTCACAGCCTGGGTGCTTGCCGGCGGGAGCGCCTGGACTATACGTCACGGACGAGCGCCTGCTGCAAGCCGTGGAGAAGGAATCCGGGCTATTCTCCTATCCCTGGCGCTATCCGCTGTTGATTTTTGCTCCAGGCCCGATGCACAGCGATCTGACGCCTGTGTGGAAACAGAACGGTCAGGCATTGGTCGGCGGCAATCGCTGGGGGCAGGTGTGGGGTGCGGCTGCGATCGAGCGTCAGGCTGATGAGATCGAGCGTCTGGGCGCGCGCTTCGATCCGGCGCAGATTGAGCTTGGGCTGGAGATCGGCGCCGCCACGCGCCCCGACAACGCGACGTACCTGCGGGAGCGTTTCAACGACCAGAGCGACCTGCAGCAAGCTGCCGACCACTTTGACTGCGCCGCCTGTCATTACCAGGCAGCATTGGATGGGGTCAGGCAAAGCGACTCCAGTTCTGCTGTGGCTGCAAACCTGGCGAGCTTGTTGCGGCAGGCGGCCGAAGCCGAACGTGCAGCCGGGCAGATTTTTCTTGCACGTTCGAACAAAGGTCGCGTCACTCGCTGAATGTGATCTGCTGGCAATCATCTGGGATCTACCGAAACATGACAAAAGCTGTTCAATTCATCCTGCCTTTCAAGGTAATCATGGAGCCGATCAAAGGGGTGCTGTTGGCAACCTTCAAGCATGACCCGGAGTTCGAGACCCTGGAGTCGCAACTATGTGATGATCCCATCAACGGCAGGGGGATGCGTGTCTTGCGGTTTCGGCGGGATGGGCGCGTAGACATCTACTGGCAGCCAGGGGTGCGTGTCAACCTCGAGACTTTCGAGATCGGCGCAGGCGTGGGCGACTTCGTTGAAACCACGATCGAGCCAGCGCTCCTGACGATCAGCGAGCGCGGCGTTGAGTGCGATGTTGCGTTTGTCGACGCTCAGGGACGGCGGGTGAGTTTGCGCGTCAGCGAGGATGCGCCCGGCAAGCGTCCATTTTCTTTGCTGGCGCCGGTGGGGACAAATGTTCAACACCCGCTCATGCTCTTCCTGGTGTACATGTCCCGCTTCGATTTTGTATCGCGTGCTGGCATCGTTGAGGGGCGGATCGGCGCGCGCGTGCTGCAGCCCGATGCCATCCCCTTGCCGATGCACGGGCGGCGCGTCTGGCTCACCCGCTACGCCAATCACCCGATTACAGTGGGGCGGATCAACCCGCCTATGCATCAGCCTGTTCAGGTCGAGATGCCCGCGCCAGGCAGCCTGGAAATCGACGGCATGACGCTCACTGCCGATGCGCAGGGACGGCTTGTTCGTCTCAGCGCCGGGACGCCGCCGCAGCAGGTTGAACTTGGATTCTCGCCAGGGATCATGAGCCTTTCCCAACTGGCGGATGGCGACACGATCGTGGGACGCTGGTCAGTCAGCATTGCTGGCACGCCCATCACCGGTGGACGGTATCGGCTGGCACGCGTGGGCAGCCGCGCCGCAGTTGAATTAGACGTCACGGAACACTGGAGATCCCAAGACCTGCCGCTGGGCATGACCATTCTGACGCGCTTGATGTCCATGTTTCGCACCTGGCCCGCCTCCTACCGCTGGCGGGGAACAGTTGATCTGGGCGCAGAACCGACGCTTTCCGGCGCCTGGGAACGAAAGGGAAAGGCATGACATCAGAAAGGAGGTCCTGGCAAGAGAAGAATATGTCACGACCAACCGCCCTCTACTTCCTTCTTACGTATGCCCTGAGCTGGTGCGCCTGGGTGCCGATGGCTTTGCAGGGCCAGCTCGTGCTGAGCGGCGTGCCGACCTGGCTGCACCTGGCTGGCGCGTTTGGCCCCCTGCTGGCTGCGTTCATCGTTGCGCCCTGGACAGCTGGCCGCCAGGGGGTGCGCGACCTGTTCAGCCGGATGACGCGCTGGCGCATCGGCTGGGGCTGGCTGCTAATCGCCGCTTTCACCCCGGTGGCCGTCTTCGGCGTTGTCGTCCTGGTCATGCGGCTGGTCACGGGAACCTGGCAGGCAGCCAGCGGCTTTGGCCAGGTGGCAGAGCTGCCGGGACTGGGTTGGCTGGCCGGCTGGCTGGCCTGGATCTTCACCTTCGGACTGGGTGAGGAGACCGGCTGGCGCGGCTTCGCCCTGCCCCGATTGCAGGCGCGCCATAGCGCGCGGGACGCCTCGCTGATCTTGGGGCTATTGTGGGCCGGCTGGCACGCGCCAGCCTTCTTCTACAACTACGAACTCTCCCTGTTCGCTGTCGTGGCGTTCGTGGTGAGCATCGTGGCCGGCGCCATGGTGCTGACCTGGCTCTTCAACAGCACGGGCGGCAGCGTGTTGGCAACCGCCCTGTGGCACGGCTCGTACAACGCAGCCGTGGCCGGCGGCGACGCGGCGGTCTCGGCGGCCGTCACAGCCGCGGTGATCCTGGCGTTCATCGTGATCGTGCGCCGCTATGGTCCAGAGACGTTGTCGCACCGCCCCAAACAGGTGCTGGTTGATTGACGCACACCATCAGGAGCGACCCAATGGATGAGCAAACAACATCGCCTCAGATCGAGACCATCCCATCTCGGCTGTTCTTCAGTGCCCTGCCCACCGGCGCGCTGGAGTTCTCATGCTTCGTGCGGCTGCTCGGCCAAAATGCGTCACTCGTCGCTTGCGGGGAGATCACCTGGAACATTGCCGACATGGCGTCCACGCCTGGCACCCTGACCGCTAGTCGCTCGATCACCGACGAGGAGCAAGCCGCAGGGCGGTTCTCCCTCTCGGCGATCCTGCCGCCGGGCTGGGGCGATAGCCAACTGCGCGTTGCCGTGCAGTCCGGCCCACACACTGCGGTTGGTGCATGGACGATCGCGCGCTACGTCCAGACCGCTGAGTTCACCCTTCCCCTCCGTGGCCAGGTCCTGGTGCTGATCGGACATCGGATCGGCGAGACCCACCGTTCCGCCTGGCAAGTGCCGGCGCAGCAGTTCGGCTGGGACTTACTGCCTCTGGACGAGAACGGACTAAGTTTGCTGACCACCCATCTCAGCGAATCGCTCCAGGCGCAGGACTTCTTCGGCTTCGGTCAACCCGTCCTGGCGCCAGCGGCGGGCTGTGTGGTGCAGCTCGTGGACGGGATGCCCGATCTAGCCGCCGTCGGCGCCCATCCAGAGAACATCGGCTACTATCTGGAAGACCTGCGCCGGGCAGCGGGCAATCATGTCATCATCGATCACGGCGACGGCGTCTACTCCTGCCTGGCGCATCTCAAGCAAGGCTCGATCATGGTTCGCGAAGGACAAGCGGTGGAAGCTGGCGAGGTAATCGGCGCGCTGGGCAACTCCGGCTTCAGCGCAGGCCCGCATCTGCACTTGCACTTCATGGACGGCCCCAACTTGCTTACGGCGTCGCCGCTGCCCATTGCTTTGACTGTGGAAGGTCGAACCTACGCGCCGCAAGCTGGCGAGATCATGGAGGGCTACAAATGATCATCCCCTCCTTCAATGACCAGCCGTATGTCTGCTGGAAGCCCAGGGTCTGTTCAGAAGCGCACAGTCCATCTTGAAACCTTGCATGTGGAGATGCATCATGACCCAGGAAAACCGTAGTGCTCAGGTTGCGATCACAGCTTCAACACCGGGCCGATTTGGCTACTATTCGGCGTTGGTGACAGCCATCTTGACCCTCCTGTCCTTTGGTTTTGCGCTATACGCCGTCCCCATTTCGGGGGCTAATTGCCCAGGAGATTGCGTCGAGTATCCTTACCTGGATACGGTCGGACGCTTTCCCCGCGATTTCATGTGGATGCCGTTGGCGATCTTGCTGCTCTTGTCCTATGTGACATGGATGGCATCCATTCACGCCTATGCGCCGAACCACCGGAAGATCTTCAGCCAGGTGGGGCTCTCCTTCGCCTTGATGGCGGCCACCATCCTGGCGAGCGCATACTTCATCCAGTTTTCCGTCATACCGGTCAGCTTGATGAGCGGTGAGACCGAAGGGCTACCCTTGCTCATTCAATACAACCCGCATGGCGTCTTCATTGCAATGGAGGAATTGGGTTATCTGCTGATGAGCCTCTCGTTTCTGTTCATGGCCGCCTTGTTCACCGGAAAGAACCGCCTCGAAGCGGCGGTGCGTTGGGTCTTTGCGGGAGCTTTTGCCCTGACAATGGTCTCCCTGGCTGCAATCTCCTTGCTGTTCGGGCTGGAGCGATTGGATCGCTTCGAAGTGGTTGTCATCTCCATTGACTGGTTGGTGCTGATTGTCAATGGAATCTTGCTCAGCATTCTGTTCAAGAGAATCGGGAGAGATGGATCGTGAATTAAGGATCATTGTCAATTTTGAGGTTATAGCTGCTGCTGGATGTTAACGAGTTTGCCGCCGATACCGAGAAATGAGGTGCGCACCCCGATAAATTGGAGCGCAGGAGGTCGCCAAGAAGATTGCGGCGACGCTGCGTGAGAGTGGCCTGACGGTGAATGTGCGGCTCGTCAAACAGGTGCAGACTTTTCCCAATAACTTGATTCCAGCGCTCAAGCGCATGCCGGTGAGCGACATCCGCAACTGGGACGCCGCCAGCGCCTGGGCCAACACATTGCCAGAAAAACTAACCTGAGCGATGTTGGCGTGTATTTCAACCACGTTCGATTGTACGGCTGAAGAACTCTGGGCTGAGAGCTGCCGCCCAACCTCGCTGCGCGATGGGGTTGCTTACCGTCCACATTTCTACTACCTCTCCGAAGTTTCGCAGATGGTCGAGATCGGCCAGGCGCTGCGCGACTTGCTCTTTGCGCGTAACGGCAGCCTTTCTTGTCTCCTGCGCCGGACTGTTGACTTTTTAACCCGGCATCTTCGCTATGCTGCAAGGCGACCCCACCCATAACGGCCTGTTGATCAACGCCATCGGCCCACCCTGCCAGCCGGACTCGGTGTGGCACGTCGGCCCTAACGCTGATCACGAACTTGCTCGTCAGTGGCGTCGCTGCAGTGATGGTTGGTTTGGGAATGGTTGTCTGTGCCGATTTTGCTAAAGTCGGACGACGCCACGTCGCCGGCGTAGGGACGCTTCACCCAGGTGTGGTGAAGAAAGCAATCGGAAACTGAAGCGCGCAAAGCGTCACCTCATCGATGCTGCTGATCCGGGAACGCTTGTTTACACAATCTTTGCATGTTATTAACCCGACTGCGACAGACATTAACGCTGCAAGCGTTTACTATCCATGTTTTTGCACGATTTCTGCATCGATTTTGCGCAATCACAATCAATCGTGATCGGGTTAGTTGCATGACAACAAAAGGTAATCGTGTTTCCCCCGCAGAGCGTCGTGAATGGTGGCTTTTCCTGCTGCTTGTTGGTCCCAACCTGGCGCTATTTGCGATTTTTACCTACTGGCCCCTGGTCTACAACGGGTATCTTAGCTTTGTGAAGTGGGACATGCTGGCGCCGGTGAAGATTTGGGTTGGGCTGGAGAATTATCGGTTTCTTTTCACGCAGGCGGAATTTCGCCTCATTATGCTCAATACGCTGATCTTCACAATTGCCAGCGTGGTGCTGACGGGCAGCATTGGGCTGGCAATGGCGCTGCTACTCAACCAGGCGCTACGCGGGCGCGATGCCGTGCGCAGCATTGTTTTCAGCCCGGTGATGTTGAGCGGCGCAGCGATTGGCATCGTCTGGATCTACATCTTCGACCCACGCTACGGTCTGCTCGATATGTTGCTGGGCTTCGTCGGTCTCGATTCGCCCAACTGGCTGTTGGACACGGCATGGGCGTTGCCGGCAGTGATCATTGTGCATGTCTGGAAGACCGTCGGGTATGCCGTGGTGATCTACATTGCCGGTTTGCAGGCGATCCCGCGCGAACTGTATGAAGCCGTCGTTGTGGATGGCGGCGGGGCCTGGGCGCGTTTTCTGCATGTGACGCTGCCCGGGCTATCGCCGGTGATCTTCTTTCTGATTCTGACCACGGTGCTCGCCAGTTTTCAGGCGTTTGACATCATCAAAGTCATGACCAACGGCGGTCCGGTCAACGCAACGACGACGCTGGTCTTCTATCTCTATGAGCAAGGCTTTGTGGCGTTCAACGCCGGGCGCGCCGGAGTCGCCAGCATCGTGCTCTTTGTGCTGATGTTTATGTTCACGCTGGTGCAGATGCGCTACGAAGAACGAAATGTGCATTACGCCTGATCGGCTTGATGACAACTGTTAGACCTGGACGAACGATGACGACGAGTTCACCTGAAGTTTTACGAGAGACAACACAAGAGCTGCAGCGCCCCGCCGCCACGTCCATCACGTGGGTTGGACATCGACACGGGCTGGTTGGGCGGATTGCGGCATACGTGGGGCTGGTGCTGTGTGTCCTGCTGATCGGCTTGCCGGTCTACTGGATGATCACCGGCGCGTTCAAGACGCCGCAGGAAGTCTACGCCATCCCGCCAACCTGGATTCCGCTGCAGCCGACGCTGGCAAACTTCCCCAAGGCGTGGAACTCGGCGCCGTTCGAGCGCTACTATCTGAACTCGTTGATTGTGACGATCTTTGGCAGCGGCTTCGAGGTGTTCTTTGCCGTCACCTCGGCGTATGCATTTGCCTTTCTGCGCTTTCCTGGCAAATCGTTTGTCTTTCTGCTGTTGCTGGCGGCGTTGATGGTGCCGGCGCAGGTGACGATTCTGCCCAACTATCTGACCGTGGCGCGCTTCGGCTGGATCAACACCTACCAGGGCATCATCATTCCCGGCGCATCCGTGGCGTATGGCGCGTTTCTATTGCGTCAGTATTACCGCACCCTGCCGCGCGAGATCATGGACGCCGCCCATGTCGATGGCGCCAGCCACCTGCGCATCCTGTTGAGTGTCGTCACGCCGCTTTCTAAACCAGCCATTGTTTCCTTTGCGTTGCTCAGCATCGTGGCGAAGTGGAACGAGTTTCTGTGGCCCCTCATCGTCACCAACACCAAAGACATGCGTGTGCTGCCGATCGGCATCTACTGGTTGATGGTGGAGGAAGGCACGATCGACTGGGGCGTCGTGATGGCAGGCACGCTGTTCGTCGTGCTGCCGGTTTTGATTGTGTTTCTCTACGCCCAGCGCTACATCGTCGATGGCATTGCCGCTGGCGCCGTCAAGGGATAACGTTGTTGTGATAAGAAACCTAATTTGGAGGAAACCATGCTCGAAAAGACATTGTCGCGTCGTACATTGCTCAAAGGGATGACCGCAGGCGTCGGCGTGATGGCGCTGGCGGGTTGCGCGGCGCCGGTTGCACCGGCTGCGCCGCAGGGTCAGGCTGCTGCGCCGGCTGCGCAGGCGCTTACGCTCGTGTTGTGGAGCAGCTTCACCGGCAAGAACGGCGAGGCGGAGACCGAGGTCGTGCGCCGCTTCAACGAGAGCCACAGCGACATCCAGATCGACTACCAGTTCCAGGGCAGCTATGAGGAGACCGCGCAGAAGGTCACCGCCGCGCTGCAGGCTGGCACTGCGCCCGACATTTCGCTGTTGAGCGATGTGTGGTGGTTCAAGTTCTATCTCAACCGGGCGCTGGCGCCGCTGGATGATCTGCTCGAGGCGGAACAGGTCGATCTTGCCGACTACCAGGATTCGCTCATCAACGAGGGTGTTCGCCAGGGCGTCCACTATTGGATTCCCTTTGCGCGCAGCACGCCGCTCTTCTACTACAACAAAGAGAAGTGGGCGGCGGCAGGCTTGCCCGACCGCGGTCCCAAGACGTGGGACGAATTCATGGAGTGGGCGCCGACGTTGGTCGAGATGGAAGGCAGCGAGATGAAGACGGCGGCGTTCTCGCACCCGGACGGCGCCAGCTATATTGCCTGGCTCTTCCAGCCGGTCACCTGGCAGTGGGGCGGCAAATACAGCGACCCGGACTTCACCATGCACATGACCGACGAGCTGACCGTGGCTGCCGGGCAGTTCTACAAGGACACAGTTCACACTTACAAATGGGCGCGCCCAACCAAAGACATGGGTGCTGATTTCATCGGCGGCTTGACTGCCGCGGCGATGATGTCCACTGGTTCGATGGGCGGCATCAAAGCCAATGCGCAGTTTGAGTTTGGCACCGCGTTCCTGCCTGAGAAGGATAACTTTGGCTGCTGCACCGGCGGCGCCGGTCTGGCAATTCTGGCGCGCACACCCGCCGAGAAGCAGCCGGCGGCAATGACGTACGTCGCCTTCGCCAGCAGCCCTGAAATTCAGTCCTTCTGGGCGCAGAACACGGGTTACATGCCAGTGCGCAAGAGCGTGCTCGACCTGCCGGAAATGCAGGCGTATTTCGAGGAATTTCCACAGTTCAAGACCGCTGTGGAGCAGTTGCCGTTGACTCAGCCCCAGGATTCGGCGCGCGTTTTTGTTCCCAACGGCGACCAGATCATCGGCAAGGGTCTCGAACGCATTACTGTGCAGTCGGAAGAGGTCGCAACCGTCTTCGCCGAAGTGCAGGCTACACTGGAGAGCGAGGCGCAGCCGGTCGTCGAGGCGCTGCGCGCCATCGAAGGGTAATCAGGCAGAAGGGGGCGTTGCGCCAACACAAAAGGTCTGCAGCGCAACGCCCCTTTTCTCATCCCTAGACGCGTGAGACAGCCAAGCGGCGCATCATGCTGCGCCGTTTCGACTGATGAGCCTCCATCCGTTCGAGCACGCCAGCCAGAAAGCGCACGGCTTCTGCAATATATGGCCCTTTGTTGAGCATCACACATTCACTGCGTCCGCTCATGACTGCATCGGAGACTTCCGCGCGCGACGGGCGGCCAGTCTTTGCCATGCTCTCCAACACCTGCGTTGCCCAGATCACCGGGATGTGCGCCGCCTCACACAGCCAGAGAATCTCCTCCTGCACTTCGGCAAGCCGCTCAAATCCGACCTCCACCGCCAGGTCGCCGCGCGCCACCATGACGCCGATCGGCGGTTGTTCGAGACCCGCCAGCAGAATCATCGGCAGGTTCTCAAAGGCGATCCGGTTCTCGATTTTCAGGACGACGCCCAGGTGCGAAGCGCCCAACCGTTCCAGTTCTGCCTGCAGCAGGCGTACATCGTCCGGTGTGTGGACGAACGACAAGCCGATCATGTCGACGTGTGACGAGAGCAGCGCCAGATCCGCAAAATCTTTCTCTGTCAGCGATGGCGCATTGAGTGGCGTATCGGGCAGGTTGATCCCTTTTTCGGCGCGCAGACGACCGCCGTCGAGCGCCGTCTGCGTGATCGAAATCACGATTTGATTGGGATGGACTTCAACAATCCGTCCCCCAATCTTGCCGTCGTCGAACCAGATTTTGTCGTCTGGTCGCGCGGTCTCGAACACGCCGGGCAGCGTACAGCCAATGCGCGCCGGTTCGATGACGCGACCGTTGTGGTCGAGCACGGCGCTTCGACCCGGTGTCGTGTCCGGTGTGAGCAGCAACTGGTCGCCTTGCTTCACGATGATAGGCGGTGACACTTCGGGCAACAGCCCAATCTCACCCGATCCGATTTCCTGGTCGTCGCGCAACAGCCGAACAACTGCGCCGGTTTCCAGATAACAGGTGCGGTCGGTCTCAACCAGACAACCGGCTGCATCTGTTTGACGGATCGTCATGCTGCGATTACGACCACGTGCGTCCTCAAAATTCAACTGGTCGCCGACCTGCGCCATCTTGAGGAGTGACGACGAGAGCGGGGCCTGCGGTGGGGTGGTGATTGTCGTGACCAGCTCGCCCTGATCTTCAACAAAGCGAAGCTGCGCCATTTGCACCACCTCGCCGCGCAGGTTGCGCGTTGGACGGATTTTGAGGATGCGTCCGATCGGTTCGATCGGGCCTGTGCGCAGTTTTGGCCCGGCCAGGTCCGCGTAGATTTTGCAGGGACGCCCTAATTTGCGTTCGGCGCGGCGCAGGTTTTCGATCATGGCGAGCCAGGCCTGGGGTTCATCGTGGGCGCAGTTGATCCGCATCACATCCATGCCGGCGCCCAACAGCTCGCGCACCAGGCGATAGCTGGTTGCGGCTTCACTGGGCATGGTGACCATGATCCGCACCGAGCGCTTGCCCGACGGCATGCCAAGCAGCGCCTGGGTTCGCTCGCGCAGAATCAGCGGACCTGTAACATAGTCGACAGGTGGTTCGGGCAACGATGTTGGCGGAGTTTGACCGGCGAGGCTGTGCAAGGCGTTGTCAACCGCGTTCAAGGTGGCGAGCGTGTGTGATTCCATGCCGCCAAGCGAACTGAGCCCGAGTGAACTCAGGTCGCTTTGTAACTTACGAATATCGTGCTGACGCACCGCCAGATAATGCAGCAGATTTCGTGCGCTGTGACTTTCCATCGCTTCCATGTTATGCAGGATGTCGGCGTGAGTTTCGACAAGGGCCAATGCTTCGGCTCTTAACTTTTCAATCGAAGGAATCAGTCGCTTTACTTGAGAATGACGTCGAGTTGTATTCATATCATCAGACAATTGTCACTATTAATCATTATGATCATTAGGGCTAGAGGATACGGCTTCAACAAGCCATGGTTGCGATCGGAAACATCGTTGAAAAATTGAGTGTATTGCAGCGTTCGCCTGGCTGCAATAGCCTTTGCGCGAATCTATCTGTGGGAAGTCACAGCGATGGGGTGATCGAGGTGATCAATAAGGAGGCGTTCCCAAGAAATCACCCAGAAATCGCTGGTGTCCCACAGTTCGTTCCATGATTTGGCTGTAAAGCGCCAGTTTCCATTTATCTTGTGTAAATGCTACCACAGAAATCTTTCTCATCTCGCGCTCAATCAGGTTGAGTTGTTCGTTGAGCAACTGATAGGCACTCTTGCCGCTGTAGATCGGATGAAAATTCACCAGGGCCGGCGGCAACGAGAAGTAGGTTTGGAGTGCATCTGGCAGATACACCAAAACAACATGACGGACGGCTGCTAGGCTGCGATCGTCAGATGTATCGCTGACTAAAAGCGGCAACATTTTTATAGTTGACAGCCTGATGCTCTTTACTTTGATGTACATTTCCTCTGATCCATGTCTGTCGGTTTCACGCACAAGTGCATCCCACTTCATTTGAATATCACTGGCCGTAGCCGAAGTGTGAATAGAAAAGTCGCCGATCTTGCGTTTTGGCGTTGCCAGCAGCCCCGTGATATAGAGACCAGCAATCATCAAAACTACGATTACGTGGATGACGCCCAGAGCATAGAGCACCACGCCCGGCAGGCTCAACAACAGACCGACAATGTTGGGTGTGCTATAGAGGAATAGCAGTGCACGGGTGATTACAGGCATGACCATTAAGAATCGGTTCCGATCCCTGGAAGATTGTGTCAAGGCGCAAATTGACTAATCAATTATCCAGAAGTTCTGCTAATGCTGTGCTAACATCCTATTATTCTTCTGTTAGCATTCGGTGGACATCCGGTGCTGAGTACTCGGGAACCTTGCCAACTTCATCGCCGAAACCAACCAATTGCACTTCTGTTCAACTATCGCCAAGATTCGGCCTGAACATTGGGGCGAGAGGTGAATCACGAGGGGCGGGATGTCGCTGTCGTCGATCTGTTCCTGGTTGGAACACTGTTAACGAGCAGATCACCTTCTGTTAATCTACTGCGCGCAATTTTTTACACTGATCTGTTTCAATCTGTTGCGTTAGCCTTGTTTTCCGTATCGACTGATTTCCAGGTTGCTGCTGCAATCTTCCATCGCAACCTTCCAGGAAGCCGTACAGCTTCGTGGAAGGTTGATGAGCAACCAACCGTGGAGTCAACAAAAGAAAACCAAAAGGAGTAAAGCAGGATGAAACAGTTCATTGCAATGTTGATTGCCGCGCTGTTGCTGGTCGGCTGCACAGCGGTTCAGCCTGGCAGCACTGCACAGACGGGCGCAGCGGATAGTGAAGCGGCTGCAACTTCTGGCGAGATCACCGTCTACACTGCGCTGGAAGATGACCAGATCAGCAACTACTTGCCGCTGTTCAACGAACAGTATCCCGACATCAAGGTCAACATCGTGCGCGATTCGACCGGCATCATCACCGCTCGCCTGCTGGCGGAGAAAGACAACCCGCAGGCGGATGTCGTGTGGGGTCTGGCAGCCACCAGCCTGCTCGTAGCTGACCAACAGGGGATGTTGGAGCCATACGCGCCGGCCGGTCTCGACCGTATTCGCCCGGAGTTCCGCGACCCGGCTGAGCCGCCGCATTGGGTGGGCATCGACACCTGGTTCTCGGCGTTCTGTGTCAACACGGTCGAGCTGGAAGCCAAAGGGCTGCCGATTCCAACCTCCTGGGCCGACCTGATCAAGCCCGAATACAAGGGGCTGATCGCCATGCCCAACCCTGCTTCCTCCGGCACCGGCTTCCTCTCCGTCTCCGCCATCTTGCAGATGATGGGCGAGGAGGAAGGCTGGGCGTATCTCGACAAGCTTCACGAGAACATGGCGGTCTACACACATTCCGGCTCCAAGCCGTGCCGCATGGCGGGCGCCGGTGAAGTGGCGATCGGCATTTCCTTCGACTATCGCGCCATCAAGCAGCGTGATGCCGGCGAGCCGATTTTGCCCGTTTTCCCAGCGGAAGGCTCCGGCTGGGAAATTGAAGCCAACGCGCTGGTCAAGAAGGAAACTATCTCGCCGGCAGCCAAGACTTTCCTCGACTGGGCGATTGGTGAGGACATCATGCGCCTGTATGCAGCCAGTTTCCCGATCACGGCCGCCGTCACCGACGTGCCGATCCCGGAAGGCTATCCGGAGGACCCGGTGGCGCAGTTGGTCGCCAACGATTTCGTCACCATGGCGAGCGAACGCGAAAACATCCTGGCGCAGTGGGCGGAGCGCTACGACGGCAAGTCTGAGCCGCGCTGAGCGCCGTCATCTGTCTTAATTGTTAATTGGCTTTGATTGGCTGAAGAATCGTTTTCAAGGTGACAGCCACTTCTGCAAGCGGCTGTCACCTTTGGACAAAGTGCTCCATGAGTGAATCCGCTCCCTATCTCCAGTTGCAGAATGTGCACAAGCACTTCGGCAAGACTGTGGCGCTGGACGACATTTCGCTCGATGTGCAGCCGGGCGAATTTCTGTTTTTGCTCGGGCCCAGCGGCTGCGGCAAGACCACGCTGTTGCGCATCATTGCCGGGTTGGAGGATCTGAACAGCGGTCGCATCATCCAGGCGGGTCGCGACGTGACGCGGCTGCCTGCCTCGCGTCGCGACTTTGGCATCGTTTTTCAGTCCTACGCACTCTTTCCCAACCTGACGGTGGCAGACAACATCGCCTACGGTCTCAAGAACCAGAAGCTGCCCAAAGCGCAGGTGGCGGCGCGCGTCCAGGAACTGCTCAGCCTGGTCGGCTTACAAGGTCTTGACCGGCGCTATCCGGCGCAACTTTCCGGCGGACAACAGCAGCGCGTCGCCCTGGCGCGCGCGTTGGCGTTGTCGCCGGGATTGCTGTTGCTCGATGAACCGCTCTCGGCGCTCGATGCGCGCGTGCGCGCCAACCTGCGCGGGGAGATCACGGCGTTGCAGCGCCGCGTCGGCGTCACCGCCATCATGGTGACGCACGACCAGGAAGAAGCGCTGACGATGGCGGATCGCATCGTGGTGATGGATCAGGGGCGCATCGTGCAGATCGGCGCGCCGCTGGAAATCTACCAGCAGCCGGCCACGCCCTTTGTCGCCGATTTTGTCGGGCAGATGAATTTTCTTCCCGGCGTGGTGAGCGGCGAGGGCGTCGGCGTGATCCGCAGCGGCGCTTTTGCCTTGCGCGTGCAGGAATGGCACAACCATCTGCCGCCAGGCAGCCCGGTGATGCTGGCGGTGCGCCCTGAGGAGATCCGCGTCGAACGCGAGCACGCCGGCATGAGCAACGTCCTGCTCACCGAGGTGCGCGCCGTGGAGTTCATGGGGCCGCACTATCGCCTGCTGCTGCGCTACGAGCGCGCTGGCGCCGAAGAACCTGTGCATCTCACCATCAACCTGCCGCGCCATGCCACCGCCCATCATGACCTGCAGGTCGGCGCACCGATGCCGGTGCATGTGCCCGCCGATACGCTGCGCGTTTTCCGCACGCCAGGAGCCGGCAAATGACGACGCAAGTCACCGACGAACGCATCATCACGCTGCCCGCCGCCACCGTGCGCCCGATCGTCACCGGCGAAGACTGGTTGCGCCGTAGCTTGCTGTTGCTGGTCACTGGCTTCTTGCTCGTCGGCGTGCTCCTGCCGCTGGTTCCGCTCGTCGTGCGCAGCCTTTCCGACCAGAACGGCCAGTTTGTGGGGCTGGAAAATTACGTGCGCTACTTCACCAGCCCTGGTCTGGCGTCCTCCTTTGTCAACAGCATGACCGTCGCCACGCTGACGACGCTCCTGGCGGTGGGGCTGGCGTTTGGCTACGCCTGGTCGATCACGCGCACCTGCATGCCCGCCAAAGGCTTTTTTCGGGCAGTGGCGCTGCTGCCGCTCTTTGTGCCGCCGCTGGCGATTGCGATCGGGCTGGTCTATCTCTTTGGCAACAAGGGGCTGGTGACGACCGGCTTCTTCGGCTTTTTTGAGCAGACGTTGGGCGCACCGCTGGCGTTCAACATCAACCTCTACGGCATGAACGGCATCATTCTCGGCGAGCTGCTCTACTGTTTCCCGCAGGCGTTCTTGATCCTCACCGTGGCAGCGGCGCTGGCGGATGCGCGGCTTTACGAGGCGAGCATGGCGCTCAACGCGTCGGCGCTGCGCACCTTCTGGACGGTGACGCTGCCGGGGATGCGCTACGGGCTGATCAGCGCCATCTTCGTCTGCTTCACGCTCGCCTTCACCGACTTTGGCGTGCCCAAAGTCGTGGGCGGCAACTTCAACGTGCTGGCGACCGACATCTACAAACAGGTGATTGGGCAGCAGAATTTTGTGATGGGCGCCACGATCAGCATCGTGTTGCTGGCGCCGACGGTGATCGCGTTCGTGATCGACCGCATCGCGCAGCGGCGGCAGGTGGCGGTGCTCACCGCGCGTTCCGTGCCGCTGCGCCCGCGCCCGCACCGCGTGATCGACACGCTCGCCCTGCTCTACTGCGCGCTGATCGCCGCCGCCATTCTGATCGTGGTCGGCACGGTGGTCTACGCGTCGCTGGTCGATGTCTGGCCCTACAAGCTCAATCTGACGCTGCGCCACTTCGACTTTCGTAACGTCGGCGGCGGTGGCTGGGGCGCCTATATCAACAGCCTGTGGATGTCCTTCTACACCGCCGTCTTCGGCGTGATCATCATCTTCACCGGCGCCTACATCATCGAAAAAAGCCGCACCTGGCCCGGCTTGCGCCACTTCGCCTATTTTTTGTCGATGGTCTCGGTGGCG
The DNA here is from genome assembly GCA_016861025.1 of Chloroflexota bacterium. Classification (GTDB taxonomy): domain Bacteria; phylum Chloroflexota; class Anaerolineae; order Caldilineales; family Caldilineaceae; genus Caldilinea. Next base: position 314,406 of record BOKO01000002.1, read on the forward strand.
CTGCCCGGTCTGGTCATCGGTCTGGCGTACATCTTTTTCTTCAACCCGAAAAGCTGGACGATCCTGGGCGTGGCTGTGCCCAATCCGTTCGCCTTTCTATACGGCACGATGGCGATCCTGGTGCTCTCGAATATCGTGCACTTCTACACGGTCAGCTTCATGACCGGCACCACCGCACTCAAGCAGATCGACGGCGAGTTTGAGTCGGTCTCGGCGTCGCTGCGCGTGCCCTTCTATCGCACCTTTGCGCGCGTCACCCTGCCGTTGTCGCTGCCGGCGGTGGCGGAGATCGCCATGTATCTTTTTGTCAACGCCATGGTCACCGTCTCGGCGGTCATCTTTCTCTACTCGCCGCAGATCAAGCTGGCGTCGGTGGCGATTGTGAACATGGACGACGCTGGCGACACCGCCGCCGCCGCCGCCATGTCGGTCTTGATCATCGCGGCGTGTCTGGTCGTGCGCATGGTGTATACTGGGATCGTTCACCAGCTCAACCGGCGCACACAGGCATGGCGTCTGCCATAACATAGCCTCCTGGTTTGTCCCGCGGCCAACCAGGAGGCGCGCATCGTCTCCTGGTTGGTGAAAAAATGTCATCATTCGACACGACACGTAGATTGAGGATGCTCGATGCCAGTCACAACCTGGAAAGACAAAGCGTTGTTCACCCCCGGCCCCCTCACCACCAGCCGCACGGTGAAACAGGCGATGCTGCGCGATCTCGGCTCGCGCGACCACGAGTTCATTGCCCTGATCGCCGATGTGCGCCGCCGTCTGGTCGAAGTCGCCGCCGCCGACCCGGACGCATACACGGCTGTGCTGATGCAAGGCAGCGGCACCTTTGCCATCGAATCGGTGATCGGCTCGGTGATCCCACCAGCAGGGCGGCTGCTCGTGCTGGTCAACGGCGCGTATGGTGAGCGCATGGTCAAGATCGCGCAGCGGCTCGGCATCGACGTGGGCGAGTTGCGCACGCCGGAGAACATGCCGGTCGCCGTCGATGCGCTCGACGCCCTGCTCGCCGCCGACGGAGCGGTGACGCACGTCGCCGTTGTCCACTGCGAGACGACCACCGGCTTGATGAATCCGGTCGAGGAAGTGGGCGCAGTCGTGGCGCGCTACGACCGCAGCCTGATCGTCGACGCCATGAGCAGCTTCGGCGCGGTTCCGGTCGATCTGGCCCGCTGGGGCGTCGATTATCTGATCTCCTCCGCCAACAAGTGCATCGAGGGCGTGCCGGGTTTTGCCTTCGTGCTGGCGCGCACCGTGGCGTTGCTGGCAACCAAAGGCTACGCGCGCAGCGTCAGCCTGGATTTGCTGGCGCAGTACGAAGGGCTGGAAAAGGATGGGCAGTTCCGTTTCACCCCGCCAGTGCACGCGATCATGGCGTTTCACCAGGCGTTGCTCGAACTGGAGGCGGAAGGCGGCGTGGCAGGACGCGGAGCGCGTTACCGTCGCAACTACGAACACACCCTGCAAGGCATGACCGCACTGGGCTTCCGTCCTTACCTAGCGGAGCCTGACCGCGGCTACATCATCACGTCGTTTCACTACCCGACGCACCCCAACTTTGACTTTCAGCGTTTCTATCAACTGCTCAGCGACCGCGGCCACGTGATCTATCCCGGCAAGCTGAGCCACGCCGATTGCTTCCGCATCGGTCACATCGGTCGCCTGGAGCGTAGCGACGTGGAAAGCCTGCTGTGCAGCGTCCGCGCGGTTTTGGCAGAGATGGAGGTTATGATCTGATGTCTTTTCGCTATCATCGTCACTACATCGGCGGGCTGCAAGCCGTGATCCTGGACTGGGCGGGCACAGCCGTCGATTTTGGCTCCTTTGCGCCGACCGCCGTCTTTTTGCGCCTGTTTGCGCAGCACGGCGTCACCATCACCCCGGCGCACGCCCGGCTGGGCATGGGGCTGATGAAGAAGGATCACTTGCGCACGATCATGCAGCATCCTGAAGTGCGCGCGGCGTGGCAGGCGGTGCATGGCGCTGCGCCCACCGACGCCGACATCGACCGCGTCTACGCCGATTTTGAGCCGCAGCAGATCGCCAGCATCACCGAGTATGCACAGCCGATCCCCGGCTTGCTCGACGCCGTCGCCTTCATCCGCAGCCGCGGCTGGAAGATCGGCACGACCACCGGCTACACCCGCCCGATGATGGTGGAACTGGCTGCCGCTGCACGTCAACATGGCTACGCACCCGACGCCATCGCCACGCCCAGCGACGTGCCGGCGGGTCGCCCCTACCCCTGGATGTGCTACAAGCTGGCGACAGAACTGGGCGTCTTTCCGATGACGGCGCTGGTCAAAGTGGGCGACACCCTGGTCGATATCGAGGAAGGGCTGAACGCCGGCATGTGGACGGTCGGGCTGACGCTGTCGGGCAACATGGTCGGGCTAAGCGAAGCGGAGTTTGCGCAGTTGAGCGCCGATAAAATTGCATCGCTCCGGGCTGAGATCGCGCCGCGCTTCTTCGCTGCTGGCGCGCACTACGTGGTGGACACCATTGCTGACTTACCGCCTGTGCTCGATGAGATCGACAATCGGGTGCGCCGGGGCGAACGCCCCTAATTACATCCCAGATGATCTTCTGTTGCTAATACTTGGAGGAATTCGACTGCTTCGTCTTTTCCCATCGGCTGTTCAATAAATAACGCAAATCCTTTGCCACCTAGTAGTTTGTCAAGCATGAATCTTTGGGTACAGATGTTTCAGTTTGATGCGAGCATCAGCCGTTCGGAATTGCCAGTCAACTTTGACAACCTTGCCGTTGCGTTCTTGCTCCCAAGCGGCAACTTCAGAACGGAGCATCGATTGGTCCGGTATGCGACGGTTGAGACACTGGCGTGCAAGCACGCTGAGTTCGATTTCGGCCATGTTGAGCCAACTACCATGCTTGGGCGTGTAATGGAACTCAAAGCGATGGGTGAGGCGGTGCGCCTCTTCTGGAGGGAAGGCTTCATAGAAGGAAGCGGGATTGTGAGTGTTAAGGTTATCGAGCACGACCACAATGGTTTCGGCGTTTGGATACCAAACGTCGGCCAGTTCGCGCATGGCGATGGCCCAGTCCTGGCGCGTGCGTCGGTCAGTAACACGGATATGGCGTTGACCAGCCAAGGGCTCAAAGAACATGAAAAGATTGGCGACTCCCTGGCGTTGGTATTCATGATCGATCCGTGCAGGCTGTCCAGGCGTCATTGGCAGTGGCTCACGAGTATTATCCAACAACTGTTTGTTGCTCTCGTCCATACAAACCAGCGGTCGTTTTGGGTCATAGGGGCGAGCATAGACGTCCAGTACATCCTCCATGTGACAGACAAATTCAGCGTTGGCTTTGGGTGGAATGCACCACTGCTCCTTCAGCCAGGGCTTAAGTTCATTTTTTTGAGCGTCTGGCGCACTGTCTCATGGGACACGCTCTCCACCACCTCCAATGCCACCAATCGCTCCTGGAGCAGACGTAGGGTCCAACGGTTATGTCCCTCAGGCGGTGTTCCACAGGCAAGCGCCACCAAATGCGCTTCTGCCTTCCCATCCAGACGCTTCACATACTCACGCATGGACTTTTTGCGCATCACCGCAGCTTCCAATCCCTGCTCTACATACGCCTTGCGAACCTTGCTGACCGTCACTTCGGTGACATCAAACGCCTCGCAGATCTGCGCATATGACCACTTCGCTCCCCCTTCGCTGGCATCTGATTTCAGCAAGATCCGGGCTCGAGTCAGGGTGCGCACATCCTCCCTGCCGCTTGCCAACATCTTTTCCAATCGCTCGCGGTCGCTCTGGGATAACTTGACGATGTATTTCTGGTTCATTTTCTCCTCCTTTGGAACTCAGGCTTTTATCTTAACCAATTGGAGGACACAACAACAAACCTCACGTTCATGCTTGACAGACTACTAGTTCACGTACGATTTTGCGGGCGCCTTGAGGGGTGACATATAGCTGACAGAGTTTACCCCCATCTCGAATCTTTTTCAGTAGCGGAAGCCACTCTTCGGGCGGCGGCTGCCCTGCGCCGGGGATCCACTGAATTCCCTTGAGATTGCTAATGCTAAGCAACATATCAAGATGGTTAATCTGTCCTTTCCCATCCATATGATAGAAAGGGTGATCCAGGCTGCAGCAACATTCTTCCAGATCTGGCAATACAAACTGTCTAAACATCCTTGGCGAGATCATGTAGCTGAAATCACTTTGCAACATATAGGTGCGCAATGGCGACCAGATTGCTGCCCAGTTTGTAGTGCCCAGTCTGTTAGTCTCGATGATCTGAGCCAACTCATGATAGTAACGCAACCAAAGGCGCCGAATATCTGCAGAAAGTCGACTGACTTCCTCGGGGGAATCAACCATGTCAAGCGCCAGTTGTTGGGTTGTGCGTATTGCGCCCAGGATATCTAGATTTCCGCCCAACACAACGTGACCGACGACTACTCGCCTTTGCCAGCGATCAATGGCGGCGCTGGTCAACTCTCTCACTCTGCGCCACCAATAGTTGTTTTCTTCATAGACGACGTGGATATCTGCAATGCTTTGGGCGTCATCGGGGAGGAACCAGACTTCTCCGCCTGGCGTGGTCTGGATTTTTGTGCCACGGAATATCGCGACACCATTCGATCCCAGATCGGGAAACCACTTTGGAAACGCATCGCCGTAGTAACGCTTTGCGCCTAACCATAATTCGAAGTAATCGAGTGTTTGATCGACAGTCCAATTTTCCGGCAACGTTGGCACTTTAATGGGTCTTGAACCGGACGTTGGCGGTGTATCTGATTCTGGTGGTTGATAGCCCTCGATCATGACCAGCGGTCGATCCAACTCACTCTGCCACCAAGCCTCCCATGCGCTGCGATCGAACGCAATCGGTTGATCGGGGTCGAGGTGTTCAGCGCCTGTATGTTGAGACGCCTGCTTGAGAAATTTTTCCCAGGACAAAGCTGCCATGCACTAGTCCGTTTCTGATGTGAATATTGAATGTCAGTTGCGCTCAATCGTCGACAATCACTGTTTCTCGAACAACGGACGGATCGGTGAAACAGTCAAGCACATCGCGAGCCACCGTCGAGAAACTAAAAATAATTGCTCCTTCGGAACCGGCCTGAAACCAATGTTTTGCACCCGGCTGAAGCGTCAAAGTGTCCGATGGTTTCATCACCAGCTCGTGGCGCATGGTGTATACAGCCTCCTGACCAGGCGGGATGAAACCTGCGCTCAGTGTGTTCGGTCCGTCGATATAGAAATGCAGCGTTCCCCACAGCACGCGAACTGTCTCTTCCTTGCCAGGATCATCTCCGACAGGAGGGTGCCAATGCTCAGGTTCGGTTTGATGGGGGAAAAGCACCAGCAGTTTAACGGATATACGCGCAGTTTGAACCATTGTCAAAATCATTGCGCCTTCCGCATTCAGGCGGTTCAGACCGAAATCTACAGCTTCAAAGCGGTTGATTTCTGCAGGGGAAAGATAGAGCCCGGTGTGCTGCACCATCTTCGCCGCGCGTCTCTGCGCTTCGTACAACTCACTCCGTTTAATCATTCATTGGCTCCCATGGCACTGCTAACGCAGCGAAAACAGATTCTCCTCAATAAATTGCCAGGTCTTAAGAAAATTGTCGTTACCAATGACCTGAGCAAATCCCTGGCTTTCCAGTTGATCAAACAGTCTCCAGAGCTTATTGGTGATGCGGCCATTGGCCTCGAACGTGGCGCAGATATCCCATCGTGTCGGCGAGGTGTCAGAGGTGAAGTAATCCTGATAGTTGTAGCGGCGCGCGTAATAGATAAACTCAGCATATTCGAGGATGTGCTTTGCACCGCAGAAATAATCCCAATCCCAGCGTCCGTCGTTATCGTTAATGTGGAGATAGTAGGGATGTCCACTTTCAGCCAGCAACACCAATTCTTCCGCCGGATTGTTGCCGCCATAAATGGAATGGCCAAAGTCCAGAGTGACGCCCAGTTGGGGAATACCAATCTCTTTGAGCAGCAATAGCGTTTTCGCGGCGTTATTTAGGAAACACGCGCCGCGTGTCTCGCTTGGTTTATACTCAATGAAAAGTGGAATTTCTCGTCGATAATCTGCGGCCTCGCCAAACGAATCGATCAGACGCCGCCATGCTACTGCGTAATCACTTTGAAAGCTGAACTCATATCCATCCGACAACGGACAACAAGTTACTTTATTGGCGCCAACTGCAACTGCGAAATCTTTGGCTTCTTTGATGATTCTCACTGCTTTGGTGCGAACATGCTTGTCAGGAGATGTCAAGCCACCGTTGCGAAACTCAGGCTCCGCCTTCACATTGGCGTTGATCGCCGCAAATTGCAACCCATGTACGCGCGCCAGCGATCCGGTTGTCTCTGGTGATTCAACCTCGTAGGGATAGACCACTTCCACTCCACTGGCGCTGGGAATAGCATTGATCATGGCAAATTTTTCGGCGAGCGTTTTCGGTTCGTTGTACTCGTGGAATCGATCTTTGGTTCTTCCCAAAAACGAAGTAATGATGGCATGTTTGATCATGTTTGTGTTCCTATGACAGTTTATGCAGATCAACAATATCGGCGTAGGTTTTCATCGATCACCGTGGTCATTCAACATGAATGTTTGTGTATTGCGGAGAAGAGAAGGATTGAACGTCTGTGTGATATTCAGGGATTTGCCAAGAACGTGCAAATCATCCAAATGGATATCTGCTGGATTTGCGCCAAGGCTTCGTAGGTTGCTCACTGTCGCCGCCAGCATCTGGCGGGTGCAATCAACGTGATAAGCTGCTGCATTTTTGGCGGTGGCCAGATCACGTTTGCGAAAAGCATCGATAATGGCGAGATGTTCGCCGAGCGTGTCTTCTGGGGGACGAATGAGTCCTGCCAGATAAGATCTGTTCAGAATGTTGAAGGTGTCATTGACGCGGCGAGCAAGTTCGTTGTCGCACCATTCAATCAGTGACGAATGGAAACGCATATCTGCCAGGTGATAAGCAGTGGCATCGATAGGGTCGGCATGCATGAACGGCTCGAAAAGGCCATACAGTTCATCAATTTGAGCATCAGTCAATGTGTGAACTAGATCTTCGATAACAATGGCGTCTAGCGCCAGGCGAAAAGAAAAAAGATCCAGCAATTCTTTAACCGTCACTTTATGCACATAGAAACCCTGATTCGGGATGTAGTCCACTAACCCGCCAGATTCAAGTTTGTGCAATGCGTTCACCACAGGCGTCCTGCTTGTATTCAACATTTCTGCGATGTGCTCTTGCTTAATCTTCGAGCCAGAGGGGATCACACGCATGACGATCATATCTCGCAGACGTGAGTAAACTTCTGTGGTGCCTGTTGATTTTTGATTTGAGAGACTTGTAGTCATAAATATTTTCGTTCCAGAAGAATCTTGCAATCCACGCCAGCGCACGAAGACTGGGAGGTCACATTATTTCTTTTTCCAGTTGAACGGTGCTGCCATCTGATAGTGTTACTTCCGCGCGCCAGATGTCGCCGAGATTCACAACGACCCCTTGCTGAATCCATGTTGTCTGGTAATGGAGATAAAACGGCTCGTCGTATGCCGTAAAAACCAGCCTGTCATTACAGAAGAAGCGAACAAAGTCGATGCGTTCCGGATGTTCCGCAGCAATCCGCAGCCAACGCAAGCCTTTGTAGGTCATGGCTGGCTCAAACCCCATAAAGACAAACTGCTCCTCTACCGGAAGTTCATGAAGCGGTATGCCGATCCCGCGCGCCATGCGCCGTGCAAAGAACAGATCTTCACCCGGCGTGACTGACCAATCTGCAGGCGGCTCCTGCTTCGTGTGGTTGTTGTAGTAACCCCATGAAGTCTGCGTGTCGAATGCAACGTCCAGGCGTCGAATGCAGGGTGAGTCCTCATTACACACGATGGGTTTGTTTAGACCGAATGCACGCACAGCTCGGACCTGGTTGGAATATTGCTGTCTGGTCAATCCGTTTCCATGAATCAGGATCACATCGCTTGCCTCGGCAATTTCTCTATCGTAATCGCCACCGCCCATGCTGCATCCGACTGGCAGACCACCCGATTCGTAGCGCGCCAGGTCGAGCAACGTGGCCGCGCCTTCGCTGGAAGAGACGAGGGGGCGATCACGAAAATAGCCGACATTGCATTCGTTGGCAGTTTCGATGATGACATTGGTGTAGCCGTTCTCGCGCAGAAAACGGCTGCCAGCGGTAACGGCGTTGCGAATTGTCCGCGCGTCGCGTAGCCGCGGGCTTTGACCTTGATATAACAGACTGACGATGACGATCATACCCAGGTGATCTGCAGCTCGGATGATCGCATCCATCCGCTCTAGATACTTTTCGTCGATTGACTTTCCGTCCTCGGAATATGGATTGTTATTGATCGTTTCATTAGCAATAGTAAGCACCGGCATGCCACCCTGGAATCCAACGGTGATGGCGCGCAGACCATAGGCGTACCATTCTGGCAGCGCCTCGATCAAATTGTGTGTGTTGCGCTCTGGATCCCACGCATCCCAACCAAAACGGGCGAACCGCGCCGGGTCTGCCTTGTCGTCAAACACGCCCTGAATGAAACGTGCGTTCATTAGCAAGCCGTGTGACCTCGGCTTCGATCCCGCAATTTCTGAGTAGATTTTTCGCCCGTTGATTAGAAAGAATTCGTCTTCGATATTGAGCGTTGTTTTCATGCTTCGTCCTCAAATCTCAGCCTTTGACGGCGCCTGCAGTGAGACCGCTGGCGATGTATCGTTGTACAATAAAAAAGAATAAAAACGCAGGAATTGTCGTCGCAATGGCAATCGCCATGAACTCCGACATATACTGAACCCCACCACCTTCACCGATCAAATCACGCAGCCCTACCGAGATGGGTTTCCTGGCTCCAGTAGTAATCATAATCGATGCCCACAAAAATTCTTTCCATGCCAAGATGAAACTAAATGCCGCCGCAGCAACTAACCCAGGTACAGAGATCGGCAGCAAAACGCTGATAAACGTTCGCAACCTACCACTGCCATCGATTCGCGCTGCATCTTCCAACTCTTGTGGGAATGCCTCAAGAAAGTACGCGCGAAGCAGAAGAATCGTAAACGGCAGTGTCCAGGCTACATAGGAAAGAATCAACCCGGTGTATGTGTTGAGCATACCCAGATTCTTCATCCAGAAGTAAAAAGGTGCAATTGTAACGGCGCCGGGCAGCAGCTGGGTGAAGAGCAAGAAGAAAATAATTAATTTGGCGCCACGCAACCGCCGTCGTATCATGCCATAAGCGGCCAGCGCGCCGACAAGTACATCCAATACGACGGTCCACGCCGTTATAAACAAGCTGTTTGCAAAGTATTGCGCTACGGGAAATTGCCGCCATGGGATCGTCAGATTTGTCCAGACAAAAGTTGAAGGAAACAGTGTGGGCGGACTCTGAAAGATCTCGCCGCGCGGTTTCAGTGCAGTGACAAACATCCAGTAATACGGAAAGAGCGCAAAGATTAAAAAGAGGAGCAATGCAAACCAAATGAGCATTTTGACAGTGACTGTTTGCACAGAAAAGGCTGGCTTTTTGTTCATCGCTCCTCGCTCCTTGTCAGTCTCAAATAGACGATGGCGGCCACGGAAGCCAGCAGTAGGGTATAGATGCCCGCTGCTGCTGCATGACCAAACTTCCATTGAACAAATGCAAGTTGGTACAAATATACTGTAATGACATTGGTTAGGTCTTTAGGTCCGCCAGCGGTCAACAGATAATTGACTTCAAAATGGCTGAGATTCCAGATCATGGATAGGGATACGACAACCAGCAGAACAGGCATAATACCCGGCATTGTCACGTAGCGGAATACATGCCAGCTATTGGCGCCATCCACACGCGCCGCATCGATGCGATCTTGGGGGATATTCTGTAACGCCGCCAGAAACATCGTCATCTTGAAAGCATAGCTTGCCCATATCCGCACCACCAGCATCGACCACACTGGGAGCGACAATCCCAAAAAGATCATCTTTTCATCGCCTAGAAAAGAAATTGGCGACTTGATAATTCCCCATTGCATCAACACTGCGTTAATGGGGCTGAAACTGCCGCTGAACATCCAACTCCAGATAACGACAAAAACGACAGCTGGCGTTATCCACGGCAAGTACCCCAGTGCGCGTAGAAGGCCAACAAATCGCCCACTAGAGTTGAGAAGTAAGGCTGACGCAAGTCCAAGCAGAGTGCTGAAGGCATTTGCCAGTACGGCAAACAAAACAGTGTTCCAAAGGATTTTGAGAAAGCGAGGGTCAGACAGTAGCACGATATAGTTGTCGATTCCAACATAGGGCTGAGTTTCGCGCAGCAGATTGTAGTCGAAGAAACTAAGGTAAATTCCGCTGAGGATAGGATAGATCACCAGCGCAACCAAAATGAGCAGGGCGGGTGCAATTAACGCGTAGTCTTTCAACAACTCGATGTTGCGTTGTTTGAGCATGACATTTTTCACCGATTCAAGGTTGGCCCGCCCACCGTTGAGACGGGCCAACAGTTGAGATCGTAATTGGAGAATGTAAGCGTGGCTAAGAGCTATTGTCGGGCCATCTCATCCATCATCTGCTGCATTTTCTGGTTTGTCTCTTGCAACGCTTCCTCCACACTTTTCTCACCGGTGACCACCTCAATCATCATGTCGTAGATCGGTGAACCGGGCTGCGGGTTGGTAATCGATCCCCAGGCGGGGTTGGGGTGTTGTGTGGTGCGTCCATAGGGCAATGCCTTGATCTGTCCAGAAAACCACCAATCATCGGCAAAATAGGGGTCTTCGAGCGCTCCCTTGTTCGGTGAAAGTTGCCCCAACTGGATCGCCAACCGCGCCATATTTTCGTCTCTGGCTAGAAAGGCAAGCCATTGCATTGCAGCATCGACATCTCGAGTGTCATAAGTAAGGCCGAAGTAGCCGGCGCCCTGAAACGCATCCTGTGTCTTGTTACGAAGCGGTTCACGCACCCTGATAACCTCTTTTAGCTGCGGAGCGTTTGCTTCGATGAATGGGCGCAGCGTGTTTGCGGCCGGCATCATAGCAATGTGGCCCGCAGCTAACTCCGCAGCCACATCGAAGCTAGGATCCTGGAATTGAGCGATAGGGGCGACCTGGTGCACGTTGACCAGATCGTAGATAAATTGTAAGGCCTCGCGACCAGCAGGAGTGTCAATTGTGGCCTGAGTGTAGGTCTCGTCCATGAAAGAGCCCCCAGCCTGCCATAGCCAGGAGTAGAATGCCTGCGCCAGGTCTGGAAGGAACGCCATTCCATAACGTGTCACATTGCCATTCTCATCGCGTATTGTTAGCGCTTTGGCGTACTCCACCAGATCATCCCAAGTCTGCAATCCTTCTGGATCAAGGCCAGCTTCCTCAAAGAAATCTGCTCGATACAACAAGGGGTAAATGCCAATGCGCCAGGGTACGCCGTAAAGATGCCCTTTGTACTTTACATCTGCCAATGAACTCGCAAAAAATCGATCTTCCAGGTCAGGAATGTACTCGGCGACAAGGTCTTCAATTGGGCGCGTTCCATATTTGCCTCCCCCAATATCAGAGTACGTGTACGCCCAAAATAAGTCTGCAACATCCGGGGCGCCGCCGGATACGTGCCAGAGATTGATTTTCTCACGCGCTTGACTCCAGTTGAGAATCTCGTAGTTCACTGTAATGCCGGTTTCGGCTTTGAACTCGTCCGCCAGCTCGCGCAAGAGTGTATCCTGCGTTTGAAAATCGGCGTAGTTTTGCATCGTAAAGAAAACTTCCCGCTTTTCTCCGCTTCCCACAGACGCTGGCTGTGCGCCGGTTTCACTCGTCACGATTGCCGGTGCACAGCCGACGACGAGTATAGCTGCCACACAAAACAGCAACACAATCGCAAATAAGCGCCTTTGCATGACGAATCCCCTTTCTCAATAGCTCATCAACCGTAACATCCATACTGTTTCTGTTCATTGTTGACACGAATGGATGTGTCAATGGCAGATTCTTCCACGGATTAACTCTGGCGCATGACCGGGAGGGTTTGGCCCCGTCCAGCGCTCATCGACTTCTTCAGAGGCCAATTGCCACCGCGTATCAATTGAAATACGAACCTCATCGGAGAGGTTGTCCAGGCTGGCGTGAACTGTATAGATGGTGAAAATCAAGACATCACCTGCACGGAACGAGGCAGTCAGCCACCTCCCTCCCAATTCTGCGCGCAGGGCAACCGGATCTTCCGAAAGACGCCCGCTCCACACCAATGGATCCTCCGGCGAACGATACCCGCTGTAGCGTAGTTCACCCGAGGCCCATTTCTCGGCGTCTGGATAGTTTGCACAATACGCATCTACATCGAGATCGGAGTATTCATGTCGCAACTTTTCGATGTGGTGAGATTTTTCAAGCACCATCAAGCCACCGACGTGATATGGTATATCACCCAATGGAATCCATGTCGTAAAAAGGTTCTTTGTACCGCGATTCATGAAAACGCTGTCACAATGTGGGTGGGTGCCACTGACAGGCGCTGGCTGCCTTGCACGCAGAATAATTCGCTCGAAGTAGCGAACGTCTCCGCCAAGCATTTCACGGAAAAGGTTGGGAAGCGCACCTTCCGTCATGATCTTGACAACCCATGGATTTTCGCGGGTCAACTCTGGCTTTGTGCGATACGGGATGTCATCGAAATTCCTGCCGATGATCGCTTTTGCTTGCATTACAGGAAAGGAAGGATCAATATCACCATTCTGCGCCATCGTCTCCAAAACGACTTTACGCGCAGACAAGATGTCTTCCCGATTCAGAAAACCTGGCAGATATACGTAGCCGTCGCGATCCATTCGTTGCTTCACTGCGATTGGGTTGTCTGCAATGTCTGACGAGTCGAGCAGCTCGCCAAACGCCTCTGGGCTGTTGTCTAGCGCAAGACCGCGCGATGTAAGGTGGGTTACGACCATTGGTATGCTCCTTCTTAAGGCGAAACTAAAAATGTATGCAAAATATAAATATTTGCATTGAAAATAAGATACACTAAATGCAAAACAATGTCAAGCACAATTTTTCGAAGACATTCTGGGTTTTGCAAGATTGTCAATGGATGCAAGCTTGAAGTTCAGCAGATGGGCAGCGTCCGTTCCACACCCCTCCCGATTGGATTGTGGAATGGGGGGACATGCACAGATAGTTCAAAATAGAACTTGTGAGCGATATGAGAGGGGAAGAGAAGGCTGTGACTTGCCCTCTGTCAACGCAAATACGGCAAAAATGCCACAAGAATCTGCGCTAGCAGAATTTTGGCGATGGTCGCCATCGGGAAGGCGAGGGCGTAGCCGTGGTTGGGCAGGTCGTTGCGCGCCTGCGTCAGCGCCGTGGCTTGCACTGCTGGCTGCGTATGCACGGCGGAGACGATGCCGGTCAGCACACCGAAGGGCAGCTTGAACCAGCGATAGCCGATCCACAAGACGAGCAGGGGCGTCACCAGCGAGATCACTGCGCCCGCCAGCAGGATAGTCAAGCCACCTTCCTGGCTGAGTGTGGCGAGGAAGGTGTAGCCGGAACGGATGCCGATGCCTGCCAGCAGGATGGTCAGCCCAAGCTGACGCAGCGTCAGGTTGGCGCTGTACGGAACGCTCCAGACCACGGGGCCGGTGCGTCGCAGTGCGCTCAGGATCAATGCAACAATCAGTGGGCCGCCCGCCTCGCCCAGCTTGAACTCAATGCCGCCGGGCAGAGTGATCGGGATCATGCCGATCAGCAAGCCGAGCGTGACGCCAAGCCCCAGCGCACCAAAGTTGATCTCGCTTAGCTTTTTGTATGAATCGCCGAAATACTCGCTCAGTGGGCGCACCTGGCCGCGCGGCGCCACGAAGCGCACGCGGTCGCCTAACTCCAGCACCAGATCGTCGAACGCCAGCAACTCGATGTCGCCGCGGCGCACGCGCGTCACGATGGCGCCGAAACGGTGCGGCAGGTCGAGATCGGCGAGCTTGCGCCCCACCAGATCAGGATTGGAGACAAAGACGCGGCGAAAATCGTAGGCGCTGCGGTCGAGGTCGAGTTGCTCCGTCGCCCGCTCGCCAAGCTCTCTTACCACGGGGTCGACATCCTCCGGCGTACCGATCACGCTGATCAGATCGCCTGGCTGCAGGATTGTCTCGGGGATGGCAAGCTCGATATGGTCGCCATGATGATTACTGTGGCGGACGCGCCCGAAGATCACGCGCCAGCGTCGGTTTTTGCTCAACTCGCTGAGCGGTTTGCCGATAAATGCCGGGTTGGTGACACGCGCCGTCACGTTGTAAATCTCTTGCTCGACTGGAAACATGTCGCGCACGGCTTCGGCGTCCTGCTTGTAGTTGATGCGCCAGACGCGCTGCATGAGCAAGATGATCAGGATTGGGCCGATTACGCCCATTGGATAGGCGACTGAGTACCCGACGACAGGTTCTGTGCCCGCGCCCGAATTAAGTGCAAGCAGCGGACTGTGGCTGACATAACTCAGCACCTGCGCCAACGCGGGTGTATTGGTTAAGGCGCCTGTGAAAACGCCTGCGGCCACGGTCGATTTGAGATTCAGCAAAGTCGCCTCAACGACGATGAGGATCGCTGCGATGATCAACACCGCCGCCACCATTAAATTGTCGCGCAATCCGCTGCGCGAAAACGACGCAAAGAAGCCGGGGCCACTCGCCAGCCCAACCGAATAGACAAACAGGACAAGCCCCAGCGAAATCAGTTCGGCGGGCAACGTCAACCGTGGGTCGAGCGCACCAAACGCCAATCCAACAAAGAGCACCGCCGCAATCCCCAATCCGGTGCCGCGAAAGCGGATTTCGCCGACGTAGTACCCAATCGTGGAAACAAGAAAAAGCAGCAACAGTGGATGTTCGACCAGTAACTCGATGAGAAAATGCATAAGTTAGCCATTCGATGTCAGGAGGAAACGGTTCAATCAAACGTTTCGGTTGATCGGGAGATAGAGGTGGACAATAACGCCGGGCGAGTCATCGCGATTGGTGATGCGACAGTCGCCGTTATGCTCCCACAAAATCGACGCCACCAACGGCAACCCAAGCCCCATCCCCTGCACTTCGCCGGTGAAATAGCGTTCACCTTGATAGTAGGGCAACCAGACGCGGTTCAGTTGGTCTGGCGAAAGGTGGATGCCATCGTCTTGAATATGCAGGGCGAAGCGATCTCCTTCCAGCACCGCCTTGATGGTCACAGTCGGCTGATGTTGCGGGTGAAACTTTTTTGTGTTTTCGAGCAGCTCGAACAAGATCGCCTCTATCTCACGCGCTGTCAGCGGCAGGCAGGTCTCTGCAGGCGCATCGAGTGTGACGGAAACCTGGTTCAATTCAAGATGGCCGGCGACCTCGTTCACCAGCTCAATCAGACCATCGACGCAGAATGGCTCGCCAATGCTCGCAACGGTGGACATCGTCGTGGCGTATTGCAACACATCGCTGATGGCTGCGGAAAGCCGTTGAGCGCCGCTCGACGCCATTTCGATCAGGTCGAGGAGTTCGTTGGCAGACACTGCGCTTTCGACGCTCATCGCCAACAGCTCCATGCTTCCCTGCATCATGTGCATTGGCGTGTTGAGTTTGTGCATCACCATCGTGTGAAACGACCACATATCGCGCAGGCCGGTCTTCAATCCGGTGACATCGCGCAGCCGCACCAGCCGTCCGGTCTCCTCAATGCGGAAGCGCCCAAAGATGGTGACCTCGATCCAATTCACCGGCGACGTCGGCGTCTCCGGGGCAATCAGAAACAGGTTCAGATCGTTGCTTGCTGACTTCGACGTTCCGGCGTCAGCGCTGCCGGGCGGGATGTTCGGCCATTGACTCCATAGTTCTTTCGGTTCACAGTTGAAGCGTTTTTGCACTGTTGCCAGAAAGGAGGGTTTTGTTTCGCGATAAGCAGGCTCTAACTCCAAAATCGACTGTGCGCGGGGATTGGCGTAACGAATGGCGTCGCCGTCGAGCACCAGATAGCCATCTTCAGCGTTTTCGACCATCCATTCGAATCGCTCGCGCTCTTCCAGCATTCGTCGGTAACGATTGAGCCGCGTCACCGTGCGCACACGCGCCCGCAGTTCACCTGAATCAAACGGCTTTGAAACAAAGTCGTCGGCGCCGCTCTCGATGCCTTGCAACCTTGATGGGCGGTCATCCAACGCTGTGACCATGATCACCGGGATGTGCGTCAGCTCGGGATCGGCGCGCAGACGCCGGCACACCTCGAACCCATCGATGCCCGGCATCATGACGTCGAGCAGAATCAGATCTGGACGAAGCCTGGCGGCTGCTTCAAGCGCCTGGATGCCGTCGTTGGCGAAGTGTAGTTCGTATGCTTCGGAAAAGAGTAGCGCCTCCAGGGTCTCGCGACCGGCCAGCGTGTCGTCAACGACCAGCACGATGCTCTTGCCAGAGTGCGTGCTCTTGCCGGAGTGCGCTATTACACGGTTGGGATTTGAATCGGTCATTGTGCGCCACCTGCCCTGATGCCATCTTCAACTGTGAATCGCCCAATTACGAATGAAAGCAGACCCAATATAACCGACAGATTCGACGATGCTGTCCGCCTGCTTCGTTTCAAACATCGTATATCATACTACACCCACGATGTTGCTTCGCTTTTTAGATGCGGCGCAGTTCTGTCAACTGTCGGCGCAGCTCCTGTTCACGCTCAGCAGCGGCGCGGCGTCCTTCATCCAGCGCGAAATCGAGACGCGACCGATAGTTGGCGTCGTAGGTGGTTCCCGGCGCTGGCCCCAAAAAATAATTCAGCGCAGCGGCGACAGCCGCCCCCACAAGCGCTCCGACCAACAGATAACTTGTTCTGCTCATTGTTTGCTCCCTTTTGATGGCGCCTTACATGTCCGTTTCTCTAGCGATTATATACCGCAATGGACGCCGCCAAAAACACAGGAAGGTGGCCCGGTACGCCACCTTCCTGCTCAGTCGGTATAATTGCTCGTAGCGGAGAAGCTACAGAGGTGTTGACTATTTGGCGCCGTCGACGACCTGAATTTCTTGAATCTGGTCATCAGCCTTGCTGTGCGGTTGCGCTTCAGGCATGAGCACGGCAAAACCAGCATAAATCAATAGACCGAACCCCATCGTGCCAAGTGTGAAAGCCACCCACAGCAAGCGAATCAGGTTGGCGTCGATCCCGAACTTCTCGCCCATGCCGCCGCACACGCCTGCGATCATGCGGTTGGTGCGACTACGCTGAAGCGGCATCGCCGCTCGCACACGATTCAGGCCAGACTTGAATTCGTCGCTCGTCGGTGCGGCGCCGTTGAGGCTTTCCTTGACCCGGCGAACTGCGTCGGCGACTTCCTGGTCGATGTTGCGTTGACTGTTCGCCCGCAACAACAGATAACCTGCACCGATCAGCACCGCAGGCCAGAAGAGCACTGCGACCACCGTCCAGAACGCGCCCCACAGCCCCGGCAGGATGCCTGCATTAGCCAGCAGCCAGAGCACACCCAACCCCATCAGGATGCCAGCCGCCCAGGTCACGCCTTTCTGACTCAATTCTATTGCAGGCGGGCGAAGCTGTCCAACTGAGTTTGTGCCCGTGGGCAAGAAAATCGCCAGCAGAATATAGGCAAGCAAACCGCCGCCCCATGAGGCAAAGGTCGCCACAACCCAGAGCACGCGCACCAGCACCGGGTCCCAGCCGAAATATTCAGCAATGCCGCCGCAAACACCGCCGACTACTTTGTCTGTCGGGTGTCGATATAACATTCGTTTGGTGTTCATCGTTTCTTGTTCCGCTCCATTCCTATGCGATCTCTCGTTTGCTTCCATCCACTCCGGCAGCGCACTTTGTGTACGCTCGGAATTGATATTTACGGTTTCGTTGCTCATTGCTCCACCTTCTCTGCGTCAAGCGCAACTCTGTCTTTCTCTGCCTTTCGGCCCCCTTTTGCGCTGTCACCCATCTATACGCACTATCGCGCAAAAGGTTTCAGCCTTCCGGCGAAATTCGTGACAAGTTGCTGACTTCTCGCTACAATTCCAGACATGACTCCAGAAATGACCACCGAGCCGGCTTTGGAGCCGAACACGGAGCGTGCGCAAGACACTTCTCCCTCGTCCTCCACAACTCGTCCACCCCTCATGCGTCTCGGCTTCCCGGTTCGAGTGCTGGGTGAACCGCTGCGTTCACACGACAGCCGACGCTGGCAAAATGCGCCGCATCTCAGCGTCAGCCTGGCTTACCTGCGCGACATTTTCGAGTATCTCCATCGCAAACAGATTCGCTTCTATCGGGTTGCCGGACAACTGGCGCCCTATGTGACGCATCCTGGTCTGCCGGATTTTCACCGCCAGATCGAGGAATGCGCCAGCGATCTGGCCGCCGTTGGCGATCTGGTGCGTCACTATGGCCTGCGCGTGACGATGCATCCCGGCTATTACGTGCAGCTCAACTCGCCGGATGACTGGCAGACGCGTCGCGCACAGACCGAACTGACTGCCGCCGTGCTGCTAATGGACGCAATGGGGCTTGATCAGGATGCCGTGGTTGTCGTGCATGTGGGCGGCGCCTACTCAGAGGCGGCATCGGCGCGCGAGCGTTTTGTCAGGCGGTTTCTGGCATTGCCCGAACCGGTGCGCCGGCGGATGGCGCTTGAGCATGATGACCGTCGCTATTCGTTGGAGGATGCGCTGTGGATTCATCGCCGCACAGGGATTCCGGTGGTGCTGGATACGCTGCATCTGCGCTGTCTCAACCCCGCTGAGCGCACGTTGGAGGATGCTCTGCCTGCAGCGCTGGCGACATGGCCCCCGGCCCGCCGCCCGAAGATTCACTTTAGCAGCCCGCGCACAACGCTGCGCACCATCCGCACTGCATTGGGGGAGCGTATTCAACCGCCGCTGCCTAACCAACACAGCGACTTCATCGACCCGTTTGCGTTCATCGATCTCGTGCAACTGGCGCAGCGGCTGCGCGTCCGCCCCTTCGATGTGATGCTCGAGGCCAAAGCCAAAGACATGGCGCTGCTGCGTCTGCGCGAGCAGGTGGCGCATTTTGCGCCGAAGCTGGCAGATCAGGTGAAATAGCGTCTTTATTCGCCGAAGAACGCCCACAGCATCTGCGAAATCTGCGGATCAAGAGTCACGCCAGAAGTTCGCTACGCTTCCAGTTGCCGCCTGAGCAGCTCCTGCACCTGCCGGGGATCGGCTTTGCCGCCCGTGGCGCGCATAACCTGGCCCGTGAACATGCCAAGCAAGCTGACTTTGCCGCTGCGATATTCGGCGACTTTGTCGGGCAGCTTCGCCAACACCTGCTGCACCAGCGTCGTCAACTCGCTTTCGCTCAATGTCTGATCCAGGCCAAGACGATGGACGATCTGCTGCGGTGAACCGTTGCCGGCCGCCATCTCGGTGTAGATGGTCTTTGCCGCGGCAGTCGTCACTGCGCCGCTGTCGATCAGTTTCGCCAGCTCGCCCAAATCCGCGGCGCTGAAAGGCAGATCGCCGTCGCGACGGTCGCGGAAGAGGCGCAACACCTCGTTGTTGATCCAGTTGGCGACCGTGCGCGCACTGGCGCCGGTTTCCAGCGCCGCTTCGAAGAAAGCAACCACCTCGCGGCTGCCCGTGATCGGGTCGGCTTGTTCGGGCGTCAGACCCAACGTCGCCATGAACGACGCGTATTTCTCCGCCAGCCAGACATCGGCGGTGCGTGCGCGTTCACGTTCCTCGGAGATCGAGCCGACGACGACCTCGGAAGGCTGCTTTTCCGTTTCCTGGCGCGCTTCGCGCCCTTTGACGACGCCGGCAAGTTTTGCAGTAAACGCGTCCGGCAGATCGACGATGCGGTTAAAGACCAGCTTCTGCGCAGTTGAGTCGCCATCTACAATAAAATAGCCGTGACGCACGAACTGATAGCGACTGCCGACTTCCGCCTGCGCCAGCGACAGCTCGACCAACGCCGTATCAATTACATCGATAGATTTCGGATTCAGATAATCCTTGAAGGTCTTACCTTCTTCGACCTCGTCCGGGTTGGCGACGGTGAAAAGCCGGTCGTAGAGGCGCACCTCGACGGGCACAGCGTGGTTTGCCGCCACCCACTGGATCGCAGTGCTGCGTCTGCGCTCCGCCGTCGATGGCTTGCCGAGCGAATCGGGGTCATAGGAGCAACGCAGCTCCACGACTTCGCCGGTCGCGGGGTCGGTGACGACCTCGTCGCAGCGAATAAAGTAGGCGTGGCGCAGCCGCACTTCGCTGCCCGGCGCCAGCCGCGTCCAGCCTTCGGGTGGATTCTGGCTAAAGTCGCTGCGTTCGATATAGAGTTCACGCGCCAGCGGAACCTGGCGCGTGCCGCTTTTGTCGATGTCGCGCGGCCAGTAGTCCGCCTCCAGCCATTCACTGCGGTCGGCGGGATAGTTGGTGAGCGTCACTTTGAGCGGGCGCAGCACTGCCATCACACGCGGCGCGCGTGCGTTGAGATCGTCGCGGATCGCATTTTCCAGCACCTCGATCTGTACGCGGCTGTTGGTCTTGTCAACGCCGATGCGCTTGCAAAAGAGGCGGATCCCTTCAGGCGTGTAGCCGCGGCGTCGTAGACCAGCGATCGTTGGCATTCGTGGGTCGTCCCAGCCTGCCACATAATTTTCTTCGACGAGCTGCAGCAGCTTGCGCTTGCTCATCACCGTGTAGTCGAGGTTGAGGCGCGCAAACTCGTACTGATGCGGACGCGGCTCCTCATACAGATTGTCGAGCGTCCAATCATAGATGGCGCGGTTGTTCTCAAATTCGAGCGTACAGATCGAGTGGGTGACGCCTTCGATGGCGTCCGAAATCGGATGCGCATAGTCATACATCGGGTAGATGCACCAATCGTCGCCCGTGCGATAATGCGTGGCGTGACGGATGCGGTAGAGCACCGGGTCGCGCATCTTCATGTTGGCGGCGGCGAGATCGCCCTTTGCCCGCAACACATGCGCGCCATCGGGAAATTCACCCGCTCGCATGCGCCGAAATAGATCGAGATTTTCTTCGATAGGGCGGTCGCGATAAGGGCTGGGACGTCCCGGCTCTGTCACCGTGCCGCGATATTGGCGAATGCCTTCCTCGTCGAGGCTGTCGACGTACGCCTTGCCATCCACAATCAGTTGTTCGGCGAACTGATAGAACTGCTCATAATAGTCAGAGGCAAAGAAGAGCTTATCTTGCCAGTCATAGCCAAGCCAGCGCACATCGCGCATGATCGCTTCGACGTACTCCATGTCTTCGGTTTCCGGGTTGGTGTCGTCGAAACGCAAATGACAGACGCCGCCAAACTCCTCGGCGATGCCAAAGTTCAATGCAATCGACTTGGCATGACCGATGTGCAAATAGCCGTTCGGTTCAGGCGGGAAACGCGTAACCACCCGACCGTGGTAGCGCCCACTCTGGATGTCGCGTGCTACGATCTCTCGAATAAAATCCATGCTTTCGCGCCGTTCAAAATCAAGCTCAGTCATATCAGTCCTGTCATCCAGCTATCATCATTGAAAAGAAAATAAGAATCACCCGGCGGTGTCAGGTCGCCGGGCGAACTCGTGCGTCCTATAAAAGACGCGCATCTGTTACCAATAGCACGCAGATGGATACGTGTCAAAAATACAGCATCCTGTCAACTCGATTCCACCGATGCGCTTGCAGCTTCGCCGATCAACGCGCGCACCTGCATTGCAATCTCGCCAAAAGGCGCTGTGCTTGTCATTGCCAGCGTGCGCGGGCGCGGCAGCGGCACAGGAATCTGCGCAATCAGCCGCCCCGGCCGTTCGCTCAATACAAAGACTCGATCCGACAACAGCACAGCCTCGGTGATGCTGTGCGTGACCATAAAGACGGAGATGTGTTCGGCGGCTTGCAGGCGCAGCAGCTCCAGGTTCAACCGTTCGCGCGTCAGTGCGTCGAGCTGCCCGAAGGGTTCATCCATCAACAACAGGCGCGGCTGTTGGATCAAGGTGCGCGCCAGCACGACGCGCTGGTTCATGCCGCCTGAAAGCTGACGTGGATATGCCTGCTCGAACTCGCGCAGCCCCATCGTCGCCAACAGCGCTTCGGCGTTTGCCCGGTCACCAGCCGTCACTTTGCCTTGTTGAATTTCGATTGGAAGCAAAACATTTTGCAGAACCGTGCGCCATGGCATCAGATTTGTCTTTTGGAAGACAAATCCAATGGCGGTGTTTGGTGCGCGATGCGGCTGACCGTCGAACCACATGACGCCGCTGTCCGGCTCGATCAGCCCGCCCATAATGCGCAGCAATGTGCTTTTGCCGCTGCCGCTGGGCCCGACCAGACAGACAATCTCGCCGGGCTGCACCTGGAAGCTGACGGGCAACAGCGCCTGGATCGGGCGATGCCCATCAACAAATTTTTTAGAAATGTTCTCCGCTATAAAAATCGACGCTGTATCGCTGTGCATGAAATTCACCGGGCGATTTGCTATCCAGAATTCTCGGAAAGTTTTAAGGTTTTCGAGGAGTTCTGGACAGGATTACTCTTCTGGCACAAACTCATTGGTGAAGAGGCTGTCCGCCTCGACTGCGGTTTCAACCAGGCCGATGCGTTGCATGAACTCGGCGGTGGCTTGCCAGTCGGCTGCATCGGTGGCGCCTGGGGTCTGGTTTGGGCGCGGCGTCCAATAAACAAGCGATGCGTCGAAGATGGCGCGGTTTGCAGCCTCGTTGTCGCCGCCCGCTTCGGGCACAAATTGCAGGGCAATCGCAAACGCTTCGTCAGGATTGGCAAGCGTGTAGGCGATCGCCTTGTGCATCGCGCGCGTCATTGCCTGCACCAGCTCCGGACGTTTCGCAATTGCGTGGTCATTGGTGATCAGCCCATTGGAAGGCACGACCAGATAATCGTCAAGCACGATTTCGTTGACCGGAACGCCAGCCTGTCGCAGAACGACGGGTCCGCTCACGGCGTAATCGGTCGCCGCCTCAACCCGGTTCTCGCTGATCGCCGCCGCCTGGGTGAAGCCGATGCTCTCCAGGCGGACATCCTGTTCGGTCAGTCCACCTGCCTCGAGGATGCCGCGCAGCGCCACATAGCTGGCGCCAAAGGGGCCAGGGATGCCGATCGTTTTGCCGGCCAGGTCCGCCGGTGTGGTGATGCCGCGCTCCGCCTTGGAGAAGATCACCACCGGGAAGCGCGTGTACCAGTTGAGCACATAGCGCACCGGCAGACCCTGCGCCCGTCCAAGCACGACCTGATCACCGCTGCCGATCATAAATTGATATTCATCGACGCCGACAAGCTTGAGATAATCGTTCTCGAAGCCGTAGTTCAATTCGAGGTCAACACCTTCTTCGGCGAAAAAGCCCTTCGCCATGCCGACATAGATCGGCGCAAACTGCACGTTGGGGATGAAACCCACGCCCAGCTTGACCGGCTCGAGCTGTGTCGCGTTGTCGCCAGCAGGCGGCGTCACCGGCAGAGCGGTGCAGCCAGAGACCAACGACAGACTCATGAGTATAGTGATTACAATGAATCGGGTGATGAGTGTCATTTATATGAATCCCTTCGATTGAATGCTCGCCATGTGCAGTTCCCAGTTGCACGCTTTTGGTTGAGCAAAAATATGCGGTTGAAGGCCGCATTCAGCATTTTATCGCTGCCAGCGCAGCAGGCGCGCTTCCAGTGCAACGATTGTCAGGTAAAGCATCTGCGCAATGACGACGAGCAGCAAGATAGCGACGAACATCAATGGCGTGTCCAACACCCCGCGACTGAGGTTGATCAGATAGCCAAGCCCGGCGGTGGCGCCCATGAATTCACCGACGACCGCGCCCACCACCGCCAGTGTGACGCTCAGCTTTAGCCCGCCAAAGATCATCGGCAGCGAAGCCGGCAGTTCAAGCTTCCAGAAGAGTTGGCTGCGCGTGGCGCGCAGGCTGCACATCAGGTCGTGCAGATCTGGATCGACGCTGCGAATGCCGACGACGGTGGCGACCAGCGTCGGGAAGAAGGTGATCAGCGCCGTCACCGCCACTTTGCTTGCCAGCCCGCTGCCCATCCAGATCACGATCAGCGGCGCAATTGCCACGATCGGGATGCTCTGGCTGGCGACAATATAAGGCGCGGCGATGCGTTCGAGCGTGTGATGCTTGCCGAGCAGATAGCCAAATGCAAACGCCGCGCTCAGACCGATGCTCAAGCCAAGCGCAATTTCAAACATGGTGACGCCAATGTGCAGCCACAATCCGCCGCTCGCCGCCAGCGTCAAGAACTTCTGCCAGACTAACGCTGGCGACGGCAATATGAACGGTGGGTACGCCTGCCATTCAACCAGCAGCGCCCACAGCCCGATCACGGTCAGCAGCACGAGCGGCGCAATCAGATGGCTGCGATGTTGCATGAGCCACTGCCGCCACGGCGCCGCTTGCTGTGATTTATCCTGCCGAAAGTGGATGCTTCTTTCGTGTGCTTCAAACATCATCTCGACAATCTCCAGTTTCACAATAACAACGCCCCAGGATCGGCAAGACCCTGGGGCGTTGAGAACCAGCATAACAACACATTGCACACCTGTGTTGAGTCAGGTGCAATCACTGTGCACGTGCAAATAGACACAGCAGCCACAAGCTGCGTGCACATCATTGCGGATCAGCTACATTGTGTTTGTGGCTGGCGACAAAAAACCGGAGCCATTGTAAGGACTCCGGGACATAGCTGCCGCAAACACAGCGCGGTCACTGACCTGCTGTCTGCTGGCGCCTTCTCCCATCCGGACTATACCGTCGGCGTCGGAATTCTGGGCTACACCCAGTCACCGCACTCGTGCACTGCGACAATTGCCGCTGTAGTGCTCGCGGGCTTACCGAATAGACATCGCTCTGTCGACGTTGTTTCTTCGGATCACCGCCGGTCGGGAATTGAGATCGCTCTCTCACCCTGCCCCGAAGGTGCGCAGATATTCAATTATTCATCACTATAGGCGTTTTGCGTTGCGACGTCAAGTAATGAAGGTTCCTACATTTCGGGTGACAAATGTCCCGATTTCACGCCACACTTCAACACGCCACACGTAACACAGTTCGTATGAATCGTTTATCCGACAATCAGCTATCAGCGCGTTACACTCGGCAGGAAGAGTGCATAGGCATTCTCCGTGGGCGGTTCTGGTTCTTCCGGTAGGCCGTTGAGAAGCGCTTCCCCGATGTTGAGGTGCCGTCCGACGGAATATGGTTGCGGATTGAGCTGGCTGATGTCGTCGCCGTACACCGACAGCCGCATCGCAACTGACATCTCCTGGAGAAAATCGGCCTGTCGCTCCAACACCAGCGCAGCGGCGCCCGACACAAACGGCGTCGCCATCGATGTGCCGCTCCAGGAGGCGTAGCCGGGCGTGGCTGTGATCTCGACGCCGTAGCCAAGCGGAAAGGTGGAAGTGATGCCGACGCCTGGCGCGGCGAGCGTGATCCACGGCCCGTAATTCGACCATTCTGCGCGCTGGCGCGTCTCTTCGACAGCCGCCACCGAGATCACACCTGGCAGTGAGGCCGGGCATGGCGGTGCAATGCTTGCATCGTTGCCAGCAGCGGCGGCGATCACGATATTCTGGGCGATTGCGCTGGCGATCACCTCGGTGAGAATTCGAGATTCGCAGTCAGCGCCAAGGCTGAGGTTAATAATGTCTGCACCCTGGGCAATCGCATATTCGATTGCGTAGGCGAGCACAAACGTGTTGCCGCGCCCCTGGCTATCGAGCACACGGATCGGCATCAACTGCGCAGCGGGCGCGATTGCATGCACAATGCCAGCGATGTGTGTGCCATGTCCCCATGCCAGCCCTGGGCCGATGTCGTCGGGCGTGTTGGTGTCGGAGATCATGTCGCTTGTGGGGGGAATGACCAGCAAGCCGTCGAACGCCGGGTGTTGCAGATCGACGCCGGTGTCGAGGAGCGCCACTGTGACGCCCGCGCCGGTGGCAACGCCTGCTGCGGGCGCCAAATTCACCTGCTCAAAGGCGCGCTGGTTGAGGTAGCCGCTGTCCTCAGCGTCACCCCATTTCCAGGTGCGATATGGGGAGCCTGTCGGCACGCGACTCACCCGATTCAGCTCCGCCCATTCGATCCGCTCGTCGGTCAATAACCTGTTCACGTCATTTTCTTCATCTTCGGTGGTGGTGAAGAGATAAATATCCGCCGACCGCAACACCGACTCTACGGACAATTCATATTCTGTCGCCAGCGCCTGGACAACGGCGTCGGGGTCAGTGGTCGCTTTGAGTCTGACGATAACCTGGTTGGCTACAGAATTGTCGGGACGCACCTTTTTCGCCTTGAGGCGACCATCCTCCAAATAGCGCCCCTCCACCTTCAACCACTGACCCGGAACGGGCAGCATGTTGCGGAATTTTCGCACATCAGTATAGGGGCCGAGAACAATTGTCAGCGGCGCCTCTGCACCAATGTCAATTACCCATTCGCCGACAAACGATGTAACCGAGATCGCCAGTTGACCGTAAATTTCGGTCTCATCTTCGCCTCCACGCATCGTTTGCTGTTCGTTAGCTGCGGCTGGCAGTGCTGACGTCACCGACGCACGGTGCACTGTGGACAATGCTCCTGCGGCCTGTGTGGTTGTGATTAAAACCAGCAGCGCAGCCAGCGCAATGCTCATGGAGACAAAGAGCGCACCAACGCGCAACACCGTGCGATTTGCTAGAGTGGGTGAGTTTGCTTTTTGCATCGGGCATCCTTTCATAACGATTCAATGATCTTCATCAACGGCGGCGCCAATCCATCCACGCATCAAGTTGAAACTCAACCTATCGCAGTGTAAGGCGCCCAATAATAAGGATGGCGTTCTGCACCGATTGCCAGAAGCTGCGCTGCGCGCAGTGCAGCCGAAGGCGTCAGGTCACTCTCGATTAACTGTATATAGAAGTCGCCCATAATCTGGGCGGCGCTGGCATCGTGGACATTCCACATGCTGACGACGAGCGACTGTGCGCCGGCGCCCAGGAAGCCGCGCGCCAGACCAATCGCCTCGTCGCCTCCCTGCACCTGCACAGCGCCGCTCTCACATGCGCTCAGAATCACCAACTGTGAGCGCAACGGCAGCCGGTAAACTTCATGTACATCGATCCATCCATCGGCAAGTTTGAGCGCCGAAAAGAAAGGGTTGTCGGGGCGGAACAGCCCATGCGTGGCAAAATGGAGCACGTCGCATTGGGCTGCGGCCGTGCGCAACGCATCGCTGCACGCCTCGGCGTCGATAAACACCTGCGCGTTTGGGAAGTGACGGGCGGCGGTTTTCACCTCGATTTCCGCCTGCGGGATCGACGCATCGCGCAGTGCGAACGCCGCCAGCGTCGTTGGCGCTCCTGGTCGCGTCCGTCGTCGACGCAAAAGCTCGACGCTTGCGCTTGGCGCATAGCGAATTTCATGTCGCTCGAGCAGATAGCAGCCTCTGTCCCACAGTGCGTGAAAAGGCGTCAGGTGCAGGCTGCCATAGGGCACGATAAGCAGTCGGGCGGCGTGAAGCTTCGGCGCCAACGGTGCGATCAGCAAATCATACAGGCGTTGAAGGGCGCTGCGCACACCACGCAGCAATCGCGGCGCGTGGCGCGAAGCATAATCGCCGCCAACTTCGACGCGCCCCAACTGAAAACGAAGCTCGGCGAGCGCCGTTTCCAACTGTGTTGCGCTGCACAGGCGGCGCACAAGGTGGGCTTTTCCTGATGCAACCACAAATGCCATCCATTCGGCGCCTGCGCAATAGTAGATAATCGCCTGCTCGTCGGCGTCAAGCGCTGTCTGCAGGGCGCCCAGAGTGGCCGGTTCGGCCTCAGCCAGCCATGGCTCGAAGCGCCGTTCGATGCGTTGCAACACGGCCTCACATGCGCGTATCTGGTCAGAGATGTTCCGGCCAGTTGAGCGGCTGTCGGGGTGCTCGCCCAGAAGTTGGTTGTAGAGCCATGTAAGTTGTTGACGCATCGAGGCGCCGCGCTCGGCGGCAGCGGCGTCCCGGCTTGCCACGGCTTCATCGACGACGGCCAGCAATCGTTCCAGCAATACGCGCGAACGTGCGCGTTCGATCACGGCGAAAGCTTCTTCCAGCGCATCCGCAGCCGGTTCAGGTTCATCAAGCAGTGCAAGCGCCAGGTCAGCATAGATGACGCTCTTATCAGACAAAAACGCGGTGCGGAACTCTTCAATGGGCAGGGCGGCGCGCTGGCGTTCGATCGCCTCGACCGCCAACTGGAAAAAGCGCCGGGCTGCGCTGTGATCGCCCGCCGTGCGCGCCGCCAGCCCGCGCGCATGGAGAAGTCGCAGCGTTAGGTGAGGGTATAGCGACGCCGCTTCGGTTGGCATCGCCGCTTCCAACCATGCGGACGCCAGGTCGAGCAGCGCGTTGGCTGCAGCGCTGTCGCCGCGACGCAAGGCGCGACGCACTGCCAACAACGCCGCTTCGCAGCGCGTGCTCACATCCCACGTCAATGCTGCGTCCTGCGCTGGCTGGATGGCTTGCTGCAACAGTGGATCGAGGATCGAATAGGCGGTTTCTTCCTGCCCGGCTTGCTCGGCGGCGTGCACCTGGACAATCTGGACGCGATTGAGCCAGTAGCGATTGCCAAGGTCGGTGAAAAGCGCAGCCGCCTGATCGAGCAGCCGCCGGGCGCCGGCAATATCGCCCAAATGGAGCGCGATCATCGCCCGATAGTAGATAGCCTGTCCCCATTCATACTGTCTACTGCTCTGCGCCAGGAGTGCAATAGCGCGATCCAGGTCGGCGCTTGCTTCGGGCAGAAGATTGAGCGACAGATAAGCGACGGATTGTTCCAGAAAGAGCACATCGGCGGCCTGCCAACGCGCCGGGTTGCTGTCGGCGATTTCATCGCTGCCCAAAATGTCTTGGATGGCGAGGTCGAACTCGCGCAGCGCCTCGGCAAAACGACCGGTGCGCGTGTAGAGATGACCGAGATTGGCGTGCGCACGCCCACGGTCGTAGATGGCGTCTGCCTGCGTCAACCGCTCGATGGCGGCGCGCAGGCTCTCAACAGCTTCCTCTGGTCGATCCAGATAGCCAAGATAGACCGCAGCATCGATGCCAAGCTCGCCGAGCACCCTGCGCAGCTCAAGTTGCGCCGTTTCATCGGCTGTGGCGTCCAGCATCTCCTCTATGCTGACGCGCACTGTCTCGACTACATCGAGCGCTTCGATGTGACGCTCCTGATAGGAGAGCAGCGTCGCCAGATTTTGCCGGGCTGCAAAGAGGACGAGCCGGGCATCGAGATCGGTGGGTGAAAGGTCAGCCAGGGCGGCAATCGTGGCGCGGATCGTCGTCTCAGCCGTATCGAAGCGCCCTTGCATTGTCAGAATTTGCGTCAAGCCAAGACCGCTGCGCGCCTCGGCCAGGCTGTCGCCGTTCGACCTCCACTGGGCGCGGGCAGTTGTCAATCTGGCTTCGGCGCCTTCCAGGTCGCCGGACAATACGGCAAGTCGCCCCGCTGCGTAATGCAGCCACGGTTCAACAGCCGGGCTGACGCCGGCTGCCTGATAGACAGCTTCGGCAAGAGCGAATAACTGTTGCGCTTTTGGAGCATCTCCGGCTGCAGCGTCCAGGCTGTGGCGAGCGATCTCTGCAACGGTCTCTGGTGTGACGAGGTTGCGTTCCTGCAACGTGGTGATCGCCTCCATGGCTGGCAGTGCCGCCAACTGCAATGCTTCTTGCAGGGCGATCGGCATTATGCAACCTCCAGTGCAGGCACCTCGATAGTCGCCCCATTCGGGCGAGTGATCACGATGGTGTACGTGCCGGGTGCAACATTCTCGAGGTGAAACAGCCCGTCGTCGGTATCCACCATGTGCACAATGTCACCGTTTGCATCCAGCAATTCCACCAACGCCGCGGCGGGAGCGTCATCCTGCCCGATGTCGATCAGGTCACCCTCGACGCGACGCAGCTCACCCATGCGTTCGACCATCAGCTCGATTTCGGCGTCCGTAGCCACATAGAGTTGCCGGTAGGCGTGGGCGGCGGCGTTGCGCACCCCCTGCAATGCAGGTTGGGTGCGGCTATCCCAGGTCAACCGTGCGCGCAACTGTTGCACAAAGCGCTGCAAGGGAGACGGCTGTGTCTGCACCGAGTTAAACATGGCTTGATAGCGGTCAATGGCGGCAGGGGTTGGCTGGCTGAGGCGTGCGATCTCCAGATCGAAGAGAAGCTGCTTCAGTTCCTCCACCTGTTGGCGGCAGCTCGCGCAGATGCTCAGATGAGCGGCTTCGGCGGCGTCAGTTTCATGATCGAGCACCAACGCATATAGTCTTTCGGACGGAATGTGTGCAGTCATTGTGTGCCTCGTTGTGTTGCCAGAAAATACGAATCCCCTGAGCGGCGAAAAGCCATGTTAGCAGAGAACAGAAGGTCGTTGGCTGCTGTTCTTCTTAATTCAGTAGTGCGCGTAGGCAATTCGTATGATACGCGAAGTTTGATTGTCGGTTCCGTCCGCTGAAGTCTAACCAAAATCGTCCATGTTTAGCCCTTGTAGAATCGAACGCAACTGCTGAAGGCACCGATTGCGCGTCGGGCCGATGCTGCCTTTGGGGATGCCAAGCTGTGCGCTGATGTCGTCGTAGCTCGGTTCATCGTCGGTGAGAAACAAGAGCGTCAACAGTTGGCGACAGCGCGGCTGCAAATGTTCCATTGCCTGCGCCAGCATCTTTTGTCGATTCCAGGTTTCGAGCAACTCATTGGCTGTTGGCGCCGGCGCAATCAAATGTCGGGGCGCCGCGGTTGGCTCGTCGGACTCCTCATCCTCGAGCGGCTCCTCAGTGCGGCGGCGTTGCAGCACGCGCCACGTCATACGACGCGCTGTCGTCACCAGCCACCCTGGCAGCCGCTGCGGGTCTTCAATGGTGTGAAGATTCTGCGCCAATGCCAGGAATACGTCCTGCCCGACGTCGTCCACTTCCTGAGGTGTAAGGCCATGACGAACGGGCACAGCATGAACCAGGCGCGCATAACGCGCGACAAGCAACGACCATGCCGCCATTTCGCCTTGAAGACAACGCTGGACAAGGGTTGTTGTATCGGTTTCGGTTTGGAGCGAGTTCAGGTGCTTCACCAGCGTCCTTGTCGTCACAGTCAAATTGTAATGGTAAAGTATGTGTGCAAATCGACCGCAGACCGTCAATCAGCCTGCGTCTTTGGGGCGATTAATAGGCGCACCTGATACGATCAATGCGTTGTTATCTTATCACACACATCTGCGATTGGATTTTACGAAAACATGAAGCAAAAAGCGAGGGGTCTGTGAATTTGAAGAAGTGGGAGGCCCCCGAAAAAAAAACAGGCGTCAGTCATGCTTATTCGATGACTGACGCCTGTTTTTCGGATAGTCAATTTGAATTTGCTCTTACAGTTACGAGTTTCCCGGCCTCTCGGGGCGCCCCGGATTGCCCGGCTTTCCGCTGCCGCCGGAGCCACCCGGTGCAATTGACTGTCCTGGCGCTCCTGCCTGTCCCGGCGTTTCAGGCTTGCCCGCGCTTCCATTCTGCCCAGGGGCAATGGACAAACCCGGCGCATTGGGATTCCCTTTCCCATTCGGATTGTCGGCGTTTGATTTATCTCCGCCCGACTGCTCGCCTGGGGCCGCACCCTCGTTCGATTGACCCGCGCCAGTTGGCAAGGACACAGCGGCGACCATTGCCTTGTTCAAGCGTGCATCGAGCTGACCAAACACGCCGTCGATCGATGCGCCGAGCATCGTGAGGCCGGCCAGCGCAGCAAAGACCAACAGCCCGGCGAGCAGTGCATATTCGATCATCGATTGCCCGGATTCTTGTCCCAATTGTTTGCGAAACATGATTTGTTCCTTTCTGGCAGTGTAAGTTTTTGTAGTTCGAGCTTATCACGAGCTTGCGTCTTCGTAACTGTCAGAAAGCTGGCAAGCCATCAAATATAATCTGCATTGTTTGGATCGTTGTCAGGCTGTGTTATCATCATGACAATCGCTCGTCTCCTGAAAAACCGTGACATATCCAGGCTATCTTTTCATGTTCCCGATCAACGAGGCGCATTCATGTCTGACCTGTTAACCAAACATATTGCGTGGTTGACCTTGCCTGATCCCACAACGCTCGATGTTGAAACGTTGACGTTGCTCGATAAAGCTTGCGCAAATGTTGGGTTTTTGCCCAACGTTTTTTCCGTTTATACGATTCGATCTGACCACATGCTGCGCTGGATCAAGCTCTTCAACGCGATCATGCGTGGGGAATCGAGTCTGACGCCTGCCGAACGCGAGATGATCGGCGTGGTTGTCTCCGCCGAGAATCGCTGTCTGTATTGTCTGGTTAGCCACGGCGCGGAGCTGCGTCAGTTGCTTGGCGACCCAATTCTGGCCGAGCAAATCAGTTACGACTATCGGCGGGCGCCGTTGGATGCGCGCACACGCGCCATGCTCGACTACGTTGTCAAACTGACGCGTACGCCGGTCGAATGTTGCGAGGCGGATATCGAGCATCTGCGCGCCTGTGGGTTTACAGACCGGGACATCTTTGATATTGCCGAGACTGCTGCTATGTTCAATTTCACCAATCGGTTGGCGTCGGCGACCGGAATGCAGCCAAACCACGAATATTACAGCCAGGCGCGCCAGCCAATAGATTCGTCGGGTGAAAGTTCAGCGTCTGACAATCCCGTTGAAAGCGCTGCGTGATCGATATGCTCACTTTGTTCGCCCCCTATAATTGAGCTTACGAGGCGCCCGAGCTCAATCCATGGCGAAACACCTTCCACCTACATTGAGAGCGAAGAGGAGCTTGAAATGAGCATGATTACAAATCAGCAATTTACTGTGCGCGGTGCAGGCGGTGTGGAGTTGTTTGCACAATGCTGGCTGCCAGCATCATCGCCGCGCGGCCTTGTTGTGCTGGTGCATGGTTTTGGCGAGCACAGCGACCGTTATCGTCATCTGGTCGCCGCATTGCTCGAAGGCGGCTACGCGGTCTATGGCTTTGATCATCGCGGTCACGGTCGATCACCCGGCAAGCGCGGGCACACCGACCGGTTCAGCGACTTTATCGAGGACGTACAACAAGTTGTGTTGCGCAGCAAGGCCGATTATCCAGACCTGCCGCTCTTTTTGTTCGGCCACAGCGTCGGTGGGCTGGTGGCGCTGCAATATGCGCTATTGCATCCGCAGGGGCTGGCTGGCATCATTGCTTCGGCGCCGCTGCTGGCAAAGCCAAACATCTCGCCGCTGGTGTTGACGATAGCAGGGCTGCTCTCTCGATTGATTCCCACCTTTGCGCTCGACACCAGGCTCGATCCTTCGACCATTTCGCGCGACCCGGCTGAGGTGCAGCGTTACGAGTCCGATCCATTGGTGCATTCCAAAACCAGCGCTAGAGCAGGCGCTGAAGGCATGGCTGCACTGGAATGGGTGCAGGCGCACGCCGGCGAATTGCGCGTCCCGCTGCTGCTCTATCACGGCGCAGGCGACAGGCTCGTGCCGATCGAAGGCAGCCGCAGCTTCTTTGCCAATGCCGGCAGTGCAGATAAGACATTCCACGAACTTCCAGGCGCTTTTCACGAATCGCACAATGATCTTGAACGTGAGGTGTTGTTCCAGATCATTGTAGCCTGGCTGGACAAACACGCACGTTAACTAAAGGACATTTTGAGCCGCTCGCATAGTCGCCGCCAGCAGTTCAGCGGCGCGCATGACAAAAATACAGTGGGGAGCAAATCTGCTCCCCACTGTACTTATCATGCTTTACGTCGCCATACACTCAGCCGACGGCGCTTTTTCAAAGCCTCCATCAGGCGTGGACTGCCTCGCGGCGGGCGAGTTCTTCGTCAAGCTTGGCATTCAGCCGGTCGATCTCCTGGTTGAGGCGTTCCAATCGATCGCGCGTTGGGATGCCAAGATTCACCAACACTCGCTCGATCTGTTTCTCTAGCTGCTCCTCAAACCCCTCGCCCTTTGCACCGACTGTGCGCGTAACCTGCTCAATATTGTCGCCAAGCTGGTTTTGCAGTTCGTTCACCTGTTTCGATGTGCGACGACCAAAACGCTCGAGCCGTCTGTTGAGCGCTGCTTCCATGCGTTCGCCGCGCGCAACGGCATCCACCCACAATTTTTCGCCGCGGCGCGCCAGTTCAACCGCACGATCATACGCACAACCCCAAAAGCCCACATACGCCAAAACAGCCTTCCTGCCGACATCCCGTCCACATTGCACCTGTTCACCCATCTGCGCCTGGATTTCGCTTGCATCGATGACGGCAGGAGCTTCGAGTTTCATCACATCAGCTTTCATTGCCTGTCTCCTATAGCCTCTTGGCTTGAATTGATTCACACTGTTGAGAAATCAACAGTTATTTTATGACGCAATGCGTTATATGCAGTATAACACACCGCGTCATGGAAGTCAATCACTTTTTCGCTGGTTTTCAATGGGAAACGTAGGCGGTTCATTCAAAAGAGCAAACTGAGCAGCTCCGGCGCATATTGTTCCACCAGAGAGCGTTCAATGGCATTGTTGCGGGCGATCTGGCTATACATATAAGCGCTTGGTCGCGGTCGGCGTTGTTGCGTTTGCGGGTCGAGCTCGATAAGACCAAAGCGCAAGCCCCAACCCTCCGACCATTCGAAGTTGTCGGTGAAGGTCCAGTGATAATAGCCGCGCACGTCGCACCCGTCTTGAATGGCGCGATGAAGCTGGTGCAGATGGCCCAACAGCCAGCGCGGGCGCTGATCGTCATCATGGTCGGGCAGACCGTTTTCGGTAATGTAGATCGGCTTGTGAAAGACGTTGACCTCGTGCACGATCTGGTTCAATGCCTGTGGTGCATATTCGCTGTAGACGCCGCGCCATCCGCTATCGGAATATTCGCCCTGCGGGTGGTAGTGCTCCTCGCCAAATAGCAGACGTGGGTCAGGTCGAAAGCGCACAAGATCGCGCGTGTAGAAGTTGAGGCCGATGAAGTCGGTGCTATCTTCCAGCGTGCGGTGATACTCGTCGAAGCCAAACGGGAAACGAATCTTGCCGTCGACTGCGCTCATGATCCAGACATGCTCCGCCAGGTATCGCTTCAGATTGGCAGCCTTGCGGTCTAGCCAGCTATCGGGGTTGGCCGGTTGGAAGACGCGCACGGGCATGGCAAAGCCGACCTTCGCCGCTGGCGCCACTGCATGGATCATCTGATAGCCGATGCCATGCGCCTGCATCATGTGTCGAAAGACGCGCAGTGCGCCCAATGCGCTGATTTTCTCCGGCGGCCAGATGCCGCGCACCCAGCCCTGCGCTACATACACCAGCGGCTCGTTGATCGTCAACCATAGGTCGCACAGGTCGCTGAGCTCACGAGCGGCATAGCGCACATAACGCTGGAAATATGTCACAACATCCGGGTTCTCCCATCCACCCAATTGCTCCAACCAAAGCGGATTGGTGAAATGGTGAAAGGTCACCATCGGTTTCAGCCCGCGTTGTCGCAAGCCATCAAGCATGGCGCGGTAGCGGTCGATGGCGGCATGATCAAAACGCCCTGGCGTCGGTTCGATTCGGCTCCATTCCAGGCTCATACGATGAGTGTTGTGCCCAAAGTGTTGCATCAGGTCAAAATCGACTTCGGCGTTGCACCACCAATTGCACGCCAACCCACTGCGGTCGCCATGCCAGATTTTGCCCGGGCGCTGCTCGAACTCCCACCACTGGTTGTTTGTGTTGTCGCCCTCCACCTGATGCGAGGAGGTTGCTGCACCCCAAAGAAAGCCGTCGGGAAATCGCAATTTTTGTTGATGATTGTTTGTTTGATTCATTTTGAGTTTGACGTATCAGGTCGGTGCACCGTATCTGCCTGGCGGTTGCGCGCCAGATGCACCAGCTCAACGCCAGCGGCATCGAGAAAGCGGCGGCTGTAATCGTCCGGGTAGTTGCCGGCGTAGACGACGCGGCGCACGCCAGCATTGATCAGCATTTTGGCGCAGGTCAGACAAGGTTGATGGGTGACATAGGCGGTGGCGCCTTCGGTGCCGACGCCGTGCAGCGCCGCCTGGATCAGTGCGTTCTGTTCGGCGTGCAGCGTGCGCACACAATGACCATCGACAAGCAGGTGACCGACGTCGTCGCAGTGTGGAAGGCCGGCTGGCGCGCCGTTGTAGCCGGTGGTGAGAATGCGTCGGTCGCGCACCAACACACAGCCAACATGTGCGCGGTCGCATGTGCTGCGTTGTGCGACGGTGAACGCTATCTGTACGAAGTACTCATCCCATGAAGGGCGATTTTGGGCGACGGAAACAGGCGATGAACTCATGCAATTACTCCGCCGATAGAGTCGGTTGCCAGTCAACCAGCAGATCGGCCAGCACGGCGCTGCGATCTTCTTCGCTGACAAAGCCAAGATAAAGTGTGACAAGCGTCGGCTGTCGGCGCTGCGTCGACGAATGAGATGTTGTACGATAGGTGATCGACAACCCGGCCAACGGCTGACGCCCTACTTTGACCTCGCCAGGCTGGATCGATTCGATCTGTTGTGGTGTGAAAAATGCGTACCAAAGACCGACTTCCTCCTCGGGCCAGGCGGCGAAGCCCCAGATGCGCCGCTCGCGCACGCGGCAGAGCAGCGCGTGCTCGCGCGTGGCAAAGGTGCGATAAAAACCGGGCAATGCGGTAAAGGTGCGCACCTTTTGTTCTACGCTGAGTTCGCCGGTGACATAAAGCGGCCGCTTTTGCGCAGGCGGCAGCGTCTGGGCGGATGGCTTCGGCGACAGAGACGTTGGAACAAACTGGGTGAAGGCATGACGTCGGGCGGAGCGCACCCACAGAAAAAGCGCCAGTGCAACAATCAGCCAGAATGCGCCGCCAACCCAGCCTCCTGGCAACGAAAACATGCCCCACGCCAACCCCAGCCCGACCAGCAAAAAGGCGATCCATCGAATCAACGGAATCTCCAGTAAATGTGCCCGGCTAAGCAGATAAAGACGCACCGCCCACGAGTCGCCGGCAATGTCAGGTAGAAATTCCGTTTGTCGGTGGCGAATAGCGGATGGTGCACTCTGCGGAGCGGATGGAGTTCCGTTGCGGCTGATCATGGCGGTGTACAAAGAAAAAACCAGGTTTCCGGCAGAAACCTGGTCTCCGATTGTGTCAGATGATTAAACCGGCTGCGGCACGCGCCCACCCAGGTCAAGCCCACTGTCGGCGCGTTTGTCGTCGCCGCGCACCTGACCGGCGGGTTTGGATGCGCTGGCTGCACTTTCCTGGCCGCGCGCAGGTTCAGTGTTCTCAACAGGTATTTCACCGCGCATCAGGGCCTCGAATTCGGCGGCGTTGAGCGTCTCGACCTCAAGCAGACGCAACGCCACCCGTTCCAACGCTTCCCAATGCTCTGACAACAGGCGGTGACATTCATCGTGCGCTTCGTCGACCAGCCGCTTGATCTCTTCGTCGATTGCCTGCGCCACCTTGTCGCTGTAGTTGCGATGTTCGCTGAACGCGCGGTTAAGGAACATCATCTCCTCGCGTTCGCCGTAGCGGATGGGGCCAAGACGATCGCTCATGCCCCACTGCGTCACCATCGCACGCGCCATGGCGGTCACGCGCTCCAGGTCATTGCTAGCGCCGGTCGTAAAATCGCGGAAGCGAATCTCCTCGGCGACGCGTCCGCCAAGCAGTGCGACAAGCTGGTCGCGAAACTTTTCGCGCGTCATTAAGTTCGTCTCTTCGTCGGGCAGGCTCATCGTGTAGCCGCCCGCCATGCCGCGCGGCACGATGGTGACTTTGTGCACCGGGTCGTGATTGGGCAGGACGTGCATGGCGACGGCGTGCCCAGCCTCATGATAGGCGACGATCTCTTTTTCTTTGGGCGTAATCAGGCGGCTGCGTCGTTCTGGGCCGGCGATCACGCGCTCGATCGCTTCCTGCAATTCGTCGTTGCCGATCGAACGGCGGTTGCGCCGCGCTGCCAGGATTGCCGCCTCGTTGACCAGATTTTCCAGGTCGGCGCCGGCGAAACCAGGCGTCTGCTTGGCGATCACGTCGAGATCGACATCGGCGGCCAGCGGTTTACCGCGCACGTGTACGTCGAGGATGGCGCGACGACCGCGCATATCGGGTGCATCCATCGTCACGCGGCGGTCGAAGCGACCAGGGCGCAGCAAGGCAGGGTCAAGAATGTCGGGGCGATTGGTGGCTGCCACGATGATGATGTTCGTATCGGTGTCGAAACCATCCATCTCGACCAGAATCTGGTTGAGCGTCTGCTCGCGTTCGTCGTGCGACCCGCCCAACCCTGCGCCGCGATGGCGACCGACGGCGTCGATTTCATCGACAAAGATGATGCAGGGCGAGTTCTTCTTTGCCTGCTCAAACAGGTCGCGCACGCGGCTGGCGCCAACGCCGACAAACATCTCGACAAATTCGGAGCCGGAGATGCTGAAGAAGGGCACGCCTGCCTCACCGGAGACGGCTTTCGCCATCAATGTCTTGCCGGTTCCCGGAGGACCTACGAGCAGCACGCCCTTAGGAATCCGGGCGCCGAGCGAAGCAAATTTTTGCGGTTCTTTGAGAAACTCGACGACTTCCTGCAATTCTTGCTTGGCTTCCTCGTTGCCCGCCACATCTTTGAAAGTGACGGTGGGGCGGTCGCCGGTGAACATGCGCGCCCGGCTCTTGCCAAAGCTAAAAGCCTGGTTGCCTGCTCCCTGCGCCTGGCGCAGGATGAAAAAGAAGAAAGCGCCGAGCAAGATCAACGGCAAAATGGCAATCAGCACACCGCTCCAGGTGTCCCAGAACTGCGGATTGGCGACGCTGACATCCACCGCAGCGATCTGTTCGGGCGTCACACCTAGATTGAGAAGCGTATTGGTCAGGCCTACACCTTGTTCGATGCGCGATTGGAGTTCCTCGCCACCGCGAGTGATGACCAGGATGCGGTCGCCATTGATCTCGATGGAGCGCACGTCATTGTTGCGGACAAGCGTAGCAACTCTTGCGATCGTGGCATCAGCTACTGTCGTGGGAGAACGACGCATCAGAGAGCTATATAAGAACGCGCCGAGCGCCAAGACGAGCAATAGGTAAATAATGCCGCTGCGCAGTCGCTTTGAGTTCATTCGGAATCCTGTAGAATCATTTACGAATCTTCGATGCGCTTTGCCGGTCGCTGGCAGCGAAGATAAACCCTTGTAACAAGTGTATCATAGCCGCCGGACAGCGTCAAAGGACTTTGCTGATTTTCGGCTGACAATCACATTACACAAAGTATATGCAATGTGGTTGACTTTTGCCAGTAGGGTTACTTCCAAGAATAAACGATTGCTTTGCTTGTGTGTGAACGTTGCGTCGGGCTGCATGGTTCCATGATATGAGGCGGCGCAAGGTCAGGAAACAATGTGCGCCGAAACGCATTGCGGCGCTTCGGCGCACAGCGTGATTCCCGGCAACTTGAGCAACAACAAACCAAAGACAAGCTAGTTGTGTCGGTCAGGCGGCGACTGCTGGGGTCAGCCCAAACTCTTCCAGCACCCAGTGCGTCCAGTTGACCACGCGTTGCGCCGTCAACGCAGCTTGATTGTCCTCGTCGATCGGCAGTCCCATCATGACGCCATCGTACACGCCGCGCGAAAATTCGAACTGATAGCTCGAATCCGGCACAATCCAGCCAACCGTCTCGGCGCCCAATTCGGTGATGCGGTCGCCGATCAACCCGATCGCATCGACAAAGCTGTTGGAGTAGCCAAACTGGTCGCCACAGCCAAAGAGCGCAACCTTCTTACCTTTCAATCCCTCGCTGGTGAGCAATGGCAGCGTCAGACCCCAGTCGTCCTGAAGTTCGCCGATGTTCCATGTGGAGGCGCCGAACATCAGGAAGTCGAAATTGGGGAAGAGTTTGGCATTGGCCGCCGAAATCACCATGACTTCGCATGTCGCCGCGCCCGTGGCTTCGATTTCTTCCTTGATCATATTGGCGACGCGTTCTGTGCAGCCTGTGCTGCTGCCGAAGAAAATGCCGATCTTTGCTGTCATGAGTTGTACTCTCCTTGCGCCGATTTGTTGTGTGGATTCTTTTCGCAAATGCCCGGCAGCCTATGCATTGCGCTGCCGGGAATATATGGAAACACCTGGTGCAACTATACCGCCCGACCAGAGGATTGGCAAGTAAGCCGTCTTCCTGGTGAAAAACTGAACAAGCTATCGCTCGCAATTGCGTTCTAGCCAACAGCGCCTCACCAGCGCGCACACCAAGATCATCTCGATCTGCGTATCCGCTGCAGAGGTCGATGCGTCATCAGAGTTGAATGAATTGTGACATGAGCCTGCTGGACGACGAGACGCCACAAAAAGAGCATGTGGACAATCAGCTGTTCGTTGATGCGCCGTTTTTGCGCGTTCAGATGATGGGCGCCTTCAACGTTGTGTGCGGCGGGCATCTGATCACCGATGCGCAGTGGCGGCGGCCTGCAGCGCGCCGGCTTTTTCAGTATTTTGTGCTCCACCAGGGGACGCCGCTGCCGCGTGAACGGATTCTCGATGACCTCTGGCCCGAAAGCGACCCCGATGCAGCGCGCGCCTCGTTCAAAACGGTATACAGTTGGATGCGCAAAGCCATCGAGCCAGCGCTGCGCCCGAAATCGCCATCGCGCTATGTGCAGGTCGAGCAGGAGGTCTACACCTTCAACCCCGCAAAAGATAGTGCGCTTGTCCAGTGTGACACAATTGATTTTGAGCGAATTGTGCAGGCCCCGCTCAACCTGGTGGACGAACAGGATGTACGCCCGCTGTCCGCTGAGTTGATCGCCGCGCTGGAGAACTGGCAACCCCTGCTGCCTGAAATGACCCGTGAGGCATGGACGATTGCGTTCCGAGAAAGGCTGCAAAGTTTGTATGTGCAAGGCTGTCTGTACGCCGCAACGACGCTACTCGACAGCGGTATGCCGGAGCGCGCCATCGCCTGGGCAGAGCGTGCACTGGCGGTCGCTCCCTGGTCAGAAGAGGCGCTGCAAACCCAACGGCGTTCGCAGGACGCGCTGCGCGCCGGTGCACCGCTGCTGCCTCGTCAGCGGTTGATCCGGCGCATCCAGCGCGCGCTGCAAACTTCGAACGTTCATCTGCTGGCGCCGGCTGGCTACGGCAAATCGACCCTGCTGCGCACCCTCGTCACCTATGAGCCGCAGAGCGAGTATCTGGCGCTCACGCCGGCTGACGCCGACCTTGTTGTGTTGCAGCAACGGATCGAGGCGCTCCCAACGCAAGTGGCTGTGGTTGTGATCGATGACGTGCATCATCTGGCTGATGCGCCAGAATCGGCGTCCTGGCTGGCTGAATGGCTGCATCGCCGGGAGGTGCGCGCAGTGCTTGGCGGACGGATCATCCCATCTCCTTTTGCCGCCCGCGCAGCGGACGGCGCGCCGGTTGTGGTGTTCACCGGCAATGATCTGGCATTTCAGCCGGGCGAGAGCAAGGCGCTGTTGCGGGAACTTGACGATTCGCTGGCGGCGCAGTGGCGCCTGCGGACACAAGGTTGGCCCCTGGCGCTGGCATTGCTGGCAAATCGGGCGCCACATGAGGTCAATCCGGAGGCCGCCGCTTCGACGCGCGACGCATTGTTTGACTATCTGGCGCGCACTGTATTTGCGACGCTTCCCGACGGGTTGAGCGATTTCGTCAAACTCAGCGCACTGCCGTTGCGTTTCGATGACCGTCTGTTGGCGGAGATTCTGGAACGGCCGCAGGCTGAGATGGCTGCGCTGCGCACTGAAGTGCAGCGTCGCGGACTTTTTCTCGAGGCGGCGGAAACGCCAGGCTGGTTCAAGTATCACGACTTTGTGCGCGACTATCTTCACAGCCAGATTGGCGGAGCACAGCGCAGCGCAATTGCTGGCCGGCTGGTTGCACACTTCGAGGCGCTGGGCGATCTGCGCATGGCGGTCGAACATGCAGTGGACGGTCAGCTTTTCGCCCAGGCTGCAGAGTTGATGAGCGTGCACGGCGGCAAGATGCTGCTTGACCTGGGGTGGCTTCACTCCTACCGACGCTGGTTGGCGGCAATCCCGGCGTCGGTTCAAGCGCTCTATCCGCTGGCGCTGGCGCAGTTGGGGTTTGCGCTTGTCTATCAACGCCAATATGTCGACGAAGGGCTGCGTCATCTCGAACAGGCGCAGACTCTGGCGGATGCGCTGGATGAACTGGCGGTGCACGAGGTTAGCTTGCGCTGCGCAATGGCTTTCCAC
Organism: Chloroflexota bacterium; assembly: GCA_016861025.1. Classification (GTDB taxonomy): domain Bacteria; phylum Chloroflexota; class Anaerolineae; order Caldilineales; family Caldilineaceae; genus Caldilinea. The sequence goes on from BOKO01000002.1 coordinate 356,617, forward strand.
TTGATCGGTCAGCCGGAGCGGGCGCTGCCAATGCTCTTGACTGCGCTTGCGTATCGTAACTTCCCGCTTCGTTCGCGCATTCGGGGTGGATTGTACCTTGCCGCCGTCTATGCCAGGCTCAACCGTCTACGCGACGCCAGCCTCGTCTATCGAGAGACGACAAGCCTGCTCGCCCAGTTGGAGGATGCAGCGGAGCGACAGATGCTGCTCGACGTGCTGCGCCACAACCGCGGCTCTGGCATCGAGGCGGTGCGCGGTGATTTTATGGACTTTGAGCAGACATTGCAGCTCAATCTGCAAAATGACGCAGGTAGACCGGCGACGTTGGAGATGGATTACGTTGGTTGCTGCATCCTGCACGAGAATCTGGGCGAGTGGGAGGCGCTGGCTGACGATCTACGTCAGATCGAGTCGATGCGTCGCCAACAGAGCGGGGACGCATCCGCCGACTATGTGATGACGCCCAAGTGGGAGTTATTTTACTGGGCGACGTTGCATGTCGGGCGGCGCGAGGTTGCGGCCGCACAGCCGCTGATCGACCGATTCATGGCTGAGGTGACGGACGCCGAAGCGGTCGCCTGTGGAGAATGGCTTCAGGCATGGGCATTACGCGCTCAGGAGCGGTATCGCGAGTGTATCGGTTGGGTCGATGCGTTGCCGACCGATTTCGAGGAGCCAGCACGCTTCTATCGTGCGGCGGCGGCATTTGAGCGCGCCGCCGCCGCACTCTGGACTGAACACGTGGATTGGCGCGCGCAGATCGAACCGCATATCCGCTTCCACATGCAGATCGGCGCAAAGCATTACTTGCTGCGTTGGCGACTGTTGCTGGCGCTGGCCTGCTACGAAAAGGCGCGCAGCGACAGCGAGGCTGATGCGGTGTGGCGTAAGCATGTGCGGTTTGTCCATGCGGCGCTGACCCGGTATGGCTACGAGCGATTACTGAACCGGCGTGAACCGGAACTGGCTGGTCGTTTTTGGGCGCTTTGTCTGGCAGAAGACATAGCGTCGGAGCGCGCCCTGTCTGCCCTCCAGGAATTGGGGCGCATCACACCGATCTCCGATTTGCTGATCGCCCGATCTTTGGACGATCCTTCCCGCCAACGTCGCCTGATCATGGCGTTAGCCGCCATCGGCAAAGAGGAAGCGATTCCGCTTCTGGATGAACTGGCGCAGAGCGGATGGGAAAAATCGGTTGCCGTTGCGATTGACCAGGCGCTCAAACATCTGGAAGCGCTGCCACCACCGACGCTCCATGTGAAGCTGTTGGGCGCCTTTGCTCTGCAGCGCGGCGACGCACCGGTGGCCGACGAGACATGGCAGCGACCAGGCGTGCGCCGCCTTTTTCTCTACTTTTGCCTGCATCATGGCGAACCACTGACGCGTGCTCAGATTCTGGAAGACTTGTGGCCCGCAAACGATCAGCCGAGTGCGCTGGCCGCCTTCCGCACTGCCTACAGCCGCCTGCGCGCCGTGTTGGAGCCACACCTCCGCAAACGCACGACGATGCGCTACTTCGCCGTGACAGGCGATTCCTATATCTTCGACCCACAGCGCACATTGGCGATCATCGACAGCGAGCGGTTGGTGGACACGGTGCGCGCTGCGCTCAAGCAGGGCGCTGCATTGGAAGATACGCAGCTCAACGAGCTGTTGGCAGCGCTGGCAGTGTGGGATGCGCCACTGGTTGGCGTCGCCTATGAATCATGGGCAGTTCACGCCGTCGAACGGTTGACCGAGCGCTTTGCCGATGGCTGTCTGTTGGCGGCGGAGCAGCTGCTGGCGCAGGAACGACTGTCGGATGCAGTTGCCTGGGCGGAAAAGGGCGTCGTGGCGGCGCCCTGGCGCGAGGAATGCTGGCAGACGCTCATCCGCAGCACGGCGCGGCAAGGTCAGCGTTCGCTGGCGTTGAAGCACTACGAACGCGCTGTCGCCGCACTGAACGCCGAGCTGGGCGCGCCGCCCTCGCCGGAGACAATCGCCCTGGCGGACCGTCTGCGCCGCAACGAATCGATCTAGCTCTGACAGTTTTCAGTCCTTCGCCTTCGGTCTTCAGTTCCCAGTCTCCACCCTCTAATCTCCAATCTCTCGCTTGTTGACTCTTTGGCAAAAGCGTTCTGCTATGGTGCACACCATGGCAAATGACGAGCCTTTCACCCACAACGTCCACTCAGGTGGCGCGTCTTTGGCACGGCGAACGCACACCTTTGTCCTGCGCCTGGTGGTCGATGCGCAAGACGACATGCGCGGACTGGTGAGCGAGCCTGGCGCAGACGACGGCTGGCGCCCTGGTTTCACTTCGCTGGGGGAGTTGGCAGGAATCTTGGAGCAACGTTTACAGATTGGTTGTTTGCACGAACAGGAAGAGTCAGAAAAAAGGAGAGACCGATGAAATCAATTGTGAGATCAGGAGCCTGGTGGCTATCGATGCTGACGCTGATTCTATTCGCCGCCTTGTTGGACGGACGCACTGCCCAGGCGCAGACGGTTGTGACAGGCAACATTACCCAGGACACCACCTGGAGCAAGGCGAACAGCCCCTATATTGTGGGACAGAGCTACATCAACGCGGGGGTGACGCTGACGATCGAGCCGGGCGTTGAAGTGAGGTTCACCAGCAACGGCTGGCTGAGCACTGTTCCCGGCAGCGTCTCCACCCTCATTGCGCAAGGCACCGAAGCGGAGCCGATTCGCTTCACCAGCGCAGCGGCGGCGCCCAGTGCTGGAGATTGGAATTCGCTCTATGCTTATCTTGGCGCAGTGGTGAATCTGGGTCACTGTGTAGTGGAGTACGCCGGGGGTGTGGCGGCCATTCAGGTCTATTCATCGAATGTCACCGTGCGCGACTGCACGGTGCGCGATAACAGTGGACATGGCATCCAACTGGTGAGCGCCGGGCTGACGCCGACGTTCGAGCGGGTGACCGTGGAGCGCAGCAACATCGCTATCCGCCAGGAGACCATCGACATGCAGCCGATCTATCGCAGTCTGCGTCTGCGCGAGAACCAGGTGAACGCCGTCTTTGTGGCAGGCGGCAACACCAGCCGTGATCTCACGCTGGACAGCACAGGCATCGTCGAAGGGATGCTTTCGCTTGGTCAGCACTACATCGGCGCAGCCACAACGTTGACGGTGACGCCCGGCTCCACACTGAGCTTCCGCAACAGTGGCTGGCTCAGCACCGTCAGCGGCAGCGCCGGTGCGCTGATCGCCGAAGGCACAACCAGCCGGCCCATCCACTTCACCAGTGCGGCGGCGACGCCCACTGCTGGTGACTGGAACGCGCTGTATGTTTTTGCTCAAGGCACGGCTACGCTGCGCCACTGTGTTGTGGAGTACGCAAATCAAGGCATCTACACGCTCAGCTCCATGACATCAGTGCAGCAATGCCAGATTCGTCAGAACAAGACCGATGGCGTGTTTGTCTCGAATGCGACGCCCTTTCTGCGGTTCAACCAGCTGGTCGGCAACGGCTTCGGGCTGCGTAACGCAACACCGGCGACGACGGTCGATGCGCGCGCCAACTGGTGGGGCGACGCCAGCGGCCCAAATCATCCGACCAACAACCCGGCAGGGCTTGGCAATGGCGTGAGCGATGGCGTGCTCTTTGAACCGTGGTTCGCCACCGCAACGGGTATGCGTGCGCTGATTTCACCCAATCGAGGCGGCGATATTGGCGAAGTCACCGTGCAGGTCTTTGGCGAGTTGAATATGTTCAAGAGCGGCGGAGAGATTCGGCTGACGCGCGCCGGACAGGATGCCATTACTGCGGCCTTGACGCCGATCTCGGCGGGTGGCGACATGGCACAGGCGACGCTCAATCTTGCGGGAAAAGCACGCGGCGTGTGGGATGTGCTTCTGCAGATTGACGCTACGACCTTGATCCCATTGCCCGAAGCCTTTACCGTCGAAGCAGGCAGGCCCGCTGATGTCTGGGTCGACTTGCTTGGTCGCGAGAATATCGCCGCTGGACGAAGATCGACCTTCACGCTGCTCGTGGGCAATCGTGGCAACGTGGATGCACCAGGTGCACTCATCGGGATTGGCGGGCTGCCCCCCAATGCACAGATCGACCTGGGTGTTGATGTCTGGCAACCGGACGGCTCCGATCCCTTCGACTCATTCATGCCAACGCGTGTCATTTCTGGCGAACTCTCATCGACAATCGTGCTCACCAGAATCCTCCCCTCGACAACGATCGCACGTCAGATCGCAATCACCGTGCCGGGTTCGGCTGATCTTGAATTGCAGGTTGCTGCATTTGCATCCAATGGCATGCTCCGCATCGGTGGCGCATCGGTGAGCGGCATGGCAACGGCGGCCGCTCTCACGGCGCTGAATGACGATCGTTACGCTGAATCAGATGTCGCTGCGCTGAGCGAGGCGTTCGATGCCGTCAAGCCCTATGAGGTTGCCGACAACTGGAAGGGCGAATTCACCAACCGCGCCTGTGTTGGCGTCACCCAGGATCGAAACGCCCTGCTCCATAACATTGCCTTGCAACCAGGGTCAAAGCTCGCCGGCTGGGAGATCGCCGGTGGGTCAACAGGTTGGTATGGATTCGGACACACCATGACATTGCTTCGTTCCCCCTCCAGCGGTCGCGTCTATGGACTTGACACCTATATCGGTGGGACAAAGGTCATCCCCATGGAGCCGGATATCACGGGCGGCTATACGTACAAGTACCCAGCATCCGACATCGTGCACGCCACACTCAGCTCGGTGATGCTCGACTACACCTATCGGCTCGGCACGTTGCAGACCGAATTCGAGACGCTTGGACCAAAGTGCCCAAGCCCGACGACCAAAAAGAAGTCGAAGGTGCGCGTGGTGACCTCACGCGATCCCAACGCCAAGGCTGGTCTATTGGGATATGGCGAAAACAACTATGTCAACCCGGTCGGCGCCTTCAACTACGTCGTCATGTTTGAGAACATGCCCACTGCCAGCGCACCTGCCCAAGAGGTGATCATCACCGACCAGCTCGATGTCAACGCTTTCGACCTGACCACTTTTGCGTTGGGGCCGATCTCCTTCAACGACCAGACGGTGATCCCGCAGCCCTACAGCCAGAGCTTCGATACAGAGGTTGATCTGCGTCCGGCGCAGGAGCTGATAGTTCGTATCACGGCGAGCCTCAATTCGGCGACAGGCGTTGTCACCTGGCACTTCAAAGCGATTGATCCTGCCACCGGTGACTTGCCTGAAGACCCCTTCCTGGGGCTTCTGCCGCCCAACGTGAACGCACCTGAAGGAGAAGGTCAGGTGCTGTTCTCGATCGCCCCCAAAGCAGGTTTGGCGACAGGAACTGTGATTCGCAACCGGGCGGAGATCGTCTTTGACGTGAATGAACCGATCATCACCAACGAGTGGGTGAACGTCATCGACATCGACGCGCCGGTGAGCCAGGTGCAGCCCATGTCTGCCACACAGCAGAGTGACCGGGTGAGCGTGAACTGGAGTGGTAATGATACAGGAGCAGGGGTGGAACGATATTCTGTTTTCGTCTCTCGCGATGGTGGCCCCTTCCAGTTATGGCTTGCCAATACAGCCCAAACGTCGGCCACCTTCTACGCGCCGGCGAACGGACGCTATGCCTTCTACAGCATCGCTCGCGACGGCGCAGGGAATATCGAAGGGGACAAACAGGCTGCGGAGGCGACGACTGAAATCACGATTCCTGGTTCGGCAGTGAGCAACGCGCTCTATTTGCCTGTTGTTCAGAGATAAGGGTGCGGCGGTTTCTTACGCTCCATTGTTCAGATCAAAATGAGCGCAAGAAACCGCCGCATCATCCTCGATATTAGCGAGCTGCGCAACAATATGCGCCACGCCGTAACGAAAATCAACTGCTATCGAATTTTCTCTTGTTGAGCCGACGCACGGTCAGCTTTTCCAGCGGATGCCTCAGCCACCGCCCGTAGAGCAGTTGTCGCTGTTCACCGGGCTGGCGGCGCCGCCTTTCACACCAAACGTTGAGAATTTCTTGTCCACAGCGTGACTCCGACATTGTGGACAGACAACCTCGTCTTTGGCGGAGGCGCTGCGCACCCAATGCTCGAAAAACGCCCCACACTCAGAACAGACATATTCATACAACGGCATAGATGCTCCTCCAACGAACGAAAGAATTCTCTCATCTCTGCATGGATCAGAGATGGGAGAGTAGGAATTGATTGAATCCACCTATCTTCTGTGCGTTATCCACAAGCAGGAAGATAGCCAACACGATTACAAATAGGGCAAAGCCTTTGCGCAGATGATCGGGATGCATGAGGCGCGTCAGACGGGCGCCGACAAGCGCACCGGTCAAGCCAGCGGCGACAAAGATTGCCACCACCGGCAAGTCGATAGGAGGGCCGCTAAGATGTCCCAGAAAGCCGGCCAAACTGTTCATCGCGATTACGACCAGAGACGTGCCCACCGCCTGGCGAATCGGCAGACCAACCAGCATCACCAGCGCCGGTACAATCAGAAAACCGCCGCCCACACCGAGGAAGCCAGTTAACACGCCGACGCCTGCGCCGCTGGCGATTGTGACTAACCAGCCCCGTCCAGCGCCATCTTGCCTGGTTGGCTGTGGCTTGAGGATCATAAACAACCCGACCACCAACATCAGCAGCGCAAAGAGGATCATCAGCGTCACCGGCGGCAACAGCTTTGACCAGCCCGCCGCCAGGTACGCCGCCGCCATGCCGACGCCGCCGAAAACCAGCGCCACTTTCCAGTTCAGGGCGCCTTGCGTACGGTGCATGAATGCACCCATCGCGCTGTTGGCGCCCACAATCACGAGCGAGGCAGTCACAGCGGCTTGCGGCGACTGCCCGACGACATAGACGAGCGCCGGCACCGTCAGTATCGACCCGCCGCCGCCCAACAAGCCAAGCGACACGCCGATGGCAAACCCTAACAAAACATCAATCACAAATTGCTCGATCACAACAAACCGCCAATCTCCAATCTCCAATCCCTGATTCAGAGCTTGGAGATTAAAAAACATCTACGCCAACACCGCTTCCATCGTCACGCCGCTCTCTGTGGGTAGATATTTCGACCAGCACTCCTCGCCTTCGTTGAGCGACAGCACGTTGTCGAAGCCAGCGGCTTCCAGCAGGCTGGCGGCAATCTGTGAACGGTAGCCGCTGGCGCAATGTGTGACGAGCGTGCGATCTTTCGGCAACGTTTCTAGTCGGTCGCGCAGGTAGCCGAGCGGGATGTGTTTTGCGCCGACGATGTGTTTTGCGTTGTATTCGCTCTTGCCGCGCACGTCGATAATCATGATGTTGTTCTGTGGCAGCCGTCGAGCCAGTTCGCGCGCTGTAATCACGGGCAACGCCTGTGTGCGATGGGTCAATACATCCGGGCTGAAATAGCCGGGCGTGTAGTCGATGCCGATCGACCGCAAATCTGCCAGAATCTCGCGCTCAGAATCGACCGACGGCAACAGCACGTAAACCGGGCGCGTATAGTCGACCAGCCAGCCCATGTAGGTGACAAAGCCGCTATTGTCCGCCGGCACGTTGATCGTGCCCGGAACGTGCGAAGCTGCATATTGGCCGCGATTGCGCAGATCAAAGACCTGCCCCCCATCCTCCAACACGGCGTCAAGCGTGGCGCGGTCGTAGTTGACCGGCGTCGGCAACGAACTGGTCAGCGGCGGGCCAATCTTGTTGAGCTTTTTCATTTGCGCGAAGTACTTGGGTGGCTCCGGCTGACCGTCGAGTAGCCACGTCACAAACGCATCTTCGTTCGCGAAATTGAACGCCGGGTTAAAGAGCTTTTCATAACCAAGCGTCGTCGATGGAATGGCGCCGAGCGCCTTTCCACACGCGCTGCCGGCGCCGTGGCCGGGCCAGATTTGCAGATAGTCGGGCAGCGCCTTAAAGCGTTCGATCGTGTGGAATTGCTGGCGCGCGCCAACTTCCTTTGTGCCCTTATAACCGGCGGCCTCCTCGAGCAGGTCAGGGCGGCCAACATCGCCGACAAAGAGAAAGTCGCCCGTAAAGACGCCCATCGGCTTGTCGGCGCCAGCGGTGTCGGTGATCATGAGCGCGATGTGCTCTGGCGTGTGCCCCGGTGTATGAAGCACCTCAACCTTGACGGCGCCCACCTTCCAGCTATCGCCGTCGCGCACCAGGATTATGTTGGGTTCATCGGCATAAGTATATTTCCAGTCGGCGTCACCCATGTCGCTCAGGTATACGGTGGCGCCGGTGGCGGCTGCCAGCTCGCGGCTGCCGCTGACAAAGTCGGCGTGAATGTGCGTCTCGGTGACGTGGGTGATACGCAGCCCTTCTTTCTCGGCGGCGCGCAGGTAAGGAATGATATTGCGCGCCGGATCGACGACCAACGCCTCCCCCGTGGCGACGCAGCCGACCAGGTAACTCGCCTGCGCCAGTTTTTCATCATAGAAATAGCGAAGCAGCATGTTGTTCTCCTTTTTCTTAGCGAGTGATGGGCAGCCCCTGCCGCGCCCAGTCGATAATGCCGCCCAAATCGTACACTTCTGTGTAACCAGCCTGCATGAGGATATTTGTCGCAAATGCGCTGCGATTGCCGCTGCGACAGTAGACGATCACCGGTTTGTCTTTGGGGATGCGATTCATCTTCTGCTGAAGCTCTTGCAGGCTGATATTGATGGCGCCGGGGATGTAGCCGCCCGCAAATTCTTCCGCCGTGCGCACATCGACCAGCGTGTGCAGCGCTCCGCCATCCATGTATTGTGTTTTATAGTCGGTTGGCTTCATCAACTGATGACCGGCAACGCCGGACCCGCCAAACAATCGCGTCAAAAAACTCATCTAGCTAACTCCTTGTTGTGAGCATCTGAAATTCATTGAACTTACTTTACATCTTTCCAATTTGGCGAGCGCCGCTGATTTGCTTATCATTGATATAAGTTCAAACTTATGCTGAATTTATATAAGCTCGAGATTTTTGCGACTGTTGTACAAACCGGCAGCTTTAGCGCCGCCGCCGAACGGCTGTTGATGACGCAGCCAGCGGTCAGCCAACACATTCAGGACCTGGAAGCCAGCCTCGGCGCCAGGCTTTTTCAGCGCGGACGACGCGGGGTCACGTTAACGCCCGCTGGCGAGACGCTGCACAGTTATACACAGGAAATTTTGCGGTTGCTGGCGGAAGCCGAGAACGCCGTGACCGATGTCCAGCATCTGGCAAGCGGGCAAGTGACTGTCGCCGCTACGCCCGGCGTTGGCGTCTATCGGTTGCCGGATTGGGTGCACGCTTTTCGCCAGCAATATCCCAACCTGAGCGTTGCGGTGGAGACCAGCACTACCCCGCACATTATCGCCGGGTTGCGTAGCAGGAAAATGGATGTCGGCTTTGTCGAGGGCGAGCTGGACGAAGCCGAACCGGATGGCGTCGGCGTCCTGGAATTGGAAACCAACGAGCAATTTGTGGTTGTTGGTCCCAAACATCCGTGGTGGGGTCGCACCAGCGTGCGTTTGGAAGATCTGGCCGGAAAAAGTATGGTCATGCGCCAGCGCAATAGCCAGACGCGCATCTGGCTAGATAATGAACTGCAAGTCGCCGGAGTCAGCGTCATCGTAGCCGCTGAATTCGACAATGTCGAGTCGATCAAGCGTGCAGTGGCGAAAGGCAAGGATATCGCCATTCTGCCTGATTACGCCGTGCGCAGTGAATTAGAAATGCAGATGCTGCGCGCCGTGTCGATCGAGGGAAAGCCGTTGCTGCGCACGCTCAAGTTGGTGTGGAGTCGCAGCGCATTTTTCACGCCGGTGACGAGGAGATTTTTACGCTTTCTAGTGCGTTATTTGCCGGCGCTGGAGAAGATTGGAGAATAGAGATTGGCTCCAATCTCTATTCTCCCGCCGCAATCGTCGCCATCAAATCGTCCAGCACGTTGACCGGTTGCATCACATCGGCAATCAGCGTGGCGACCATGCCAGGATCGACCGCTTTGTCCACCACAATTAGATCGTCGGCGCCGTAAAGCAACAACTGACCTGCTGGAACCCACCCATAAACGGCGCTGTCATCGTAGACGGAAAGCCAGCGTCCGTCGGCGGAGACGCCGGTTACGTTCAATACGCTGGTGGCGGGCACGCTTTTGAGCGCGCGTCCGTCCGGTTGTTCGTAGATGGTGGCGCCGCCCGTAGCGATCCCCATCGCCGATGGCGATTGTTCGATGGCGAGCAGCGCCTGCCATCCGGCCGGCCCGGTCTCCAGCGCGCTGAGCGCGGCGACATCGGGTGGTTCAGGCGTCGGTGTAAGAAAAATCGGCGGCGCAGCAGGCGTAGCCAGCGTGAATACATCGGCGCGCGCCGGGTAAGCAGGCGTCGGCTGAACCGGCCGCACCACATCCGCCGGAATTGCGGTTGGCGTTCCTTGTGTTGCACCGCCGCACGCCCCTAGCATCATCGCCAATACCAGCAGCGCTCCCGCCGCAAAGCCTTGTTTCCTTGTTAACATCGATCTCATGACCTTATCATCGCCTCGATCACGGCGCCCCTTGCCCGTCGCCATTCGCAGCACGCTACTCATAGCGCAGCGCGTCGATCGGGTTGAGCCGGCTGGCGCGAAAGGCGGGAAAGATGCCGAAAAAGAGACCCACTGCTGTCGCCACCACCAACGAGGTAATCACGGCGTCGGCGCCAACCACGGCCTGGAATTCGCCAAAGAAAGTGCTGACCACCTGCGCCAGGCTCCAACCGAGCGCAACCCCGATCATGCCGCCGACGGCAGCCAGCGTCATCGCCTCAATTAGAAACTGAATCAGCACGTCGCCGCGCTTGGCGCCTACGGCTTTGCGCAGTCCGATCTCGCGCGTGCGCTCGGTCACACTGACGAGCATGATGTTCATGATGCCGATGCCCCCGACCAACAGACTGATGGCGGCGATGGCGCCCAAAAAGATCGTGAGCGCGCCCAGGATGTCGCCGAAGACGGCGATCAGGTCGTTCTGGCTAATGATGCTGAAGTCGTCCTGGTCTAGATACTTGATGCCGCGGCGTTCGCGCATCAACTGCGTGATCTCCTCCTGCGCCAGCGGAATGTTGGCGCTGTCGTCGATCGAGGCGTAGATCACGGTGACCCGATATTCACCGTTGGGCGTTTTCTGCTTGAAGAGCCGATCCTGACCGGTGGTCAACGGCATAAAGATCGAGCGATCAAGATTGCCGCCAGGCCCACCGCCTTTGCTTTCCATCACGCCGATCACGCGGAAGTTCATGCCGTTGACCTGCACGATCTGGTCAATCGGATATTCATTGTTGGGAAAAAGGTCTTTATAGGTGTCGGCGCCAAGCAAGACAACGCGCTGACGTTCGTCGCTGTCCAGCTCGGAAAAATAGGAGCCAACGGTTGTTTTCCAGTTGCGCACCCGCGGATATTCCGGCGTCGTTGCGTTTGCCTGCACCGTGACTGTCTTGCCGGCGCGTGATACGGTAACGCGTGTTTGAAAGTCCGCCGCAGCCGCTGATACGTGTGGCACCAGGCTGCGGTCGGCAATTGCGTGCATATCCGCCAGCGTCAAGGAGCGAACCGGATTGGCGCGCAGCGTCGGCGGCCCGTCGGAGATCTGCCCGGGCGCAATGAAGAGCAGGTTGCTGCCCAACCCGGCGAATTGATCGGTCACATATTTCTCAACGCCGCGTCCGATCGACATCAGCGCAATGACAGCGCCGACGCCAATAATGATGCCGAGCATCGTTAACACGCTGCGCAATTTGTTGGCAGCCAGGGCGCGCATTGCAATGCGTAGCGCCTCGATGACTTTCATTTCGCCACCTCTTTGACCATCATCGGCTCATGGCCGTTGTATGACGCCGGGGGCGCGCTGTTGGCGTAGATGCCAGCGGTCGCCTGTTGGCGTGTATCGGACTCGACCAGACCGTCGCGAATGCGCACGATGCGTTGACAATAATCAGCAGTCTCTGGGTTGTGCGTTACGAAGACAATCGTAATGCCGCGTTCTGCATTGAGGCGTTGAAAGAGTTCCATGATCTCAACACTGGTCTTGCTATCGAGGTTGCCAGTCGGTTCATCGGCCAGAATCATCGACGGCTCGTTGACCAGTGCGCGCGCAATTGCCACACGCTGCTGCTGGCCGCCGGAAAGTTCATTGGGTTTGTGGTCGAGACGGTCGCCCAGCCCCACCAGCCGCAGCGCTTCCTCCGCCCGTTTGCGGCGCTGGCGCCCACCGACTCCGCCATAAATTAGCGGCAATTCAACATTCGCCACCGCGGTCGTGCGCGGCAGCAGGTTGAAGCTTTGGAAGACAAAGCCGATCTTGTGGTTGCGGATTGCAGCAAGCTGGTCGTCTTTAAGCCGGCTCACATCTTTGCCATCAAGTTCGTACACGCCTTCGGTTGGCACGTCGAGACAGCCGATAATGTTCATCAGCGTCGATTTGCCGCTGCCGCTGGGTCCCATGATGGCGATTATCTCGCCGGAATAGACATCAATATCGACGCCGCGTAACGCTCGCACTTCGACGTCACCCATCTGATAGGTTTTTACGATGCCACGCAGCGAGATGACCGGCGTCTCACCGTTGTGCTGTGAAGTCATGGTTGTCAGTTCCCGCCAAAGAGCGCTCCGCGTAATCGTTCTTCGCTGCTCTGCGTCACGAAGGCGATCTGGTCGCCATCTTGCAAACCTGCCAAAATCTGGCTCTCGCGTTCGTTGCGCAAGCCCAATTCCACCTGCTGACGCACCGGCTCGCCGTTCACCATTTTGAAGACATACGCTTCACCGGTGTTGCGATCGATGGTGATGAAGCGGTTGGGCGCCAGGATCACATCATCGACATTGGCTGTGGTGATAATGGCCGTGGCGCTCATGCCAACGCGCAGCGGTTGGTCGGTTGCATCTGGCACAACGGTCACTTCGTAGGCCACAACGTTGTTGATGTTTGAAGCTGTTGGCGATATTTCAGTGACTTTGCCGGTGATCTCGGCGCCGGGCAGCGCGTCGACGCTCAGACGCACATTCTGCCCGACTGCAACCTGACGCACATCGATCTCATCGACCAGCACCTTCATTTTGAACTGGCTAAGGTCGGTGAGCACGATTGCGGGCCGTGCATTGTTGGCAATTTCGCCGGCTTTGATGTTCACCTGGCTGACCACGCCGTCGATCGGGGCGATGAGCCTGGCATTGGCAAGTGCATTCTCTGCCTGCAGCACGTTCAATTGCGCTTGCTTGACCTGTGCGCGCGCAATCGTGAGGTCTTCCTCTTTGGGGCCTTCGAGCAATTTGTCGAGGTTGTTGCGCGCATTGACCACCTGCGCCTGCGCCTGACGGATCGCCGACTGCGCCTGTGCGATCTGGTTCAGTCCTTGCGCCTGCTGCGCCTGGTTGACTGGTTCGACCGTTTTCGCCGCCTGCGCCTTCGCCACCTCGTAGTTGACAGTCGCCTGTTCGAGCTGCTGCGCCTGTGGATACATGCCAGCGTCGGGCTGATCTTTGATCTTGTTGTACGCCTGCTGCGCCTGCTTGAGGGCAATCTCCGCCTGGCGCAACTGCGCCTCATTGATGACCTGTTGCGCATCGGAGGGACCAGCAAAGAGATTCCGATAGCTTGCCTGTGCGCTTGCCAGCGCCGCCTCTGCACTGGCGACTCCTGCCTGCGCCACTTCGACCGCAGCCTGCGCCGCAGCCACATCCATCAGGTCGGGTGGCGCCTCCAGTTTGGCAAGCTGAGCAGCGGCGATCTCTTGCGCAACTTTTGCGTTGGCGAGCGTCAGCGTCAAATCCGTTGTGTCCAGTTGCGCCAGCAGTTGACCGCTCTTGACGCTTTGCCCAACTGTGACCATCACCTCGTTGACCATGCCTACACCGCGAAAGATCAACGACGCCTGATCGTTTGGCTCGATGCTGCCCGTAGCGCTCACGGTGCTGGCAATCGCCCCACGCTGCACCGTAAACGTCTCGTAGGTGGGTGTGTTGCTTTGCGCCTGGATCGGTGCAAGATAGTGATCGTAGGCAAACCACCCGCCAGCCGCAATCATGGCGACGAGCACAAGAACAATCAAAAACCGTTTCATTTTGTCATCCAATCACGCCAGAAATGTTTAACAACTTGTGAATGGTAGCACAATCACCTTCACACTACGCTTAGAATTATATTAGAGTTGCATTGGGGAACACAGTAAGGTTGTATGGAAATGCAAAGTTGGTCGGGTGGGTTGTTGCGGCCTTGCATTTGCGCATTTCCACCCGAATCTGTATTTGCGATGCTCTATTGGGCTGCACGATTCGGTCAACGGATAGCTTTTATCTCAAAACCGGCAAGATTTTCCAATGCCTTGATCAGCGCGTGATTGCCCTCGCTGCCCAATCCTTGCGCCTGCAACGTGCGATAGAATTGAAAAATGAGACTTGTCACCGGAACCGGCGCCCCTAACTCGTCGGCAGCTTCGAGCACAAGACGGAGATCTTTTTGTTGCAGGTCGATGGTGAAGCCTGGGCGCCAGTCGCGTTGAATGATCTGCGGCGCGCGGTTTGTGAACATCCAGCTGCCAGCGGCGCCCTGGCTGATGGCGTCGTAGGTTTTTTGCAGATCGACGCCCCCTGCCTGTGCAAACAGTAGCGCCTCGCACATGGCGATGCAATTGCCGACGACCAACACCTGGTTGACCAGTTTGACGGTTTGCCCGGCGCCATGTCCGCCGACATGGGTGATAGTCTTGCCCATCGCCTGAAAGACGGGCAGCGCACGCTCAAATTGATCGCCAGCGCCGCCGACCATAATGCTGAGCGTGCCTTTGGCCGCGCCTTCGCTGCCGCCGCTGACCGGCGCGTCGAGCATGAAGACGCCCTTGGCGCGCAGCGCGTCCGCTATCTCACGGGTGGCTTGTGGGCTGATCGTGCTGCAATCAATGACCAGTGCGCCCGGTCTTGCACCGTGTATAACGCCCTGTTCGTCCAAGATCACCGTCTTCACATCGGGAGTGTCGCTGACGCAGGTGATGATGATGTCGCTGCGGGCGGCGACATCAGCCGGATCGGCGCCAGCGTGTGCACCCTGCGCCACCAGGTCTTGCATGCGCGTTGCTGTGCGGTTCCAAACCGTCAATTCAAAGCCAGCCTTGAGCAGGTTCGCCGCCATTCCCCGTCCCATGATGCCAAGACCGATAAAACCGATTCGTTCAGACATATCTGCTCCCATTATGCGTTTAGGAACTGGTTTCGCACGTTCCGGTTGAGTTCGTCGTCAAAAATCGCCCGCACGGGAATGACGAAGCCCGGCACGGCAAAACTGCGCAGTTCGCCTGTCTGCGCCTTGATCGCCAGTTCATAGCGTTCGTCGACCAGCCGATATTGTTCGACCGTCTCCGTATCGGGATCAATGAGCCAGTATTCGCTGACGCCGTGCGCGGCGTAATCCTCAAACTTGACGCCGCGGTCGATGGCTTCAGTGGAGGCGGAGAGCACTTCCACCACCAGATCGGGCGCCGGGAAGCGCATTTGGTCAGCATGAAAAGTCGCCGCCGTTTCGGCGTTGAAAAAACAGATGTCCGGCTCGTAGTCGTTGCGGGTAAGCGAGACCATCACTTTCTCGAAGCCGACCCAGCCGAGATTGTTCGTAGTCGCATGGATGTCGAGCAAAATGAGTAACCTGCCGACAATTCTTGTATGCTTGAATTTTGCTGGCGATTGCACGATCTTTTCTCCATTGATGAATTCGGCTTTTTCCGATTCAAGAATGGTGTCGATGAAGTGGGCGCGGCGTTGCGCCTCATCGTCGAGCAGGTCATGGAGACGTTGCACCACGATCGGCAGGCGCGGGGAGTTGATCAATTGTTCCAGCAGCGGTGCATCGAGTTGGGAAACGGTCACGGTATTTACTCCTTTCCGGCTCGATTGTACCAGACAGATTACCTGAAAACAATGCACCCGACGCGTCATGCGCCGGGTGCATTTTCTGTCATAAATTGTCGATGCGCCTGGCGAGCAGCCAGCTCACGCGCTCAATGACTGCTACTGAAGCAGCGCCGCAAATTCATCGGCGACATCCTCAGGCTTTTCCACTTCCTTATGATCTGTCACCTCGAAGACAAAGTCTGTGGTCAGCGCGCCGTCCTCTCGCACGGTCTCACGGTAATCCACCGTGATCGTGTCGCCAGGCACATATTTCTCGGCAAGCATTCCCTCGCTGAGTGGGTCTTGAATCTGGTTTTGGATCACGCGGCGCAGCGGGCGGGCGCCATATTCGGGGTCATAGCCTGCTTCGGCAATCGCACGCCGCGCCGCCTCGGTAAGCTTTAGCGTCATGTCCTGTTCCGCCATCTGCATCCGCAGCGGACGCAGTTCCAACTCAACGATTTGGGCGATCTCGTCTTTGCTCAGGCTGCGGAAGACCATGATGCCGTCAAGGCGGTTAATGAATTCAGGGCGGAAGGTCTTTTTGAGTGCATCCATGACCTTCGCTTTCATCTTCTCATATTCGCTCTCGCGGCGCTCGTTGTCTTCGTCCTGCGAAATGACGAAGCCCAACCCTTTGGCGCCCTGGATAAGCTTGGCGCCGATGTTGCTCGTCATCAGCAGCAATGTGTTGCGGAAATCGACGCGGCGGCCTTTGGCGTCGGACAGATAACCATCCTCCATGATCTGGAGCAGCATGTTGAACGCTTCCGGGTGCGCCTTCTCGATTTCGTCGAGCAGCACCACACTGTATGGTCTGCGGCGCACGGCTTCAGTGAGCTGGCCGCCCTCTTCGTAGCCGACATAACCCGGAGGCGCGCCGACCAGACGACTAACATTGTGTCGCTCCATAAACTCGCTCATGTCGAGCTTGATCAGCGCCTCTTCGCTGCCGAACATGAATTCCGCCAGCGTTTTGGCAAGCAACGTTTTGCCGATGCCGGTGGGGCCAAGGAACATGAAGCTGCCGATCGGTCGCTTCGGATCTTTCAAGCCGGCGCGAGCGCGGCGCACCGCTTTGGCAATCGCCTTGATCGGCTCGTCCTGACCGATGATGCGCTGGTGCATCACTCGCTCCATCTCCAACAGCCGCTCGCGCTCCTCTCCGGCAATGCGACTGACCGGGACGCCCGTCCACATCGACACAACTTCGGCAATGTCCTCGGCGGTGACCTTGGGCTGGTTGGATGCCTCATTCCATCCTTCGCGTAGCTCGCTGAGGCGCGCTTCCAGCTCAACCTCACGATAGCGCAGGTCGATGGCGTCGTCGAAGCGCTGCATGTCGAGCGCCTGTTCCTTTTCCTTTTGCAGCTTCTTGAGACTCATGAAGGTCTCGCGCAGGTTGGCGGCATAGGGCGCCTTGTACATGCGCACGCGGCTGCCCGCCTCGTCGATCAGGTCGATGGCTTTGTCGGGCATAAAGCGGTCGGGCACATAGCGCGCCGCCAGGTGCGCGGCTGAGTGCAACGCCTCGTCGGTGATGATCAATTTATGATGGTCTTCGTAGCGGGAGCGCACGCCGCGCAGGATTTCGATGGTCTCCTCGATCGACGGCTCCTCCACCAGAATTGGTTGGAAGCGCCGTTCGAGTGCAGCGTCGCTTTCGATGTATTTGCGATATTCGTCGAGCGTCGTGGCGCCGATCACCTGCAGTTCGCCGCGACTGAGCGCTGGTTTGAGAATGTTGGCGGCGTCCACGCTGCTGCCCGCCGCACCGGCGCCGACCAACATGTGCACCTCGTCGATAAAGAGAATCGACTGTGAAGTGATCACTTCTTCGATGACTTTCTTGAGCCGCTCCTCAAACTGACCGCGGTACATCGTGCCGGCGACCAGGCTGCCGACGTCGAGCATGAGCAGCCGTTTGTTGAGCAACGGTTCGGGCACGTCGCCGTCGACGATGCGCTGCGCCAATCCTTCAACAATTGCCGTTTTGCCGACGCCCGGCTCACCGATCAGCGCCGGATTGTTCTTGGTGCGTCGGCTCAGAATTTGGATCACTCGCTCGATCTCGGCCTGGCGCCCGACGACTGGATCGAGTTTGCCTTCCTCCGCCGCCGCCGTCATGTCGTAGCCAAGCTGGTCGACCAGCGGCGTCTTCGATTCTTTCTTTTGTTTTTCCTTGCTCTGCGCCTGGCTTTGCAGGATGTTGCGCGCAGTTTGCGTGCGTACACGATCCAGGTTGATGCCCAATCCGCGCAAAACGTTGACGGCGATGCCTTCCCCTTCGCGCACCAGGCCGAGCAACAAGTGCTCTGTGCCGATATAATGGTGCCCCATCAAACGCGCCTCGTCCACCGCCAGCTCGATCACACGCTTGGTGCGCGGCGCCAGCGTCGGCTTGCCGAAAGGTGGGCGTTCGCCGCGCCCGACAGTGCGTTCTACTGCGCGGATGATCTGGACCGGCTCGACGCCTAGCTCGCGCAACACCTTGACGGCAACGCCGTTCTCCTCGCGCACCAGCCCAAGCAGCAAATGCTCTGTGCCGATGTAGTTGTGGTTGAGCCGGAGCGCTTCTTCCTGCGCCAACGTGAGCACGCGGCGCGCACGCTTGGTAAAGCGATCTAGTTTGTCAGACATAAATCTTCCCTTGTGCAACAATTACAGCCGGTCATTTCCGACAACATGATTGTAGCAGAATGGCAGAGTTGTCGGCGGTAAGTGCTGTTCCCCTTCGCCGCATGTCGCCGTATTCTGACTACTGCGCCTGTCGAACAATCGTAGTCGATAGATCAGATCTGCGGGTCACACTTCTCATTGTAACGATGCGCTTTGCTCTTTGTCAATTCGCTTTTTGGGCATTCCACATCTACCCATTCTGTCAGCTCGATCATGTCTCTACTCTTGCAACGCACGCCAGCCGGTTTTTGTGCCATCGTGAAAAAGAGTGGAAAAAAAGATACGGGCACGAATTTCGTGCCCGTAAACCTGTTCCTGCATCAGTTAAAGCCCGTTAGCGGTCAGACCGGTTCCGCCACCGCAACCGCTTCGTCGGAGTGCTCCTCGACAGTTTCGGCTGATGGCGTTGGCGTGCTTATCGCCGCGCTTGGTGCAATCTGCCAGTCGATCTCCGGTTCCGGCAGCGCCTGTTTCAGGCTCAACCCCAGCCGGCGCTTGTCGCTTTCGATGCGAATGATGCGAAGGTCGTATACATCGCCCTCGGCGACGACTTCCTTCGGATGTGCAACGCGGCGCTCGGATAGCTCGCTGATGTGGATCAGCCCTTCGATGCCTGTGTCCACCAGACGGGCGAAGGCGCCGAAATTGACCAGCTTGGTGATGCGGCCTTTGACAATCTGCCCGATTTGATAGGTGTTGTCGATGATCTCCCACGGCTGTGGCGTCAGACGACGCAGACTCAAACCGATCCGGCGTCGATCGGCGTCAACGCTGAGAATCTGCACTTTGATGCGTTCGCCCACCTTGACCACTTCGTTGGGGTGGGTGACGCGATTCCAGCTCAGTTCGCTCAGATGGATCAGACCGTCAGCTCCGCCAAGATCGACAAAGGCGCCAAAATCGGCGATGCTGCTGATGACGCCTTCCATCACCAGCCCCTCGTGCAAGGAGCTGAGCAGCTGGTCTTTTTGCTGGCGGCGCCACTCGCGCATGGCAAGTCGTTCGGAGAGGATCAGGCGGTTGCGTTTGCGATCGATGTCGATCACCTTGAGCTTCAGGGTGTCGCCCATCAATGATGCATAGCGAGCGTCATTCTCTTCTTCGGAGTTTCCCTGAGGCGCGCTGGTCAGCTGGCTGGCGGGCACGAAGCCGCGCACCTGACCCAGTCGCACGATCACACCACCGCGATTGTAGGAATCGACCGGGCACTCGAAGATGTCCTGGCTCTGCATCAACGCTTCGGCGCGCTCCCAGTCCTTTTCCGCCAACGCACGGCTGATGCTCAACTGGACATTGCCATCGCGGTCTTCGCGGATGACGAAGACTGGCACCTCATCGCCCACTCGCAAAGTAGCCAGCGTATCGCCGATGCGCTCATATTCCCGGCCGGAGACGACGCCTTCGGATTTGAAGCCGATGTCCACCAGAATTTCATTAGGACGCTTATCGACAACTCTGCCCGTGCGAATCTCGCCGGTCACCGGCTCCTGCAGTGAGCGATCGATCTCTTCCAACAAGGCTGCCATCGGGTGGTTTTGATAATCAATGCCACCGTTCAGCCAGCTTTGTCCACCAGTCGCCATTGCTCGAACTTCATTCATACAACCTAGAATCCTCCGAAAACCAATTATTTCCTATCACCCGATCGGTGATGAATCCACACTTGCATCGATAACCCAATTGCTGCGCAGATGCAGCCAACGCCACGCGCTGCGGACGGGTCGTCATTCGCCCAGGAAGACGATCATCTCGATCTCAACCAGTCCATTCTTAGGCAGCGCTGCCACCTGCACAGTGCTGCGCGCCGGCGGTTCGTGGCCGAAGACCTCGCCATAGACCCGGTTGACGACGGCAAAGTCCGCCATATCAGCCAGGAAAATCGTCGTCTTGACGACGTTGGCAACTGTTGCGCCAGCCTCGGCAAGCACAGCCTGCATATTGGCAAGCGCCTGTTGCGTCTGCGCCTCGATTCCCTCGCGCAACTCACCGCTGGTCGGGTCTAACCCAAGCTGCCCGGATGCGAACAAAAATTGTCCAGCGCGAATCGCCTGCGAATACGGTCCGATGGCGGCAGGCGCGTTCGGTGTACTGATAACTTGTCGGCTCATTGTCTTTCGTTCAATTCAAAACTCAGGATTTGCGCTGCTGTGGTGCACGAGGGAAAGACTGCCAACACCATTGTTGAAATCGAAAACACGATATGTTTTTTAACGCACGTCTCAATCAACCTGCAATTACCAACTCTCTCTGGGAATTTCGCTTATCGATTGTACTGTCGATCACTATTATCGTCAAAAATGAAGATAGACAAATTCTCGAAATATCTCTAATCAGGAACAATTGGCAGGCTGCGACGCATGATCTCGTAATTTTCTAGCGCGCGTCCGGCGCCCAACGCAACACAGGCGATCGGGTTTTCCGCTACATAGGCGGGAACGCCGGTTTCCTGGGTCAATAGCTGCGCCACATTGCGAAGCTGCGAGCTGCCGCCTGTCAGCACCATGCCGCGGTCGATGATGTCGGCGGCGAGTTCGGGCGGCGTCTTCTCCAGCGTGGCGCGCACTGTGCTCACCACTGCCTGGAGCGGTTCCTGCAGCGCCTCGGTCACCTCGCTGCTGTTGATTTGAATGATCTTGGGCAACCCGGTGACCTGGTCGCGACCGCGCACTTCCATGAAGCGCTCATCCTCCATTGGCAGCGCGCTGCCGATGCCGATCTTGATCTCCTCGGCGGTCTGTTCGCCGATCAGCAGGTTATATTTTTTGCGCACATAGTTGATGATCGCTTCGTCGAAGCGATTGCCGCCGATGCGCACGCTGCTCCACACGACGATGTCATACATCGAAACCACCGCCGATTCGGTCGTGCCGCCGCCCATGTCCACCACCATGTTGCCGGTCGGCGTGCCGATGGGCAGTCCGGCGCCATAGGCGGCGGCCAACGGTTCGGGGATCAGGTATGCTGCGCCTGCGCCGGCCTGCATGGCGGCGTCGTGCACGGCGCGCTCCTCGACGCTGGTGACGCCGCGCGGGGTGCTGATCATGACTTTGGGGCGAAAGAGGGGGCGAAAGAGGGGGTTCGGGTCGCCAGCCACAGTCTGGATCAGATAGCGCAGCATCGCTTCCGTCACCACGAAGTCGGCGATCACGCCGTCGCGGATCGGGCGCGCCACTTCGATGCTCTCGGGCGTTCGTCCCAGCATATCATAGGCTTCGTGGCCCACCGCCACCATCGTGTTGTCGCGCAGACGAATGGCGACGACCGACGGTTCGTGCATGACGATGCCGCGACCCTTTACATGGACAAGAACGTTGACCGTCCCTAAATCAATTCCAATGTGTTTTCCAAACATATCCAGACTTTATAACCTGTATTCACGACATAAGTCGCTAACCAAATCATTATACGCTTGCCTAAGTGCACGCTACAAATCACTCACCCATGTTGGGTCCACTAATGTCTGGGGTGGAGCGATGACCTGCGACAGGCGCCCCAACTGAATTGCATCCGTCCAGGTTGCGCCCATAAAAAACGGGTTTCAAGCTGCTCTGTCTTGAAACCCGTTTTTTGGCATTGAGTTTGTGCAGTCGTTCAGTTGCTCTCGCCGCCACCGCCGCCTTCGTAACTCAGGCCTGCGCTGGCGCGACGCCCTGCGTGACGCCGCGCCACTTTCAGGCGCAGCGTGCTGCGGCGCAGCGACGCCATGATTTCCGGCACCTGCTGCGGCGGCGGATTCTCAGCCAGGAGACGCTCGGCGCGCTCAAGCGCAGCACGGGCGCGCTCTTCATCGATCTCGCCCTCCGCTTCCGCCACATCAGCCAGGATCGTCACCTTATCTGGGCGCACTTCGACGACGCCGCCGCTGACCGCCAGATAATCGTTGCCCTCGCGCTTGTGCAGCACGATTTCGCCGATGTCAAGCGTCGAGAGCAGCGGCGCGTGGCCGCGCAGAATGCCCATCTGTCCGTTCGTGCCCGGCAGCGTGATCATCTCGACTTCGCCGCTGTAGAGCATCTTTTCCGGTGTGACGATGTCCACCTTGATTGCCATGGAGATGACTCCCTTAAGCTAATTGCGCATGCGTTCGGCGTTCTCGACCGCCTCTTCAATGGTGCCGACCATGTAGAACGCCTGCTCCGGCAGATCGTCGTGCTTGCCGTCGAGAATCTCGCGGAAGCCGCGTACGGTGTCTTCGATCTTGACATAGCGCCCGTCGCGTCCGGTGAACTGGGCGGCGACGAACATGGGCTGCGTCAGGAAGCGTTGCATCTTGCGGGCGCGCGCCACAATCATCTTGTCGTCTTCGCTCAGCTCTTCAACGCCCAGAATGGCGATGATGTCCTGCAAATCCTTGTAGCGCTGGAGCGTCTGTTGCACCTGGCGGGCAACGTTGTAATGTTCCTCGCCCACGATCAACGGGTCGAGAATGCGGCTGGTTGAACCAAGCGGATCAACCGCCGGGAAGAGACCCTGGTCAGCCAGCGAGCGCTGCAGCGTGATCGTAGCGTCGAGGTGGGCGAAGGTCGTCGCTGGCGCCGGGTCGGTGTAGTCGTCGGCGGGCACGTAGACTGCCTGCATCGACGTAATCGACCCTTTTTTGGTCGAAGTGATGCGCTCCTGCAGGTCGCCCATATCGGTGCCCAATGTCGGCGCGTAGCCGACGGCGCTGGGCAGGCGCCCCAACAGCGATGAGACTTCGGAGCCAGCCTGGACGAAGCGGAAGATGTTGTCTATGAAGAGCAACACGTCGCGCCCTTCATCGCGGAAATACTCCGCCATCGTCACGCCCGTCAAACCGACGCGTAGACGCGCGCCCGGCGGCTCGTTCATCTGGCCGAAGACCATCACCGTCGAGCTGATGACGCCCGACTCGATCATCTCGCGCATCAGGTCGTTGCCCTCACGGCTGCGTTCGCCTACGCCGGCAAAGACGGAGTAGCCGCTGTGAAATTCGGCCACGTTGTGGATTAGCTCTTGAATCACCACCGTCTTGCCCACGCCTGCGCCGCCGAAAATGCCGGTCTTGCCGCCGCGTGTGAAGGGCGCAATCAAATCAATGACCTTGACGCCGGTCTCGAACATTTCCGCTTTGGTGCTCTGCTCGGCAAAAGGCGGCGCCGTGCGATGGATTGGGTAGGTGATGTCGGCGTTGACAGCGCCCTTGCCGTCAATCGGATTGCCTGTCACATTGAAAAGGCGTCCAAGTGTGGCGGGGCCAACAGGCACCTGGATCGGCGTCCCATCAGAGACGGCCGTCATGCCGCGGCGAAGGCCATCGGTGCTGCCCATAGCGACGGCTCGCACGACACCGTTGCCAAGCTGTTGCTCGACTTCCAACACCAGCCTGGCGCCATCATCCATGGCGACCATGATTGCGTCATAGATTTCGGGCAGATCGCCTGATGGAAACACCACGTCGACGACAGGCCCAATTACACTTTGAATCGTGCCAACTAGTTGCTCAGGCACAGAGGACCTCCTTGAAATCGGTTCTCATTCTCATTTCGACATCTGCGTCGCAGCCAGGCAGCCGTCAGGCAGCCCGGACTGCGTCATTATCCAGCATGACGGTCAGCCAGTCGCTGCCCGCCGTGTTCGAGGTTTCCGCAGCGCCTTCCAGGGCGCTGGCGCCGCCGACGATGTCCATCAGTTCGCTGGTGATCGCGCTCTGGCGCGCCTTGTTGTAGGTCAGCGTCAAATCATCGATCAGCTCGCCGGCTGCATCGGTGGCGTTGCGCATCGCCACCATGCGCGCCGAGTGCTCGCTTGCCAGCGACTCGTAGATCGCCTGCAGAATCTGCACCTCAGTGAAGCCGTAGAGCACCCGATTGAGCACCGCCTCGGGCGACGGCTCGAAGATGTACTCCGGCGCCATGTTTGCCGACGGCTCAGCGGGTTCTACGGGCAGCAGCTTCTTCACAGTCGGCACCTGGCGAATCGTGTTGACGAAGTCGGTGTAGACCACCAGAACCTCGTCAGTGTAGCCGGACAGAAAATCATCCACCAACACGCGCACAATCGGCCCAATGTCATAGGTGGTCGGATTGTCGGGCAGCCCTGTGAATTCGGCGCGTACGACCGGGTCGTACCGCAGCAGCCACTCGCGTCCCTTCTTGCCAACTGCGACCACCGTGACTTCGGCGCCGGCGTTGCGCTTTTCACGCATAAGCTGAGCGTTGCGACGCAAGATATTGGCGTTGAAGCCACCGGCCAACCCGCGATCCGCCGTGATCAGCAGAATTCCCGTGCGCTTGACAGGTCGCTCGTTGATCAACGGATTGAGTTCGCTCTCTGTGCTGTGCAGACGCGCAATGTAGCTCAACACCTCGCGCGCCTGAGTGGCATAGGGACGCGTCGCCAGCACCTGCTGTTGCGCTTTGCGCATCTTGGCGGCGGAGACCGCCTCCATCGCCTTGGTGACCTGTGCGATATTCTTGACCGAACGGATGCGCCGTCGGATTTCACGAGTTAAGTTCGCCAAGGTAGTTTTCCCCGTTTCCTGTAGCGGCCGCTATTGAGGCGGCTGCCACGACTTGTTGAAGTCGTCGATCGCTACGCTCATCGAGTCGATGATCTCCGGCTGGAGATCCTTGGTGCGCAGAATCGCCTGTCCGATTTCTGGGTGGTTGGCGTCCATGAACGCGTGCATGTCCGCTTCCCATTGCTTGACATGCGCCACATTGATCTGGTCAAGCTTGCCTGCGCCGGCCGCCCACAAACTCATGACCTGTTTGTCGAGCGACATCGGCACATATTGCGCCTGCTTGAGCAATTCGGTCAGGCGGCGGCCACGGTCAAGCTGACGCTGTGTAGCCGGGTCGAGGTCGGAGCCAAACTGCGCAAAGGCGGCCAGCTCGCGATACTGGCTGAGTTCCAGCTTAAGACGACCGGCGACCTTTTTCATCGCCTTGGTCTGCGCTGCGCCACCGACGCGGCTGACCGAGATGCCGACGTTCAGCGCCGGGCGAATACCGGCGTAGAAGAGATCGGATTCCAGGAAGATCTGGCCGTCGGTGATCGAAATGACGTTGGTCGGAATATACGCCGACACGTCGCCAGCCTGTGTCTCAATGACCGGCAGGGCGGTCAGACTGCCGCCGCCATGTTCGTCGGCAAGACGGGCGGCGCGTTCGAGCAGGCGGCTGTGTAGATAGAAAACGTCGCCCGGATACGCCTCGCGACCCGGCGGGCGGCGCAGCAGCAGCGACACCTGGCGATACGCCTGGGCGTGCTTGGAGAGGTCGTCATAGACGATCAGAGCATCTCGCCCTTGCTCCATGAATTCCTCACCGATGGCGCAGCCGGCAAACGGCGCAAGATACTGAAGCGCAGCGGGGTCGGAGGCGGCGGCGCTCACGACGATGGTGTAGTCCATCGCTCCATATTTTTCGAGCGTGCCCACCACCTGCGCCACCGAGGACTGTTTCTGTCCAATGGCGACGTAAATGCAGATCAGGTCTTTGCCCTTCTGGTTGATGATGGTGTCCAGCGCAATCGCCGTCTTGCCTGTCTGACGGTCGCCGATGATCAGCTCGCGCTGACCACGGCCGATCGGAATCAAGGCGTCGATGGCGGTGATGCCTGTCGCCACCGGCGTATCGACCGGCTGGCGCATGACCACGCCGGGAGCGATACGTTCAACAGGACGGAACTTGTTCGAGTCAATCGGGCCTTTGCCATCAATCGGCTGACCGACGGCGTTGATAACGCGGCCGATCATGGCGTCGCCGACAGGGACAGAGGCAATGCGCCCTGTGCGTCGCACCAGGTCGCCTTCTTCGATGTGCTGGTATTCGCCCATGATGATGATGCCGACATTTTCGGCGGTCAAGTTTAGGGCGATCCCCAGCGTGCCTGTTTTGGAGAACTCGACCAGCTCGCCAGCCATCACGTTGTTCAGTCCTGAAGCCAGCGCAATGCCGTCGCCGATTTCGTAGACCTCGCCTACGTCCACCTGACTGGGAGTCGGTGAAAAATTGAGAATTTGTTGTTTGAGCAACGCTGTGATGTCATCGGTACGCACAGCCATTGGGATCATTTCCTCCTGTAACGTGTTGCGTGTCACTTACCGGTCATTGCGCAAGTGCATAATGCATGGTGCGCCATCGATTGCCTGCAAGCCGCCGCATGATCTGGTCACGCAACACTCGACATGCAACACGTTGTTTAGCGAACCACCGCAGCGATCGACTCGCGCAAAGCCGCCAGGCGCGTTGCCACCGAGTTGTCGATCAACCGGTCGCCCACGCGCACGCGCAGCCCACCCATCAGCGATGGATCGACGCTGAAGCTAAAGGTCAAACCCGCGCCATATTCATCGGTGAGGCGTTTGCGCAACTGTTCCTTCTCGCTCTCGGTCAGATCGATGGCGCTGGTAATCTCAGCTTTGATCGCTTCGCTGCGACCGGAGGCAATTTGCGCCACGCGGCCAGCGACATCGTCGACCAAGCCAGCATCACCTGCATCCACCATGACTTTGAGCAGGTTGACTATTTCAACCGGAGCGTCGGCAGGCAGCGCTTTTTCGAGAGCGGCCGCCTTGTCGGCGCTGCTCTTGCTGCTATCCGCAAGGAGCGCCGACAGCTTTTTGTCGGACAGCGCCTTTGACGCCTGGTCAAAAGCCTGTTGCCAGCGTTCCAATTGGGCCAGCCAAAGCGCCTGTGCGTAGCGGTTCACCCGCTCTTGCTTGCTGCTCATTTGCCCTTGCTCCCCGATTCAGCCAGAAATTCGGCGACAAAACGCTGTTGTTCCGCCTTGTTCGCCAGCTCGCGTCCGAGCAGTTTTTCGGTCGCCATGATTGCCAGGTCGGCGATCTGTTTGTTGGCGTCCGCCAGCGCCAGTTCAACCTGCTTGGCGGCGTCGGCTTGCGCCTTCATGCGAATTTCTGTTGCTTCCTGCTCGGCGCGCCCACGTACATCCTGGGCGATCTTCTCGGCGTCGCGCGTGGCCTGGGCGCGAATCTCCTGCGCTTCCCGTCGAGCCTGTTCCAGCACTTTGGCTTTTTCCTGCTCGGCTTCACGCGCTGCGGCGCTAACGCGTTCGGCGTCTTTCATGCTTTGCGCAATGCGCTCTTTGCGTGCGTTGAGCATGTTCAACACCGGTTTGTATAGGAACATGCGCAGCAGCACAATCAACAGAAGAAAGTTGACAATCTGCGCAAGCAGTAGTGACCATTCAATTCCAAGTGCGTCCACGAATTTGCCTCCTTCTTCAACCTGCGATCACCTCGGTTGAGGTTCTGCAATCGCTGGCGCCTGGATTTAGACGAATTTGAGCAGCAGCGCGATCACCAGAGCGAAAATACCGATCGACTCGGCGAAAGCAATCGCCAAAATCATGTTCGTCTGGACGGTGCCGGCAGCTTCTGGATTGCGCCCCATGGCTTCCATCGCTTTGGAACCGATCAGACCAATACCAATGCCAGGCCCAATCGCGCCCAGACCCATGGCCAGCGCAGCGCCAAGCTGTTTCATCGCATCGACATCCATTTTTCAATCTCCTTTTGTGAATGAGATAAGGGTACCAAATTCCAAAATCGCTAATCTATCAATGATGTTCGTCATGGCTGCCATGGCTGATGGTGGACATCTGGAAGAAGACCAGCGCCAACATCATGAAGACCAGCGCCTGCACAAAACCGACGAACACTTCCAACACATAGAAAGGCACCGGCAGGAGGAATGCGATCAAGAATGTCATCGTGAACAGAATGATCTCGCCGGCGAAGATGTTGCCAAATAGACGAAAGCCAAAGGCGAGCACGCGAGAGAACTCGGAGATCAACTCCAGGATGCCGACAAAGCCGTTGATGCCCTTCATAAAGCCGTTCGGTCCGCTGAAGTTGAAGAACTTGCGGAAATAGCTGCCGCCCAGATGACGCACACCCCAAATCTGCACCATGACCATCGTGGAGATCGCCAGTGCAAAGGTCATGTTGAGGTCGGCGCTAGGGGCGCGAAAGAGAGGGATGAACTTGCCCTTCTCACTCACAGCCGCAGCCGGCGCCGCCTGTACGCTTTCTGGCGCTGCCAGGATGATGCTGCCGCCAGCCATCGCCAACTGATTGTCGCTCAGGTATGCGTGGCTGTCTTCGCCATGTTTCTCTTCTGCCGGATAGGGGTGATAGAAGCCGATGCTGCCGACGCCGGGAATCAACCCCGACCAGTTGCTGATGATGACGAATAGGAAGATTGTCACCACCCAGGGGAAGAACTTGCCAGCATTCTTACCGGCGACGCTCTCCGCCAAACCGTAAAGCGCCTCGATGATCGCTTCCATGAAATTCTGCAAGCCGCCAGGAACTTCCTTGAGGCTAAAGCGTGTGGCAAGCGCCAGCAGCAGCAGGATAATATCAACGATGATGGTTGTCAGAACGGAGTTGGTGAACCATTTGGGGCCGGTCGAGAAAATCGGTTCACCAGAGAGGGCGACATGTGGCGGGGGCACCGGTGCAATGAAGTTAATCAGGATGCTGGCGGCAAACAGACCGACGATCACGCTCGTCCAGATTTTTCTCTGTTTGGTGCCCCACAAAAAATCAACAATCTTCTTACCCATGGTGCAAAACGCTCCTTCGGTAATAAGTTATGCACCGGCAAGCAACCGGCATAACGTAATCAATTTGTGGCATCCGGCGCGCCGTTGCCGTCAGTATTGGTTGCGACTGCGTCGTCGGTTTTCTGTTCTGGCGGAGCAACCTGTTCGATGATGCGGTCTAGCTCAAGCAGAGCAGTCCGTATCACGACGAAGGTCGCCACCGGAATACAGATGACGGCCGTCACCATTGTCAAGAATGGTGAAGTCGTCAGCCACCGATCGAGCAACAATGCGAAAAGGACGGGCAAGACAAGCGTCACTAACAAACGAATTCCCAAACGCCGCCAGTCGATGTGGGTGGTCGGCGTTTGGGTTTGCATCTGTTCTCGCTGCAGCCCCGACTCCCTATCTCCCGTTTGCTGATTCACGCCTGGCTTCAGTCTACTTCATCCACACAAAACGCGTGAATTTGCAACAGCAATAGTGTTTGTGAGGAGTGTACGCTGTATCCGCCTCTCAATTTGCGCCGATTATAGCAAGTGATATTTTCTTAACGCAAATCTTTACATGCGCTTTGACCATTTGGCATCCGCACAGTCTACGCAAACGCATCATAAAGCGAACGCACGCACAGCGCACCCTGCACGGCCTCCTCGCTCCATCCGGCGGGCAGCGGCGCCGTGATCGTGCGGCGGCGCCGGGCAGGCAGGTCGAAGTAGTTGTCGCTGAAGACGACATCGACGCCCGCCAGGCTAAGCTCGACGAAACGCGCCAGCGTGTCGCTGATCAACTCAACAGCAAACTGGTCGCCCTGCACCGCAACCGTGACATCCAGCGTCGGTGCACGCAACGCCAGATGCTTGGTCGGGACAAACGCGGCGACGTTGACCGCCGTCATCTGCTCGCCCTGCCATAGTTCGGCGACAAAGATCAGGCTGCGCTGGTTGCCATCGTTGACCACATCGCCAAAGTCGAGTGCGACGACCGGCGTGTTCGACTGCGGCGCGGCGGTGACGGCTTGCTTGCCCTGCTTCACCACTGCGCCATCCAACGTCTCCAACGTCCAGTGCACCTCCCCGCTCCACGGCTGCCGCAGGTCGCTGGTGACATGCACCGCCATCTGCGCGCCCTCTTCGGCGATCGAGAGCATCACCGGCGCAAAGAAGCGCCGCGCGGCGTAGTGCAGCGCCTTCCAGCGCCCGAAGTAGTCGATGCTCGACCACGACGCCACGGGCCAGCAGTCGTTGAGTTGCCAGTAGAGCGCGCCGCTGACGCGATCCATGCACCGCCGCCAGTGCTCGACGCCGAAACGGATGCCCTCAGCTTGCAGAACCAGGCTCATGTAGACCATCGACGGGAAGTCTTTGGGCATGCGATAGTTCTCGGTCATCTGCGCCAGCATCAGCCCGTTGCCCGCCGCGTTCTTCTGATGGTGCTCCATGATGTAGGAGGTCATGTTCCAGTCGGCTTCGTCGGCGTAGGTGCGGATCGTGTCCAGCGGCGGCAGCGCCTGGAAGCCGAACTCGCTCATGAAGCGCGGGTACTGCTCGCGATACGCGGTGAACGGTTTGCGCCCGTGCCAGACATCCCAGTAGTGCGCGTCGCCCTGTGTCTGCCCGTTCACATCGTGGAAGGGCGTGTTGGAAGAGGGTGAGCTGGGCCAGTAGGCGCGGTCAGGGTCGAGCGCAGCGATCCAGCCGGGCAGGGTGGTGTGGAAGAACTGAAGATAGGCGTCGCGCAGCACGCGCCAGTCCGCCAACGGGCGCAATTTCGACGCCATCTCCACCAACATGCGGATGCGCGGGTCGCGTTCAGCCATCTCCTGGAGCAGGGCGAGCTGTTCCGGCGTCAGGTCCGGCTCGGCCCAGCCCCACGACTCCCAGCCCCATTCCATTTCGTTGTTGCCGCACCAGAGCGCCAGGCTGGCGCGATGACGCAGCCGGCGCACATTCTCGGCGATCTCCTGGCGCACGTCGTCGACAAAATCGGCGCGGTCGAGCGGATAGATGCTGCACGAGAAGATGCAATCCTGCCAGACCAGGATGCCGTAGCGGTCGCACAGATCGTAAAAGTGCTCCTCCTCGTAGAAGCCGCCGCCCCACACGCGCAGCATGTTCTGATGCACCGCCGCCGCATCGCGGATCAACTGCTCCAGCGACGCGCCCGGCCCGCCGTCGTCCGCCAGCCGCGTCGGGAAGGAGTCCGCCGGAATCCAGTTCGAGCCTTTGGCAAAGATCGGCACGCCGTTGACGACAAAGGTGAAGGACTTGCCCCATTGATCTGGCTCCTGGCGCAGCTCGACGGTGCGCAAGCCAAGCTGGAAGCGCTGCGCATCGACGCGCACGCCGTTCTGCTCGAGCAGCACCTCGACGTCGTAGAGCGGTTGGCTGCCGTAGCCGTTGGGCCACCAAAGCTGCGGATTGTCGATCGCCATCACCAGCGTGGCATATTTGCCATGCACCGGCTCCACGACCTCCTGCACGCGGCTGCGGTCGGGCGCGGTGAGGCGCAGAATCGCCGTGACCGGCGCCTCATTCCACCGTTCGACCGCCACCGTCGCCGAGATAGCCACGCTGCGTTCGCTGTGTTTCTGGCGCAGATGCACATCCTCAAGCCGGACGCCGCTGCGTCCCTCCAGCCGGATGTCCTTCCAGATGCCGATCGGCGGAAGCTGCGGGCCCCAATCCCAGCCGAACTGGCAGGGTGCCTTGCGCAGGTGCGGTCCGCCGTCGAGCGCCTGGGTGACGCCGCGCAGCGGGCGCTTTGCATTCTCCGCCGTGATGAACCGCACCGGCGAGCGAAACGTGATCGCCAGTTCGTTGTCGCCCTCACGCAGCAGATGGCGGACATCCCAGGTGTAGCGACGATACATGTTGTTGGCGCTGCCGACAAGCTGCCCGTTGAGCATCACCTCCGCCAGCGTGTCCAGCCCATCGCAGACCAGAAAAACCTTCTCCTCCGCCAATACCTCAGCGGAGGCAGTGAACTGATGGTGATACTCCCAGTCCTGTTCCGCCACCCATGCCACCTTCTTTTCGTTGTCGGCGACGAACGGGTCGGGAATCTTGTCCAACGCCAGCAGGTCGGTGTGGACGCCGCCGGGTACGGTTGCCGGCAGCCATTCCCCGTCGCCAGCCTGGCGAAACTGCCACGCGCCAGCGAGTGATTGGATTTTCATTTTGATTTCCTTTCCAGACTTTATGAGTTGAAGCGTTTTGACAAAACGCCGATTGAGCAAGCGCAGTTATCCTTTTGAGTAATGATACCATAGTGCGTTGGGAACTGTGGGCGACAAGCATAAGTCACCCACAAACAAGGTTGGCAACGAAGGAGTAGATCATGAAACGCATCCGCTGGTCACGCATCTGGGACGAACTGTGGCGACTGCTGCTGATTCTGGTCGGCGCCGCCGTCAGTGGGCTGGGCTTCAGCCTTTTTCAGGCGCCGTATAACATCGCCGCCGGCGGCGTCTCCGGCATTGCGATCTTGATCAACCATTTCACCGGCTGGCCCATCTCGACGATGTATCTGGTGATGAACATCCCGCTCTTTGTGTTGGGCTTTTTCTACCTGGGGCGCTGGCGATTTCTCTTTTCGACGGCAATCGCGGTCGTGATCTTCTCGGCGTCGATCGGGCTGGCGGATCAGTTTCTGCCCGCACTGCTCGACTCCTGGCCCATCACCGACAACATCCTGCTCAGCACGATCTACGCCGGGCTGGTGGGCGGCATCGGCGGCGGTCTGATCTACCTGGCAGGCGCCACCATCGGCGGCACCGCGATCATCGGACGCATCATCCAGGTCAAGACGGGGCTGTCGTTGAGCCAGATTTATCTGTTTGTGGACGGCACGATTGTGCTCGTGGCGGGCATCATCTTCGGCTGGGAGATTGCGCTCTACGCCGTGCTGACGCTGTTGCTGAGCGGGCAAGCCGCCGACTTCGTGCTTGAAGGGCCAAGCCGGGCGCGCACGGCCATGGTGATCACGACGAAGCCCGAAGCGATCACCAAAGCGCTGATCGCCGAACTGGGGCGCGGGGTTAGCTACTGGGAAGCGATCGGCGGTTACACCGGCGAGGTGCGCACGATCGTGATGTGTACGATCTATCGCCCGCAGGTGGGCGATCTCAAACGCGTGGTGGCGAATCATGACCCGCACGCCTTCGTCATCATCGGCACAACGCAGCAGGCGCTGGGCGAGGGATTCACCGAGCTGCGCAAACGGGGATAATCACAACGAAGTCGTTTCGGCTTTTGCGGGCGACGCCTCTATAATGCGACATTGTGACGACAACACGCGACGCATCACACACTGAATCAGCGGCGGGAGTCGGCGGCGGCTGGGCGGATTGGCTGGCGCGCCGGCGGCTGGCGCTGCCTGCCCTGCTCTTTTTGGACGCGCACGCGCCGCTGCGCTTTGTGGCGGGACAGACGCTCGTCGTCGCCGCACCGGTGGCTGGCCTGCTTGGGCTAGACGCTGTGCAGAAGTGGGCGGATGTGCTCAGCGACGACCAGAGCTTCGCCGATTTGCGGCGCGCCGTGACCGCCGCCGACCAGCAACAACCATCATGAATCAAGGACACAGCCCGCAAACCATCGCCGACGCCTGGCGCCAGACGCTCGATCTCAGTCTGGAGACCGGCGAGTCGCCGATCTTCTCCGTCGATGCGCTGGCGGGCGGTCTGGCGGGCGTACATACCGCCGTGGCGCTGGCGCTGCTCGACGCCCAACGCAGCGACCTCACCGCGCCGACTCTGGCGATCGGCGGCGTTAGCCCGGAGTGGCTGGCAGTGCTCTGGCACGAGCGCCCGGAAAGTGCGCCGCGCCGCACACCGCCGACCGCCATCGCCTACACTGCGCCCGACGCAGCGACGCAGCTTGCCGCGCGCACCGTGTGGGATACCCGGCGCTCCGCCTTCCACCAACGTCCCGCCAACCTGCCGCCGTGGGCGCAGATCGAAGCCGACGCGACGCCCGTTGCGCGGCGCTGGGACGTGGCGCCGCTGCGCCGCTTCGCCGACAGCAGCGGGCGCGATGGCTGGCTCGCATGGGCCGGCGTGGTGACGGCGGTTGCCCTGTTGTTGATCGCGCTGCTCAGTTCACTGGGGTGATTTGACCCGATCATGCCGACCCGTCCCACCGTTCGACCCAACTGGCTCTTTATCGTGCTGTTGATCGCCGCGCTGATCTTCGTCGGCGCGGGGCGGTTGCCGGGCTTGCCGACGCTCACTGCGCTGGTCAGTTCCGGCTTCGAGTGGGTGCTGCTGCTGGCGGGTGTGGCGCTGCTGCTGGGCGTGGTCAACGTGCTCTGGCTGCACATCCGGCGCATTGCGTTAGGACAGCGCGATTGGCCCCTGAGCCTGGCGTTGATCGCCGTGCTTGCCGCAGTCGCCGGCGCCGGGCTGCTCAACCCGACCGGCGTGCGCAGCCCGCTGATCGAGTGGGTGTTCGACGCCGTGATCGCGCCGGGGCAGGCTGCGCTCTTTGCGCTGTTGGTCTTTTTCATGGCGGCGGCTGCCTACCAATACCTGCGCATCGGGCGGCGCGGCGGTGTGTGGATGCTGATCGGCTTCCTGGTGATCGTGCTGGCGCAGACGCCGCTCGGTTTCGCCCAGCCCGGCGACGCCAACGCCGCCGAGATCACAACCGTGTACAGCGCAATCGTCGCCGCTGCTGGCTGGTTCCTCGATGCGCCGGTGATGGCGGCGCTGCGTGGTGCGCTGATCGGCGGCGTCCTCGCCTTGCTCGTGGTGGGCTTGCGCCTGCTGCTGGGGAGGTCGTCATGACCACGCAGCTTTGCCCGCACTGCGGCACGCCCAATCGCAGCGGCTCGAATTTCTGCAACCGCTGCGGCGCCGCATTGACGGTCGATCCACAGAGCGCGCCGCCGCCCACCGAATCTGCTCCTTCGCCCGTCAGCGACGCTCCCTCGTCACGCAGTGATACGCCCTCGTCACGCAGCGACCAGCCGTGGCTCGAACCCGGCTTTCTTGGCGAGGACGATGTCCCCTTCCAGGACGAAGAGGAAGACCTGGCTGCGCTCGACGATCTGGCGCCGATGCCCGCCCCAGCCGCACGGCTGGTCAGCGGCGTGCAGGGCTTGCTCGACCCGATCCGTGTGGCGACGATCCCGGCGGAGCAAGCCGCCGCGCCCACCGCACCCACCCCGGCGGAGCCGCCCTTCCCCGCCGAGCAGATGCGCCGCGTGCGCGCGTTGATGACCGAGGAGCCGCTGGTTGCCTCCACCGCACAGCCGCCTGCGCCGATCGAACGCTCGCTCTGGCTGCCGTGGATTTTTGTGCTGATGGGGCTGGGCGTCGTCATCCCGCTGCTCTTTGGCTGGTCGTTGCCGGCGCGCCCACCGGCGCTGTGGCCCGGCGTTGAGGCGGCGTTTGCAGAGATCGACGCGCTGGAAAGCGGCGCGCACGTCCAGATTCTGTGGGCGTATGATCCGGCAACGGCGGGCGAGCTTGACCTGGTGAGCGCGCCGGTGCTGCACCATCTCCTTGACCGCCAGCCGACGCTGGAAGTCGTCTCGCTGCTGCCAAACGGGCCAGCCACAGCGCAGCGCCTGCTTGCCGGACTCGAACGCGAGCGGCTTTCCGAACTGACCGTCGCTGGCGCGCGGCGCACCGTCGAGGCGCGCTTTTTGCCCGGCGGTGCGACCGTGCTGCCGCTGCTGGCGTCACAGCCCGCCGACCTGGCGATTGTCTTTGCGGCGCAGGCGGAGGATGTCCAGCACTGGCTCGAACAGGTGGCGCCGGTCAACCGCACGCCGGTGCTAGCGGTGACCGCGGCTGGCGCCGACCCGCCGCTGCGTCCGTACCTGGACAGCGGTCAGCTTGTAGGGCTGGTCAGCGGCTTCGACGGCGCTTATCACTACGGCGAACTGCTTGGGCGTCGCGCCGCGCCGGATGACGTGCGCAACCTGCGCCTCCAGATTGCGGGGCAGAGCTACGGCGCGCTGGCGATTGTGGCGATCATCGTGCTGGGCAACCTTGCTGCGCTGCTGGTCGGGAGACGTCACGATGGATAGCGCGCTGCAAGTCGAGTGGGCGGGCGCCCTCGGTCTGTGGACCGGCTTCATCTTTACGCTGCTGATCTTCAGCGCGTTGTTCGGCGATCACATCGTGGCGCGCTTTGCGCAGTATGTGCTGGTCGGCGCGGTGTTGGGCTACGCCGTGGTGATCACCTGGCAGAGCATCCTCACCTCGACGCTGGTGAACGCGCTGCGCGACGATCCGCTGGCAGTGCCGTGGAACTGGGTTCCCGTGGCGCTGGCGGCGATCCTGGCGGTGGCCGGGCTGGAGCGCATCTTTGCGCAGGGTCGCGCCCGCACCACGCGCAGCCGCTGGCGTGGCGCTCTGCGCGCGCTCGGCTCGATCCCGGCGCTGCTGCTGGCAGCGGTCGCTGCAGCTGTGGCGTTGATCGGCGGGGTGCAGGGCACGCTGGCGCCGCAGTTCATGCACGCCGCGCGCAGCGGCTTGCCGTGGGATGCCGCGCCGGCAACGCTGGCAACCGGTCTGCTCACGCTACTGATCACAACCGCCGCGCTGATCTTCTTTGTGGTGGACGCCGACCGCCATCTGGCGCAGCAACCGGCGTGGGTGCAGCGGCTGATGCGCGGCTGGATTTGGGTGGGGCAGCGGGCGCTGTGGCTGGCGGCGGGCGCGCTCTTTGCGCGGCTGTTTGCGTCGCGGGTTACGCTCCTGATTGCGGAAGCAGCGCACTGGACACAGGTGATCCAGAGCAGCGAACTGGGCCAGATGATCGAAACCGGCTGGCGCATGGTGACGGGAGGCTAGGATGACAATTTCTGCGCTGCCCGATGCGGCTCCTGCGCCGACGCCGTGGACAGGACGCGGTTCGATCCTGGCGTTTGGCGTCGAGTTGAATGTAGTGCGCGTCTGTCTGCTCGAAGAGGTCGGCGGCGTGCATCGCGTGGCGGCATGGCACACGCTGCCGCGGCGCAAGGAAGCCAGTCTCGCCGCCACTGCCGCCGAGCTTTGCCGCCATATAGGCGGGCGCATCGGGCGGGTCTTGTTCGACGAGGAGACGGGCGCGCCCTTTCTGCACAGCGACGACGCCGTGCGCTACCCGCCGCTCGAGCATGTGACCGTCGCCGCCAGCCCGCGACCGCACGTGCGCGTCTGGATCGCCGGTCTCTCGCCGACGCAGAGCATGGCCGCCGCCTATGAAGCGCTCTCCAGCAGCCCGGCGCATGTGATCGGCTACACCGTCTACGGCGCCGACCTCAGCATCACGCAGCTGACCGACGCGCTGCTCACCACCGCGCCCGACATGCTCGTGATCGTGGGCGGTTTCGACGACGCCGACCCGGCCACGCACCGCGCATTGGTCGATCTGAGCCGTGCATTTGGATTGGCGTTGAGCCGATTGGCGCCGGCGCAGCGTCCCGCCGTGGTCTATGCGGGCAACCGCTGGGCCGCGCCGCATGTCGCCGAGGCGGTGCAGTCTGCTGGCGGCGGCAGCGTCGAAGCGGTGGTCAATGTCCAGCCGGCACCGGGCGTGGTGCAGAAGACTGCGCTGGCGCAGGCGTGCACCTTCCACTATTGGCGGCTGAGTCGGCGCACCGCGGGCTTCCGCGAGTTGAGCCGCTGGGTCACGCCGCCGGGACACATCACCAGCCAGGAAAGCGTCTTTGCGCAACTGGTGCGCGCCTGGATGGAACTGCACAAACTGGACGAACTGCACGGTCTCTATTGCGCGCCGCTCTGGTGGCAGCATGTCTGGGCGACGCGCGGTCAGCCAGGCGTGCAGGTGCGCTTTGTCGAGCCGCAGACGCGTCCGCCGACGCTCGACGAGTGGCCCCCGCTCCAACTGGTCAGCGGCGAGTGGCCCACGGCGCTGTGGCCCCAGCCCGACCTGTATTGGTGGGATCGCAGCGGCATGGCGCCGATGGTCGCCGCCGTTGGGCAGAGCGCGCCGCACGCCATGCTCCAGACGCTGCGCACCGACCTGCTGCCCTTCTTCGCCCCCGACGCCGACCCGAACAAATGATGGTCGCCCTACAGATTTTGGGCAGCGAAAACAGTTCAATGTTGAAAAATTGATGGTGCGTGTTTCGTAACGATCCGTCAACTGGCAACCATGCGGCATGCAACACGAAACACTCAACACGCACCACGCAACAAAATCAACTTTCGGAGACAGCGTTATGTTGAAGACGATTTCACCGGTGACAGAGATTAAGCGAGCAACGACTGACTATCCCGTCCACCCATTGATTGCACAGCGTTGGAGTCCGCGCGCGTTCGCCGATCGACCGGTTGAGCCGGCTGTCTTACTATCCTTGTTTGAGGCGGCGCGATGGGCGCCGTCGGGTGGCAACGGGCAGCCGTGGCATTTCATCGTCGGGCGCAAAGGCACGCCGACGCACGACAAGCTGGTTTCCGTGATCAAAGAGGGCAACCTGCCGTGGGCGGCGCAGGCGCCGGTGCTGATCCTCACCGTGGCGAAGATGACCACCAGCAGCGGACGACCGCATCGCCACGCCTTTCACGATGTCGGTCTGGCGGTGGCAAACCTGACCTTCCAGGCGCTGACGCACGACCTGTACGTACACCAGATGGGCGGCTTCGAGCCGGAGAAGGCGCGCTCAATCTTTGCAATCCCCGAAGGCTTCGAGCCGGTCACAGCCATCGCGCTTGGCTATCTCGGCGAACCAGAGATGCTGGACGAGAAGAATCGTGAACGGGAACTGACGCCGCGCACCCGGCGTCCGCTGGCTGATTTTGTGTTTGAGGAGACATGGGGGCAGACGGCGGCTCTTAGCGAAGTTTGATCTGAAAACAATAGCTAGTAGGTGTTGTCCGTTTGTTACATTGGGGCGCCGTTGCACTATCCTGGCGCGCACCGATCTTCAGGCGCGGCTAGAAGGCAAGGAGAGACCTACGTTTAGAACGCCAACAGACTGTAGCCTCCATCAACTTCGATGGTCTGACCGACGATCATCCGTGCGGCGTCGGTGCAGAGCCAGGCCGCAACTTCGCCCACATCTTCCGGCGTGACAAGGCGGCCAACGGGTGTGTTGGCTTCAGCATAGGCGATCATCTCATCCTTACGTGGGAAAAAGTCGAGCGCTCCGGTGATAACTACGCCGGGGCTAATGCAGTTAACAATGATGTTATGTGGCGCCAGTTCGACAGCCAGATAACGAGTTAATGCTTCGATGGCCGCCTTGCTCATGCCGACGACGCCGTATTCAGGGAAGACGCGGCGACTGCCGATGCTGCTCACGGTCAAAATGCGACCCCATCCACGCGCTCGCATCGAGGGCAAGGCTGTCTGCACACCGACCAGAATGCTGCGCGCGTTGATATTCACCGTCCACTCCCACGCCTTGAGATCGATCTCTGTGATCGGCTTGAGCACACCGCTGGCGGCGTTTCCGACAAAGATGTCGACGCCGCCGAACGCAGCAATGCTCTGTTCGATCAGCATCTCCATCTCTTCATCGCGGCCCACATGCGCCTTGATCACAATGGCGCGCACGCCCAATCGTTCGGCGGCGGCCGCTGTGTCCTCCGCTTCCTCGCGATGGCGAAAATAGTTGATTGCAACATTGCAGCCGCGCTGCGCCAGCGCCAGCGCAATTCCTCGACCGATGCCGCGACCGCTGCCCGTGATGACAGCGTTCTTTCCCTGCAAATCTGTCATGCGTTCAGCTCATTTCTCTTATCCAAAGTGGTCAGCGTCCGGCAAGCAAATGAATCTTCTCGCTTGTCTCGCGCCATGAAATCTTGCTCAACCCCATTTTCTGGCGCAATTGTTCTTCGGGCATGCCGTTGCGGAAATCGCGCACAGCGCACGTCCAGCGCAGCGTCTCGAAACCAACCTGCACGTAGCGGATGCCTGCTAGTTCGCCCAACTCCTCCAACACATATTCCAGGTTGCGCGGAGTGCAATCAAAGAGAATATCCTTCGGTTTGTATTGAGCAAGATATTGCTGCAACGCCGGGACAATCGTTGGCGTCAGCCCGAGCGAGCGATTCTTATGTCTGTACCGTTCCTCGCGGTAGCGCACCGTTAAAACGGGTGACTGTGGCTGGGCAATGTCAATATCGTCGATCAGCAAGCGTG
The DNA here is from genome assembly GCA_016861025.1 of Chloroflexota bacterium. Taxonomy (GTDB): domain Bacteria; phylum Chloroflexota; class Anaerolineae; order Caldilineales; family Caldilineaceae; genus Caldilinea. The sequence continues at coordinate 396,789 of BOKO01000002.1, forward strand.
CGCATTCGGCTTTTTTAATGCCGGTCTGGACGAGCAAACTCACTAGCAGGTAGGGGCGAGCATCCGGCTTTTGCCGGTCGCGGCTAATGTCCTGCGCCTTCAGCAGCAGCGTGCGCACATCACTATCGCGCAGGATCGTTGGCAGAGGCGTGCGCGCCTGAATCTGCACGATTGGCTCCGCCGGATCGGTGGCGATCACGCCGACGCCGTGCAGCCAGCCGAAGAAGACCTTCATGGTCGTGATGCGCCGCGCCTGCGTTTTGGCGCTGAAATCCATGCCGCGGTTTTCAGCCAGCCAGGGCAGGAACTCATCGAGCATCTGTGTTGTGATGTGGTAGAGTCGGGTGTCGCGCCCTAAATAATCCGACAGAAATTTCAAGTCGTTCTGAAACGCCTTGATTGTGTTTTCGCTGAACCCTTTGCGCACCATGTACTCGTCGAAGGCGGCGACTGCGGCGCTTAGTTCGCTGTGGGCGCGCAGAGGCGGCGACAGTTCTGGCGGCGCCTCGGTCGCTGCGGCGTCGTCTGGTCGGGCGTCAGATAGGGCTGGCGCAGATGTCGGTTCAATTTCAGGCTGCTTAGAAGATGGTGCAGAAAAGTCGGACATGTTTCACCCGTCTATTCCTTTTGTTTCGTATAGATAGTAACGAGTATAGTCGGGGCTGTCTGAAAAAACAAACCCGGATTCAGATCGAATCCGGGCTTGTGAGCCTTTAACGGCAAGAGTGCTTTGTGCAAAAAGCTAGAAGCCCAACAGCCCCGCGCCAAACGCCGAAGCGAAGACCAGACTGACAATCGACATCAATTTGATCAGAATGTTCAGCGATGGGCCGCTGGTGTCCTTGAAGGGATCGCCGACAGTGTCGCCAACCACGGCAGCCTTGTGCGCAGGCGAACCTTTGCCGCCCATCTGACCTGTCTCGATCCACTTCTTGGCGTTGTCCCAGGCGCCGCCAGAGTTCGCCATCATCACAGCCAGCAGGAAGCCGGAGGCAATCGCTCCGATGAGCAGACCGGCCAGCCCTTCTTTGCCGAGCAGGAACCCGACCACCACCGGCGTAATCACAGCCAGCAGGCCGGGCACAATCATCTCGCGCAGCGCGCTGCGTGTGCTGATGTCAACCGCCCGCTCGTAGTCTGGCTTGGCGGCGCCTTCCATCAACCCGGCGATCTCCTTGAACTGACGACGCACCTCAAGCACGATCTCCTTTGCCGCCTTGCCGACTGCCGTCATGGTCAACGCCGTGAATAGGAATGGCAACATGGCGCCGATCAGTAAGCCCGGAAGCACCGTCGGGGTCAAAATGTTGAGCGTCTGGATGCCGGCAGTGTCCATGTATGCACCGAGCAGCGCCAACGCAGTCAACACCGCGGAGCCAATGGCAAAGCCCTTGCCGGTGGCGGCGGTGGTGTTGCCCAGGCTGTCGAGGGCGTCGGTGCGCTGACGCACTTCTGGCGGCAGGTGCGCCATTTCGGCGATGCCGCCGGCATTGTCCGCCACCGGGCCATAGGCGTCGGTCGCCAGCGTGACGCCGAGCGTGCTCAACATGCCAACGCCAGCCAATGCCACAGCATATAGACCCGCGGTGATGCCTGCGGCCGGCACTGCCTGGAACCCAAGCCATAAGGCAAGCAACATGGTGACCGCAACGATCAAAACCGGCGCCGCCGTGCTATTCATGCCGACGGCAATTCCCTGAATAATGGTCGTGGCAGGGCCGGTTTCAGCAGCATCGGCAATCGAGCGCGTTGGTCTGTTGGTGTACGCAGTGTAGTATTCGGTGAAGTATGCGATCCCATTGCCTGCGATCAGGCCGGCCAGAATCGCCAGGAAATAGAAGAACGGCACGCCAGCCAGCAACACAAAGAGCAGCGAAATGACCAGCACAATGCCTGAAGCTCCCCACACCGAACGGCGCAAGGTCGCCAACAACTGCTCCTGGGTGGCATTCTCCTCTGTTTTGACCAGGAAGGTTCCCACCAATGAAGCGATGATGCCGCCGCCAGCAATCAGGAAAGGCAACCCCACAAAGCCGGGCGTCACATTGGCGGAGATCACAAGCGCCACGCCAAGCGCCGAGGCCGCAATGATCGAACCAACATAGCTTTCGAAGAGGTCGGCGCCCATGCCTGCCACGTCGCCCACGTTGTCGCCCACGTTGTCTGCGATCACGGCGGGGTTGCGCGGGTCGTCTTCGGGTATGCCTGCCTCCACTTTGCCAACCAGATCGGCGCCGACGTCAGCCGCCTTGGTGTAGATGCCGCCGCCCACGCGAGCAAACAGAGCAATGCTGCTGGCGCCAAAACCGAACCCGGCCAGAAAGCCGACTTCCCGAGCAAGTGAGGCAGTGTCATTGCCTGCAAAAACCAGGTACATGATGCTCAGCCCCAACAGGCCAAAGCTAACCACAGCCATGCCCATCACCGATCCGCTGCCAAAGGCGACGCGCAGGCCGTCGTTGAGGCTACGCGCAGCGGCGGCGGCGGTGCGAACGTTGGAGCGCACGGCGACATACATACCCAGGTACCCCGCCGACGCCGAGATAGCGGCGCCGACAACGAAGTTGAGCGCAGTCTGCCAGTTGATAAACGCAGCAATGATCAGCGCAACAACCACCACGAAGCCGGCCAGATAGGTGTACTCGCGACGCAGAAACGCCCCCGCGCCCAACTGAACCGCGTGAGAGATTTCGCGCATCGTCTGGTTGCCCTGGTCTTCGGCCAACACTCTGCGCATCTGGTAGACTACAAAACCGATGCCCACCAGACTGAGCAGCATCGAAAAAATGACTGCAACATTTCCTTGTAACAAGGCAAGCCTCCTTCAATTGATAAACTCTAGAAGTAGAAACGTAATTTTATTTGCGTCGATTGTGGGAATCGACATACAGCGCTGTCGTGGCATAATTCCGTCGCCCTAAATACATATGTATCAGAGGTCACGCAGAAAATAGTCAACATGTATTGTAATTTGTAGCGAAGTCAATGCCAAAATCTTTGCTTTCTATTCTGGAGCGAAACCACCGATGCCATCACAATCTTCGTCACGATTTGTCTATCTCGACCACGCCGCAACGACGCCGCTTCGTTCCGAAGTGCTCGAAGTCATGGAGCGTCACTTTAGCGAAACCTACGGCAATCCGTCGAGCATTCATCGCCCCGGACGACAGGCCGCCGTTGCGCTGCAGCGCGCCCGCAGCACACTGGCGGAGCTGCTCAACGCGCATCCCGGCGAGATTGTGTTCACTAGTGGCGGCACCGAGAGCGACAACGCCGCCGTCCGCGGCATTGCGCTGGCTCAACGCGCTGCAACCGGCGCCAACCGGTTGATCACCACCGCCATCGAGCATAAGGCTGTTCTGCAAACCGCAGAACTGCTGCGCGATCGCGATGGCTTTACCCTGACAATTCTGCCTGTCGACAGAGAGGGCGTGGTCAGCGTCGACGAGCTAACTGACGCTCTAGGCGATGGTCGCGACGTGGCATTGGTCAGCATCATGTATGCCAACAACGAGATTGGCTCCATCCAGCCGGTGGCGGCGTTGGGGGAGCGATGCCGTGCGGTGGGCGCGCCCTTTCACACCGATGCAGTGCAGGCTGGCGGCAAGTTGCCGCTCGACGTCAACGCGCTGCACGTCGATGCAATGAGTCTAGGCGCGCATAAGTTTTATGGGCCTAAAGGCGTTGGGTTGCTCTACTTGCGCCATGGAACGCGATTCTGGGCGCAGATCACGGGCGGCGGACAGGAAAGCGGACGGCGGGCAGGCACGGAGAATATTCCATTGATTGCTGGCATGGCAACCGCACTGGAGCTTGCCGAGTCTGAACATCCTGCTGAGAGTCGGCGACAGCGTGCGCTGCGCGACCACTTGATCGGCGGTTTGCTGAAGTCGATCGAAGGCCTGCGGCTGACCGGCGCCAACGCTGCCCGGCTTGACAATCACGCCAGCTTTGTGATCGATGGCGTTGACGCCGAAGGGTTGTTGATTGCGCTCGACCTGGCCGGCATTGCAGCCAGCAGCGGCAGCGCGTGCGCGTCGGGCGCCAATCGTCCCAGCCATGTCCTGACAGCAATTGGCGTATCGGGCGAAGATACAATGAGCGCGCTGCGCTTCAGCCTCGGTCGCACCACCACAGTGGACGACATCGATTATGTCTTGGCAACGTTGCCCCAAATCGTCGCACGCGTGCGTGTGTCGTAGAGCCGGGCAACGCGAGGGGAAAGCATTTTTCAGGCTCTGACATTATTTTGTCGTGAGGTGCAGTACTTATACCCGATGCCTCGCACTGTAACGATACGAGTTGGGTTCGCCACATCGGATTCAATCTTCGTGCGTAGACGCCGGATTGCCAGCTCGACGAGATTGGGACTATCGCCTTCCGAATATCCCCAGACTTCCTGCAGCAACTCCTCTTTTGAAACAGGATAATCGGAATGGCTGGCAAGGTGGCGCAGCAGTGCATACTCGATGGGCGTTAATGAGATTCGCCGTCCGTTCAGTTCAACTTCCTGCGTTTGGTTGAACAGCTTGAGATCGCCTACTTCCGCCACCTCAAATGACTGATAGGTTTCAAAGTGGGTGGAGCGGCGGATCACAGCATAAATGCGCGCTTCCAATTCCTTAAAATTGAAGGGTTTGGTGATGTAGTTGTCAGCGCCGTATTCGAGACCATGAACGATGTCTTCCGGTCGATTGAGCGCAGTAATCATCACAATCGGCACATCCGACTGGCGGCGAATCTCCCGGCAGACTTCGAAGCCGTTGCGGTTGGGCATCAGCACATCGAGCATGATGAGATGGAATCGTTGTTCTGCAAACCGGGCAAGCGCCTCCTCGCCGTCCACCGCTTCGACGACTGTAAAACCAAGCCGTTGCATCGACTGTGTGAGCAGGGTGCGCATGACCGTTTCATCTTCAGCAATCAGCACACTGAGGCCGCGGCCGGGTTTCACTCCGGCAATCGAATCAGCCGATGGCTGAGGCAAGGGTAAAGTGGGTTCATCCTGGGAAGTCATGACGTTTGTTCCACACAATATGTGAGAAAATAATGGAACGGCGACTCTCGGCGAACGCAAGCGTAGCACATTTGCCAAACAAAAACAAAAGGCGGTGAAGGCGCTTTGGGCGGCAATCCGGCTGTCAGGATCGTTCGGAAAATCGGTGCAAAAGCCGCCAAAAATCATAGTTGCAATTTCATTTGCGGGTGTGATATACTTCCGCCAATGGGATGCTCCCTGCTTTCCTCCATTAATTTTTGTTTCAAACAGTTGTGTTTGACACCAAGGAGAAAAAATCATAATGGCTAGTGTAACGTATGATCACGTCTACAAGCGCTACGGCGAGGTGACGGCTGTCAACGACCTGAACATCCACATCGAAGACAAGGAATTTCTCGTCTTCGTTGGACCGTCGGGTTGTGGCAAGACCACGAGCCTTCGCCTCCTGGCTGGTCTTGAAGAGATCAGCGATGGCAACATTCTGATTGGAGACCGCATTGTCAACGATGTGCCGCCCAAGGATCGTGACATTGCAATGGTCTTCCAGAGCTACGCGCTCTATCCTCACATGAGCGTGTATGACAACATGGCGTTTGGTCTGAAGCTGCGCAAGACGCCCAAGAGCGAAATCGACCGCCGCGTGAAGGAAGCCGCCGACATTCTGGACATTGGCCACCTGCTCGATCGCAAGCCGAAGCAACTCTCCGGTGGTCAGCGTCAGCGCGTCGCCGTCGGTCGCGCCATTGTGCGCGAGCCGGCCGTCTTCCTCTTTGACGAGCCTCTCTCCAACCTTGACGCCAAACTGCGCGTACAGACGCGCGCTCAGTTGACCAAATTGCATCAACGTCTGGCGACGACATTTATTTATGTGACGCACGATCAGGTCGAAGCGATGACGATGGCGAGCCGCATCGCTGTCATGAAAGATGGCCTGTTGCAGCAGATCGATACGCCGCAGACGCTTTACGACCACCCTCACAATGTCTTCGTCGCCGGCTTCATCGGCAGCCCAAGCATGAACTTCTTCGACGCCACGTTGGTCGAGAGCGACGGCAAGCTGGAGATTAACAGCGGCGGTTTCCGCCTGGAAGTGCCGTCGCCGAAAGCCGACGAGTGGCGCCAGCACAAAGGCAAGCAGGTGATCTTTGGCATCCGCCCTGAAGACGTGCACGCCAAGCCCTTTGTCCCGCCGGGCATTCTCGAATCTGACATGACAGCCACCGTCGACGTGGTTGAAATGATGGGCAACGAGATCTTCCTCTATCTCGTGACGCGCGACAACAAGCAGTTTATCGGCCGCGTTGACCCACGCGTCCGCTCCCAGGTTGGCGACGAGATTCAACTGGCTGTCAACATGGCGAACGCCCATATTTTTGACCCGAAGAGCGAAGTTTCGTTGGCAAGCTGATCGCCCCTTTCCTTAACAATCTTGCAAGGCCGGGGACGCAAATGCCCCGGCCTTGCTATTTCTCAACGTCTCGACCCACTGCCAACGATAGAAGAGCGTGGAGGGCAACTGCATGATCAACCAGCACGAGCTGTTGACGACGGCAGCCAGGCTGTTAGTCGATGTGCATTGCGTTGTTGTCTTCACGGGCGCTGGCGTAAGTGCGGAATCCGGTGTTGGCACTTTTCGCGATGCGTTGACCGGTCTGTGGTCGCGCTTCGATCCGCAGCAATTAGCCAGCCAGGAAGGATTTGCTGCGGACCCGGGACTGGTTTGGCGTTGGTATATAGAGCGGTTGACGACGATTGAGAACGCCCGCCCTAATCGCGGCCACGAAGCGCTCGCCGCAATGGAAAAGATTATCCCAGAATTTGTGCTGGTGACACAAAATGTTGACGATCTGCACGAACGCGCCGGCAATCGCCATGTCCTGCATTTGCACGGTCATATTGGGCGATTCCGTTGCAATGGCTGTGGCGCGGCGTATTCACTGCGCGCCGGTGACCGCGAAGCGTTGATGCCGCCATGCTGCACCATCTGCACAGGGTATGTGCGGCCAGCGGTCGTGTGGTTTGGCGAAATGTTGCCCGAGCAGGAGCTTTTCGAGGCGTGGGGGGCGGCTGAACGGTGTGATGTGATGTTGGTCGTCGGCGCCAGCGGCGTGGTCTATCCTGCGGCGCAACTGCCCGCTGTGGCGCAACGTCATGGCGCCTGCATTATCGAAGTGAACCTGGAAGAGTCCGCATTGTCCGAACTGGCAGACATCACCCTCATCGGCCCAAGCGGCGAAATTTTGCCCCGCCTTCTCGATGCCATGTACGCGTGCGAGGCAAAGAGCGCCTTTCGGTAGATATATGTTTTGCCCGTTGCATCTGGTGGTGGCGTGGCGCTCCGGCGCCTACCATACTGTATATCCTCCATCCACCGCCACCGCCGCGCCTGTTATAAAGCTGGCCGCATCGCTCGCCAGAAAGAGCGCCAATCCCTGGATTTCCTCCAACTCCCCCCAGCGTCCCAACGGAATACGCGCTGCAAAGGCTTGATAGACCTCTGGGTTTGCCAGAATCGGCTGATTCATCTCGGTGGCAAAAGGTCCCGGCAGCATGGCGTTGACGGTGACGCCGTAGGGCGCCCACTCCAGCGCCAGGGTGCGCGTCATCTGGAGCAGGGCGCCTTTGCTCGTGGCGTAGGGCGTGCGCTCCGCCATGCCTACCACGGAAAGCATCGAGCCGATGTTGATCACGCGACCATAGCGCCGCGTTTTGAAGTGCGATGCCAGGGCGCGGCACATCAGCCATGGGCCGCGCACATTGATCGCCTGCACCACTTCGAAGCTCTCGACACTCAGCTCCTCGATGGGGCCGCGAATGTTGACGCCGGCGTTGTTGACCAGGATGTCCACCTGCCCAAAATCGGCCAGCACGTGGCTGACCAGCACTTCGACCTGCGCAGGGTCGGTCACATCGGCGGCGTAACCGGCGCAACGCACGCCGCCATGCGCAGCCAGCTCCTGCGCCACCGCAGCGGCCTCCTCGGCATGACGGCTGGCGACGACCACCTGCGCGCCCGCTTCGACAAAGCCGGTTGCCATACTGCGCCCTAATCCTTTTGTGCCGCCGGTGACAAGCGCCACCCGACCATCCAGCCGAAAGCGATCAAGCACGGACATGTGCATCTCCTGTTTTGTGTGTGAATGAGTTCGACGCAACCAGAATGGCGGTTGCTTTCAGATCAGAATCAGTCACGATTTTCCACTCCCAACGCAACACTGTCGCCGGCAACCTCGCCGTTGATTGTCACCGGCAGGCGCAGCAGCGTCGCCGGATCATAAATGCCGACGCGAATGTGGTGGTCGGCGAGATTCGCCGTCGGAAGAGGATGCCGGGTGACAAGAAACTCGCCGGGCTGCCAGCTTCCAGTCGGCGCTGGGCCACGGTCGGTGAATGGCGCGGCGTCTTGCTGCGCTACGATTGCGCCATCCGCCGCCTGGAGGTGGACGAAGATATGGTGCGGTGGCAGCAACGGCTGAATGACTTCCCAGTAAAGCCGCACGGTCAGCGCGTTGTCGCCGGTTTCTTCCAGTGCATAGCCGTAGAGCCGCACATGTGTGCCAAATTGGGCGGGCGTCGGCAGCAAATGCGGCGGCGTCGGCCGCGTGAAGTCAGCGCGGCGTTGTTCGACGCGCACTCCTCCCAACAAGATCGACGGCGTCTTGGCGCCTGTTGCCGGTTCCTGAAAGCCAGTGACAAGCCGATAGTCGCCGCTGGGGAGCGTGGCCGGGACAAAGAAGCGCACCGGAACCCGCAGCAGTTCATCTTCGACAAGCAGAGGAGGTGGAAAGGATGCCAGCGGCCAACCCTCAAAGCCGGCCACACCGTTGCCCTGCCGATCGAGCAGGCTGACATAGAGCAGGCGGTCGGCGGGCGTGTCGGCCAATGCCTGTAAAAAGAGCGTCACCACCAACTCCGTGCCTGCCAGCAGTGGCTTTGTCGGCGGCGGCCCCGTGAAACCAAGAAAGGCGATGTCATTCTGTGCAACGGGTGGTGACAACGGCGTCCGAATCGGCAGGCGCGCCGCCGATTGGACGGTTTCAGGCGCAGCAACGGTTAGCACACCGATCGGGGCGTCCACGGTGTCGCTGCCCACCACGGTGAGTGCGTTTGCACTCTCGCCACGCGCATCCTGGCGCGCCACGCTTACGCCGACGGTGTAAACGCCGGGCGGAAGCCCCACCGGAGCAAATACGCCGACCAGATGCGTCTCGCGCGTCCCTGGCTGTGCAGATGACCAAGCGACGGCGTACTCACGGCTGCTCCAAATCTGGTTGTTGGAGTCGAGCAGGCGCAAACTGATGTTGAGGTCGGCTGGCTCTACGATCTCCCACGTGATATGGACGGCGACCGGCTGGTTGGCGGCTTCCACCAACCCTTCCGCCACCGCCGCCTCGACGATTCGCACCGCGCCAAAGTCGGCGGCTGCTTCCGCGGCGGGCGTCAGTCCAGCCAGCTTCGCCCAGGCTGTGAGACGCGTTGCGTCGTACCAGCGATTCTCCAGATTTGAGGCGTGCGCCGCCAGATACTCCTCGATCTCGAACGGCAACGTTGCGCCAAAGGTGAGCGGCTCGGGAAACCAGACCACGCCCGCAGCCAGCGCATCATCGAGCACGGCCTGCACCTCCGCCGACCAACCGACCACATCATCGGACAGCAGGCGCGGCGCTGGCCCTGTGACGAGCGGGTCTTGTTGCGGCGCATAGGCGCGCCAATAGCCGACCTGCCAGGGGAAGATGGCGAGAAACGCGTCCCGGTTGCGTCCCTGCTGCACGATCTGGCGCACGATCGGGCGGTAGTCGTGTCCAACATAGCGCGGCGTTGTGTAGAACGTATAGACGCCGCCAATGGCCGCCAGCAGGAGAAACAGCAACGCCGCCTGACCCGCTCTTGCCACGCGCCACGTGTGGTCGATGCCTGCCGCCAGTAACAGTAGCACATAGGGCAACGCAATCATCAGCAGCCGTTCGCCGCCTTCAGGAAAGAAGGGAAAGCGCAGGTTCAACAACCAGCCAGCCGCCAACGTCGTCCCGACCAGTGACGCCAACAGCCCCAGGGCGCCTGTGTTTGGTGCACGATTGCTTTCCGACTCGGTCGGTTCAGATAGATTCTGACTGCGAGCCTGCTGACTAAAGATCAGCGCCCCTCCAATTGCTAGGATGGCTGCACCGCCAAACAACAGCGCCCATGGCAGCGGCCCCAACGGCCAGCCGAGATGACCGCCGCTGAACGTTGCTGTATGTTGTGCGATGTACCGCACCGGATCAAGAGCCACATCCTGGTCGGAGGCAACTTTGTTATCGACATAGGCGACCAACCGGGGTGTGGTGTAGAACAGCCAGGGCAAGAAGAGCGCAGCGATCAGCATCTGGACGGCTGCCACCGGCCACCATCGGCGTACAGCTTGCCGATGTACGAACAGCGCCCAAAGCAGATGCCCGACCGGGATAAAGACGAAATAGTAGAGCGTGTATAGACCGGCCAGCGTAGCAGCGACGTATCCAACCATCAACCACACTTGACGCTGCTGTTTACCGTCATTCGCCGCCTGTCGCCAGCGCCAGAAAAACAGCGTGCTGGCAATGCTGAGCGTCATACCCAGACCGTACATGCGCACTTCCTGGCTGTAAAAGAGATGCATGGGGTTGAGGGCAAGCAACAACGCCGCAATCAGGAGCAAACGTGTGCGGCCAGGGAAAAGCCGCCACGCCAGCCATGCCTGCAAAGGCAGCGCCAACACAGCCAACAGCACCGACAAGATGCGCAAAACGACCGGCGTTGCACTCTGCCAAAGCTCAATCCAGCCGTGCAGCAGCACATAATACAGTGGAGGGTGAATATCGCGCGCCGTCAGATCGAACATGCGCAGGAGTGGTTCTGTGGCAAAGTAGACGCTGTAACCTTCGTCCCACCACAGCGGCTGCCAGTCGAGCCGCAGCGAACGCAGCACGACGCCTGCACCAATCAGAAGCAGCACCCCCCAAACAGCGCGTGTTGGGCGCACGCCAGCAATCGTCGACAACTTATTGCTTCTCGTAGCGAACGTACAACTCTCGGTTCATATCACTAGCGGTAAGCGTGAAAGTCGCCGCCGGCCCAACCACTGCGCCGCCGCCATCGATCAGCTCGATCGACCATACGCCGGCCGGATTCATGTTCGGAAACTCGACCTTCATGTTGTGAAAACGCTGGCGTGGGCTGGCAATGGGCCAGGTCAAGCCAGAGACATCGGAGGACATTGCGTTCACCGGCAATTCGGCGCCGTCTTTGCTGACGCGCAGACTATAGCCAGGCAACACCTGATCGCCCTGGTAGACGTAGAGAAAAATGCGCACCAGATTGTTGCCTTCTGGGAACTGCTCCTGCGCCACCAGTGCAAAGGGGAAAGCCGGTGCAGGTGGTTCGGCAGGCGGCGCGCTCTCGACAGGCGCTTCAACGGCTGGCGCCTCCGGCGCTGGCGGCTGCGGCGTCGGCTGTGGGGCAGACGCCGCTGGGGCAACAGGCGTCGGCGTCGGATTGACCACGACAACCCCCGATGAGTCCGATTCTGGCTCGACCACAGGCACAGAATCGACCGGCCCATCAGCGTCGATGTATGTCTGGCTGATCCATGCTGGCCGCTCTTCGACGCAGCAGATTTGCCACCACAGATCGTCGGCGCTGCGCCCGGTGATCGTGAACTGATCCCCGCGCATTCCTAAACGCAGCGGTGGATATTGCAGACCTGGGCCGCGGCGGATGTTGACCAGGTCATCGTTGACGACCGCCAGCACGCTCTGCATCTCGCCAGCCGATGTCGTCGCTTCTGGCGCTTGCGCGGGAACGCTTTCGCCAACCAACGCTTGCGGCGCTTGATTCGCCGCATCCACCGCTGGCGGCGCTTCTGGGGTCGGCGGCGCTGGCTGTGCAGGCGTTGGCGTAAAGGTTGGATAGGGCGAGCGCAAAGGGACGACTGGCTCTTCGTTGACCTGACCCCTGCCAAAGCATCCGGCCACAATTCCGGCGATCACAACAATGCTCAAGAGTAGTGCAACGTTTCGTTTCATCATCATTCACTTTCCGAAGGCTTTGGCGCGCATCGACAGTCATCGAACACGCACAAACCCCAGATAGACCTCGCGATTCGGATTGTTGCAATCCGTTGTAAACTCTACAACGTCAGAAAGCTGGTTTCCGGCTCCATCGCGCACCCAAACCTGCCACGGCCCTTGTCCGAGCAGCTCGCAGGGACGCGGGGTCGCAACTTCCCCTGGAGCCGGTGTTGGCTCCGACGGCGGGCTGAACTCGTATTTATAGTTGTATTTGACGCGATTGCCGGCGCCCGGCGGCCCACTGTACTCGATTTTGTTTGTGCTCGGTTGTTCGCCGCGCGTATTGGGGCGATCGACGCCGCGAAATCGCACTTCCAAAAAATACCCTTCGGCGGGTTCCTCAGGTTGATTGACGTCGTTGAGCAAACCGACAAAGAAATAAGCCCAAATGGTTAGAAAATTGTTTTGAGTCGGGAAAAATTGCGGACCAATTGCGCGCTCGAAGGGATACGGCGTAGCGGTCGGCGTGGCGGTCTCGGTCGGCGTTTCCGTGGGGGTAAAGGTCGGCGTAAATGTTGGCGGCGGCTGCGCTACAACCAACGCCACCTGCTGCGTTTCGTTGACCACGCGCACATGCGTGCCGGCCACCCACACCGAAGCGCCGTTGACGCAACAGATTTCGTACCAGGTTCCCTCTGTGTTGCGACCGATAATTGCAATCGGGATGCCAGGTCCGAGTTGAGCCACCAACGGATACTGGACGCCCGGTCCGGTGCGCAGCGCCACGAAGCCGCTATCGACGATGATGAAAGGCGTTGGCGTCGGCCCGGGCGTTGGTGTATCGGTCGGCGTCGGCAGCAAGATGGGCGGAATCGCGCCCGGTTGAGCGGCGGCAGTGAGCTGAGCTTCGAGAAAGACGGCGGTTGCAGTCTGTTCGAGCGGCGACAAGGTCGGCGTCGGCGTTGGCGTCTCGGTCGGCGGCGGTGTGGGTGTGTCGGTCGGTGGAATCGCAATCACGACGCGGTCGGCGTCGATGGTCGGCTGAATCACGATCACACCGGGCGTGCCGTCACGCGGCGGCGTAACCACGATCAACGGCAGCAGCGCTTCTGGCGTCGGTGTAAAGGTGGGCGCCAGGGTGCGCGTCGGCGGCGGCGTTGGCGTTGGCGGCGCCAACAGATCGGTGAACGCACAACCAAGCGTCGAACCAAGCAGCATAAGCGCAGCACCCACTCCAAGCAGGCGCTTCTTCCAGAGCATGTACTGTCCGGTGGATTTTTTGCTTTCTTGATCTGGCTCCGACAAAAGAAGATGCGTCTCGACTGGTTGTGTCACCCCAATAGCCTCTCTAGGCGGTGTCGAAGGATGATGGTTTGCAGCGAAGTTCGATCCTGACGATCACTCAGCCCTGCGCTGCGCAGTATAGCATGGTTTGCCTGTCATGCTGAATCAAGTGAGAGAGTTTCAAAATTCTTCCAAAGCTTTACGCAATTTCCTCAACCCTAAGGTTTTCGATATACTGAAGGTCTGTCTGCGCTTTGGCGCGGATGCGATAATCAATTGCAGCTGACGGGCTGCGAACCACGTATCGTTTGATACGCTTGTTATAAAGGAGAAACGTATGGCGCGTGTAAAAGTTCTGTTGACCAAAGATGTGCCCGAACTGGGGCACGCCGGTGAGGTGTATAACGTCGCTGGCGGCTATGCTCGCAACTATCTGATGCCGAGGGGATTGGCTGTGCTTGCCACACGCGGCGCGATGAAGCAGGCGGAAGAGATCAAAGCCGCCGCCACGCGGCGCCGTGCACGTGAGCGCGCCAACGCCGAAGCGCAGGCGCAGATGATTGCAGGCAAGCGACTCCTCTTTGCCGCCAATGCCGGTGAAAACGACCGTCTCTACGGCTCGATCACATCCAGTGATATTGCTGAGAAGCTGGCTGAAATGGTCGGTTTTGAGGTCGATCGGCGCCGCATCGAGCTGGATCACGGCATCCGCGACCTGGGCATTCATGAGATTTCGATTCGCCTGATGCCTGAAGTGACCGCCGCCTTTCAGGTGGCCGTGGTGCGCGAGGGCGAAGATTGGGCAGCCGCTGAAGCGCGCGCCGCAGCGAAAGCCGCCAAAGCACAAGCCGCTGCAGCCGAAAGCGTTGCGGCCTGACGGTCAAGCTGCAACGGTCAAGTTGCAACGGTCAAACCAAAACGGTTAAGTCACAGATCAAATGAAAAGCCAGGGCGTCCTTTGCCCTGGCTTTTCTGTCAATTGCAGATTCCGTTATGCTGTGGCGCCGTCTACTTGCAGCCACATTCGGTGGTTGTACATTACAAATCCTTGCGCCTCGAAAAAGCGAATGGCGGCTTGATTAAACGCCCACACGCTCAACGCCAGCGTTTTGATTCCCTGGCTGCGGGCGTAGGACTTGGCGGCGTCGATCAGCGCCCTGCCAACACCCTGTCGCTGAAAACCCGGTTCCACGCTGATGTGGTGTATCCAAAGCCGCTCTAGCGAATAGGTCATTGTGGTCTCCTGGGCGGGCATCGTATCCGCATAGAGATAGCCGATCTCTGTTCCGCCCATCTCCGCCAGAAAAACCACAGTGGAAGGCTTTTCCAGCAAATCGCGCACCATAGTTGGCGGGAAGGTGTGCGCCGAGGGCTGCTTGAAGAAGGATGGATGCGCCTCAGCATGATATGCCTGCAGCGCGCTGTGCAATCGCGATATCACAGCAGCGTCGTCCGGCGTGGCGCGGCGCACATTGATTGGTTGTTGCCTACACTGCTGCCCAGAATCGGCTGCACGACGACGCAGGCATTCCTCCGCCGCCAAACGCATCACCTCGACCGGCGCAGGCTGTCCAGTCCACCGTTCAAAAGCCAGCGCCCCCTGCCAGATCAACATGCCCAACCCGCCGATGGCGCGCGCCCCGTGCTGGCGCGCCTGACGCAAGAGCAGCGTCTCTGCCGGATTATAGACCAGGTCGTAGACGATCTGACCCGGATGCAGCGGCAGATCGTGCGGCCACGGCGTTGTGTCCTGATGCGGCGTCATTCCCAACGATGTGCAGTTGACGATCAGATCAGCTTCGATTGTTCGCGCGCCATCCGGCAATGCCATGACTTCGACGACCGTTGCACCCAGGAAGGGTCGTAGATCGTCCAGGAGCCGACTGGCGCGTTCGCTGCTGCGATTGGCGATCGTCACGTGGCGCGCCTGCGCCTGCGCCAGCCCATAGACGATCGCCCGCGCCGAGCCACCTGCCCCCAGCACCAGCACGCTCTGTCCCGCCGGCTCGACGCCATGTGCGCGCAGGTCGGCAATAAAGCCGGGTGCGTCGGTATTGTCACCGGTCAGGCTGCCATCGGCTTCGACGACAACGGTGTTGACCGCGCGCATTGCCTGCGCCGCCGCTGCGATGCGGTCGAGAAAAGGCAAGACAGCCTGTTTGTGCGGCACAGTCACGTTGACGCCGCGCATGCCCATCGCCCGCATCCCGCGCACGGCGTCGCCGACTGCGCCAGGCAGCGCCGGATCGACCGGCAGCGGGACATAGCGCCAATCCAATCCCAAGGCATCGAACGCAGCGTTATGCATTGCCGGGCTGACGCTGTGGCTCACGGGCCAACCGATCAATCCGACGAGCGTGGTTTTAGCGGAAATTGTGTGTACGTTGCTCATGGCAAGAAATTAAAATGTGCAAGTTTGTGACAAGAATAACGGCAGAACGGTGCAGCGTCAAAGCAAACGGTTTCTTTTGGACAATTGATTTGAATGAGAAAAACGCCAGCGCCATGTCACGCCGGAGGCGACGACCTATTTTGTTTTTGTTCCAGACGTGAAGTAGCCCGACTCGACCCGTTTTCACACCCCATCTATGTATGCTATGATCGAACCGAAGCATGGAGGGAAGAAGACAGGATTTCCAACCGTGGGGTTGCTGAGGCTATGATGGCGTTTCGCACGTTGGTCGATTTCGATGTCTCTGTGACGCGTAGCGCAACGGGCTATGTCGCTTCATTTCGTGCGCCCGATGGCCGGCGGGTGCAGACGACTTTTCAGACGCCTTTCGAGGAGTATCAGCTCAAGTATTATATCGCCGAGGCGACGCGCGGCCCACAACCCACACGCCGATCGTTGCAGCACAGCGCTGACGCCGCCGCCCGCGAGATGGGTGAGGCGCTGTTCGCCGCCATGTTTTCCGGCGCAGCGCTCCATCAATTGAACGCAACCCTCGATGCGTTTGCCCTTGCGCGCGAGCAGGGGGTGCGTCTGCGCATCGACTTCAGCGGCGCGCCAGAGCTTGCCGCGCTGCCGTGGGAATTTCTCTATCACCCGGAGCGGGGCTTTTTTCTGGCGCTTTCACCTGACCTGACAATCGTGCGGTATGTGCAGACGCCGGAGCCGGTGCGCAGCCTGCATGTAGAGCCGCCGCTGCGCATCCTGGCGATGGCGTGCAGCCCACACGACCTGGAGCCGCTCGATGTGGCGCACGAGCGCGAGAGCCTCCAAGCCAGTCTGACGCGCCTGATCGATGCTCGCATGGTTGAGATTGACTGGGCGCCAGCCAATACACTTCACGCCGTGACAACCCTGCTCGATCAGCGCGACTATCACATCTTCCATTTCATGGGACATGGCGCCTTTTTGCAGGATGCAGATCAACGCAACGCCGGTTATCTACTCTTCGAGGACGCAGATGGCGCAGCCGCGCCGGTGAGCGCCGAACGACTTGGGCAAGCGCTGCGGCGTTCGGTGCGGCTGGCGCTGATCAACGCCTGCGAAGGGGCGGTCGGCGCTCTGAACAACCCGTCATCAGGCGTGGCGACCAGCCTGCTGGCGCAAGGCGTGCCTGCGGTGGTTGCCATGCAGTTCAGCATCAGCGACACAATCGCCATTCCGTTTGCAGGCGAATTTTATAGCGCAATTGCCATCGGTCTGCCGGTCGACGCTGCAGTGACCAGCGCACGGCGCAATGTCTGGGCGCGCTTCGAGGGAAGCGGCGAATGGGCCACGCCCGTGCTCTTTTTACGCACACCGGACGGCAACATCTTCGACGTCGGCGCGTTTCCAGGCGACGACAGCCGCACAAGCGCACTTCAGCAAGAGGTGATTGCGGCGACAATGAGCAACCTCGACGTCGACCTGGGCCAACTGCGCACGATTTTGGCGACTGGTTCGCGTGAGGTGATCAAACGCCTGCCCGCCTGGCTGACCGATCGCTGGTCGAGCGCCGATCGTTCCGCCGAAGAGTTGTACCAGCAAGCCGTCGAGTACATGCAGGCTGAGCGATGGGCTGATGCAAACCGGTTTTTCAAGCTCTGCAATGATCGGGCGCCGGGTTATCGCAACATCGGCGCGCTGTGGCAAGAGTCCAGGCTACAGGAACGACTGGCTGAACACTACCGCCGGCTGGTCAGCGCCTATGCCGAGCAGAAATGGCAGCGAGTCGTAGAGCTGGCGACCATCATTCTGAATGAGGCGCCTGCCTACAAAGACACAACGTCCCTGCATGACCATGCGTTGCGTATGATGGGCATGACCCCGCGCCCAACCAACCTGCCGGCATCGGCGCCAGCCAGACCAGGAACGCCTCCGCCTTCGTCTCTATCGCCCGTCACGCGCCCGCCGACCCTTCCCAGCGGCGCCGCACCTGCCAACAGTGAAAATGCAACCAACAGAACGGACGCAAAACCCCCGTCGCTGCCTGGGCGCTCGTCAGCCTGAATGGAGCAAGACCGGGATTTTTGATATATCAACTTTATCGACTCACAGCAGGAAGGAACAACAGCCATGACTTTTGCCGACGTTGACAAACGATATCAGGAGTTGAAACAGCAGTTTGAATCCGGGCTGCTAAGCGAGACAGCCTTTGACGAGGCGCTCAAGGAATTGATGATCCAGGATGATCAGGGGCGATGGTGGGCAAAGGCGCGCGACACCGGTCAATGGAATTACTACGACGCTGTGACACAAAACTGGACGCCTGCTTCTCCTCCGGTGCAGCCGCCGCAGCCGCCTCCCGCCTATGCACCGCGCGTCGGAGAGCAGAGCCCAGCCGGAACAGCTTACACAGAAAGTAGCGTCTATCAACCGCAGATTGCGCAGCCTTCGGCGCAGTTTAGCGCAGCGGGCTTTCGCAGCGATCAGCCTGAGCTGTCGCCCGGGCTTAAGATTGTCTTCTATATTCTGTCGTTCCTTGTGCCAATTGTTGGCATCGTGCTCTACTTCGTCTATCGTGGCAAACCGGCGCAAGAAGACCGATCGGCTGCGAACTTGTTCTTGATTCTTGGCGTGATTTCATTCGCGCTGAGCTGTTTGTGCGGCTTCATCATACCTTTTATGCTTGCGCCCTTTGCGTATTGACCGGGCAATGTCGATCGATTTGCGCTCAGCGTGGAATCAGGTTGCCGCCGACTACCAGAGGCGGCAGGCGATTCCACTCACCGACGTGAATTACGGACCCTGGGCGCCGACCGAGAAAGAGTTGCATCTGCTTGGCAACGTAAGCGGATTGCATATCCTTGAAATTGGCTGTGGCGGCGGTCAATGCTCCATCGCCCTTGCCAGGCAAGGCGCTGTCGTTGTTGGCGTCGATCTCAGCGACGCCCAGCTTGAACACGCCCGGCGGCTCGCCGCGCACGAAGGCGTCGCTGCCTCCTTTGTTCAGGGATCAGCCGAAGACCTCAGCGCCTTCGCCAGTGCGGGCTGGGACATGATCTTCAGCGTCTACGCGTTTCAATATATTGCCGACATGCAACGCTGCCTGCGCGAGTGTGCACGAGTGCTGCGTCCAGGCGGACGGCTTGTCTTCAGCCTCGATCATCCCATCCGCATCTGCTTCTTCGACGACAAGGAGCATGAATTTTCGCTCTATCCGATGCGCTCCTACTTTGATCGCCGTCCGATCGCGTGGATGTTCGGCGACACCGGCGTATGGATGCATTCCCACCATCGCACAATCGCCGAATGGATCGATCTGCTGAGCCAGGCTGGCTTTTGTTTGCAACACCTGGTGGAGCCGCCGCTGCCGCAATCGATGCTCGATGAAGATTGGTTGGAGGACGATCCGCTTTCCGTCCTCCGCAATATCCCAGCTACAATCATCTTCGTAGCTGTACTGGCAGACAAGAATCGGGCATAATAAAGCCATGAATCGATTGATCCTGCCGACGCCAGCGCGCATTGCGTCCATCGAAACAGACAACTATCGCACCAAAACGTTTGTCCTGGAAACCCGTCTCGATGCGACGCCAGGGCAATTTGTGATGGCGTGGCTGCCGCGCTTTGATGAAAAACCCTTTTCACTTGTCGACGCCGACCCGGTGACGCTGATGATCACGGCGGTGGGACCGTTCACAAGGCTTGTCCACGAGCTACAGATTGGCGATTCGCTGTGGATTCGAGGCGCATTTGGCAATGGATTTTGCGTTCCAGCCACGCAGCGGCGGCTGGCGTTGGTGGGCGGCGGTTACGGCGTGGCGCCGTTGTTGTGGCTGGCGCGCCAACAGCTTGCGCGCGGCGCACAGGTGACGGCAATCCTCGGCGCACGCACCGCCGCCGATTTGTTATATGTCAGGCGGTTCGAGCAGCTTGCCGCTGCATTGCAACCCGGCGCGCTGTCGATCGTGGTGACGACAGAAGATGGCAGCGCAGGCGAACTCGGACGCGTCACCGACGAGTTGGCGCCGCTGGCGGCGCAGGGTGCGTTCGATGGCGTCTATGCATGTGGGCCGCACGGGATGTTGCAAGCAATCGAGCTGCTGGCGCAAGAGGTTGGTGCACCTTGTCAGGCAAGCTGGGAAGCCTACATGCGTTGCGGCATCGGCATTTGCGGTGCATGTGAACATCTGGGCAAAGTGCTTTGTCTGGACGGTCCGGTGCTGACAACAGCGCGTAGTGCAAGTGTTGCTGGTTGAAGCGAAGCATGGCTGCATCTTTCTACTCCCAACTTCAGAAACTTCTTGATGAAGGTTTGACCGTTGCGGTTGCGACGATTGTTCAGGTCAAAGGCTCCACCCCGCGCGAGGTGGGCGCCAAGATGATCATCCATCCATACGGCAAGCATGTCGGCACGGTCGGCGGCGGCTGTGGCGAGGCGGATGTGATTCGCACTGGCCTCGACGTGTTGGCTGACGGGCAGCCGCGCACCGTTCGCATCGATCTGACCGAACCAATATCCATGCAAAGTATGGGGGTGTGCGGCGGCGTCCTCGATGTCTTTATCGAACGATGGGCGCCTGACGACGAGCAGACGCAAGGTGGACAATGAGACGCGCAGTGGCGGCGGCGCTGGCAGCCTCTGCTGAGCGCCGCGAAGCTGCTGCGCTGCTCAGCGTGCTAAAGGCAACGGGGGCGTTCGACGCGCAACAAGGGCGGCGCCTGGTGCTCTGGCTCGATGAACGACCCACCGTCGGCGATCTTGATCTCGGCGCGTTGCAGCGCCGGGCGCTGGATGACGCACGCGCTGCGCTACAGGCGCGGCGGCACACACAACTGGTTTATCGCGTCGGGAACGACGAAATTGTGTTGTTTGTCGAGGTGCAGCCGCAGCCTTATCACCTGATCATCGCCGGCGCCGGGCATGTGGCCGCGCCGCTGGCGGCGATGGCGGCAATCTGCGATTTCAAGGTGACAGTGCTGGACGACCGCCCTCAGTACGCCAACAAAGAACGCTTTCCGACCGCCGACCACATCATTGTCGGCCCTTTTCGCGAGGAGCTGCGCAAATTGCGCGGCGGGCGCCCTGTTTTTGATCCGCACACCTGCCTGGCGTTGGTCACGCGCGGGCATCAGTATGATGTCGATCTGTTGCTAGAGGTGCTCGACGATCCGGTGGCGTACATCGGCATGATCGGCAGCCGGCGGCGGATTCGCGCCGTGTTTGACCTGCTTGAACGGGAGCGCAACATTCCACGCCACAAGTTTGATCGCGTCCATGCTCCCATCGGATTGGACATCGGCGCACAGACGCCGTCCGAGATCGCCGTCGCCATTCTGGCTGAAATCATCGCCGTTTTGCATGGTCGTTCAACCAAACTGAAATAGTGTGATTCCTCAGGCGTTGCTTATGCTGTTTGAATGCTTGATGGAACCAAGGATGCCCGTTTATGTCGGTTTTGCTCGAAATTATCGCCACATCCGCCGAGGATTGCGCGGTGATCGAACGCGCTGGCGGTGATCGCATCGAACTATGCACCGCTCTCTCATTGGGTGGTTTGACCCCGTCGGCGGCGTTGGTGCAACGTGCAAGGGCTATGACGCGCCTACCGATCATGATGATGCTGCGCCCGCGCGAAGGCGGTTTCTGCTATTCGCCCGAAGAATTCAGGCAGATGGCGCTCGACCTGAAGTTTGGGCTGGCGGTGGGCGTCGATGGCTTTGTCTTTGGCTGTCTGCAACAGGATGGCACGGTCGATGAACGACGCACAGCGCATCTTGTGAAGCTGGCAGCAGGCAGACAGACCGTCTTTCACCGCGCCTTCGACGTGACGCCCGACCCATTTGCGGCGTTGGAGACGCTGGTCGAACTCGGCGTGATGCGCATTTTGACCTCCGGGCAGCGTCCCACCGCAATCGATGGCGCTGATCTGATCCGCAAGCTTGTGGGACAGGCAAGTGGTCGCATTGAAGTCATGCCAGGCGCTGGCGTGCGCGCCGAAAATGTGGCGACGTTGGTGCAACGTACAGGCGTCGACCAGGTGCACGCGTCGGCAAGCGGCGTCGAGGTCGATCCATCAACGCGCGCAAACGCCGGTTTGCACTTTGGCGGCGCGCAACGTGAACAAGGGGAAGGACACCGCGTTGTGGATGCCGTACAGATTGCGGCATTAAAGCATGCACTGGCTGTGGTGCTGTGATGACTGAAGCAGGGTCAGCCTGATTGGTTGGTCCGTCATTGCCCCAAAATTTCAGATTTGCGTCTGCCATCAGTGCATGGTATCGTAACGAAAGCACAACATTCTCAGGATATCAGACAATAGCACCGCAAGTTGTGCAGGCGCATTGGTGTGTCCCCCGGCCCAGAGTCACAGATTTGCGCCCAACGGTGTTTGCAGACGTATAGACGTATAATAATAAGAAAGCCGGACGCGATGTACGAAGGTTTCGAGGTCATTGACTTCCATGCCCATTTCCCGACCGACCGTCCCTGGTTCCCTGATATGGGCGATACGATGGAACGCTATGTTGCGCAGGTGAGTCCAGAGCGACGTAAGCTCATTCAGCAGATGAGCCAGCCCTATCAAGAACATTGGCGGCGCATGTGGAACTTCCCCAGGTCAGAAGGCAAAGAAGAACATCCGGGCGACCGTGAACAGGCGCGGCGCTGGGTGACGGAGCTGGATAAGTATGGCATCCGCGCCATCGGCTTTGTGACAGGCGGCGGCAACGAGCATCTGGCGGAAGTGTGCAGCTGGCATCCGGATCGCTTTATCGGCTTTGCACACCACACGCCATTTCTGCCCGACGCCGTGAAACGGTTGGAACGGGCGGTGACCGAGCTTGGCTTGCGCGCCTACAAGCTGCTGGCGCCGAATATCGAGGAACCGATTGAAGACCCGGCGGCTTATCCGGTTTGGGAAAAGTGCGCCGAGCTGGGCATTCCGGTGCTGATCCATTTCGGCATTCAGGGCGGCGCTGGCGGCATTGCCTGGCACGAGAATATCAACCCGCTCAAGCTGCACAACGTCGCCAAATCCTTCCCCGAGGTGACGTTTGTCATCCCACACTTTGGCTGCGCCTGGGAGCGCGAGACTTTGCAGTTGTGCTGGGCGTGCCCAAATGTGAGCGTTGACACGAGCGGCAGCAATCAGTGGATTCGCTGGGTGCCCGGCGAGGTGACGGTCAAGTATCTTTTCCGCAAGTATTACGAGACCATCGGGCCGGAGCGCATCATCTTTGGCAGCGATTCGAGCTGGTTCCCGCGCGGTTTCGCCTTCCGCTATTTGCAAGATCAGGTGCGCGATTGCCTCGACCTCAACATGCCGGATGAGCACATTCAACTGATCTTTGCGGGCAATGCAGCGCGGCTGCTCAAAATCAATTTGTAGGGAACTGCCAAGCCGGGCAGTCGTCTAATTATTGATGAGCAAACTCAGGAGGAAATCATGCAACATCGCAAGTACACTCTTCTAGCCAGCCTGTTGGTGCTGCTGGCGCTGCTGGCGTCGGCGTGTGCACCTGCGGCAATTCCGGCGCCGCAGGCGCCCGCCGCTGGGGAAGCTGCAGCCACAGAAGCCGCCCCAGGCGAAGTCATCGAGATCGAATATTGGCAATACAATTTTGAGGCGCGCGTGAAGGCAATGGATCAACTCATCGCCATGTTCGAGGAGCAGAATCCAGGCATCAAAGTCATCCACAACTCTGAGATCCCCTACGACAACTACCGTGATGCGATCGCCGCGCGCGTGCCTGCTGGCGTTGGGCCTGACGTTGCCACGCTCTTCTATGGCTGGCAGCCGGTGTGGGTGGGGCAGGGCTACATCGTGCCGCTGCCTGAAGACGCCTTCCCGCCGGCGATGGTCGAAGCCGAGTTCAGCCCGATGGTGCGCGCCAGTTACCAGGATGGCAAGCTCTACACGCTGCCGACCGCAGTGCGCACGCTCGCTCTGTTCTACAACAAAGACCTGATGGCGCAAGCCGGGCTTGACCCGGAGAATCCGCCGACAACGTTGGAGGAATTGGAGCAGCAGGCTGTGCAGTGCACCAAGATGGACGCGCAGGGCAACTATGAAATCATGGGCTTCCCTGTCTCCATGACCGGGCAGGCGCATCATTGGTTCCGCGAAGTGCTGCTGCGCCAGTTCGGTCAGCAACCCTACAGCGACGATTACACCCAGGTGCTGTGGAACGCCAGCCAGGGCGGTTATGATGCCTGGAACGAATTGCTCAAGTTCCAGACCGAACTCAAGACCGGCGACGCCACGCTCTTCGATGGCGATCCCAACTTCTTCCTCAACGGTAAGGCGTGTTTCCACATCGACGGCTCCTTCCGCCTGGGCACGATCGCCAACAACGCGCCCGACCTGAACTTCGGCGTGGTTGAACTGCCCGAACACAACGGCGTCAAGAGCACCTTCGGCAGCTACTGGACGCACGGCATTACGCAGAAGGCTGCGGCAGACCCAGCGCGCATGGCAGCGGCAGTGAAATTCCTGCAATTCATCACGTCGCCAGAAGCGGGCGCACTGTGGGTGCAGGCCACGGGCGAGCTGCCTGCACAGTTGGCGGCGGCATCCGACCCAGAGCTGCTGGCGGATCCCAAGCTGGGCGCCTTTGCCGCCGGCTTGCCCTATGCGCACTCCACCTTCTTTGTGGATGAGAGCAAGGATCGCCAGGCGCTGATCGACGCCTACAATGCGGTCGTGCTCAATGGCGCCGACCCCGCCGCCGAGCTTGACTTCGCTGTAGAGACGGTGCAGGCGCTGCTTGACAGCTACTGGGCAAGTCAGTAACCGTCAGCCGCTTCGATTGATGGATGTAGCAGGTTTGGCGGCGATCTTATAGCCGCCAAACCCCTGATATTCTCAAATTCACCGCCAATCCTCATGAAACTTACGCTGCGACGTCGCCAAATTCTGTGGGCTTATGCGTTTCTCTCGGTTAGCCTGGTCTTCTTTGTCGTGATCCGCTGGTATCCCACCCTCCTTGCCTTTAACATCAGCTTTCGCGATTGGAGCGTCTTCCAGAACAGCGGACCCTGGGTCGGATTGCAGAACTATCAAGACATTTGGACAGACTTGTTTAAGCAGCGCAGCGCTGTGCGCGCCGCTTTCTTCAATACGCTGCGCTACGTCATCATCGGTGTGCCGATTCAGTTGACGCTGGGGTTGATGGTCGCCATGATGTTGAATAGCATCGGACGCGCGGCGGGCTTTTTCCGCGCTGCGTATTTTATTCCCTATGTCACGTCGCTGGTGGCGGTGGCCTTCGTCTGGAACTGGTTGTATGCGCCACAGACCGGGCTGATCAATCAGATATTGCTGGCGCTTGGCTTGCCCATGCAGGGCTTCACCAAAAGCCCGCAACAGGCGCTCTACTCGATCACGGCGGTGGCGATCTGGGCCAGCCTGGGTTTCACCGTCATTATCTTCCTTGCCGGCTTACAACAGATACCCGATGTGTATTATGAGGCGGCGCAGATCGATGGCGCCGGGCGTTGGCACATCTTCTGGCGGATCACGCTGCCGCTGCTCAACCCGGTGATCGTCTATCTCTCTGTGTTGCAGACGATCAGCTTCCTGCGCATGTTCGACCTGGTGCGCAACATGAGCGACCAAGGTCAAGGTGGCCCGCTCAACAGTACGACGACGGTGGTGTTGGAGGTCTACAAAGAAGGATTTGGCAGCTACAACATGGGCTACGCCGCGGCGCTGACGGTCCTGCTGTTTTTTGTCATCTTGCTGATCACGATTTTTCAATTGCGCGTCTTACAGCGCCGTGTGGAGTATTAGCCGATGACCACCTCTGCTGAAAGCAACGCCGAACGCCTGCTGCGCATCTCCGAACAGATGGCCGCCAGGCCAACGCGGCGCCGCACGCGCTTTTCCTGGCTGACCGCGCTCATCTACCTGGTGCTCAGCCTGGGCGCCGTCGTGATGATTGTCCCTTTTGTGTGGATGATTCTGACTAGTTTCAAGCCGGGCACAGAGCTGATCGACTTTGCGTTTCTGCCCAAAAACCCGACGCTGGACAACTATTATCTGGTGCTGACGACTAGCAGCTTTGGCCGCTGGTATCTCAACAGTCTCTTTATCGCCACGGTCAGCACGTTGAGCGTGGCGTTTTTCGATTCGCTGGTCGGCTACACCTTCAACAAGTTCGAGTTCCCTGGCAAAACGCTGATTTTTCTCGGCATTCTTGCCACCTTGATGATCCCGACCGAGATGCTGATCATCCCGTGGTACAACATGAGCGTGCAGCTTGGCTGGCATCAGGGCAATATGCAGTATTGGGGCATCGTTTTTCCGGGTGTGATCACTGCCGTCGGCATCTTTTTGATGCGACAGTTTTTCGACAGCGTACCCAACGAACTGCTGGATGCAGCGCGCATCGACGGCATGAACGAGTTTGGCATCTTCTGGCGCGTCGCCATGCCGCTGGTCAAGCCTGCTGTGGCTGCGCTCTGCATCTTCAATTTCATCGGCAACTGGAACGCGTATTTGTGGCCACTGATTATCGCCAGCAGCCGCCAGTTTTATACACTGCCGGTGGGGCTGAGCTTCTTTCGCGGCGAGTCCACCACACAATGGGAGAAGATCATGACCGGCGCCAGCCTGGCGACGATCCCGTTGCTGATCGTCTTCATCCTCTTCCAGCGCCAGATCATTAAAGGGATCGCGCTCACCGGATTGAAGGGATAGCCATGAATTTCCCGCACCCGATCTACAGTCAACATGTTCTGCTGCCAGCTTACGCCGATGCAAAAACCTATTTGTTTGAGCCGATGCTGGCGGCGCACGAAGCGCACGCCGTAATGTTGGCGGAATGCGGGATCATCACGGCTGCCAACGCTGCGGCGATCGTACGCGCCGTGGCAGCGATCCGCGCCGAAGGCGTCGCTGCTTATGCCTATCAGCCGGGCATCGAAGACCTTTTCTTCCGCATCGAAGGGCGGATCATCGAGCTGGCGGGCGCTGACGACGGCGGCAACCTGCAACTGGCGCGCAGCCGCAACGATCTTGGTCATGCGCTGGCGCGGATGGCGCTGCGCACGCGCGTGCTCGATATCCAGGAGGCGCTGCTGCGGCTGTGCACGGCGGTCATGGCGCAGGCGCGCCGTCATCTCGAAACACTGATGCCCGGTTACACCCATACGCAGCCGGCGCAGCCGGTCACCTTTGCGCATTATCTGGCGGGCGTGCTCACCTTTCTGGCGCACGATCAGGCAAAATATGCCGCCGCCTATGCGACGGTCAACCAGTCGCCGCTCGGTGCGGCTGCGCTGACCGGCACCGGCTTTCCAATTGACCGGCGCCGCGTGGCTGCGCTGCTCGGCTTCGATGACATTGTCCTCAGCACACAGCACGCCATCGGCGGCGGCGAATATTTGACCGACGTGGCTTTCGCAGTGCAGGCGCTGGCGATTGATCTCAGCCGCATGACGCACGATCTGCTCGTGCGCGCCACACAGGAAGCCAATGCCCTGCGCATCGACGACAGCTTTATCCAGATCAGCTCGATCATGCCGCAGAAGCGCAATCCGGTCGTGCTTGAGCATCTGCGCGCCCGCCTCAGCCGCGCGCTCGGCTATGCTCAGACTGTGGTGACGCAGTGCCATAGCATCCCCTACGGCGACACGCAGGACATCGAAGATGAGATTTTGCCGCCAACCTTCAACGCACTGGCAGCGATCGCAGAGTGTCTGGAACTCTACACCGCCGTGTTCGAGACGCTGACCCTTAACGAGGCGCATCTACGCCGCCAGGCCGGTGAGGGGTTCACCACTGCCACCGAACTGGCGGACACGCTGGTGCGCGAGACGGGATTGCCTTTTCGGCTGGCGCACAAAGTGGTGGCGAACATGGTGCAAGAGGCTGTCAAAGCTGGTGTACCCAGCTCGCGTCTGACGCTCGACATGCTGCAAAACGCGGCGCAATCTATTTTGGGACGCACCCTCCCCTTTGAAGAAGTGCAATTCGCCCGCGCGCTCGATCCTGCTCATTTTGTCACCATCCGCACCGGCGAAGGTGGTGTAGCGCCGGCGGCGACAGGCGCATTGCTCGATGAGTTGGAGGTCAAACAGCGACGCGCGACGGAGGAATGCGCCGCCGCCCGTGCACGTCTGGCTCAAGCGGATTCCTGGCGTGCAGCGGCGGCTGTCCAGGTCGGCTGACAGTGGCCTAAAAGAGCAACGATGCGGCGCGCATCAAATTATCTCCAATCACCGGTGTGCGCAGCGCTAACACCATCACTCGATAGAGCAGCCCTGGCACAAACGCAACCTGTCCATTGCCTAATGCGTCCAGCGACTGGCGCACCACCTCCTGCGCCGACATCCACATAAAATTCGGGTATGGTTTGGGCGTATGGTCCTTGAATTCGGGCGTAAAATGAAACTCTGTGCGCGTGAAGCCCGGACAGAGCGCCTGTATAAAGACGCCGCTGCCGAGCAGTTCGTTTTGTAGTGTTTCCGAGAAGGCGGTGAGGTAGGCTTTGGTGGCGGCGTAGTTGACGTTGCCGCGCAGCCGCACATAGCCCGCCACCGATGAAACGTTGATGATGGCGCCGTAGCCGCGGGTGATCATGCCGGGCAGCGCCGCCTGCGTCAGTCGCATGGGCGCCATGACGTGCAGATAAACCATCTCCTGCTGACGCACAGGGTCGCTGTTGACCAACCGTCCGATGGTGCCAAAGCCAGCATTGTTGATGAGCAAAGCCAGATTGTCCATCGCCCGGATGCGCGCTTCGACGCGCGCGACGTCCGCTTCCTGTGCAAGATCGGCGGCAACGACCTCGACATGGACCCGGTAGGTCTGCATGAGCGATTGCGCCAGCTCGTGCAGACGGTCGGCGCGGCGCGCTGCCAACACCAGGTCGAAGCCACGCGCCGCCAATTGTCGAGCGTATTCGGCGCCGATCCCTGCTGACGCTCCCGTGATCAGCGCGACGTGCGGCGCATTTGGATCGCGCGGTCGCCACACAAAGCGCCCCGGCGGCGTGCGCAGCAGCGCCCAGGCGGCGAGTGCAGAAGTGGCGAGGAAGGTGAAAAGAAAACGCTTGTTCATTGTTCTGCTCGATGCTCTATGGTAGTTCGATCATCTGAAAAACCCCAAAGTAGGTTCCATCGTCATGTCGTTCGTTGCCGCACCACCTCGTACAGCAGCAGGGCCGTCGCCGTCGCCAGGTTAAGGCTGTCGATATAACCCGCCATCGGGATCATGACCCGCTCATCGGCGGCGGCGAGCCACTGCGGACTTAATCCTTCGGCCTCGCTGCCCATCACAATGGCGACGGGGCCGGTCAGGTCGATGGCAGTGTAGCGCGTAGAGGCGTCGGGCGTCGTGGCAACCAGGCGAATCCGCCGCGCCTTGAGCCAGGCAATCGCTTCTGTCGCACCGGCTTCGACCACAGGCACGGTGAAGAGCGCGCCCAGGCTGGCGCGCACCACGTTCGGGTTGTGCAGATCGATGCCGCCGCAAACGATCACGCCGTCCACGCCGGCGGCGTCGGCTGTGCGCAAAATGGCGCCGAGGTTGCCCGGCTTTTCGGGACGGTCGATGACGGCGAAAAAGGGCTTTGCCCGCAGCGGCAGGTGGTCGAGCCTGGCATCCAGGAAGGGGATCACCAGCACGATGCCTCCGCTCTCTTCGCGCACGGCAAGTTTTGCAAAAACCTCCGGCGTCACCGTGAACAGATGGGTGCGTCGTTCGGCGTCGAGACGGGCGAGCTGCGCCAGTGCGCCGCCCAACAGGCTGTGATCGACTAACTCAGGGCAGACGAACGCCTCGACCGGAACCACGCCCACCGCCAACGCCCGGCTCACCTCGCGCACACCCTCCACCAGCGTGAGCCGACGCTGCGCACGCTCGCTGCGCTTTTCTAGCCGGAGCGCAGCTTTGATATGCGGATTATGCAAGCTGGTCAGATGGATCGGCATGGGATAAGGAAGAAAGAGTCAATTGTGAATCGTGGATTGTGAAGTTCCAAGCGTTTCCTCCTCCTCTTTTCATCGCGCGCTTTACTCCTCCGCCAGCCAGCGCGCATAGACGCCGCTCGGCAACAAGCGGGCGCGTGCTGGGTTGGACTGCTGCTCGGGAATGGTCATTTCGCCGGTTTCAACCGTCCCCTTGCGCCCACTCACGACGATATCGATCTGGTTGCGCATCGTGATCGGCGTAAAGCCGGGTGTGTGACAACTGTAGAGCACAAAGAGTGCATCTTTCGCCAGCAGAGAGCGACACGCCTGCAGCAAGGGAACCAGGTCATCTTCGATCTTGAAGACCTCGCCTTTTGGTCCGCGGCCAAAGCTGGGCGGGTCGAGAATGATCGCCTGATAGGTGTGGCCGCGGCGCTCCTCACGTTTGACGAACTTCATGGCGTCATCGACCAGCCAGCGGATCGGGCGGTCAGCCAGCCCGCTCAGCTCGGCGTTTTTGCGCGCCCAGTCCACCACGCCTTTGGCCGCGTCGAGATGAACGCAGTGGGCGCCGGCCTGGCTGCACGCCAACGTGCTCCCGCCCGTGTAGCCGAAAAGGTTGAGCACGTAGAGATTGCGGTCGTTGGTGCGCTTCATTCGTGCGCGGATCGCCTGGCGCATCCACTCCCAGTTTTCAAGCTGCTCGGCAAACAACCCCATGTGCCCGAAGTTGGTGAGCTTGATGTGAAACTGCAGCCCGCCAAAAAGCACGTCGAACTCACGGCTGACCTTGCGATGAAAGGTCCAACGTCCGCCGTCTTCGGTGGCGCCGCGCTCATAGACGCCGTCGGCGCGCTGCCAGTCGCTGTCAAGGAGTCGCTGCTGCCAGATTGCCTGCAACGATGGGCGCACCAGCAAATAGGGCCCGATCCGTTCCAGCTTGCGCATGTTGCCCGAATCAAGCAATTGATAATCACCGCCTGTAGATGTCGCCATACACCAGTTCTTTCCAAATTCAATGGACGGATATGTCTTTCTTCTACCACAGATTCTCTGCTTTTCCCAAGAGGAGAGAAGGTTTCCGGGCGGTTTCATGGGGCATAATTTGCACTGGCTCAATTGCCGCCCATCTCTCACTGCTGATATACTGTCGTTTATCATCCTCTGAAGGACAGCGCAGAAAGGGCTATGGAATGAGCGATATTAAATTTGGGACAGATGGTTGGCGAGGGCGCATTGGCGACGATTACACCTATGCAAACTTGCGACGGGCGACGCAGGGCTTTGCCAGCTATCTGAAAACAACAGGGCGACAGGGCCCGGTCGTCGTCGGCCACGATCGACGATTTTCCGCCGAACATTTCGCTGCTGCTGCGTGTGAAGTGCTGGCAGGCAACGGATTCCAGGTGTTGCTGACGCCAGGGCCGACGCCGACGCCGGTGATCAGCTACAGCGTCAAGGCGAACCAGGCTATCGCCGCGCTCAACATCACAGCCAGCCATAACCCGCCGGAGGACTGCGGCTTCAAGGTGCGCGACCAGAACGGCGGCGCCATCGCCCCTGACGGGTTGCAGGCGATTGAGTCGCTGATTCCATCCGCAGGCGACGAAGCGGCGATCCATCGCATATCGCTGGCGGAGGCGCTTTCAACCGGGCGCGTCGCCTATTTTGATCCCAAACCGGCCTATCTGACCCATCTTGCCCGGCTGATCGACGTCGAGCCGATCAAGCGCGCCGGGCTCAAAATCGTTGTCGACAACATGTGGGGCAACGGCGCCGGCTGGATGAGCGAAATCCTGGCGGGTGGCAGCACCGAGGTGATCGAAGTTCACGCCGAGCGCAACCCGCTCTTCCCGGAGATGAGCCGACCCGAACCGATTCCGCCGAACGTGGACGCCGGGCTGGCTGTAGCGCGCTCGGTGCGCGCTGACTGCGTCTGTATTCTCGACGGTGACGCCGACCGCTGCGGCTTCGGCGACGAACATGGCGCATTTGTGGATCAGCTGCGCGTCTACGCTTTGCTTGCCTATTATTTGCTAGAGGTGCGCGGGGAACGCGGCGCCATTGTCAAGACGTTGAGCACAACATCAATGCTCGACAAACTGGGCGCCCTTTACGGCGTTCCGGTTGTCAACACCGGCGTTGGCTTCAAATATGTTGCGCCGGCCATGATCGAGCATGACGCTATGATCGGCGGCGAGGAGAGCGGCGGCTACGCTTTTCGCGGCCACGTGCCCGAACGCGATGGCATCCTCTCCAATCTCTATCTGCTGGACTTCATGGTGCGCACCGGCAAGAAACCGACTGAACTGCTCAAGCTGCTCTTCGACAAAGTGGGCGCACACTACTACGACCGCATCGACGTGCGGCTGACCGACAACGCCATAAAAAATGCAGCGCGGAAACGGCTGGACGCAGTTGATATTTCTAGCCTTACGTTGGGCGGACACCATGTCACCGAGCTGGTTACGCTGGACGGTTACAAATTCGTGATGGACGACGGTGGCTGGCTGCTCGTGCGTTTCTCCGGCACCGAACCGCTGCTGCGCATCTACACCGAAACAACCGACCAGCGCGCTGTGTCACAGATTCTCGCCGATGGGCGCGCAATGGTGGGCGTCTAGCGCCAGGTATGTGCAATCTGACCTACTTTTTAAGATCGAAGTATGTGATAAAATGAACAAGCACGAATGTGCAAAGTTTGATTTTTGTTTGGTGATGGTTTGTACAAGGAATGTCTAACATAAAGATGTTCGATCTGGTCGATAGCCATTGTCACATCGATCTGCAACAATTCGACGTAGATCGGGCGGAAGTGCTGGCGCGCGCGCGGGCCGCCGGCGTGGCGTTCATTGTGATTCCGGGCATCGATCTGAGCCAGTGTCGGCGGGCCTTAGCGTTGGCAGAGCAGACGGATTGGCTTTATATGGCTGTTGGGCTGCACCCCAACAGCGCCGCCGATTTCAACGACGACACGATCGATGCATTGCGAACGATGGCTGCCCATCACAAAGTCGTGGCAATCGGCGAAATCGGGCTGGATTTCTATTGGAATAAAGCGACGCCGGATGTGCAGAAATGCGCGTTTGTGCGCCAGCTTGAACTGGCGGCTGAGCTGGGGCTGCCCGTAATCATCCATAGCCGCGACGCCAACGCAGCGGTGGCGGAAGTGCTGAGCGCCTGGGTGACGAGCGCCGCCTTCGCCGCATCGGCGCTGGCGAAACGCCCTTTCGCTGGCGTCTTGCACGCCTTCAGCGGCGACCTGGCGTTGGCGGAACAGGCGTACAACTGGAATTTTGTGTTGGGATTGGGGGGGGCGGTGACATTTCGCAATGCCCATGCGCTGCGTGCGCTGGCTCCCGCCCTGCGTCTTGACCGACTGATGTTGGAGACCGACGCTCCCTATCTGGCGCCACATCCACATCGCGGCAGGCGCAACGAGCCAGCATATATCGCCCTGGTCTGTGAACAACTGGCGCAGTTGCACGGATTGTCTTCGGCTGAAATTGCCAGGCGCACAACGGCGACAGCGCTTCGTTTCTATGGTTTGGAGGATCGCTTCGGTGTTGATCTCGCAAGTAGCCACGCCGCAGTCCATTCCTAGAAAGGTGGTGGATGCGATCACGCCGCAAAACACCATCGGTGCGGTGAATCAGAGCAACGGCGCGTTGGACATCAACACGCTCTTTGCACCGATTCGACCGGGTTTACGCCTGGTCGAGTCCAAGTTGCGCGATGTCGATTCAGCAATCTTTGCACCGTTGGCAGAGGCGTTTGTCAATTTGATTGGCAGCGGCGGCAAGCGGCTGCGCCCGGCGTTGGCGTTGCTCTCGGCTGAGTTCAACGGCTCGATGCAAAATGCGCCGCACTACAGCACGGTGATCGCGCTGGCGGCTTCAGTCGAGATGTTGCACACCGCCACGCTCGTCCACGACGATGTGATCGATGGCGCACTGTTGCGCCGCGGCGCGCCGACGCTCAACGCGCGCTGGAACGGCATCTCCACCGTGCTGGCGGGCAATTATCTCTTTGGCACAGCCGCTCACTTTTCCGCCGAAACGCAGAACATGCGTGTGATCGCTCTGTTCAGCGATACGCTGCGCGTTATCGTCGATGGAGAGCTGCGCCAGCTCAAGGATCGGCATAATTTCATGCAGAAACGTGAGAACTACTATCAGCGCATCTATGCCAAGACCGCCAGCCTCTTTTGCGCGGCGACGCAGGGCGCGGCGATTCTCTCGCAGTTGCCGGAAGAGCGCATCGCCGATCTCAACCAGTTTGGCTACAACTTCGGCATGGCGTTCCAGATCATCGACGACATCCTGGATTTTACCGGCGACGACGCCACGTTGGGCAAACCGGCGGGCAGCGATCTGCGCCAGGGCACACTGACCCTGCCATTTTTTCATTATCTGCAGCAGCATCCCGACGCCCGTTCCGTCATTGCTGCGCTTGAGGACGCGCAGATCGAAGCCGACGATGGCAACGCGGCTGTCTGGGACGAAGCGGTCAACCTGTTGGTGCGCGACCTGCGCAACAGTCCGGCGATCGAGGCGGCGCGTGAGGAGGCGCGCACCTTCTTGCGCCGCGCCGTCGACAACCTGGCGGCTCTGCCCGACAATGTTTACCGCCACTCGCTCTTTGGGTTGTGCGAATACGCAGTCAAACGGACGTACTGACGCCCGCCATCAATTCCGTCGAGGCGCGCAGAACATTCCCCCACCCCTCGCTCTCATTCTGCATCAACAAGTGAGGTTTCAGCTATGTCAAGTGAAGACCCAAGAATTGTAGAACTACACAGGCGTCGCGCCATCGCCATGGGAGGCGGCGGCCCTGAGCGCGTGGAGCGTCACCGCGCCAGGGGCCGGCGCACAGCGCGCGAGCGCCTGTTACAGTTGTTCGATCCACACTCATTCCAGGAGTTGGGAATGTTCGCAACGGCGCGCATCGGCGATGAAACCGAGCGCATTGCCGGCGACGGCGTCGTGACCGGCTTCGGCATGATCGATGGGCGCACGGTGTTCGCCTACGCGCAGGATGCCACGGTGTTCGGCGGTTCGTTGGGCGAGATGCATGGTCGCAAAATCTGCCAGGTGATGGATCGGGCGGTTGAGGCTGGCGCGCCGGTGATCGGCTTGATCGATTCGGGTGGAGCGCGGATTCAGGAAGGAATCTATGGCCTGGGCGGGTACGCCGAGATTTTTCGCCGCAATGCCATCTACTCCGGCATTGTGCCGCAGATCAGCCTGCTCTTGGGTCCCTGCGCCGGCGGCGCCGCCTACTCGCCTGCGCTGACCGACATCCTGGTGATGGTCGAGGGACAGTCGTATATGTTTCTGACCGGACCCGAGGTGGTGCGCGCCGTCACCGGCGAAGAAGTGGATGCCGAGAAACTCGGCGGCGCCCGTATGCACATTTCCACCAGCGGACTGGCGCATTTTGTCACATCAACGGAGAACGATGCGCTGATGCTGGCGCGGCGGCTGCTGAGCTACCTGCCCTCCAACCACCTTGAAAATCCACCGCTGACAACGCCGGGCGTCGAGCCGGCGCAGGCGCGCCAGGTTCTCAACACGATTGTGCCGCTCGACCCGCGTCAGCCCTACTCGATGCACACCGTCATTCACTGCATTTTCGATGCGCACTCTTTTTTGGAAGTGCAGGAGCAATTTGCGCGCAACGCCATCGTCGGCCTGGCGCGTCTGGAAGGTCAACCGGTTGGCGTGGTCGCACAGGAGCCGGAGGTGCTGGCGGGCGCGCTCGACATCGACGCTTCGGATAAGATCACACGCTTTGTGCGCTTCTGCGACGCCTTCAACATTCCGCTCGTCACATTTGTCGATACGCCTGGTTTTCTGCCCGGCGTCGATCAGGAGTATCATGGCATTATCCGACATGGGGCGAAGATTGTTTACGCGTATTCGACGGCGACAGTGCCAAAATTGAGCATCGTGACGCGCAAGGCGTATGGCGGCGCGTATGTGGTGATGAGCAGCAAGCAATT
Organism: Chloroflexota bacterium; assembly: GCA_016861025.1. Classification (GTDB taxonomy): domain Bacteria; phylum Chloroflexota; class Anaerolineae; order Caldilineales; family Caldilineaceae; genus Caldilinea. Next base: position 432,393 of record BOKO01000002.1, read on the forward strand.
GAACACAGATGTGACCTTTGCATGGCCCAGCGCTGAGATTGCGGTGATGGGCGGTGAAGGGGCAGCCAGCATCCTGTATCGCAAGGAGATTGCGCAGGCCGCCGACCCGAAAACGGCGCGCGCACACTACGCCGAGCAATATCGCCAGCAATATCTGAACCCTTATGTAGCGGCTGAGGGTGGCTTTATCGACGAAGTGATCGAGCCAGCGGAAACGCGCGAACGATTGATCGCCGCGCTGGCCGCCTTGCGTCACAAAGCCGTGATTCCGCTGGCGCGACGCCATGGGAATATGCCAGCGTAAGAGGGGCGAAGATCGCTATGCGTTTGTTGCGTGTTGCGTGTCACGCACCACGCGTCACGCAACACGTGTCACGCAACACGACATTCGGTGAAACAGACAACAATGATCAACTTTGACAACATCGAACAGGCGCTGCTGATCACGGTGATTGGCGTGGTCTTGATCTTTGTCGTGCTGTTGGTGATGTGGGGATTCATGGCGCTGCTAGTTCGCCTCACTGCACCGCGACCTGAGCCAACTGAGGCGCAAACCGCTGCCGCGACATCTGTAACCGACGATGCCGCCGTTGCCACACGACGCAAGGCAGCCGTGGTTGCAGTCGCTGTGGCGCTGGCAATCGAGGCGGAGCGTGCGCGCGCGGCGCCGCTCCTGCAAAGCGCGCCGGGGCCGATCTCGCCCTGGCAGGCGACGCTGCGCGGCAACGCGCTGAGCCGGCGCGCTGGCGCTTTCCGTCGCAACCCGCCTGCCCGCTAAACATTCATGGAGAAAATGTCAGTGATGCAAAGACGCAGGGGCGCAAAGGCTTACAGCGAATGTGCAGGACAAAAGGCGTCCTGCATGTCTCTGCGTTGCTTTGCGGCTTTGCGTCCTTGCGCCAAAGCCGACGTTCACCCCAGCAAGCTATAGTCGAAAGGAACTGCGCATGAATGTGCGCGTGCAAATCGACGGCAAAACTTACATTGTGGAGATCGGCGACCTGAACAGCCGCCCGATTCAGGCGATTGTCGATGGGCAAATCTTCGCCGTGTGGCCCGAAGAGGTGGAAGGCGTCGCCGTCGCTGCCTCCACCACCCATGCAGCGCCAAAAAGAGCGCCGACAACACCCTCCGTCAGCGCAGCCGCGCTCTCAGGCCAGACAAACGTCGTCACTGCGCCGCTGCCCGGGGATGTCGTCGTCGTCGCTGTCAAACCGGGCGATGTCGTTGAGGTTGGGCAACTGCTCTGCACGCTCGAGTCGATGAAGATGAACAACCCCATTCGCAGCACACAGGCTGGCGTTGTCGAACAGGTGCTGATCGCGGTCGGCGACCATGTCAACCACGGCCAGCCTTTGGTCACGCTGCGCCAGGCCGATCACTGAGTAATCACCCATGGATGTACAAGAGCTGATCGCAGTGCTGACGCAGGGCATTCGCGCTTTCACCTGGGCAAACGGCGTAATGATCGCAGCAGGCAGCCTGCTGATCTATCTGGCGATCGTGCGTGGCTACGAACCGCTGCTGTTGCTGCCGATCGGCGCCGGTTGCATCTTCGCCAATCTCGGCATGTCAGCGTATGTCGATGGGGCGTGGCTGGCAACAATCTATGCGTTCGGCATCGAAACCGAGCTATTCCCGCTGTTGATCTTCATCGGCGTCGGCGCAATGATCGACTTCCGGCCGCTTTTGGCGCAGCCGCGGCTGGTGTTAATGGGCGCCGCCGGGCAGGTGGGCATCTATATCACGTTGCTGCTGGCGGTGTTGCTCGGCTTTGAGATGAAAGAGGCGGCTGCCATCGGCGTGATCGGCGCCATCGACGGGCCCACGGCGATCTTTGTGGCGACGCAACTGGCGCCGCATTTGCTGGGTCCGATTGCCGTAGCCGCCTATTCATACATGAGCCTGATCCCGATCATTCAACCGCCGTTGATGCGCCTGCTCACGACGCCGACCGAACGTCGCGTGCGCATGGAATATGCCCCGCGCCCGGTCTCGCGGGCGGCGGTGTTGATCTTCCCGGTGGTGACGACAGTCTTCGTTAGCTTGCTGGCGCCGGCCGCCGCGCCGTTGATCGCCAGTTTGATGCTTGGCAACCTGCTGCGCGAGGCGCTGGTCGTCGAGCGGCTCAGCCTGGCGGCGCAACACGAGATCGCCAATATGTCCACGCTGTTTTTGGGACTTGCCATCGGCGCCACCATGACCGCCGACCGCTTTCTCTACAGCCCGGTGACCGGTTTTCAATGGCAGACGTTGATGGTGCTGGCGTTGGGGCTGTTTGCGTTCGTCATGGATACAGTGGCGGGTCTACTCTTCGGCAAGTTCATGTACTTCGTTTCGGGGCGCAAGATCAACCCACTGATCGGCGCCTGCGGCATCTCGGCGTTTCCAATGGCGGGTCGGCTGGCTGCTCAGGTGGCGCAAGAGGAGGATTACAGCAACTTCCTGCTCATGCATGCCATGGGGGCGAACACCGCCGGTCAACTGGGCAGCGTCGTCGCCGGCGGGCTGTTGCTGGCGCTCGTCACAGGAATCGGGATTGCGTGAGCAGCAAAATCGTTGGTGTCACAATACGTTCTGCCCAGCCCTCATCGCACCACCACATCATCCCAGCAGGGACCCTCCAACGGCAGCTCCACAATCGAGAGTGCGTTGACGCCGGTTGGCTCCAGGCTGACGCGATAGCGACGCCAGGGCAAGTAGAAGTAAGTGTAGCCGCGCAGACAGACCTGGCTGCGCACGGCGGTCAGGTCGGGTGTTGTCTCGCCGAGCGGATTAGGGCTGAGCTGGCGCAGGTCTTCCAACGCCAGACGATGCACCCACAACCCGGTGATGCCATAGGTTGTTTCGGCTGCACGGCGCGCGTTGGTCACCAGCCGCAGCTCTTCGCCGGTGGTTGGCGGCTGTGGCGGGTCGAGATAGCGCGGCAACAGCGCCCACGGCGTCAGCACGAACAGAAGCGCAACCAGAATCTGTAAGCGGCGCGGTCTGTTTTCCAGTTGGAACAATACGATGGCAATGCGGACAAGCAGGCTCATCACCAACACCAGCAGCCACAGCAGCAGCGTATTGAGCAGCACGTCGAGCAGCCCGATCTGCGTCTGACCATCGAATGTGATGCGCGCCACCGGCAGCGGAAACCCGCGCCACCCCGTACAGCCGGCAGCGCAGCCTGCATAATAAGGCGGCACCCAAAAGATATAGATGCTGATGAAAGCCAGGGTGAACCCCGCCAAAAAACTTAGAATGGCGATGCGGTGCCAATGCCGCGTCTGCTGTCTCCACCAGATAATTATCAGCGCAATCGCCAGCAGGCCGCCCAGCGCCAGGATCAGATCGCGCCAGCCAGCGAAGTAGCTCCAGCCCTCCAACAATGAAGAAGTCTGCATCTTACGGCTGCCAGCAAAGGAACGTGCGATCCAGCGCGTCGGGCAGGCCAAAGATCGGGAAAATCTGGTTTTGACCGTTCCAACGCATCAACTGCTGCGCCCCATCGCGGTCGCGCGTCAACACCAGAATCCATGCTTGATCCAGACACGCAGCAAAGTCGCGCGCCGACTGTTGGCGCGGCAGCAAATAAGAGCTGGCGACGATGGGGTCAGCCGGCGACGAGCCAGGCGGCGGCAGTTGCACTTGCACCAGCCCAAACCAATCCTGTTCTGTCGTCTCCCCGGCGACAAAGCGTCCGCGCGCCAGGATCAGCCGATCGGCTCCGGACCATGCAATCTGCGGCGCCAGAAACTCGAAGCGCGTTTCCGTCGCATAAGCCGCGCGGATGATGCTGGCGCCGCGACCGGAAAGCGTAAGCACGTTGACAGTGTTGGCAGGACGCAGCACGCCGGATGTCAGGCTTGGGTGGCCTGGATCATAGGCAAAGAACGCCAATCGCGTCAGGTCTGGGCTGAGCGCCAGCGGGCCGCGATACGCGCCGCTTTCAAGCAACAGTTGCGGCCCTTCGACGATGGCGCCGCGTCCTTCGCCGTCGGTGTCGAGCCGCATTCGGAAGAAACCGGTGAAGGGCTGTTGCAGCAGCGTGTCGCTGGTGTCGACGAAGAGATACGTTGACGAAGGGTCGCCCGGTGTGACCAGTTGCACTGCGCTTAGCGTCGGCGTCAGCGATGCGCCTTCCTGACCGCTGACCTGAGCAAAGAGCGCGCCGCTGGCTTGCAGGCGCAGCGCAATGCGCGCTGTGGCCGGGTCATAATGCCAGAGTTGCCAGAGATCGACGGCGGCATTGGGCGTTTCAATCCACCAGAGGCCGCCGTAGGCATCGCCCGCCACGCCGCGGATCGTGCGATAGGGCTGCGCAATGATCTGTAGACCACTGCCGTCGTTGCGTAGCCAACTGAAAGTGCTGAGACCGCCGGCGGTGGGCGGTTCGTTGACGATGAATCCGGCGTTGGAATCGCTGCTCAGCCATCCAGCCGTGTTTTCATATTGCCACAACTGCTGTGCACGGCCATTGCGTTCCAATAGATAAAGCCCAGGTGCATTGCGGCTGCCGAGCAATGCAATTGCTGTGTTGGATGCTGTCGCCGCTGCGATCTCAGGCAGCGATATTTCTTTGACGCGCTCCACCGACGGCGCAGCGACGATGCGCATTCGGGTGGCGCGCAGCGGCGCCGATTCATTCACCTGCGTTGTAGGGTCAACGTTCAGATACGCAACCGTTCCCGGCCACAGCAAGGCGCCATTCGCAGGCGCCCAACTGCCAACGGCTTCACCCACAATGGCGCTCCAGATTTCAATGACAGCATCGCGGCTGTCGATTTGGATCGCAGCCCCATTGGACGTAGTCGCCGGAATCGGCGCCAGCGCGTCAGGCGGTATGACGCTGCCGCCGATCGTGACCACCTGTTCATTTTGTTCCGGCGCCGGAACATTGCCGCCCGGCTGCGTCTGCACTTCGGGCAGGCGAATGACAGGCGTCACCAATGGAGTGGGTGTAGCTGTTGCCGTCGGCAGATTTGCCAGCGCCGCTGCGTCGTCGCTCGCCTCCTCTTCCGGCGGTGCATCCACCGAACTGCCATCGGCGCGGTGGCGCGGCACAACGCCGTAGTCGCCATAGGGAATCACAAGCTGCGTCGCCACCCAGCCAAGCACACTGGTGCGCCCATCGTTGACCGTGGCAGCGCGAATCAGCAGCCAGTCGCCCGCCTCGGTGATGCCGAAAATGTCGACCGGCGTGCCATTTTGCAAACCGGCGATCACGATGTAGTCGGTGCCTGGCCCGCCGCGCAGACGCCCCGTATCGGTGAGCAACATATAGCCGGTCAGCGGTGGCTGCGCTTCCGGCGGAATGGCCGGGATCGGCAGCGGTTTTTCGGTCGGCGTTGGCGTCGGCGTCTCGGTTGGCAGCGGCGTCGGCGTCGGTGTGTCCGTCGGCAGTGGTGTGGGCGATGGCGTTGACGTTACAGTTGGTGTGTCGGTTGGCGTCGGCGTGAAAGTGGGCGTCGACGTCGGCGTTGGTTCAAGCGTCGGATTGAGCAGCGCTGCGCCTTCCGCCACATCATCGCCCAACGGCACGGTCAGCGTGAATTCCCCTGTTGTCGCCAACAGCGCCGCTGCGACCTCGGTCGGTGTGGAGGTGGGGCGCGGCGGCGCCGGCGTGACAAGTCCAGCGCTGCTTGCCAGCAACACCGGCGCAATCGACTGCAGCACATAACGCCCCGTTTCTGGGTTCAAGGCGAAAACCGCCTCGAAGCTCCGATTGCGGTCGGCGTTGTCGAAAAAGCGCAGCCGCGTCGAGATCGCACTGTCCTGGATTTCGCGGTCGATCTCGTTGACATAGACCGCCATCCAATCGCCCGGCGTCGCCAACCCAAGATCGAACATATCGTTGAGCAGATCGATGCGCGCAACCAGCGGTTGGGCGCGGTTGACCTGGCCGCTTTGCAGCCAACCCAGAATTGTCGCCATCGCGCTGAGCGGCGTAGGTTGCACTTCAGCCTGCGCCAGACGATACCCCACGATGCGCGGCGGTGCGTTCGGGGCGACGTCGCTCGCCAACATCGGCTGCCAGCGGGTCTGCAAGCGCTGTTGAGCAAAAGGCGACTGTTCGATGAAGATGCCGGCTGCACCTTCGTCTGTGCGGATCGCGCTGTCGGCGGGCAGTGGGCTGGCGATCCACAGATTGGGCAACACGTCATCACCGCGCGCTTCAAACCACACCTCGCTGTCGGCGGCGCTGAAGCTCCACTGTGCATCTTCTTCGCTGCGCCAGATCATCTCGAAGGGAGCGCCCGGCAGCGTCTGCGACCACAGGTGCGCGGTCAGCCTTGCTTGCGAACCGGGACGTTCGATAAGCAGCATGTAGCGAATTCCCTGCGCGTCGACGCCCATTGCACCAAGACGGATGCCTGCTGCAAGCGATGCGCCGCCGGAAAGATTCTGGGGAAGTGCGTGGAGCAGAAGTTGCCCTTCGATCTGGTTGCCGGTTTCCTCGCTCTGCCAGAAGAGCATTGGCAGAGCAACGCCATCCGGCGTGCGCGGAGCGACGAACGCTGCGTACGAGTCGCCAACCAGCCGGTAATAACTCGACGGCACGAAAACCAGCCCTTGCTCGTGTGCAAGCCGTTCAGCCAATGCCGCGGCGCGGTCAGGCGTGAAATCAAGCGCCGCCAACGTGTTGAGCCCCTGCATCGCCAAGTTGAAATATCGCTCTGCCCACTCGGCGGGGCTGGCGGGCGTGGCGGTGGGTGTGGCAGTCAATGTCGGCGTAAAGGTGGGCGCCGGCGTTTCGGTTGCAGTGGTGGACGGGGTTGGCGTAAAAGTCTCAGCCATTGAGACGCGCAATGCCTCGGCGGTTGCTGCGGCTTCCTGTGCGCGCGACAGCCCGCTTGACCGCCCCAGTTGAAAGGCAATCACAGCAATAAAAATCACCAGCAGCAGCGCAACCAGCGCAGCAGCAATCCAGCGCAATTGTTTGCGTTGCGCTGGTGAAAGATTTTGTAGAGAATTAGTCAGTCTTTGCACGGTAATTTGCGATCATGGTCTGCCGTCACCTCAATCAATTGGCAATATAGAGCGTGACGCGGCATGGGTCAGGAAAGTTGCCGGTTTGGTCGACGACAGTCAACTGAAACGTCCACGGGCCGTTGGCGAACCCGCGCGAGTTCACACTTGCCAGCACACCGCCAAAGACCTCACCGCGACCATCCGCCAGATAGGTGAAGCCCTGGTCAACATTGGCGCCCGGTGCAAACTCCACTTTGTAATAGCTGAATTGCTCATGTCTGGCGGTGCCAACGATGGTGAAAACGCCGCTGACGCTGGCGCCGTTCCCTGGCGATGAGATGATCGCACGCTGATCAGGACAGACGGGCGGTGCGCCAGCTTGCGCAGCAGGCGCTTCAGGCTCTGGCGTTGGCGTCGGCGTCGCCTCTGGGAGTGCCTGCTGGGTCAGGGCAGCAGCGGCGGCGTCCGGCGTAGGCGGCTCTGGCGTGGGCGTGATTGTTGGGGTGGGCGTGTCGGTTGGCGTCACCGGCAGCGGGGTATTGGTGGGCGTGATCACCAGCGCAAATTGCGGCGGCAGCGTTGGCTCCGCCGCTGGCGCCGCCACGATCGCTTGCGGGATGGTGCGGCTGGCAAAATAGGTGAAGCCCATCAGCGCCAACAAGATCATTGCGACGGTGAAGATACTGCTGAGATCGCGCACAGCGCGCTCGCGCTCCAGCGAAAAAATCGCCTGACGACGTTCGCTGCGCACTTGCCAGAGTCGATACAGTTGATAAAGCGCCGCCAGCCCGCAAAAGAGATAAATGTACGGCGCATAGGTTGCAACAATCTGAAAAATGACGACCATTGTCTGACCAAAAAACCATCGACGATGGGGCGCGCCACAACCCGCGCGCCCCGCAATACGCGTTCTCCATCATACAATGACTACGGCAATCGCTCCAGTTCCGCACAACTTTGCGGACTATTGGACGAACGCATCCGCATGGTGTACGAACGGCGCACAATGACGCGCAAAGTGCTGGCGCAAGGCATTGCAATAGTCGTCTGGGTGCGCCTGAAGCAGCGATCTCAGCGCCGAGCCGTGCATCGTCAGAATCGAGCCAAAGGTGACATGCAGCAACTGACGGGCATCGAACTGGTCGAGCAGGGCGGGCAGGTCAGCGTCGTTGAGTGCGGCGGCCGGCGGCACGTTTTCGGGTCGGCAGTCAAGATAGTAGGTTTTCTTGTCGTGCTCGTAGTGTGTGCGCCCCGTTTCCAGAATCTGACGGAATAACGCCGGATCGCGCAGGGCGGCGATGCGCAGCGCCTCCAGATAGCTGGTGCCGGCGGTCTTGACATGGACGCGCGCGCCGGCATGGCGGGCAATGATCGGGTAGATGCTGAATTTGTCTGAGCCGGTGTGAATGCTGAGCTTATAGCGGTCGAAGTGACGCAACACAGCGACATGCTGCGCCAACTCCGCCTCGAAGACAGCCAGGTCGCCCATGTAATCGACGCCTTTCTGGAACTTGCCCACAAAGCGCGGCGCCAGGCTGACTACAGGCGCGCCGCGTTGCAGCAGCTCGTTGGCGATGAAATAATGTTCGTGCACCGAAGTCGGCGTGTCGGTCTCGTCCACCGACATTTCCAGGTCGAAGGGAGCGCCGCCAAACGCCGCGCGCAGCGTCGCCGTGATCGTGAGCGTGTGGGCAAGGGCGCGACCATATTTGGCAAGCGCACGCAGCAACGTCTCTTCGCTGAACTGGAGCCTCAGCCCGTCGAGTTCGATGGCGCGACGACAATAGGCGGCGTGCAGCGCGGCGTAGTTTGTCTCCAGCAAATTCCATGGCAGCATGTCGCATTTGGCGCGCAGCGTCGCCAGATCGTCGCTCTGCGCGGCGTTGTCGACGTGGTCGCTCGGATCGACGGTGAAGAAGGTGTAGCCAGCCGCCACAAAAGGCGCCACGTGCGCTGGCTCCTTGACATGGTCGGCGTCGGCACCCCACGGCGCGCGCCAATCCTCGGCGAAAACGCTCCAGATGGCGGCGACCATCACTTCGGCGGGCGTGCGCTGCAACCGCTCGTTTTCGCGCACCGACTGCTGTGCAAAGATCGGCGCAATGCGGCCAGCCGGGTCGGCGGCGCGCAGCGCGGCGATGTGTCCAGGCGTCGCCAGTCCGATGCGATCGCCGAAGCCGAAAGAAAGACGCGCTCCGAGTGGCTGAGGTTTGAGCCAGGGCAACCGCGCTTGCAGGGTGCGGGCGTTTTCTGCACTCGGCGCGCAGATCAACGCTCCCCCCAGATGTTCTCCGCTGAACCCCTCACTGTTTCCACGCACGACTAACCGCATCGAACCGTCGACAGGCGAAGTCTCCAACATATAAGATGTGTCGTCCATCGCAACAACGCGGTGGGTCGCGCCATTGATTTCATTCATTCTAACTATTCTCCTCAGTCGGTTGCAGGCGATAGGCTCTGGCTATCAGTCAGCCTGGTTCAGTATACCATTTTTGTCAATTTGGGTCTTGACAAGCGTCGCTGGCTGTGCTAATCTAGTGCCCGATATGCACACGTGTGCATAAATTCATTTCAATTTATCCCTGGGTAATCGAACGATGCGCTAAATTGCATCTATTGTTTCGTAAGGCATCGGCAGGCGCTATGGAGCGTTGATTCGACGCGTGCGTTTTTGAGGAGACCCAAGACATGTCAAGCCCGTTATTGCAAACGGTGACCTCCACCCCGACGGATTACTGGAACGATTCGTGTTCAGTCGAGGAGCTGACCTACGCCATCGGTCATGGCGCCGTTGGCGCCACCACCAACCCCAACATTGTCCTCAACGTGCTCAATAAAGAGATGCACCTGTGGGAGGAGCGGATCCACGCCCTTATCGCTGACAACCCCACCTGGTCAGAAGGGGATGTGGCCTGGAAGTTGATCGAAGAGATGGCTGTGCATGGCGCCGGCCTGTTGCATCCGATCTTTGAGCGGTGCAACGGACACAAAGGACGCCTTTCGATCCAGACCAACCCGATGTTCTATCGCGACTGCGAGGCAATTGTGACTCAGGCGCGTCATTTCAACACGCTGGCGCCTAATATGCAGGTGAAGATGCCCGTCACTCGCGCTGGCGTGATGGCGATTGAGGAGTCCACCTATCACGGCGTCAACGTTAACGCCACGGTCAGCTTCACCGTGCCGCAGGCGTTGGCCGTCGCCGAAGCTGTTGAACGCGGCCTGAACCGCCGCGCGGCTGAAGGCAAGGATGTCAGCAACATGCGCCCGGTCTGCACGATCATGATCGGTCGCACCGACGACTGGATGAAGGTTGTCGCCAAAAAAGAGGAGATCGACATCGACCCGGCGGCGTTGGACTGGGCGGGCATCGCCGTTTTCAAGAACGCATATCGCATCTGGCAGGAGCGCGGCTATCGCACACGGTTGTTGGCGGCGGCGTATCGGCATCTCGGCCATTGGGCGGAGCTGATCGGCGGCGACATCGTGCTCACGATTCCCTACGAGTGGCAGCTTAAGATCAACGCCTCCGACATTCCCGTCATCGAACGGATGCAGAATCCGGTGGAGCCGCGCATTGTCGATGAACTCTACCGCAAGATTCCCGATTTCCGTCGCGCCTACGACCCCGACGGCATGAGCGTCGCCGAGTTCGATGGCTACGGCGCCACTGTTCGCACGCTGCGCACCTTCATTGCCGCCGTACACGATCTGATGGGCGTGGTGCGCGACTTTATGTTGCCGAATCCGGATGTGAAATAGAGGATTGAGAGTTTAAGCGATTGGGAGATTAAGAGATTGGAGATTGGAGATTGAGGGGCAGTCTCGTATTTGGAACGCACACTGTCAATTGCACAATCTCCCGTCTTCAATCTTCAATCTCCAATTTCCAGTCTCTATTCTGTGAATTTTTCTACGATGAAACAATACACCGCACAAAATCTTGTTATTCATCCTGGCAACGCTCCTGATCCGGATGTCATCGTTGAGGCGACGCCAGAGAATGCAGGCTGGGAAACGATCAACTTCCAGGCGCGGCGGTTGGCGGCGGGCAAATCCTGGTCATTCCAGAGCAGCGGCAATGAGCTTGCAATTGTGCTGCTCGGCGGCGTGGTCGATGTGACGTCGAATCGGGGCGCGTGGCAGGGCGTGGGTGGGCGCGCCAACGTCTTTGTCGGGCTGCCCCATGCGCTCTACCTGCCGCCGCACACTGACCTCACCGTGAGCGCTGTCACCGACTGTGAGTTTGCCGTTACGTGGGTGGCGTCGGAAGCAGACCATGCGCCTGTGTTGGTGCCGCCAGCCAACGTGAAAGTCGAGATTCGCGGCGGCGACCACGCCACGCGGCAGATCAATCAGATTATGCCGCCAGGATTCCCATGTGCGCGACTGGTGGTGGTCGAAGTCTATACGCCGGGCGGCAACTGGTCGAGCTATCCGCCGCATAAGCACGATGTGCACGTGGTGGACGCCGCCGGAAAACTGGTGCAGGCCGACCTGGATGAGATCTACTACTACAAGATCGATCGGCCCGAAGGCTATGCGCTCCAGCGCGTCTACACCGACGCCGACTCGCCGCTTCAGAAAGCTGGCTATCCGATCGACGCCGTGGTGATCGCCCGCAACAATGACGTGGTGTTGATCCCGGAGGGCTATCACCCCGTCTCCAGCCCGGTGGGATACACCACCTATTACCTGAATGTGCTTGCGGGCAGTGCGCAAAGCCTGGCCGCTGTCGATGACCCGGAGTTCGCCTGGGTCAAGGGTTCGTACCAGAGCCTCGACCCGCGCGTGCCGATCTATCCGGTGGACGCCGGGCAGATTTTGCCGTAAGGAAATAAGAAATGGAATGCGGATGAAACGGATCGAGCGGATTCGCGCTGATTTGTTGTCATAATCTTCCCGGAAGCTCCGAGCCTTTCGGAAAGGTATAGACCCAATTGCATCCCACATCCACGCCGCTCCGCATAATTTGCGTCATCTGCGTTCTATTGACAGGGCAGCTCGAAGACGATGGCAACAACAAGTGCGTCGCAACCCAAAGCATACGATCTGCTGAGCATGGGGCGTTCTGGCATTGACCTGTACGCCAATGATATCGGCGTGCCCTTTGTCGAGATCAAGAGTTTCGCCGCCTACGTAGGTGGATGCCCGACCAACATCGCGGTCGGCGCGCAGCGGCTGGGCTTGCGCACCGCGTTGCTGACGGCGGTTGGGCCGGATCGAGTGGGCGATTTTATCGTGCATTTTCTGAACAAAGAGCGCGTGGCGACGGAGTACATCCCGCGTAAGCTGGGGCATCGCACCAGCGCCGTGTTGCTTGGCATCGAGGGGCCGGATCGCTTCCCGCTCACCTATTACCGGGACAACTGCGCCGACAACGAGCTGACTATCGATGATGTGCGCGCGTCGCCGATCAATGATTGCAAGGTGTTGTTAATCGCTGGCACTAACCTGAGCCAGGAGCCGAGCCGCAGCGCCACGCTCTACGCCGCCGAGACCGCACGGAACGCTGGCGCAACGGTGGCGCTCGATCTAGATTTTCGCCCCGACCAGTGGCGCGACCCGCGCAGCTACGCCATCAACATGCGTACATTGCTGCGGCTTGTCGATATTGTGTTGGGCACCGAGGATGAGATCAACGCCGCCATGCTCAGCGAGGCCGGCCAGATTGAGTTGACGCACTCACAGGTTTCCGATGCGCGCGTGGCCGGCGATGTAGAAACGGGGATCGCCACGCTGTTGACATTGGGGCCACAGGTGCTGTTGCAGAAGCGCGGGGCGGCGGGTGCACGCGTGCATCTCGTGCAGCCATCGGGCGCAGTCGAGCACTTCGATGTGCCCGGTTTTCCGGTCGAAGTCTTCACCATCCTGGGCGCGGGCGACGCCTTTGCATCCGGCGTCATCTATGGGTGCGTGCAAGGGTGGGATTGGTATAGAACCGTGCGGCTTGCCAATGCCTGCGGCGCCATCGTGGTGACCAAACATGGCTGCGCCAACTTCACGCCGACGCTGGCGGAGGTGGAGGCGTTCGTGGCAGGGCGCGGCGGGTGGTGAAAGACAGACTTGGGGTGGTTGGATTGTAGGGTTGGTGGGGTGTTCAGGTTGTGGAGAAATCAGGTTGTGAAAAATGACAACTCGAAAACCCTGACACCCTACCACATCAAATTCGCTTCTCACACAAGGAGCAGGAACACGTGACAACTTCAGCGACGGTGCGCCTGACAATGGCGCAGGCATTGATTCGATTTCTCAAAAACCAATACGTAGAAAAGGATGGCGTCGAGACGCCCTTCTTTGCAGGCTGCTTTGGCATCTTCGGCCACGGCTGCGTCGCCGGCGTGGGCGAGGCGCTGCTGAGCAACCCTGACTTCCCTTACTATCAGGTGCGCAATGAGCAAGGCGCCGTCCACGCCGCCACCGCCTACGCCAAGGTCAAGAACCGCCTGCAGACCTTTGCCTGTCTTTCCTCGATTGGTCCAGGCGCGACCAACATGATCACCGGTGCGGCCACGGCGACGATCAACCGGCTGCCGGTCTTGATCCTGCCGGGCGACATCTTCGCTCGCCGCAACGTCGCGCCCGTGCTCCAGCAGCTCGAATCCGAACACAGCCAGGACATTTCGGTCAACGACTGCTTCAAGCCGGTGAGCCGTTACTGGGATCGCATTAACCGCCCCGACCAACTATTGACCGCGCTGCCGGAGGCGATGCGTGTGCTCACCAGCCCCAGCGAAACAGGCGCGGTGACGCTGGCGCTGCCGCAGGATGTGCAGACCGAAGCTTACGATTACCCGATCGCTTTCTTCCGCAAGCGCGTCTGGCATATCATGCGCAACCGCGCCGACCGTGCGACTTTGCAGCGCGCCGCCGAAATGATCCGCGCCGCCAAAAAGCCGATGATCGTGGCGGGCGGCGGTGTAATCTACGCGGACGCCACCGAGACGCTGTGTGCGTTCGTGGACGCCACCGGCATCCCCGTCGGCGAGACGATGGCAGGCAAAGGCAGCCTGCGCTGGGAGCACCCACTGAACCTGGGCGCGATCGGTGCAACAGGTGCGCTGGCCGCCAACCGCATCGCCAAAGACGCCGACCTGGTGATCGGCATCGGCACGCGCTACAGCGATTTCACAACCGCCTCTAAGACGGCCTGGCAGAATCCAGAGGTGCGCTTTATCAACATCAACGTCACCGAGTTTGACGCCGGCAAACATCACGGCCTGGCGGTGGTGGGCGACGCACGCGAGACGCTGGCGGAATTGGGCGATCTGCTGGCGGGCTACGCAGTTGATCCCGCCTATCGCGCCGAAGCCAAACGCCTGCACGATGCCTGGGACGCCGAAGTGCAGCGCATCTTCGATATCCGCCTCAGCCCGTTGCCCAGCCAGGGTGAGCTGATCGGCGTGATCAACGAGCTGGCGGGGCCGGATGCAATCCTGCTCAACGCGGCTGGCTCCATGCCCGGCGACCTGCACAAGCTGTGGCGGGCGACGCATCCCAAGAATTTCCATCTGGAATATGGCTACTCGTGCATGGGCTATGAGATCGCCGGCGGGCTGGGCGCCAAGCTGGCGGCGCCGGAGCGCGAGGTCTTTGTGATCATCGGCGACGGCACCTGGTTGATGCTTTCGTCGGAGCTGGTCACGGCGGTGCAGCTTGGCGTCAAGCTGATCGTGCTGCTGTGGGACAACAGCGGCTTCAAGAGCATCGGTTCGCTCAGCCGCTCGTTGGGGTTGGATGGTTTTGGCACGCGTTTCATCGAGCCAAAAGGCGGCGTGCTCGTTGGCGATTCGGCGGGCGATGCGGTCAAGCCGCTTCAAATCGACTATGCCATGAACGCGCGCAGCCTGGGCGCCAACGTCATCGAGTGCGTGACGCGCGATGACTATGTGGCGGCGATCAAAGCTGCTAAAGCCGTCGACCGCACCACCGTCATCGTCATCAAGAACGACCGGCTGTATGGCGTCCCCGGCTATGAGAGTTGGTGGGACGTGCCCGTGCCAGAGGTGAGCGAGCTAGAGTCGGTGCGCGCAGCTCGGGAAGAGTATGAAGAAATGCGGGCGAAGGAGCGCTACTTCCTGGAGTGATTGGAATTGTGAATGGTGAAGGGTGAATTGTGATGTAGCGGCGGCTCGCAGCCGCCGGTTCACTGTAGCGGCGGCTCACAGCCGCCGGGCCACGGTCAACCAGGGAAGGTGTTGGATTGGCGAACACGGGCGGTTGAGAACCGCCCCTACGATCATTTGGAGAGAAGGAAATGGCTGAGAAATTATTGAACTATGTAAACGGCGAATGGCGTGAGTCGCAGGCGGCGACCTACCTGAATGTGCCCAATCCGGCCACGAACGAGGTGATTGCCACCGTGCCACTATCGCCGGTGGAGGAGGTGGACGAGGCGGCGCGGCTGGCGCTGGCGGCGTTTCCAGCCTGGCGGCGCACGCCGGCGACGGCGCGCATTCAGTATCTCTTCAAGCTCAAGGCGCTGATGGAGGAGAACTTCGAGAACCTGGCGCGCTCGATCACCATCGAGAACGGCAAGGTGCTCGACGACGCGCGCGGCGAGATGCGTCGCGCCATCGAGAATGTGGAAGTGGCGTGCGGCATCCCCACGATGATGATGGGGGACTTCGCCGAGGACGTGGCGCGCGGCGTCGATGAATACATGATCCGCCAGCCGGTGGGCGTGGCCGCCATTATCTGCCCCTTCAACTTCCCCGGCATGATCCCATTCTGGTATCTACCGTACGCTATTGCCTGCGGCAACACGGTCATCGTAAAGCCGTCGGAGCGCTGCCCGATCACCATGCAGAAGGTCTTCCATCTGCTTGAACAGCTCGATCTGCCCAAAGGGGTGGTCAATCTGGTCAACGGCGGCGCCGATACAGTCAACGCTATCCTCGATCACCCTGCCATTTCCGCCGTGACCTTTGTGGGTTCGACGCCGGTGGCGCGGCACATCTATGCGCGCGCGTCCGCCAACGGCAAGCGTGTGCAGGCGCAGGGCGGCGCCAAGAATCCGCTCATCATCCTGCCCGACGCCGACGTGAGCCTGACGACGCGCATCGTCACCGACAGCGCCTTTGGCAACGCCGGGCAGCGCTGTCTGGCCGCGTCGCTGGCGGTGACGGTGGCCGGCGCCGAACAGACCTTTGTGCCCGCCCTGGCGGAAGCAGCGAGCAACCTTGTCGTCGGCAACGGCCTGCAGCAAGGCGTGCAGATGGGGCCGGTGATCACGCCGCAGAGCAAAGCGCGCATTGAGGGTTTGATTCAGAAAGGGTTGGATGAAGGCGCCGAAATGGTGCTCGACGGACGCAACCCTGGTCTTGGCGACGGCTATTTTCTAAAACCCACGATCATTGCCGACGTGCCGGTGGGGAGCACGATCGCCAAAACCGAAATCTTTGGGCCAGTGTTGGGCGTGATGCGCGTCAACACGGTCGAAGAGGCGATTGCGCTGGTCAATGCTGGCGAGTATGGCAACATGGCGTGCATCTTCACCAGCAGCGGTGCAGCCGCGCGCCAGTTCCGCTACGAAGCCGACGCCGGCAACATCGGCATCAACATCGGCGTGGCCGCGCCCATGGCTTTCTTCCCGTTCAGTGGTTGGAAGAACAGCTTCTTCGGCACGCTGCACGCGCAGGGCAAGCACGCCGTAGAGTTCTTCACGCAGACCAAGGTTGTGGTCGAACGTTGGTTAGGGTCGTGGGAGCGGAAGTTTTGAGGCTAGAGATTGGAGAGTAGAGATTGGAGATTGGCGTTGCGCCTATAACAATCTCCAATCTCTACTCTCCAATCTTCGCTAAAGGTTGATCATGAGCCGTCAGGCTCATTGTCAATAACGGTTTTCTTTCTTTTCAACCATCACAAGGAGAATCCACCATGAAACAACCAAAGCTTTTCACCGCTGCGCTCACCTTGATGGTGCTCGTAGCCCTGATCATCGTGGCGTGTGCAGCGCCGCCAGCGCCTACTGCGGCGACACAGGAATCGGCGCCCGCGGCCGCGGACATGCGCCCCTACCGCTTTGTCGTGGTTAGCCACGGTCAGGCCGCCGATCCTTTCTGGTCGGTTGTGAAAAACGGCGTCGATGCGGCGGCGCGTGATATGCGCGTCACGGTCGAGTATCAGGCGCCGCAGACTTTCGACATGGTCGCTATGAAGCAGCTCATCGATGCAGCGGTTGCCAGTCGCCCCGATGGTCTGGTCGTTTCGATCCCTGACGCCGACGCCCTGGGCGACAGCATCCGCGCGGCGGTGGCGGCGGGCATTCCGGTGATCTCGATGAACTCGGGCAGCGATGTCGCCAAGGAACTCGGCATCCTGAATCATGTCGGTCAGACGGAGTATGAGGCGGGTTTTGGCGGTGGCGAGCGTATGGCGGCGGCGGGCGCCAGGAAAGCGATCTGCGTAAACCAGGAAGTCGGCAATGTGGCGCTTGATCTGCGCTGTCAGGGCTTCACCGATGCGATGTCAGCGGCAGGCGCCAGCGTCTCGGTGCTGGCTGTCGAGTTGGCGGACCCAGTCGAGGCGCAACAACGCATCTCGGCCGCCTTGCAGGGCGACCCCGATGTCGACAGCATCCTGACGCTTGGCCCGACCGGCGCCGCACCGGCGATGGCGGCGCTGGAAGCGATGGGCAAGATGGGCGAGATCAAGCTGGCGACCTTCGATCTCAGCCCGGAAGTGCTGGCAGCGGTGCGCGACGGTCAGATGCTCTTCGCCATTGACCAGCAGCAGTATGTCCAGGGCTACATGCCGATTGTCATGCTGACGCTCTTCAAGGAGAACCTGAACACGATTGCCAACCCGGTGCTGATGACAGGGCCAGGCTTTGTGACGCAGGAGAATGCAGCGCAGGTCATCGATCTGGCGGCGGCAGGCACGCGGTAAGTTGGAGATTAGGAGATTGGAGATTAGGTGATTGAGCAATTGCGAGATTTCTGGAGCGAGTTGCGCCTTCACGATGGGAGTTATCCCGTGCGCGACAGCAACTGCACCGAACTCCAAATCTCCAATCTCCAATCTCCAATCTCTTAATCTCTCAATCACACTTTCACGGAGAGAACCTGACATGACAAGTAGCACGCTCCCCAAGCAAAGCGACGAGCGGATAGTGCAAGCTGGACTGCTTAAGCGCCTGCTGACAAGGCCGGAACTGGGAGCGCTAGGCGGCGCGCTCCTGGTCTGGCTGATCTTTGCATTCCTGGCCGGCAACCGCGGCTTTCTCACGCTGCAAGGCACGGCTTCCTATCTGGAAGTCTCCTCCTATCTGGGCATCCTGGCAGCCGCCATTGCCCTGCTGATGATCGGCGGCGAATTTGACCTGTCGATCGGGTCGATGATCGGCGCGGCGGGCGCCACCATCGCCGTGCTTAGCTCTGTATTTGGCGTCCCGCTCTGGCTGGCGGCGTTGATTGCACTGGTTGTCGCCTTGTTGGTCGGGTTCATCAACGGCACGATGGTCATTCGCACCAAACTGCCGTCGTTTATCATCACCCTGGGCAGCCTTTTTATTCTGCGCGGTCTGACGATCGCCTTGACGCGCATCTTCACCGGGCGCACGCAGATCGGCAGCCTTGACCAACTCCCTGGCTACGATGTTCTGCGTCTGCTTTTCGGCGGTTCGATCCCGATCGGCGGCGCTAACTTTCCGATCTCGATTGTCTGGTGGATTGCGATCACGGCGCTGGCGACATGGGTGCTGATGCGCACGCGGTTTGGCAACTGGATTTTCAGCGCAGGCGGCAACGCCGACGCCGCGCGCAACGTCGGCGTGCCCGTGAATCGCGTCAAGATCACGCTTTTTATGGCGACGGCGACAGCCGCCTGGCTGGTGGCGACGATCCAGCTCACGGTCGTCAAATCCGCAGACACGCTGCGTGGCACACAACAGGAGTTTATCGCCATTATTGCAGCCGTGATCGGCGGCAACCTGTTGACGGGCGGCTACGGTTCGGCGATCGGCGCAGCGCTTGGCGCCCTCATTTTTGGCATGGTGCGCCAGGGCATCGTCTACGCAGGCATCGACGCCGACTGGTTCCAGGTGTTCCTGGGGGCAATGTTGATCGTCGCCGTGTTGGTCAACAACTTCATCCGCGACCGGGCGGAGAAAGCGAGGCGCTAACCGATGGCTACCACACCTTTATTGGAAGTGCGCAATATCTCCAAATACTTCGGCAGCGTCATTGCTCTCAACGATGTTTCGATGACCGTCAACGAAAGCGAAGTCATGTGTCTGCTTGGCGACAACGGCGCTGGCAAGTCGACGCTCATCAAAATCCTGTCGGGTGTCCATAAACCCAGCCAGGGTGAGTATCTGGTCGAGGGAAAACCGGTCGACTTCAATTCTCCGCGCGATGCACTCGATCATGGCATCGCCACTGTCTACCAGGACCTGGCGATGATCCCGCTGATGAGCATCACGCGCAACTTCTTCCTCGGCTCGGAGCCGACCAAAGGCTGGGGACCGTTCCGCCGCTTCGACATCAATTTCGCCAGCCAGACCGCGCGCAGCGAGATGGCGAAGATGGGCATCGATATTCGTGACCCGTCGCAGCCGGTCGGCACCCTCTCCGGCGGCGAGCGCCAGTCCGTGGCGATTGCGCGCGCCGTCTATTTCGGCGCCAAGGTGTTGATCCTCGACGAACCGACCGCGGCGCTGGGCGTCAAACAGGCTGGCGTGGTGCTGCGCTACATTGCGCAGGCGCGCGCGCGCGGGCTGGGCGTCATCTTCATCACCCACAACCCGCACCATGCCTACGCCGTCGGCGACCGCTTCACCATTTTGAAGCGTGGGCGCACTTTCGGCACCTTCACCAAAGATGAGTTGAGCCGCGAGGAGATGGTGCGCATGATGTCGGGCGCCGATGAGCTGGACGCACTGAGCCACGAGTTGAGCGAGTTCGCCCGCCGCGACGCCGCTGCCGCCCGAATCGATGAGCAACTGGTCGAGGCGCTGGAGGAAGCGGAGGAGTTGTTTGAAAAAGAAGGTTCGCCGCTCAAGGAAGGATAGACAAGCGACATGGCAGAACTGACAGCCTGGCAAATCTACGACCTGCTCAATCGACGCGGTGGTCCGCTCTGGCTTTCCGGCTGCGATCTTAGCGCCGCGCATCTGCGTGGGGCGCATCTCGTCGATGCTGACTTGAGCGCCGCCAATTTGCAACGCGCCAATTTGGGCGGCGCCAACCTTGAGCGCGCCAATCTTACCAACGCCGACCTTGAAGGCGCGGACTTGACCGGCGCCAGTCTGGTCGGCGCTAATTTGACCGGCGCCAGACTTGTACGCGCCAATCTTTCTGGCGCCAACCTGCGCGATGCCACCATCAATCGCGCAGACCTGACAGAAGCGCTATTGGTCGACGCCAATCTGCGCAACGCCCATTTTGTCGAATCGATCTTGCAGCGCGCCGATCTCGGCGACGCCAATGCCCTCAAAGCGATCTTCAAAGGCGCCGATCTGCGCGCTGCCAACCTGAGCAACGCCAATTTCACCAATGCCAACTTCTTCGACGCTCAACTGGATGGCGCCATGATGGAAGGCGCGCATCTGCGCGGGGCAATGAAGCCGAATGGCGACATCTATCCATGACAAGAGCACGGTGCATACGACTATGTCCCAAACAATCGGCATCGGCGTGATCGGGATGGGGTGGATGGGCGAGGCGCACAGCCGCTCCTATCGCTCCATCCCCGATCGATTTCCCGCCAGTAAGATTCAGCCTCGACTCATCATCTGCGCCGACCCGGTGGAGGCGCGCGCTCGCAATGCGCAGGAGCGATTCGGCTTTGAGCGCTACACCATCGACTGGCGTGAGGTGATCGCCGACCCGGCGGTGCAGGCGGTCAGCGTGACTGCACCGAACGGGATGCACCTGGAGATCAATCGGGCGGCCGCAGCAGCCGGCAAGCACATTCTCTGCGAGAAACCGGTCGGACGCTTCCCTGAGGAGACGCTGCTCAGCGATGAAGCTGCGCGTGCAGCGGGTGTGATCACCTTTGTCGGTTTCAACTACCGCTGGGCGCCGGTCGTGCAATATGCGCAGCGACTGCTTCAGGAAGGCAAGCTAGGTCGCATCACGCACTATCATGGCCGCTTTCTCAACGGCTATGCCAGCAATCCAAATGGCTTTCTTTCCTGGCGCTTTGATGAGGCGCAGGGATTAGGCACGCTCGGCGATCTGATGTCGCACGTCATCGACATGGCGCACATGCTCGCCGGGCCGATTGCGTCGCTCACCAGCGACCGCGAGATCTTCATCCGTGAACGGCCTATCCCACAGCCAGGCGTCGGAACGCATTATGACGTGGGCGGCGCTGAAGGTCCCAAAGGCGAGGTGACGAACGAGGATTTTGTCAGCGCGCTGGTGCGCTTCGCCAACGGCGCGCACGGCTATCTGGAAGCGTGCCGCGTGATCAATGGCGCCAAGTGTGACATGTCCTTTGAGATTCATGGTGCAAAAGGCGCGATCAAATGGAGCTTTGAGCGCATGAACGAGCTGCAGCTCCAGTGGCGCAACGATGCCAACCCGGCGGAAGACGGCTACACCACGCTGCTGAGTGGACCTGCGCACCCCTATCACGGCCACTTCAACCCAGGGTGGGGCACTGGGCTTGGCTACGACGACCTGAAAGCAATCGAGGCGTATAATTTTCTTCAGGCAGTGACGACAGGCAAACAGGGCGAGCCAGGCTTTGCCGCCGCCGCCGCCGTCGCCCGCGTCCAACAGGCAATGATTCGCTCCTGGTCGAGCGGTGGCTGGGAGCAGGTGTAACCATCGCGCTGATTTGCACGGGACGGCTTTTGAGAAGGCTGGTCAGGGCAGGTTGGCGCCAAAATGAAAGCAGAGCAGTCAATTGAAACAGATACAAATTGGCGTCATCGGCGTCGGTGGGATGGGTGAACGTCATGCGCGCAACCTGACCCAGGAAGTTGGCGCAGCGCGCGTCGTGGCGCTGTCCGATGTCGATGCGGAGCGCACCGCGTATGTGGCGGCGATGTGTGGCGCCGACCACACGTTCACCGATGGGTTTGATCTAATCCATCACCCGGATGTTGAAGCCGTGCTGATCGCTGCGCCGGATCGCTTTCACGCATCGCTCACGCAGGCGTGTCTGGACGCAGGCAAGCCAGTCCTGTGTGAGAAGCCGCTGGCGCAGAGCGCAGCGGAGGCAAAGCGCCTGGTGGATGCTGAGGTTGCAGGAGGGCGGCGGCTCATCCAGGTCGGCTTGATGCGCGAGTACGACCCGGCGCATCTCAAAGTCAAACAGATGATCGACAGCGGCGCGTTGGGCAAGGCGCTCGCCTTTGGCGGGGTGCATGTCAATGCTGGCTCGCTTACGCCGCGCACCATCGAAGATGTGATCGTCAACTCCGCAGTGCACGATTTGCACTCGGCGCGCTGGATGATGGGGGACGAGGTGGTGCGCGTTTACACCAGCTACGCACCCTACCGCGCCGACCACCTTGATACGGCGCGCCTGGTGTTGATTCAGCTTCATTTTCGCAGTGGCGCAGTGGGTCACATCGAGTGCAACGTTGAGGCTGGCTACGGTTACGAAGTGGATGTCAAACTGACCGGCGAACGCGGCTCAGTCGAAACCAGCTCGCTGCAAAGCGCCGTGGTGCGGGCGAACAACCAGCGTGGGCAGTGGGTGGAGGAGGATTGGTTGCAGCGTTTTGAGGTTGCGTATATCCATGAGGTGCGGGCGTGGGTGCATTCTCTCCAGGCTGGCGTTGCAACCGGCCCCTCGGCGTGGGACGGCTTTGTGTCGTTGTTGGTGGCTGACGCCTGCATTGCCTCCGCCAAATCGGGGCAGCCGGTGGACGTGGACATTCCGGCAATGGCGGAGATGTATCGACGCAAATGACGATAGTCGGTCTTGGGTGACTTGAGAGTTGAGAGTAGAGATTGGAGATTCGCGCGCGAACCTCCTTGGGGCAGAGAAAAATCCTATGACAAACAGCGAAATCAAAGTTGGCAACGCGCCCTGTTCGTGGGGCACGCTGGAGTTTGAGAACATCGGCAGCCAGACCATCGACTATCAAACCATGCTCGATGAGTTGGTTGCCACCGGTTACACCGGCACAGAATTGGGCGACTGGGGCTTTATGCCGACAACGCCGGTGGATCTGGCGGCAGCGATGACCCAGCGTCAACTTGCCATGAACGGCGCCTTTGTGCCGGTGGCGCTGCGCAACGCCAGCGCGCATGAAGCGGGCGTCGCTGCAGCGTTGCGCACGGCGCGATTGCTGGCTGAAACCGTCCGTCTGACGCAGCAAACCAATGCGCCTTTCATTGTGCTGGCGGACGACAACGGCGCTACGCCGGTGCGCACGCAGAACGCAGGCCGCATTACGCCGGAGATGGGTCTGAGCGACGATGAATGGGAGACCTTCAGCCGCGGCGCCGACCGCATTGCGCAGGCTGTCTACGCCGAGACGGGATTACGCACGGTCTTTCATCATCATTGCGCCGGTTTTGTGGAAACGCACGCCGAGATCGAGCGGTTGCTGGCGCTCACCGACCCGGCGTATCTTGGTCTCGTCTTCGACACCGGTCACTATGCCTACGGCAATGGCGGCTGCACTGGCATTGCTGCGGCGCTCGATGCGTTCGCCGACCGCATCTGGTATGTCCACTTCAAGGATTGCAGCGAGACAGTGCGCATCCAGGCGTGCGCCGAAGGATGGGACTACTTTACGGCAATCCGACATGGCATCTTTTGCGAGCTGGGGCAAGGGTGCGTCGACTTTGCGGCAGTGCTGGGCTGGCTGAAGGCGCACAACTACCAGGGCTACATCACGGTCGAGCAGGACGTGCTGCCGGGCATGGGCAGCCCCAAAGCGAGCGCCGCGCGCAATCGAGCTTTTCTGCGCACCATTGGCTTGTAGCCAGCTTGTAGCCAGATTGAAAAGAGCACAACATGAGCAACGTGTTTCGGTATGGCGTCTATGGCGTGGGGCGCATCGGCAAGGTGCACGCCGCGATCGTGCAGGAGCAGGGACAGCAGATCGTCGCCATCGGCGACGATGTACAGGCGGCGGTCGATGCGGCGCAGCGCGAGCTTGGCTTGCCGTCGGTGCAGACATTCAACGATGCGGCGGCGATGGCGCAGGCGCTGGCTGGCAAGATCGACGCCATGATTATCGCCTCGCACACGAAGGATCATGCCCGCCACGCGCTGCCGTTCGTGCAGGCGCACATCCCAATCTACCTGGAAAAGCCGCTCACCGACGACCTGAGCGAGGCGTTCGCCTTTGTCGAGGCGATTGGCCGCGATCCGCGCCAGATTCAGATCGGCTTGCAGCGTCGCTACGACCCGGCGCTGCTACACACGAAGCAGTTGATCCAGGCGGGGCTAATCGGCGATGTTCGCGAAATCCGCTGCATTTTGCGCGACCAGTATCCGCCGCCGCCCACCTACAGCAGCCGCGGATTGATCATCGACATGGGCATCCACGTCGCCGACGAGGCGATCTTCCTGCTCGACGAGTTTCCCAATGAGGTGTGGGCGAGCGTGCACCGCACAAAAGGCTACAACAGCCCGATCGATGAAGGCGGCGACACCGCCTTTGTCACCTTCACCACGGCGTCGAACGTGCTCGGACGCCTCGATCTCAGTCGCACCCACGCATCTGGCTACAACAACGAGACCTACATCATCGGCACGCGTGGCACCATTCACACCGGACGTTTCGCCGGCTATCCGGGGCCTATTCATGTCGAACTCTGGCAGAGCGACGGGACGCTGCACCCTGAATCAAAGACTTTCGAGATGACCTATCTGAAGGGTGACTATCCAGAGTTCCTGCCGCGCTTCGACGCCGCTTATCGCCGTGCGCACCAACAATTCCGCGCCGACATCGAAACGGGCGCGTCCTTTGTAGTAACGCAGAACGAGGTGCTCGATGCGCAAGTTTTCGTCGAGGCGGCGCATCGCTCCGCCCAACATGGCAGTCGCCGCTATCGAATGCAACGTTTTGATGATCTGCATCAATATCGAGCGGCATGCATCGCCAATGGCCTGATGGATGAGGAAGGAGGCGGGGGCTGAGCATTCAATATGAGATCCTCACCCCCTCGCCTCTCCTTGATGCGCAAGGGCGGCTGATGCAAGTCGGCTGGGCGCAGGCGCCGCTGTTGAGTGCAACCTGGAGCTGGCGCCATCGCCTCAGGCGTCAATTGTGCACTGCTATTTGGCTTTGCGCCCGCCTTTGAGCTGCGCCTGAAGCGCCTTGAGTGCATCCATATCGCCCTTGGCGGCAAGTTCAGCTTGTTCGGGCCAGGTCGTCGGGTCGCTGACGGCAAAACGTTGACCGGCGGCGAGCAGCATCTCGCGCAGCTTGGCCGCGGGCGTTGCAGCCAGCGCAGCAAAGGTGGTGATGCCGTTTTGCGCCAGCAGGTCGGCGATCTTGGGACCGATGCCCTCGATGATCTTTAGATCGTCGGCGGCAGCGGCAACGGGTGTGGATTCGGTTGGTTCTGGCTTAACGGTCGATGCGCTTCTGCTTTTCTTGGCTTTGGCAGGTGCAACTGACGCAGGTGCAACTGACCCGGTGGGCGCATCTGTAGTTGTGGCCTTGGGCGCCGACTTCTTGGCTTTGGCTGGCCTGGCTTCATCCACCGCCGCGGGTGCGCTCACAGCAGATACGGGCAAAGAGCGAGCAACAATGCCGATGGCGTCGATATACCAGTCGGCGCGGCCAAAGAAGCCCACCACTTCGCTTCCCTCCGGCGCCAGGAAAGAATATTCCACTTCTCCACCCTCACCGCCATAGGTCGGGGAAACGCGCTTGTTGGTGTGGAAGCGAATGCTGTCCAGATATTGGGCGCTGCGTCCACTGACGCCGACCAGGTATTCGTCGTCTTCTAGTGTAAAAGAATGCACCTCGTCACCGTGGCCGCCGATGCCGGGAAGCGTCTGCATGACGCCGGCTGCATCGACATAGCCAACCTGAATTGAATCGACAAACCAGCCGGTTGTCAGTTTCACCTCGCGAATCCGCGCGCCGGCAGGAACGACATAGCCCTCGACAGGGATGCCGCCCTCGCCTCCGCTCACTCCGATTTTTGTCTCGTTCATCAGAATTCTTTGCTCCTTTTGATGAGATTGTAGGGTCACTGTTTCATCACCGGGCGCAACTTGAGGGCAAGTTGCAAAGAAAAACGTGCATCGGCGTCGTCCAAATCGAGTTGCGTAATCTGCGCGATCTGTTCGAGCCGATAGGTCAACGTGTTGCGATGAATATGTAAGCGCGTGGCCGTCTGGCTGAGATTGCCGTGGCACGCAAAGAATGCATCGAGCGTCTGTACAAGTTCGGCGTTGCGGCTGTCGTCATGGCTGATCAATTTGCCTAGCGTCTTGCGATAAAAGCGCGCTGCTTCGGCGCTGCCGCCCAACCCTGCCAGCAACTGATATAAGCCAAGATCGCCAAAATAGGTCACGGGCGAACTCTCCCACTCCTTGCCCAGCCGCCAGCTTTCGCGCGCCTGCATCTGGCTCTGCCGCCAGTTGGCGGGGCCGACGCCAGGTCGTCCAATTCCGATGACAACGCGTGCGCCTGGATTCGTGGCCTGGATACGTTCCGCCAGCTCATGAGCGACTGTTTTGAGTGACCGGCCGCTTTTGGGATCATCGACGGGCCAAAAGACCAACATGCCTTCGTCGCGTCGCGCATACGGCGCCGACACATTGCGCTGTTGGATAAAGCGCAGCAACGGCGCCGGCCAGCCGGGAACATTGGTTGCATCGATCAACATGGCGACGTGTGGCCGCGTCAACTCATAGCGCAACGCTGCGCCACGCTGAATCCATGCCTGTTCGTCGGCGATTTCGGCGGCCAGCAGCTCGTCGAGAAACGCCGCGCGCATCCGCTCTTCGGCGATGCCCACAGCGTTCTGCTTCGCCCATTCGAGCGCCGCCGCCGACGCGCCTTGCAGGGCGGCGACCTCTTCCACTGCAGAGATTTCCTGTCCAGCGGCGCTGCGCCGCAGCAGCAGGCAATATCCGCGCACAACTTCGCCAACAAGGATTGCTGATACAACTGATTCATGGTAGGAAAGCGCGGCGCCGTTGCTTGTCAGCGGCAACACGCCGATGGCCTGGGTTACTTTGTCCGGCGCCTGGGTTGCCAGCCAGCTGCGCAACATGGTGGGATTCGGCAATGCATTGAGCAGGCTCTGCTGCTGGTCAAGCGGCGCTTTGTCGAGACCGGCCTGCGCGGAGATGCGACCATCTTCGCCGACAAGAATGACCGGTTGTTGAACAAAGGTGTGAATCTGCTGGACGATTTGGGGCAACCCGCCGCCATCAAGCGCCGCCCGGTTGAGGTCGCGCTGAAACTCCGCCGACCGTTGTGCAATATAGCCGGCGCGGTCGACGATCAATCGAATGATCGACCGTTCGATCTGGGTGAGCGGGGTCGTGGAGGGCAGCTCGAACAGGGGAATGTTGGCGTCGCGTGCGGCGTTGATCGCATTCTCCGACACGACGCCGAGCACCGCAATGCCGGCCACGCCCGCCGCCTTGAGGCTGTGAACAACGCGCTCCAGGCGTGCTTTCGGATCGAGCCGCCGCAGATCATCCATGTCGACCAGCGCCAGTTCGTTTCCTTCGAGCTTGGGAAATGCAGGCGGGCTTGGGCGCAGGCTGCACGCCCAACTGACCGGGCGGTCGAGCAGCGCGCCCCCCACAGACAGTTTTGTTCCGCGCGGCAGGGCAAGATGATAGACGTCGCCGAGAGTTGCAGTACTTTTGTACATAATCTCTTCAGTCCGCGCTCAAAACCTCTACGCTTTGTTCATTATAGAACCCTTTCAGATTGAGATGCAAAGCTGATGCGCCACAGAGTTGTACAACTTGCACGAATTCAATTCTCATCCTGAAGGGTTGGCAGGTATTTGTCGGACGTTCTCCGGGCAAAAAGAACCGGCGGGACAATTGTCCCGCCGATTACCCGATTCCGCTCAATCGTTTCGCTGTTGCCGGCAATAGATGTTACTCGCGTGCGCCGGACGCCATGAACGCCGCCACTGCGCCGCCCCACAATCCCCACAACATTGCCCAGCCAAAGCCAACCCACGCCGGGTCTTGGCCGATCATCAGACCGATCACAAAAAAGCCGACAATGCCGAGAATAAAGCCGACCAGACTGCCAAGCCATAGCTTGCTAAAGGCAAAGCTGCGGTTGAAGACCCAAACCAGCAGGGGCCACAGGATGATCTGCGAAAGTATCGGCAGGATGAATCCGATGAGACCACCGATCAGGCTCTTCCAGTCCTGCCCCAGCTTGCCGGCTGCGATCTGATAGCCGAGCACGGGGCCAATGCCGATTAGAAGAAAGGCAATGCCATAGATCAGGGGCATGTTTGTGCTGAGCAACATGCCCGATGCCGCCGCAATCAGCGCGGTGGCAATGCCGCCATAGAGAGAAGCCATCCATAGGTTGACGGCGGAGCGCGCATTTGCGCCAGAACCCGACACCATCGTAGCTAATAGGATCATCGTCGTTACTCCTTGATAGTGGAGATTGAGGCGTTTGAAAATGGTGAACACATCATAGACGAAATTCGATCAACGCGCAACCTGCAAAAAAGGTTTGCAGCTATTCAGGCAGCTCGTCCCACTCAGCTAGCAGCCAGGCGCCGACAGCAAGATAGAGGGTCTGCCCGCCCGACGCTCCGATCACCAGGATCAGACCGTCATCCTCATCGACGGCGATGTCGTTGAGGCGCGCGCCAGACTTGACCAGCGTCGCCAGCCGCTCCCCTGTTGTAGCCAGACCGTTCCACGCCTCGGCGTCGGGATCGTCAAAACAAGCAACGCCGTACAGCTCGAAGTAAACGCCGTCTTCGAGATAAAGGTCGATGTCAAATGTGTCCTGTGCAGCGGAGTCGGCCGGCCTGTCAGCCAACCCATCCGCCAGCGAATCCTCCCACAATGCAATATGCACAATCCGCTGCTCGACCAGCGCCATCAGTTCGTCGTAAGTCTCGTCATCGACGGTAGTCATCAGCGGCAGGTCTTTTTCAGCTCGGTTCATGGCTCACTCCTCAGCTTCTGGCGCGTGTTCTGGCGCAGAAACAATCATGCGCGTCGGGATTGTCATCAAGCGGTCGAACCACTGCCCGCCCGCCTCGAAATGGCTGAATTGCACCGGCAGCCCCCGGTCGATGAAGGGATGCGGACCCTCAGCAAGGTGAAAGTGTAGATGGGGACCTGGCGACATCCCGCTGTTGCCGATGCGCCCGATGAGCGCGCCACGGCGGATCAGTTGACCTTCGTTGACTTCCAGGCTCGCCTGCTGCAGACAGCCGTAGAAGCTGAATTCGCCGTTGGCATGGCTGATGGCGACAGCGTTGCCTAGCAGCCGTCGTGGGTCGTTGCGAAAGATGCGTTGGTCGGGCAACGCACCAGGCGGGAGGTCGGGCATGTCGAAGGTGACAGCGGCCACTTTGCCCCCGGCGGTGGCGTAAACCGGCTGCCCCCAACTGTAATGCTCCTCCAGCAACATGCCCGTCCCGCTGAAAAAGCGATTTTCGGGGCCCAGCCGCACAAAATCAATAGCGTAGGTCTGGCTGTAGACCTCCTGCTTGTGACGGTCGCTCCAGTCGGAGCCTTGAATCGCCCACCATGTCCCGCGCAAGGGGAAGTGTAGATCGGTCTTCTGCTCATGAAACTGCACGGGAATCTGCAACGAGTGCTGTGCGTCGCTGTCGCGCCCCTCGGCGCGGGCGATCACCGTCACTTCCAGATGGGTGAGCCGGTAGTACGCCGGCGCCAGGAAGTGCAGCGAACGCAGCGCCAGACCAGAACCTGGCGCAATCGAGAGATCGTCGCTGCCCAGCCGTTGTGCAATCATCTGTCCGGGCCAGCGCTGCTCGAAAATCATGTGATGTTCGCGGTAGCCTTGAAAAACCACGCCGCGCAGTTCCAGTGTGCGGTCGGTGGCGGTGACGCCCAGGTCGAAGACCACCTCCTGCATCGGCTGCAACAGCGGAAAGGGCAGCTCGGTGTAGGCAGCGGCGATCAAAGTCGGGGGCCAGCTCTGTACAATCATGCAAATCTCCTCATCAGCGTCCCTGGCGAATTTGATGGCTGAGCGGCGGGCGGTCGCCCAGGAAGGCGAGCATCCAATCGCGCTGCGCCATGCGCTCGTGGCGCCGAGCCGGATGCTCGGCGTGGACGACATTGTCGATGACCGCCAGCACTTCGAGCGCCTCCGCCGGGCTGAGCCGGTGGTAGCGTTCCTCAGTTTCGAGATTGTCGGTGCGCTCCCAGCGGTCGGTCCAGTCGTTGAGATAGTAGGTGTAGCAGGCGCGGCAACGCCACACGCTGAAAGTCTGCTTGTCGCCTTCGGGTGACGCCACCGCCAGCGCGCCAAGATTGGCGATGCGTCCCTGGCAGACAAAGCATGGCTCCGTGCCCGCACCGACGCCGCTGCGTTCGACGATGCGCTCCTCCCACGTCTGTGCAGGCGGGGCGGCTGGTTGTGTAGCCGACTTACGCAGCCAGCGACGAAGCTGCCCGGCAAGCGTCCAGCGCTCGTCGCTCTCTTGTTCAGCGCGTTTGGGCATCGGCGCAATGGCGGCGGTCGCTTCTTCCTCGATCTGTGACGCTGCGATTGGCTGCGTTCCTCTGGGGTGCCAGTGTGCGCAGGCAAGGGCAAGCAATGACTGAGCGGTCAACTGTTGATGCGCCGTATCCACCATAGAACTGAGCGCATCACCGCGCCAGGTGCAGCTTCCCGTGGGCAGACCATCGGGTGTGCGCGCCGCCAGCGGCTGCCAGAATGCACACGCGCCGCAAGTCACGGGTCGCCAGCCGGCTGCGGTCAGCACGGCGGTCAACTGTTGGAAGAAGGTTGCACCGTCGATCTCTACGATGCGCGCCAAAATCTGTGCGGGCTGGACAGGTGCGTCGGTGGACCAGCCCGCAGGCTGCGCCTCCAGCTCGACCACGCAGGAAGGCGGATCCTCATACCATAGCAGCCGCGCCCAACGGGTGAAGCTGCTCCCATCCGCCGGCGCCAGACGCACCCGCTGATAGACCTTTGTACGCGTGCCCGGAAAGACGCCGGACATCGTGTCGAGGTTGAAACGTTGGACAGACTCGCTCACAGACAGGCTACTTCCCGGTGGCGTCGTTGATCAGCGCCGCAGTCTCGATCACGGTGAGCACAGGGTCGGCGTCACCGTCGACGACCTTGATGAACATGTCGCCGCCGTAGCCCCACGCCTCCGCCATCTCCGGCAGCGACGGCAGCGGTTGGGCATTGGCGGCCTGACGTGCAAAGCCTTGCAGCAGCGGATCGCTCCCCAACTGTGTGTTGCGGCTGGCGGGCAGTCGCTTGCCCAATTCAGCGATCAACCTGCCGCTTTCAGCGGTCGTCAAAAAGCGTGCAAAGGACAGGGCGAGCTGCTGCTGTTCGGTCGTCAGATTCGGGTTGAGCAGCACACCGTCGGCGCTGAGCCACGGCTGCGCGGCGCCGGCAGGGCCGTCAGGCAGCGGCGCCACCGCCAGGTTTTCACCCAGCACACCGCGCAGTTCGTCGATTGCCCAGGGGCCGTCGACAAAATAGGCGAACTCGCTCTTGCGGAAGCGATCCTTGAGCATCCCATAGTCAGGATCGACGTAGCTGCCCGGCGTCTGGCTGAGCATGCGCAGCCAGCGCAGAAAACCGGCTGCGTCGCCGCCCTGATCGACGACGGCGACGCCGTTTTCGTCAAAAAGGCGCGCGCCATAGGCGGGTAATCCCCACGCCAGGTGATAGAGATTGTTGTAGAGACCGATGCCCAGGCTCGGCGACTGCGCAGCTTGCTCCAGCCAGCCGTCGAGTGTGGCGGGCATAGCGTTTGGGTCAGCCAGGCTGCGGTTGACAAAGACGCTCACCACTTCGTAGTTGGTTGGCAAACCGTAGAGCCGTCCCTGCCAGCGAAAGTTTTCGAGCGCGGCGGGCCAGTAGGAAGCTTGCTCCTCAAAGGAGATCAGCCCATCGAGCGGCAGCAGCACGTTGGCGTTCGCCAGCCCATCCAGCCACCAGTTGGGCGCCAGCACCAGATCAGGTCCCCCGCCGCCAGCGACGGCGTCTGCATACGCCTGCGCCAGGTCAGGATATGCCACATAGAGCGTATCGACGGTGACGCCCGGCTGCGCCTGCC
The DNA here is from genome assembly GCA_016861025.1 of Chloroflexota bacterium. Classification (GTDB taxonomy): domain Bacteria; phylum Chloroflexota; class Anaerolineae; order Caldilineales; family Caldilineaceae; genus Caldilinea. The sequence goes on from BOKO01000002.1 coordinate 464,513, forward strand.
GATACGCCGCCAGGATGGCAGTAAGTGCGTCGCCGTCGCCCTCGGCCCAACTGTGCCAGAGCACGATGCGCCCGGAGAGCGGGGTCGGCGTGGGCGTGGCGGTGGGCAGGACATTCTGAAGCGGCGCGCCGCCAGGCTGTGGCGTGCCGGCAACAGCTTGTGCAGCGGGCGCCGGTTCGAGCGCCAGGTCATCGGCGGGCGGCGGTGCATCCTCGCAGGCAGCGAACAATGTCGCCGCCAGCAGCAGCGCCGCCAACAAGAGCAGGGTTCGACGTGTTCGAGCAATCAAGGCGTGCATCATGATTGATCCTGCAAGTGGTCGAGCAGCGCACGCAGCCCTAGCAGGTAGCTGCGCCAGCCAAAACCGCAAATCTGCCCGATGCACACCGGCGCAATCACCGAAGTGTGGCGGAACGGTTCGCGGGCGTGGATGTTGCTCAGGTGGACTTCGACGGCGGGCAGTTTCACAGCAGCCACGGCGTCGCGGATGGCGTAGGAGTAGTGCGTGAACGCGCCCGGATTGATCAGCAAACCATCGGCCCAGGTGCGCGCATCGTGGATGGCGTCGATCAGCGCGCCTTCATGGTTGCTCTGCAAGGGGCGCACCTCATGGTTGGGCGCTGCTGCGGCAATCACACGGGCGTCGATCTCCGCCAGCGTCACCGCGCCGTAGATGTTCGTCTCACGCGTGCCGAGTAAGTTCAGGTTGGGGCCGTGGAACAATGCGATTTTTGCCATGTCGACTGTCTCTCCGAATGCATAATCCGTCATGCAAAAGATGCTATCAGGTCAATGTCATGGCAAGTATACCAGACGCTCCGAAATCTACAGCCATTTGCCGGGCGTCATTTGCTGCAAATGCCAACCTTCCCTGGGAAGGCGGGCGATGTTTTCATCGGTTATGCGCAGCCGCCAAGCGTCGGCAAGACGTAGACTGTGCGCAATCCGGTCGTTTCCTGCGCGCCGCACACAACGCGCCAAAGCTGTGCTAGACTCATGCTCGATTGTCCGCCCAATCCATCATAGACGAGGAGTGTATGACCGACAGTTCATATCTTCCGCCCACGGCTCAACTCGACGGCGTCGAACCGTCGTCATTGCCTGAACAGCTGACACCGAGAAGCGCACCTAGCCGGCGTGAGCTACTGCGCGGTGGCGCAGTGGTCGCCGCCGTCGGCGCTGCCAGCGTCGCACTGCAACCGACCGGCGTTCACGCACAGCCGCCTGCCCCGGCAATGCGATCCGGCGTCAACGCAATGGCAGCGGCGACGCGACTCGAAACACCGCCGCCGGAGATCATCGCCCTCAACCGCATGGGCTTTGGGCCGCGTCCGGGCGACCTGGCGGCGTTGATGGCGCTTGGCGGCAACAGCGAAGCACGCCTCCAGGCATACATCGACCAGCAGCTCAATCCCGCCGCCATCGACGACAGCGAGTGCGATGCACGGATTGCGGCGCAGGGCTTCACGACGCTGAACAAAAGCCGCCAACAGCTCTGGCAGGATCATGTCGTCAAGCAAAATGTCACCTGGGACGAACGGATGCAGCCGGCGCGCGAGACGATGCACGCGACCTTTCTGCGCGCGGTCTACAGCAAACGTCAGCTTGTCGAGGTGCTGGCGGATTTCTGGCACAATCATTTCAACGTCTATGGATGGGATTCGTGGAGCGCGGGCACGTGGGTTCACTATGACCGCGACGTGGTGCGCGGCAACATGCTCGGCAATTTCCGCCAGATGCTCGGCGCCGTCGCCAAAAGCCCGGCGATGCTCTACTATCTCGACAACGTCTCCAACACCAGCGCCGGCCCCAACGAAAACTATGCGCGTGAGCTGTTTGAGCTGCATACGCTCGGCGCCGAAAATTATTACGGCGTCGCCTCCATCGTGGGACCTGACGGCAGATACCGCCACCCTGCGCCGCAAGACGCCAACGGCAACCCGCTGATGTACATCGACGAGGATGTCTACGCTGCGACGCAGTGCTTCACCGGCTGGCGCGTTGATTCGGCGACCGGCGAGTTTCAATTTGTTGATGCGGTTCACGCCAAGTATTCCAAGATTGTGTTGGCGCAGGCGACGCCGAGCGGCGCCGGTGTGCAGGACGGCGAATTCGTGCTCGATCTGCTCGCCAACCATCCGGGGACGGCGCGCTACATCAGCCGCAAGCTTTGCCGCCGATTGATTGCCGACGACCCGCCCGAAGCGGTCGTGCAGGCGGCGGCCGATGTCTTCTACAGCCAGCGCAACGCCAGCGACCAGCTCAAGCAGGTGGTGCGCACGATCCTGCTCTCGCCCGAATTTCGCACAACGTGGGGTGAGAAGATCAAGCGCCCGTTTGAGTATACGGTCAGCCTGCTGCGCGCCGCCAATGCCAACTTCGCCTGGAGCGACTCCTTCCGTTGGCGCTATGAAGCGCTCGGTCAGGCGCTCTTCAACTGGCGCCCGCCCGACGGCTATCCCGACCGCAAAGAAAACTGGTCGAGTACGATGCCGATGTTGCAACGGTGGCGGCTGTGCAACTGGCTGATCGATGGCTGGAAAATCGGCGGCGACGGCGCCGACAAAGACAACCTGCGCATCGACTGTCGCAGCCAGATGCCGACGAGCGTCAACACTGCCACCGCCATCGTCGATTTCTGGGCGCAGCGCCTGCTCGGGCGCGGCCTGCCCGCCGACGAACGTCAGCCGCTGATCGACTTCATGGCTGGCGGACGTGGCCCGGAGAGCACGCTGCCCGCCGCCCATATCGACGAACGGCTGCGCTTTCTGGTCGGTCTCTTCTTCATGGCGCCGTCGTTTCAGTGGCGATAAGCAGGCGGCGATAATCGGTGGCGCTATGCTGAATAAATTCACAGGGAGATTCACCCATGTTCAAACCATCACGACGCGGGTTTCTGGTCGGCTGTTCGACCGCCATCGCAGCCTGGGCGAGCGGACTCAGCTTCACCGCCTTTGGCAGCGCCGAAAATGAGCCGAATCAGGATATTCTGGTGGTCATTTTCTTGCGCGGCGGCGTGGATGGCATCAACATTGTGCCGCCGATCGCCGGCGACGACCGCGGGCGCTACGAAGCACGACGGCCACGGCTGGCGGTGCCAGTGACAGGCGCCAACGCCGCGCTCCCCCTCGACGAACGCTTTGGCTTGCATCCGGGCGCCGCGGCGCTGCACGGACTTTTTCAGGACAACAAGCTGGCGATCATTCACGCCGCTGGGCTGACCAGCGACACGCGCAGCCACTTCGACGCCATGCAGTTCATGGAGCTGGGCACACCCGACAGCAAATCGAGCACCACCGGCTGGCTGACCCGTCACCTGCAAAGCGCCGGCAATCTGCCCACGCCGATCATCATGCCTGCGGTGGCGGTCGGCAACTTGCAGCCAACCTCTCTGCTCGGCAGCCGTGAGAGCATCGGCATGACGACGCCCAACGACTTCAACTTTGGCGGCCACTGGCGATACGGCGACTGGCAGCGTGACGCCATGCGCAAGATGTATCGCGGCGACTCCTGGCTGCACCAGGCTGGCGTCCAGACGCTCGACGCCATCGACGTGGTGGAGAGCGCCAATCCCGGCAGCTACACGCCCGGCAACGGCGCGGTCTATCCCAACAGCAGTTTTGGCCGCAGTTTGCAAACCGTGGCGCAGGTGATTCGGATGCAGCTTGGGCTGCGCGTCGCCACCATCGATCTCGGCGGCTGGGACACGCACGAGTATCAGGGCAATACGGGCGGCGGTTACTTCTTCGACAAGCTCAACGAGCTGGGGCGCGGCATCGAGGCGCTGCTGCTCGACCTGTCCAACGATAACGGCACGGATCATACGCAGCGACTCACAGTGGTGGTGATGAGCGAGTTCGGGCGCAGTTTTCAGGAAAACGCCAGCCAGGGCACCGACCACGGTCATGGCAACGTGATGCTTGTCGCTGGCGGCGCGGTCAACGGCGGTCGCGTCTACGGCGCCTGGCCCGGTCTGGCGACCGAGCAACTCTACGACCGCCGCGACCTGGCGATCACCACCGACTATCGCCGCGTGCTCAGCGAAATCTTGATCCGGCGCATGGGCAACCCCAAGCTCGGCGTCATCTTCCCCGGCTATCAGGACTATGCGCCGCTCGGCGTGGTGCAGGGCGCCGACATCGATCCAGATTACGCGGGTGAAACACCAGCCACACCCACGCCGCAGCCGACGCCGCCAGCTACGAGTCAACGCATCTTCCTGCCAACCATCCAACGATAAGGCGATTCCTTCCCTCTATGCTACAATCCCCTCGATTAGATAAATGCTGTGGCCGTGGGGTGCGACTCTATGGTCGCGGCATCTTTGTTGAACGAGCCAGGGGGACTCATGCCAGCCTATCGACAGTCGGTTTCGTGGTGGTGTTTTACACCGGCGCTGCTCAGCCCCGAACAGTTTGTGCGCGCAGCGGCGGAGATCGGCTACGCAGCGGTGGAGTTGCTGCCTGAAACCTATTGGGCGCTGGCGCGCGACCACGGACTCGCCATCGCCGCGGTCGACGGCCACGCCTCGATTGTCGATGGGCTGAATCGTCGCGAAAATCACGTCCGCATCGTACGCGAACTGGAAGCCAAGATCGCCAAAGCCGAAGCGTGGGGGATCGCCAACCTGATCTGCTTTAGCGGCAGCCGCGGCGGGCTGGACGACGCCGATGGCATCGCCGCCACTGCCGAAGGGTTGGCGCAGGTTGCGCGCCGCGCTGAGGACGCCGGCGTTGCGCTCGTGCTCGAAGTGCTCAACAGCAAGGTTGATCATCCCGACTATCACGCCGACCACACGGCGTGGGCGGTCGAGGTCTGTCGTCAGGTTGGCTCGCCAGCAGTCAAGGTGCTCTACGACATCTACCATGCGCAGATCATGGAAGGCGACATTCTGCGCACCATTGCGGCGCACCATTGCTGGTTCGGCCACTATCACACGGCCGGCAACCCAGGCCGCCACGAGTTGGATGAACACCAGGAGATCAATTACGCGCCGATCTTCGCAGCCATCGCCGCCACCGGCTATAGCGGCTACATCGGCCACGAATTTATTCCGAAAGGCGATCCGATAACCGGGATGCGCGCTGCATTTGCGCTGGCGCAGGCAGGTTGACTGCGCGTCGCTCATCGTGTTGGAGGAGATTGATGTTTGCTCGGCTTCGTGAAGACATCCGAGTTGTTTTCGAGCGCGACCCGGCGGCGCGCAGCGCATGGGAAGTGCTTATCTGCTATCCAGGTCTGCATGCGCAGTGGTTTTATCGGGCGGCGCACTGGCTGTGGCTGCGAAAGCTGCACTTTCTGGCGCGCCTTGTCTCGCACCTGGGGCGCTTTTTCACCGGCATTGAAATTCACCCCGGCGCGACCATCGGGCGCGGCTTTTTCATCGATCATGGCATGGGCGTCGTCATCGGCGAAACAGCGGAGATCGGCGACAACGTGACGCTCTATCACGGCGTAACGCTGGGCGGCGTGAGCTGGCGCAAGGAGAAGCGCCACCCGACCGTCGGCGATCATGTCGTGGTCGGCGCCGGCGCAAAGGTGCTGGGGCCAATTACCATCGGCGCACACTCCCGCATCGGCGCCAATTCGGTGGTGGTTAAGGATGTTGATCCATATTCGGTCGTTGTTGGCGTGCCAGGGCGCGTGCGCCATCGCGCCGGCGAGCTGGTGGAGGACACGCGCCACGAAGACCTGCAACACAACCTTCTGCATGACACGACGATGGAACTGCTGCAGCAGGTTGTGGCGCGGCTGAGCGCGGTCGAGGCGGAGCTGGCGCAAGAGGAGATTCACCTCGATGCACAGAAGGTGGTGGAGCGCAATGGCTATCAGGGGCCGTGGGGAATTTAGGTGTGCAAGCCAGACTTAGCCTGCGTTGCAGCGTTGGCGTTTGCAGCAACCCTGTGTATGGCGGACTGCCAGCCTGCGCCACCGGCAAAAGCGCAGACAATTCCGTCGCTGCCGCCAGTGGTGGCGGGATGCGAGGTCTTTCCCTTCGACAACATCTGGAACACGCCGATCGATGCGTTGCCTGTCCATCCCAACTCCGCCGCCTATATCGATGCAATCGGCGCCAACGCAACCGTTCACCCAGATTTCGGCTCGGGGTTGTGGGCAGGGGGGTCGATCGGCATCCCGTTCATCGATGTCCCTGGCGACCAGCCCAGGGTGGCGGTCAGCTTCTACTATGATGACGAAAGCGACCCCGGTCCCTATCCGATTCCCGCCGATGCGCCCATCGAGGGCGGAGCTGACAGTGACGGCGACCGCCATGTGCTGGTGGTGGAGCGAGAGAGTTGTGTGCTCTACGAACTGTACGACGCGCACCCCAAGCCGGATGGCAGTTGGGAGGCCGGTTCAGGCGCGATCTTTGACCTGCGCAGCCATGTGCTGCGTCCGGCTGGCTGGACTTCCGCCGACGCCGCCGGTCTGCCAATCCTGCCGGGGTTGGTGCGCTACGACGAGGTGGCCGCCGGCGAAATCCGCCACGCCGTGCGTTTCACTGCGCCGCGCACACAGCGCGCTTATGTCTGGCCCGCGCGCCATTTCGCCTCCAGCCTGACCGACGAGCGCCACCCGCCGATGGGACAGCGCTTCCGTCTTAAAACCGACTTCGACATTTCCGGCTTCTCGCCCGATGTACAGGTGATTCTGCGCGCATTGCAGCGTTACGGCGTCATCCTGGCGGATAACGGCTCGCCATGGTATATCTCCGGCGCGCCCGATGAGCGCTGGGACAACGACATACTGCGCGAGCTGCGCCAGGTGCGTGGCGCCGACTTCGAGGCAGTCGATGTCTCGTCATTGATGGTGGATGTGGATTCGGGGCAGGCGCGCACACAACGTGCGGCGCTTTATCTACCGTTGCTGTTGAGGCAGCACGATGACCGGCGCCCCGAATCAACTCAATAGCTGAACGGCAAGGAGCCTGTACGTTCAAATGCTTTCTGCTGATCGTGGAGGTCTCCTTGTTTCAGCATTTCATAAATTGGACGTTTGACGGCGTTCACTTCGGCCCGATGTAGACAATCTCAATCAAAATCCGATCCGGCGTCTCAAACATCACCTGATAGTAGGTGCTCTGCTCGTCGCGTGCGAATTCGGGGCGATGGCGCGGGGTGTCGAAGAGCGCGGCCACGTCATGCGCACGCAGCCACGCCACGGCCTCATCCACATCGGCGATGGAGGCGGCGGCGAAGGCCAGATGATTCATCCCCGGCCCGTCGTAATCGTTGGCGACCGCCTTGACCTGGCTGCCGAACCACAGACTCTGCCCCTCGACGCTGCCCAGGCCGATCATGCCGGGCCACTCGCCGATCAGTCCCCACCCCAGGAAGGTGAGCAGATCGCGGTAGAAGGGCAGGTTTTCATCGCGGACATTGAACTGGATATGGCCGATCGGTGCGAATTGCATAGGTGTCTCCTCATGGTGGTTTGATAGATGATAGCTTGATTATACCTCACGCCCCATTGTTGCCAGCATGCGACGATCGCCAGTAACAACTCCAATAACAAGTGCTGTTCGACGCCAATTCTCTTGATCACCCTGACCATTGATATAATGCCTCCATCAATCTTGATCCAGGCGGCAGACTCTGCTGCGAACCTGTGTAGCAAGGAAAACTCATGCCAGAGCGCGTGTATGTCGCGCTTGATCTGGAAACCACCGGTCTGGACGCCAGCCAGGACGCCATCATCGAGATCGGCGCGGTCAAGTTCACCGCCGATCGGGTGATCGAGCGCTTTGCCACGCTGGTCAATCCGCTGCGCCCGATACCGGCGCGCATCACGCAGATCACCGGCATTCGCGACGTCGACGTCGTCGGCGCGCCGACGCTCGACCGTGTGCTGCCCGAGCTGCGCGCCTTTGTCGGCTCCGAAGTGAACGCCGTCATCGCCCACAACACAGACTTCGACCTCGGCTTTTTGCGTGCGGCGGGCGTCAATTTTCAGCGCCCCGCCTACGACACGGTGGAGCTTGCCATGATCCTGATGCCCGGCGCAGCCAGCTATAACCTGGGCGAGCTCTGTCTGCAGCTCGATATTCCGCTCGTCGATGCGCACCGTGCACTGGACGACGCCGAAGCCACCGCCACCCTCTTCCGCATTTTGCACCGACGTATGCTCGACCTGCCGCCCGCCATCGTGCAGTTGATCGCCGACAGCGCCGAAGGCAGCGCCTGGTCGCTCGCCACTTTCTTCGCCGACGGCGCGGCGCAACTCGCCCGGCGCTTCGTGCAGACCTCATCCCTTGCTCCCCACTTCTTGTCCCCCGCAAACGACGACGCTCCCCTCGACCTTCGCCCGTCGTCTGTCGCCCTTCCCACAATCGAGCAAATTTTTGCCGAGCAGGGGCCGCTGCATCGTCTGTTCGGCGCGGCCTTCGAACGACGTGAAGGGCAGGCGGCGATGGCGCGACAGGTTGCCGACGCCTTTAACCACAACGACCATCTGTTGATCGAGGCGGGCACCGGCACGGGCAAGAGTCTGGCCTATCTGCTGCCCGCTGCGCTGTGGGCGCTCGCCAACGACGCTCGCGTCGTCGTCGCCACCAACACCATCAATTTGCAGGAGCAGTTGCTCGACAAAGACCTGCCACAGACCGCCGCGCTGCTGGCTGAGATGGGGCTGCCGCCGCTGCGCAGCGCATTGCTTAAGGGCCGCCAGCACTATCTCTGCACGCGGCGCTTTCACGAATGGCGCACCAGCCACCGCCTCGCGCCGGTCGAATTGGCTGTGCTGGCGAAGGTGTTGGTCTGGCTGCCGACCACCCGCACCGGCGACGTCGGCGAACTCGCGCTCTTCAACGCCGCCGAGCGTGCGATCTGGCAGCGCATCTGCTCGGATGGGGGCGCCTGCTCTCCGGAGCGGTGCAGCCGCCCCTACGGCGCTGGCTTGGGGTTGCCCGACATCGACTTCCACCTGGAGGCGCGGCGGCGCAGCGAATATGCGCACATCATCGTCGTCAACCACGCACTGTTGCTGGCCGACCTGGCGAGCGAAGGGCGCATCTTGCCCGACTACACGCATCTAGTTGTCGATGAGACGCACCGGCTGGAAGAGGCAGCCACCGATCAGTTGACCTTCCGCGTGACGTGGCCCGAGGTTCGTTACACGCTGGCGCGACTCGGCGCCGAAGGTGATCTGCTGGGGCTGTTGCATCGCACCGCCAGCGACCGGCGTCTGCGCGCGCTGCTCGAACGGCTGCCCGACCTGGCGGCGCAGGCGCGGCGCTGTAACCAGCGTCTGCGCGACTTTGCCGACCTGTTGGCGGCTTTTGCCCGCACCCACGAGCAGGCGCGTGGCGACGCCGGCTATACACAGCGGCTGGCGCTCGACGGTCGCACCCGCAGCCAGCCAATGTGGAGTCGCGTCGAGATCGAGTGGGACGACGCCAGCCACGCACTGCGCCTGTTGATTGAGCAGATGAACGCCATCGCCGAACAGATGGAGCAGGCGCATTGGCGCGAGGACGAACGCACGGTTCAGTTGTTCTTCGAGTGGCGCGCCGTGGTCGAACAACTCACCGGGCTGACCGCGCGTCTCGACGATATGTTGCTTGCGCCGCACGGCGCTGAACAGAATCAGGTCGCCTGGATGGAGGTTGGCAGCGAGGAAGAAGGCGTCACACTGGCGTCGGCGCCAATCTCGGTTCAGAAGACTATCGAGCAAGGGCTGGTGCACCAGCGCCGTAGTGTGATCTTCACCGGCGCTACGCTGCGCAGCGGCGCCAATTTCAGCTATTTGCGCGACCGGCTGGGACTATGGGATGTCAAGGTCGCCACGGTCGATAGCCCCTTCGACTACAAGCGCAGCGTGCTGCTCTATCTGCCCAGCGACATGCCGCTGCCCGGTGACAATCGCTATCAGGCGGCGGTCGAACAGGCGATCCTGGCGACGGCGACTGCTTGCCGGGGGCGCACGCTGGCGCTTTTCACCAGCTATCAACAGGTGCGCGCCACCGCTGACGCCATCCGCGCACCGCTGGAGCGGCTGGGCGTCGCCGTTTTGCAGCACGGGCAGAGCGGTCGCAGTCGGCTGCTGCGCGAGTTTCGTGCGGCGGAACAGGCGATCTTGCTCGGCACGCGCAGTTTTTGGGAGGGCGTAGACCTGCCCGGCGACGAGGTGCGCTGTCTGCTAATTGCGCGGCTGCCCTTTGCCGTCCCCAACGATCCGATGGTGGCTGCGCGCAGCGCCGAGTTTGAGGATTCGTTCAACGACTTCATGGTTCCCGACGCCGTGATCCGGTTTCGCCAGGGCTTTGGCCGTCTGATCCGGCGTGCGGGCGACCGCGGCGTCGTCGTGTTGCTCGACAGCCGCATCTGGCGCAAGGCATACGGTCAAACCTTTCTCGATTCGCTGCCCGACTGCACGATGCGCCGCGCGCCGCTTTCCAATCTGGCGGGGGCGGTTGAATCATGGTTCAATCTAGCGGTATGAGTATTTTGCGTGAACAGGCGTCACCACAGCCGCAGATCGCAGCGACAAACAAAGCGTCGGCATGGCGTTGGATGGATGCGCTCTGGCGTTTCCTGGTCGATCCCCGGCTGCTGGCAGTGTTGAGCGTCTTGCTGTTGATGGGGATGCTCTTGGGGCTTGCGCTGCCGCAGATGCCGGGGCAGTTGCGCAGCGAACCGCTGGCCGCAGAGCGATGGCTGTCCGCTGCGGCGGCGGGGTATGGCGCGCTGGGCGGTGTATTGCGCAGCCTGGGTGCGTTTGATGTGCTGCGCAGCCCCTTTTCCCTCGCCACCCTTGCAGCAATGATCTTTGTGTTGTTGGTGCAGACTGCGGACGCAGTGCTGCTTGCGCTGGCGATGCGGCAATTGTCTGCGCGGTTGGATGACGCATCCCCGTCCAGCGGAGAGGCGCTCTCCATGATGATGCCGCAGCAAGTCGAACGCTGGCGCGGCGCGGTTGCGCTCTCTCCGCCGACGGTCATGCAGACGTGTGAAGCGGGCGTCCGCCGATGGGCCGGGCAGGTGGAGCGACGTATGTTGCGCGTTGCTCCCGCGCCGCCGCAACTGGCGTCGCTCCCCTCCACTGCGACCGATGCGTCGACCACAATCGTGGAGGAGCGGCTGCTCGGCGTGAGCGGTCTTGTTGAGAGTGCGCTGCGTCCGCTCTTGCCGCTTGGGATGATTCTGGCGTTGCTCGTCGTGACCTGGTTCAGCATGACAGGGCATTCGTTTCAGCCGGCGCCGCTGCTGCCCGGCGACCGCGCCTCCGACGCCGTGCTCGGTCTAACGGCTGAATATCAACTGGACATTCCACAGCCCGGCGTGCTCGGTCCGGTGCTCAAGGTGACGCGGGGCGACAGCGAGCAAATTCTGCCGCTGCAGCCGACCGCTGTTTCGCTGGACAATGTGAACGTCGCTGTTCAGCCGGGCGCGCCGGCGCTGATTGTCTATACTCTGGACGAACGCGCCTTGCTGGCGCGACCGGGCCAAACCCATCGCGTGGCAATGGTGAGCCTGGGGTTTCCCGATCCAGGCAGCGAACAGGTATTGGTGTTGCCAGAGTCAGGCGTTGGGATCCGTCTTGTTCGACAGGATGGCGAGGCTTCTGCTGCCGACGATTCGTTTGTCATCGAGGTCTTTCAAGGCGACAGCGAAGCGCCCTCACAGCGGTTCACAATTGCGCACAGCGAAGTCAGACATATCGAAACCGCTTCTGGCGACATTCCGCTTGGATTTGCGCCAATCGCGATGTTTCAGATGCAGGCATACACCACACCGGGCGTCTGGCTGCTGGCTCCGGCGCTTATATTGACCGCAGTGGGCGCGTACGGTTTTCGACGCCGACCAACGTTCTTGCTGATGCAGGTGGGGCCGTGGCCGGTCGAACGCAGCGTCGTCGTGCTTCAGACCAACCGCCGCGGCGAAGTGGAGGAAGTGCGCCGCATCCTCGATGCGCAGACATCGCCGGTCAATAAGAATGCGTCTGAACGAGGTTGAGACAAAGCATGCACGAGATCGAACACAGCGCGGAGCCGCGCGCCTTTGTCATCGGCGTGGCGGGCGGCACTGGCAGCGGCAAGACGACTGTGAGCCGACGCATCTGGGAGGCGGTCGGTCGTGAGCGCATCGCCTACATCCAGCACGACAATTATTACAAGGATCAAAGTCATCTAACCCCCGAAGATCGGGCGCTGACCAATTACGACCACCCGGATAGCCTGGAGACATCGTTGTTGGTGGCTCATTTGCGCGAACTGCGCGCCGGGCGACCGGTCGACATCCCAGTCTACGATTTTTCGGTGCACAACCGCAGTAAAGGGACGTTGCGCGTCAATCCTGCCAAGGTTGTGCTGGTCGAGGGTATTTTAATCTTTGTCGAGCCTGCCCTGCGCGAGTTGATGGATATGCGCATCTTTGTCGACACCGACGCCGACATCCGCTTCATTCGCCGTCTGCGCCGCGACATGATCGAGCGCGGGCGCACTCTTGATTCAGTTGTAAAGCAATATCTGGCGACCGTGCGCCCGATGCATTTGGAGTTTGTCGAACCGAGCAAGCGCTACGCCGATGTGATTGTGCCGCAGGGCGGCGACAACCGCGTGGCAATGGAGATGATCGCCAGCCGCATCCAGGCCTTGTTGAATGAATGATGCCGATTTCTGTATTGTACGACATTGGGCCGGCGGTGCACCAGGGCGCCGGGCTGGCGCGCTATGCCGAACAGCTCGCCCTACACCTGCGCAATGAACCGATCCATCGCGTCGATCTTCAACTTTTCTACAATGCGCACAGCGGACATCACCCGCCCACTTCTTTGCAAGACGCGCCGGCCCACTCGCTGCCGATGGGACAGATTGCATGGCGACTGAGCGTGCTTGCCAGCCAGATCGCGCGCCGGCCCTATCAGCCGATTGCCGCCATTATCGGCGCAAACCCTGTGCGGCCGCTGCTTTATCACGCCACCGAGCATCTGTTGCCCTATCTGCGCACACCGACGGTGTTGACCGTGCACGACCTGATCTTCGAGCGTTATCCGCAGCATCACACCCGGCGCAACGTCTGGTTTCTCAAGGTGGGGATGCGCCTGTTTACACGTGCGGCGACCGCCATCATCGCCGTCAGCCAGCACACGCGCCGTGATCTGATCGAACTCTACGACGCATCGCCTGCTAAAATCCATGTCATTTACGAGGGCATCGACCCGGCTTTTCGTCCGGCGTCGCCTGCCGCCGTAGCGCGTGCAGCAGCGCACTACGGCCTCGATCGCCCCTATCTGCTCATGGTCGGCACGTTGGAGCCGCGCAAGAATCACGCGGCTGCACTCCATGCCCTGGCGAAGCTCAAGGCTGAAGGACACCTTCATCGGCTGGTGATCGTCGGCGGGCGCGGCTGGCTCTTCGAGCCGATTCGCCGGCTGGTCGATGAACTGGGGTTGGGCGAGGACGTGATCTTCACCGGGTACGCACCCGCCGAAGACTTGCCGCCACTTTACACCGGCGCAGCGTGCGTGCTGCTGCCTAGCCTCTATGAGGGGTTTGGCTTTCCCGCGTTGGAGGCGATGGCGTGCGCCGCGCCGGTCATCTGTAGTAATGTCAGCAGCCTGCCCGAAGTTGTCGGCGACGCCGCACTGTTGGTTTCATCTCACGACATCGACGCTCTGGCCGAGGCTATCCGTCTCATCATCACACAGCCGGCGCTGGCTATGGAGTTGCGCCGTCGTGGGCAAGCGCAAGCCGCCCGTTTTCGCTGGGAGCATTGCGCCGCCGAGACCGCTGCACTCTACGCCGACGCCCTTCGTTATGGATGAGCAGGCGCATTGCAGTCCGTCTGTGACTGAGGCGTCGGGATGTCCGCCGCCCTACAGCGCAGCAAACACATTAAAATTGCTCCCCCAGTTCCCATTCAGGTCGATTGTATGGGACTTCGTGTATAATCATCTTCAACAGTTCGTTTTTCGCACCGAAGGACAAAAACATGACCGAAGCCTACATCTACGACGCCATCCGCACCCCGCGCGGGCGGGGCAAGGAAGATGGCGCACTGCATTCCATCAGACCGGTGGATCTGGCGGCAACGCTCTTTCATGCGCTCCAGGAACGCAATCATCTGGACACAGCGCTGGTCGACGATATCGTGCTTGGCTGCGTCACCCCGATCGGCGAGCAGGGCGGCAACATTGCGCGCACCGCTGCGCTCTACGCGGGCTGGCATGTGGACACACCAGGGATGCAGATCAACCGCTTCTGCGCCTCGGGGCTGGAAACGGTCAACATGGCGGCGATGAAGGTTCGCTCTGGCTGGGAGCACCTGGTGGTGGCCGGCGGCGTCGAGTCGATGTCGCGCGTGGCGATGGGAAGCGATGGCGGCGCCATGTACGAAGACCCGCGCGTAAGCAGCGCTATTGGCTTTGTACCGCAGGGCATCGGCGCCGACCTGATCGCCACCATCGAGGGTTTCACCCGTGAGGAGGTGGATCGCTATGCGCTGGAATCGCAGCGCCGCGCCGCCCAGGCCACACAAGAAGGGCGCTTCCGATCGATCACACCTGTCCGCAATGAAGCGGGCGAGGTGTTGCTGGCGCACGACGAACACATCCGTCCCAACACCACATTGGAAGGGCTGGCTGCGCTCAAGCCGGCGTTTGCGCGCATCGGCGAGACGCACTTCGACGCCATTGCGCTGGCGAAATACCCCGAAATTGGCAAGATCGAGCACGTCCACACTGCGGGCAACTCATCGGGCATTGTCGACGGCGCAGCGCTGGTGCTGGTTGGGTCGCAATCTGTTGGTGAGCGAATCGGGCTGAAGCCGCGTGCACGCATCCGCAGCGCCGCGCTGGTTGGGACTGAACCGACCATCATGCTCACCGGTCCGGGGCCGGCGTCGCGCAAGGCGCTCGATCTGGCGGGTATGAATGTGCATGACATCGATCTCTTCGAGGTCAACGAGGCGTTTGCGGCGGTGGTGCTGCGTTTTCTGCGCGATGTCGGGCTGGAGAGCACAGAGAAAGTCAATGTCAACGGTGGCGCCATCGCTTTGGGGCATCCTCTCGGAGCGACCGGCGCCATGCTGCTCGGTGCGGCGCTCGATGAGCTGGAACGCACCGGCAAAGGCACGGCGCTGATCACACTATGCGTCGGCGGCGGCATGGGCATTGCGACGATCATTGAGCGGGTGTAGGAACTTCACAATTCAGAGTTCGCAATTCACAATTCTGAATTGCGGGTATGACGAGTATGAATTGTGAACGGTGAATTGTGACTTGTGAAGCCAGGAGCGGGAGGCATCCAAATGAAACGAACGCTGTACACCGATGAGCATTTGATGTTCCGCGACGCGTTCCGTCGCTTTGTCGAGAAGGAAATCACCCCGCACCACGCACAATGGGAGCACGACGGCATCGTGCCGCGGTCGGTGTGGCGCAAGGCGGGTGAACTGGGATTCCTTTGTTTCGAGGCGCCGGAGGAACTGGGCGGCATCGGCGAAAGCGATTACCGCTATCACGCCATCATCGCCGAAGAGCTGTCTTACACCGGCGCAACAGGCATCGGCTTTGGTTTGCACAGCAGCATCGTGCTGCCATACATCCTGCTCTTTGGCACGAGAGAGCAGCAACAGCGTTGGACACCGCGCATGGTCACAGGCGAGCTGATCGGCGCCATCGCCATGACTGAACCCGCCGCCGGCAGCGACCTGGCGGGCATCCGCACGACGGCGGTGCGCGATGGCGACCACTACATCGTCAACGGGCAAAAGACCTTCATCACCAACGGCATCAACAGCGACCTGGTGGTCACCGTCGTCAAGACCGATCCTGCGCAGCGTCACAAGGGGATCAGCCTGTTGATGATCGAGCGTGGCATGGAGGGCTTCACGCGCGGGCGCAATCTGGAGAAGATTGGATTGAAAGCGCAGGACACCGCCGAACTGTTCTTCGACAACGTGCGCGTGCCGGTCGCCAATCTGCTCGGCGAGGAAGGCAAGGGGTTCTATTATCTCATGCAGCGGCTGCCCCAGGAACGGCTCGACATCGCCGTGGCAGCCGTGGCGGCAAGCGAGGCTGCGCTCGACATGACTGTGCGCTATTGCAAGGAGCGCACCGCCTTCGGTCAGCCGATCGGCAGCTTTCAAAACTCGCGTTTCAAGCTGGCGGAGATGAAGACCGAGATCGAAATCGCGCGCGTCTTTGTCGACCGCTGCATCGAAGTGCTCAACGCTGGCGAGCTGACGGCGGAAGAGGCGGCAATGGCGAAATGGTGGACGACCGACCTGCAAAAGCGCGTGATGGACGAGTGCCTGCAATTGCATGGCGGTTATGGCTACATGCTCGAGTACCCGATTGCCAAATTTTATCTCGATGCGCGCGTGCAGGCGATCTACGGCGGCACCAACGAGATTATGAAGGAGGTGATCGGAAGAGGGATGGGGTTGTGATGTTCAACGACCTGCCTTTCGAGAAAGAACTGCGCGAGTTCTTCCAACAAAAACAGGCGCGCTTCGTTGATCAGACCAGCGGCTTCTACGACGCCGATTTCGCGTTGATGCTCTCCGACGGTGCACGTTTTGCGCTTGAGGTCAAAGAAAAACGTCAGCCCTATACTGTGCAGACATGGCCCCAGGGCACGCCTGAGGCGCAAATGTTCATCCTCGACGATCTCACCGTGCGCAAATGTCTGGGATTTGCGCCGCGCGCTGGGATTGCGGTCAAGGACATTGTGGGCAGACGCTTTGTTTTCTTTTCGGTGATCGACCTGGCGCTCATGCCGCGCGTGCGCGTCAACCGCCGCATCGAGCGCAATCGGCCCGATCTCAAAGGCAAATGGGTGATCGACCTGCGCAACGGCAAAGTCGCTGTTACGCTCGACGACCTGCTCAGCCACATTCAGAGCTACCTCGGCAATCTGCATAGCATTCTCTACGAAATCCATCCCTGCTACGGAGATTACATCGGCGAGACGGTCGGCGAAGGCGGCGTCACGCGACGCCCCGACCATTGGCGTCAGGATGTGCGCAGCAGCCGGCGCTGATCCCTCCTGTCTTCCCACGCGATGATTGAATGCCTTTGCCAGGATCGGTTTCTCACGTCGCGCGCATCGGTGGTACAATCGCCGCGATGTGGGAGAAGATGCGCGGGTGGATGAATATGAACGGCCAGCCAGCAAAAGCGTTCCCATGGGCGGATCGGTGGCCCGAAATCTTTGACAGGCGCGTGCGCGCCGCGTTTGCGGCTGTCCCGCGCCACCGTTTTGTGAGCGAGCGGCTGGCGCGCCTGGCTGACCAGGACGCGCCATTGCCGATCGGAGAAGGGCAGACGATCAGCCAGCCATTTGTGGTGGCCTTGATGGTGCAGGCGCTGGAGCTACAGCCCGGCGACAAGGTGCTTGAAATCGGTGCAGGGTCAGGTTTTCAAACCGCAATTCTGTGCGAACTGACGGCGCCCGAAGCCGAGCCGGAGAGCGCTGAACCGCGCGGCGCAACGGTCTACGCCATCGAGCGCTTTGAATCGCTGGCGAAAAAAGCCGCCGCCGTACTCGCCGACCTGGGCTACGCCCCACACCTGCGCGTCGGCGACGGCGCGTATGGCTGGCCCGAAGCGGCGCCGTTCGACGCCATCATTGTTTCGGCGGCGGCGCCACACATTCCGCGCCCGCTGTGGGAGCAGCTCGCCGACGGCGGGCGCATGATCTTGCCTGTGGGGCAACATGAAGAAGATCAGCAGTTGTGGTTGGTGCAAAAGATGGATGGACAAATGATAATCGAGCGGCTGGGCGGCGTGCGTTTTGTACCGATGATTTCTCCGCTCTTCGATGATCCGACACAGTGGGCGGAGCTGTAGACGATGCATATTCTGATCATAGGTGATGGTCAACTGGGCGGTGCGCTGCGCAGGCTCTTCGAGGCGAGCGCACGCCATCGACTCACAATCTGGCGACAGCCGGCGTTTGACCTGACGCTGCCCGTGGCGGCGGACAAAGTGGGGGGGCTGGCGCCGGATGTCGTGATCAACGCCGCTGCCTGGACGAACGTCGACGCCGCCGAAAGCAATCCCGATGCAGCGTACGCCGTCAACGCGCTCGGGCCGAAGTACCTTGCCGAAGGATGCGAACGCTGCGGCGCGGCGCTGGTGCACGTCAGCACCAACGAAGTTTTTCCTGGTCATCCTGGCGTCTTTTACCGCGAATACGACCTTACCGATGCCGCCAGCGTCTACGCCCGCAGCAAGCTGGCTGGTGAAAACGCCGTGATGCAGATTGCGCGACGGCTCTATATCGTGCGCGTGGCGTGGCTCTTTTCAGCGGGCGGCGTCAATTTTCCGGCGAAGATCGTCGATGCCGCCGATCGACTCGGTGTTTTGCGCGTAGTCAATGATGAGTTTGGCAATCCCACCTATGCGCCGGACGCCGCAGCGGCAATCGCACAGTTGATCGAAACCGGCCGCTACGGCATCTATCATCTGGTCAACGATGGCTGGTGCAGCCGTTATGAATTTGCCCAGCAGGTGCTGGCGCACAGCGGGCGCAATCATATCGCGCTGACGGCGATCACCCATAAAGAATGGCAGCGTTCGACCCAGCCGCCATTGCACGCTGTGCTCGTTAATCAGGCGGCGGCGGCATTGGGCATCCGGCTGCGCCCCTGGCAGGAAGCTGTCGAAGCATACTGTCGCCAGGAATTTGCGACGATCAGGTAGGATGGTGCGTGTTGCGTGTTGCGTGGTGCGTACTCGGACGATGCAATACGTCACACAACACGCAACACAAAACATGCGCCACAAAACATGCGCCACGCAACACGCTAAGGAGATTGCATGTCTGAAGAATTGAAGCCGCAGCCCGATCCTAGCAAATCGGCGCAGCGCAAATCTGCTGAGAAGCGCGCCCAACAGGTGCGCCAGGCAAAAGAAAAGCTCTCAGCCGCCGACAGCGACGGCAAGAATCGCAACCCGATAGTGTTGGATGACACCTACAGCGGGCTGCGCGAGGACAATCGCGTCGTCATGCGCAACACGATTGCGCTCAATCTCGACAATTTCCGCGCCGCGCCGGAAGGCTTTGCGCCGCGCCCGACGCGCACCTATCCACCGCTGCGCGAGGTCGCCGCGCCTTTTGCCTCCGTGATCATTCCCAACTTCAACGGCGTCCGGCATTTGCCTGTAGTGCTCAATGCCTTGCGGCGTCAGCGCTTCACCGACTTCGAGGTGATCGTGGTGGACGACGCCAGCAGCGACGATTCGGTGGAACTGCTGGAGAGTCGTTACCCGGATGTGCGTCTGATCGTCAACCGGCGCAACGAGGGCTTTGTGCGTTCATGCAACACAGGCGCAGCCGCGGCGCGCGGTCGCATGATTGTGCTGCTCAACAGCGACACCGAACCGGAGCCGACCTGGCTGGAGGAGCTGGTGAAGGCTTTTGTCGCCAACCCGCAGGCGGCCGCAGTAACCAGCAAGATGCTGCTCTTTGACCGCCGCGACACATTGCACACGACCGGTGACATGCTCGGCGTCGATGGCATCCCGCGCAACCGCGGCGTCTGGGAGCGCGACGCCGGGCAATATGACGCTGCGCCGCATATTTTCAGCGGCTGCGGCGGCGCCACCGCCTATCGCCGTGAGGTGTGGCAGGCGTTGGGCGGCTTTGACGAGCAGTTCTGGATGTATCTGGAAGACGTCGATTTCGGCTTTCGCGCACGTCTGGAGGGCTGGGAGGCGGTCTTTGCACCGAACGCGCGCGTCTATCACCATCTCAGCGCCAGCGGCGGCGATGTGCTCGCCAGCTACTATGTCGGTCGCAATACGATCTGGCTGATTGCCAAGAACATGCCGCGTTCGTTGCTGCGGCGCAATGCGCTCGCCATCTTGGGCGGGCAGCTTGCCGTGACGCTCGATGCGTTGCGCAACTGGCGCGGCGAGGCGGCGCAGGCGCGTTTACGCGGACAGCTTGCCGGTCTGTTCGGCTTGCCGCAACAGTTGCAGAAACGCCGTGCAATCCAGCCGCGCCGCCAGATCGAAGACGATGATCTGGCGCGCATGTTGGTGGCGAAGTGATGTATAATTTGGTGCATGACCATCGAGACTGACACCCTGCTGACGTTATGTGATTGTTGAACCCGATGCTGACGGCGTCTATCGCAGCGCCGCGTTGCCCGGACTTTGGCTGGCGATCGACCGCTTCTGGAACGGAGATCTGGCTGGATTGCTGAGTACAGCGCAGGCGGGCGTGCGCACGCCAGAACACGCTCAATTCTTGAACGAACTGCAAACCAAGTGAGGACTCATGATGCAAGCACCACCTGAACAACTGGGTTCCTTCTACCTCGGCGCCGTTTACGACCTGGAGAACGGCGTGCGCACCGAGACGCCAATCAACTACGATGCTCGCGACCTAGTGACGCACGCGGTCTGCGTCGGCATGACCGGCAGCGGCAAGACTGGGCTGTGCATCGGCTTGCTGGAGGAAGCGGCGCTCGACAAAGTCCCCGCCATCTTGATCGACCCGAAGGGTGACATCACCAACTTGCTTTTGCAGTTTCCCGACCTGCGCCCGGAGGATTTCCAGCCGTGGGTCAACGTCGATGACGCGCGGCGCAAGGAGAAAACGGTTGAGGAATTCGCCGCCGCCATTGCCGAAACGTGGCGCAACGGTCTGGCGGATTGGGGCATCACCGGCGATCGCATGCGATTGCTGGCGTCGCACACGCGCTATACGATCTTCACGCCCGGTTCGGAAATGGGCGCACCCCTCAACATCATGGGCAGCCTGGCCGCACCTCAGCTCGACTGGACAGCGGAGTCTGAAGCGATTCGTGAACGGATCACCGGCACCGTGGCGGCGCTGCTTGGGTTGGCGGGCGTCAACGCCGACCCGGTGCGCGGACGAGAAGGCATCCTGCTTGCCAATATCTTTGAACATTTCTGGCAACAGGGCAAGAATCTTGATCTGGAAACGCTGATCAACAGCATCACCAACCCACCGATCAAGAAGTTGGGTGCGTTCGAGGTGGATGTCTTCTATCCTTCCAAGGACCGCTTCGACCTGGCGATGAAGTTCAACGCGCTGCTGGCGTCGCCCAAATTCCAAAGCTGGCTGCAAGGCGAGCCGCTCGACGTCGACCGGTTGCTCTACAGCGCTGACGGCCAGCCGCGCCACAGCGTCATCTACATCGCCCACCTCAGCGACAGCGAGCGTATGTTCATTGTGACGCTGTTGCTCGAAAATGTGCTCACCTGGATGCGCAAGCAGAGTGGCACCACCAGCCTGCGCGCACTGCTCTACTTCGATGAGGTCTTTGGCTACTTCCCACCGACCGCCGAACCGCCTTCCAAGCGACCGTTGCTGACGCTGCTTAAGCAGGCGCGCGCCTTTGGGCTGGGTGTGGTGCTGGTGACGCAGAACCCGGTGGACATCGACTACAAAGGATTGACCAACGCCGGCACCTGGTTCATCGGCAAATTGCAGGCGGAACGGGACAAGGAGCGCGTGCTTGCCGGTCTCAAAGGCGCGCTTTCCGAGGCGGGCAAGAGTGAAGCCACCGACTACAGCAGGCTGATCACGAAGCTGGGCAACCGCGTCTTTCTGATGCACAACGTCAACGACGATGGGCCTGTTGTCTTTCACACACGCTGGGCGATGAGCTACCTACGCGGGCCGTTGACGCTGCCGCAGGTGAGGTCGTTGGTCGGCGCGCCGTCGTCTGCGCCTGCGCCATCGACGCCTGCCGCACCTGCGCCTCCTTCAGTCGAAGCTGTGCCCGCCGTGACAACCCCGTCGCCAGCCAGCGCCCCACCGCCACCGCAATCCGATCGCCAGTCAGCGCCTCCTGGATTTCTGCCGACCCAGCCTGCCATTCCTCCCGACATCAAACAGGCTTATCTGCCTTGCCTTATCGATGATCGTCAGGCTATTCGTCTTGCTGGTGATCAGGCCGGCGTGCGCGTGTCGGTCAAAGATGTACAACTTCTTTATGACGCCGGGCTGCTTGGCGTCGCAGCGGTGCGATTTGTGGATCAGCGCCGTTCGATCAACGAGGAGCTGGAAGTGATGTTGCTGGCTGCTGGTGGGCGCCAGATGACAGGGCTGGACTGGGGCCGCGCCGAACAACTGAACCTGCGGACGAATCAGCTGGCGTCGGCGCCGGAGACGCCTGGCGATGATCAGCCTGTCTTTTTTGCAGACTTGCCTGAGGGATTGGCAAACGCCCGCGCAGTGTCGAACGCGGCAAAAGAGCTGGCGGACTGGCTCTACTACAACATACAGCTTCCATTGACGGTGCATCCTGAGTTGGGCGTCTATCGCCACCCAAACGAGGATGATCGATCATTCACGATTCGCCTGCAACAGGCGGCGCGCGAACGCCGCGATGCCGAGATGGACAAATTGCGCGCCAAAGCCGAACGCGAGATTCAGCGCGTTGCCGAGCGTCTTGCCAGGGAACAACAGGGGCTGGCCGCCGATCAAGCCAAAGCGCAGGCAAGACAGGCGGAGCAGTGGGTCAATATCGGCGAGAGCGTACTCAACTTCTTCACCGGACGCAGCACGCGCCGCGCTGTCTCCAGCGCCACCAGCAAGATCAGCCAGGCGCAGCAGGCGTCGATGCGCGTTGAGGAGAGCAAGCAGACAATCGCGCGCCTGGAGGCTGAGAAACGCCAGCTCGAAGAGCAGCTTCAGGCTGACATCGCGGCGATTGCCGACCGTTGGGAACACGTCGCCGATCAGTTGACGACAGAGCAACTCAAGCCGCGGCGCACGGATGTGAATGTGCGCGCAACGGCGCTGGCATGGGCGCCGGTCTGGCAGGTGCGCTATGATGACGGTCGCGGCGAACGCACTATTTCCATTCCCGCCTACGCGGAACTGGACGGCGAGCGTCGATGAACATCACCGTACTCGGCGCCGGGCTGGTGGGTGGCGCCATCGTCAAGGACCTGGCGGCGTCGCCGGAATTTGTCGTGACAGTCGTCGATCTCAATGCGGCTGCACTGCATCAGCTCGAAGCGGCGGCGCCGGTGCGCACGGTCGAAGCCAATCTCAACGGGCTTGACGATTTTGGTGAACTGCTTGCAGAGGCAGACCTGGTCGTCTGCGCCGTGCCTGGTTTCATGGGGTTCGCCACGCTGAAGAAGATCGTCGCCGCGGGCAAGCACGTTGTCGATATCTCCTTTTTCGCCGAAGATCCATTCTTGCTCGACGAACTGGCGCAACAGCGGGGCGTCACTGCAGTCGTCGATTGCGGCGTGGCGCCCGGTCTCAGCAATATTCTCTTCGGCGCGCTGGCGCAGCGACTGGAGCGCATCGACCGCTATGAATGTTACGTCGGCGGGCTGCCGCAGGAGCGACGCTGGCCCTTCGAGTACAAGGCGGTTTTCTCGCCTGTTGATGTGCTCGAGGAGTACACGCGTCCGGCGCGCTATGTCGAACATGGCCGCGAAGTTGTGCGCCCGGCGCTCTCCGAAGTTGAACTGCGCGATTTTCCGCAGGTCGGCACGCTCGAAGCCTTCAACACCGATGGTTTGCGCACGCTGGCGCGTACGATGAATGTTCCTTTTATGAAAGAAAAGACCCTACGCTATCCCGGCCACGCCAACTTGATGCGCGTCTTTCGTGAAAGCGGCTTTCTGAACACCGACGCTATCAAAGTCGACGGCGTCGCCATCGCGCCGATTCGGTTGACGGCGAGACTGCTCTTCGAGCAGTGGCGGCTGCAGCCAGGCGAACACGACCTTACCGTGATGCAGGTCATCGTCGAGGGCGTCGAAGCGGGCCGTCCTGTGCGATACACCTGCGATCTGTTCGACCGCTTCGACGCTGCGACCGGCGTCACGTCGATGGCGCGTACGACCGGATACACCTGCACCGCGGTTGCGCGGCTGGCAGCGAACGGTCGCTTTCGACGCCCCGGCGTCTGCCCACCCGAATTTGTCGGTCAAACGCCCGGTTGCTGCGACGCCGTGCTGGCCGACCTGGCGGCGCGTGGCGTACATCTCCAAATGCGTTGTACGCCGCTATAAGGAACGATGGATGTCGTTCCAACATCCATCGTGAATAGAGCGTAACACGTCACTGCATCGATCTAAGTTTGCCGCGCGCCGAAGGGCAGACGTACAATAGCAATAGAAAAGGCCAGAACTGCTCGGCTATGCACGCCGGGCTTTTTTGTGCCACGCTATAGACGGGCGGCGTTGAAAATCGCCCGATAATGATAGGACGATATGATCGCTACACTGAACCAAACCAACCAGGCCGATGCTGCAACGACAGTTGCTAAAATAACAGCCGCCAAAACCACAGTCGCACGCAGCGATATTCGCAATATTGCCATTATCGCCCACGTCGATCATGGCAAAACGACGCTCGTCGATGGGATGTTGCGTCAGACCAGGGTCTTCCGCGAAAATCAGGCCGTCGTCGAACGCGTGATGGATTCCAACGACCTGGAGCGTGAACGCGGCATTACGATTCTCGCCAAGAACACCAGCGTTGAGTATCGCGGGATCACAATCAACATTGTCGATACGCCCGGTCACGCCGATTTTGGTGGAGAGGTCGAGCGCATCATGCACATGGTCGATGGTGTGCTGCTGCTCGTCGATGCGGTTGAGGGCCCGATGCCGCAGACGCGCTTTGTGCTGCGCCAGGCGCTCGAACGTGGGCTGCCTGCCATCGTCGTCGTCAACAAAATTGACCGCCCGGCGGCCCGGCCCGATTATGTCGTCAACGCCACCTTCGATCTCTTCGTCGATCTCGGCGCCACGGACGAACAAGCCGAGTTCCCCGTGATCTACACCCGCGCGCTCGAACAGCGCGCCGGCTACAGCCCCGACGATCTGGCGCCCAATCTGGAGCCGCTTTTTGACACAATCGTGAACTACCTGCCCCCGCCGCAGGTCGATCTGGATGGACCGACGCAACTGCTGGTGGCGACGATCGAATATAGCAGCTATGTCGGCAAGATCGCGGTTGGGCGTCTGCAGAGTGGGACGATTCGCACCGGTCAACCGATCGTGCGCATCAATCCACAGGGCGAATTGGAAACGGCAAAGGTCACGCAGGTTTATATCTTTCGCAACTTGCAGCGAGTTTCGGTGGACGAAGTCAGCGCGGGCAACATCGTCGCCGTGGCAGGCATCGAAAATGTGGGCATCGGCGATACATTGGCCGACCCTGCCGACCCGCGCCCGCTGCCGCCGATCACGGTGGAAGAGCCAACCGTGCGCATGACTTTCGCCGTCAACGACAGCCCTTTCGCCGGTCGCGAGGGGCAATATCTGACCAGCCGCCAGGTGCGCGCCCGTCTTTTCAACGAGCTGGAGCGCAATGTCTCGTTACGCGTTGAGGAGACCGATCGCGCCAACGAGTTCATCGTCTCCGGGCGGGGCGAGCTGCACCTGGCGATCCTGATCGAGACAATGCGTCGCGAGGGCTACGAGTTCTCGGTGAGCCGACCAGAGGTGATTTTCAAAGAAGGCGACGAGGGACTGCTCGAACCGATCGAGCAGGTTTTTGTCGAGGTGGCGCAGGAATATCTCGGCGCTGTGCAGGAAATGCTTGGTCGCCGTCGCGCGCTGATGCAGAACATCCACTACGGCGAGGACGGCACGGTTTACTGCACCTACCTGGCGCCGACGCGCGGGCTGCTCGGCTTCCGCCAGCCGTTTTTGACCTCGACGCGCGGCACTGGCATCTTTCACACGCTCTTTCATGGCTACGAACCCTACACCGGCGACATCGAAATTCAAGAACGGGGCAAGTTGGTGGCGTTGGAAACCGGCGCAGTCAGCAGCTATGCATTGACTAACCTGCAGCAGCGCGGCGTCTTCATCGTCAAGCCGGGCGATCAGGTCTACGCCGGGCAGGTCGTGGGCGAGCACATCCGTGAGGAGGAGCTGGTCGTCAATGTCTGCAAGGCAAAGCAGTTGACCAATTTCCGCGAAAAGCCGTCGGGTATGAACGAGATGCTCAACGTCTCACGCGAGTTGACGCTTGACGATGCGATCCAGTTTCTCGACAACGATGATCTGTTGGAAGTGACGCCTGTGTCGCTGCGCATCCGTAAGAAGATGCTCAACCACGAACAGCGGCAGCGCGCACGGCGGGCGCAAAAGGGATGAGGGTGTTGCGTGTTGCGTGTTTCGTGATTGCATCGATGGCGAAGGTGACTCAACACGCACCACGCAACACGCACTACGCACCACACAGCACGCAACACGAAACACGCCCCACGTCTTTTACGGAGTTGAACCATGCGAATTCTGATTATCGGCGCCGGTGACGTCGGTTTCCAGCTTGGCAAACGTCTATCGCGCGACCAGCACGACATTACGATCATCGACGCCAACCCAGACAAAGTGCGCCGCGCCGCCGAACAACTCGACGGACTGGCAATCGAAGGAACCGGCGACAGCTATCAGGTGCTGTTGCAGGCTGGCGTGCGTGAAGCCGATGTCGTCGCTGCGGTCACAGACAACGACGACGCCAACCTGATGGCGTGTCGCCTTGCCAAAGCCAGCGGCGTCGAGGTGACGATCGCGCGTGTGCGCAACGCCGAGTTCACTTCCCCCGACTTTCCACTGACGCCGAACCAACTCGGCGCCGATCATATCATTCATCCGGAGCGTGAAGCGGCAAATGCGATCCTGCGCCTGTTGCAAGAGTCTTCGGCGACGCATGTGATTGATTTGGAAAATGGCAAGATTGAAGTAATCGGGCTGATCCTGGAGCCGGACTCGCCATTGGTTGGCCCCTCTTTGGCTGAACTTGGCGCCCGCCACCATCGACCGCCGGTGCAGATTGTGGCGGTGGAACGCAACCACGAGACGATCATCCCCAAGGGCAACGACCGTCTTTACGCCGGCGATTTGCTGTTTGCCGTGTGTGCGCCGGAGTATGCCAAGGAATTTTTCGGGTTGGCGGGCAAGCGCAAAAAACCACGAATGGATAACATCATGATCTTGGGCGGCGGCATGGTGGCGCGTTTTATTGCCGAAGAACTTTCAGGCCGCGCCAGCATCAAAATCATCGAACACGATTTTGCACGCGCCGAACGGTTGGCGGGTTGCCTGCCGCAGACATTGGTGATCCACGGCGACGGCACCGATCTTGATTTGCTGCAGGCTGAAGACATCGACGAGATGGATGCGTTCGTGGCGGTGACCGGAGACGACGAGAACAACATCATTGCAACGTTGCTGGCGCTTCAGCACGATGTGACGCGCCCGATTGCACTCGTCAATCGCGTCGCCTATCTGCCCATTCTGCCCAAAATCGGTTTGAACGCCGTGATCAGCAAGCAGATGTTGACGGTCAACGCGGTGCAACAGTTCATTCAACATCGGCAGGTGGCGGCGATTGCCAGTTTGCCCGGCATCGAGGGACAGATGATCGAATACATTGCTCGCGAAGGGGCGCGCATCACGCAGAAGCCGTTGCGCAGCGTCAAATTTCCGCGGGCGGCGGTGGTCGGCGCAGTGCTGCGCAATGGAACGCTGCTGATCCCCGACGGCGACACCGTGATTCGACCCGGCGACCGCACCGTCATTTTCACATTGCCGGAAGCTTTGAACGAGCTTGATCGCCTGTTCGGATAGCAACGTTGCGGGTTCGGATCGATTCTTCGCCGCCCTGAATTTCGCCTTTTGCCGACTCCCAATCAAGGCATCGTTGGTTTGGGCGCGCTGCGATATTGCTCGGGCCAGATGGCCGGCATACTTGCCGGCGGTTGGCCCGCCTCTGTGATCATCAGATAGAGCAGCGGAGGCGTCATCCATTGGTGCCAGGCATAGGTGGGTGCATTTTCGCCATTGGGTGGCTGCGCGGCGCCAAAGAGAAAAGTGTACCGACCGGCGGCAAGTTCTATATCGCTGCTTTCCAGCGCAGCGATCAGATCGTCGCCGCGCAGCGTCGGCGCACGCTGCATGGCGTCGGCCAAGAGCAGCAACGAATCATGGGCGAGGAATACGCTCATTTCCGGCCACGCCAGCCCGTTCTGCCGATACCGATCAAAAAGTTGGCGCCCCATTTCTGGCGCAATCGAGGGCCATGGCCCGCGGCGCGCGATAACGCTGCCTGCTCCTAGTTGATAGTGCAAACCAAACGCGCCGGGATCAAGCGCACGCCGGCTCTGATTGACGACCAGTGTGCCCTTCTCAGGCCGGATGCCGGCGTCGTACAACTGTTGGTGCAGGTCGAGCGCGCTGTCCGCGCCGATTACAATGAACACAGCATCGGGGATTTCGGGCATCGCCAGCAAGCGCGCGATCTCCGGGGAAAAGTCGGTCATCGGCAGATCGATGCGATGAATGACGGCCTCTAGCCCAAAGCGCCCAAACCATTCACCTGTTTGTTCGACGAAGAGGTCGCCGGCGGCCGAATTCTCTGCAATCACTACGGCGCGCACGACGCCATCCCGATTGTAGTCGCCGACATCTGCCAGCCAGGAGGCGGGCATCGACGCCACCATCGGCGAGGCGGGCGCCAGGCGAAAGAGGTTTTGCGGCATGCTCTCGGTCAGTTGCGGCGCCGCAGCGTCGATCACAATCATTGGCTTGCCGAATCGCGCGGTCACTTCTGCAACTGCAGCAGTGGATGCATCGCCCAGCCCGACGATGAGCGCAGCAGCGCACTCCTTCACGATCAACTCCTCCGCCTGCTGCGCCGAGCGCACGGGATCGTCGGCGCTGTCGAGGATTGCCAGTCGCAGCGGCGTTCCCAAAATCCCGGTCGAGTTCAGGCGCTCGAACGCAAGATTCAGCCCCATTTGCATGTTTGCCGACCGCATCCATGCGCCAGGAGCGGCGAGCGGCAGCAACGCGCCCACCACCACTTCGTTGGCGGCTGTCAGTGTGTCTGGGCTGCAAGGTTGCGTCGGCGCCGGCGTCGGCGTCACCAGCGTCTCTCGATAGACGATACGCGTTACTTCTACTTCAACTGTCTGGATCGTTGGCGCGTGCGGCGTTTCGAGCGTTGATGGCGTAGGTTGTGCACAACCTGCCGCCAGGAACAGGGTCAGCCAGATGCTGAATATCCACGTTTGTTGAGAGAAGCTTCTACGGTGAATCAACTTGTTCCGGTCTTTCTACGGTATGTCAGCGAACGCACCCGGGAACAATGCGATTGCCATGATTCGATCCATGCCTGTAACGGCTCTGAGCGGAGACTTGCCCAAGCCACAATGAACAAGGTGCTCGTACAGCAGTGACTTTACGGGAAATTAGTATAGCACGTGGCGTTGCATGGGCAAAAGATAAATTCACCGTCGAATGCTCTGACCAGCCTGCCGATGCTTTTGCGTCACGGTCGCTGGCAATGGCACAATGCCAGCTGATATGTCCGGCAAACCTGTTTGTCGCCGGCAAGAATTACAAATTCTGTTTTGGAAGGATTGCACAATGCATCAGCAAGTTTTGGAGCGCCCAGCCGACAACATGACCGTTTCATCCCGCCATCAGCGACTCTTTATTCCTGGCCCCACCGATGTTGCTGACGAGGTGCTCGCCGCTCAGACTGCACCGATGATCGGACATCGCAGCGATGAGTTCGAGGCGCTTTTCGCCAAATGTGAGGAGCAGTTGCGCAGCCTGTTCTATACAGCGGCGCGAGTCTATATCCTGGCTGCCTCGGGCACCGCGTTTCAGGAAGCTGCGATCCGCAATCTGGTTCCGGGGCGCGTCGTCAGCTTTGTCAACGGCGCGTTCAGCCAACGTTGGCATGATGTAGCCGTTGGCTGCGACAAGCAGGTCGTGCGCGTCGACGTTCCCTGGAACACCGCCGTCAAGCCGCAACAGGTCGAAGCGGCGTTGCGCGATGCGCTTGTCGCCGGCCCCGTCGATGCGATCACCGTCGTTCACAACGAGACCAGCACCGGCGTGATGAGTCCGGTGCAGGAGATTGCAGCGGTCGTGCGTTCGCTTAGCCCGCAAACGTTGGTGTTGGTCGACGCCGTCTCCTCCTTCAGCGGCGTAAAGATCGAGACCGACGCCTGGGGGCTGGATGTCGTGCTCACATCATCGCAAAAGGCGTTGGCGTTGCCGCCGGGGCTGGCGTTCGCCGCGGTCAGCGACCGCGCCCTGGCGAAGGCTGAAACGGTCAGCGGTCGCGGCTGGTATTTCGACTTTGTGCGGCTGGAAAAAGCGCTCAAGAAGAGCACGACGCCGGCGACCCCCGCCATTTCGTTGATGCGTAGCCTCGGTGTGCAGCTCGACCGCATCTTTGCCGAAGGGGTGGAGGAGCGTTTCGCACGTCACGCATGGCTGGCGGAGCGCACGCAGCGCTGGGCAGTCGCCAACGGCTTCGATCTCATGGCGGAGGATGGTTATCGCTCGCACACGGTCACGACCATCACCAACACGCGCCAGATCAGCGTCAATCGACTCAACGCCTATCTCGCCCGCCATGATATGGAAATCTCCAACGGCTACGGCGACTATAAGGATAAAGCCTTCCGCATTGCACATATGGGTGAAGTGCAAACCGGCGATATGGATCGCCTGTTTGCAGCGATGGAAGCGTATCTTGCTGAGAGCGAAACGTAGAGATTGGAGATTCAAATGATCGATCTACGCAGCGACACTGTAACCAAACCAACGCCCGCCATGCGCCGCGCCATGGCGGAAGCCGAGGTTGGCGACGATGTCTACGGTGAGGACCCGACTGTCAATTTCCTGGAAGCGATGGTGGCTGAACGCCTGGGCAAAGAGGCGGCGCTCTTTGTGCCGAGCGGCACAATGGGCAACCTGATCTCCGTGCTCAGCCACTGCGGCCGCGGCGATGAGATGATTCTGGGCGACCAGTCGCACATCTTTCACTACGAGCAGGGCGGCTCGGCGGCGGTGGGCGGCGTGCATCCGCGCATTCTGCCCAACCGCGGCGATGGTACGCTTGATCTGGCGCAGATCGAGGAGGCGATCCGTGGCGACAACGAGCACTACCCGGTCACGCGGCTGATTGCGCTGGAGAACACCCACAATCGCTGCGGCGGCGCAGTGCTGACGCCGGCGTACATCGACAGCGTCGGCGCGCTGGCGCAGGCGCACGGGTTGAAGTTGCACATCGACGGCGCCCGGCTTTGGAACGCGGCGGTGGCGCTAGGTGAATCGCCAGCGCGACTTGTGGCGGCGGCGGATAGCGTCAGCGTCTGTTTTAGCAAGGGGCTGGCTGCGCCGGTCGGTTCGGCTGTGGCCGGTTCGCATGAATTCATCCGCAAAGCGCGGCGGATGCGCAAACAGGTCGGCGGCGGCATGCGTCAGGCCGGCGTGCTGGCGGCGGCGGCGGTTGTAGCGTTGGAGCAGATGGTGGATCGGCTTGCTGAGGATCACGCCAACGCCGCGCAACTGGCGCATGGACTGGCTGCCATCAATGGCATTGCGCTCGATCCGAACACCGTGTCGACCAACATTGTCTACTTCGATGTGACAAAACCGGGTTGGACGGCGGCGAAGCTTTCTGCAGCGCTGGCGGAGCAGGGCGTGCTTGCCAATGCCACCGGCGCACAGCGGTTGCGCGCCGTCACCAACTATCATATTACCGGCGATGACATCCGACGTGTGATTGCAGTGGTTGCGGAGGCGCTAGACAGGCAGCACTGACATGATATACATAAGGAACTATCCATGTGGCAATCAACGACTGCACCTGACCGTGCGCCGCAGGAGCTTACTGGCAAATGCCCTTCTCCAGGAAACGCCTTGTCCCTGAAGAGGGGCATTTGTCGAAAACGGGTGCACATGACGGTCAGACAAGCGACTGAAATCTGAAGTTCTCTGGAGCAGATCATCGGGCTTTTCGCCGCCACATTCTTCCTTCCCACTGGCTACACATCCCTGTCTCCGAGATGGTGTATCGTCTTCAACTGGCGGACACCTCGTGGGAAGTCATCTTGCAGTTCATCGACTCCTGGAACGACTTTCTGTTGCCGCTGGTGCTGACCTTGTCGCGCCCTGACCTGCGCACGTTGGCTGTCGGCATGTACGCCTTCCGCGGCGAGTTCTACGTGGATTGGAGCGGCATGGCTGCGGCGGCGTCGATCAGTCTTCTGCCCGTGATTCTGGTTTTTCTCTTCATGCAGCGCTACTTTGTCGAAGGCATTGCCGGCGCAGTCAAACAATAATTAGAAAGGCACACCCGTGTCTCGACCGAATATCCTGTTCATCTCCACCGATCAACAACACTATACAGCTTTGGGGGTGACCGACCCCATCCTGCAGACGCCAGCGCTTGACAGGCTGGCGCGCGAGGGGACGCGCTTCACACGCGCCTACTGTCCCAACCCGACCTGCTCGCCGACGCGCGCCTCACTCATCACCGGCATGTATCCAGCCTGGCACGGCTGCTGGGCGATCGGCGTCAAGCTGCCCGAAGATGCGCCGACTGTGGGTGACATCTTTCAAGCGCACGGCTACCGCTCGATTCTGGTCGGCAAGGCGCACTTTCAGCCGCTGAAGTCAACGCCGGGCAGCGAGTCGATTGAATGCCAGCCCACTCTGCGCAACCTCGACTTCTGGCGCAGCTTTCACGGTCCCTGGTACGGCTTCGACCATGTTGAGACCGCACGGATGCATGCCAACGAGTCGCACGCAGGCCAACACTACGCGCTGTGGATGGAGGATAAGGGTCTCGCGAACTGGCGTGACTATTTCCAGCAGTGGCCGCCCAACTCCGAGGATAAATACGCAGGCCCCTACTACACGCGCGATGCGCTTCACTGGGATCTGCCGGAGGAGTTCCACCACACGCACTGGATCGGCGAGCGCACCATCGCTAACATTGAGCAATGCGCTGAGCAGGAGCAGCCCTTCTTCCTGTGGGCGAGCTTTTTTGACCCACACCCACCCTATGCCGTGCCCGAACCGTGGGCGAGCATGTACGATCCCGCTGATATGCAGCCGGGGCGTTATGTCGAAGGTGAATTTGTCAGGATGCCGCCCCATTTTGCGCGCACGCGCGAGCCAAACCCTGATTTCGGCGACTACGATGAGCCGGGTGGTCAAGGGCTACACGGTTTTCACTCTCACCTGCACACCGATGCTGAAATTCGGCGCAGTATCGCCGCCTACTATGGCATGATGAGCCTGATCGACTTCGAGATCGGGCGCATCCTCGACTATCTCGACGCGGCGGGGCTGGCGGAGAACACGCTGGTTGTCTTCACCTCGGATCACGGCCACTTTTTAGGACAGCATGGGCTGATCGCCAAGGGTCCGTTTCACTATGAAGACTTGCTGCGTGTGCCGATGATCGTGCGCTATCCAGGCCATGTGCCGGCTGGCGCAGTCTCAGACTCATTGCAAAGCCTGATCGATTACCCTCAGACCCTTCTCGCCGCCGCCGGCATCGAGGCGCCGGGCATCATGCAAGGCGTCAACCAGCTTGATGTGTGGTATGGACGTCAACACGCTGCACGCGACTATGCGTTGGTCGAGAATCGCCACAACCCGACGACCGTACACCTGCGCACGCTGATCACCGAACGCTACAAGATCACGGTCTACCGCAATGCGGCGTATGGCGAACTCTTCGATCTGGAACGCGATCCTGGCGAACACTGCAACCATTGGGACGATCCGGCCTACGCTGGCGTCAAAGCTGAGTTGCTGCATAAGTTTGTGCAGGCCGAAATCCAGCGCGAGCCGACGCGTATGCCGCGCATTGCCGGCGCTTGAGAGAATAAAATCGACCGCAGATGCGGCGGATTGAGCGGATGAGCGCGGATTTTTTATCTGTGCAGAACTATTCAGTCCGTCGCATCTGTGGCCTTTCCAGACTTTTCGTGAACGCAAGGAGCATTCTATGCGCATTCTCTACATCGACATTGACTCGCTGCGCCCCGATCACCTTTCTTGTTACGGCTACCATCGCCAGACTTCGCCCAATATCGACAGTATTGCGGCGGAAGGGGTGCGCTTCACCAACTTTTATTGCAGCGACTCGCCCTGTCTGCCCAGTCGCACCGCGCTTTTCACCGGCATGTTTGGCATTCGCACCGGCGTTGTTAACCACGGCGGCGAGTTCGCCGATATGCCGCTCGAAGGGCAGGGCCGCGGCTTTCGTGCGCGCGTGGCCATGGAAAGTTTCGGCTCGGTGCTGCGTCGCGCCGGTTACCACACCTGCATGATCAGCCCTTTCCCCAACCGACACACTGCATATCAGGTGAGCTTTGGTTTTAGCGAGACCTACGACACCGGCAAAGGAGGCCTCGAAAATGCCGATGAGATGTATCCACCCGCCAGCGCCTGGTTGCACGCCAACGGTCACAAAGACAACTGGTTCCTCCATGTCAACTTTTGGGATCCGCACACACCTTACGATCACCCAGCTGATTTTGGCAATCCGTTTGCGGATGAGCCGATTGAGTCATGGATCACCCAGGAATTGCTCGACGCGCAGAACGCCAGCTATGGTCCGCACGGCGCCCACGACGTGCCTGGCTACGACGATAAGCTGCCGCCGATGTGGACAATGGGCGTTGGGCGCATTCGCACTCTGGCCGACGCCAAAGCGCACATGGACGGCTACGACACCGGCATCCGTTATGCTGATCACTTTGTCGGCAAGCTGATCGACGACCTCAAGGCGCTGGGCATCTATGAGGAGACAGCCATCATTATCAGCGCCGACCACGGCGAAAACCAGGGCGAGCTGAATATCTGGGGCGACCACCAAACCGCCGACCATATCACCAACCGCGTGCCGCTAATCGTGCGTTGGCCCGGCATGACTGACGGCCAGGCAGGCAGCACGCGTCAGGCGCTGCACTATCATCTCGACCTGCCGGCGACGATCGTTGAGTTGCTCGGCGGCGCACGACCGGAGACATGGGATGGCGCCAGCTTTGCTGCTGACCTCTCAGCCACAACTGACAGCGGCCGCGACTATCTCGTCATCAGTCAGGGGGCATGGAGTTGCCAACGCGCTGTGCGGTGGGACAAGTGGCTATTGATCCGCACCTATCACACCGGCCTGAAGGCGTTCCCAACCTACATGCTCTTCGATCTCGACGTAGACCCGCACGAAACGACCAATCTGGCCGAAGCGCGCCCCGACGTATTGGGCGAAGGGCTGCGCCGGCTGGACGAATGGATGGGTGAGCAGATGTATCGCTCGCAGCGCGGCGATCCTTTTTGGGGCGTGATCGCCGAAGGCGGGCCGCTGCACGCCAAAGTTGGCAGTCGGGATTGGAACGCCTACCTGGAGCGCCTGCAAGCCAGCGGGCGCGGGCATCATGCCGACGCGCTGGCGAACTATGCCGGCCGACCGATAGCGCGTACATGAACATGCGCAGTTGATCCTGATGTTCTGTCCTCCATCGGTTATAATGGGAATCGAAAATCATGGGATTGAACTTGCGCACCTATGTGTAACCGATTGTGTCATTTATTGCTATTGCTGGCATTGGCGCTCACTGCTTGTGCTCCGGCGCAGGGTGCTGTGCTTCCCCATGTTGATCTGAGTGTACGGACGCCGCTTCCGCACGCTGCGCCTGGCGAGATCACGCATCTGCGCGTCGGCGTGGCTGCGATTCTCTCTCCCCAAGGCACGGTGGAGAGTTACAGCGAGTTGACTGCGTATCTGGCGGAGAAAATGGGGCGCCCGGTTGACCTGCTCCAGCGGCGCACTTATGCCGAGTTTAACGATATGGTGGAAAAGAGCCAGGTTGACCTGGCGTTTATCTGCACCAATTCCTATGTGGTCGGCAATGAACAGTTCGGCATGGAGCTGCTGGTGGCGCCAGAGATCAACGGTGAATCAGTCTACTATTCGCAACTGATCGTGCCGGCAAGCAGCGCAGCGCAAAGCATGGCCGACTTGCGCGGCAAAGTCTTTGCTTTCACCGACCCGATGAGTTTCACCGGGCGCATCTATCCGGTCTACCTGCTTCAGCAAATGGGCGAGACGACGGAACGATTCTTTCAGCGCACTTTCTACACGTACAGCCACGATCGCGCCATCGAAGCTGTCGCCGCTGGCGTGGCCGACGGGGCGGCTGTGGACAGTCTGGTGTTGGACTACGCCTTGCAGCGCAACCCGGAGCTGGCGTCGCGTCTGCGCATCATCCACACCTCTGCGGCGTTTGGCATCCCGCCGGTGGTTGTCCCGCCGACGCTGCCGCCACGCCAGAAGGCGCAGCTGCGCGATCTGCTCCTCACCATGCACGAAGATACAGCGGGACAGGCTGTCTTGCGCGAGTTGGGCATCGACCGCTTTGTCACCATCGACAACACCGCGTATGACGGCGTGCGCGCCATCGTCCACGCTACGGGGATCGGCGAATGAGCACGCGCAATACGCCGTTGAACACACCGCTCCCTGTCGCACCCTTTCCCTCGCGTCGGCTGAATCGTTGGGCGGAGATCGTCTGGCGCGTCGCCGGCAGCGTCGATGTACGCACCAAAATTCTGGGCATGGTGTTGGCGCTGACGACGGTGCTCGGCCTGGCGGTGACGCTGCAAGTGCGCGCCGTGATGACGCGCATCTTTGCCGAGGAGTTGGAAAGTCGCGGCGTCTCCGTCGCCAGCGACCTGGCAAGCCGCAGCATCGACCCGATCCTGCTCAACGACACCTACGCCCTGCACCAGCTCCTGCGCGAGACGGTCAGCAATCACCCCGACGCGCTCTATGCCTTCGTCACCGACAGCCAGGGGCAGGTATTGGCGCACACCTTTGGCGACGCCGGCTTTCCTGCTGGCTTGCTCGACGCCGCAACCCTCAAGGCGGCGACCTTCACGACGCACGGCGACATCCGCCATTGGGTCTATACCAGCAATGAAGGCATAGTGCATGAAATGATTGCGCCGATCATGGGGGGCGGCGCCGGCGCCGTGCGGCTGGGTCTCACCGAGACGCGGCTGCAAGCGGTGGTCAACACCGTCACCGGGCAAATGATCCTGACCACGCTGCTGGTGGCGTTGGCAGGCATTGTCGCCGCCATGCTGCTGACCTGGCTGCTGACGCGCCCTATCCTTGATCTTGTGGAAACAACGCAGGAAGTCGGGCGTGGCAACTTGCAGGCGCGCGCCCCACACTGGGCCGACGACGAGATCGGCGCCCTGGCGGACGCCTTCAACCAGATGGTGAGCGACCTGGACGCCAGCCGGCGCGCGGTCGCCGAAAAAGAGCAGGCGCGCTTCCTGCTGCTCAAGAAGTTGATCTCGGCGCAAGAGGAGGAACGCAAGCGCATTGCCCGCGAGCTACACGACGGCGTAGGTCAGATGCTCACCTCGCTGATGGTCGGCATGCGCACGCTGCAGCGCCGCGATGAGGGTGAGCTCGCCAGCCACCGGATGGACGAACTCTGCGCCACCGCCAGTGAGACGTTGGAGCAGGTGCGCACGCTCAGCCGTGAGTTGCGCCCCAGCCTGCTCGATGACCTGGGGCTGGCTGCTGCGCTGGAACGCTACGTCGGTGAATTCGACCGCGCCCACCCGGACATTACCGTCGATCTTCACTGCGACTTGCCCGCACGCCTGCCCGGTCCCGTCGAAACCGCGCTCTATCGCATTGTGCAAGAGGCAATGACCAACGCCGCCCGTCACGGCAAAGCCAGCGCGATCAGTGTGCTTGTCAGCCGTCGCGCCAACACCGTCCAGGCAATTGTGGAAGATAACGGCGTTGGGTTCGATGTCGAGGCGGTGCGGCGTCGACAGAGCAGCGTCGGCATCTTTGGCATGACCGAACGCGCCGAACTATTGGGCGGCAGACTCGAACTCGAAAGCAGTTCCGAAGGTGCCACCGTTTACGTGGAGATTCCGTTGTGACCAGGATTCGCATCTTGCTGGCTGACGACCATGCCGTGTTGCAGGCCGGGCTGGAGGCCATGCTCAACGCCGAGGGCGACATGCAAGTCATCGGCACCGCGGGCGACGGGCACGCCGCAGTGCGCCAGGCCGCACTGCTCCAGCCCGACGTGATCCTGCTCGACATCAACATGCCGGGGATCAACGGGCTGGATGCGCTGGAGCAGATACGCCAACAGACGCCCGCCAGCCGCGTGCTGATTCTGACCATGCACGACGACGCACACTATCTGCGCCAGGCGATGGCGGCGGGCGCGGCGGGCTACGTGCTCAAGCAGTCGGCGGGCAAGGAGCTGCTCACCGCGATCCGCACGGTGGCGCAGGGCGGCGTCTATCTGCATCCGGTGCATGCACGCTTGTTGGCAACACCGGATTCGCCGCCGTCCGCATCCGCACCTGGCAATGAACCCTCCGACGCGGCTAAACGCTTCCAGTTGCTCAGCGAGCGCGAGGCCGAGGTCTTTGCGCTGGTGGCGCTGGGCTACCGCAACGCCGAAATCGCCGACAAGCTGGCGCTCAGCGTGAAGACAGTCGAGACCTACAAGTCACGCATGATGGACAAGCTCGGCTTGCAGACGCGCACGGCGCTGGTGCGCTTTGCGCTGGAATTGGGGATGCTGCAGAAGACGGAAGCAAAGGAAGATGCCTGACCTGAAAACAGGGGGCGAGAGGCGCAACGCCGCTGCTGGTTTTCATCGCCGAATGCACCCCCGGCGCAAAACGGATCTCCCAGTTTGAGACCCAATTGACATATCTGATAATCTGATTATCATACATGTACATGCCCATGACGATTGGAGGATGAAAGCCATGCATCAAGTGATATCTGTGACAGAAGCATCTCGCAATTTCTCTGACGTGATCAACCGCGTCTATTACCAGGGGCACACGTACCTGCTGACACGTGGTGGCGTCGTCGTTGCTCAACTGACCGGATCCAACAAGACTCTGTCAGCCAAAGAATTGCTCAATCGGTGGAAAGACAGACCACGGCTCGACCCAGATGATGCAGCGAACTGGGAGCAAGACCTGGCCGATATGCGCGCCGCCTTCACGATGCCGGAGGAAACGCCGTGGGACTCCTGATCGATAGCAGCGTATTGGTTGCCGCCGAACGGGGCCGCCTGCACCTGCAAGACGTACTTGCTGGCAGCGAGGATGAATCGGTAGCGATCAGTGTCATCACTGCAAGTGAGCTGTTGCACGGCATCCAGCGCGCTAAGACTGTGGAGCAGGCGAGTAAGAGACAGCAGTTTGTCGATTTTGTACTGGAACTCTTCCCGATTATCGCAATCGACCTGGAAGTTGCCCGCCATCATGCACGCATCTGGGCAGAATTGCAGGCACGCGATGAGATGATCGGTCCGCATGACCTGCTGATTGCAGCGTCGGCGCTGGCATTTGGCTACAAAGTGATGACGTTCAATGTGAGCGAATTTGAACGCGTGCCGGGCTTGAATGTGCTGAATCCGACACACAATTAGCTGCCCTGTCAGGGAACTCCCCGACAGCCGCCTGCAAACCCTCAAGCATTCCCTGACAGCCTTCCAAACATTCCCTGATACAAACACTCACACGGTTCCCCTAGACTGGCGCACAGGCAATGCGTCGGCGCGTTCTGGCGTCCGGCGTCCTGTTTCCAACCAACAACCGTGAGGTATTCCTATGGCTGACATTGTACCGAAGGAAAATCTGCTGGTGCGCATGCAGGAGGATATCCGCCGCGCACTGGAGAAACCGGAAGGCGAGCGGCGCTGGGGCATGGTCATCGACACGCGCAAGTGTGTGGGCTGTCACGCCTGTACGCTGAGCTGCGTGGCCGAGAACAAGCTCCCGCCCGGCGTCGTCTACCGCCCCGTGCTCGATCAGGAGATCGGGACCTACCCCAACGTGACGCGGCGCTTTATGCCGCGCCCCTGTATGCAGTGCGAAAACCCGCCGTGCGTGCCGGTCTGCCCGGTCAACGCCACCTACACCCGCCCCGACGGCATCGTGGCGATCGACTACGAACAGTGCATCGGCTGCCGCTACTGCATCACCGCCTGCCCCTACTCGGCGCGCACCTTTGACGTGGGCTACACCTACACCGAGGGCACGCCAGAGCAGGAGGTCTACGAGCTGTTGCCCAACTACGAGTACGGCGTCGAGCACGCACGCGTCCCCGGCAGCGAAGAGTCGCCCATCGGCAACGCGCGCAAGTGCCACTTCTGCCTGCACCGGTTGGAGCAAGGCGCGCTCCCCATGTGCGTCACCACCTGCATCGGCGTCGCCAACTACTTTGGCGATCTCAACGACCCCGACAGCCTGGTGGCGGAGATGGCCGCGCAGCCCAACGCCGTCGTGCTGAAGGAAGAACTCGGCGCCAAACCCAAAGTCTTCTATCTGGTTTAGGGAGGCAACCTTATGACAACTTTCGCGACTCCCATGCCTGGGAATGAAGTCAAAAGCCCGAACTGGGTGCAGTGGGTGGCCTGGGCGCTGACTGTTATCTGCCTGGCGGCTGGCGCCTATGGTTTTTATCTGCGCTTCACCGAAGGGCACGCGGCGGCCAGCTACGGCTCCTACGTGCCGTGGGGGCTGTGGATTGCGGCATACGTGGCGCTGATCGGCGCGTCGGCGGGTGCGTTCGGCTTTGCCGCCGTCATCTTCACCCTGCGCAAGACTGAATACTACGGCCTGGCGCGGCTGGCGATGCTCGTCGCCTTTGGCGCCTTTGCCGCCGGCATGACCAACGTCTGGCTCGATCTGGGGCATCCTTTCCGCTTCTGGAAACTGCTGACGCAGACCTCATGGACATCGATCATGGGGTGGATGTCCTGGTTCTATGTGATTTACGGTTTGATCCTGGTGGTTGGCCTCTTCCTGACGCGCAACGGCGTGATTCCGAAATTCATGGAGCGCTTCTCCTGGATCGCCTTCCTCTTCGCCATCGCCTTTGCCGGCGCTGAGGGCGCACTCTTCGGCGTGGTCGGCGCACGGGCGCTGTGGGAATCAGGCTTGACGCCGATTCTTTTCCTGGTGGAGGCGGCGCTCTTTGGCGTCGGTCTGGTGGCGGCGGGTGCGCTCATCTTCGGCGCCATGAACCAACAGGCGGCGCGCATGATGGGCGTGGCGATGCTGATCCTGCTCGGCTTGCTGCTGCTGTTGGAGTGGGCGGAATACACGACCGCGCTCTATGCTTCGGTGCCCGCCAAGACCAGCGCCGTGATGACGATCCTGACCGGCCCGTACTGGTGGGTCTTCTGGGGACTGCATCTTGGGCTGGGGGTGGTGCTGCCGGGGCTGCTGCTGCTCTTTGGTCGCGGCAACGCGCTGCTCACCGGCATCGCCGGCGCGCTGATTGCGGCGATGGGGCTGGCGACCAAGCTCAACCTGGTGCTGCCCGCGCTGGCGCAGGAAGAACTCGATGGTTTGGCGCACGCCTTCACCGGCCCTGGCCTCACCTTCTCCTATTTCCCATCCACAATGGAATGGCTGGTCTGGCTCGGCACGCTGGGGCTGGGCGGGCTGATCGTCCTGGTCGGCCACCGGCTTTTCAGCCTGGCGACGCCGACGCGCAGCAGTGCAAGCAAGTAGGGAGGAAATCTCTATGTCCAACGAAATGCTCAAGCAAGTTCCTGTGATTGAAGAAGATGGCTGCGGCTGCGAACCCGGGTTGACCCTCACCCGCCGCACCTTTGTCAAGACTTCGGCGCTGCTCGGCGGCGCGGCGGTCATTGCCAGCCAGTTGCCAGCCGTCGCCGCCACACTGCACGAACCGGCGCAGATGACCGCAAGCGCGGCGGCGGAAGCCGGCGCCAACGGCTACGCGCTGACGGACCCGAACAACATCATCTACTCGTGCTGCCTACAGTGCAACACCGGCTGCCCGATCAAGGTCAAGCTGGTGGATGGCGTCATCTCCAAGATCGACGGCAACCCGTATGCACCTTCCACCTTCTGGCCCTATCTCGACTACACGACGCCGCCCACCGAAGTCGGCGCCATCGACGGCTGGATTTGTCCAAAGGGGCAGGCAGGGCTGCAAAGCGCCTACGACCCGTACCGCATCCGCAAGGTGCTCAAGCGCGCTGGCCCGCGTGGTTCAGGACAGTGGGAAAGCATCGAGTTCGACCAGGCAATCGAGGAGATCGTCAACGGCGGCAAGTTTGCCGACGGCACGACCAGTCCCGGACTGAACGAAATCTATGCGCTGCGCGATGCCAAAGTCGCCAAGGATATGGCAAAGGCGGTCGACGCCATCCTCAACGAGAAAGATCGCGAGAAGCAAAAGGCGCTGGTGGAAGAGTTCAAGGTCACCTTTGCCGACTATCTCGACACCTTGATCGACCCGGATCATCCCGACCTGGGGCCGAAGAACAATCAGTTCACTTTCGTGTGGGGGCGCCTCAAGGACGGCCGCGGCGAGATCATCAAGCGCTTTGCTGGCGATTCGTTTGGTTCGATCAATGCGCACGGCCACACCACCGTTTGCCAGGGATCGCTCTACTTCACCGGCAAGGCGATGAGCGAGCAGTTCGTCGAGGGCAAGTGGACAGGCGGCGAAAAGTTCTACTGGCAGGCTGACCTCGCCAACACCGAGTTCGCCATCCTGGTCGGCAACAACGTCTTCGAGGGCGGCTACGGCCCACCCTACCGCGTCTCCAAGATTACGGACGGCCTGACGAATGGACGGCTG
Source organism: Chloroflexota bacterium (assembly GCA_016861025.1). Classification (GTDB taxonomy): domain Bacteria; phylum Chloroflexota; class Anaerolineae; order Caldilineales; family Caldilineaceae; genus Caldilinea. The sequence continues at coordinate 506,928 of BOKO01000002.1, forward strand.
CGCTACGTCGTCATTGACCCGCGACTGGGCAAGACCGGCAGCAAGGCGTGGAAGTGGCTGCCCAATATCCCCGGCACCGAGGCGGCAATTGCGCTGGCGCTGATCCAGATCATCATCAAGAACGAGCGCTACAACAAGGGCTACCTGGAAAACGCCAACCTGGCCGCTGCGACCGCCGCCGGCGAGCCAAACTATTGCAATGCAGCCTGGCTAGTCAAGCTCGACAAGGAAGGCAAGCCCGGCAAGCTGATGCGCGGCTCTGATCTCGGCCAGGCGCCCGAAGAGCGCGAAAAAGCCGACGGCTCCGGCACATGGAAATTCGACCCCTTCGTCGTCTGGCAGGATGGCAAGTTCGTCACCTTCGACCCGAACGACAAGGAGAATCCGGTCAAGGGCGACCTCACCGCCGACACCGAGTTCACAACCCTCGACAAGGATGGCAAGGCAGTCACGGTCAAGGTCAAGTCGGCGCTGATGGTGCTGGCGGACAGCGCCAACGAGCACACCGTCGAGGAGTGGGCGGAGATTGCCGGCGTCAACGCACGCGACCTCTACGAGATTGCACAGGAGTTCACCAGCCACGGACGCAAGGCGTGCGCCGACATCCACCGCGGCGTCAGCCAGCACACCAACGGCTATTACAATGTGCAGGCATGGAACGACCTCAACCTGCTGATCGGCAACTACGACTACGCTGGCGGCTACGCGGTGGGCAAAGCCTACGACCAGAACGGAACCAAAGAGGGGCAGCCCTACAATGTCAACAAGATGATCGACGGCGCCATGGGCAAATTCGGCCACACGATCATTCGCTCCAGCAAGTACGAAACGAGCACGATCTTCGAGGAATATCCGGCAAAGCGCCCGTGGTATCCGCTGGCAACCGACATCTATCAGGAGATCTTCCCGTCGATCGGCGACGCCTACCCCTATCCGGTGAAAGCCGCCTTCCTGTACATGGGGTCGCCGGTCTATGCGCTGCCCGCCGGTCACACCAATATCGAGACGCTCAAGGACCCGGCAAAACTGCCGCTCTTTGTCACCTTCGACATCGTGATCGGCGAAACGTCGATGTACGCCGACTACATCATCCCCGACCTGAGCTTCCTGGAGCGCTGGGAGTTCCACAAGACGCACCCGAACGTGATCGTCAAGAACGCGCCGGTGCGCCAGCCGACGATTGCGCCGCTCACCGAAACCGTCACGGTCTACGGCATCGAGCAGCCGATCTGCCTGGAGAGCTTCCTGCTTGCCATTGCCGAAAAGATGAATCTACCCGGCTTTGGGCCGAACGGCTTTGGCGAGGGCAAGCCCTACATGCGCATGGAAGACCTTTACATCAAACAGGTTGCCAACATTGCCTATGGTGAGAAGCCCGACCTGGCTGACGCGGTGGAGGAGGCAAGCGACGCCGAAGTGGAGCTATTCCTCAATGCGCGACGCCATCTGCCCAAGACGGTCTTCGATGTGGACGCCTGGAAAGCCGCCATCGACAACGACGAAAGCCTGTGGCGCCGCGTCGTCACTGTGCTGAATCGCGGCGGTCGTTTCCAGCCCTTCAACAAGATTCTCAGCGGCGACCAGCTGGCGAACAAGTACGGCAAGTACATCGGCCTCTACGCTGAGAAGACTTACGACACGAAGGACAGCATGACCGGCGCGCATTTCTCTGGCGTGGCGCGCTACGTCGAGCCAGGTCGCGACTCGCTGGGCAACCTCGTCTCGCAGCAGGACAAGGCGGAGGGCTACGACCTGACGCTGATCACCTTCCGCACCATCACGCAGACCAAGAGCCGCACGCCGGGCAACTACTGGCTGCGCGCGGTGGAGCCGACCAACTACGTGATCGTCAACAGCCAGGACGCCGCACGCATGGGCTTGAAGACGGGCGACATGGTGCGCATCACCTCCAAGACCAACCCGGAAGGCGTCTGGGACCTGGGCAACGGCGAGACCGTGCCGATGGACGGTCAGGTGCAGGTGCTCGAAGGCTTGCGACCGGGCGTGGTCGGCTTCAACCTGGGCTACGGCCACTGGGCCTACGGCGCCAACGACGTGACCATCGACGGCCAGGTGGTCAAGGGCGACAAACGCCGCGCCACCGGCCTCCACGCCAACGCCGCCATGCGCACCGACACGCAGAACCCCAACACCACCCTGCGCGACCTGGTGGGCGGGTCGGCGGTCTTCTACGACACGATGGTGAAGCTGGTGAAGGTGTAACCAGCGATTAGGAGATTAGAGATTAGAGATTAGGAGATTAGAGATTAGGAGATTCAGCGCGATGCAATCTCTCAATCTCTCAATCTCTCAATCTCTCAATCTCTCAATCTCCAATTCTTTCGACCCATGACACCAAAGCGTATCGCACTCCTGATTGGTATTCTCGCCGTCCTGGTTGTGGCCTGGTTTGTGCTGGCGCCGCCGCGGTTCTGGCTGAATATGACCAAAGCGGTGACGCCAGATGCGACGACCGGCGCGCAACTGGTCGAGCAGTACGAATGCCGCGCCTGTCATCGCATCGCCGGAGAGGGCGCGTTCAAAGCGCCGAGTCTCGATGGCGTCACCTCGCGCAGCGATGACCCAGTGCATGTGACGCTGCGCCTCTGGCTGCGCGATCCGCGCGCCGTCAAGGGCGACACCGCCATGCCCAACTTCCGCCTCTCCGACAGCGAGATCGAGGCAATTCTGATGTATTTGATCGAAACTAATCAAAGCCAGTAAAATAGCCACATGAAAACGCTTTACGAACTCTTGGCCGAATCCGCAGCGCTTCACCGCCATCTTTGCCCGCGCCAGGTGCTGGGCGTGCAGATGGCGCGGCTCGCTGCTCAGCTGCTCAGCCTTGACCTGCCGCAGCGCGACAAACGCCTGCTCACCATCGTCGAGACCGACGGCTGTTTCACCAGCGGTCTCTCCGTAGCGACCAACTGTTGGGTGGGGCGACGCACACTGCGAATCGAGGATTACGGCAAGGTTGCGGCCACCTTTGTCGACACGAGGACTGAGCGGGCGATTCGCATTGCGCCCAGCCCAACTGCGCGAGAGCGCGCTTCCGCCTTTGCCCCAGACGCAACTAATCGTTGGGAAGCGATGCTGATTGGCTATCAACGCATGACGCCTACCGATATCTTCGTATGGCAGCCAGTAATCTTGATGACGCCTGTGAAGGCGATCATCAGTCGCGCTGGCCATCGAGCGCTCTGTGTCCGTTGCGGGGAAGAAATCCTCAACGAACGCGAGGTTGTCATAGGCGATGCCACATTTTGCCGCCACTGTGCTTATGGTGGTTATTATCTTCTCTGCGATGAAGGCGTCGATCAAGGGTTGCCGGTGGCGCAATGGGCGTTGCAGGCGGCTGACTGACTGACGTTGCCCATGGATCAATTCTTTGCTGGCGCTGCGCCGGAACTCCATTTGGGACGCTGCCTCAACCAGCGTCATGCAGGTGCAAGCTGTACGCGTTGCGTCGATGGTTGTCCGGTTCAGGCGATTACAATTGACGGTGTGGTCCCAAATCTGGACGAGACTACCTGTGTGCATTGCGGCGTTTGCACGGCAATTTGTCCCACCGACAGTTTCACAGCCGGCACCGACTATGGAAGGCTGCTGTGCGCCACCGTTGCCAACCTGCCGACAGCGCCGATCGCGCTCACTTGCCCCGTCCACCCTTCGCCAGACATCACCGCCGCCAATGTGAGCGCTGTGGTCCTACATCGCCGTTGCCTGGCTGCCATTACCATAGCCGATCTTCTTGAACTCAGTATGGGCGGCGCCCGCCCACTTTTGATCGACGATAGCCCATGTTCTTCGTGTCCTATCGGTGCAGCACACACAACGCTGGCGCGCGCCATTGACGCTGTACGCCTTTTATTACAGGCCAGCGAACGCTCCTCCGCGATTCTGTTATGCAGTGAACAAGAGCCTACGGAACGGCAAGGTGCACCGCCTCGCCGCGTCCCGCTGATCGATGGCGCACAGCCATTGATCAGTCGTCGTGCTTTGTTTCAGCGTCTACGCCCTAAAGCTCCTCAAGACAGCGAGCCGGCGCCGATGGAAGAGATGGTGCGGCGCAGTGCACCGCTCTCAGAACGCCTACCGCAGCAGACGCCCTCCAGCAGACGCCGTCTGCTGGAGGCGCTTAACCTGCTGCAACCTGTTGCGGACGTCGATTTTTCGACCCAACGTTCACCCTTTAATGCGGTGGAGGTGAACGCAACACACTGCTCAGGCTGTGGCCTTTGCGCCCGCTTCTGCCCCACTGGTGCGCTGAACTTCACTGTGGACGCAGCGCACTTTAGGCTTACATTTCAGCCGACAGCCTGTATTGCCTGCAATATCTGTGTTGTCGCCTGCCCAGAAGATGCCGTGAGCCTTGACGATGCCGTGACACTATCGGCAATCAGAGCGGATGTAGTGAAGATATTGGTTGAAGGCGATCTGGCCCCGTGTCACAGTTGTGGCATGCAGACCGCAAAACTTGCTAAAGATTCGGCGTCGCGTTGCCATGTCTGCCGGCATGGGTCAGGCATAGTCACTGCACAGCGCGACGATGCTGGTCTGATGGCGGATTTGTTGAAGCGGGCATTAGAGAAGTGTGAGCCAGACATAGTGTAAAATTCTGGGTGTAAAATATGAACGGAATTGTTACACAAACCAGGCTCACCTGTCCACAGTGTGGTTTCAGCCAGATATTGGAAATTCCAAAGGATACTTGACTGGTTTTCCACAAGTGCACCGGTTGCGGCGCCATGCTTCGTCCTTTGCCAGGTGATTGTTGTGTCTTCTGCTCCTACGCCGAACAGCATTGCATTGCCAGACAGCTCGAATCGCTTTCTGCCGACAGGTCTTGATGAGGATCTCGGATCGAAACTGCTCCACAATCAGATACTCAGATACAATAGGCATTTTAATTTGTCCGGGCGCACAGCGCAGCGGCTAACAAGGCGGCAATAGTATCAGGAACGCTCATGATCGATGCAAGCTGGACGCCGCTGCGCTTATCGCTTCAGGTGACGATTACCGCCACGCTGCTGGTGCTGGCGACGGGTGTGCCGTTGGCGTGGCTGTTGGCGCGCAAGCGTTTTCCGGGGCGCGAAGCGCTCGGCGCTGCGGCAATGTTGCCGCTGGTCCTGCCGCCGACAGTGTTGGGCTACTATTTGTTGGTGCTGCTTGGCGCACAGAGTCCGTTTGGGCGCTGGCTGGCGGAGATCGGCTTTCCACTCGTCTTCACCTGGCGCGGAGCAGTGATTGCCGCCGCTATCGCCGCTTTTCCGCTGATGGTGGAGAGCGCACGCACCGGTTTCGAGAGCGTAGATCCTCGATTGGAGGGGGTGGCGCGCACGCTTGGGCGCTCGGAATTTGCCATCTTCTGGCGCGTGACGCTGCCGTTGGCATGGCGTAGCATCGTGGCGGGTGCAGCGCTCACCTTTGCGCGGGCGCTGGGTGATTTCGGCGCCACATTGATGGTGGCTGGCAACATTCCCGGTCGCACACAGACGATGTCGCTCTACATCTACGACCTGGTGCAGGCAAACCGGCAGGGTGAGGCGAATCAGATGGTGCTATTGATCACCGTGTTAGCCGTTGCCTTGCTGGTCATCGCTCGCCGCCTCAACCGGCGCGTCGTGTAACCACAATGTTATCGATCTGGCTTCACAAACAGCTCTCTACATTTGATCTGTCGTTCGAACTCAATGTTCCGCCCGGCGTAACTGCACTCTTTGGCCCTTCGGGCGCGGGCAAGAGCATGACGCTTGCCTGCATCGCCGGGCTGGCAAAACCCGATGCAGGTCACATTGCACTCAATGGGTTCACTTTCTTCGACAGCCATGCACGGATCAACCTCCCGCCGCAGCGCCGCCGCATCGGCTATGTAATGCAGGATTACTTGCTCTTTCCTCATCTGACTGTAGGCGAGAATGTCGCATTTGGTTTGCAGGGGCTGAGCCGCGCTCAACGGCGGAAGACGGTTGAGGACATGCTAGAGCGAGTCGGTCTGGCTGGCTATGAAGCGCGGCGCCCACAGGCGCTGAGCGGTGGTCAACAACAACGTGTGGCGTTGGCGCGAGCGCTGGTCATCCAGCCGCGCGCGCTGTTGCTGGATGAACCTTTCTCGGCGCTCGACGCACCGACACGCGCCCTGCTGCGTCATGATCTGCTCAGCCTGCAGCGCAGCCTGAACCTGCCCGTCATTTTCATCACGCATGACTTTGGCGAGGCGTATCTTCTAGCGGATCAGTTAGCCGTGTTGGCCGAAGGAAAGTTGCTGCAGTGCGGAGCGCCAGCCGAAGTCGTCGCCCGTCCGGTCAACCAAACTGTCGCCCGACTCACCGGCAGTCGCAATTTCCTGGATGGGCAGGTGATTGCGCGTCAAGACGGTCACCTGATCGTGCGTGTGGGGGACGTTCTGTTGCAGGCGCCAGATGCTTCAGCGCGACAGCCAGGTGACAGCGTCACGCTTGCGATTCGTTCTGAACGCATCATGTTGCTGCGCAAAGATGCTCAATCGTCACAACGCCACAACACCGTGCACGGCGCCATCGTGGACGAGATGAGCGACGGTTTTACCTGCACGCTCTTCCTGCGCACCGATGACGGTCAGCGTCTGCGCCCTGACATTGACTCCACCTATGATCTGGAGATTGTCGTGCCCGTCTACATCTATGAACGCCTGCATATTGCAGAAGATCGCCGTTGGACGGTGATTCTGCCGCAGGAGGCGATTCAAGTGTTATAAACCCTATGATGAATGGCGCATGCACGTCTGAGGTTTTTGATGTTTTGATGAGTGTGTAGGCATCGTTATCTGGAAATTTGATGTTTTTTCGCTCGTTAATAGTGCTATTATCGCTCAAATGATTGACATTGACTGTTTTTTGGGCGTATTCTGGTCTGTGTCCACTCACTCTTGTTTCATTCAATCATGACAGATCTTTCGATGGCCGTCTTGCAGCGGCAAGAACAAATCGCAGACTGGATCGACCTCAACCGCCGCGTCACGATCACGGATGTGTGTCGTTACTTTTCAATCAGCGTGGCGACGGCGCGACGCGATCTACAGGCGTTGAGCGAACAGGGACGCATCAAGCGTGTGCATGGCGGCGCCGTGAGCGTTCAATCAGCAATCGAGCAACCGCAAATCGTCAACCGGATGTTCGATACGGCGGGACAGGCGGAAGGCAACGGGCCAAACGGCGCCCGCCGCTCGATCCTGGTCTTTGCGCCGCACTTCGATGATGAAGCCATCGGCTGTGGCGGCGCAATTGCCCGCCACACCGCCAAAGGCGACCGCGTGGTGGTGGTCTTCATGAGCCGGGGCGACAGTGGCAGCACCGTGCCGGGTCACGAGATGGACCCCAAGACCTCGGAGCGCACGCTCAAAGCCGAAGCGGAGAAAGCAGGGCAGGTGCTTGGCATCGTGCGGCAGGTCTATCTCGATCTTGACGATGGCTTCATGGGGTGGACGCCCGACCTGCTGCGCGAGTTCGTGCGGCTGATCAACCGCTATCGGCCATCGATCGTCTACGCACCGCACGCTGACGAGAGCCACTCCGACCATCGCGTGGCGTCGCAGCTGGTCAGCGATGCGGTGCCGCGTGCAGGCTGGGGCGCCTTCCCCACGCTGGCAGATCGAGCGTGGGCGGTCGAAGAGGTGCGCTATTACGAGATGTGGACGCCGATCCAGCGTCCGAATCTTTATCTTGACATCACGCCGTATGTCGAAACCAAGCTGGCGGCGATCCGGCAATATGCCAGCCAGCTGGTGATGGTTCCCTACGATGACGGCAGTTTGGGGTTGAATCGGTTTCGCGGCGCAACGACGGCGCGTTTTCAATATGCCGAGGCGTTTATTCAATGGGCGGTGACGACGCGCTAAAGATGCTCGTTGGTTGATTTGGCTCCCCGCTTCTGACGACTTTGATCAAACCACCGGCAACCAGCTTTGGTTGACAAGAAGTGTCCACCTTGTGGACGCCTGGTTCGTTATTGTCTTTTTTGTTCGACCTGTTCACTACTTAACGGAGGAATTGACTATGCTTCATCCTGCTGCTTCATTTCACCTGACCCGCCGTGGCTTTTTGCGTCTGGCCGGTATGACGGCCGGCGCGGCGGCGTTGGTCGCATGCACCGGGCAACTGCCTGTCGCACCGGCGGCTGCGCCCGCCACAACCGGGCCGCTCTTTGCCGGCGCCGACTTCATCAACAACAAGGAACAGTGGAGCCGCCTGCCCGCCGACCACGTCCCCGGCACACCGGTCACACAGGCGCAGTGGTACGAAATCCTGGGCGAGCCTCCGGCTGAGCCGATCTCGATGGTTGGTTTCAAGGGCGGTTTTGGCGACGCCTACGCCGACCTGATCATCGAGCTGATGAAGAAGGAACATCCTGGCGTCCAGGTGGAAAAGGACTTCGACCCGACGATCTGGGACAAAATTCAGCCGCGCCTGGTTGCGGGCGACATTCCCGACTGGATGTTCTATGCGCTGGGTGCGTGGGGCGGCGACTGGAAGAAGGCGGTGGAGGAACATCTGGTGGCGCCAGGCGACTTCCTGCTCGACGTCGAGGCGTATGGCTTCAACGGCGAGACCGTCGGCAACATCATGTTCCCGGGTGCGCTGGCTGCGGCGAACAGCGGTCTTAACGACCACACCTGGACTTTCCCGCAGACGCAGTTCGCCTACGGCATCTTCTACAACGCCGACCTCTTCGAGCAGAACGGCTGGCCCCGCCCCGACAGCCTGACCTGGGAAGAGTTCATGGATCTGCAGGCGGAGATCGCCAAGGTCATTCCGCCGTGGACCTATGCCGGCCAGTACCCTGGCTACTTCATGATGATGGGATCGGGCTTGCTGTGGAAGGCGGTCGGCGTTGAGGGCTACTGCGCCATGAACAACCTGGAGCCTGGCGCCTTCCAGAACGAGAAGTTCATTTGGGGCATCAAGGAATTGCAGAAGATTTTCGCCAACGGCTGGATTTACCCCGGCTCCGAGGCGATGTCGCACACCGAGTCGCAACAGATGTTCGTGGACGGCAAGGTTGCGATGATTCCTAACGGCACGTGGCTGGAAAGCGAACAGGCTTCGACCACGCCGGAAGGCTTCCGCATGAAGTTCTGCAGTGCGCCGGCGCCGAAGGATTCGACAGTCTTCCCCTACGCGCTGGAAGTGGCGCTGGGCGGCTCCGACATGCAGATCGGCAACGGCAAGAACCCGCTGTGGGGCATGGAGCTGATGCGCCTGTTCTACTCCGCCGACAACGCCCGTCTCTGGGCCGAGGAGATCGCATCGCCGCTGCCGATCAAGGACGCCATGATGGGCGCCACGCCGAGCGACGGGTTGGCCTCCGTCGTCGAGGCGATCAATCGCGCCGAGGGTCACTACGTCCAGTCGTACTGGGGTTCGTACCCGCTGCTGGGCAAGACCTGGGGCGATTCGATGGGCGACCTGCTGTGGGGTAAACTCAGCGCCGAGGAGATGGCTGCCAATCTGGAGCGCGCCGCCGAAGAGACGCGCAACGACGACACCATCACCAAGCGCACCTACGAGTGTAAGGCGTAACGAGCGAATCGTGTTGCGTGGTGCGTGTTGCGTGCTACGTGTTGCGTGCTACGTGTCGCATAGTGATCTTCATGCGCAGCACAGCCCACTGTTCAGCAAGACACGAAACACGCACCACGCACCACGAAACACGTCCCATTTTAGGAGCCAACCATGCTGCGTCGTGAACAGTGGAAGTTGATCATCCCCTTCCTGGCGCCGGGGCTGTTGATCTATACAGTCTTCAGCGTCTATCCGTCGCTGCGCGGCATCTACATCAGCTTCTTCCGCTGGTCAGGGCTGACGAGCAACATGACCTTCATCGGCATGGACAACTTTGCACGGCTCTGGCGCGAACTCAGCGACCCGGCGGATTTCTACAATGTGCGGCTCTATCTCTCGCACAATGCGTTCCTGGTGATCTTCTCGCTGGCGACGGTCTTTTTGGGTCTGGTGGCGGCGGCGCTGATCGCCGAGAAGCCGCGCGGCTACAAGGCGTTCCGCGTCACCTTCTTCTTTCCCAATGTGCTGGCGCTGCCCGCCATTGCCGTGCTCTGGAGCATGACGCTCAACCCCAGCTTTGGGCTGGTCAACAACGCGTTGCGCAGCGTCGGGCTGGAGCAGTTCGCCCTGCCCTGGCTCAGCCTGCAGTACGAGATGCCCTTCTTCAAGCTGGGGTTGTACACCGTCGGCTTCATCGGCATCTGGGGCGGCATCGGCTGGTTCATGATCCTGTTTCTGGCTGCGATCCAGAATGTGCCCGCCGAATACACCGAGGCGGCGACCGTCGATGGCGCGTCCAAGCTGCGCATCTTCTGGGTGATCACGTTGCCGCTGATCTGGGAGACGCTGCGCACCGTGCTCGTCTTTGTGACGATCGGCATGTTGAGCGGCTTTGCGCTGCCCTACGTGCTCTTCGAGCGCATGCCGCAAAAGCACGCCGACCTGATCCTGAGCTACTACTATTTCGTGGCGTTCCGTGAGCGCAACTGGGGCTACGCCGCCGCCATCGTCGTTGGCATCTTCGTTGTCACCTTCATCGCGTCGGCGCTGGCGTACCGTTTCCTGGATCGGGATTCGGTGCAGTATTAGCGAGGGGCGAGGGGCGAGGGGCGAAAATCGACGATATTCGGTGCAACTGTAATCAATCGAGACAAGACCTATGATGAACACCACAACTGCTACGACTGAAACTACCTCCACCAACCGGCCCGTCAGCCGCAAAGCCGGCTTTGCCTGGTCTACGCTGCCCGCGCGGCTGGGCTGGTGGCTGGCGCAGGCGTTGCTGTGGCTGTTCATGATCACGGTCGTCTTTCCGATGGTCTGGACGGTCTTTAGCTCGCTCAAGAGCAGCCCAGAACTCTTCAACTCACCGTGGGGATTGCCCGCCGTGCCGCAGTGGCAGAACTATGTCAATGCGTGGACAAAGATGAACGCCGGCACCTATCTCTTCAACAGCGTGCTCGTCAGCGCCTTCGCCCTCACCAGCGTGATGATGACGGGCGCGCTGGCTGCCTATGTGTTGGCGCGCTACTCTTTCCCCGGCAACCGCGTCATCTACTTCTACTTCATTGCCGGCATGATGATCCCCGGCTTTCTCGCCTACATCCCGGCGTGGTTCCTGCACCAGTCGCTCGGTCTGCTCGACACGCGCACCGGGCTGGTGATCCAATACACGGCGTTCTTTTTGCCCTTCACCGTCTTCTTCTTGCAATCATTCTTCCGCACCCTGCCGCGCGAGTTGGAGGAAGCCGCTATCGTCGATGGCGCCTCGCTCTACACGGTTTTCTGGCGCGTCATGCTGCCGCTTTCCAAGAGCGGGTTGCTGACGATCGCCGTCTTCAACTTCCTGAGCGTCTGGAACGAGTTCATGTGGGCGTTGATCACCCTCTCGCGCGACGAGATCAAGACGCTGCCGCTGGGCATGGCGAATCTGCAGCAGAACGCCAAGTACGCCACCGACTGGGGCGCCATGTTCGCCGGCTTCGTGATTATGCTCATCCCGACCTTCGTCATCTACGCCATCTTCCAAAATCGCCTGACCGAGGGCATCACCATCGGCGCCATCAAGGGATGAGGCAGGAGGCGAGGCATGGTTTCCTTTGCACCCGAACAGCAACGCCCCCGCCAGATCGAGCAGGCGCCGCGGACGCTGGCGTTCTCAGAACAAGCTGATTTTGCGACATGGCAACGGCTCGTCGCGGCGCAGTTGCAGAGCATGGTCGGCGTCATTCCCGGTCACGATCCGCTCAACCTGCGCATCGAGTACACCCGTGACACGCCGACTTATCACGAGACACGCTTCATCTTCACCGCCGAAGCCGACGCCGACGTGCCCGCGCACCTGCTGATCCCGACGCACGGCCAGCCGCCTTACCCGGTGATGATCTGTTTGCAGGGCCACACGAGCGGGATGCACATTTCATTGGGGCGGGCGCGCTATCCCGGTGACGAAGCCAGCATTGCCGAAGACCGCGACTATGCGCTCCAGGCGGTGCGCCAGGGCTACGCCGCGCTGGTGATCGAGCAGCGCGCCTTTGGCGAACGCCGCGACCGCCGCCCCGACAGCGTGCGGCATGTCGTCGATCGCCCGTGCCACTTCACCACATTGACCGCGCTGCTGCTGGGCAGGACGCTGCTGGGCGAGCGCGTCTTCGATGTCTCGCGCGCCATCGACGCCCTGGCCGCCTTTCCCGACCTCGACCTGCAGCGCATCGGCTGTGTCGGCGACTCCACCGGCGGCACGATCGCCTATTTCGCCGCCGCGCTGGATGCGCGCATCACCGTGACGATGCCCGCCGCCTATGTCTGTGCGGTGCGCCACGCGCTGGGCGCCATCGACCATTGCGAGGATCATTATCTGCCCGGTTTTCTCAACTACTTTGACATCGGCGACATTGCCGGGCTGATCGCCCCGCGCGGGCTGGTCGTCGTCACCGGGCGCGACGACCCCAGTTTTCCGCTGGCGGGCGTCGAGGAAGCCTTCGCCACCATTCAGCGCATCTACGCCGCGGCGGGCGCACCGCAACGCGCCCGCCTGGTGGTGGGCGACGGCGGCCATCGCTTTTTCGCCGATCTGGCCTGGCCCGTTTTTCATGAAGTTGCAGGCTGGTGAAACCCTTCCCGGAAGCTGCGAGCTTCCGGGAAGGTGCGAGCTTCCGGGAAGGTTTTCATGTAACAACACCGAAGTGATCACAACAGCGGCTATCGGCGTCGCGCCCCTCGCAACTCGCCCCACGCCCCTGTTTTTCGCACGCTGGAAGGAGTGTTTTGTGAGCAAAATTGTTCTGATCGGCGCGGGCAGCTATGCCTTTGGCTACGCCACCTTTCGCGATCTCTTTGCGGCGCGGACGACGCTGGCGGGCAGCACCGTCGTCCTGGTCGATATCAACCCACAGGCGCTGCAGCTCATGCACCGCTTTGCACAGCGGCTGAATGAGGCGGCAGGCTGTCCCTTCACCTTCACGGCGACGACCGATCGCCGCGCCGCGCTGCCCGGCGCCGACTTCGTGATCATCTCAATTGCGGTGCGGCGCAACGAGTTGTGGCGGCTCGATTTCCAGATTCCGCTCAAACATGGCGTCAGGCACGTTCTGGGCGAAAACGGCGGGCCTGGCGGACTCTTCCATGCCATGCGCAACATCCCGATCATCCTCGACATCGCGCACGACATCGAGGAACTGGCGCCGCACGCCTTTGTGATCAACTTCACCAACCCGGAGGGGCGCATCTGTCAGGCGCTGCACCGGTACACCGATCTCAAGTTCGTGGGGCTGTGTCACGGCATCGAGATGATGCGCCGCGTGGCTGGGCGTCTGCTTGACCTGCCGCCACAGCAGATCGACCCGACGGCAGGCGGGCTGAATCACTTTTCGTGGGTGCTTACCCTGCGCCATGCCGAAACCGGCGCCGATCTCTATCCCGCCTTTCGCCAGGCCGTGCGTGAACGCGGCGATGCCGTGGCCGCCGAATTCGGTCACACCTTGAGCCTGAGCCGCTACCTGATGGAGACGTTCGGCTACTGGCCGCTGCCCTCCGACGATCACGTGGGCGAGTATCTGCCCTATGCCTGGGAGTTCTGCGGGCTGGAAGGCTACCCCTTCGACCGCGTCGACCGCGAGTCCGCCGAATTCCGCCAGCAGGTGGAGCGTTGGGCGGATGGCGTCGAGCCGGTTACGCCGCTGCTGACCGCCGAAATGCACGAGCGCGCCATCCCGATCATCACGGCGATGCTCACCAACGCGCATCAGTACGAGCTGTCGGTCAACGTGCCCAATCGCGGCTACGTCGCCAACCTGCCCGACGACGCCATCGTCGAAGTGCCGGCGGTCGTCGACGCCAACGGCATTCACCCCATCCCCATCGGCGCGCTGCCCGAACCAATTGCCGCGCTATGCCGTACACAGATTACAATTATTGACCGGGTGGTGGAGGCAGGCGTTCACGGCGACCGCCATGCCGCACTGCAGGCGCTGCTGCTCGATCCACACATCACATCCGCGCGCCAGGCTGAAGCGATCCTGGACGAGCTGCTCACTGCCCAACGCGATTATCTGCCACAATTTCGATAGCACGCGGATGTCGCGGATCAACGCGGATAATCTGTCGCAATCTTCCCGGAAGCTCTGGGGCTTCCGGGAAGATTATCGACCAAACCAGAGGTCAGTAAATCCGCTGAAATCCGTCCGATCCGCGTCATCCGCGTGCCATTATTTCACTCGACTTTAGCAATCATCTTTGCGGAATGGAGATTGTATGTCTATCCCAATTGCATTACAGCTTTACAGCGTGCGCGAGGAGCTGGCGCGCGACTTCGATGCCACGATCACCCAGGTGGCGGCGGCTGGCTACCAGGGCGTGGAGTTGATCTATCCAGTGCCCGGCGCGCCGCAGGCGACGGTCGTGCGGCGGCTGAAGGAGCTGGGGCTGCCCGCCGTCGCTGCGCACATGCCGCTGCCGTTGGGCGACCAGCGCAACGCCGTGCTCGACTTCATGGCTGCCTACGAATGCACCACGCTGGTGTCGGGCAACTCATTACACGACGCCGACACGCTCGATAACCTGCTGCGCGTCTGCGACCGCTACAACGAGGGCTACGCCGTCGCCAAAGCCAATGGTCTGTCACTGGCGCTGCACAATCACTGGATGGAGTTCGAGCGTCTGGGCGACCGCTATGTCTACGAGATCATGCTGGAGCGCCTTGATCCGGGCATCACTTTCGAGCTGGACACCTACTGGATCCGCGTCGCTGGTCTCGACCCGGCAACGATCGTGCGTTTCTACGGCGACCGTGCGCCACTGCTGCATATCAAGGACGGCCCCGGCAACATCGAGGGCGCCATGCTGGCGCTGGGCAACGGTGTGCTGCCGCTGGCAGAGGTCGTGGACGCGGCGCGACCGCACGCGCGCTGGCTGATCGTCGAGCTGGATTGGTGCGCCACCGACATGATCGAGGCGGTGACGGCCAGTTACGCCACGCTGGAAAAGCAGGTGAAGTATGGCGCCTAAAACCAAAGTGGGCGTGATCGGCGCTGGCGGCATCTTCTGGGCGTATGCCGAAGGCTGTCGCGGCTTTGACATCCTCGACCTGGCCGCCGTTGCAGACATCGACATGGCGCGCGCCGAAGCGAAGGCGCAGGAATTTGGCATCCCGCGTGCGTGCAGCGTCGATGAGGTGCTGGCTGACCCGGAGATCGAGATCGTCATCAACCTGACCGTGCCCGCCGTCCACGCCGAGGTGAGTCAGGCGATCCTGGCGGCGGGCAAGCACGCATACTCCGAAAAGCCGCTGGCGGTGGATCGCGCCGAGGGTCAGCGTCTGTTGGAATTTGCCGCCGCGCGTGGTCTGCGCATCGGCGGCGCGCCGGACACCTTCCTGGGCGGCGGCCATCAAACCTGTCGCAAGCTGATCGATGACGGCTGGATCGGGAAGCCGGTGGCGGGCGTCGCCTTTGTCGCCGGGCGTGGGCCGGAGGCGTGGCATCCCAACCCTGACTTCTTCTACAAGCGCGGGGGCGGGCCGCTCTTTGACATGGGCGTCTATTACATCACGGCGCTGGTCAACCTGTTGGGGCCGGTGCGGGAAGTGCGCGGCGTGGCAAAAGCCTCCTTCCCGGAGCGCATCGCCGGCAGCCCAGAGCAGCGCGGGCGCCGCATTGCGGTCGAGATTCCCACGCACGTCACCGCGCTGCTGGAATTTGCAAATGGCGCCGTCATCACCTTCATCAGCAGCTTCGACGTGTGGGCGAATCATTTGCCCGCTATCGAGATTTACGGCTCAGAAGGCTCGCTCAGCGTGCCCGATCCCAACGGCTTTGGCGGCCCCGTACAGCTCTTCCGCCCGGAAAACGACGGCTGGTGCGAACTGCCGTTGACGCATAACCCGCACGTGCAGCGCGGCATCGGCGTGGCGGACATGGCTTCGGCGCTGCGCAGCGGACGCCCCCATCGCGCCAGCGGCGCCCTGGCGTATCACGTGCTGGATGTGATGCAGTCCATCGGCGAAGCGGCGGCGAGCGGCGGCGTGGTCAAACCGGCGTCAACGTGTGATCGCCCGGCGCCGCTGCCGTTGGGGGTGAGGCAGGGAGAGATTGGAGATTAGAGATTGGAGATTGGAGATTAGAGATTGGAGATTATGAGATTGGGCGATGGTGTGACGAGGCAACGTCCAGGAGACGCACACTCTCCAATCTCCAATCTCCAATCTCCCAATCTCCCATTCTCTTAATCTCCTAATCTCCTAATCGCTGAATCCCCTACCCTACTTTCCCGGCGCGTTGTGCGGTAGAAAGATCGTGCCGCGCCAGGCGCCCTGGGCGGTGCGCAGGAGCGTCACCAGCCAGAGGCCAAGCAGCCCGATCAGTGCAGCCAGACCGATCCACAGGAAGAAGGCGACGGGCACAGCCTGGTAGAGCACGCCGCTGGCGACGGTGAAGGCGCCCAACGGGAAGATGAACGCCCACCAACTGAGCGCAAAGGGCAGCGGCGTCTTGCGGTGCGTTTCAAGCGTCACCACCAGCGCCAATATCAGCCAGAAGAGGGCAAAGCCCCACAGCGTCACGCCGCTGACTTTTGCCAGCAAGGTGAGCACTTCTTCCACCTGCGGGCTGGCGGCAAAGTACCGTTGCATTGGCGCGGCAATGCGCAGTGCAATGATCGTCAAAATCGAGGTCGGGGCGATGCCTACCCACACTGTCGGCGCCAGATGTGCGGGCGGGAGCGCGTAGAAAATGTAGCGTGTGAAGACGGTCGCCATCATCAGCACGAAGAGCAGGCTGCCCATGCCCAGGAACAGGAGGCTGGCGTAAAAGGTGACATCGCCCCACAGCGAACCGGCGTAGTGCATGGCAAGCGTCAGCCCCAACACCGGGATCAGCAGCGCCGAAACCGGTGGAATCAACCAGCCCAGCGTGGAGGCTTCCCAGCGGATTTCGGCGTGATGAAAGAAGGTGGTCAGGATCACGAGCGCAAAAAGCAGGATGGCGGCGGCGCCGATGCCCCACAGCGTCAACAGCAGGGGCCAGAGCACGTTTTCGGGCAGAAAGGGCAGCGGCGTCTTTTCGAGCGCGATGCCGATCACAATCAACGAAATTGGCATGGTTGGGAAGAATGCCGCCGAAACCGGATGCGCCAGGTCGCGGCGCACTGCTTGCGGATGCTTGAGCCAGCGGATGCTCCAGGGTGCGAGCAGTACGATGAACAGCAGCACCGCCAGCGCCAGAAAGATCACCTGCAGCGCGGCGGCGAAGGGCACGAAGTTCCGCAGCACAAAGATGGCGACCACCGTCACCGCCGTGCCCATGACCGCAGCAAACCAGCCCGGCGCAAAGTGTTCGCTGATTTCGCGGAAGGAGACGTGATGGCGAGTCGACGCTGCGCCTGATGCACCAGCATTGAGTTGAGATCGGGTCATGGCATAAGTCCTTCTCGATGTCATCCGCAATCGGATGCGGACAAACCACGGTTATAAGAGTTAATCCGCAGATTGCGCAGATTACGCAGAAAAAATAGCAATTCAATCTGCGCAATCTGCGTAATCTGCGGATAGAACAGATTGAGCACGATTTGCTTAGGACTTACACACTCAGTCATACAACCTTCCCGGAAGCTGCGAGCTTCCGGGAAGGTGTCACGCCAGAACTTGCGTGAGTCCTATTGTTGTAGAGTTAGATGCACACGGATCAGGTTCGTTACATGAAGACACGGAAACAGTATGTCCTGGTTGGCGCGGGCGTGCGTGGGCTGGAGATGTTTGCGCGCCCGCTGGTCGAGCGGTTTGGCGACCACGCACAGTTGGTCGGCGTCTATGACCCCAACCCGGTGCGCGCCCGGAGCGTCAGCGCGCGCTGCGGCGGCGTCCCGGTCTTCGCCGACTTCGACGCCATGTTGGCGGCGACCCATCCCGACGTGGTGATCGTGGCGACCATCGACCGCTGGCATCACGAATACATCCTGCGCAGCCTGGCGGCGGGCTGCGATGTGATCTGCGAGAAGCCGCTTGCCATCGACGCGGAACAGGTGCGCGCCATCCTCGCCGCCGAAGCGCGCAGCGGACGTACCGTCACCGTCACCTTCAACCTGCGTTTTGCCCCGCTCATGGTGCGCGTCAAGGAACTGGTGCAACAGGGCGCCATCGGGCGCGTGCTTGCCGTCGATCTGGCGTGGTGGCTGGATCGACAGCACGGCGCCGACTACTTCCGCCGCTGGCATCGCCGCCTGGAAAACTCCGGCGGGCTGCTGGTGCACAAGGCGACGCATCACTTCGACCTGGTCAACTGGTGGGTGGACGACGCGCCGGCAACCGTCTTTGCCAACGGGCAGCGATTGGTTTATGGCCCGACGCGCGCGGAACGGAGCGCGCGCTGCACCGGCTGCCCCCATCGTGAAACGTGCGAATTTGCCATTGATCTGAACGCCGATCCACTGTTGCGTGATCTCTACGTTGAAGCAGAAACGGTGGACAGCTACTGGCGCGACGGCTGCGTCTTCGCCGAGGAGATCGACATCTGGGACACGATGAGCGTCAACGTGCGCTATCGCAGCGGCGCGCTGCTGAGCTACGCGCTCAATGCCTACAGCCCATACGAAGGCTGGCGCGCCACGCTCACCGGCACAGCCGGGCGCATCGAGGTCGGCGAGGCGCTGAGCGGGTTGCCCGCGCAGGCGCCCCAGCAGACGCTGACCGTGTACGATCTGCGCGGGGAGCAGATCGTACACACGCTGCCCAAAGTCGAGGGCGGGCACGGCGGGAGCGACGCCCGGCTGCAGGCGGAGTTGTTTGGCAGGCGCCGCCGCGACGATCCGTTGCAGCAGATGGCGGATGCGCGCGCCGGCGCGCGCTCCGTGTTGATCGGCGACGCCGCGAACCGCTCGATCCGCAGCGGACAGCCGGTGGAGGTTGACGCCGATGCATAAACAGCCAGGTGCAGTGGGCGACCAGGCCGATCCAGCACCCTTCGCCCTGGTCAACGGACGGCTGGCGCTGCCGGATCGCATCGTCGAAGATCAGGCGCTGATCGTTGCCGCTGGCAAGATCGCCGGCTTTGCGCCGGTCGCCGCGCTCGATCCCGCGCTGCCGCGCTGCGACGCCGGTGGCCGCCTGGTGACGCCGGGGCTGGTCGACATCCACATCCACGGCGCGTTGGGACACACCTTCAACGAGCCGACGACCGCCGCGTTCGCCACGATCACACGGCTGCTGGCGCAGCACGGCGTCACCAGCCTGCTGGCGACGACCGCCACCGACGCGCTGGAGAACTTGACGGCGGTGCTGGCGTTTGCGCAGGCGTGGATGCAGACGCCGCCCGATGGTCAGTGCGCCCAAATTCTGGGCGTCCACGTCGAAGGTCCCTACTTTCATCCGGCGCAGGCGGGCGCACAGAATCCCGCGTATCTGCGCACACCCGACGACGGCAGCGTCGCACGCCTGCTTGCCTATGCCGACGTGATCCGCATCCTCACGTTTGCGCCAGAACTGCCCGGCGCGCTGGAGCTGACGCACACGCTGCGCCGCCTCGGCATTGTGGCGGCGGCGGGTCACAGCACCGCGCAGGAAAAGCACGTGCTGCCCTGCATCGACGCTGGCCTCAGCCATTGCATCCACCTGTGGAGCGCGCAATCGAGCACCGTGCGCGAAGGGCCATGGCGACGACCGGGGCTGCTCGAAGTCTCGCTCACGGACGAACGGCTGACCGGTGAGATCATCGCCGACGGCAAGCACCTGCCGCCCACGCTGATGAAGCTGGCGTATCGCTGCCTGGGGGCGGATCGCCTTTGCGTCGTGTCGGATGCCACCAGCGGCGCCGCTCTACCCGAAGGCAGCCGCTTCTTCATGGCCGGCGCCGAGTACGAGGTCGTCGATGGCGTAGGCATGACGCTTGACCGCACCAGCTTTGCAGGCAGCACGACGCTGCTCGACCGGATGCTGGCGGTGCTGGTCGAGACGGTCGGCGCACCAGTGGTGGAGGCGGTGCGCATGGCGACGCTGACGCCGGCGCGTGTGGCCGGCGTCGCCGACCGCAAAGGCAGCCTGGAAGTGGGCAAGGACGCCGACATCGCCATCTTCGACCCAGGCTTCCACCCGTGGCGCACGCTGATCGGCGGGCGGTGGGTGGATTGGGATAAAGAATAGCACGCTGATGACGCGGATGTTGCGGATTCACGCGGATCGAAAAATCCGCGCTGATCCGCCCGATCCGCGTCATCCGCGTTCCATCAGAGATTATTCACAGGAGATCACCATGCAGACAACACAACCATTGCGCACCTTTCAGGTTGACCGGCTGCCGGTTGCGGTCTATGCCAGCAACGCGGCGTTGGGCGCGGCGGCGGCGGAGGACGCCCGTCGCCTGATCCAGGCCGCCATCGCAGCACGCGGCGAGGCGCGCATCATCCTCGCCACCGGCAACTCACAGTTGAGCTTTCTCCACGCCCTGC
Organism: Chloroflexota bacterium; assembly: GCA_016861025.1. Classification (GTDB taxonomy): domain Bacteria; phylum Chloroflexota; class Anaerolineae; order Caldilineales; family Caldilineaceae; genus Caldilinea. Next base: position 527,402 of record BOKO01000002.1, read on the forward strand.
GTGAATTAGGCGGCATCGAGTGGCGCAAAGTCACGGTTTTTCACATGGACGAATACGTGGGCATCGACCCGACGCACCCCGCCAGCTTTCCACGCTTCTTGCACGAACACATCATCGACTACGTGCAGCCGGGCCGCTTCTATCCGGTGCCGGGGCGACCGGCGGATGTGGCGCAGGCGTGCCGCGAGTACGAGGCGTTGCTGCGCGCTGGCCCGCTCGACCTGGTGGCGTTGGGGTGGGGCGAGAACGGTCACATCGCCTTCAACGACCCGCCCTTCGCCGACTTCGCCGACCCGGTGTGGGTGAAGGTGGTGGAGCTTGCCGAAGCCAGCCGTCGCCAGCAGGTGGGCGAGGGGCACTTCGCCACACTTGCCGACGTGCCGACGCACGCCATCACGCTGACCGTGCCGGCGCTGCTCGCCCCGCGCGCCATCCTCGCCATCGTGCCGGAAGCGCGCAAAGCCGCCGCAGTGCGCGCCTGCCTGCTGGAGCCAATCAGCCCGGATCGGCCCGGGTCGGTGCTGCGCACGGTGGATCATGCACGGTTGTATCTGGATGTGGATTCGGCGCAGTTAACGGTGTAACGCAGGCTTGCCTCCACCAGGATACTGACCGTCCCTGGTGGAGGCGCCGTTCGATTTTATGTTCCTGGCGCCCGAGATAGCGCTGCCGCCAGGCGCCGAATTCCTTCTTCGATTTCGACCGGGGTGAGCGTGGCGAAGTTGAGGCGCAGATAAGGCTCTCCTTGAGCCGGTTCTACAAAGAAGCGCACGCCCGGTGCATACTCCACTCCCGCCTCGGCGGCGAGAGGAAGCAAAGCCACCGAAGAAACGCCATCCGGCAGACGCACCCAGACAAATAACCCTCCTTGAGGCGGCTCCACCTGGACAGTTGATGGCAGATGTCGTTTGATCGCAGCCAAAACCGCGTCGCGACGTTGCCGATAGAGCCGACATGAGCGCTGCACATAGCGATGATATTGACCTACATTCACATAACTCTCCAGTGCGCGCTGCATCAGCGGCGGTGTGGTCAGGTCGCTCACCCGCTTGAGCGCGGCCAGCCGTTGGAAGACTGGCCCTTCCGCCACCAGAAAGCCGATGCGCAATCCCGGCATAAGCATCTTCGAGAAGGTGCCCAGATAGATCACGCGGCCTTCGAGGGCAAGCGTTTTGAGCGCCGGCTGAACGCGACCCTCATAGCGAAGATCGCCCACGAAATCGTCCTCCAAAATGGGAACGTGATAGTGATCTGCCAGTGACGCCAATGCTCGCCGCCGCTCTCCGCTCATGCAGACGCCGGTGGGGTTTTGGAAGTTAGGGATGGTGTAGATCAGGCGAGGCTGATGCTGCTGAAAGATCGGCTCGATCGCTGCGACGCACATCCCTTCTTGATCCACCGGCGCGCCGACGATGTTGAGACCCAGCGTGCGAAAGAGCTCCAGCGCCAAATTGTAAGTAGGGTTTTCGACCAGCACTGTGTCACCTGCCTTGAGCAGAAGCTGACAAACCAGCGCCAACCCTTGTTGTGAACCTGCGGTGATCAAAACCTGGTCGGGATGAACAGTGATGCCCTGACTTGCCAGTACATGGGTGATCGTGGTGCGCAGAGGGGCATAGCCTTTGTCCAGCCCGCCGTACTCCAACGCACTTGCCCCATTGCGCTGCAGTACATCGTGCATTGCGCGCATCAAATCCTTGATCGGATATTCGCGTGGATCGCCCACACCTGTGAAGCGGATCGGCTTGGGATGGCGGTTGGCGGGTCGAGGGGACGCATGGAGCACTTCATAGGGCAATTCAACCTTTTGAGCAATTGCCTGTTGCCAGCGGGGCCAACTGTCTGGAGGGATGGCGCCAGGTTCAGCTGGTTGGGTTGTTCGAGCCAGCACATAGACGCCGCTGCCACCCTTGCTGTAGATCAATCCCTCACTTTCCAGGATGGCATACGCGTTGTTCACCGTGATCCGACTGACGCCCAGTTCTTGCGCCAACTGACGGCTCGCCGGCAGCTTTGTTTCCGGCGCCAGCACGCCATCGAGAATTTGCCGCCTTAGGTAGGTTTCGATCTGGCGATACAGCGGCATATCGCCTGATTGCTGTAGTGGAATGCGCATACGATCAAAAGTGGACTTATAAATTTTTCTGAAAATTGGTGCTATATGACAGGCCGCTTTTATGCTACCTTGTTTGAGCAAGATTGCAAAACCAAAGCAACAGGAGGAATTTCATGAACTATCGATCTTTTGGCGCCACCGGCATCCAGGTGTCGGAAATTGGCTTAGGCGCCTGGCAACTCGCCAACCCGGATTGGCATCTGAGCGATCGCAATGAGGCGGAGCGAATTGTTCACTGCTCTTTGGAGGTGGGTTGTAATTTTTTCGACACCGCCCCCGGCTATGGCGGCGGCGTGAGCGAAGAGATTCTGGGCAAGGCGTTAAAGCCGGTCAAGCGTGAGCAAATCGTGATTTGCACAAAAACAGGATACACCGCTGATGGTGTTGAGGATTTTTCAACGGGCGCGATCCGCCCAATTTTGGAGACGAGTCTGCGCCGCCTGCAAACCGATTATGTTGACATTTTGTTGTTGCACAACCCGCCGCGTGCATTGATGGATGGACGGGTCGCCACTCAATACGCAGAGCTGGAAGCGCTGAAGCAAGAAGGCAAAATCCGCGTTTACGGCGTCTCGCTGGATTGGCGCGAAGAGATGGAATTGGTGATGGCGACTACCCAAAGTCAGGCTTTCGAGGTCTACTTCAATGCCTTTTATCAGGAAATGTTGCCTGCTTTTACGGTCGCCCAGCAAAGGGGAATCGGCTTGATCGTCAAAGTGCCGCTCGATTCCGGATGGTTGTCGGGGCGCTACCGTGGGAATCATCGCTTTGACGATGTGCGCAACCGTTGGACGCCGGAGGTGATTGCCCGGCGCGCAGCATTGGTGGAAAAGTTTGCGCAGATTGCGCCGCCTGACCGCTCGCTGGCCCACACCGCGCTGCAATTTTGTCTGGCGCAGCCAGGGGTTTCCACGGTGATTCCCGGCGCCAAAAGCGTCGAGCAGGCGCTCGACAATATCGCCGCAGCGGAAAAACCACTACCTGCTGAATGTGTGCAGGCGATCTATGACCTGTGGCGCAACGAAATTGCGAGCGATCCGCTGCCATGGTGAAAGCCGAATAACAACTTTCACAAACGATGAAAGAGGCAATGAACATGAATGCTGCAAAAACCAGAACACTTGGCCGATCCAATATCGTCGTGAGCGCTTTGGGTGTAGGCTGTTGGGCTATCGGTGGGAAAATGTATTATGAGGGAATGGTGGATTGGTGGGGAGATGTCGATGATGCGGAATCGGTGCGCGGCATCCAAAGGGCGATGGATTTGGGTGTCAATCTGTTCGACACCTCCGACGTCTATGGCATCGGTCACAGCGAAGAGTTGCTGGCGCAGGGGCTGCACGGACGACGGCATCAGGTGGTGATCGCCACAAAGTTCGGCTTCACCTATGACGAGCTCACCAGGCACATCACCGGGACGAATGTCAGCCCAGCGTACATTCGCCAGGCGTGTGAGGCTTCGTTGCGCCGCTTGGGAACCGACTACATCGATCTCTATCAGTTGCATTGCGGCGCAACGGCGGAGGAAATTCCTGTCGTGCTCGACACGCTGGATCAACTCTGCGCCGAAGGAAAGATCCGCGGTTATGGGTGGAGCACAGGCGACGCGAACGCTGCTCGCCATTTTGCCCAACGCTCCAATTGCATTGTCCTCCAACACGGCATGAACTTGTTCGATCCGGCCGAGGACATGGTGGCTCTGAGTAAAGAATTTAACCTGGTCAGCATTGCCAATGCGCCGCTGGCGTCGGGGCTGCTGAGCGGCAAATACAATGCTTCCTCTCAGCTTCCCGCCGATGATTTTCGCTCCGCCGACTTTCCCTGGGCAGTCTTCTTCAAGAATGGGCGGCCCAACCCTGAATTTTTACAAAAGCTTGAAGCCGTGCGCGAGATTCTCACCAGCGGCGGCCGCACCGTTGCCCAGGGTGCGTTGGCGTGGATATGGGCCAGGGGGGGGGCATGTCATTCCGATCCCCGGCTTCAAGACGGTCAAGCAGGTGGAGGAGAATTGCAAGGCGCTAGAGTTTGGCCCGCTCACACCGCAGCAGATGAGCGAGATCGAAAAGATTTTGCAGAGGGAAGCGTAATCGCCAACTTTGCAAATGGTTCGATCCCGGGTAAAGGAAAATCACAATGGAATACATTAGTTTAGGCCGCACCGGCATGCAGGTAAGCCGACTCTGTCTAGGCGCCATGATGTTCGGCCAACGCACGAACGAAGCCGATGCCCATGAGATGATCGACTACGCGCTGGCGCAAGGCGTCAACTTCATCGACACTGCCAACACCTACGGCGAATGGGGTGAAGGCAAAGGGCGCAGCGAAGAGATTCTGGGCAATGCGCTCCGCAAAAATGGCAAACGGCATGATGTCATCCTTGCCACCAAATTCCGTTGGCCGGTGGGAGAAGGCCCCAACGACAGCGGCGTCAGCCGTCATCACCTCATGCAGCAGGTCGAAAAATCGCTGCGTCGTCTCCAGACCGATTACATCGACCTTTATCAAATTCATGCTCCCATCCGCAGCGTGCCCATCGACGAGACGCTGCGCGGCCTCGACGATTTGATTCGCCAGGGCAAGGTGCGCTACATTGGCACGAGCAACTTCGCCGCCTGGATGATTGTGGAGGGCTTGTGGACTTCCGAGCGCCTGCACCTCAACCGTTTTGTCTCCGAGCAGCCACCCTACAGCATGGCCAATCGTCTGGCTGAACGGGAGCTTTTTCCCATGGCGCAGGCGCACGAGATCGCCATCCTGTCCTGGTCGCCGCTATGGGGAGGGCAGTTGACGGGCAAATATCGCCGCGAGCAGCCGCCTCCGCCCGATGCACGCGTCAATTTCAGCCCGCTCGCCAACATCTGGGAGAGCAACCGCAGCGAAGGCTTCTATGAGCTGATCGACCTGCTGACGACAATAGCTGCTGAGAAAGGCCGCACGATTGCGCAAGTAGTGCTGGCATGGACGATCTCACAGCCTGGCGTCACCAGCGCCATCATCGGCCCGCGCACGCTGGCGCAATTGCAGGAAAATCTCGGCGCTATCGGGATGACGATCCACGATGAAGACCGACGTCGCATTGACGCTATCGTCCCGCCCGGCGCCGCGGTGGCAAAATTGCCGGGGCAATAAACGATTGTTCTTTCACACCGGACAGAGAAGACGATGAATCCAGCTTTCACTTTTCAGCCTGAGCATTTTATTGAAGCGCATTTCCCCCGCGCCTCCACCTACGATCTGGCCTGGGTCATTGCTAACGAGATGGGGCCAAACGTGCTCTGGTTAACCGAGTTTCTTTGTGAAGTGATGGAGTTGCGGCCAGGAATGCGCGTGCTCGATCTCGGCTGTGGCAAAGCGCTCAGCTCGATCTTCCTGGCGCGTGAGTTCGAGTTTCAGGTGTGGGCCGTAGATTTATGGGTGACTGCGACCGAAAATGCTCAACGCATCCGCAGTGCTCATCTGGATGACCGCGTCTTTCCCATTCACGCCGATGCGCGGTGGTTGCCCTTTGCTGAAGAATTTTTCGACGCCATTATCTCCATCGATGCCTTTGAATACTTTGGCACCGATGTACACTTCTTGCCGGGCTTGCTCAAACTGCTCAAACCTCACGGCCAAATCGGCATCGTCAACGCCGGCCTGCGATACGAAGTGGAGCAATTGCCCGACGAATGGCCGGATGATTTCTGCGCCTTTCACACGGTCGAGTGGTGGCGTCGCCATTGGGCGGTCACCCGTTGCGTCGCCGTAGAGACAGCCGATGATCTCCCTCATGGCCGCGAACTATGGCTGCACTGGCATCAACTGACCGGCGTCACCGATGACGCCTATCTCACGTCGCCCGCCGGGGAAAACCTCACCTTTCACAGGCTGGTCGCCCGGCGGATTCGCTAATCATCTGGTTAGTGATCTTAAGCACATCTGCATTCGGCCACCGCAACATCGCCCGTTCCAACAGACTTTTGCGCACGACGACCAACGCCATGTCGAAAGCGCGCGTGTCAATGGTCGCCAACGCCGCCGTCCAACCGCGCTCCTGCTCCAACTCCAGCGGGCCAAGCTCGTCGACGACCAGTAGATCGCACGGCGTTGCAGTTGCAAGCACCTGGTTTGCCCAGGCCAGCGCCGCCGCGTCGAAACGCCAGCGCTGTGTGACAACGCCGGTTACGTCCGACGCTGTCTCCATCGTGCGCAGATGCGCCAGTCGACGTAGCTCACCGCTGCGCAGATCGAGGACATCGATGCCCACTTTGACGCCTCGCTCGAATCGCGCCGGGGACAGCACGCCGGCGACATCCAAACCCGCGCGTCGGGCGGCGTCGATCTGTGCGCGGCAGTAGGTCGTCTTGCCGCTGCCAATCGCGCCAGTGACCAGGAGAATGCACCCACGCCGCGTCATGTCCACAGCACCTGCTTGCGCCCCTCCACCTCGACCAGGCGGATCGGCAACTGGTAGATGCGACTCAGCGCCGCTTCGGTGAAGACCTGGTCAAGCGGCCCAAAGACCGGCGGCTGCCCCGCCTCCATCAGCAGCACATCGTCGGCGACCGCCAACACCACCTCCGGTTCATGGTTGGTCATCAGCAGTGTCACGCCCTGGCTGCGCAGGCGATGCATGATCTGAATCAGTCGCGCCTTGTTGTGCAGGTCGAGATGCGCAGTCGGTTCATCGAGCATCAGCAGGCGCGGCTGCTGGGCAATAGCCCGCGCCGCCAGCATCAACTGCCGCTCGCCGCCACTGAGCTGTGGCACCGGCTGGTCAGCCAGCGCCGCCATACCCACCTGCTCCAGCGCGCTCAGCGCAATCTCATAATCGGCGGCGGTCGGCATCGCAAGCGGCGGCAGATGCGGCGCCCGCCCCATCAGCACATAATCGAGCACAGAGTAGTCGAAGGGCGTATGTTCGCTTTGCGGCACCAGCGCCAGCCAGCGCCCGCGTTCGCTGCGTGTGTAACTGGCAAGCGACCGTCCCGCCAGCTCAATGGCGCCGGCCCAGGGATGATGCCAGCCCAACAGCACCGACAACAGCGTCGTTTTGCCGGCGCCGTTGGGGCCCACAATGGCGAGGATGCGCCCCGGTTGCAGCGCAAAGGTGACGGCGTTGAGCACTGGCGCCCGGTCGCGACGATAGCCAAAGGTGATCTGGCGCAACGCCAGCAGTGCATCGTTCATGATTTGGGACGGGATGGTTGCAGCATCATCAGACCGAGAAACGCCAGCGCGCCAAAGAAGGAGGTGAGGATGCCGAGCGGAATCTCACCAGGCAGCAGCGTGCGCGCCAGGTCGTCACAGAGCATCACGAAGATGCCGCCGATCAACATGGTGGCGGGCAAGCCAAAGCGCGTGTCCGCAGCAAAGATGCGCCGCGTGAAGTTAGGGACGATCAGCCCCACCCAGCCGACGATGCCGCTGATCGAAATCAGCAACGCGGTCGGCAGCACCGCCGCCACGATCAAGAGCAGTCGCTCCCGCCCCGGCGCTGCGCCCAGCGAGAACGCCGTCTCCTCATTGAGCGCCAGCACATTGAGCCGCCAGCGGAAGAACCACAACACCAGCAGACTGATCGACACCGGCGCGACCACGCCGAGCAGCTTGCCCCAGGTGATGCTTGCCAGGCTGCCCAACAACCAGAAGGTGATCTCCGGCAGTTGCGTCAGCGGATCGGCGAGATATTTCAGCAGCCCGACGCCGGCGGAAAAGAGCGCCGACACCGCGATGCCTGCCAGCAGCAGCCGCAGCACCCAGCCGCCGTAGCGCAACCTCCGCGCCAGCAGATAGGAGAAGCCCAGCCCGGCCAGCGCAAAACCGACGGCGGCGACCTGCGTCACAACGGCGGCGCCGCCCAGAAAAACGATCGCTGCGGCTGCGCCAAACGCCGCTCCCTGCGAGACGCCCAGAAAACCCGGCTCCACCAGCGGGTTGCTGAAGAGCAGTTGAAAGACCATGCCTGCCGCCGAGAGCGTCATGCCCAACAGCAGCGCCGTGATCAGCCGCGGCAGGCGCAGGTTGATCACCAGCCGCAGCGCCAGCTCGTCCTCGCCCAGCCGCGACCAGTCGAGCAGCCCCGGTGCAGGATAGCGCCCCAGGAGCAGCGAGAGGACAAAGATCGCCAGCGTCATCGCCGCCAGCAGCCACAACCACTGCTGACGGCGATGATTGCGGCGGACAACGCTCTGCAACGCCGCAGCGGTCAAGGAATATCCCCCTGGAAGGTTGGGACGATATTCGCCTCGACAAAGGCGGCGTCCAGCCCGTAGAGTGTGCTGTAGAAGCTTTCCACCTCCGCCAGCATGTCCAGGTCAGGGAAGCGATCCGGATGCAGCTTGCCGGCGAGCCAGGTCACTCCCAGCAGCCAGCGTACGTCGGGCTGCGCCCAGATGTAGAGATCGCCGGGGAAGGCGTAGAGGGCGTCCTCCTGAACGGCGCGCAATGCCTGCCAGTTGGGGTCGGCTTTCAACTCCGCCACCACTTCGGAAGGATTGCGGAAGTAGGAGATGATGTGAATCTGGTCGGCGTCCCAGGCGGCGATCTGCTCCAGCGTCACCTGCGTCCAGCCGCCGCCAGGATTGGCGTCCGCCCACACCGGTTCGCCGCCAGCGATTTCCACCATCGTTGTCTGCATCCAGTTCAGGGGCGGCACATTGAAGGCCACGGCGCCATCACGGTCGTTGTAGTAGAGCACCAGGGTGCGCGGGCGTGCGGCGTCTGCCACGGCGGTTTCGATCTGCTGAATCTTGGCCTGGTAATAGGCGACGATTTCGGCAGCGCGCGTTTCGCTCTGGAAGAGCTGCCCCAGCACCGCCATATCCTGCCAGTACTGTTCCGGCGTCTCCAAATCAACATAAACGACCGGGATGCCGAGGGCTTCAATCGGCGCGCCGAGTGACTCCGCCATCGTGCTTTTCATGATCACCAGGTCGGGCTGGAGTGCTGCGATCTGCTCGGCGCCCGCGTCTCGTTCCAGGGTAGCTTTCTGGGCGTAGTCTGGATCGATCAACTGGATGAAGTTGGCGCTCCCTTGATTGGTCTGCCCCATGCCGACGATCCTGTCGCTGACTTCTGGGAAGGCGTAGATGGCGTTGGCGATCATGAAGAGACCGCGCCCGGTCAGGACAACGCGTTCGGGCGGCTGCGGCAACGTCACCGAGCGCCCCAGAGCATCCGTGACGACGATTTCAGTGGCGGCGCTGGCGGCTTGCGGAGGCGGAGATGCAGGCGGTTGGACAGGAACACAGGCGCTCATCAAGAGGAGCACAAGCCCCAACACAATGGCGCGGCGAACAAAGGACAACGATGCAACAGACATGATGGTTCTCCTTTCCGAGAATGTGGAGGTCGAGACGTTTCCCTCTCGGCCCACGACGATGCTTCCATCGCCCCGTGGTCTATCCACGGTGCGGCCCATGAACCATAGACAACGTTGTCAGTAGGCGCACAGGCTCGGAGAAATTGTTAGATATCATCCAGCATTATAATCCGTGTGCTGGACGGGTCGAAATTGACGGCCGTCAGCGCATCGTTGATGTGAACGACGACGACATCGGCTGTTGTCAGTGTACTGATAGCGTAGTTTGCCGACACACTCATTTCACCGTACAATCAATACAGCGTATTCACTGTGTAACAGGAGGTGCTTCATGGTCACAACCGAAAAGGTCACGCTTACTTTGCCGGCGGACTTGGTGGCTACTCTGCGTAGCATGGCGCCATCGCGCCGACAAAGCCAGTTTGTCGCCGAGGCGCTGCGCGCCTACATTGCCGAACAACAACGCAAGTCTCTGCGCGAACGGTTAATCGCAGGCTACCAGGCAAACGCTGCAGATGATGCTGCACTGGCTGCCGAATGGGCCGTAGCGGAGGATGAAGCGTGGGACCGCATTGAGCCATATCCCGGAGCGGAGTCTACTGATGACACAACCTATTCGACGAGGTGACATCTTTACTGTCGACTTGGAGCCGGTGCGTGGTTCGGAGCAAGGGAAAGTGCGCCCTGCGCTGGTTATCCAGAATGATATCGGCAATCGTTACAGCCCTACGGTGATTGTGGCTGCCATCACGTCTGGTAGCCGCGTTCACTTCGATGTCAACGTACCCATCAAAGCGCCCGAAGGCGGCTTGACGAATGATTCAGTTGTGTTGCTTAACCAGATTCGCACCGTGGACAAGTCGCGATTAGGAAGATATTGGGGGCGTGTTTCAGCGCAAACAATGGAGCAGGTCGATGAAGCAATCAAAATCAGTCTCGGATTGATTCCGATCTGATCGCTGCATCACCTGCTCCCTGTCTTCCCGTTTGCCGGCTCAAACTCAGTTGCTACGTGTCAACACCATCCGTTTGATTTGCCATGAACCATGCGAGCTAGTCTCACAGCCCGCTGAGCTGCCACAGCCGATCCATCGCCTGCGCGACCTCGCGCGCCGCCGCCTGCGGATTCTCTGCGGCGATGGCGTTGAGGCGCTGGCTGAAGGGTTCGGTCGTCACGGGGCCGTCGTAGCCCAGCGCGGCGAGCTTGCGCATGAAGCCGACCAGGTCGATGACGCCGGTCTCCAGCGGCAGACAGCGCACCAGATCCGCCTGCTCCTCGCGCGGGACGCCCGCTGGCGCATCGTTGATGTGGACGACGACGACATCAGCGGCCGTCAGCGCGTCGAGCGCGTCGATCTCATCGCCCGACGTGTAGAGATGGTAGGCGTCCAGCAGCAGACCGACGTTGCCTGTGCCGATGTCGTGCGCTAACCTCAACATTTCGCCCATCGACGTGATGAAACGGTGCGGATGCGACGCCCACAAATGGCGCGGTCCCAGAAACTCGATGCCGAGCCGGCAGCCGTGGTCGCGCAGGATGGCGGCGATGGGTCGATAACGTTCGATGTGCCACTGGTAATTTTCGTCGAAGGCGCGGCTGTCTGACCACGACGGGCACCACGTCGCCGTGCGCGAGCAGCCAAGCGCTGCGCCCAACGCCGCCAGCCTGGGCAACTCCGCCAAATCTTCCTGCCAGCGATCCTGATTCCAGGCAACCGGCAGCCCCCACAAGCCAGCGCGCACGCCCGCCTGCGCAAAGAGATCGCGCACGTAGGCAACCCCGTGCGCATCCGCCAGCGCCGCCGCCTCGCGGATGTCGAAGTCGATGCCGTCGAAGCCGGTCGCCTGCGCCAGCGCAATCGTCTCCGGCAGGGAAAGGTTGCGGATGCCGATGGCGCCGGCGTTGAGATTCTTGAACATGGTGCTACTCCTGTTTCTGGTTCGTTGCATGTGCTGCTGAATACTTGACGTGAATGATTCGTATTGCTATTCACTTTGACGCAAAGTCGCCAAGACGCAAAGCAAGTGTAAACGCCTCTTCTTTGCGTCTCTTTGCGTCCCTGCGGCGTTGCGTTAAAACGACCTTTCCAAACATCAGCTTCAGTATAATCTCTACGATGCTGCCAGGCGAAGTTGTTGTTTGGTCGACAGAGAAGCCCCTATGCCAAACTTGGCATTCACTGGAAGTTCGGACAGAATGTCAGTGCAGGCTTGTATCTACTTCCAGGCGGAGAACCGGAGATTGACCATCATGTTTGACTTGATCAAAGAGTTGACCGAGCTGGCCGGCCCCGTTGGTCAGGAAGAAGCAGTGCAGGCGCGCATCGAAACGCTCTGGCGCGCCGCAGGCGCCACGGTGACGCGCACGCGCATCGGCAACGTGGTGGCGCACGCCGGCGGGAGCGGTCCGCGCGTGGCGATGATCGCCCATGCCGACGAGCTATGCTTTCTGGTGCGTTCCATCGACGAGCTGGGCTATCTCTGGTTGGCGAACGGGCAGGGCTGGCAACGCAGCGCCGGGCTGCGCAACGCCTTCACCATCGGGCAGCGCGTCAAGATTCTGGCGCGCCACGACGTCATCCCTGGCGTAATTGCGGCGGCGACGGGGCATCTGGCGGCGCTCTCGCTGCCTGAACCGGTGGAACTCAACTGGCATGACTTCTGGGTGGACACGGGCCTGAGTCGCAGCGAACTGCTGGCGCGCGGCGTCACGCCGGGCACGCGCGTGATCTGGGACGCCGAGACGGTGCAGTTGGGGCGCCATGTGGTGGGCAAGGCGCTCGATGACCGTGTGCTGCTGGCGGTGCTCACCGAAGTGCTGCGCCGCGTGCCGACGGCGGAACGCGCCTGCGATCTGACGTTGATCAGCACGGTGCAAGAGGAGATCGGCGTGGTCGGCGCCAAAGCGCTGACGATGCGTGAGCAGTTCGACGCCGCCATCGTGCTGGAGATCGGGCTGGCGGGCGACATTCCAGGCGTGCCGTGGCGTGACATGCCGCTGCGGCTGGGCGGCGGGCCCGTGCTCGTCCACAAGGATTCGCTCGTACACTACGATCATCGGCTGACGGCGCGGCTGGAGCAGATCGCCGATGAGGCGGGCATCCCCATCCAACACGCCGTCTTTGGCTCCTTTGGCAGCGACGGCGCCGCGCTGATGCAGGCGGACATCCCGACGGCGCTGGTGGCCTTTCCGGCGCGCTACACGCACACGCCATTTGAGACCGGGCATCTCGGCGATATTGAGATGCTGACGGAATGGTTATGCACATTTGTGCGCAAGGGGCTGGGACATAGTAATTAGGGGTGATGACAAAAAAGACCGGGGGTTCCTATTTCTATAGCGGTTTGATCACAGTAATCTGGACGACTTGCTGATCATCGAGGCGCTGATAGATTACAAGATGACCATGGGTTCGCCAGACAATCAGTTCATCCAGCAATTGATAATCGCCCGTCGCAGGCCAACCTTCGTTATGCGCCAGGGACTCTATCGCAAAGAACAAATCGGCAACCAGCGTGCTATTATCATTCAAATAGTTGGCAGCCTCAAGGCCGTACCAGGCTTCCCACATCGACGCCTCGATCCCGCATCTTTTGACGCATTTCAGTGCTAGACACCCAGCTCTGATTGGCGTTGTTTTGAGCGATGTTGCGACGCGCCTCGCGCAAGGCGTCAAGCACCCTGAGACGCTCAACGATTTGGTTCCATTCCTGAGGGGAGACCAACACTGCAGCCGGCTCACTACGACTCATTAGCACGACAGGCGCAATCTCAGCCATTTTGAGAATCTTGTCTTGGTCGCGGCGTAATGCGCTGATCGGTGCCGTTTGGGGTATCGGATTTGGCATAACCGTTCCTTTCGCACGAATTTCTCACTTTAATTGCGATTCTACTGCGCAAATAGCAAGCGGGCAAACTGGGCTGAAGACCAACTGACAGAATTTGACACGTGCGTAGCAACGCAGTACCATTGATAATTAGTTCAACAATCATTGATCTATTAGATGATCGAACAATGCAACTCACCTTGTCCACAAACAAACTATCCGAAACAACAGAGGATGCAGCCGTCATCGAGCAACTGGCGCGGCAGCTCAAAGTGCTGGGCGAACCGAACCGGCTGCGCATCGTGCAGTTGCTGCGCGAGGGCGTGCAGTGCAATTGCGAATTGGGCGATGCACTGGAAATGGCGCCCAATCTCATCTCACACCATTTACGCATTTTGCGTGAAGTTGGGCTGGTTGAAGTCGAACGCGATGCCGTCGATGCACGGTGGATTTATTATTCGCTCAATCGCGCAGCATTGAAAGAACTGACGGCGCTCTTTGGTGCATTCTTTGATCCGGCGCGCATCAAAGAACGCCATCCATCCTGCGGACCCCAGGGCAGCGTTGTGCGCACCGATGAAATATTGGTTGTCACATAAATTTTTTAGAAATTAGTTCAACAGAGCTTGAATCGAATTATAAAAACTGACAACCCTACATTCACGCCAGCTATCGACAAGCTGGGGAATGTGGACGATTGAAACTCAAGGAGACAAAACTCATGACGCAACAGGCATCTGTTTTGGCGGCGCAGGCGCAGCCAGCGCCCAAGAAACTTTCAACATTGGATCGCTTTCTGACCCTGTGGATTTTCCTGGCGATGGCGGCGGGCGTCGCCATAGGATACTTCATTCCCGGCGTCGAGCAGTTCATCAATCAGTTTCAAGTCGGCGCCACCAATATTCCCATTGCGATCGGCTTGATTCTGATGATGTACCCGCCTTTCGCCAAGGTGAAATACGAAGAGTTGGGCGAGGTTTTCCGCAACGTCAAGATTTTGGGGCTTTCGCTCGTGCAGAACTGGGTGGTGGGCCCCATCCTGATGTTCGTGCTGGCGGTGATTTTTCTCCAAAATTATCCCGAATACATGATCGGTCTGATCCTGATCGGGTTGGCGCGCTGCATTGCGATGGTGATCGTCTGGAATGAGCTGGCGAAGGGCGACACCGAATACGCCGCCGGGCTGGTCGCCTTCAACAGCGTTTTCCAGGTGCTCTTCTACAGCGTCTACGCCTACGTCTTCATCACAGTGCTGCCACAGGCGTTGGGCTTGCAGAGCGCAGTGGTGCACATCAGCATCGGCGAGTTGGCGCAGAGCGTCTTCATCTATCTCGGCATCCCGATGCTCGCCGGCTTTGCCACGCGCTTCTTCTTGTTGCGCGCCAAAGGACGCGAATGGTACGAGACGCGCTTCCTGCCGCGCATCAGCCCGTTGACCCTGATAGCACTGCTCTTCACAATTGTCGTGATGTTCAGCCTGAAGGGCGAACTGATTGTGCAAATTCCGTTGGATGTGGTGCGCATTGCGATTCCGCTGACGCTCTATTTTGTGCTTATGTTTCTGATTTCCTTCTGGATGGGGCATCGCATTGGCGCCGATTATTCCAAGACGACGACAGCGGCGTTTACGGCAGCCAGCAACAATTTTGAACTTGCGATCGCTGTAGCTGTGGCGGTTTTTGGCATTAGCTCCGGCGTGGCGTTCGCCGCCGTGATTGGGCCGTTAATCGAAGTGCCTGTGATGATCGGTCTGGTCAATGTGGCTTTAGCGTTCCAACGCCGCTACTTCGGGCAGGAACTGACCGCAGCGCCAGCCATGGCCGCTGCTGCGCAAGAAGCCTGTCCGCCGGCAGAGAGGTTGCTGAAGTAAAACGACAGTAAAACGACGAATTGGGGACAGATGTCAGGTGACAGCGCGTCTGCAACAGGTGTAGGATGGAGCATGGCGGAAACGCGTTGCCATTGTTTTCCATTCGCGAGGAATCGATGTCGATCCAATCAATCGCACTGACGCTTGAAACACCACCATCTGAAGCAGGCGCAACAAATGGGGCGCCGCCTCGACGTCACGCCGAACCTACGTCGGCAGTCGAATGGGGCTACATTGACGACGAGGGGAGACTGGTGCTCGCGCCGGAGATGCGGCGGAGTATGGGGCTGAAGCCAGGCGCGCAATTGCGCGTCGAACGTGACGGCAATACACTGCGGCTGCATCGCCCGCTGAGTCATCTGGCAAAGGTCTATATCGAGCCAACCGACGCCTGCAATCTCGACTGCGTGACCTGTTTTCGCAACGCCTGGCAGACGAACATCGGCCGTATGAAGGAGGAGACTTTCGCCGCCGTGCTGGAAGGGTTGAAGCAGATCGATCCGCTCCCGACAGTCTATTTCGGCGGCATCGGGGAACCGATGTTTCATCAGCGCACTGTCGATTGGATTGCACAAGTCAAGCAACTTGGTGCACGCGTCGAAATGATCACCAACGGCACATTGCTGACCGAACAGCGCAGCCGCCAGTTGATCGAGGCGGGTCTCGACCTGCTGTGGGTCTCTATCGACGGTGCATCGCCGGAGAGCTACGCCGATGTGCGGTTGGGCGCCGAGCTGTCCAACGTGCTCGCCAATGTGCAACGTTTTCGCACGCTGCGCAAGGGGCACAAGAGCGCCAAACCAGAGATCGGCGTGGCCTTCGTCGCCATGCGGCGCAACATCGCCGACCTGCCCAAAGTGCTTAAGATCGCCCGCCAACTTGGCGCCATGCACTTCTCGGTCAGCAATGTCCTGCCTGTCACCGAACCGCTAAAAAACGAAGTGCTCTATAAGGAGTCGATGCGGTCGATCAGCTATCTCGATTCTGAACACATGCCACAGCTCAGTCTGCCCAAAATGGATTTCGACGAAGTCACGCGCGATGCGCTCTTCGAAGCCTTTCAGAGCGGCTTCAGCGTGCGCTACGCTGGCGCCAAATGGGGCGGCAGCAACGATGTATGCGACTATATCGAATCCGGCTCGTTGACGGTAGGGTGGAACGGTGATGTTGCCCCCTGTTGGCCGCTGCTGCACACGCATGGCAGCTTTCTTCACGACAAGCCGCACATCTCTTATCGCCATATTGTCGGCAATATCCGCGAACGTAGCCTGCTCGATCTCTGGAACGACCCTGCCTATGTCGCCTATCGGGCGCGCGTGCAAGGCTTCGCCTTTCCGCCCTGCACCTTCTGCGGCGGCTGTGATCTCTCTGTGGACAATCTTGAAGATTGTTTTGGCAATGAGGGACCCGTTTGCGGGGCATGTCTCTGGGCGCAGGGATTGATCCGCTGCCCATAAGCATACGCTTGCATGTGCTCGCCCTAAATTCTTGTAGACTCGATATTGACAACCTGTCGATCTGGGTTTAATATATGCAAAAGATTATATATATCGTTTTTTGCATATAATGCGACGGGAATAGCTGATGAACGATGTAGATTATGAAGTGCTAAGCGCCCGACTCAAGGTGTTGGCGCACCCGGAGCGACTGCGCATCCTGGACGCGCTGCGCCGCGAACCTGAGTGCGTTTGTCATCTGGAGGCGCTATTAGGCAAGCCGCAACCTTATGTCTCGCAGCAACTGCGATTTTTACGCGAAGCCGGCGTCATCTGTGATCAGAAACAGGGACAGAATGTCTTCTATCGCGTCTGTGACCCTGAAGTGAGCGCATGGTTGGAGGCGCTGTTGGGAAGGGTGGACGGGCGCTCTATGCAACGTCATGAAGTCGTCACCGCGTGTGCGTGTCCAAAGTGTGCGTCGGTCAACCTGTCACTCGCCGCATGAGGAAGGAGCAGGAATCATGCAATTCACCGAAAAGTCTTTGAATGCAACGAGCGCCGCCGCAGAGAATGCATCTGGGCAACGACCGGGCTGGCGCTCGAACTGGTCGGAAATGATTGGTGTCGGGAGCGAACGCTGGTCGCAAATCTGGAAACCGATGGCGGTGATCCTGACTGTCTTTCTAGCCTTCTACTATCTGCCGATTGGCTGGTCCCGCTTCGACAACGCGCTGATCGAGTCTTTGGAATTGACCAAATGGTATGCACAGGAACATGTCATCCTTTGCCTGCTGCCTGCCTTCTACATCGCCGGCGCCATCGCCGTATTTGTAAGTCAGGGATCGGTGATGCGCTATCTCGGCGCAGGCGCCAACAAAGTGCTCGCCTACGGCGTCGCCTCGGTGTCGGGCACAGTCCTTGCTGTCTGTTCGTGCACGGTTCTGCCGCTCTTTGCGGGCATTCACCGCATGGGCGCCGGGTTGGGACCGGCAATCGCCTTCCTTTACTCCGGTCCGGCGATTAACGTGCTTGCCATCGTGATGACGGCGGCAGTGCTCGGGCCGTCGCTCGGCGTGGCGCGAGCGATCGGCGCCATCGTCTTCAGCATCGTCATTGGGTTGATCATGGCGGCGATCTATCGCAAGGAGGAGCAGGCAAAGGTCAAGGCGCAGGCGATGATGCCCGTGCCCGAAACAACGCGCCCGCTCTGGCAGAATGTCGTCTACTTTGGCGCGCTGGTGGGCATCCTGGTTTTTGCGAACTGGGGCAGGCCACAGGAGATCAGCGGGCTGTGGGGTGCAATCTACACGACGAAGTGGGCGATCACGGCGGGTTTTGGGCTGCTGCTGGCGTTCACGCTGTGGCGCTGGTTTGGCGTGCTGTGGTGGAAGATCACGGCGGTGGCAATCTTCACGGCGGGTGCAGCGCTGCTCTTTCCTGACCAGCCGCAAGCGCCGTTTATCGTCGGTTTGATCGGTCTCACCGCGCTGACCAGTACATCGCAGGACGAGATGGGTGACTGGTTCGATCAGAGTTGGGGCTTCGCCCGGCAAATTCTGCCGCTGCTGCTGCTTGGTGTGTTGATCTCCGGCTTCCTGCTTGGGCGCCCCGGTCACGAAGGGCTGATTCCCTCGGCGTGGGTGGCGGCGGCGGTGGGCGGCAACTCGCTGTTGTCGAACTTCGTGGCGTCGTTCCTGGGTGCGTTCATGTACTTCGCCACGCTGACCGAAGTGCCGATCGTGCAAGGGCTGGTCGGCGCAGGGATGGGACAGGGTCCAGCGTTGGCGCTGCTGCTGGCGGGGCCTGCCTTGAGTCTGCCCAACATGCTTGTCATTCGCAGCGTGGTCGGCACACAGAAGACAGTGGGCTTCGTGACGTTGGTCATCGTCTTCGCCACCTTGACGGGCTGGATGTACGGCGCCTGGGTTGGGTAGGAAGAGCGAGGGACGAATTGCGAGGGGCGACAACGCCTTCACCATTCACAATTTCAGCAAAAACTCACGGAAAGGAATTCTTACCATGAAAAAGCTACAGATTCTGGGCGCCGGCTGCCCCAAATGCCAGAAGTTGACCGAGCATGCCGAAAAAGCGGCGCAGGCATTGGGCATCGACTACGAGCTGGAGAAAGTCACCGAGATCGACCAGATCATGAGCTACGGTGTGATGATGACGCCAGCGCTGGTTGTCGACGGTGCGGTCAAGGTCGTGGGTAAAGTGCCCTCGGTCGAGCAGCTAAAAACCGTGATCGCCTGAGATCGATTCGCTGAAGCATTTTTTGACGCAAAGATGCAGAGTCGCAAAGACTGCGCAGAGAGAAGATAAAACCAAATCTGCCCGACATCTCTCTGCGTTCTTGCGTCTTTGCGTCAGAAAGCGCCGCTTGTCCAACAAGCTTCTGATGCACACTCAATGGCGGAAGTGGACGAAAATTCGTCCAAAGTTTTTGTCGTCTTTCTCCACACGGTGATAGAGCGCACGAATGTCGCTCTGGTTGAGGAAGCGCAGCACGCGCTTCTTCAACTGGCCGCTGCCCTTGCCGGGAATGATCTCCACCAACGCAATGCGCCGCTCCACCGCCTCCGCAATGATGCGGTTCAGTTCCGCCTCGATCTTGTCGCCGCGATTGTAGATGTCGTGCAGGTCGAGTTTAAGCTTTGCCATGCGCAGCCTTGCCTCCTAGCGCCGTCGGTCGCTTCCCGGCGCGTCAATCACGCTTGCCAGTTCGCCGTGGTCGAGCCAGAGCAACTGGCAGGCGCCGCACGTGTCGATGACGATGTTGCCTGGCCCATAGTAGGGATGCACGTCCATCGCCTGGTCACATTGCGGACAGTGCAGCGTGCGTTGGAGCTGGCGCAGATCGACCGGGCGCGGCGCCACCGCCGGCTTCACAGCGCGACTGCGCAGATACGCGACCACCTGACCGAAAACCAGGCGGTTGACCAGAACGCCGCGGCAGCGCGTGCAGCAAGCGACGCGCGTCCCCTCAATCGAACCGGTCGTCAGCGCGCCATGGCAGAGCGGGCACGCCAGCCCCACCGGCTCCGCCAGCATGCGCACATAATCGTCCGACGGCTGTGGGAAGTAGTGCGTCGCACAATAGGTGCATGCGTAGTAGTCGTGGTTGGGCGCCAGCAACATGGGCGCGCCGCAGTTGGGACAGTTCATCGTTGCGTTGTCTCTGAAGACAACCCCATTGGC
Organism: Chloroflexota bacterium; assembly: GCA_016861025.1. Lineage (GTDB taxonomy): Bacteria > Chloroflexota > Anaerolineae > Caldilineales > Caldilineaceae > Caldilinea. The sequence continues at coordinate 547,156 of BOKO01000002.1, forward strand.
GTTCAGCCAGTGCAATCCGCCAGAAAGTCGCCCAACAGCGCATTGAAGGTGGATGGCGTCTCCCAGTGCGGCGCGTGACCGGCGTCAGCGATGACCTGGACAGCGCCGCGCCAGAGCGTCGGCATCGTGAGCGCGTCAAAGTAGGCGCCGTTGATGAGTTGCTCCTGCGCGCCGTGCAGCACAGCCAGCGGTGTACGCAGATTCGCCACAACCTGCACCTCGTCTTTGTACCCGCCGGGGCGAATGCTCGCCGCAATTGCGGCGCGAGCGCTCCCATCGGCGCGGCGGATGTCCTCCATGAAGCGATCGTCGTCCACAACATAGCCGGGTGCAAAGAACGCCTGCACAAAGCCGTGCATCTCCGCTTCGCTCAACTGCGGATTGAAAGCCGCGCCCATCGCCGGGTTGGGCAGAAACGCGGCGGCCATGTCGGGCGGAAAAGCCAGCGGCGGCGCACCGTAGATGAGCACACCTTTGCAGCCCGGAATCTCTTCCACCGCCTCCAGCGCGACATGCCCGCCGAGGCTCCACCCGACAAGCACGACGTCGCGCAATTGCAGCGCATCGACCACCTTCGCCACCAGCCGGCCGTAGCCCTGTATCCCCAACCCAGACGCTGCGTCGGCGATCGGCTGTGAATCGCCAAAGCCGGGCAGATCGATGGCGACCATGCGATAGGCGCGACCGAGTTCACTTTCTAGCTGCGGCTGAAAGGTGCGGCTTGACGAGGAGTTGCCGTGAATCAGCAAAACAGCCGGCCCGTCACCGCCGCTGTTCGTGTAGGCAACGCGCTGACCGTCGATGGAGAGATGATCGTATTGCATGGGATCTGCCCTTTCTTTGTGCTGGATGAATTCGGTTGGACTCGAAGTGGGATTATACACCGATAAGCGCCAAATCGGGTCAATATCGCTTCATGACGCCGCAGCTTCAACGCCGTGATCCACATCACAGTGACGCAGAAAACTACAGCGCATCCATCCTCCAACACAGGGTGATATATCATGATTTCCGAAAGAGGGTTTGTTTGGGTGCGGTTTCTGCCAACAGTTGATCGCATCATCATTCTCTCCAAAGATTTTTGACAGATGATGACATCCTTGATCGGGAACATTCAACCATGAAAAGATCGCTCTCTCTGCGTTTTCTTGTGATTTTGTTTTTGGCTTCTGCATTTACGTTCAGCATGCCGGTGCGTCCAGCGAACGCAGCATCGTTCGTCGTCAATACGCTGGATGATGTGCTTGATTTTGATTGCAACGTCGCACATTGCTCATTGCGCGAGGCTATCTATGCCGCCAATGCGGCATCCACCGATGACACCATCACTTTCAGCGTGAGCGGGACAATTGCGCCTGTCGGCGTCCTACCGGCAATTGTGAATGCGAGCAGTGCAGGCGCATTGATCATTGACGGCGGCGGAAACATCACCATCAGCGGCCAAAACGCCGGACGGGTGTTTTGGGTGAACAGCGGGGCAAGTCTCACCCTGAAAAACCTGACGATATCGGGTGGGAGCACGACCGGGGATGGCGGCGGCGTCGCCAATTTCGGTGTGATGACGGCGAACTCGGTTGCCTTCTCCAACAACCGCGCGGCGGGCGGCGGTGGCATTGCAAACTTCAACGGCGCGACGCTGAACGTTGTGAATAGCACCTTTTCAAACAATGTCGCAACCAACGGCGGTGGTGGGCTGGCAAACTATGCCGGCGGTGTGGCGACGGTGGACAACAGCGCTTTCACCGAAAACAGTACAGATAACAATGGCGGCGGCTTATGGAACGCCGGTTCGTTGACAGTGAACAACAGCGCCATCTCCGCCAACACAGCCCTTCGCGGCGGTGGCGTCGCAAATTTTGGTGCGCTGTCAGTGAGCGAGACGACGCTCGATCGCAACATCACGATCGTCAGCGGCGAAGGCGGCGCCATGTACAACAGCGGCACAGCAACGGTGATCGGCAGCATCATCGATGCGAATAGCGCAGGTTATGGCGGCGGCATTTACACCTTCGACAGCAGCAGCGTGGCGGTTATCAAAAGCACTTTCGTTTCCAATCGTGCAGTTTTGGGTGGCGGTGGCATCTACAGCACGGCTGCGAGCGATGTTTTGGTGGGCAACAGCACCTTCGCCGGCAACGATGCTGGAACTGTCGGCGGCGGCGTTGCCAACAGCGCCACAGTCACCATCGTCAACAGCACATTTTCGGGCAACGGCGCAACCACCGGCGGCGGCGTTTACGTCACCGGCAGCGCAACGCTTCAAAACACTCTCATTGCCAACAGCACGAGCGGCGGCGACTGCGCAGGCATATTGAGCAGCGCAACCAACAACAATCTCATTGAAGATCATAGCAGCGCTTGCGGCCTGACGAACGGCGTCCATGGCAACATCATTGGACGGGACCCAAATCTCGGCGCGCTGACCGGCTCGCCCGCCTATTTCCCGCTCAACGCTGGCAGCGCAGCGATCGATGCAGGTGATGCGCTGGTCTGTTTTGCGCCGCCAGTTAACAATCAAGCGCAGAACGGCGTGATCCGCCCGCAAGATGGCGACGGGAACGGTTCAGCAGTCTGCGACATCGGCTCGGTTGAGTATGTGGGCGCCGAACCACCCTTCGTTAAGCTCTTCTTGCCCCTGACCCTTCGTTCATCCTGAGATGTTTTGCGGTTGTCAAAGTATCCAGAAAACGCCGATCATCGTCCGAAAAACATGAGTCATCCCGAATTTTGGGATAGCTCATGTTGTTTGATGGGGTAGCAAAAAAGAAACCTCCTGGGCTAGACTGAGGGTGTAAGACACAAGTCAAGCCAAGGAGGTTTCAATATGAAAGATA
>BOKO01000003.1:0-192500 GCA_016861025.1 Chloroflexota bacterium
GACCGTATCACGTATCTGGCTGGTATGGTCGCCGACCTCTCGCTGCACACTGTCGAGGTGCGGCTGGCACGGCTGTTGCTCGATGCAGCGACTGATGGCGCCCTGGTGCGCCATGCCTGGCTGACCCAGGCTGAGCTTGCCGCGCGATTGGGCACTGTGCCCGACGTGTTGAATCGCGCCCTGCGCACACTGGCCGACGCCGGCCTGATCCGCGTGGAACGCAAACAGATCACGGTTCTCGACCGGATCGGACTGGCAAAGCGGGCAACTGTCGAGCTGTAGAGATGCATGCAATGCAGCTGGTGTGAATTGGGTGCACATCCGCTGAGGATTGCAGCATCCGCGTGAATCTGCCCGATCCACTCGATCCGCAGCCAATTCCCTGTTACAACTGAAAACCGATAAAAGTCGTAGACGTCGCCGGCGCCTGACTGGTAAGCTGAGTGCATTGCTCAATGATCGCACTTTTGCCAGGAGACGCTACGATGAATCAAACAGCAAACATTCGCGCCTTGTTTTACCCGGTAACGCAAGAACTCGCACGATTTGACGCCGACGGGCCGCGTCCACAATTCCTTGTTGACAGCGAAAAACTCAAGGTGATTGTCGCTGGCCTGGAGCCAGGTCAGCAGATTCCGCCGCATCCGGAGGCGCTGGCCGTCTATCACTTTCTGGGCGGCGAAGGCGTGATGATCGTCAACGGCGAGGAGTTCGCCGTGACCGCTGGTTCAACCGTGGTGACGCCTCCCGGCGCCGCACGTGGTATGCGCGCCACATCGCGTCTGACCTTCCTGGCGGCGAAAACCGGCGAAGGCTGATGCAAGGGTCGCAGACACGAGGACGCTTGACGCAACAACCTGACTACAGAAAAAGGAGAACGACAAAATGCTCAACCCATTCCTGTTGATGGCGGCATTTTACTTGATCGTGGCGATTATCGCCGCCGCCGATGCTGCACTGACGAGTTTCACACTGCTGCCGTGGTTTGCTGGCTTGCCCTGGCTGCGCGTCCACTTTATTACACTGGGCGTCTTCACCGAGGCCGCCTTTGGCGTGCTGCCTGCCTATGTAGCCGCACGCCGTGGGGTGGCAACGCCAGCAACACGCTGGGACATCTGGCTGACGCTCAATGCCGGTCTGGTCGTGCTGCTCGCCGGCGTTCCCAGCATCAACGCTGGGCTAATTATCACAGGCGGCACGCTTGTCTTCATCGCAGTGACGCTCTTGATTCTCCAGGTGCAAAAACTGGGCGTTGGTCACAGCGAAGGTGCGGGCAGTTTCAAATTCTATGTGGCTGGTCTTGTTTATCTGCTGGTAGGCATTCTGGTCGGCACGGGTCTGTGGGTTGGCTGGAGCGAGCCACTGCGCATTGGCGTCCCCAAAGAGGTGCATATCCACGCCAACAGTTGGGGCTTTGCCTCGCTTGTCTTTGTCGGGCTGCTGATCGATCTACTGCCGGCGCTCACCGGCGCGGCGCTGGCAACACAGCGCACCTTGACCCTCATCTTCTGGGCGATGACGTTGGGTGCGTTGGGGCTGGTGCTTGGACCGTGGTTAGGTGGGAACCTCTATGTGACGGCGCCAGGGCTGGTGCTGCACATTGGCGCGACGGTCTGGCTGTTGGCGGTGTTGGTGCAGGCATTGCGGCGGCATAGTCTTTTTGCCCGCGCGGGCGCCTGGCATCTGGTGGTTTCCTATACATGGATTCTGTTGCCAGTGTTGGTCGCACCGCTGATCATTCTTGGCGTGTCCGGCATCCCCGGCGCCGACATCGAGGCGACCGCACCGCAGGCGTTGATCTACGGCTGGATGCTGCAATTCTTCTACGCGGTGACGCCCTACTTCATGGCGCGCTGGTTACTGCGTGACGCACATGCCCGATTGGGGGGCAATTGGCTGAGCTTCATTACAGTCAATCTCGGCGCCCTGCTCATCTGGGTAAGCATCTTCGTAGTCAATCTGCGCAACCCGATTCATGCGGTGGCGTATGTGCTGTTCATCATCTCGTTGATCGCCGCAGCATGGGAAACAGGCGCCATCGTGTGGAGGGCGTTACACCGGGCAGATCGGCTCGCCGAGCAGACGCAGGCAACGTAAGCTGAGATATTTAAGACAGTCAATAACACTCCGTCGCCTCACCGGACGATCGCGATATGCGCACCTTCAGGTACAATGGCGACATGACGCTGCGCGTGCTGGAAACCAAATTACACGTCCCGCGCTGGCGAGCCGGCAATGTAGCGCGCGCCAGGCTTGTTGCTGCGCTGGAAGCGGGAGTTGCAGCAGGCAGCAAGCTCACGTTGATCTCGGCGCCGCCTGGCTACGGCAAGACCACGCTGGCAGTGGAGTGGGTTCAGAGGACGGTCGACGGTCGGCGCACGCTGTGGCTGGCATTAGATGACGCCGACAATCAGCCCTTGCGTTTCTTCAGCCATTGGTTCGCCGCACTTGCTCGCACAGATGTTAGCCTGTCGGAAAACCTGCCGCCGCTTGCCGCCATGACGCACTTGCCGCCAGTGCAGACGTTGGTCGAGGACGTGCTCAACGCGTTGACGCAGTTGGCGTTTCCTCTCCTGATCATCCTTGACGACTATCACGTCATCACCGAGCTACAGCTTCACGCAGCCATCGCCTACTTCATCGATCACCAGCCTATGCAGGTGCACCTGGCGCTGACCACGCGCGTCGATCCGCCGCTGCCGCTGGCGCGGCTGCGCGCACGCGGCCAGTTGACCGAGGTGCGCGCCCACCATCTGCGCTTCACGCCGGAAGAAGCGCAGCGCTTTTTTGTCGAGTCCATGCACCTTGACCTGGATGCCGCAACGATTCGCACGCTGGAGACGCGCACCGAAGGCTGGGCCGCCGGTCTGCAACTGGCGGCGCTGGCGCTGCGCAATCTCCCCGACCCGCAGCAGTTCGTCGCCGGCTTTGGCGGGAGCCATCGCTACGTGCTCGACTATCTGGCGGAGGAGGTGCTGCGCCAGCTCGACGACGCCACGCGCCGCTTTCTGATACAGACGTCGGTGCTGACCCGCTTCAACGCCGCCGCGTGTGACGCCCTCACCGGGCGCGCCGACAGCCAGGATGTGCTGCATGCGCTGGAGCAAGCCAACCTCTTCGTGACGCCGCTTGACGATGCGCGCATCTGGTATCGCTACCATCATCTCTTCGCCGACTATCTGCGCACGCTGCTCTCCAAAGCCGAGACGGCGGCGCTCTGCAAGCAAGCTGTCGCCTGGTGCGAAGCCAACGATCTGACCGCCGAGGCTGTGCACTATGCGTTCGCCAGCGCCGACACCGAATTTGCCGCCGAGGTCGTGGCGCGGGCGCTGCGCCGCAATGCCACCTGGTCGGGCGGCAACGTGGCGCAGTGGGTCGCCTGGCTCGATGCGCTGCCGGCGCAGGTCTTTTCAGCGCAGCCGCAGTTTAGCCTCGACGCCGCGCGCGTGCTCTATCTGGCCGGGCGTTTCGAGCAGGCGGAGGTGTGCATTGCGCAGGCGGAAGCCACGCTCCAAACGCAGCCGCTCACGCCCGCGACCGACGCAATGCTGGCGCTGGCAACGCTGCACCGTGGCGCCATCGCCGCAGCGCGCGGGGAGGCGGCGCAGGCGATCACGCAGATCACGGCTGCCCAGGCGCGGTTGCCCCAGGACGAGCATCTGGCGCACGCGCGCGGCTACTATGGCTTGGGGCTGGCGTATGAACTGTCCGGCCAGCCCGCACAGGCGGAAGAGAACTATCTTCGGTCGAGCAGTTCCGCGACAATGGCGGGCGTGCATTTCCTGGCGATCAATGCGCGCTGCGCGGCTGCGCAGGTGCAGATCGCGCAAGGGCGGCTGCGCCAGGCGCAAGCCACCGCAGAGGCGGCGGTGACGCTGGCGGAGGGAGATCGCCTGCCGCCGCTGGGGTTGGCGTGGTGCATCCTGGGCGGCATTGCGCTCGAACGCAACGAACTGGAACATGCCGAGCATCTGCTGTTGGATGGAATCGCGCTGGCGAAACAAGGCGGCTTGACCGAGGATGCCATCGTAGGGTTGGCGCATCTGGCGCGGCTGCACTGTGCACGCGGCGACGCATCCGCCGCCTTGGCTGTGACCCAGGAACTGACGGCGCTGGTTCAGGCGGTGCAGACGCCGCGCCTGGCGGCGTGGAGCGCGGCGTTGCGTGCTCGCATCGATCTGCGCACAGGCGATCACCGGGCCGCTGCGGCATGGGCCACTGCCTATGCAGCGGAGCGCGCCTCTATCGCAACGGACTATGAAGATTTGACGCTGGCGCGTGTGCTGCTGGCAAATGGCGACAGCCAGGCTGTGCCGGCGCTTCTCCAGCCGCAGCTGCAGCGGGCGCAAGCCGCTGGACACATGCACATCGTGATCGAGGCGGCGCTGCTGCTGGCGTTGCATCATGCACCCAAAGACGGGCGGGCGGCGCAGTCATGGCTGGAACAGGCGCTGCGTCTGGCAGAACCAGAGGGCTATGTCCGCCTCTTTATGGACGAAGGCGCGCCGATGCTTGCCCTGCTCTCCGCCGCCCGCGCCGTTGCCCCGACTTATGTTGATACGCTGCTGGCGGCGTTCCCGCCTACGCCCGCACTACAGCCATCGCCGTTTGCTGCCTTGCCCGAGCCGCTCAGCGAACAAGAGGTGCGCGTCCTCACATTGATCGTCGCCGGCAAATCCAACCAGGAAATCGCCGATGAACTGGTGATCACCGTCGGCACCGCCAAGTGGCACGTGCACAACGTCCTGCAAAAGCTCGGCGTCAGCAATCGCCCGCAAGCCATCGCCCGGGCGCGCAAGCTTGGCGTCGGATAGCCTGCTGCTTATTCCCAGACCCTATCCCAACGGTCAGTTCACAAACCTATCCGCAGGTAGGCGACGGCACGTGTGCGATGGACTACACTGAGAGAAACGCGCCGACCAGGTCGCCGACCGGATTTGCGATTTCGCCTTGCCGGCGGGATATGGCAGGGAGCCTGCACCATGAAACGTTCGCTGATTCGCCTGTTTTTGATCATTGTCGGTCTGCTAATCGGGATCGTGCTGCTGGCCGGCGCGGCCGAGCTGGCTGTGCGTTTCGAGCCGGTGACCGCGCCTGCACCCTCTGTAACTGGCGACTATGTGCAGCTTGCGGCTGATGAACGCCTTTTCACGCTCTTCGCTGCGCTCAACGCCGCCGGCTATGACGAAGAGAACTACGAACAGGGCTTTTCCGACGTGCGTCGAACCGTGCGCGCAACACTGGCGGAACAATCGCTGCCCAGCCTGGCGCGGCTGCGCCCCTACCTGGCGATGTGTCGCTTCATCCACGTCAGCCAGTGCGCAACGTGGGTCTTGCAGCGCGGGCCGGCGCCAGACTTTGCCCGCTCCGTCGATGGTTGGGCGATCCGGGCGCCGGCGCTGCTCTTCCTCGGCTTCGACCGTGCGCTGGCAGATTTCTATCAGGAAGCGGGGATCGCCGCGCTCTGGCAGACGCAGCAGCCTGCCTACGCCGCCGAGATCGAGCGCTACCGGGCGCTGGTCGAGCCGGCCGTGGCGGAGGTCTTCGCCTATCTGCGCCTGACCGCACCGCCGACCGCGGGTGTGCGCGTGCTGCCCAACCTGCTCGACGCCTACTGGCGCGGCTATGGTCCACACGTTGGCGCGCTTTCCTACGTGGTGATGGGGCCAGCCATCGAGCCGAACGTTGGCTTGATTCAACACGAAGCGATGCACCCGATTCTCAACCCGCTGGTCGATGCGCATCTCGACGCCATCGCGCAAGATGAGGCTGACCGTCTCTTTGCCGCGCTCAAGCCGCGGGTCGGCGCGGGATACCAGAATTGGCCCGCCATCCTGCACGAAAGCGTGATCCGCGCCGTGGAGGTTCGTCTCGCCGACCCGACCGACCGCGAACGATTGTTGCTTCAGGAAGAGGCGCAGGGCTTTCCGCTTGTGCGCCCGCTCGCCGAACAGCTCGCTGAGTACGAGACAAGCGGCGCGACAATGGCGACGTATCTGCCCACGCTGCTGGCAGTGTTGAATGATGTACCCATTGATTGAGACGTGTGGACTGAAAGACGATGACACAGCAACCTTTTCTGTTGACAAGCGTCCTGATGTAAAGATAGGGGTGAGTTGCGAGAGACGCAACGCCGCCTGATGTAGATATGGGATTTTCGTTGCTCAGTCATCGTTCACCTGCTGATCGAGCGATACCAACGAAAGAGAATGGTCTGAGGTAGGTTGTCATCGTTTGTTTTCAGTGCAGGCACAAGGTATAATTCAGATTATCGGATTTTCGGCATTGTTAGGATGTTTTGGAGCGCTTTTCCTCCACGTGATGAATATACGCATTGTGGAAGACAGAAACGGGGGAGTGTAGACGATGACAATTGCTGTTCAGATGCGCGCCAAAGGCAACGTGACCATTCCTGTCGAGCTTCGCCAGAAATATGGATTTGAAGAAGGCGATGTCTTCACACTGGTCGAGTTGGGCGATGGCAGCTTTGTGCTGACGCCGCGCGTCTCGCTCGTGCCCAAGCTGGTAGCCGAGATGGAAGCGATCCGCACCGAAGCTGGCGTCACGTTGGATGACCTCTTGAGCGGCTTGCCGGAGATGCGACGTCAGTTGTTCGAGGAAAAGCAACGCCAATATGAGTGAAGGTGCGCTGCCACCGCGCGTCTTCTTCGACTCCTCCGTGGTGATCGCCGGCGCGTTTTCAGCCACAGGCGCCAGCTATATCCTGTTGCAGCTTGCCAGCCTGACCCTGCTGGAAGGGCGCATCTCCGCCGAGGTGCGCACTGAATCACAACGCAACGTGGCGGCGAAACTGCCCGCAGCGTTGCCCTATCTGCGCATCCTGTTCGACAGCGCGCTCGTCGAAGGCGCCGCGCCGACCGATGACCAGCTGCGGGCAGTGGCAGCCTACGCCGATCCGAAGGATCAGCCGATCTTGGCCTCTGCCGTGGCGCAGAACTGCCGTTATCTGGTAACACTGAATGAGCGCGACTTCTGGCCCCCGTCAAAGATGATCATTGTGGTGCGGCCCGGTGCATTGCTGCAGGTGCTGCGCACCCAGTTGGCAGGGCTGTAACTGCGTCATCTTCCAGTAAACGTTCAGCCGGCTGGAATCGACCGCAGATGACGCGGATTTGGCGAATTGTCGCGGATTCAGTCCGAAACATCCGCAGCAATCAACCCAATCTGCGGACTATCTATGTCACGATCTCGAACCCGTTTGCAGACTGACCCTACGATTTCCCCAAAACCTACCCATCACCCTATCCGCAGATAGGCGACAGCCGTGGCACGCCGGGCTAGACTGTGAATGGCGAGCGATGTTTCGCCATTCATCGGAGAACGGGGTGCAACGATGGACGCCAATGTCTATGTGATTCACATTAAAGGGCATCTGGACGAACGCTGGTTCGACTGGTTCGCCGGGCTGCGCATTGAGCACACGGCGGCGGGCGAGACGGTGATCGCCGCAGCGCTGGATCAGGCGGCGCTGCACGCAGTCCTCGCCCGGATTCGGGATGTGGGGTTGGAATTGATTTCGGTTCAGAAGCAAGGAGAAGGGTCATGACAACACAGGAACAACCGCTGACCAGCTCGCTGACTGGCGTGGACGCTGCGCCGATGACGCGCAATGGCTTTGCCATGCTCGGCGGCGTGGCGGCGACCGTGGGCTTTGGTCTGCTGACAACGCTGTGGATGCCGCGTGGACCGGCGACGGCGGCGCAGGTTTGGATGGTGCTGCTCGGCGGGTTAGGGATTGGCTTTTTCGGTGGTGTGACGCTGCGCACGCGCTGGGCGTTGCTGTTCATGCCGCTCGTCTACATTGCGGTCGTCGAACTGAGCCGGCTGGGGGTGGTAGGGCCTACGGCGGCGTGGCCGCGTCTGGACAACCCGTTTGGCATCCTGGCGCTGATCGTTGGGCGCGGGGTGCACGGGCTGATCGCCTTCCCGCCGCTGCTGCTGGGCGTCGGGCTGGGGCTGACCTGGCTGCGTGCGACGGAGCACGGCATTGGGGTTGGGCGCGCCGTGCTGCATCAGCCGCTGCTGATCGTCCTGGCGCTGATCGTGGCGGGGCTGGCGGTGCTCAATCTGCTGCCGGCGCGCACACCGCCGATCCTCGACGCCGCCGGCAAGCCGATCCCCGGCAGCATCGCCGAGCTGACCACCGTGCGGCTCGGCGGCAAGGATCAGGCGATCCTGGTGCGCGGGCGCAGCGCCAATCTGCCGGTGCTGCTCTACCTGAGCGGCGGGCCCGGACAGAGCGACCTGCCCTTCACACGCGTGCTGTTCGATGACCTGACGCAGGACTTCATCGTCGTCGGCTGGGATCAGCGCGGGACGGGCAAGTCCTACGCGGCGCTTGACCCAACGCAAGATCTGACGCTGGCGCAAGCCGTCGCCGACACCATCGAGCTGACCACCTATTTGCGCACACGCTTTGACGAGGAAAAGATCTACCTGCTGGGCGAGTCGTGGGGCAGTACATTGGGCGTGCTGGCGGTGCAGCAGCGGCCCGACCTCTACCACGCCTTCATCGGCAGCGGGCAGATGGTGAGCCAGCGCGAGACCGACCGCCGCCTCTACTACGATGTGCTGGAGATGGCCGGACGCACGGGCGACAGCGCGCTGCGCAACCAGATGCTCGCCTTTGGTGCGCCGCCCTACGCCGACATCCCCTATCCCAACGCCATCGTCATGGGCGCTTACCCGCGGCTGGAGACGCCCTACACGCCGCCGGCTGCCTACATCGAGCGCGGCATGGCCGCCAACCTGGGGCCGTATGGCGTCTTTGGCAGCGAGTACAACGTTATCGAGAAATTCAACGTCCTGCGCGGGCTGATCGACATGTTCACCGTGATGTACCCGCAGCTTCAGGGCATCGACTTCCGCCGCGATGTCCCACGGCTGGAGGTTCCAGTCTACATCCTCGATGGCGCCGCCGAACTAGCGGCGCGGCGCGACCTGGCGCTGGAATGGTATGCACAGTTGGATGCGCCGATCAAACGCCTTTACACCTTTGAGAACGGCGGACATTCGGTCGCGTTCGAGCACTTCGCAGCGCTGCACCGCATCCTGACGGAGACAGTGTTGGTCGAGACAAGTGGGATGCGTTAGCCAACAGAGTAGGCGAAACGACCAGGCAATCGTTCCAGCTTCCAGGAAGGCGCTGTGCTTTCCTGGAAGTTGGAGGGGGCGTTCCATCGAGAAGGTGAACATGATGACACAACAAATTTCTGGCCGGCGCCTGCGGGTGCTTTCGCTTGTGCTGGCGCTGAGCCTGCTGGCGAATCTGCTGACGGGGTCGGCGGCACAGGCAGACACGCACCGCAAGCTAGACGCCGCGACGATCGCGGCCTTCTTCGACGAAGTGCTGCCGGCGCAACTGGCGCGTGAGCATGTCGCCGGTGCGATGGCAGCGGTTGTCTACAACGGCGAGACCGTGTTTGCAAAGGGCTATGGATATGCCGATGTGGCGGCTGGCGTGCATGTGACGCCGGAGCGCACGCTCTTTTTCATCGGCTCGGATGGCAAGCTCTTGACGTGGACGGCGGTGATGCAACTGGTGGAGCAGGGCCGGCTTGACCTGCACGCTAACATCAACGCCTACCTGGATTTTGCAATCCCGGAAGCGTTCGATAAGCCGATCACGCTCCATCACTTGATGACGCACACCGCCGGCTTTGAGGATCAAGCCAACTCGCTGTTTGTCGCCGGTCGGGAGCAACTGCTGCCGCTGCGCCAGCATCTGGTTCGCTTTATGCCGGCGCGCGTCTACCCGCCGGGGGCGGTGATGGCGTACTCGAACTACGGCACCGCGCTGGCTGGCTATATTGTCGAACGCGTGGCGGGGCAACCCTTCGAGGATTATCTCACCGAGCATCTGTTGCAGCCGTTGGGTATGCAGCATAGCTTCGCTGGCGCTTTCCCGCCGCCTGCCCTCATCGCCGATCTGGCGAAGGGCTATCGCTATCGGGACGGCGCGTTTGTGGCGTCGGACTTTGAGTGGACGGCGGCGGTTCCTGCCGCGCCAATTCGCACGACCGCCAGCGACATCAGCCGCTTCATGTTGGCGCACCTGAACCGCGGCTGCATCGACGGCGCGTGCATCTTGCGCCCGGCAAGCGTGGCTGACATGCACGCAACGCACTTCACCCATCACCCGCACATGAGCGGCATGGCGTATGGCTTTATGGAGATGACGATCAACGGCGAGCATGTGCTCTGGCATCTTGGCGGCAGCGCGCACTTTGTGACGATGCTGGCGTTGATCCCGGCGCAGCAGTTGGGGATCGTCGTCTCCTACAACACGCCACCCGCCGATGATGGCCGGGCGATTCTGTTTCAATTCATGGGTGAATTCTTTCCGACTGAGCGCGCAGCCGCAAAACAGGCGCCTGCATCCGACGGGGCAACGCGCGCCGCAGTCTTCAACGGCGCCTACGCACCAGCACGCACCAATCACACCACTGCGCAGAAGCTGATACGCTACACGATGACGGCGCCAGTGACTATCGAGAACGAGCGGCTGACCTTCAACGGCTGGGAGTTTGTCGAGACTGCGCCAAATCGCTTTCAGCAGGTGGATGGCGACCGCACGCTGGTCTTCCAGATCGATGAACACGGCGTGCGCTGGCTCTTTGTGGGGGTGCTTGCCTACTTCCAGGCGCCCTGGAGCGAGACGCCGCTCTGGCTGCTGACGATGGTAGCCGCCAACGTGCTCCTGGCGCTGTCGTTGGCAGGCGCCTGGCTGCTGCGTCGACGTCGCCGCGCCACACCTGATGGACGTGTGATTGCGCTGGCAATTGGGCTGAGCATCTTCACCATCGCTCTCTTTGTCTGGCTGGCGGTTGAGTTGCTTCAGTTCGCCGACACATTGATCTACCCACAGACCACCGTCACCATGATTGCCCAACTATACTGGGTGGCGGCGCCGTGGACGCTGGCTGTCGTGGTTGTGGTCGCGAACGCCTGGCTGCGCCGACGCTGGAGCGCCGGCTGGCGTGTCCACTATTCACTTTTTGCCGTCGCCGCGCTTGGCTGGCTGGCGCTGCTATGGCGCAACCATCTGTTCGGTGGCGGTTGACCGATGTTCCTGCCTTGTCTCGTCAACACGGCGGGCAACCAGGGGTCTACTTCACGTTCAGGGCAAGAAGCGTGCGTCGCACTGGTCAACAAGTGTTCCGCAGGCGGGAACGCGTTGACCAGTGCGACGCACGCGCCCCCAAGTTGAAGTACACCCACGCGTCACTTGATCATCAAAATCGCGTCAGTTAGATGGATAGAAGAGCAACAGTGATCATGAGAAAACGCGTCAATAGATCAAGATCATGGCGAATCCGTATGTAACTATGTACTGTCATCATCTCTTCCTTCGTCTCTGGTGCTCGGCCGTTTCTCAACCGCCTTACCTTAACGGATTTGCTTCCGGTGACGAGCTTTTTTTCGTCTGGTGACGCGCTGTTAGAGTATCAAAACCAGCTTGTGCTGACGCCCAAAAGTGATAAACTGTGTTTCATGGACTCGACTGTCGCTCGTCCGGATAGGGCCGACAGCGCCCCCGATCCGAACCAGACCGCGCGCGTGCTTGCGCGGCCACGGCTATTGGCTGCGCTCAACCGGGCCACGACCAGCAGCCTTACCCTCGTTATCGCTCCAGCCGGCTACGGCAAAACCACGCTGCTGGGCGAGTGGGCGCGCGGGCGATCAGAGTTCATCCTTTGGCGCACGCTCGGCGAGCTGGATAATGCTCCAACATACTTTCTCCAGGGACTATCGGCGGAGCTTCGTTCTCGCTTTGCCGACATCTCACCGCCGCTGGCGACCAGTCCGCTGGCTTATGCCCTGGCCCGCCTCTTCCACCAGGCAGCCCAACAGACGGGACAGCCCTGGCTGCTCATCCTCGACGATTATCATCTCATCACCAACCCACAGCTGCACCAGGCCCTGGATACGGTCCTGAGCCTGCCGGACTGGCCGGTGCGCCTGATGATTGCCAGCCGCAACCTCCCGCCCTTGACGATGATTGCCCGCTTGCGCGTGGAAGGACGCCTGACCGAGTTGGACGAAGCCGACCTGCGCTTTGACCTGACGGAAACACAGCGCTTTCTGGCTGCCAGGGGGCTGGTTTTGCAGGAAGCGGATGTCCGCCAGGTCGCTGAACGCACCGAGGGCTGGCCGTCCGCCCTGCAACTGGTGTGCCAGGCGTTGCAGCGTTCACCCCATTTCGACCTGCCGGCCATCCTGGGGCGCATCAGCGACGAGCGCCCCCTGTTTGACTACCTGGCTGGTCAGGTGTTCGCGCGTCAGCCGCCGGCCATCCAGGACTTCTTGCGGCGCACGGCGCTGTTGCCCTATCTCAGCAGCGATCTGTGCAATGCATATCTGGACATCGCCAACGCCGCCGCACTGCTGGATGAATTGGAGCGTGAGCATCTGTTCATCACCCCTGTGAACGAGGCAAACCGCCGACGCCTGCGCTATCATGCGCTCTTCCAGGCATTCCTGCAACGCTGCCTGGAACTGGAGGAAGGCGCCGCTGCAGTGCGCGCATGGCATCGCCGCGCCGCGACTTGTCTGCTGGCTAACCAGGATGCGCCGCCGCAGCAGCGCCTGGACGATCAGTCCGCAGCCGTCGACCACTTCCTGGCTGCCAACGAATGGACGGCCGCGGCGCAGGTCATCGCCAATCTGGCCGACACGCTTGACTTCGGCAACCTGCCGCGGCTGGAGCCCTGGTTTGCGCACCTGCCGACCGAGGTGACCACAGCCAATCCCCGCTTGCTGACAGCGTTGGGACAACTGCGCGAACGCCAGGGACGTTGGGGCGAGGCGCTGGCAGCCCTGCAGCAGGCTGAGCGGGTCGCGCAGAGCACCGGATCAATCGCCGATCTGACACAGGCGTATCGCTGGCAGGCCTGGGTCTATTTCAGACAAGATCGCTACGCCGAATCTATCGCTCTCTGCCAGCGCGCATTAGCCGTGGCGCCGACCGACAACGCGGAAGAGCTGGCGGCAATCTACAACATCCTGGCTAACTGCTACGGCAATTCCGGCGATCTGGAGCAGCAGCAGCGTTATCATCGCCATGCGTTGGAATTATTCCGCCGCCTGGGCCACCGCGAACGCGAGGCGCTAATTCTCCATAACATCGCGGCTTATGATTTGCCGCAGGGATTGTTGCGCGAGGCGTTAGAAACCGAGCAGATCAGCCTGCACATTCTGGACGAATTGCACAGCTATCGCATCTGCTTTCCGCTCATTACGCTGGCGCAAACCTATCTGCAGTCCGGTGAATTTGAGCAAGCGCGGGCAGCGGCGGAGCGGCTGTTGCGCCTGGCTGATGCCTACCAGGATGCGATCCGGCGCGGGTACGCACTCTTCTTGCTGGGGCATCTCCACCGCGAACAAGGCAACACGACTGCGGCACGCAGTTGCTACGAAGAGGCCTGGGGGATCGCCGAGCAGACGCAAGATAGCTTTTTGTGCTTTGAATTGCACCAGGGTCAGGCGCGACTGGCCCTGGATGCTGGCGACCTGCGTGAGGCGCGACGGCAGGGACAAATGGCGCTCGCACGCAGCCGCCAGTCGTCCGACTGCCAGCTGACGGGGCGGGCGCTGATCACGCTGGGGCAGATTGCGGACGCTGCCGGCGATCTGCAGCAGTCCGAAGTACACTACATCGAAGCATTGCGCCTCGTCGAGCAGGCCAATGGCCGTTTGGATCAGACCCTCCTGCACCTGCGCCTGGCCGATCTCTGCCGCCGAGACGGTCGCGATGCGGAGGCGCAAGCTCACCTGGGACAGGCCGTGGCGCTCTCGCAGGTGCACGGTTACGACTTTCTCTTCACCGGGTCGGAGCGCGACCGTGTGCTGCCGCTGCTGGTCGCAGCGCTAAGTCAAAAGTTCCCCGGGCTTTCCGAAGCCTCAAGGGTCTTGGAAATTGATCGCCTGCTGACCCTCATCGGCGCGCCAGCCGTCGAGCCGCTGCTGGCGCTGTTGGACACGGCAGCGCAAGGGGTTCAAGCGCGTGTCATCCAGATATTGGGCGAGATCGGCGACGAGCGTGCGGCGCCGGCGTTGAGCCGTCTGCGTCGCCACCGCCCGCTCCAGGAAGCGGTGAAAGCTGCGCTGGATCGCATCGCTGCCGCGCCGCGACCGCCGCTGCGCGTCCTGGCCCTGGGCGACTTTCAGGTATGGCGGGGCGACAGCTTCATTGCACCGGCCACATGGCAGCCGCGGCGTAAAGCGCGTCTGCTCTTGCTCTATCTGCTGCACCACGCTCCGCGCTCCGTCGCCTGCGATGAACTGATCGAAGCCCTGTGGCCAGACCTTGCGCCCGACTCGGCCCGGCGGGCGCTGAACACCACCTTCTCCGACCTCCGCCACATCCTGGAGCCTTATCTTGGGCAGGGGCAGCCCTCGCGCTATCTGACGCGCGATGACGAAACGTTGGCTTTTACGGGCGCCGTCTGGTACGACGTGGCCGCCTTTCAACAGGCGGTGCAGGCTGGCGGCCAGGCAGCGCGCCAGGCGCTTGAGTTGTACCGGGGCGACTTTCTGCCTGAGGAGCCTTATGCAGACTGGGTGCTGCACGAGCGCGAGCGGCTGCGCAGCCTCTATCTGAACACCCTTACTGCCTGGCTGGAGGAGCGCGTACAGGCCGGCGAGTGGCGCGCCGGCGTCGATCTGGCGCGGCGCATTCTGGACATGGAGCCCTGGCTGGAAGAGGTCTGGCGCGCGTTGATGCTCTGTCTGGCCCGGCTGGGTCGCCGCAGCGAGGCGCTGCGCGCCTACCAGGAATGCGTCCGCGCTTTGCAACAAGAACTGGATGCTGCGCCCTCAGCCGAGACACAGGCGTTGTACGACCAATTGAACAACTGCTAAGCGGTTTATTGGTCGAATAGTCAGACTGGCTGACTAACCAACTATCAGGCTAAGCGACCATTCCCCGTTATCCTCCCGTTATTCTGCCACGCTACCCTGTTCCTCAGGCTGGCAACCAGGGACAAAGCCGACCTGAAGGAAGCACCATGCGCACCGTCGTCACCTTCATCCTGCGCCTGTGGGTTGACGCACAGGCCCAACAGCCGGGCTGGGAAGGCCAGGTGGAATGCGTGCGCGACGGCGCGCGGACGCATGTCTGCAGTGCGGAAGACCTGGTGCGCTTCATCGAAGCCGAAACCGGCGTGAGTCGTGAGCATCCCCATTCACAGCATAAGGAGAACGAGCGATGAAAACGAAATACACTTTTCTCATAGCATTGGGTGTGGCGCTGGCAGCGCTCGTGCTGGCCGGCGCCGGTTCAGCCGCTGAGGCGCAGGCTGCGCCGACCGCCTGCGTTCCCGGCCCGCACAGCGGAACGATTACCGCCGACGAGACGTGGTGTTTGGCCGATAGCCCGCACCTGATGTCTGGCGATGTGACCGTGGCAGCAGGCGTCACGCTGAGCATCGAGCCGGGCGTGACGGTGCAGGCCGCAGGGGTCGTGCTGATCGTACAAGGCCACCTGCAAGCCGCCGGCAGCGCCATACAACCCATCATCTTTACCTCGCAGGCCGACAGCGGACCGTACCAATGGAGAGGCATCACCTTCGATGGCGGCACGGGGCTGCTGCGGCACATCATTGTGCGCAACACCGGGAGGGAATGTTATGGCTGCCCGAATTACGAGTCGGCCGCGATCCGGGTAGCGAACGTACAGACCGGGACAGTGACTCTCGAGGCCAGCCAGGTCATCACCTCGGCGGGCAGGTCGACTGATAAGGGCCTGTATGTGGTGAACAGCTGCGTGGTGGTGAGTGACACCCTCTTCAGCGGCATCGGCGACTATGCAACGGATAACGACTTTCCGATCTACATCACCGGCGCGGCCAGCGACGTGAGCCTCTCTGGGCTGCGCTTGCAGAACAATATCTACAATCAGATAGCCTTTGCCCCCGACGTCATCGCCGGGCGTGACCTGACCCTGAACGCGCAGCCAGCGGGCGGCTACCGCCTTCTGGGCGCGGCTACCATCCCCGCCGGGCGGACTCTGACAGTCGAGCCGGGCGTCAAGGTGCATATCGGCAACAATGACGGTGCGTACCCCTTGCTCGTGCGGGGGCGCTTGGACGCCGTGGGCACAGCGACGCAGCCCATCACCTTTACATCGCCGGCCGACACCGGAGCCGATTATGCCGACTGGAGCGGCATCGCTTTCGATGGCGGCGCGGGGACGTTGCGCCACGTCACCGTGCGCTACACCGGCGATGAGTGTTATGGCTGTAGCATCTATCAGTCGGCGCCCATCCGCGCGCTCAACGTCCTCGACGGCGCAGTGACCATCGAGTCCAGCCAGGTGATCAGCGCCTACAGACCCGGCCATGCGCAATGGGGCATCTGGGTCGAGAACAGCCACGTGGTCGTGAGCGACACGCTCATCAGCGGCCTGAACAACGAGCCGACCAACGCGCCCATCTACTTCTCCAGCAACGTGCGCTCGGCCACGCTGGTGGGCAACCGACTGGAGGGCAACTCGCGCGACCGCATCGTCTTCGGTCCCCAGGCCACTCTCGTCGAGACGATGACCTGGCAGCCGCAGGCCGCCGACCAGGGCTATGAACTGGACAATCAGGATTTCATCGTCGCGCCGGGCGCCACGCTCACCATCGCGCCGGGGACGACAGTAATGGCGCCGCGCAATGGCGAGCTGTACGTGCAGGGGCATCTCCAGGCCGTGGGGACGCCCACCCAACCTATCCTCTTTACCTCGCTCACCAACACCGGTATGGACCAATGGGCAGGGTTATCGTTCGACGGCGGCACCGGCCTGATACGCTATGCCACCGTGCGTTACGCCGGGTATCCCAACCGCATTCCGCCCGTCCCGCTGCCCGGCTATTACGAGGCCTGGCACATCAGCGACAGCGGCGCCATCGCCGCTCGGAATGTGTTGATCGGCGAGCTGCGGCTGGAGCACGTCAACATCCTCCAGAACGGCTATGGCTGGGAATGGCGCCCGGACGTGGCTGTGCGGCTCTACAACAGCCACGTCGTCATCGTCGACAGCCTCATTGCCGATAACGGCAGTCCCAACGCCAGGGTGGATATGTTGCCGGAGACAAATTTCACCATCTTCGCCTACGGCCCGGCCACGCAACTGACCCTGACGCACAACACCTTTGAGCGCAATCGCGGCTTGAGCGTGTTGGCTGAGGGGCAGTTCACGCTGGATGCTAATCTATTCCGTGACAGCCGCAAGGGGATCGAGGTGCATCCCAACGTCGGTGCGCAGTTCACCAACAACGCCCTGGTGGACCTGGCCGGCGACGCGCTGCGGCTCGTCCCCAACGCGCAGCTCGCCGCCTGGCACACCACCCTGGCGCGCAACGCCGGGAACGCGCTTTACGTAGAAAATGGCGCCACCGCTACCTTCGCCAACACCATCCTGGCGGAGAACCAGACCGGCGTGCGCGTGACCGGCTCCGGCGCAGCGACGCTGGCGCAAACCCTGTGGGATCGCAACACGACACCCACCGTCGGCACGGTCAATGAGACCGGCCACATTGACGGCCCGGCCGGCTTCGACTGGGATGGCTTCCATCTCACCCGCTTCTCCGCCGCGCTCGAACGCGCCATCCAGACCGGCGTGGCGCACGACATAGACGGCGACGTTCGGCCCACGCCTGCCGGCACGTCGCCCGATTTGGGCGCGGACGAGCACCTCTTCACACCCACCTCCGACCTGAGCGCCGGGAAGTGGGCCTTTGCGCCCAAGGGGATCGTGACGGTGGATAGCAACACGGGCGAGGTCAACTTTGCCGTGTGGCAGCATTACCTGCTGCGCTTCTTCCACGGCATGGAGGACCCCGAACCGTTACACGTCACCATCACCGACGAGTTGCCAGATCCGCTGGCGCTGGACTACGAGACGCACAACCCGGCCATGAACTTTGTCGCACAGGGGCAGAGTCTGCAATGGCAAACCATCGCTCCGCTGGCAGTGAATGAAGCGGCGGAAGTGCATCTCAGCACCGTCGGTCACCCACAGCCCGGCGAAGTGCTGGAGAACCGGGCGACGCTGATGGCCGGGGGGCATCGGTTCGACCTGGGCGTGGAGACCGTCACGCCCTTCTACCCACCGCTGATCACCTCCATTGGCGATGGCGAATACTGCTACTCCAATGACGTCGTCAATGTCAGCGGCGTAGCCCTGGGCAATGCCTTGATCCGCGTCTTTGAGAACGGCGTTGAAGTGAACTCTACCACCAGCGACGCGCACGGGGTGTTTACCTCCACCTATCAGAGCCTGCACGCTCAGGAACCCATCACCGTGACGACCCGAGCCTGCTCGCTCACCAATCCGAACCAATGCAGTGACGAGAGCGAAGCCGCCCATCTGCTGCCAGCAACCAGTTTCTGGGACCCGCAGCGTTCCTACTGGGAGGGCACACCGACGACCGGGCCGCTGGCTGGCCAACATCTGGTTTTTCGCTTCCGCGATGCAGACAGTGGGCTATTCGCCGCGCATGACTGGGTCATTCCTGGCGTGTTCGGCTTCTGGAACACCCACCTGCATCTGTACGTGTGCGAGAATACCCAGCCGCGCGTCCAGGCCGACGGCGAATGGTACACCGGCCATTGGGAGGAAGATTACTGGGTGTACGAGATTGAGAGCGCACACGACGTCAATATCTGTGACATAGACTACCGGCGCTGCACCCACGGCAACGTGGAGATTGACCCTGACGGCTACGTCTTTGATGTGACGCAGGGCTTTGACCCCAACAACCCGACGCTGCACGCCCTCTCCGGCATCACCGTGACCTGCATGATTTCCGTGCCTCGCTGGGGCGGTTGGGTGCCGTGGCCGGCGCACCTCTACAACAACCAGGTCAACCCGCAGGTGACCGGCGACGACGGCTACTTTGCCTTCTTCACGCCGCCGGGCGATTATTACCTGCAGGTGGAAGGCAAGCCGGGGTATCAGTCGTGGCGCAGCCCGGTGATTCACGTGGTCAATGAGATCGTCCACGTCAATGTGCCGCTCACGCCGTGGACGGACGGGACTGTGGCGCAGGTGACGCTGGATCCAACCGGCCCCAGCCCGGCGACGCTCACTGTGCCGGTGGGCGGCGTGGTGGAATGGCGCGCGCCGTGGGACAATCAAGCGCCACCAGAGCCGCAGCTGGCTCTGGTGGAAAATCCCACCGTGCATCTGCTCAGTGCGCGCAACCCGCTGAGCGACACCCTCGGTTTCGACGGCGGGATGCTGGCGCCGGGGCGGGTCTATCGTCGGCAGTTCACGGCGCCGGGGACGTACACCTACAGCGATGGGCTGGGGCACACGGCGACCATCACAGTCACCGGGGCGGAGACGAAGCTCTACCTGCCGTTGGTGGCGCGGCAGTAGTAACGCAAGCCGGAGGCTTGTGGTGCGCAGCGCCCGGTGATGGAGTTTACCAAATAAATTCAGTAACCGTAGGTTCGGCTTCCAGCCGGATGTTTCCGGTCAGCCACGCCGTCACGCCGGAGGCGATGACCTACGGAAGAAGACGCTCTGTGCGCTGAAGGCAGCAACGTCGATGACCGGATCATTTTGTCAATGCTCATAACGGGGCGCGATCTGGTAGCCCAGCGCTCTTAACAGTTATTGATCGCTAGGTTGGTACTTTATGCGTCACCAGTCACTCGTGACTGGTGACGCATGACTCATGACAGGTAGCGATATAAGCTGTCAATCTAGCAATCAGTAACCTGGCGGTCAGTAAGCAACGAATCCGCTCATCACCTGCTCCGCCGCGCCGATCGTCATGCGCGGCTTGCCCTGATCAGCGATGCACCGCGTTTGCGCAGATCCCAGGATTGTGCTGTATTTGCACCGATATTGGGCGCTGCGCCAGTTTTCGGACAGCGATCGTTCTACCGTTCGGTTCTCGTGTGAGTCTGCAGATCTTTCTCTTCGGTCGTTTCGCGATCCTGCAAGACGATCAGGCGATAGTCATTCCATCGACGGTTAGCCGCAACCTGCTGGCCTGCCTGTTGCTGGCGCCGGCTCACACGCGCGCCCGCGAGTGGCTCAGCACGCAACTGTGGCCGGACGCAACGCCGGAGGAGGGCCGCCGCCGACTCGCGCAGGCTCTCTATTTGTTGCGCCGCGCGTTGGGGCATGACCGTTTCTTCACCACCCACAACTGCATCGGCCTCAACCCCGCCGACCTGTGGGTGGACCTGTGGGCGTTCGACCGGCTGGCGCGCTCGACTGCGGCGGCTGACTGGGAGCAGGCCGTCGCCCTCTACACCGGCGACCTGTTGCCCGATGTCTACGACGATTGGGCGCTCCTTCCCCAGCGTGAACGACAGGAACAATGGTTCGTCCTGCTCGATCGGCTGGCCGACCATTACCAGGTGCAAGGCGACCTGGCCGCCGCGCTGCGTTACGCCCGCCGCCTGGTAGAGGCCGATCCGCTGCGTGAGGAAGCGCAACAGCGACTGTTGCGGCTGTTGGGTCGCGCCGGTCGCGCCAACGAGGCGTTGGCTCACTACGAACGCCTGCGCCGACTCCTGCGCACCGAGCTGAACGCCGACCCCCTGCCGGAGACCACTGCCATCGTGCGCGGCATCCGCCGGGAAAGCGTGGCGACAGCATCGGGCGACGCTGCCCCGGACATTGGCCCCTTCGTGGGCCGCGCGACCGAGCGACGCCAGATTGTCGAGCGGCTGGAGCAGGCGCTGCAGGGTCGCGGCGCGCTGCTCGCCGTCGAAGGGGAGTCCGGCATCGGCAAGACCCGCCTGCTGCAGGAGGTGGCCGCGTCGGCGCGCTGGCGGGGCCTCACGCCGCTGATGGCAACCGCCGCGCCCGGCCGGAGCGCCGCCGATCTGCTGGCCGAGGCGTTGCGCGGCCTGCCGACCGTTCATCGGCACGCGCTGGCCGCGCGCTTGCCCCTCGAGACACGTGCGGCCGCCGGCCTGCTCCCCGCCTGGCGCCACGCCGTGACGTTGCCGCCGCTGCCACCGGCGCTCGAGCTGGCCCGCCAACGCCAGGCCGTGCGCGATCTCTTCACCGTCCTCTGCGCGCAGACCCCGCTTTGCCTCATGCTCGACGACCTGCATCACGCCGCAGACGACCTCTGGCCGTTGCTGGACGAGCTGGCGCAGGTGAGCCAACATGCCGCGCTCTGCCTGATCCTGGCCTATCGTCCGAGCGAGATGCAGCTCCACCGTGCGCCCATCGCCGCCTGGGAGGAGGCCGGCCGTCTGACCGTGGTGGCGTTAGGCCCACTCGCCGACGACGACGCCGGCCGTCTGATCCCGCCGCAGCTCGCCGACCGGCGAGAGGCGCTGCTGCGGACCGCGGGCGGCAACCCCTTCTGGCTGCACGAAGCGATTGCCGCAGTCGCCGCCGGTTTCCCGCCCACCGCGCCGATCGCCGAGCGCGCCGCCGCCCTGCCCGCCGTAACCTGCGCGGCCCTGCAGGCCGCGGCCGTGTGGGGCATGTCCTACACCTGGGCGCAGTGGCGCGGCCTGACGCCGGTCACGCCCGCGATCGCGGCGGAGCTGGTCGCCGCCGGCTTCCTGCGCGCCGATGCCGACGGGTTCGCCTTTAGCCACGAGCTGGTGCAGCAGGCGATCTATGCGGCGATCGCGCCTGACCGACGCCGGGCCTGGCACCGGCAAGCCGCCGCGTACCTCGCCGAATTGACGCCGGACGATCTGGCCGGCCGCGCCCGGCACCACGCGGCCGGAGACGAGCCGGCCGTTGCGCTTGACCTCTACCGCCGCCTGGCGGAGCAATGCCGTCGGAAAGCGGCGCCTGCGGAGGCCTGCGCCGCGCTGGGCCACGCGCTGACGCTCCTGGCGACCGATGATCCTCAGCGCCTGCCCATCTTGCTGGACTGGGCCGACCTCAGCCTGATCGTGGCCGAGGCCGAAGCCGGCGACGCAGTGGACGAGGCGTTGCGGCTGGCGCAGGCGGCTGCCGATGCGGACCTTGTTACGCGCGCTCACCTGCTGGCGGGCCGCTATCGGCGCAAGCGCGGCGAGTTCGAGGCAGCCGTCGCGCACCTGCAAAGCGCCGCTGCGCTGGCGCAACAGGCCGGTCACATCCCTCATCTGGCCGACGCCCTGCAAGAGCTGGGCAGCGTCGCCATCCAGGTCGGCGATGTGGCCGCCGCACAGGTGCACTACGCCCGCTTGCGCGACCTGGCGCACGACCACGGCCTGACGCTGCCGGAGGCCGAGGCGCTGGAAGGGCTGGGCTGGGCGCTGGCCAACCTGGGCGATCCGGATCATGCCGCCCTCGATCTCTTCCGCCAGGCGTTGGCGCTGCGGCGGCGGACGGGCGACCGCTATGCCGAAGCGTGCGGGCTGATCGAGCTGGCCTCGGCGCTGCAAGCCGCCGGCCGGCTGGACGAAGCGGTCACCGTCGGCCAGGAAGCGGTGACAGTTTCGGAGCAGGTCGGCTACGGCCGGGGCGCGGCGCGGGCCCGCGCCGCGCTGGCCATGACTTACATCAGCCTGGGCCGTTACGATCTGGCGTTGCCGCTGGCCGAAGCGGCCTGCGACTACTGCATCCACAGCGCCGCGCAGGACGGCGTCGGGCTGTACACCGGCATGTGTGGCCTGGCGCTGGAGCGGATGGGTCGGCCGGAGGAGGCGGAATCGCTTCTGCGTCAGGCCGCGGCGATCCTGCACGGGTGCGGCGCGCTCTTCCTGGCCGCGCTGGTGCAGATGGACCTGGGTACGCTGCTGGCGCGCCAGGGCCGCTACGCCGAGGCGCGGCCGGCTTTGGAGGCCGCGCTGGCCGTCTTCACCGACAACCAGGCGCCGATGGAGCGCGAGCGCACCGCGGCGCTGCTGGGGCTGGCCTGTTGGCATAGCGGCGATGCGGCGCGCGCTCACGAACTGGCGGCGGCGGGTTGGGCGCAGTTCAACGCCCACGCGCCGGAGGGGGAGGAGCGCCAGTACTACCTGTGGGCGCTGTGGCGTTTGCTGACGGCGACGGGGCGCGTTGCCGAGGCCCGCCAGGTGCTGGCGGAGGCCAACGCCACCCTGCAACGCCAGGCCGCCCGGCTCGCCGACCCCGAACTGCGCCACAGCTTCTTCGCCAATGTGCCCGTCAACCGCGAGCTGGCCGCTGCTTACACCGAGCTCGCCGGCGGCCCATCGTCTCGAACCGTGCGCCTGGCGCGGCGGGAGACGCCCCTGGGCCGGCCGCTGAGCGATGCAGATTACGTCGCCGTCGTCTGGACGCCCCATGCGCCCGAAGACACGTTGATCGCCGACAAAGGCGACCGCCGCCGTGCGGTCCTGCGCCGCCTGCTGACCGAAGCTGCCGCGCAGGGGGCCGCGCCCACCGACGATGACCTGGCCACCGCGCTGGGCGTCAGCCGGCGCACCGTGTTGCGCGACATGGAGCTGTTGGCCGCGGCGGGCGACAGCCTGCCCACGCGCAAGCGCCGCAGCGCAGCCGGGCCGCAGTTATCGTGAGTCAAATTGTCACAATAGTCCCCCTATGCCGCGCCTTTTCTCCTGCCGGTTTTTGTCACAATAGTCCGTGCTGCACCCTGCGCTCGCGCATATTTTTGCATAATCAGATGATACTTTTATGCCATATTCCGTCCATGGCACAACAAACTTCCATCTATGCGCTGCGCGTGTAGCAGGAGGGGACGGCTGAGGACGGCCGCGTCCGCTGGCGCACCTCGTTATAGAAGCAAGCAAGAACGGATAAAAACCATGTTTGAATCCAGGCCACAAATCCCTCTTTATCGTCGTGTCGTGGTAGCGATGGCGCTGGCAACGGTGCTGCAGATCTGGCTGCTCGGCGCGCTCGCGAGCCAGGCGCAGCCGTTGGCCACGGCGGCCGGCGGCTGGAGTTTCACCGATGTCGCCCGAGAAGGACAAAACGGCTTCACAGCGCTTTTTAGCGCCCGCATCGGCGCCAATGGCACACTGGTGGTACAAGGGATGCGCGTCGGCGATGATGCCGGGCCTGGCCTGTACCAGATTCAGGCCGGCGCCGTCATTACCATTGCCAGGCCTGGCACAGTTCTGTCCGGTACGCTGGGCGTCATCAGTTCGATCAGCGATTTCGCCGTGGACGGTCAGGGGCGCGTGCTGTTCCTGGCCCGTGTGACCGACGCCGACCCGCCGGTGACGGGCCGGCGCGTCTATCGCTGGGAGCGCGGCGTCATCAGCCGCATGAAACCGGATGAGAGCGGCTTCGAGCACAATTTGGGCGTGGTCACGAATGCGGGCGAATGGATCGTCAGCCAGTTCATCGGCTCAGGCGGCGTCGGCACCCGCCACTTTTATCTTACTGACGGGGTGACGCCCACGCTGAGGCTGTCGGCGGCTGAAAACACCGTCTGCGACCCTGACAGCACCAAGATTGAGCGAGCCGTGCCGGGCGATAACCAGGTCGTGCTCTATGTGGGGTATCAAAAAGTCAGCTCCCCGCCAGGCTCGTGCAACAATGCTAATTACACGGTCAACTGGAAACTAGACGTTTCGGCTGCAGGCACAGCTACCCAAACCAGGGCGAGCGGCGTCGGTGTCTTTAACACGGCGACCGGGCCAGGCCTGGATGGCGAGGACGTCTTGTTCGGTGGACCGACCTCGCTGCTCGTGAACGATCAAGGCGCGATCGTCTTTGGGAAAGTGGTGCGGGCAAAGCCCGCCTTCGCCCATCACCAATTGATTAAGGTGGATGGCGGTGGCGCGCAGGTGCTGTTTGACAGCGACGCCAGCGACTTTACCGGCTCGTTTTCAACTGTAACGTTCGACAGCGCCGGACGCGTGGCTTTGACGGCCCAACTGGACAATGGACAGTTTGGCTTATTTGCGGGACCTACACCTGCCGACGCCATTATCTTGACCGGCGACACCCTGTTCGGACAGACGGTCACCAACATCAGTGAGGTGAGCGGCAGCGCACCGCCGGGCGTCTTTGGCGACAATCGCAGCTTTGTCTTTCGCTATCAACTGAATGATGGAACCGTCGGCATCGCCCTGGCGGCCAAAGGCGTGACGCGCTGGATCAACCCGGCCGGGGGCCGTTGGGACGTCGCCGCCAACTGGACGCCCGCCGAGGCGCCCGACGCCGCGACGGAAACGCTCTTCAACCTCGATGCCACCTACACCGTCACGGTCGGCGGGCACAATGTGGGCCGCGTGCGCATTGAGGATGGCTTCGTCGCCTTCGAGGACGCCAACCTGACCCTGCTCGGCCCGCTGAGCGTCGGCGACGACGCCACCTTCGACCTGGCATCCGGCACGCTCGACACGGGCGAGCTGATCGTTGGCGCGCTGCCCCCCATCGATCCGCTCAACCCGCCCACCGCCCACGTGCAGATCTCCAACCCCGGCGCGGTGCTCACCGGCACGACCGCCATCGCCATCGGCCACGCCGCCCCGGGCAGCATGTTCCTCGACAACGGCGAGATTTACGGCGGCTCGCTGGTCATCGGCGCAAACTTCCCCGGCCATGCGACGCTCAGCGGCGAACAGGCCAGCTGGTTCAGCGCGGCCGCGACGGCTGTGGGCGACAACTACACCGGCACGTTGAGCATCGAAGGTGGCGCTTTCATGCGCAGCGCGGGCGAAGTGGTGATCGGCCAGGGGAGCAGCCTGCAAGAGTTCACCGCGCTGGCGCAGGTGCGCAATCTCGGCGCGCCGCTGCCCGACTTTGGCGCCAACTGGGTGGCGCTCGACAACTTCACCATCGGCAACTTCTTGCGCGGCGAGCTGGAGATTTCGCACGGCGGCGCGGTGGCCATGGTGGGGGAAGCGGATGACGTCCTGCAGGCCGGCCTGCGCGCCCATCCCGGCCCCGGTTTCGACGCCTTCATCGGCGTGGACGGCAGCCAGGACAGCGCCGCCATCAACTCCACCCTGACAGTTTTCAACGATGTCCTGTTGGGCATGGCCGTTGGGGCCGATGTAGGGGTGCACGTCCTCGACGGAGGCCAGTTTAAGGTAGAGGGCGCCGACCTGTTCCTGGGCTTCCTGCCCGGCAGCGCGACGGTGATGGATGTGACCGGCGTCAATGCGCACGGTGTGCGCGCCCGGCTGAAGGTCAGCGGGCCGGATGGCGACTTCAGCACCGGCCATTGCGCCATCGGCGAGAGCGGCGCCGCGCAACTGGAGATCTACGACGGCGGAGAGGCAGCGTGCCACACCATCCGCATCGGTGGGCAGGCCGGCAGCGTTGGCTACGTGACGGTGGATGGGGCCAACGGCGGCTCATCGCTCACCGCCGACGGCGGCCTGTGCATCGGCGGCGATGCGACCGGGCTGTGCGGTGGTGTGCAAACCGGCTCGCAGGGCACGCTCGAATTGCGCAACAGCGCCAGCGTTCTGGCCGGGCGCGGCACGCTGGTCGGCGCCGGCGGCAAGATCATCGGCAGCGGCGACATCGCCGCGGGACCCCTGGGTCTGGTGGTTGAGCCGGGCGGCCAGGTTGATCCCGGCGTGACGGTGCTGGGAGCGCAACGGGCGGCCGCGCCCCAGAGCGTTCAGCCCGGCGCGCTGACGATCAGCGGCACTGTCGCCATCAGCCCCACCGCCCAGGTCAAGCTCGACATCCTCGGCCTGACCAACCACGACCGCCTGGTTGTCAACGGCCATCTGCAGCTGGGCGGCGGCACGCTCATCCTGGCCTTCGGCAACGGCCATGCCCCCCGGCAGGGCGACACCTATGCGTTGTTGACGGCCACCAGCGTCACGGGGGCTTTCAGCAACGTCACCATCACCGGCCTCGCCCCTGGCTTTGAGCACGAATTGAACATCGTCAACGGTCAAGTCGTACTGACGGCGCTCAACGATGGCGTCCCGACCACGCAGCCGGCCGGCTCGACGATCTATCTGCCGGTCGTGCAGCGCGCGTGGTGAGGGAAGCTGGACTGAGCATTTGTTACAAATCTGCGTTCAGGTAATATGCTGCCAGAGACGAACTTCACCGTCTTCGACTACGGGCCGGGCGCGCAACTGCCCCTGACGCACTGATCGCCGGGAAGTGGGCATTTGCGCCCAAGGAGATCGTGACGGTGGATGGCAACACGGGCGAGGTCAACTTTGCCGTGTGACAGCATTACCTGCTGCGCTTCTTCCACGGCATGGAAGACCCCGAACCGTTACACATCACCATCACCGACGAGTTGCCAGACCCGCTGGCGCTGGACTATGAGACGCACAACCCGGCCATGAACTTTATCTGCGACATAGACTACCGGCGCTGCACGCGTGGGGGGGTAGAGATTGACCCTGACGGCTACGTCTTCGATGTGACGCAGGGCTTTGACCCCAACAATCCCACGCTGCACGCCCTCTCCGGCATCACCGTGACCTGCATGATTTCCGTTCCGCGCTGGGGCGGTTGGGTGCCCTGGCCGGCGCACCTCTACAACAACCAGGTCAACCCGCAGGTGACCGACGACGACGGCTACTTTGCCTTCTTCACGCCGCCGGGCGATTATTACCTGCAGGTGGAAGGCAAGCCAGGGTATCAATCGTGGCGCAGCCCGGTGATTCACGTGGTCAACGAGATCGTCCACGTCAATGTGCCGCTTACGCCGTGGACGGACGGGACTGTGGCGCAGGTGACGCTGGACCCAACCGGCCCCGGTCCGGCGACGCTCACTGTGCCGGTGGGCGGCGTGGTGGAATGGCGCGCGCCGTGGGACAATCAAGCGCCACCAGAGCCGCAGCTGGCGCTGGTGGAAAATCCCACCGTGCATCTGCTCAGTGCGCGCAACCCGCTGAGCGACACCCTCGGCTTCGACCTATATTTACCCCGTAACGACAATTAGAAATGCCTCCCACAAAGGCGCGCAGCCGCAAAGTTGCAGATAGCGTTCTTTGCGTTCTCCGTGGCTTCTCACTTCACTGTGCATCGAGCGCCACTCTGTCTCTGGCGATGATTGTCTGCGCCAATGCCGCGCCTGTCCGCACGACGCTCCACCCAGCCAGCGCAATCAGGACAAGTGTTATTTGTCCCAGGTCTGGCTCGAAGCGCAGCAGCAGAGGCAGCGTGGTTTTGACCTCAGGAAGGCGGATCAGGACGAGATAGGCGACGGTGACAACCTGCACCAGACATGCCGCTACGATGAAAACCAGCCTTGCCCGCGGCCGCAACAGCCAGAGATTGAGCGCAGTGAAGATCGCAACGATGGCAAGCATCAGCAGGCGCGCATTGCGCTCCACCCAGTCTTCGTGCTGTGGAAACTGTTTGGCGGGCAGCCCCAACGCCAGCAGTCCCACATTCCAGCCGATGTTGCTCAATGCCGAGTCCGCGGCTGGATCATTCAGGTTCAACAGCAGCACGACGCCGAGCTCCTGTTCAGGCACGAGCAGAAGCTGCGCGGCGTAGCCCAGCCAGCGCCCGCTGTGGGTAAGCGCCAGCGGCGCCGATCGCTCGACATCGTCGGCAGGCAAGGCATCGGTGAACGGAAAGGTCGTCCACCCCATGGCGTAGCCCACCTCCTCGGTAAT
Organism: Chloroflexota bacterium; assembly: GCA_016861025.1. GTDB lineage: Bacteria > Chloroflexota > Anaerolineae > Caldilineales > Caldilineaceae > Caldilinea. The sequence continues at coordinate 28,471 of BOKO01000003.1, forward strand.
CGACACGGCGACGGTGTGCAGCAGTTCCATCCCCTGCGGCGAGATAAGCTGCGCATCGGCATAGCGCCCCCCGTTAAGATGCGCCACGAGCCAGTGCGCCAAATCCTCGGCGCTGGCCACCAGCCCGGCGGATGGCGTGGTTGCCCGCCCAAAGAACATGGCATGATCCTGGCTGCGCACCTGACCGAAATAGGGGTAGTAGCCGCTGCTCACACCATGTCCCTGCGCATCCGCCAGCGATGTGAAGGCGTCGTCCATGTCGAGCAGGTCAAAGATGTGACGCTGGACATAGCTTTCGTAGGACTCGCTGGAGACCGTCGCCACCAGCAAGCCGAGTAGGTCGTAGTTGGTGTTCGAGTACTCGAACTGCACGCCTGGCGCTGCGTTTAATGGCGCTCCGTGCATGGCGCGAACGCTCTGCTCCAGCGCGTCGTCATACATGTCGTCGTCAAGATTGCGCTCGTATCCACCCAGCTCGGAAAAGCCGCTGGTCTGGGCGAGCAGATGGCGCACGGTGATTTGAGCTGCAGCCTCCTCATCCGCCAGGCGAAACCAGGGCAGATAGCGCTGCACCGGCGCATCCAACTCCAGCTTGCTGGCCTCCACCAACTGAATGACCGCCGCCGCCGTGACACTCTTGCTCAGCGATGCGATGTAGAAGGGCGTCTGCGGCGTCACCGGGCGACCATCATCCCCGGCGATGCCGTAGCCTTGCAGATATTCGACCTGATCGCCGCGCACAATCCCCACCGCGGCGCCGGGGATGCCAAGTTGCTGCATCTGTTCGATCACATGGGCATCGATAGCAGCGCGCCAGTCATCTACGGGGCTCTGCGCCAGTTCAGCAGGCGTATTCTGCGCCTGCATGCTGCACGCTGTCACAGCGATCCCTACGATGCAGAAAAGCAGAAACCTCCAGATCACCATATCCCTCCTCCCTGGCATTCAATCGTCAGCATAGCATCGAGATCCAGAAGTGGCGTGCGGTTCAGGCGCAAAATCATGACTTCTCTTTGCTCCGGCGTAGGAATCAGCCCGTGCTCGCTCCGCCCGGCGAGCGCACCCCCGCCAGAGTTTCCAGCCTAACCGTGTGTAGAATGTCGGCTGGTCGGTCTCCAGACAGGCAATCTCATAATCGGCTATGTTCTGTGCCAACAGTTGCATGACAGTGCTGCCATATCCACACCCTTGGTAGGCTGGTAAGGTCGCCACTGCATCGACATAAGCCGTTTTCAGAATTGGCTGACCTTCAGGCTGCAGCCAGCGTGTCGTCACGACAGCATGGCTCACTAATTCACCTTCTCGGTAGGCCAGAAAATGGCGTCCGCCTGCAGGAATGTAAGAGAAGAGGTGATGAAAATCGTCTTCTTCATGGGCAGCGATACAGACCCGAATAATGGCCGAACGGGTTTCTGTGTTCAAGGCCTCGGTTAGGGCAAACGTGACGCTCAGTGCTGAATCTCCGCTCATCTTCCTGCTCAGTTTTTCTGATGCAGTGCGGCGCTGATTGTGCCGGACTGGCAGACCGTGCGCACGGCGTCGGCCACGGCGTCGGCGCGTAGAATGGGCAGGTCGCTGTGGTCGCAGCCTTCGACGATACGATGTTCGCCGCAAGTGGAGAGGCTGGCCTGCTCCTCGCGCAGGGCAGGCATCGCCCGCTTCATTGGCGTCTGCTTGCCAGTCACCCAGGAACCTGCACTGAGCACCACCAAGGGCAGATCGCCAAGGCTGCCGGGCGGACTGACGGCGCTGCGAAAACTCTCATCGCTGACTTCGGCCTCGCGCAGCGCAGCGGTGTAATCCTGGCTTTGTCTGGTCATAGCGATCAGCGCCGCGCGCAGTTCAGGTGGGAATTGCTTGATCTGCGGAAAGACACCGCGCGCCAGCAGCGGAGCAAAGGGGTTGAGGATGCCCCACCTGCTCAACGTAGCGACGACGCGCATCCCCTGCGTCATCGACTTGCTCGACGGGATGCCCGGGACGCGCTGGAACATCTCCGGGTGCGAAGGATCGACGAGCACTAGCCCCGCCACTTCGGCGGGATGGTGCAGCGCGTACCAGGTCATGTTGATGGCGCCAAACGAATGGCCGACCAGCACATACGGGAGCGCAATCTCAGATTTTTGCAGCAGCAGGCGTAGTTCCTGCACGATCTGCGCGCTGGTGCGGGGCAAGTGGTCGGGCGCCGGGTCGCTGCTGCCGTAGCCAGCGCGGTCGAAAGCGCAGGCCGTCGTGAACGCACCCACGGCGGGCAGCACACGCGCCCAGAGTAATGACGTCACACCCAGCCCGGTGTCGAAGATCGCGGGCGGCGCGCCTTGCCCGGTGCGGTGCAGGTTGAGCGAATAGCCGCCAATGTCGATGCGTTCGCCGGTTGAAAAATCGGCAAGCGTGGTCATGGCTCTCCTCCCAGCCCCGCCTGCCGCGCCTTGTCGATGGCCTGGGCACGCGTGGCGACTTGCAGCTTGTTGAAGATGTTCGACACGTGGTTGCGAATCGTCTTGTCGCCGATGCCAAGCTGCTGCGCGATCTCAGGATTGGTGTAGTGCCGCGCTATCATTTCTAGAATCTCGCGTTCGCGTTCGCTCAATTCGGGCAGCGGCTGCTTGGCGCCGGCTGGCTGCGCTTTGGCAAAGAAGTGCGTAATGCGCGTGGCGATGGCCGGCCCAAAGAGCACCTGCCCCTGCGCCACCGCGCGGATCGCCTGCAGCAGCTCCTGGTGGTTGGCCCCCTTGAGCACATAGCCACGCGCACCGGCGCGCATCGCCGCAAAGATCGACGCGTCGTCCTCCAACATCGTCACCATGATGACGTTGGCGGTGGGATGTGTGCGCAGGGTGCGCCGCATCGCCTCGATGCCGCTGACGCCTGGCATATTGATGTCCATGAGCACGACGTCGGGTTGCAGCGCTTCGATCTGGCTCAGCGCCTCTTCACCGGTGGCGGCCTCGCCCACGCAAGTAATGTCAGCGGTGGCGGAAATCAGCGCGCGCAGCCCCTCGCGAAAGAGCGCGTGGTCGTCGGCGATGAAAAGGCGGATCGGTTCGTTGTGCATTGTCTTTGAGAAACCTTGTTCTGCTCGCTGATCAACGGTACAATAGGGTTGATCGCATAGTAAACGATGACATCGGAGTGTGTATTACCCTGACAATTATGCCTGAAGTTGTGCCCATCTCGCAGCTACGTGATAAACACAAGGAGATATTGCGACAGATTGCTGACGGGCCGATTTTGCTGGCGCAACACAACAAGCCTGCCGCAGTCCTGGTTTCTGTCGACGACTGGAATGCAAGAGAAAGACAACTTGAACTTCTCGAAGCTCGCCTCAAATATCTGGAGATGAAGCGGGAGTTTACAGAGAATCCGCCAAATCTGATCTCGTTTGACCAAATCGAAGAAAGCCTATAGGCGCGCACGTGAAGTACTGGACATGGCAAATCCCCGAGATGCATCAGACGAACGAACGCTTCTGCTCATCTCAATCGAGCGCACGTAAGAAGGATTGTATCTCGAATCCTGTTTCTGGCAAGGCGCGGAAATTGGCTGCCTCAGTCTGCGGTAACCGCTTCGGCTGAACGCACCGAAGCATGACCAGCAAGCATGCGCCAGCCGATCGGCGCCAGAGCAGCGAAGTAGAGCACGCAGCCCAGCGGGTACATGATGTTGACCTGCCACCAGGCAATCGATTCATCCCCACCTTGCCCCATGACAAAGACGATGGGGGCCAGGATCAGCAGAATGGCCGTCCAACGCGGCAACCCTCCTTTGATCAAAAAACCAATCCCTAACAGAATCGTGGTCAATAAGCCCAAGCCCATCCAGAGAACTAAAACCAGTTGCCCCGGCGGTTGCAGACTAAATAGGCCGATATCCACACCGATCTGATCCAACCCCGCCTGGATGATGCGGACAGAAGCCGGTACGATACCAAGCCCGATGCCCAACCCGGTGATGGTGCAGATCAGACCAAACACAGGCGCGCGTTCGCCCATCAGTGCCGCCAGGTGCAAATAAAGCGGCACGAAGAGCAGCATAGCCAGCACCATGAACACACCTTCCACCCAACTGCTGACACCGTGAGAACTCATGCCGATGCCGAGCACAAAGGCGGCTGCGCCCATCACGAGCAGCAGCGGGCCTACGATAAAGGCAATCCCCAACAACTTATGCTGTAGTCGCTCGAAACGAGACATGATCTTCTCCTGTTGTGAAAAACGATCTGTGTAGACGGATTCGCACTTCGACCGGCGTCATTGGCCGTCCGCTGAATGGCAACTATCGGACAATCACCGGCAAGTAGAGTACTGGATCATCCTGCTCTGTCACTTGAACTGTGACAAAGGGGGATTCGGTCTTGTCCAACACAACTTTGAGGCGGAAGGTGTTGACCTCCTCCTCAAAGTTCGGCTCAAAGATGTAGGGTTGATCGGCGGGAACGGTGGCCAGCGGCAGGTATCCGTCAAACGTGCCCTGGGCATACTCGATGACAACGCTGGCGCCTTGCGGCGCGGCGCCCCAGCCAAACGCCAGCATGCCGTCCGCTCGTGTGCGAATGACTACATCCTGCAGCGGCGCCAGCGTCTGCGGATAGGTCGTCGCGCCCATCACGTTTGATGGCGCGCTCTCGCCGGCAGCATTCAAGGCGATCAGACGATAAGCATAAGATGTCCCTGGCGCCAGCGCTTGATCTGCGGCGTCAGTGTAATCCGCACCGATGGTCTGGACGGTCTCGAAGGGGCCGACAGGATGCTGGCTGCGTTCGAGGCGATAGGCGGTGACCACCTGATCGGCAGGCATCTGCCAGGTCAACGAGATGGCCTCGGCGCTCACGGCGGCGGCGCTGATCAAGCTGGGGACGAGCGGGATCGCCGGCAGCGACCGAACCGGTGCGGCGGTGAAGGCAAAATCAGAATCGAACCCGTCATCCTCCAGTATCTGCAGACGGTAGGTGTAGACAGCGTTGCGCGCCACGGCGGTGTCGCTGTAGCCGGTTGTGTTGGGCGGCAGGGTGGCAAGGTCTTGCCAGGGGCCGCCGTTTGCGCTGCGCTGCAGGATGATCGCGGTCGGGGTGTAGGTCACCGTGTTGGCCAGCACACGTGATTGGTTGGCCAGCACAGGAATTGGGAACGACCAAGTGACATTGAGACCGGGGTTGGGGTCAAGCTTGTCGATCGGTTCCGCTTTCACAGCCTGGGGCGGATACATCCAGCCTTCGCCGTAGGCGACCAGATGGCCCTGGTTGGTGTAGGCGATCAGATGGCGATTGAGGCCGACGGCAACCGAGCCGCCCGTCACCGTTTCGGCGATAGGGTGGCTCCACAACGGCTCGCCGCTGTGTGGATGGTAGGCGTGGACGCCGCCCTGATTCACAATGTAGAGTGCGTCGCTAGTAAATGCCGGCGCGCCCAGCACCGGTGCGCCAGTGAACTGCACCCAGCGTAGGTCCAGATCGGTCGTGAAACTGTAAAGTATCCCATCCTGCGCCCCGACTACGATCTGCCCACCCGGCCCCATCACTGGCCCAGCCGTAATCTCAGCAGAGAGCAGATAGCTCTTCAGTTCTGCTCCTTGCAGGTTCATCTTGACCAGCCGCCTGGTGTTGCGTCCGGCGTAGAGGGCGTCTTTGGCCAACAGGGGCGGCGTGGAAAAGGGCATAGCCGTGGTCGGATCGGGCACAATCGGCGGGTCGCTGAAGGGGTTGTAGCGCGCCAGTTGTCCGCCTGTGGTCGTGACGTAGATGGTTCGATCTGGGAGGACAGCCGCCGCCCCAATCGCATCGCCTTGCAGCGGGACCTGGTTGAAGATCATGCCGTTTGAGCCAAATTTGACGCCGCCTGGCCGCACCACAACCAGGCGCGCTTGGCCGTTGTTCGCTTTGACGGCGATGGAGATGAAGCCGTCGCTCCCGACGATGGGGCTGGTTTGGGGGACGCCGCCCAGCTCCAGGCGCCACGCCTCGAAATGATTTTCACTGTTTTTATACCGCGCGAAACTGTACAACGTGCCGGCGACGTCGACCCCATAGACGATCACCGTTTCGTCGTCGGCGGCCAGGGCGAGCGTACCGAAAGCTTTGGTTGCCAGCGGCATCCGTTCAAGCAGCGTCCCATCGATCGACAAGACATCCAGGTTGGCGCCGCGCCCGACATAGATGCGGCCGTCCTGGTCGACGACCGGCGAGGGCGGCAGACTTTCCGACGCCGGCGCAGACAGTGCATCCCAGCGCCAAAGCTCTTTGGGCTTGCCGGGGCCAGAGTGACGGGTCCAGCTCTGCCCGTAAGGATCGTGACGGAGCATAGGCCAGGCGGCGCGGGTGCTGTGGGCGCCAGGATGCCCCCAGTACGACAGCGTCGGATCGCCGTAATAGGCCATGGCAATCTCGCCGGTGCCGCGCGAACCGCCAGCAATCCGCGCACCCAACACGCGCCACAGGGCGTCGCCAAAGCGCAGATTCTCACTCAGGGCGGCTCGGGTGACATAGTAGTTGGTAGAGGAGATGAGGCCATCCTGCGGACCAAACCAACTGCCGGTCGTGACGATGCTCGGTGCGGCGAAGACCGCCGCCGCCTGTCCTCCGGCCAACAGCTTTTGCACAAAGTTGTTGTTGTGGGTCGGGTCGGCGGTGCTGCACGCGTTGAGGAAATAAAGGTTGCTTGAATAGGTGTCGATGAGTGGAAGGAAGTTGCTGGTCAACAGGCCACTTTGGCCATACTCGTCGGTGTAGTCGGTCGCATACTCATAGAGACCGGTACCGTTGGCGTCCTTCTCCCAGAATGTGCGAAACACCCCATAGCCGCTGCCATGTCCGGCTAGATTCACATAGCCAGGGCCAAACATGTCGATCCGCCTGGCAACTACATCGTTGCCTGAACCCGATCCCAGAGGATGGCTGGACGCAATCTTGGCGCCGCCGGCCTCAGCGCCGTAGGTTTCATAGAGCGTCTCCAATTCGAAACCTTGCGGGGTCAAGTAACTGCCGATCGCCTCACCCAGGACAGCTCCGTCGTAATTTTTGTCGGCGTCGACAGGCACGCATTTTGACCACATGTTTTCGCAAGGGGTGTACCCCCAGAAATACTGTAGCGGGGTATATCCCTCAAGTGCGACAGATGACATGGCCAACAGGGCTGCGGATCTGAAGCCGCGTTTTTCCATTTTGATGCTGTTTTCCAGCACCTGGCCGACCGTCCACGGATTGCTGAAGGGGATGCGGCCAACGGCGACGGTTGGTGTGAACAGGATGCCTGAGTCCGGGGTGTACCCTGGCTTGTAGTCTTTGCCCCAGATCCCGTCGGCGTAGCAGCCGTTGCCGTTGCTGTCGAAATTGCTCACTAGATCGGCGTAGTACCAGTCGCTGTACTTCCATGCGAGGGAATAGTCGAACAGGTCACCGTGATCACATTCATCCGGCGGCTCCTTCGCCAGTATGTCGAGCTTCACGTAAGGAATCTGGGTTGTCCCGCCAATGAGCATCACATATTGAAAGCGATCGCCGTACGCAATGCGCTTGTGCTGTTCCAGCATTCGAATTTTGTTGTGGCGCCCAATAATGGCGCTGGAGTTCTGCTCGATTTGTTCCACGGTGACGACTTCCACCGCAAAGCCAAGCTCTGTCTTGAATTTGACAAATTTCTGCAAGCCCAGACTCTGTTCGGCGATCCAGCCGGTCGTGACGATAAGGAGGTAAGGACCTTCCGGCCCACGCTGTGCATAATCAAGGTCATCTGCGTAATCGATGATGTCACTCAGAACGAAGTCATTGTCTGTATAGAGTCCAGGCGGAAGGTCGCCAAAGTCGATTGTGCGGCTGTCCAGTGGTGTGCCTGCGCTGGCGCGACCGGCCGCCAGGCTCTGGTAGCCGCGCGGTAGCGTGCGGGTGTCCAGTTCCAGACGATGGTAGGGATAGGCATCGGTGCTGCTCAGGCTATACTGGCCCGCTGCATCGGTCTGGGACAAGGCAACCACCGTCTCACGTCCGCCGCGATTGCCACCGATTAGTGCGATGCCGACATTCGCCATAGGCTGCACCGCGCCATTCTGCGCCCGGTAGGTGATCCGCCCGCTGAACTCCCGCACCTGACCGCCGCCGTCGAGGATGGCGCGCCCCCAGGTTGCTGGTCTGGTGGGTGTCGCTCCAGCAGGCCAATAGTCACGTCGTGTGTCAGTCTCACTGCCCAGGCTCAGTCCCATGAGTTTGTCCACGCCATTCAACCAGCCGGTATCGACCTGGAACTCCGCACTTCGTCGCCCACTTCGTACAACGTAGCGGGCATCCCAGCGGCCATCAGCCTGGTCGGTCGTGGTGTACCCGCCACGGCCCGTGCCGGCCAGGGTTCTGAGGACGCCAGCGCTAGTCACCTGTAACACCAGGTCATCCGGTTGCGCAGGATTCAACCGGCCCAGATCAAGGTCAAGATAGAGCGATGCGCTGCCGGTGGTCAGCGTGGGCGGCAAGTTATCGAAACAGACCCACAGCGAGGCGGTGTCGTGAGCAAAGTACACGTAGCCATCCACCAATGCGACGCGCTGCGACGAGTATTCCGCTCTGGCGTCGCACAGCCCGTCCAGCGTGGGCGACGACGCGATCTGCGGAATACTGATTTCGGTGGACGCACGCGTCTGGGCTTCCGCTGTGGACGGTTGCGCCAGACCGACAAGCAGCAGGTAGATAACGCCGATCATCACGGTCGCCCAGGTGAGCGATCTTCGATTCGGGCGGCGGAAGCTGGGTTTCGGATTGGCGTGTAAACGTGGCACTGGCGGCTCCTTTGAATGCAGCACGCGTAAAGAATCTGCGCGTGGTCATATTGCCTTGCAAAGCTATCACGATGCGTTGCTCCTTGTCATGAGACTTTGTCCTGCGCAAACCGGAGAAATTTGTCCCGCCAATTAGACGGCAAGCCCCAAGACAATCCTGGTGTCCACGCCGCACTATTCTGGGTTGAGGTAGGCAAATCGGTTTGACGAATGGCAAATGGTCGACTATAGTGCCCACACACTTTTCCCATTGCGTCAATATCCTTGTGGATGATGGGTGCGTCTCAGATTCTTGGTGAGAACGTCCCCGGCGCTGATCACACGCAACTTGGTTTGGCGAATCCTCTTAACCAGTGCCGGGGACGTGCCAAAAATTTGGGACAGATCCCCCAGTGGGTGATTTCCTGAACATCTGCCTGAATGAGGTCAAGGACGACTTCGATGCCTTTCTCCAGCACTCCAGCTTCTTCAAGCAGAGGCGCAAGCGGCGTGCCGGCCCAGCTTGCGTTGCCGATCCCGCCCCAAAAGAAGGGCAGCCCGGTGTTGCCCGCACACCCCAACGTGTAGGTCAGTTCTTGGCGTGGCAGGGCTTTGATCGCATCGAGCGTGAAGGTCAACGGCTGCTTCACAAGACCTGTGATCTCCAACTGCCAATCGGCGTCGTCGATCTCCGGCTGGTTGTAATGGGTGATGCTGAAGAACTGTTCGGTGGGAGTGATCCACGTATCAAGCTCCTCCCCAATCGGTTGATTGCCGATGATCTGTGGCACAGGATTCTCCGCCAGCTGGTCGAGCCAGGGGAGTACGACTTCACCCGCTTGCAGCGGTGCAGCGCGCAGGAACCAGTCAGCCTGAGGCATGGTCAGCCCGGCAAGCGCGGCGGCGCTCGACTTGAGCAATTCTCTGCGCGAGATATCCTGCATATTCATCATTCCTCCTCCTTGTGAACTACACTCGATCAGGTTTCCTCGGCTACAGCATAGCCGTTGAGATGAGGAATGTCACCACACTTTGGGGTGGAAGAGGGGTGGTGGAGGGGTGGAAGTTGTCATGGCTGAGCTGCGTCTACCTTGGATCGCCTCGATCTTTTTCAACGCCGCGCAGGCGCCAACCTACTTGCTCACTACGGTCAGCGCGGGCGTTGTCCTATGTTGCGGGTTTTTACAGATACGGGTTTCCGCAGATACGAATTTCTACAAAGGTAAGGAAAGCTTCACGCTCACGCCGCCTTGTGCGCCGTGCTCAATTATTGATCTCCAGGCTGGCGTTTCATATCTGGTACGTGTTGCGTGGACCGTGCCCTGGGTGAGTGCGCCGCTGCGGCGAAGTACGGTCGTTAGCCATTCATTTGTCACCTGTTCCAGATGGGCAATGACGTTTTCAATCATCTCCGAATCCTGCCTCCCGTGCATAGATCATTCAAATCTGGGTGGGCTGCTCCCATTCAAGATAGCTCCGATCATCTTTACCGCCGCATCTGTCCCATCCTCTGCCTCGATCTTATGCCCCAATTCTGCGGCTTTCTCGCGCATGGACCGATTGGTGGTGGCTTCCACGATGGCCGCCGCCAGCTTGTCCGCCGTCAACCTTCCACGCGGGATCGGGGCTGTCCCTACGCCGAGTGCTGCGGCGCGTCTGCCCCAAAAGGGCTGATCCGCGTTGTGCGGCACGATGACCGTCGGTGCGCCGGCACGAAAACCGGATGCCGTTGTCCCCGCGCCGCCGTGATGCACGACCGCCGCCATCTGTGGGAAGAGCCAACTGTGCGGCGCATATTTCAACAGATGAATGCTCTCCGGTGCATGATCTGTCCTCATCCCCGCCCAGCCGGTCAGGATCACTGCCCGCTTACCCGTCTGCTGCACAGCATCGATGAACAATCGTGTGGTGGCCTGGGGCTTGCTGTCGGGCATACTGCCAAAGCCGATGTAGACCGGCGGATCGCCTGCTGCAAGAAAGTCGCACAACGCCGCCGGTGGCGTCCAGGTTGGGTCATCGTCGAAGAGATAGCCGGTGATCTGCTGATGGTCGGCCCAATCTGCTGGACGTGCGATCACATGCTTACTCACCACTGTGAGTGCGGGTGCGGCGTCCAGCGCTGCCTGGTATGCGTTGAAGGTATGCTTGCGGTTGCCAGGGTGCTGTTTGCGCAGTTGGTTGCGCGGTGCGCTGAGCAGCATCCAGGCCATGCGCCGGACGAAGCTGTAGCTGAGCCGGTTGTAGAAGGCCGGAAAGGGGAACAACTGCGGCGGCGGTGCGCCGGCAGAGATGAACTCCCGCGTCGGCGTGAGGGGCGCGGGGTTGATGAGAACCGTCCTGAGTTCAGGCGGCGGCACATCCAGGAACGCAGCAAGGCTGAATTCCACGGTCAGCAGCGCATCGGCGCCGCGGGCGGCCGCCAGCAGCTCCTGCCCCACGCGGGTGAGGATATGAGGAAACACTTCCCACACCATCTGTATCTGATGGATGGGGTTGAAGACATCGCGGGAAGAGAGTCGGGCGACGAGTCTATGAACGTCATCCCGCAGTGGATGGAAGCCCAGACCCCGCGCCTGCACCCAATCCCCATAGCCCGGCGAGGCCACCACCTGTACGTCATGGCCGGCGGCTTGCAGCCCCATCCCCAAAACGACAAACGGGCGCACATCTCCCCAGGTTCCGAACGCAAACAATGTGATACGCATGAGACTTTCCCAACTCCTGCCCCCGGCAGCGACGCGTGTGATCGAGGACAGCCAGGTCATCAACCATCGATGTTGTCGCAAGTGTAGATTAGCAGGCGCCCTGCCTCCTGTCATGAGGCTTTGTCCCAGATAGAGCAGGCAGGCTGTCCTGTGTTGCAAGATTCTACAGAGGTAAGGATAGCTTCACGCTCACGCCGCCTTGTGCGTCGCTCTCGACGACACACGTTCCGCCCACTTCGCTTGCCCGTTCACGCATCGAGTGTAGGCCAACGCCACTGCGCGGCGTCGCCGGCAACCCGACGCCGTCATCTTCGATGCAAAGCTGCAGCGCGCCGTTCGTCGTGATCGTGATGACGCAGCGGCGCGCCTGGGCGTGACGGATGACATTGTTGAGCGCTTCCTGCACAATGCGAAAGGCCGCCACCTCGATGGCGGCAGGAATCTCCGGCAGTATGTCCGGTGCGTCCATGGTGATGAGCAGACCCGTGTTGGCGCTCACAACATCCACGTGCTCGCGGATCGCCTCCACCAGCCCCAGCTCGTCCAGCGTCGGCGGACGCAGCGCATAGACCAGACGCCGCACTTCGGCCACGGTGTTCTCGCTCTGGCTCATCACTTCGTCGAGCAAGTGTTCGGCAATCTCGGGTTTGTCGCGCACCAGTTGACGCGCCGCGGCCAGCTTCAGCCCCTGGCTGGCGAGCACCGGCCCCAACCCGTCGTGCAGGTCTCGGCGCAGGCGACGGCGCTCCTCCTCGCGGGCGGAGACGGTGCGCACCCGCGCCTTCTGCACCTGGTCGGTGAGCTGAATAGTGCGGACGGTGGTGGCGGTGAGGCGGGCAATCGCCGCCAGCAACTGCCGGTCGTTGTTGGAGAGCGCCTCGCCCGGCGCACGCGGCGCCACGACCAGTTCGCCGACCTTCTCTTGCTGGTGCAGCAGGAGAAAGGTTTCGGCGTGCGGCGGTTGCGTCCCGGTTTCGGCGGCAAGCATCAGCCCGGCATCCTCATCATCGAGCCAGAGCGCTACGTAGGGCAGCTTGAGCGAAGTGGTGATCGTCTCGACCAGGACGGCCAGCAGCGAGTCGTCTGAACTGGTCGTTTCCAGCTGGCTGGTGAGGCGCGTGAGCACCCCCGCCGGATCGTCGCGTTCGCCGTAGAGCCTGCGGTTGACAATGACTTGCAGCCGTGCGCGCACGGGATGAAAGAGCACGGCGATGATGCCGGTGGCGACCAGCGATGCGATGAGATTGTTCTCGTTGTGAAAAATCCAGCTCGAACCAGCGACGATCAGCACGTAAAGCGTCACCACCGTCACCGTCAGCGCGCCATAGACCAGCGTACGGTTGATGAGGATGTCGATGTCGTAGAGCCGGTATTTGAAGATGGCGACGCCAATCGTCGTGGGAAAGCCGAGGATGACGACGCCGATGATCAGGTCGTACCAGATTGTGTGGAAAATGTCAGGATAGAGCAGACCGCCGGGCAGCTCGAAAACCAGAATCTGGAACGCCACCGCCGTGGCGACAAAGTAGGTCAGCCACTTCACCTGCTGACGCTCATCGCCGTGCGCCCGCCGCAGCCGGACAATCATGGATGCAATCGCCATGATGCAGAGCAGACACGCAACGAACAACGCTGCGACGCGCACCGTCGGGAGCCACCATGCCGGCAGATTCGCCACGCCAAAAGGATTATCCAGATCGACATGGTAGCCGTAGGCGTTGTCCTGACGCAGGTCTGGGGCGATGCTGGTGGCGACGGCGGTCAGGAAGAGTAGGAGAACGCCGATGGCAGTCAGCCATGCCCAGCGCGCCGACAGGAAGCGTCCAGTTGGGAAGAGCAGCGGCAACAGAATGAACAGCGGCAGAATCACGGGAAACGCGCTGAAGCTGTAGAGCGCCCAGGCTGCGATCGGCAGACCAGGAAGCGGCGGGGAGACGCCGGCGCCGCAAGGGATGCCTGTGAACGCCATGGCCGAGACGAGCATGCCGAGGGCAATCCAGCCGCTGAGCCAGCCGATGCGATTGCCAGGGCGGTACAACAGGATGAGCACGCTGAGCACCGCAAAAGCCAGACCGCCCGCCACATTCACAGCCGCCATGAACAGGCTGACGCCCAGGTGCTCCCCGCAACCCTGTGCAGCAAGCCAGAGCACGAACGCGCCAGCGGCGCCGGTCATCAGCAGGAAGATTGCTGCCAACCAGCATCGCCTGGCGGAACCGAGAGACGGTGGCGCTGAATCTGCCTCGGTTCTGCTCTGTCCGCTCGAAAGATGAGTTGCCATCAACCGCCTGACCGCCTGTTCTCCTGTTCGTATCTTTGCAGCGCCTCCATCTGCGACGGGGTGATGGCAATGAAGGGGCGTGCGCGTTCGATCAGGGCGAGGGCGGCATCGAGGCTGTAGCCGCGTGAAATCAAATAAGCGGCAGCCATCGTTGGTGCACGCCCGACGCCAGCCTTGCAGTGGATGTAGACTTTGCCGCCCTCCTCGATCACCGAATGGATGAAATCGACGCCCTGCTGAAAGTGTTCGCTGCTCGGTGAGTCGTCGTCGATGGTGGGCAGATAGCAATACTGTGGGAGCGCCAGCCCGTGTGCAGCATCATCGAACTCGGTGCGCAGATTCACGATCGCAGTGATGCCCTCCTGTTCCAGATGACGCTTGCCGCGTGCGTTAAACTGAGGCCCAACGTAGAGCTGCGGCGTCACACGACTGTAGCGCAGCAGCGGCACGCCGGTGATGTAGGAAAGACCGCGCCCCCACACCCACTGCAGCGTCACCCACAGCCCCTGTTCATGCAGCCGCCGCCAGAGAATGCGCCATCCTTTGCGGACATCCTCGACCAGCTTCATGTCGCTCCTTTCTGCTCCCAGCGGAATGCTTCGACGATCACCGGCGCACCGCGCACAATGCAGAGCACAGTGGCGAGCCAGCTCAAGGCCGTCGCTGCAACCCAAACGGGCTGAAACCAGGATGATCCGGCGTTTTGCAGCGCCAGCGTGAGGGCGAGCAGCGCAAACGCCGCCGCCTTTGCCAGCCCATAGCCAGCGCGCATCGGTCGACCGGCGACCAGCCAGTACCCCCAATCGCTGCCCATCTGATCGTGCGCCGTCCTGCCGCCTGCATAGCCGATCTCGCGCACCGAGTCGGTCAGCGCGCCGCGGATGATGAAGGTGATGGGGATGACAAGCGAAATCAGCGACAGGTTGGCAAAGACCACCCACAGCACGATCTCAACGGCGCGGTCGGCGGCGATGTCGAGCACGCTGCCCAGCAACGTCGTCTCCCCACGACGTCGCGCCACGATGCCATCAACCGCATCGAGCACGATCAATAGCAACACACCGGGCACTGCCAGAAAACGTCCGGTCGTGTCTCCAAAGTAGATTACCAACACCAACAGAACCAGCAACGGAAACCGAGCCAGGGTGATCCAATTTGCCAGATTCATCAGGCTGCTCCACGCTTGCTTGCGGATTGAAAAGTTACGCAACGATTATCGGTCAGCGCGGCGCAAATCGGCAAAAATGAAAGGAGAGATGAGTTGGGCGTTCCCTGTTCACTGTTCCACGAGCTCTTGCAACGGCAGACCAAAGAAGGCGGCGATCCCTTGCGCCTGTTCTTCAACGGCTCGACGCACGCGCTGCGACAGCTTCTTGAAGGGTTCGAGCGTGATCGTCAGCCCGCGCGCCTTGCGCGCATACCGCCATGTCGCCAGCGCATATCCGGCCTCGAGCACAACGCCCTCGATGTGACCGGCGATGCGAAAGATCTGTTTGTAGTGAGACGCGGGCGCGATCCAGGTTTTGTCTTTGTGGGCGAGCAGCAGCGGCTCAAAGCGATAAAGCATGTGCACGCGCCTGTCCAGGTCTTCCACCCACGTCAGAAGGTCGTCGACATCGTCGCGCAAGACGAACATCTCGACGCCGTTAATCTGTACGGGCGTCAGCTCGGCCTCCAACCTCGCCCACCAGCAACGCGCCAGCTCCAGCTTGGCGCCGCGCCAGTACGCGAAATCCTGCACGGTGGCCGGCGCGTAACTGCGCAGATAGCGGCGTAGCAATTCAATATTGGCGGCGTCGTAGTCGGGCGGATTCCACGCAAGGTCGGGACGCCAGCTCATCCGATGGGCGAACAACCCTTCGCCATCGCGCGCGGCATGACAGGCGTAGCCGTGGCGCACCAGATCGGCGAAGACCCCACCCCACGGCGAGAGATGATCCTGTTCGTCGGTCAGGCCGGACGCGCGCAAATCCGATCGACCGATGACGCCGCGTTCGCGCAACAACGCTTCGGCGCGCGACACCAACGCAACGTAATCGTCGAGAGCGTCGGACCTTTCCGCCTTGCGCGCCCACCAGCTCTTGCTTCCAGCGAGCATGGCGCAGATCAGCGGCCAGTCGTCGGTGGTGTATACATGCAGCGTGCCGCGTTGTCCCCACAGCTTGACGAGCGTGCGCGCGGTGAAAAGCAGCGCCTCGTATTGGGCGAAAGTCAGGTCAGCTGTGCGGTTGCGCAGCGCCAGACCGGCTGCAGGATGAATCTGCGCCTGAACGCCGACCAGATGGCGTGCGGCGAGTTCAGGCGTCGCAAACGGCGTAATCAGCCCAGATCGACGCAGGCGAAACCAGCGCACCTGTTGTATATCGGCTTCAGGCAAATGTCGGCTCATTGAATCGTGCGGTTTCCTTTAGACAAGAACAAATGTGCTGCACAGATTCTACTGTGCGGCGCGTCCTCTAGCCAAATTCTCTGAACGTGCGATACAATGCAGACATCTGACCCATCGACGCCCAGGAGGAGCCTGACGCAGTGGAGACAATCGAAATCGGCAACCGCATCCTGGCCTTCCGCAGTTACGGTCGTCATGTCGCGCCCGAGCGACCTCCACTGGTGTTGGTGCATGGAGCCGGCGGCAACCACCTGATCTGGCCCCCACAGGTGCGCCATCTTGCATACACGGCTGTCTATGCGCTCGATCTGCCCGGCCACGGCGCATCGCCGCCACCGCCCTGCGCCTCGATCAGCGCCTACAGCGAAGTGATCCGCGATTTTGTCGATACGCTCGAATTGCCTTTTTTTGTGCTGGCGGGACATTCGATGGGTGGCGCAATTGCGCTCGACTTTGCGCTTGCCTACGGCCATCGGTTGGCTGGCATTGCAGTGATCGGCGCAGGCGCACGAATGAAGGTGGCGCCCACTTTCCTGAACGGCGTGGTTGACGACTTTATCGGCGTCACGGCGAAGATCGTAGAGTTCTCCTACCACACTACAACCAGCGCCAAAGAAAAGGAGCGCTACTTGCGCCATTTGCGCGAGAACGACCCCACCGTGCTGCAGCATGACTTTGCGGTCGTTGATGCATTCAACGTCCGAGACCGCGTCGAAATGATCGCCGTTCCAACCTTAATCTTGTGCGGCGGGCACGACCGCATGACGCCGCCATCATTGAGCCAATCCCTGCACGACTGCATCCCCGACAGCCAGTTCCACTTGATCGAACGCGCCGGCCACAATGTGCTGCTCGAACAACCCCAAGTGGTGGCTGATTATCTGGATCGGTTCATCACACAACTGTCGATAAGTGGCGGGCTATGAGCGCCACAGGCAGCGCGTGGCGGATGTGACCATCGCGTCCAACCACTGTCTCCGCCGCACACAGCGAGTTGAGAACCGCCTCCTCGACCGCCTCCACCACCGCAGGGAACAGACCTTCCATCACTTGCGCCTCGTCAGCGACAGTGTGCTTCGAGACCCGCTGCGTTGTGGAAAAGGCGATCACAAAATCACCGCTGCCGTGACCAATGGTCGCTCCTGTGCGCGCCAGACCTGCGCCCGCCCGCACACACAGTCGTTGCAACTGCCGACTATCAAGCGGGGCGTCGGTCGCCAGCGCCACCATCACCGAGCCACGCTCCTGTTCCCGCGACTGAGATGGACGCAAAAACCGTCCAATGTGGACGCCGGCAAAGCGCAGTTCTTCGGATCTACCAAAATTTGTCTGCACCAGCGCGCCAAGCGTAAAGCCGCCTGTCGCGTCCGGGGTGACGCGGCTTGCCGTACCGATCCCGCCTTTCCAGCCGTAGCAGGTCGTCCCCGTCCCTGCGCCGACCGCGCCTTCGACCACCGCCCCATCGCTCGCCGCTTCCAACGCAGCAAAGACATGCGCCGGGGTGACGTGACGCCCTTGAATGTCGTTGAGATAGCTGTCATTACACTCACCGACGATCGGGTTGATCGTGCCGGTGCGCAGATCGACGCCGACGGCGGGGTTGGTGCGCAGCGCGTAGTCGACCAACGCATCCGCCACGCGCCAGACGTTGAGCGTGTTGGTGAACGCAATTGGCGTTTCGATCTCGCCGAGTTCGCGCACCTGCTCGAAACCGCACGCTTTGCCGTAACCGTTGATCGTGTGCACAGCCGCGGCAACCTTTTCACGATAGAGATCGCCAACGTGCGGCAGGATCACGGTCACGCCGGTGCGCGCCGGCCCCTCTCCGGGAATCAACGCACCTTCGCCAAACCATACGGTCGCATGACCCACGCGCACCCCAGCCACATCGGTGATGGCATTGTGCGGCCCCGGCGTCAACTGCCAGATCGTTTCAATGCCAAGATCACGCGCACGCATCGTGTCTGAACGGAGACTGCGAATCTCCACTCTCCAATCTCCTATCTTTGAGATTGGAGAGCGGAAACTGACTACACCGACGACCCACCGCGTCCGGTTTCGATGCGTTTCCATGCCGCCACCACGGCAATGGTGACGACTGCGGCCAGGATGCTCTCGAAGATAGCCTGTGGGATGACCACCGCGACAATCTCGAAAGTAAAGACCTGCAACAGGATGGCAAAGCCGATCACCAGCACTGTGTTGGTCAGCGAGCCGACGACGCCGGCGGCGCCTAACGCCGCAATTTCGTTGTTGCTGCGCAGGCTTTTGTAGACTAGCCAGGCCGCAGGCCCGATGAGCAGTCGTGGGATCAGAATGATGACGATCGCCGCCAGCCAGCCCAGCCAGGCGGGGCTGTTGGCATAGGCAGGTGAAGTGAGCACAATGCTGGAGAACTTCACAAGCGAGTCGATGCCGAAGACCAGACCAACGACTGCGCCGACCAGCGGCCCTTCCAGCACGCCGCCGATGATCGGGGGAACCTGCATGATCGTCGCCGAGGCGGTGACATTCGGCACTGGAAAGTAGCCCAACCCTGTCAACGCCAGCACAGCGGAGATGGCGATCAGCACGCCCGCCACGACGATGCTTCGCGTCGAAATGTTCATAACGTTTCCCTCCCTTGTGTTAGTGATAGTCTTACCCACAAGCACGAAGCCTGCGGAAGCGCTCAATTGATGGATGAAGTTTCCGTTCACGTCCTTTGAGTATTCGACCGTGTATTCGACCATCCTCGGTCAATTCTGTAAGTATAGAGCCGACCGCAACGATGGTCAATCTGGGAAGGGACATCAATTGTCGGGGCGTTGGGGATGCAACTATCGGCGCGAGATCGGGTTGCCTCCCCACCACGCCTGCACAGCATCCGCAGCCAGCGGCCCACCGTGCCCGACCAGCAGCCGCTGTGGACGCCGCGCCAACACGATCTCCATGCTCTGTGCCAGTTGCGCAAAATCGCCCACGAAATAATGCACCCCTGGCTGTGACGCCCACAGCGCACCGCCCATGCGCCCGCCCATGAGCAAGTCGCCGACGATGGCGTCGCCGTTGGCGAAGAAGATCGAAATCGAGCCAGGCGTGTGCCCCGGCGTGGCGATAACTTCCCCCGCAACGCCGTAGGCGCGCAGATCGAGCGGCGCATCGAGCAGGATCGACGCTGTCACGGACGGAAAGGGCTTGTCCACGAACGGCGCAATCATGCGCGCCTCCAGCCCGGTGAGCGTCCCCAACACATTGCGACCCGAGCGCGCCATCGCATCGTCGGCGTAATGCAACGCAATCGGCGCGCCGCTCGCTGTTGCCAGTTCATTCGCCGCGCCGACGTGATCGCCGTGGCCGTGCGTCAGCAGGATCAGCGACAGGTCGGCGGGCTGGACATTGTTCTGCGCCAGCGCACGCACGATGCGGTCGGCGTCGCCTGGCGCGCCTACATCGACCAGGATCGGACGTTCGCCTTGCACAAGATAGGCGTTCGCCAGCGGCAGTTTGATGCGCGTGATGGTGAGTTGAGCGGTCATAGGGTGACTCCTGGGTGAATGTTGCGTGGTGCGTGTTGCGCACCACGTAGCACGCCTTACGCTTCAGTCTGTGTGGACAGTGCGCTGCCTCCCGGCGCCGAGCACCATTAACACGGCGGCGACAATGGTTGCAGCCAGAAGCGCGGCAGCGGTCAGCGTCACAACGTCCGGTGCAATGAGTGGCTGGGCGCGCAGCGCCTGCCAGGTGAGCAGCAGCGTCAGACCGAGATAGCCAGCGCCGCCGATCCAGGTTAGCGAGACGCGCTGGCGCTGGTTGAAGCGTTGCTCTGCCCAACTGCGCGTGAGCATGAACGCCAGGAAGGGCAACGCCTGCAAGCCATGCAGACCGACGAAATGCCCGACGCGCAGGTCGCCGCCCACCGTGCTCCAGCCCAGGAAAGGCAAGCCGGGGCCGCCGTCGTCAACGCCGACGCTGTGGGCGCCGACGATTGTCACCGGTTCGCCTGCCTGCGCTGCGGCCAGCGACGACGGCGGGAGATTGCCCGACGTCATCAATACGCCCGCCATCATGCCCGCCAGCGAGATCGCCAGTCCCCAGCGAATCCCTGCCGCCGCCACTGGATCGGGCAGCCGCTGTACGCCAAGCGCCACGGCAAGCGCAAAGTTCGCCAGCGCCAGCAGCATGATGAATGTGCCCATGATCCCGAACACCGCACCGTCGAACACGGTGGCGACGTTGAAATGGCTGGCGGTGTTGCGCAGCACCTGCATCGAGATCAGCGCCGTCTCGACGATCAGCGCCACGCCGGTGATGCCAGCAATTGCGCTTACCAGTCGCGGGCGTCCCTGCACAAAGGTCAACAGCCACAACAGCGTGGCCCCATACACTGCGCCGGAGATCGCAAACTTGAGCGGTTTGATCCAGCCGTTGGCGCCGCCGATCACCCGCGGCTCGACGAGCATGGCGACCAGCAGCACCGGGATCAGCGCCAGGTGCAGAAGCACAGCCAGGGTGAGCGTGCGGCTGAAGCGCCACGAACGCGCTGTCATGGTTCCAACACCGGCGACTGGCGAGATGGTTTGAGCGAGCGAATCGATTGTCATGTTGATTCCTCCCAATGGAAAGCAAAATTTACTGTTCGGCGATCAGCGCAAGCTGGCGCGTCTTGACCAGGCGCGCCGCCAGATAGAGCATCAGACCAAGCGGCCCCAACATCAGCACAAAAAACAAAATCGGCGACACCAGCCAGGCGCTCATACCCAGCCGTCTGCCATCCAGGTAGACCCACCGCCCGACAAAGAGGTCGAACGCCAAAAAATGCGCCCACGCCACTGTTGCGCCTTCAGGCGTGCCCAACATCGCAGCGATGACGCCCAGCTCCGGGCTGCTCACCATCGGCAGCAGCGCAGGCAGATTGGGCAACACCAGCACGGCGTAGAGCAGCACCGCCGGAACCACGGGCCACAACGACGCCATGATGCGCGCTGTCCACCGCCAGCGCGGCAGCAGAATCATCGCCAACCAGAAAGGCATGACGAGCAGGTTGCTGATTGAGAAGATTGTGTCCATCGTTCATCTCCCAACAAGGCAAACTAAAAACAAAAGTCAAAATCCGAACATCGTTCAGTCTAGTGTCAAACAAAGCCCGGAGACCAGATGTCGCCGGGCGGTCGAGCCGGACTAGCGGGTGTTCAGCGCTTGATCATGCCAAGCGCCAGCAAGTTGAGCGATGCACGATAGGAATCGAGGCTGGGCTGGTGTTGACGCATGATCGTCACCGCCAACATCGCCATGCCGTGCACCATCTGCCAGCAGGCGATCGCAATCTCGAAGACGCCGCGTCCCGGCTGCGTTGCAAAGAGACCGGCATCGACGCAGCGTTCGACCGCATCGTGCAGCACCATAAACGCCGGACTTTGGCGCAGCAACGACTCCAGCGTGGCGGCAGGCGGATAGTGATCGAGCGACAGCAACGGCGCCTGGGTGAACATCAACAAAAAGGCGTCGGTGTTGTCGATGGCGAAGCGCACATAGTTGACGCCGCACTCGCGCAGGTATTCGACTGGCGGCAGCGCCGGGTCGGTGTTGCGCAGCGCCTGCGCCAACTGTTCGAAGGCCTCGTCACAAACTGCGACGATGATCTCGTCCTTGCCGCCAAAGTACTCGTAGAGACCGGCCGGGCTGTAGTCGATGCGCTCAGCGATGGCGCGCATCGACAGACCCGCTACACCTTCGCTGTGGATGATCTCGCGCGCGGCGGTGAGGATTGCCTGTTGTGTGCGTTGGTGACGCCGTTCACGCGGCGAAATTGATTCTTGAACCATGTCAAAATTCCGCAACTCAATTATTTTCCAAACAATGTTTGGATATTATCACGTGTTTGGAACAATGTCAAGCACTATTACCTGTTAACCGTGAAATAGACCGTGTACACCTCGTCGCGCACCTCGTATAGCGGGATGAAGCGCATGTCTTGTGGTTGGCCGTGGGTGCGATAGTCGCCGCGCCAATAATGCCACTCGCGTTCGTTGTCGGGGCGCAGGAAGGTCGTCGGGGCGGCTGGATCACCGTGCAGCGTTACACCGCTGATGCGATAGTTGGGTCGCGCCGTATGGCTGGCGTTGCCGGGTGTGCGCTGTTGGATTGGCGTCTCGCCCGGATTCAGCGCAGCCAACACAACCGGCCCGTCCATCACACCGAAGGTGTCCGGTGCGTCGGGCAGCGATTCGGTGATAAGCGTTTTGGGGAAGACGAGATGCAGCGTATCGTCGGTCCAGGTGCGATCAATCTCGACATAGCTTGACGGGCTGGAAGCTCCCAGCAGCGCCGCGCCGTTGAGCGTGATCTGCGCCGCGCCGCTCAGCCACCAGGGCAGCCGCAGGCGCAGGTTGAAAGTGACGGGCTGGGCAGCCTGCACACGCAGCGAATAGGCTATGCTGTTAGGGCGATGGTGCGACTTGAGCTGTGCGTCGTGTGTGAGGCGCAGCGTGACGGGCTGATTGTCTTGTTCCCAGGTCAGCTCGCTAGGGATGTACTGACTCAATGTCAGCCCGCCATCATGAGCATACCAGATGTGGTTGGCATAGATTGTGTGCGCCTGCACCAGCGAGCCGTGACAGCACCAGAAATCCTCGGTCGGGGCGCCCCACACCTTTTCGGCGCCGGCATGCAACGGCAGGAAGTAGGCGATCATGCCCGTCTCCGGATGCTGCTGCGCCAGGATGCCGTTCCACAGGTTGCGTTCCCAGTAGTCGGCGTAGTGTGGATCGTCCGTCCAGCGCAGCAGATAGTCGGCCAGACGCATCATGTTGTAGACGGTGCAATGTTCCTGTGTGCGGTGACCGAGCCGGGCGGAGAGGGCGTGTGGCGGCGACCAGACCTCGCCGTTGGTCTGTCCGCCGGTGATGTAGCACCCGCGTTCTGTGACTCCGCTGCGCCAGTACGCGTCGACGATCCGCCGCCAGCGTGGATCGCCGGTCACTTCCCAGGCGCGCGCCGCCCCGTGCACTTCGGGGATCGTGGTGTTCATATGCATGTTGGTCAACACATCCTCGCCAGCCGCCAGTGGGTCGAAAAGACGGCGACGGTCGTAGCGCTGAATCAATTCCAGATGTTCTCGCTCGCCGGTCAGCCCGTACAGATTGGCCCACACCTCCAACATGCCGCCTGTTTCCACATCGAGGATGTCGTCCATTTGGGACTGGGTGAACTGTCCGCTCCAGCGATGAAACCAGCGCGCCCATCTGATTAGAATTTCCAACGCCTGGGTGTTGCCGCCGACGGCGTACATATCCCACAGTCCCATCAGCGTCTTGTGCAGCGTATAGTGCGGCGCCCACACCGGCTTGCCGCGCGCCACCCAATCCAGATATTTCTCTGGGATCGAACCGACCCACTCGCCGCCGTTTTCGCGCTGGCAGCGCGCCAGTTCGCTCACGATGTAGTCGGCCTTGCCCTTGATCTCCTGGTCGCCGGTATTGGCGGCAATGAAGGCGGCGGCGGAGAGCCAATGTCCCAGAAAGTGGCCGCGCAACTGGCAGGTTGGCGATTCCCAGCCCCAGTGGATGTCCTCCAGACGATGCACTGGACTCCATAAGCCGGCCTCAGCATAGTGGTTTTGGAGCAGGTTCTCGGTCTTGAGCGAGAGCATGTAGCGGCGATTCAGGTCATATCGTTGTTGAAACAACCCAGGCAGCAGCCTGACCGCGCCAAACGGCATGGGACGTAATGGAGATGGCATGGGAAACCTCGTCAGGTGAAAATGGAAATCGGACGGTGGATTGCAAAAAATAGACCGCAGATTAGGCGGATCGGGCGGATGCACGCGGATATTCTATCTGCGCAAATCCGCCTAATCCGCGATCTATCAGCGCGTTCACACTATGCGGCGCGGAACCAGACCCGCATCTCGCCCGGCGCGCGGTTGTCCCATGTGGCGTAGGGGATGGCGACCACATCGACAGGCGCCACGCTGGAAGGATGGTTGCGGCGATAGAGAATGTGGCTGTTCCAACCGTCGTCGGTGATGGCGCGCCCTTGACCACGCAGCACTGCAACGCCGCCGAGCAGGTCAGGCTGATAGTCCACGCTGAACGCCGGAACCTGCGCCGGGTCGAGCGCGATCCGTTCAAGACCGATCCCGCTGTTGTCGACGCCTTCCATGCAGTAGACGATGGGGCCGCGCTGCAAGGCGAGCCGCCCCTGGAGCTGGCGCACGTTAGGATGGGCGTAGATCGCCTGCACCGGCATCGTCAGGTCAAGCGTCACCACGTCGCCGCTCTGCCAGATGCGGTCGATGGTGATATAGCCGTGGTCGGTCGTCGCGGTGTCCACCGGCGCGCCGTTGACCTTGACCGCCCAGGCGTCGCACCAGCCAGGGATGCGCAACTTGAGGGCGAAACGCTGCGGCGCGTCGAGCGTCAGCGCCAGGTGAACCGCGCCTTCCCACGGATAGTTGGAGGTCAGCCGCACCTGCACCGGCTTGCCGTCCACCGTGACGTTGGCGCGGTTTTGCGCATAGAAGTGCACCCACAGCGCCGCGTCGCCGGTCGAGTAGAGATAGTTGCCCAGGCTGGCGAGGATGCGTCCCACGTTGGGCGGGCAGCACGGACACTCGAACCAGGGTGTGCGGTGATGTGAGCCGGTGCTGGCAAGCGGGTTGACGTAGAAGAAGCTGTCGCCCGCCAACGACACGCCGCTGATGAAGCCGTTGTAGAGCGTCTGCTCGATGATGTCGGCGTATTTGCCATCGCCGGCGAATTGCAGCAGGCGGTGATTCCACATCACCAGCGCGATGGCGGCGCAGGTCTCGGCATAGGCGGTCTCGTCGGGCAGGTCATAGTCGAAGGTAAAGCCCTCGTTGTGGCGCGACGGCCCGATGCCGCCGGTCAGGTACATGCGCTGATGCACCAGGTTGTCCCACAGGCGCTCGCACGCAGCGAGCAGCGTCGGGTCGTCGTATTCGTGTGCCAGGTCGGCGACGCCCGCCATCAGGTACATGGCGCGCACGGCATGGCCGACGACCTTATCCTGTTCGCGGATCGGTTTATGCGCCTGGCAATATTCGTAGGTCTTCGCCCAGAATTTGCGCGGGTCTTCGCCGCGCGCAATCGCCTCCACGTCGTAGTAATGGGGGTTGGATTGGCCGCGTTCCTCCACCATGTACTTGGAAAGCTCCAGATAGCGCCGCTCACCGGTGGCGTGATAGAGCCGCACTAGCGCCAGCTCGATCTCCGGGTGGCCGCAGTAGCCGCGGCGTTGACCGGGGTTGGGGCCAAACTCGCGGTCGATGTGGTCGGCGTAGCGCGCCAGCGCGTTGAGCAGTTTAGGGTTGCCTGTCGCCTGGAAGTGAGCGACGGCAGCCTCCATCAGGTGGCCAGCGCAGTACATCTCGTGCCAGTCGCGCAGATTCTTCCAGCGCATGTCGGGCTGCGTCACGGTGAAGTGGGTGTTGAGATAGCCGTCGGGCTGCTGAGCGCTGATGATCTTGTCGGCGACCTGGTCGACCAGCGCCGCCAGCTCCGGGTCGGGATGGGTGATCAGCGAGTAGCAGGCGGCTTCGAGCCATTTGGCTGGGTCGGAGTCGCCGAAGATCAGCACGATGGGCGATGGCGTCGGACGCTCGAAGTTGAGATCAAACGCGCCGATGCGTCCCGTATCGACCAACATTTGATACATGTGTGGAATCGAGATGCGGCGGTTGATCTCTTGACGCGGCGCCCAGAAGGGATCATCGAGTGTGACCTGAGTGAAGGATACGGGTGTCAGTTGGCGTTTGGCAGTTTGTGTTGTCATAGGTGTACGTGTCGTTAGCCCTTTAGCCCGCTGAGGACGAGACCGTCCACAAAATAGCGTTGGGCAAAGAAGAAGAGAATGATGACCGGCAAGATCATAGCCGTGGAGGCGGCCATTAACAAATTCCACTGCGTGCTCATGATGCTGCGGAAGGTCGCCAGACCAATTGCCACGGTGAAGTTGTAGTCGGAACGCAGATAAAGCAGCGGCCCGATGTAGTCATTCCATGCCGCCAGAAAGGTGAAGATGGCGACGGTGGCGAGCGCTGGCTTAGAAAGCGGCATCATGATGCGCCAGTAGATGCCAAACTCGGTGCAACCATCGATACGGCCGGCGTCGGCCAGTTCCTCGGGCAGCGAGCGAAAGAATTGGCGGAAGAGAAAGATATTGAACGCGCCGCCGCCGAAAAACAGGGGAATTGTCAACGGATGGAATGTGTCGACCCAACCCAAACGGCTGAACATAATGAACTGTGGCACCATTAACACGAAATATGGAATCATCAGAGTGGCAAGCACCAGCGCAAACCAGAAATCTCGTCCAGGAAAGCGAATGCGGGCGAAGCCATAGCCGCAGAAAGAAGATGTGAGCAACACCGCGATCAGGTTCAACACGACAATTCGCATGGTGTTGAACAGGTAGAGGCCAAAGGGTTTGTAGACGAGCGCCTCGATATAGTTCTCAGGGCGAAATGGATTGGGGATCCATTCGGGCGGGAAAATAAAAATCTTTTCCAGCGGCTTGAAAGAGCTCACCACCAACCAAACAAAGGGAAGCGACATAATGACTGCACCTACAGTCAGGACTGTGATGATCAAAGCAGTCCACAAGCGCCGCTCCCAAACAACCCTTCGCATACGTGGTTTCGTAACAATGATAGGGGGAGAAGCAGTCTGTTTCTGAATCGCCATGTTACTGAGCATCCTCATAATGCACACGGCTGCCGACGTACTTGAACACAAACAGAGTCAGCGCCACAACGATGAAGAAGAGCACCCATGCCAGCGCGGCCGCGTATCCCATTTTGAGATTCTGAAACGCGTTTTGGTACATATAAAGTACATACACTAGCGTAGCATTTTGCGGGCCTCCGTTGGTGACGAGCCGTGCAATTGTAAAGACCTGGAACGACGCAATAATACCGATGATCAAATTGAAAAAAATCACCGGCGACACCAACGGAATGGTGATATGGCGCAGCTTCGCCACCCTGCCAGCGCCATCTATCTCCGCCGCCTCATAGAACACATCAGGGATTCCTTGCAATCCAGCGAGGTAAATCACCATACCGCTGCCAAAGCCCCACAATGCAACCAGAATCAATGCTGGCAGTGCCCATTCCGGTCGTTGCAGCCAGGCAATCTTAGGTAAGCCAAAGAAACGCAGCGCTGCATTCGCCAGCCCGAACTCGGTGTTGAATATCCATGCCCAGAGGACAGCATTGGCAACTGCTGGCACGATGCTGGGGAGATAATAGGCTGTGCGGAAGAAGCTAATACCACGAACTTTGGTGTTGAGCAGCAGCGCCAGCCCAAAACCAAGCACAAGACCAACCGGCACCGAAACCAGGGTGTAGGTTGTCGTCACCGAAAGTGACTTCCAGAAACGGTCATCCTCCCACATAGTGACGAGATGTTTAGCGCCAACGTATTTTGGCGGTGAGATGAGATTCCAATCATGCACGGTTAGCCAGAGCGCCACACCCGCAGGGATAATGAACCACAACAGAAACCCCAAGATAAAAGGTGAAATGAAAATATACCCGATCAGGGTGCGTCGGCCAGCCAGTGTGCGTGGCAGAAATCGTTGATACCAGTGTGCTGCGGTCATGAGTAACTCGTCTACTAGAGGAACCAATCACAACTGATGCTTGAAGAGATGCTTGACATCACCGCTTGACGCCGGGCTGCTGGCTGTGGAATGCTCCGACCAAAGCCTTTTGCTCTGTCCGGAGCATTCCATAGTTAGAGCGGCTGAGTCTCACGCCTCGGCTGCCTCTTGCAGCACTCGGTTAGCGGCCGGCACAGCTTCAGCCAGCGCCTGTTCGGCTGTTGCATCGCCGATCCAAATCTTGTCGAAAGCCGGCTGAAGAATCTGGTTCGCCTCTGCCCAACCGGGCGGCATGTAGAGAACTCGGCCATAGCGCGGCAGAAATTTGGTCGGAATATCCACGTAACCCTCCGGATGCACACCTTCCGTGATCCAGGTCTGCAAGCCCTGCTCTGTCATCAGGTCACTCTGGCTTGGCAACCACAATCCGATCCGGCAGAACTGGGTTTGATAAAAAGGCGTCGACAGGAAGCGGAGCCACTGCCAGGCCTCTTCAGGATGTCGGGTCGATGCAAATCCTGAGTGTAGATGCGCCTGCATATCAGTGCCAGTCTTGGCGGCCATACCCGGCAGCGCAGCAGTGCCAAGCGTCGGTGCAATTTTGTGCATCCACGAGAGCGCCCATGAACCATCGATCGCCATCGCAAGCTTGCCTGTCTCGAGCATCTGTGTATTGCTCATACCAAGCGCTTCCATTGCGGTGCCAGCCGGATTGACCCGATGCTTTAGAACCAAATCGGCGACGTTCTGAATTGCTTCGGTGGCAGGCGCCTGGTCAATCGCCAATAACCCAGTGTTGGGATCGATCCAATAGCCGTTGTTCCCAACGATTGCGGAATGCACAGGAATGCTCCAGTGCGGCCAATCGACGCCAAAACGATCGATATTGTCTGGGTCGAAGCCGCTTTCGTTCGGATGTCGCCCATTGACATCGCGGGTGAGAGCAATTGCCACCTCTACAAACCGATCCCATGTCCAGGCTTGCTCAGGATCGTTGCTGGGCGGTTCGATCCCTTCTTCAGCAAAGATATCGGCATTGTAATAAATGTGTGGCGCAACCCAACATGAACCGATGCCATACCACTTTCCATCTTGGGTGCAGCGATCACGTTCCTGTGGTTCGATAAAATAGTCCTCGGCCCCAAGCAGTGGGTCAGCAGTCAGTTTGTCAGTGATGTCCAACAGCAACCCATCTCTGATGAACGTTCGATAGTCGCCCGACCCTACGAAGGCTGTATCAGGCGGCGTCCCAGCGGCAATATCTGTAAGTAGTTTCTCCAGATAGTTTTCCGGCGTATGGAGCCAGGTCACCTTGATTGTATCTTGTTCGGACTCAAATTGGGCAATGGCTGCCTTGACGCCCTCATCTTCTTCTGTGGCGCCCCACCCCATGAAGGTGATCTCAACCCGCCCGGTGGCAGGGGCAGCTGCACCACTGCCGCTTGGCGCCGCCCCCGGCGCACAGGCGGCGAGCAGCGCCACGCTGGTGACGCCAGCGCTGACGCGCAAGAAATCTCGTCTCGACAATGTGTTTTTGATTTGCATACTGGACACTCCTCCTCTGATGATCAAATTGAAGAACATGAAACAAGTCTATCGGGCGCTCATCGAGAACATCTCTACTACGGCGCATCAAAGATGCAGGACAGCGTCGCTTCACCAAAGAGTTGAGACAGTGTTATGTGTCATGTAGGGTGTGTAGGTGTACATTGTTTTGCGGCCAAGTGTACCACGTAGGGTTGATTCTTTTGTGCCAAATCTGTGCCACATTTTGACGTCAGACCAACCTTTCCGCCTCTGCGTTGATGGGGACATTGCTTGATGTTTTGTTCAGTTACAATGTTCGGATAAGATTTGGTTCTGAAATGTCTGATACTTCGATATATGAAACGGATCAAGAGCATGGTGCAGATGCTGACTTCCAGCAATCGGTGCGCACAGCACTGCTCCATCTCTACGACAACGCATTCCTTCAAAATCACCCATTGACTGCGCTGTGGGCAGGCGGGCTGGTCGGCGACCGGCTGACGCACGCGCAAGAGCTGCGCCGCGTCCTTCTGGACAGCATCGAACGGCTGCGCCCCCAGTCCGCCGCCCATGGGGATGCGGCGCGCGCCTATGCGGTGTTGACCTATCGCTGCGTCGATGGGTTGACCATCGAAGAGATCGAACAGAAATTGGGGTTGAGTCGCAGACAGACCTACCGCGAGTTCACCAAAGGCGTTGAGGCAGTGGCGAATCAACTTCAAGATTTGCTGGCGATGCGCACGCCGCCACCGGCGTATATTGGCGCACCAGAGGAGATGAAAGGAGAATTGTCCCGACGCGAGCTGGCGGAGGCGGAGCTGGCGCGGCTTGGCCGCCAGGCGCGCTGCGAAGCCCTGCTCCTGGCGGATGTCGTCGCCGGCGTCTGCAAGTTGCTGGAGCCGCGTCTGCGCCGGCGCAATATCACGATTCAGATGTTGGCTTTGCAACCAATAGCCCCGGTGCTGGCTGACAGAACATTGCTGCGTCAGGCGTTGCTGAACCTGCTCAGCTATGCGGTGGATGCGCTGCTTGATGGAGCAACCCTGGAAATCACCGCTCAGGAAACACCTCTATCAGTCCGGTTGTTCGTACATCAGGTCAACACTGAACCAACGGAAAGTGGACCACTCAGCCCGCCTCCTCATCGAGAAGGAGTTGCGCTCACAGTGGCGCAGTCGCTGGTCGCAGCGCAAAACGGCAATTTGTCGCTTACACTTTCACCGGGCGGTTGGTCGGCGGAAATTGTTCTGCCAGTGGCGTTGACGCCAACCATTGTGGTCATCGACGATAACCGCAACCTGATAGAGTTGTTTCAACGCTATCTTGCCGGACATCGCGCGGTTGTGGTTGGAGCCAGCAGCGGCGAGGAGGCGGCGGTTCTGTTGCGGCAGGTCAGCCCGCAAGCCATCGTGCTCGATGTGATGATGCCGCATCAAGATGGCTGGGAGGTGTTGCAGCGGCTGCGACAGGATGCTGCGCTCGCCGAAACGCCGATCATTGTGTGCTCGGTTCTACGCGAGCACGACCTGGCGCTTTCACTGGGCGCCAGCGATACATTAGTCAAGCCCGTCAGCCAGTCAGCATTGCTAGACGCGCTGCGGCGCTGGTTGGGGCCGCTGCACCCGCTCGATTGAGGCCGATCAGCACGGACTCGATCAAGATCAACAGCTCACTCAACCCAAAACCGCGCAATTTCTGAATTTGCAACTCACCCTGAATCGGCGCTGCCTCCTGTTCCACTTCACGTACGGAAACGACCACGATCGGCGCTTCGCAAAGAGCCGGCTCGCACCGGGCGGCTGAGATGAACTGCTGACCATTCATGCCGGGCATGTTGAGGTCAAGAAAGACGATGTCGGGAGGCTGGACGCGCGCCGCCGACAAGCCCTCTTCGCCGGAAAAAGCTTCAACCACGTGGACATTGGGGGCAAGCGAACGCAACATGCGACCGAGCAGCCGCACAATGTGGGGATCATCGTCGATCACCAGCGCCGTGTGCGGATCGATTTGCAGCCGCTGGAGGACAAACGCCACATCATCGCGCGTGACCGGTTTAGGAAGAAAGTCGGCTGCGCCGAGAGACGCGCCGACGTGATGGATGCCAGGCAGAGGCGTCACCACCACCGGCGTCTCGATGGAGGCAACTTCAGCCGTTGCCTTTGCCCACTCTTCGACCGAGGCTGCTTCGACGATCACCATGTCCGGCGCGCGCTCGCGAATCAACACAACTGCCTGGTGAGCGCTCTCGGCGAGCACGAAGTCGCAGCAATCAATGTAGCGACGCAACAGCCCCAGCGCGCGTATGTCGTCGTGAATGACCAACGCCAGGGGACGCGCATCCTCATAGCGCAACGCGCGCGATGTTCGTATGGTCGACAGCGGCAACTCAACATTCGTGGCCGGCAGGGGAAGAGCAAAACTGACAACGGTTCCCCTGCCCACCTCGCTATCGATCCAGATGCGTCCTTGATGCAATTCGATGAATTTTTTGCTGACGGCAAGCCCAAGCCCGCTGCCGTGCGTCAGCTCCTCCTCATCGAGCCGGTCGAACGCTTCGAAGGCGCGCTGCAACTTGTCGGGTGAGATGCCGCGCCCGCTGTCTTCCACCAGAATGATCACTTCATCGCCCATCGTCTCGGCGGCGATGCGCACCCAGCCATGCTCGGTGTAGCGCATGGCATTGGTGAGAAGATTGAGAAGCACCTGACGAATCCGGATTCGATCCAGATCGACCACAAGGGTTTCTTCGGGCAGATCCGCAATCAACGCCAATCGGCGCGCGTCCGCCAGCCCGCGCACGATCTCGACCGCTTCCTGGATAATGTCGCGCAACGCCACGCGCTCTTTGTGAATGACGATCTTGCCGGCTTCGATCTGCGACAGATCGAGCACATCGTTGATCAGATCGAGCAGATGTCTGGAGCTGCGATAAATCGCCAGCATATCGCCGCGATATTCGCCGGGCAACGGTTTGCCGCCATAACTCTCAGGCGCGGTGGTCATCATTTCGCTGAAACCAACGATCAGGTTGAGCGGCGTGCGCAGCTCGTGGCTGACGTTGGCGACAAACTCCGATTTGAACTGATAGGCTTTTTCCGCCGCTTCCTGGGCAAAGACCAGCGCACGGTTGCTGCGTTCCAGGCGCGAAAGCGCCAGATCAAGGCTGTGCAGAACGCGTTGAAGCTCCGACCGGTGCTCACGCGCCTCTTCGGCGCTGCGTCGCGCATGCTCGGTCATGTCGAGCGCCCATTCCAACGCAGTGAACAGCCGACGTGTGCTCAACCATGCTGCAAGCATTGCCAGCAGCGTCAACAACACCGCCGCCAACAGATCGCGCGACGGCGCGACGATCTGAGCGCCGATCGCCAGCAACGTTGTCGTCGTCAGCAATGTCGTCAAAATCAGCCCTTGCAGGCGGGTGAGCGGCGCCGCAACCAGGACGGCGATCAGGTAGAGCGTCAGGAGACCTGCATCGCCATAGGCAAGCACAACGATCGTGATTTCGACCAACAGCGCAACCAGATAGAGCGCGACAGCCAGCTTGAGTCGCCGCCTGGCAAGATAATACGCCATTGCGCTAGAAACACCAGCCGCCAGCAGCAGTCCGTAGCCATGCGCCGTTCTCGACGGATCAAACAAGCCGACAAAGCTCGTCCACCCCCATGCCAGCGCAAGCGTGACTGCCAGCAAAATCGTCAGCGCTTCGTTGACAAAATCATCGAAGACAGCGTTTCTTTCCCCGCCGTGGTCACGGACTCCTTGCATGAGTTAAACCCTCCAATTGCGCCAGTCTACGAGTTGCCGATCACGTCGGGCGGAACGCAAGAAAGCCATCCTCCTCATACCGCTCCAGCCGGCCAGCATCCGCCAGATATTCGAGATGCGCCAACGCCTCCGCCACGGCAAAGCGCACCTCGTGTGGGCTGAAGTGATCGAAGTTGAAGATGGTGTAGCTTGCTTCCAATGCGGTGGCGCCGCGCACGGCCGCGGCAAAGGCAAGCTCCAGCCGCTCATCGTGATGCTGGAGCAACTCACAGATTCGCCCCCGCCAGTCGGTGATAACGCCGTGATGCCCCGGCAGCGCCAGCTCGACATCCAGCCTCATCAAATCGCGCAGCGATGCAAGATAACGCCCCAGCGGGTCGGGCTGCGTCGAGGGCCAGAAGCCGATGTTGGGCGTAATGCGCAGCAGCACCTGGTCGCCGCAGAGCATCAGCCGATCGTCAGCGGCGTAGAAAATGATCTGCCCGTCAGCGTGACCGGGCGCGTGAATGACTTCGAAACGGCGCCCCGCCATCGTGATCGTCTCGCCGCTGTGCAAGAGTTGCACATCGGTTGGGGTCGGCTGCGTCATCTGGCGCAACTTCTGCTGTTGTGCTTCAACAATGGCGCCAACTTCAGGCGGCGCGCCAACGCGACGCAGATACGCTGTCAGGTTATCGCCATGCTCCAGGTTCTGCACCCACGCCAACTCGGCGATCTCCCATTCGCGCGGGGACATAAAGACGGCGGCGCCGGTCTCCTGCTGCAGCCGCCCTGCCAGCCCGATGTGGTCGGGGTGCATGTGGGTGACGACAATGCGGCGAATGTCGTTCGGGCGAATGCCAAGCTGAACAAAGACAGCCTGCCAGCCAGCATAGAGTTCGGGTCGATTCAACCCGGCGTCGAGGATCGTCCAGCCATCGGCGTCGCGCAGGAGATAACAGTTGACATGGTTGAGCGCAAAGGGCAGCGGCAATCGAACGCGAAAGATGTCAGCGCAAATTTCGGTGGCTACAACTGTTGTTGGCGTCGCATCTGTGTGAGGCGCCGCATCGGATGCAAACATCTCTGATTTCCTTTTCTTTACGGAAAAATGCACCTGTTTGGGGAGATTCTAGCCAAAATGTGGGGCATACCCGTTGCTTCTGCTGACTTTTTCGATTCTGCAGAAACCATTATACTACAAAAAATGACGCACACTTTAAATAAGCAGTGTGCAACAGGACAATCAGATGGTTCGGTGCGCCTGTTACGATGACAATATGCGTCCTCAAACAATACAAAGCAAATTATTCGGATTGATTCTCACAAGAAAGAAAAGGAAAATGCGCTATGTTTAAACGGCTGGATCACGTGGGCGTTGTCGTTCACGACATCGATGCAACATTGCAAACCTATTGCGGACAGCTCGGATTCAAATTGTTGGAACGGGTGGAAATACCAGAACAAAAAGTCGTTGCAGCTTTTCTGGATGGCGGCAACAGCACCATCGAGTTGATCTCTCCGACTGACGCCGAAAGCGGCACAGCGCGGTTTCTCGCCAATCGCGGCGAGGGAACGCACCATGTTTGCTATGAAGTGGATGACATCGAGGCGGCGCTGGCGGAGTTGAGCAAAGCTGGTGTGCGCTTGATCGATGAAACCCCGCGCCAGGGCGTGCATGGTCTGGTGGCGTTCATTCATCCCAAGGCGACTAACGGTTTGATGATCGAGGTGTTGCAGAAGACACATAAGTGAGGATCATGGAAGTCACAACTCAGCAATTGACCGTTGACCAATGTTGGTCAGCATTGCGCAACGTCATCGACCCTGAAATCTATCAGAACATCGTCGATCTTGGCCTTGTCTACGGCATCGCTCTCTCGGATGAGCAAGCCGTCGTCGTCACAATGACGCTGACGACGCCTCATTGTCCACTGGGGCCGCAGATTATCGAGAATGTGCAGCAAGAGCTGACCGCCATCGGCGCGTCGCAGGTCGACGTCAAGATTGTCTGGACGCCAGCCTGGACGCCCGACGCCATGACGCCAGAGCTTAAGAAATTGCTCGGCATTCTGCCCGATGAGGAAGAAGAAGCGGAGTCAGAAGCAGCGATCGAGCCACCGCCTCCACCCGCCAGGAAAAAGCGGGGATTGCTCGGCTGGCTCTTCCGTTAACCTTAAATCGATGCGGTTCATGTTGCAGCGAACGTTCCACTTTGAACCATTGCTCTGGAAAACTTCGTCTCGCTCGCGCGATGGCGTGCTGAATGGGCTTCTCTGGCTGGCGACCGCTGGATGGGTGGGGCTTTATGGCAGTTTGGCGTGGCTGCTGTGGCGCGATGGCGTCGCCGCATGGGGAATAACACACACGCTTCTGCTGACATGCAGCGTTGTGATAGGGGTGGCTGTTCTGCTGGGGTGGCGTTCGGCATTCATCAGGCGTTCACTATCCAGGCGCCGTTGGAGGGCGCTGACCCTCGAGCAACTCATGGCGCTGACGCCCAACGAATTTGAGGAATATGTGGCCGATCGTCTCTTTACACAGCGCGGCTATCATGTCGAAAACATGCGCGACACCAAAGATGGCGGCATCGACGTGTTGGTTACTGACCGTCTCGGTCAGAGAGCGATCGTGCAATGCAAACGTTATCGCGGCACTGTGGGCGCCGGCGTCGTGCGTGAACTGTACGGAACCATGATCCATGAAGGCGCCACGTATGCATACCTCGTAACCAGCGGCGCCATCAGCAACGACGCGCGACGGTGGGCAATGGGCAAACCGATGGAACTGATCGACGGCGCGCAGCTGGTCGAGCTCAGCAAAACAGACGGAATTTTATGAGCAAAAAAACCGCAATATTTGCACATCGCGGCGCGCGGCAAGTTGCGCCTGAAAACACGTTGCCGGCGTTCGAACGAGCGCTGGCGATGGGCGTCGCCGGGATCGAGTTCGACGTTCATCGCAGCGCCGATGGGCGTCTGGTCATCATTCATGATTTTTCTGTAGACAAAACCACAAACGGCCGTGGCCTGGTTGCACAGATGAGCTCGACTGAGTTGCGTCAACTGGATGCTGGCAGTCACTTCAGCACAACGTTTGCCGGTGCACAGATTCCCTTCCTCGAAGAAGTGCTCGACCTGGTCGGCGACCGCTGCCGGCTCAATATCGAGATCAAAAGCATGGATCCCTACGCCAATGACGCGTCGAGCGACGTGGCGGCGGTCATCCGCGACCGCAACCTTTACGAGCAGGTGATCGTTTCCAGCTTCAACCCGATCACTTTGATCAAGCTGCGCCATCTCGATCCCAAAATCGCGTTGGGGATGCTCTACGACGATACGATGCCTGCATTCTTGCGCATGGTGTGGGCCGGCCCCCCGATCTGCCCCGAAGCGCAACATCCGCATCACAAATTGATCGACGCGGACTTCATGGCATGGGCGCGCGCACTGCCCGCTGCGGTCAACACCTGGACGGTCAATGATGTGGCGGAAGCGCGCCGCCTCGCTGCGTTGGGCGTTGATGTCATCATGACCGACCTGCCCGATCTGATCCTGCAGGGGTTGGCCGCCGATGGCGCTTGAAGGCGGGAATTACTGAAGGTGCATTGAGATGGCGACGGCGACGGCGCCCGGCAAGATTATTCTGGTTGGCGAGCACGCAGTGGTGTATGGTCGGCCCGCTATCGCTGCGCCGGTGTGGCAGCGCGTGGCGACAGCGACGATTGAGCCAGCAGCGCCGGGCGACGGCTGCTCGCTTCATGCCCGCGATGTCGAACTAGACATACACCTGAGGACGGCGAGGGATGATGAACCGTTGGCGGTGGTGACGCGGCTGGCGCTGGCTCAGCTTGGCATCGAGCAGGAGCCGGACTGGCGCATCAAGCTGCATAGCGAGATTCCGATTGCCAGCGGGTTGGGCAGCGGCGCGGCGCTGAGCACGGCATTGGTGCGCGCCATCTTTCGCCAGCTTGGTCGCGAGGCGGAACCTGCACAGGTGAGCAGCCTGGTCTATGAAAGCGAGCGCTTTTATCACGGTGCGCCCAGCGGCATCGACAACACGGTGGTGGCGTATGGGCAACCGATCTGGTTTGTCAAAGGTCGGGAAATCGAGCCGTTCACACCTTCCGTCCCGTTGACCATTGCCATCGCCGACAGCGGCGTGCGCAGCCCCACCAAAGCGACGGTCGGCGATGTGCGGCGTGCATGGCAGCGCGAGCCGGCGCGCTACGAAAGCATCTTCGATGCAATCGGCGAGCTGGTGTGCGCGGCGCGGCGCGCGATGGAAGTGGGCGACCTGCCGGCGCTGGGACAACTGTTCGACGCCAACCAGACGCTGCTGGAGTCGCTCGATGTCAGCTCAGAGACGCTGCATCGGCTGGTTGCGGCGGCGCGGCGGGCAGGTGCACTGGGCGCCAAGCTTAGCGGCGGCGGGCGCGGCGGCAATGTGATTGCGCTGGTTGAAGAAGACGCCGTTGATGCAGTGAGCGGTGCATTGTACACCTCCGGAGCGCAGCAAGTGATTGTGACGCGAATTGGGGCGGAGGCGCGCTGACGTTTTACATGGACTGCGGTTCGACGCCGGGCAGCCAAAGCGTCAGACAGATCGAGTTGGCGGACTCGTGCTCCACAGTCAACTGGCCGCCATGCAACTGGGCGACTGTGCGCGCCACAGCCAGCCCGAGATCAATGTCGGCCTCATCAACCGCCGCTTGCGCCGTCCCCTGCTCACCGATTCGGGCGGGGGGATGAGGCGGCATTTCAATGTCGTCGCAACGAATTGCCAGCCCCACATAAGGAACACTGTACTCCACACTGCACTCGATGAGAGCGGCTTCATCCCGGCGTCTGCGCTCAATAAACTCGTACAATCGACGCAACGCTTCACTGACCAGACGGACCTCGACATTTACGTTGCGCTCTCGCTGCTCTGTACGGAGATGAACCGATTTCGGAAGCGTCCCATTTGCGGATGGTAGATCGTGCAGGAGATCGTTCCAAAGCGACCAGGCATTGACAGGTTCAAGATATTTGGGCGACCTGGTGTAGGTCTGTAATTCCGCCAGAAGCAGAAAACTTTCGATCAATTGCTGCAATCGACGCCCGCCCTGCAGAATTCTCTCTGCGATCATGCGCAATTCTTCCACGCTGAGGTTGCTTTCATCACTCGATGTCAACAATTCAGCGTAGCCAAGCACAAACGTCAGCGGAGTGCGAAATTCGTGCTGCAGCAGACCAACAATGCGGTTGCGCAGCTGCTCCATGCCGCGTTCGATCTCCTCCGCTATCAGTCGCCGCCGTTTGAGTGCATTCTCGATAGCGGCGACCAGATCTTTGGGGTCGATCGGCTTGCTGAGATAGTCCTCGATGCCGATTGACTTGGCGCGGCGCTGATCCTCTATGGTTGCGCGCGCAGTGAGGAAAATGATGGGCAACAGACGCAGCTCAGGATCCGAACGTATCTGCTGCAACAATGTGTGGCCGTCCATGACCGGCATGTTGACATCGCAAACGATCACATCCGGCTGCGACTGACGCAGTTGTTCGAGCGCTTCCAGCCCGTGGCGGGCGCTCATCGTTGCATAGCCGTATGACTGGAGTGTTTCCACCAGCGCCAGACTGAGGCTGGCATCGTCTTCGACGATCAAAACTGTCGCCGCAGGATTTTCATTCATCTGATCTGCTGTCTTGTTGGCATACGTTGGCCTGAAATATAGTCCTGGCGATGCAAAGCGCTGCACCGCCAGAACTGCTCATGCCGTCAGCTGCATGGGCTTGAGCACAAATACGCCAAGCGGAGGCATCCGGATCGGCGCCGAGTATTTGCAGTTCTGCCACGGCAGATCCTGGGCGATGATTGGTTCGGTATTGGCGACGCCGCTGCCGCCGTAGATCGTCCAGTCGCTGTTGAGCACCTCCCGATAAACGCCGCTGATCGGTAAACCGATGCGATAGGATTCGCGCACCACAGGCGTGAAGTTGCACACAAAGATCAACATCTCCGAAGGCTCTTTGGCGCGACGTTGGAAGCTGATGACCGATTGGTCGGCGTCGGTGAAGTCGATCCATTGAAATCCTTCCCAACTGTAGTCAACTTCATAAAGCGCCGGCTCGTGTTGGTAGAAATGATTTAGGTCGCGCACAAAACGCTGCAATCGCTGATGGTCTTCCCACTGCAACAGATGCCAGTCGAGGCTGCGCGCTTCGCTCCATTCCGACCACTGCCCGAATTCGCCGCCCATAAACAACAATTTCTTGCCCGGATGCCCAAACATATACGCATAGAGCGCCCGCAGGTTGGCGTATTTTTGCCAGACGTCGCCGGGCATTTTGTCAAGCATCGACTTTTTGAGATGCACCACCTCATCATGGCTGAAGGGAAGGATGAAGTTTTCATGAAAGGCGTAGATCAGGCTGAAGGTGATCTCATTTTGATGATACCGTCGGTAGATCGGGTCTTTTTCCATGTAGCTGAGCGTGTCGTGCATCCAGCCCATGTTCCACTTGTAGTCGAAGCCAAGACCGCCCATGTAGGTTGGGCGCGTGACCATGGGCCAGGAGGTGCTCTCCTCGGCGCAGGTGATGGCGCCGGGTGCATGTTCGTGCACCAGCTCGTTGAAACGGCGCAAAAAGTCGATCGCCTCCAGATTTTCGCGGCCGCCGTACTTATTGGGAATCCACTCGCCGGGCTGTCGGCTGTAGTCAAGGTAGAGCATCGACGCCACAGCATCGACGCGCAAGCCGTCGAGGTGGTATTTTTTGAGCCAGAACAGTGCATTGCTCAAGAGGAAGTTGCGCACCTCGTTGCGACCGAAGTTGAAAATTTTGGTGCCCCAATCGCGGTGCTCGCCCTGGCGCGGGTCGGCGTGTTCATAGAGATGGGTGCCGTCAAAGAAAGCCAGCCCATGCGCATCGCGCGGAAAGTGCGCGGGCACCCAGTCGAGCAGCACGCCGATTCCGTTTTGATGACAATAATCGACAAAATACATAAAATCGTCGGGCGAACCAAAGCGACTGGTCGGCGCATAGTAGCCGGTGACTTGATAGCCCCACGAACCATCAAACGGATGCTCGGTGATTGGCAGCAGCTCGATGTGGGTGTACCCCATCCTCTTGACGTACTCGACGAGCTGGTGCGCCAGGTCTCGGTAGTTTAGAAAGGCGTCGCCCTCTCCGCGTCGCCAACTGCCCAAATGCACCTCATAGATGCTCATCGGCTTGTCGGTCGCCTGCCGCTCGATGCGGTTTTCCATCCACTCCTTGTCGTTCCAGATGTAGCTGTCGATGTCCCACACGCGCGCATCGGTGGTCGGGCGCATCTCGAAGTAGAAGCCATAAGGATCGGCTTTGTCGATTTCATAGCCCAACATGCGCGATTTAATCGAGTATTTGTAGTGCGTCCCCTTGGGCAGATTAGGAATAAAGGTCTCCCATATACCGGAGTCGCCGCGGCGTTGCATGGCGTTGACCCGGTTATCCCAGGCATTGAAGGAGCCGATCACGCTGACGCGCAGGGCATTGGGCGCCCACACGGCGAAATGCACGCCAGCCACGCCCTCGACCGTGGTCATGTGCGCACCGAAGCGTTCGTAGCTCTCCAAAAAGTTGCCCTCGCCGTGCAAATACAGGTCGAATTCAGGAAAAAGCATCGGGAAGCGATAGGGATCTTCCAGTTCATATTCCTGATCGTCGCCGCCTGTCACCACCAGACGATAGGGAAAACGTTCCTTGCGCCGTGAGAAGGTCGCCTCGAAGAAGCCGGCGGGATGCACTTGCACCATCGGCGTGCGTTTGCCATTCTCGATCTCCAGCACCTCGACCTTTTTGTCGAGAGGACGGAAGACGCGCACCGCCAATCCCTCCTTGCCATTCATGGTGACAACGTGTGGGCCGAGCACGTCGTAGGGAGCGCCGTGATAGCCGCCTACGATCGCCTCGATCTGCGCATCATCGACCGTGGCTTTTGGTTTTGGCGGCGCTGGTTTCTCTTTTTTCACCGGCGTTGCCTCTTTGGGCGCCGCTCCTTCATCTGAAGGTGTTTTCAGCGCCGGTTCTTGAACCGATGTCGGTGAAGGCGTTTGGGCGGGCGCCTCATCTGTGGAGGAAGTCGCTTCCACAGGATTGGCTGATTGTTCGTTGGCTGACTGGCTGGTTTTGCGTTTTGCGGTGGATTCGCCGCGTTCGACTTTGCGCTCCATAATCACTCCATTTCTTGTTGGTCAGGCTGGAATTGCTGAGTTGATTGTCGTCAATAAGCGACACGGCAACGAACCAGCGAAGAGGCATCGTCTCCGCTCGATTGTTATGATAGAAACAAGAATTCAGGCGCACCGTCAACGTTGAGCACCAGTATGCGACAGGATAGCCGATTTGCCAAACCCCGTTTCACCTGTCAAAGCGGCCTGTCATATCGCCTGGCCTATCTTCACGGCGCCTTTTTTGTCGAGATCGTCTTCTGGTATTGGCTTCAATGTTGCGCTATACTAGCCAACAGGCTAGACCCATCACCCACCACCGCGTGCGCCAGACAGCAACCTGGAATTCTGCGACGGGATGCAGCGCAGCTAAAGGACGCAGACCATGCATACATCCAGGTTATGCCTGGCTGAAAGCGAGCAGACCCACCTGCGCAGGTGCTGGCGCAGCGTCTTCGACGCGCGCTGGTCTGGCGCCGAGTCGCTGCTGGCGCGCATTTCACCGCCAAACTGGGCGCTGGAATGGTCGCTGCCGGGCTGGCTTGGCGACGCCATGCAACTCTCGATGGACAAAAGCAGAGAGGTGACGCTCGGCAATCTCTTTGGTCTTGCCTACGTCCGTCTGCACGACGATCTGAACGATGAACGTTTTGTCCATGAGGAGCGAGTTGAGGCGCTGGCGCTTGCCACGCTTCTCTATCAGCGCTGGCTGGCGGTGTATATTCGGCTGTTTGGAGACGACGCCCAGTTTTGGAGCTGCTTCGAGCGTTATCTCGATCAGTGGCTTCAGGCATCCCTGGAGAGCAGCCAGACGTTGTCGATTCCGTTTGATCGTTACGACGAAACACACTTCCTGGCGTTGGGTCATCGCGGTGCATTGATCAAAGTATGCGCTGCGGCGACTTGTCGGTTGACGGGGCGTGAAGAACTGTTGCCGCAGCTCGAACACTGTCTTGATCAACTGATGATCGGCGCGGTGCTGCTCGATCACGCCGCCGATTGGCAGGAGGATTTGGAAGCGATGCGCCCGAATGTTTTTGTAGCCTCCATCTCGCCGCTGCCGCAGACCGATGCATACGCGGCGGCGAATCGCACCGCCGTCCTGCGCGAGTTGAGCATCGGACGCGGCGCGCGCTCCTACTTTGCAGTGATCGACAGCCGGCTGAGCACAGCGCAGATCACAGCCGAAATCATCGGGATGCCAGCATTGGCAAATGACTGTGCGTGGCTTCGCCAGCATGCCGCTTCCTATCGCCGTGGAGTAACCACAGCTGCGCGTCGCAAGTTGAGCGAAATCAGCGCAGAACTGCTCGGCGCATCGATCAAAGCGCAGCCATAACCCTGCACTGGAACGGATCGGGCGTGAACATATCGGTCAACAAGAGCGAATTTGGATAGTGCAAAGAATCACCAAAAGGAGGAAGGACTCATGGCAACGCAGGCGCAGATGGAGCGATTGATCGGCAAAGCGCTGCTCGACGAACAATTTCGGGCGCTTCTGCTGGAAGACCCAGAGAAAGCAGCGCGGCAGATGCGCTATCGACTCGATGGCGGGCAGGCAGCGCGTATCCGCAGCCTGGACCCCAAATCGCTGGAAGAGGTGGCGGACAGTTTCAATCAAGTTCTTGCCCAGCCGCATCATTCCTTGGGTTTCTGGTAAGCCAGGTTTCAAACTTTGCGTATGATGACTGTGGATAGTCTCGTTGAGCGCCCTGAATCCGTGGCGGGAGACGCCAGGACACAGAATCATGGTGTAAACATCGGAAAAATATAGGTCTGCACCAGTTGATTGAGCACCAGATAGATCAACGGGCTGGCGGCGGCGATGCTGGCGCGGATAACCGCGCCGAAGTCGCGGAAGGGCAGACTCGGCGCAGCCAGGATATGCTTCTGAAAGGAAATGAGGAGTTCAGTGCGATCGGCAAGCGCTTTGAGCTGCTCTACGTCGGCTGGCGGCGCCGTCGCCAACGTCTGTTGCACCTGCAGCAGATCGTCGGAGATATTGCCGAGCACTCGTTCGCGCTCACGAACAATCTGCCGATGCACACCCCACAACGGCGCAAAGAGCGCCATCAAGCCAAAGCTCGAAAGGCTGAGCACCAGCCAGCCGCCGCCAGCGCGCGGTGGCCCGACGATGATGAGCGGAATCAGGAAAATCCCGACGAACGCCAGGCTCTGCACCAGGCTGATCCGGCCAAAGGGAAGCAGTGG
Organism: Chloroflexota bacterium; assembly: GCA_016861025.1. GTDB lineage: Bacteria > Chloroflexota > Anaerolineae > Caldilineales > Caldilineaceae > Caldilinea. The sequence goes on from BOKO01000003.1 coordinate 71,862, forward strand.
GGTTGGGTCGAAGACGTTCACTTGCAGCGGCTGGCGCGCAAGTGCGCTCAACGCCGCCGCGTTGCGAATGCTGGTGTAGACCAGGCTCAGCACGGCCGTGAAGGCGACCAGATAATAAAGCAACATCACGCCAACCGCCAGCATGTCAGTGAAGCCGTGCTGCACCAGCCGGCGCACGCCACTGGCGGGGACGATGAAAAAGAGCGTCACCAGCCCGGCTGCCAACGCCACAATGATCCATTCAACCACAACCCGATCGCACATCAGTCTGACGACATGCCGTTCGTAGGCTGCGTCATCGATCTTGACCGCGGGTCGCAACTGCACCAGCCCGCGGATGGTGGTCTGCTTGAGCAGCCGCATGTGGATCAGGATGTACAGCACCACCACCAGCGTAGCCGCCGCCTCGATCAACTCACTGCGCTCCTGCGGCCCCCACACGACCATCCGCTGTTTCAGCAGAATTTCCAGACCAATGCTGGCTATTCCCAACAAAAAGACCCCTCCCACAACGGCTGCGAAAGGCAAGGGCAGCCGATCGAGAAGGGTCATGCTCAGGCGCGCCCACTCTTTTTCTTTGAATTCCTGATCGGCAGGGAGCAGTGCTTCAGTCACGGAACGATTCCTCAGCCTGCTGGCAATGACGGTGCTTTGAGCGATTTCTGAAAACCGAGACGAGTGGCGGTTGCAAAGAACGACAATCTGCAATTGCCTGTTTCGGTTATACTTCAGATTGGCTGCGTCGTCAATGCGTTATGTTTGCGTCCAGGTGCATCCCAACCAGCCACATAAAGAGGGAGCGCCCTACTCTACGCTCTGTGCGGCGAGCTTGCGACGCTCCCCTTCCCTATCAAAGCAGGCGCCACCACAAATCTGACCTTAAACGAGATGGTTCGGTGGGATAATTGAACGCCTCATCGGGTTTGCCAGATTGATTGCGCACACGCCGATCTCTGCACCAAAGGTATTTCTTCTGTGTGTTTATCACACTCACCCTGTCCGCCCGCTTTGCGTTGAGCAAGAACGGGAGGGGCAACATATTTCCGGATCACGATGTCATCCACATAGGCGCCGCCAGGAAAGTTGAGCGTCTGGTTGCTCCAGAAACGCACCATGAACCAGACGCGTGGCTCGCCGCGCAGGTCACCGAGGGTGAACACATCGGTCAGGTCAAAGACAGCGTTCTTCCAGCCACCGCTGTCGCCCCAGTTGCGCCGTCCGAAGAAATTCACCTGATCGATTGAGACGCCCCAAAAGAGCCAATCGTTCACCGCCTCTGTGTTGGTCCAATACGCCAGTTCGATGACAGCATCATCGGCGTCAGCAAGGCTGAAGGGGCCATAGACCAGCGCGCTTGAAACGTTGTTGGGATAGTTGGCCCCACAGGGCGTAGGGACGCCGTTCTTATCTTCGCCGACAGCCCAACCGCTGTACACGCCGCGATGAGGCAAACAATTCCGTCGCATCCAGCCCCGTCCCTGCTGCTCCCAACCCAGACTTGGGAAGCTCGACTCGAAGTCTTCGTGCAGGATTGTCACCCAGCCGACGTTCCCACCACCAGCGACGGCGGGCAGATAGACCGTATGCAGCCGACGCACGGCAAGCGGTAGATGGGCGCTGGCAATCTCAGATGCAGCGGGCGTCAACGTCACCCTGCCAAAGCGCCATGCACTGTCCGCACCGGATTCGAGCGACGCCGCCATTGTGATTACTTGCGATGCCCCGGGCGGAAGCGTGAAGCTTATCGGCGCAACCGTCACCGTTAGCCCCGGCGCGGCGGTGATGCTGAGGCTCCAGGTGACCGTCATTTGCGCTGCGCTGGTGAGCGTGCGCACCCATTCGCACCGGGGCGTGCATTGTCCATCGGCGAGGCTTGCCAGGTTCAGCACGTCGGGCTTTCCCCCAAAGTCAGGGTCGGCGGCCTGAAACGCTGCGACTTGTTCGTCCAGGAAGAGACCGGCGCGCACTGCCGACGGCAGATCGATGCGACCCGCGCCTTCATCGAAGGGCGTGCTTCCGGTGCGGCCATCTTCTAAAAGCAGGTTGTAACGGGCTGTGGACATCAACACCGATTGAACGGCGGCGGGCGACCAATCAGGGTGCAAGGCGATGAGCAAGGCCGCCGCGCCGGCGGCATGGGGCGTTGCCATGGATGTGCCTGACTTGATGGCGTAGACGTTGGTTGTCTGGGGCGTGGCCGCAAAATCCGCCGCCAGAATGGACGCGCCAGGCGCCAGGAGGTCGGGTTTGAAGACCTCTGAGTAAAGTGGGTTGGGGCCGCGCGAGCTGAACCAGGCGACGCGATCAGCGAACGCAGCGTCCAGAATCTCCGTCGGCGCCGTGATAGTTGCGCGATGACCTTCGCCGGTTGCCAGCCACCCTCGCAGAGATTGACCGGCAGTATATCCCAGATGCACCATCGGCAGAGCGAAAGCGGGCTGAAACGCCAGCGTCGCTTCGCCCCACTCCTGCGTATTGGCTAACACAAAATAGGCGGCGCCGCCGGCCTTGATGTTGGCTGCTTTGTTTTCCAACAGCACAGCGCCTCGATCACAGACGACGATTGTCCCTGGCGCCCATGTCCCTGCCGGAAAAGGCTGCGTACAGTACGGGTCGCCGGCTGTCATTGCGTGTGAGATCGGCGCAGGCCCATAGGCGGGCGCCTGTGCAGCGCCTTGCAGGCCGATGGGCGGCGGAGTCGATCCGCCGCTCAGGTCGACCAATCGGTTGGGCATGGCGCGCGGGTGCGTGGCGGCGCCCACTGTCATCACCCAGGGCATGGCGTTCATGTGGGCGGAACTGAAGGGGCCGGCATTGCCTGCCGCGGCAGCCACCACGATCCCGGCTGCATGGGCGCTCAATTGCGCCTGAGCAATGGCATGTCGCCAAAAGCTGATGGGCTGCCCACTGATAGAGTAGTTGAGTACATCCACGCCATCGGCGATGGCCTGTTCATAGGCGGCCAGAACGAGGGAATGAGCGTTGCCGCCGTTCACGCTCGTTTTATAAACAATCAGGTTGGCGTGCGGCGCCACACCGGACAATCGCCGAAGGGGGCCGTTCGGCGGCGGATAATGTACATCCACAAAATTGCCGGCCGCAATGGCGGCAATGTGGGAGCCGTGGCCATCGTCGTCTAGGCCGCCTGTTGTGTTGGTGAAATCATACACACCGATCAGCTTGTCATTGCAATAGGGAGCGCCGGTCGTCGGATTACAAACGCCATAGAAGCGTCCGCGTGGGTTCACGTGGTTGTAACCGTCGGCGCCGACATCGGCGAAGGAAGGGTGCTGATAGTTGACGCCGCTGTCGATCACGCCGATCACGACGCCTTCGCCGCGGGTTTGCACGCCGGCAAGGGCGCTGCCATCCCAAAGTGCGGGCGCGCCCATTTGCGCCGGCCCAAAATCAGTCTGAAGTTCACTGACTTCGTCTCGCTGCACCTGCGCGATCTCAGAGAGAGACTGCAAAGCCGTCGCTTCGTCGGAAGACAATCGGACGGCAAAGCCGTTGATGGCAAGACGATAGCGAAAGACCGGCTCGACCTGGCGGTGGAGACGGGTTTCGATCGCATCCAGCGCCGCCCGATGGCGGGCGTCCAGATGAAAGAGATAGGCGCGGCTGACATCGCTCTCCATGTCCAGCTTGCGCATGGCAGGCGTCTGACCTGCCGTAGCCGTCTGCACAAGCAAGCGCGCAATATGGATCGGCAGCGGCGGGTCGTATAATTGAACGATGTACAGATCCCCTGCTTCTTCGTCGGAGCTCTTTATGGTTTGATCAAAACTTTGAAGCTGTCTTGCCGACGCCTGCGTAGATCCTGTGTCAAGTGCATCGCGCGCGCTGAGCTTCATCGGCGGCCACAAGCCAATCAGTACAAGCGCAACCATCAGCCATCGCATAGCTCGATGGATATTCATACATGGCGAACAAGAATTTTTGATCACAGATCGACTCTTCCTTACGGTTCCTCTTTCACTCCATCACCCACGCAACTGACCACTGATCGTCGCCTGGATGCGCGTACTGCCAGGATAGAGGTAGCCTGACCCGATGAAATCGAGTGCGCCGCTCACCTGCGAACCGCGACGATTGAAACGCAGCTCCATGCCACCGCCGAGAATCTGGTACACGTTGGCCGTCAATCCTGATTTGACATTGAAGCTGTTCAACTGGCTGGTGCGCGCAATCGACTGATCGTCGACGCGGACGCCAATGGCGCCGCTGCGCTCGTTGACTGTCACGTATGCCACGTCTAACGAAGCCAGCCGCTGGTTGACGTTGCCAATGCCGACGTCGGCGAAGACGGTCGTGTTGGTGGCAAACCAGACCGCCCCGGCTTGTGGGCTGGCGAACGGGCTGCCGACAAAGATGCCGATATCGCGAACATTGCGGCCATTGTCAAAGTTGACGCCGCTGGCGTCGCGCGTGGGCAGCACCACCAACGCGCCTTGCAAGGTGAAATTTTGATAAGCGCTGTAGCGCGTGGCCGAGCCGGGAAAGTTGGTGTCGCCAAAATAGGTTGCGCCGCTGATGACGATGTCATACACAGCGACGGAGGGGATGGTTGACGTTGTTGCATTTCCGCCGCCTGTCTGAGCCGATGTGATGTTCCAGCTCAAGAACGAGGCTACGATGGAAACGATGATCAGCAGATGGCGAATTGGCGAAATCGGTCTCATAATGTTTCTCCTGGTTTCTCCTCGATCGAGGTTTTTACACCTCTCACAATTTCTTGCGTACGGTTGTGTCCAATGTAGCACGGTCTTTGCCCAAACGATCTGACCCTTTGGCGAACTTTTCTGACCATTTGGGGAGAAATCTGCGAGCGATGTACAATCCCGTTGAGTGCTTCACGTAGTATCAAGACAAGAAATTGACCGGATCGATTGCAGCTTTGATCGGTTGAAAACAGAAAATGGAGCCCCAGAGGTGGAGCTGGCTTTTTCTTCGCCGCTGCAAGGCCGCTATCAAGTGGAGATGTTGGTGGCGCGCGGTGGCTGTGGCGCAGTCTATCGCGCGGTTGATTTGCAGAGCGGTCAGCGCGTCGCCATCAAACAGGTGATGGCCGCCGATGAGGACAACCGCTTGCACCGCACCTTGCAGCGCGAGGCGCAAACGCTGCAGCGGTTGCAACATCCCCATCTACCCACATTTTTAGATTTTCTCTCCGTTGCCGACGATTATTTTCTGGTCATGAGCTTCATCGAGGGGGATGATCTGGCGCGTCGGCTGGCGCACCGCACGACGCCTTTTTCGGTCGAGGAGGTGCTGGTCTGGACAGGTCAACTCCTGGCGACGCTGGCTTTTCTACACAACGCCGAACCACCGATCCTGCACCGCGATATCAAACCGGCAAATCTCAAAGTTGATGCAGAAGGGCGGGTCATCCTGCTCGATTTTGGGCTGGCGCGCGGGGGCGCCACCTCGCTGCACACGATCTCTGGCTACACCCTTGCTTATGCTGCGCCGGAGCAGGTGCGCGGGGAGACGACCGACGAGCGCAGCGATCTCTACAGCCTGGGCGCCACGCTTTACCATCTGCTTACGGGCGTCAAACCGGCCGATGCTCTGCGCCGCGAGATGGCGCTCCTGGCCGGAGAACCCGACCCACTTGCGCCGGCCCATCAACTCAACCCCGATGTTCCGCCTGGCGTCGCCCAGTTGTTGCAGAAGGCGATGGCATTGACGCCAGCGCAGCGTTTCGCCAGCGCAGACCAGATGCAACGCGCCCTGAACATGACGATGGAAGATGCGCCGACGCAAATGGCTGTTGCTGAAGCTATAACGGCGTCAAAGAATCTGCCCGTCGTCGCGTCTGCATTGATCGGCCGTCAGCGCGAAGTGGCCGAAGCCGTTGCCCTGTTGCGTCGGGACAATGTGCGTCTGTTGACTCTCACCGGCCCTGGCGGCGTCGGCAAGACGCGCTTAGCCATCGCCGTGGCTGCGGAGCTTGCCGACGACTTTCCCGACGGCGTCTTCTTCGTCGATCTGGCGTCGATCGCTGACCCCGCACTTGTCGCTGACGCCATCGCGCACACATTGCAGATCCGTGAGCAAGCCGGGATGTCATTGCAGGAAATATTGAAGGGATCGTTGCACAAGCAGCACCTGCTGCTGGCCTTAGACAATTTCGAGCACTTGATGTCTGCCATTGCATTGCTGCAGGAATTGCTTGTCGCCTGCCCGCACCTGAAGTTGCTCCTCACCAGCCAGGAGCGGTTGCGCCTCGCAAACGAGCGGGTGTTGAGTGTGGCGCCGCTTGGCTTGCCTGAGCGCAGTGAGCGTCTAGACCTTGCACAGGTTGGTGCAGCGCCTGCGGTGGCGCTCTTTGTTCAGCGCGCGCAGGTCCATGCTCCCGATTTCGCTCTCACCGAACATAACGTCGCCGCTGTTGTCGAGTTATGTAGCCGTCTGGATGGCTTGCCCCTGGCGATTGAACTGGCGGCCGGTCGCAGTCGCGTGCTTTCGCCACAGGCGATGTTGGCGCGTCTGCAAGATCGTTTCGCCTGGTTGCGCAGCCGCATTCGCGGCGACGCAGAGGATCGCCATCAAGCGTTGCAGGCAACTCTGGAGTGGAGTTACGATCTGTTGGAAGAGACAGGACAGCGCATGTTTCGGCGTCTGAGCGTTTGTGTGGGCGGCTGCACCCTGGCGACAGCCGAGGCTGTGGCTGGAGATTTGAGAGACGCTGCTTTTTTTGCGCCAGATGTCCTTGAGACGCTGCTTGATCACAACCTGATTCGTCGTGAATTAGATCGCACCGGTGAACCCCGTTTTGTGATGTTGGAAACGATCCATCACTACGCCCGCCTCCGGCTAGAGGAAGCAGGCGAAGCACAGGCGACGCAGCGGCGTCATGCGCTGCATTTTTTGGCGCTTGCAGAAGAGGCGGAGCCACATCTGCGCGGAGAACAACAGGTGGAATGGATGGCGCAGCTGGATGCAGACCACGCTAACCTGCGCGCGGCGCTGAGCTGGCTGCTGGCGCAAGACCAGGTGGACGCCAGCCTGCGCATGGCGGCGGCGCTCTGGCGTTTCTGGTGGACGCGCGGCTATCTGAGCCAGGGGCGTAACTGGCTGGAGCAGACGCTACGGCTTGCAGAGCAGCTTGAACATCCCGATATAGCGCTGCGCGCCAAAGTATTGGGGCGGGCCGGCGCGTTGGCGCGCGATCTCGGCGACTACGCCCAGGCGCAGCGATGGTATGCCGAAGCCATGCACCTTGCTGAAGTCGTGGGCGAGCCATCGCTGCTGGCGAATGCGCTTAACGACCTGGGGTCGCTGGCGATCTATCAGGAGGAGTATGGCGCGGCCCGGCGGCTTTTTGAGCAAAGCCTGGCGCTCCGTCGCCAACTCAACGACGCACGCAGCGTGGCCGGTTCGCTTAACAACCTGGGCATGGTGTTGCTGCATTTGGGTGAGTACGCCCAGGCGCAGACGCTCTATCAAGAAAGTCTGGCTCTTTATCGGAGGCAGGGAGACCGCTGGGGTGAGGCATTGGCGCTGAACAACGTCGCCTTCGCTGCCTTTGAGATGGCGGATTTGCTTACAGCGCGGAGACTATTTGGAGAAAGCCTGCTGCTCTTCCAGCAATTGGGCGACGAGGAAGGCGTCGCCACTGTGATCGAAGCCCTGGCCTGGATCAACCTGGCCGCCAGCCACACACGCCTTGCCGCTGTGTTGGCTGGCGCCGCCGATGCACAACGGCGCCGTCTGGGCACTTCACTCTTTGGTCTGGATATGGTGCATCATGAGGAAATGACGGCGACGTTGCGCACAGCGCTTGGGGCGACCGGTCTGCAAGCGGCGTGGCGGGAAGGCGAAACGCTTTCTCTGGCCGAGGCCGCGGAGTTGGCGTTAACAAGCGAGGACTGAGCATGTCAAAACAGCCGCCGTTGTCGGGTCGCCTGATGGCGATGTCGGTGCTCGTCCAGCCCAATGAATTCTCGCTCACCGCCGGGCGTTGCGAGCTGGGCCGTTCGTCAACGCGCGATGTGGTCGCATCCATCCCGACGGTTTCGCGCCTTCACGCCGTGATCGAGCAGCGGGAGGAACGCTACTGGCTCTACGATGCTGGCAGCGCCAACGGCACATTTGTAAACGGCCAATCGATCGGCGAGCCTCACCTGCTGACGGACGGCGACACGATCGGACTGGGCGGACCTGAACCGCTGCTGCGTTTCGTTCAGGAGGAGCCGACCGTGCTGCGCGGCGCCCCTTCTTCGTCAGATGGCGAATGGCTCCAATTTCATCCCTCACAACTTGCATTCAGCTTGGGCAGCCAGATCGTGTCCTTGCCGCCCACGCAGCTACGGCTGCTTCATCACCTATACAACCATGCCGGTGAGGTCTGCACGCGCGAAAGCTGCGCTCAGGCCGTTTGGGGACGTCCCTACGATGCGACGCTCGATCGCGACGCGCTCGACAAGATCGTCTCCAAACTCCGCCGCCGACTGGCTGCCGTCGATCCCGAAGCGGCTGACCTGCTGCAGAGTCGTCGCAACGAAGGCTATGTGTTGCTCTACAAACGCGACGCCGTTGGTGGTGCATAAAACCCATTTGACAGACTGACATGCACAGACTACGATCTCGACTCTCCCCGCACGGCCTCCTAAACAGGCTGCCGTGCAAACCGGTCCGCGGCGCGCAATTGTCCTGCAACAAAGGAGGGTCTCATGCTCAGATTTCGTCTTGCGCTGATCATTCTGTTGGTGGTGGCTGGATTGAGTCAGCTGGGGAGGCTGTACGCCCAGGATGCGCCGGATGAGCCTGGCGCGATGGAGCCAAGGGTATACCTCCCGGCGGTTATCGGCGGCGGACAGATGGAGGGCCTGCCGTCGCACATCCTGGTGCATCTTATACACCGTTCACATGAAGAATTGGAATATTTTCTCGCTGAGTTCGATGTGCTGGAGGCGAGCTGTGGCGCCAGCTGCGTCGAAGCAGTGGTCTCGCCGGAGCAATACCAGCGCCTGCTCGCCGAAGGGCGGCTGGTGACGATTGACGAGGCGGGCACTGCGCAACTGGCCGCTGACCTGGCGCTGGTGCAACAGCTATCCGCCGCCGATGCCCAGGCCATTGCCGCCATCCCCGGCTATGCCTGCTACCGCACCGTCGAAGAGACCTACAGCACTCTGTCAGCATTAGCCGCCGCCAATCCACAACTGGCGGCGTGGACCGACATCGGCGACAGTTGGGAGAAGGTGACGCCTGGCGGCGCGGCTGGCTACGATGTCTTTGCTTTAAAGTTGACCAACAGCGCCATCCCTGGCCCCAAGCCGAAGTTCCTGCTGATCGCAGCCATTCACGCCCGCGAATATACGACGGCGGAACTGGCAACACGCTTTGCCGAAGACCTGATCGCCAAATACAATGTCGATCCCGACGCCACCTGGCTGCTCGACTACTTCGAGATTCACATCATTCCGCAGGTCAACCCGGATGGCCGCAAGAAAGCCGAAGCCGGCGCGCTGTGGCGCAAGAACACCGACAACGACGATGGCTGCAACAACTCCAGCTCGTGGGGCGTCGATCTCAACCGCAACAGCAGTTTCAAGTGGAACACCGGCGGCAGCAGCGGCGTCGCCTGCAACGAAACCTATCGCGGCCCCGCCGCCGCCTCGGAGCCGGAGACGCAGGTCGTGCAGAACTACGCCAGCTCGATCCTGCTCGACCAGCGCGGCCCCAACGATACGGATGCTGCGCCCGCTGACGCACAAGATGTCTTCATCACGCTGCACAGCTACAGCCAGCTCGTGCTCTATCCCTGGGGATGGACGACCACGCCGGCGCCCAATTCCACACAACTGCAGACGCTCGGTCGCAAGTTCGGCTATTTCAACGGCTACCAGGTGTGCAATGGGCCGACCTGTCTCTACGCGACGTCGGGCACCACGGATGATTACACCTACGGTCAGTTTGGCGTCGCCAGCTACACCTTCGAGCTGGGCACTGCCTTCTTCCAGGCGTGTTCGTTCTTTACCTCAGACATCATCCCCAAGAACATGCCGGCGCTCTACTACGCTGCCAAAGCGGCGCGGCGTCCATACCAGAACCCGGCCGGTCCCGACGCGCTCAACGTGAGCGTCAGCCCGTCGACGGCGGCGCAAGGCAGCCAGGTCACGCTCAGCGCCACCCTGGACGACACGCGCTACAACAGCAATGGTTGGGGCGCGGAGCCGGTGCAGAATATCGCGGCCGGTCGCTACACAATCGACGCGCCGTCGTGGGCGGGCGGCGCACCCATCGCCATGAACGCCAGCGACGGCGCCTTCAACGCCTCTGTCGAAAATGTCAGCGCCGTCATCGACACCAGCGGACTGGCGCCAGGTCGCCACACGATCTTTGTCGAAGGTCAGGATGCCAACGGCAACTGGGGCGTGCTCTCGGCGGTCTTTCTGTGGGTCACGAGCAACGGCTCAACGCCGACGCCGACCTTCACCCCCACGCCCACCAGCACGCCGACGCCAACGAATACACCGGCGGCGGGCAATACGGGCTTTCTCAGCCCCAGCGCCAACGCCGCCCAAACCAGCAGCGCCGGCGACAACAACGGCTTCCAGACCAATCCGACCAATGCCTATGCCGATGGCGGCGGCGCCGCACAGGATGTCAACAGCGGCACGAACAACAACTCGTCGTGCACGGCCACCAGCAAGGACAAACATCTCTTCTACAACTATAACGTCAACCTGCCGGGCGGCGTGACGGTGACGGGCATCGAAGTGCGGCTCGACGCCTTTGTCGACGCAGTCGGTTCCAACGCGCCGCGCATGTGCGTGCAGCTTTCGTGGGATGGCGGCGTCACCTGGACGGCGGCCAAGCAGACGGCGACGCTCACCACCAGCGAAGCGACCTACGTGCTCGGCGGCGCCGCGGACACGTGGGGGCGAAGCTGGACGACGGCGAATCTCGCCAACACAAGTTTCCGTGTGCGGGTGATCAACGTCGCCTCGGGAACGAACGCCACGGCGCGTGATTTCTCGCTGGATTGGATTGCTGTGCGCGTTAACTATCAGTGAGATGTAGGGGAATGATTGAATGCCCGTTCGTGTATTTCCAGCCAGTATCTGGTGCTGGTCTGGAAGTGCACGGGCGGGCGTTCAGAACGCCTCATCTGCCTGGCATAACGACCAGTATCGGCTCTATTTCCGATGGAACGGGACGATGTGCTCGATACGGAGACCATGCTCACTGAATTGAGGTTGGCATGATGGTAGCGCCACGACGAGCAATTGCAGTGCATCCAGGTGAGATCCTGCAAGAGATTCTCAACCAAAATCAGATCACCCAGTCCCTGGTCGCCGAGCGCCTGGGCATGGCGCAGTCCAAGATCAGCGACATCTGCCGCGGCAGGCGAGGCGTGACGCCCGACATGGCGATGCGGCTAGGCAGGCTGTTCGGTCAGAGTCCACGCTTCTGGCTCAACTTGCAGGAGAACTGGGAATTGAGCCAACTGGACGAAGCGGCCTATTCGGGGATTGAGCCGCTTCATCTGGACGCGGGGCGCACCATCAGCCCGACCGAATCAGCCCGATCGCCATCACCAACACGATGACATAGCTCATGAAGGGCGGCCAGTCGTGCATTACCAATACGCCGAGCAGCGCGCCTGCCACGGCCAGCCCGGCGACGACCCAACCCAGCGTAGGCGCCGCGCCAGCCAGCGCCAGCGCGGCGCCCATCAGCGCGATCGCGGCCAGAATGCTGAGGGTGTGAGGCCAGAAGCTCCATGTATTGCGTCCCACCTCCACCGGAGCGTTGAGGTCGAAGGTGCGGATCATTTCCGCCGCATTGGCCCCCAGTTCCAGGCGATGCATACTGATCGGCAGCCACAGCACGAACCCCACGACAACCAAAAACGCAGATATCATTGCCAGCCAGCGCGGGGCAGCATCAGGCATTCTGGCCGCCATCACTCCGAAGAGGATGGCGGTGGCAAGGAAGGCGAGCGGAAAGATGATCGCCTGCGCCGTCCAGCCGATGCGGTCATTGGCAATGAGCGTCAGTTGCTGCAGCGGATCGCTGGGCAGCGACGCCTGGCGGAAATAGGCTGCGAAAAAGGCTCCGATCATGAAGACGACAACGACTGCCAGCAGCGCAATGCCGACGTCACGCAATCCAGAAAAGTTTGTGACGGTGTCCATGATCAATCGATTACCTTTTGGGCGCGGGGCGCACGCGCGGTACGGGCCGTCCCTCTCGCGCCAACTGCGCCTCAAGCTGTTTGCGCCACTCGCCTATCATGCGCCCGGCCTTCTTGCTGCCTGCGCCGCGGTCGTCCTCGCTGTCCGACCAACCGACCACCTTTTCAGGAATCAAGGCGCCGTCGGCGGCGAAGTGGCCGCGGATCATGAAACTGTCGTTGGACAGCACATCATGTCGTGTAAGATTGACTCTGGCGTTGCTGTTCATGAGATTCCTCTGGTATGGTTAATGGGCAGGATTCGCTGCTGCGACCTCCGCCTCAGCCTGGCGGACAAACAGCACGCCGGTCACGATGATCGCCAGATGGATGGCGATGAAGATCAAGTAGCCGATCTTGTCGTACCCACGCCAGATCAGGTAGATGTCGTCGAGCACGCCATGGGTGAACTCCAGCCAGACCAGCAGCCAGACAGCGCCCAGATAGCGGCGCGGGTTGAACGACGCCCACAGCATGAAGGTGGCGATGCCGAAAACCTCGAAGGCGAAGGGCGACCAGCCATCCACGAAGGCCATGATCGTGTCGTGGGTGGTGGGGAAGGGAAACGCCATCATCTCACCCGCAAAACTCGGATTGATCAGGACAAAGTACAGATTCATCAGCGCCAGCAGCAGGTAGAAACCGCCGACGATGCGAAACCACCAGGTAAGTTTTTTCATGTTGCATCTCCTTTCGTCAACTTGACTTACTGCACCGGCGCGGTCAGATAGGCGTACAGCGCGGCCAGGTCGTCGTCGGTCATCTTGCTGGCGGTCTCCCAAGGCATGGTCTTTGGGAAAGCGACGCCGCCGGGCTTGACGCCGGTGCGCATCATGGTGGTGAACTGCTCCAGGCTCAGCGTGCCCACCAGCGGGCGCGGGTTGGGGATGGCTGCACTGACCGAGGTAGCCGGCGAACCGGTTGCATCCGGCCCGTGACAGCCGCGGCACTCACCGAAAGTCGCCACGTATTTGCCGTATTCGGCGGTGATGCCCTGCGGCGGCGCAGTGACCGTAGCCGCGCCTTGCTCTGGCGTCCCAAACATCCCTGCCCCGAACATGATCGCGCCGAGAAAGCTGAGGCTGTCGCCCGTCTTTGCCGTTTGTTCGGATGGCGGCAGCGTGCGCAGATAGGCGACGATGGCTTCGGTGTCGGCGTCGCTCAACTGCGCATAGGGCAGGAGCGACATGAAGACGAGCAGATTCCCGTCCTTGTCCACCCGGTGGCGCAGCGTGCGGAAGAGTTCACCGTCGCTGTAGCCCGCCAGCTTGCCGCCGGACGTCAGGTTCTCCGCCACCAGATCGCCTACAAAGCCGAAACCCTCCGCCGCCGCGATGTTCCAGCCGCCGCTGAGCGGATGCTGCATCGAAGGCGCGCCGTCTGCGCCAGGTGCACTGTGACAACCGATGCAGCTCATATTCACCAGATACTCGCCGCGCGCAATCTGCTCCGGCGTGGCGGCGACGGTCAGATTGGGTGCAGCCGGCGCACCGGGGAAGTAAACAGTGGCGATCCCGCGTCCACCTGTGAACGCGATGACGGCAAAGAGCAGCGTCAGCAGCCCGGCGCCGATGCCGCCGGCGATCTTGACCCACATCCGCCGCGCGCGAATCGCCCGCCAGGTCAGCCAGCCGCACAGCACGGTCAGACCGATGAACAGAACCAACCACAAAAGATTGCCAAGCATAAACCCCCTCCTTGTGTCCGATATGATGCATGATCGTGAATCGCTGTGTGTGCTGCGATGTCTGGCGCCATCCTATACGGCGAGCATTTGGAGATCGTTTGTTGGCGCTAAAACTGAGAGGAACTCATGCCGTTGTTGAGTCAGGTATAACAAAAAGCAGATAAAGTTGACCAAATTATAGGACTTGTTATACTTTCTGTATCGATGTATGATTCCCAGAGAGGTTAACAATGACAATCGCCACGATTTCATCAAAAGGCTGGATTGTGATTCCGGCGGCGCTACGCAAAAAATATGGCCTGCATCCTGGCGACAGTGTTGCGCTGGTGGATTACGGCAATGCGCTGATGATCGTGCCAGCCGCCATGGATCCGGTGCGCGCAGCGCGCGGGCTGTTCAAGGGTGATACTTCGCTGGTGAACGCGCTGCTTGAGGAGCGTGCGCAGGAGCAGTCGCGTGAGCGATAGCGCTGCCTGCTACGTGTTGGATAGTTTTGCCCTGTTAGCGTATCTGGAGAATGAGGCTGGCGCTGCGCTGGTGGAGGAAATCCTGCTGAACGCAAAACAGGGAGCCAACCAGGTGCTATTCTCGCTCATCAACTACGGTGAATGCCTCTACATCGTCGAGCGAGAACGTGGTCTACTTCAGGCACAGATGATGATTGGCATGCTTGATCAATTGCCGATCGAGATCGTGGAAGTTGACCGCACCCATGTTCTGGCTGCCGCTCACTTGAAGGCGCACTATCCAATCTCCTATGCCGATGCTTTTGCTGTTTCCCTGGCTCAGCAACGACAGGCCACCTTGTTGACTGGCGATCCTGAATTCGCCAAGCTACAACACCTAATTTCAATCCAATGGCTGTCGCAGCGTTGACTTTTGACGCGACGCGTCGTTTTCAGTAGACGGCCAGCAGTAAGCTTTGCGGCTTCCTGCTGGCTCAGGCGCATTGGTCTTTCACCCGCAGCACTATACTTCACGTCGCCTGCACCACCATCGCGCTGTGGCTGAGCAGATGCCACCCAAGCCATCCCAGCCAGACCAGATATGGCAGGCTCAACAGCAGGTTGAGCAGCCCAACCAGCTCCGCCGCTCCAGCCAGTATGAACGGAACCATGGCCAGGCTGAGCGCCCCAGTCAACAGCGCAGCGATGCCGATGCCTTTGCTCAGGCGTGGACTGCGATAGGCAAGCCAGCCCAAAATCAAGCCACTGCCGTCGCCTCAATCTCGATCATCATTTCTGGGAAGGCCAGGCGCGCCACCCCGATCAGCGATCCCGTATGGCGACAGCCTGCCTCCGCCAGCCGCCCGATGAAGGCGTCGTAGTGGGCAAAAAACTGATCCACGTCGGTCACGTAGATGTTCAGCCGCACGATATCGGCAAAGCTGTAGCCGGCCGCCGACAACACAGCCTCCAGATTGTCCAGGGTCAGGCCGATCTGACCGCGCATGTCGCCCGCCAGCACCGCCGCGCCGGTCGCGTCGTTAGCGCCCTGCCCGGAGCAGTAGAGGATGCGCTGTGCACCGCTGATTTCGTTGGCTTGCACGTAGCCGAATTCGTCCTGCCAGGTCCAGGGATTGATGATGCGTCGTTCCATTGGAGTTCTCCTTTCTCTATGTTTGATCATCAGTCGAGGGCGGCAGTAGCGCCACCCACTGGTTGAGAAAGCGGGTCAGTTCCGCCACACTGCGAAAACCGATGCGTTCGCCAGTGTGTGGATTCTCCAGCGCGTAGCGCCAGACGGGTGGGGCGTTGGGCAACCCTTCTGGCTCGCGCCACAACGTCAGGATGAAACTGTGATAGTGCATGGTGGGTCTCCCTGGGCTGTTTGGCATGGTTTCACCATTCCTGCCATCTGTGCTACGCTACGCCCATTCTGGCAGGCAATCATTTAGAGATCATTTGTTATGGGCGAATGATGACAGCCAATCTGGAAATCCGGTTGTTTGGCGGTCTGGAGCTACACGTCGATGGCGCGGCGCTCACTGCCTTTATCTCCACCAAAGCGCCAGCCCTGATCGCCTACCTGGCCGTCAGCCGACGACCTGCCTCGCGCGATCTGCTGGCTGCCCTCTTCTGGGGCGAGATGGGCGACGCTGACGCCAAAAACAACCTGCGCCAGACGTTGACCAGCCTGCGCAAGGCACTCGCCCCATTCCTGGAGATCACACGCGACACCGTCGCCCTGCGCACCGATGCACCGGCCGCCTCCGATATTGCAGCCTTTGAGAGCGCGCTGCGCGCATCCCGACGCACAGACGGGGCGGAGCGTATCACCCACTTACAGGCAGCCGTCGACGCCTATCGCGGCGACTTTCTGGAGGGTTTCCTGGTGCGCGATGCGCCTGAATTTGAGGAATGGCTGCTGGCGCAGCGCACGCGCTACCGCGAGCTGGCGCTGCAGGCGTTTCATCAGCTCACGGAAGACTGCCTTGCCCAGGCGGATTACCAGGCTGCTATCGACGCGGCCACGCGGCTGCTGGCGCTCGACCCGTGGCGCGAGGAAGGGCATCGTCAGTTGATGCTGGGGCTGGCGCGCACCGGCCAGTACAGCGCCGCTATGACGCAATATCAGCGCTGCCGCGCCTTGATGCAGGAAGTGTTCGCCGTCGAACCGGCCGAGGAGACGACAGCGCTCTACACCCGCATTCGCTCGGCGCAAGCCGGGCCGCGCCACAATCTGCCCGCTGCCTTGACTGGCTTCGTCGGTCGCACTGCTGAGATCGAGACGATCCGGCGGCGATTGCTCATGCCGTCTTGCCGTCTGCTGACCATCGTCGGCGCCGGCGGCAGCGGCAAAACGCGGCTGGCGCTGGAGGTGGCCGCGTCGTTGGTTCCTGTCTTTCTCAACGGCGTCTGGTTCGTTTCGCTGGCTGCGGTCAATCCTGCCGAACCGGAGGCGCTCGTCGCCAGCCTGGCCACTGCCTTGCAGATGCCCGTCGCCGTCGGCAACCTGCGCCATCAGGTGATCGAGTTCCTGCGCCCGCGCGAAGTGCTGCTCGTGCTCGACAACCTGGAGCACCTGCTCGACGACATCGGTTGGTTTGGCGAACTGCTCGCCGCCGCGCCCGATGTGAAGCTGCTGGCGACCTCGCGCGAACGGCTCAATTTGCAGGCGGAGCAGGTGACTCAGCTCGGCGGATTGCCGGTTCCAGCGCATGACGATCCTGCGCCGGAAAACTATGCCGCCGTGGAGTTGTTTGTGCGTCGCGGGCGTCGCGTACAGCCGGACTTTGTCCTGACGCCGCACAATCGCGCCGCCGCTGTGCGCATTTGCAGCCTTGTGGGCGGGCTACCGCTCGGCATCGAGCTGGCGGCGGCCTGGGTGAATCAGTTTTCCTGCCAGGAGATTGCCGACGCAATCGCTGGCAATCTGGACTTTCTCACCACGACGCAGCGCGATGTTTCTCCGCGCCAGCGCAGCTTGCGCGCTGCGTTCGACCATTCATGGCGGCTGTTGCATCCGGTGGAACAGGCTGCATTTGCGCAACTGGCGATCTTTCCTGGCAGCTTTACACGCCAGGCAGCCGCCGAGATCGCGGGCGTGCGCGCGCCGACGCTGGCTGGGCTGGTCGATAAATCCCTGGTGCGTCGAGGCGAGCACGAGCGCTACGACTTGCACGAAGTAATGCGCCACTTTGCTGCAGAGCAACTGCGCGTCCTGCCCAACGCCACCGAAGTGCAGAAACGCCATGCACTCCATTATCTCCAGTTTTTGCACACGCAGACGTCGCGCCTGAGAAGCCGCGAACAGATCGCAGCGCTGACAGAGATTGCCGTCGAGATCGACAATGTACGCAGCGCCTGGACAGAAGCGACGGCGCAGCAGGACGCCGCTTCCCTGTACGCAGCGGCGGGCGGGCTGTATCACTTCTTTGTGCTGCGCAGTTGGCTGGTGGAAGGGCTGGAGTTGTTCCGCCTGGCGCGCCAAGCGCTGGAAGCAAACGTCGCGCCGGCTGATGGGCAGCGGCTGGCGTTGGCGGAACTATGCACGCGCGAGGCGAAGTTCCTGTTCTTGTTGTCGCGCTTCGACGAAGCGGAAGACTTGCTGCAATGCGCCCTGCGCAACCTCGATGAAACGACGGCGCCGGAAAATGTTGCCACGGCGCGTCATTATCTGGGGCAGGTCTATGTCTCGCGCGGCGACTACGCCGCCGCCGCTGCCTTGCTCTCCTCCAGCCTGGAACTGCGGCGCGCGGCGGGCGACCGTTGGGGAGAGGCCGTCACGTTGCTGGAGCTGGGCGCGCTTGACTACTATCGGGGAGACCTCGCCGGTTCACACGCGCGCTGTCTGGCCGGGCTGGCGCTGGCGGAGCAAGTGGGCGACCCGGAGACCATCGCTCATCTGTTGACGGCGTTGGGACTCATCACGCGCGAACTGGGCGATTACGCCGCCGCCCGTCATTACGCTGAACGCGGGCTGCGCGTCTACGAGGCGCTAGACAGCGTCTACGGTCGGATTCAGGGCTTGCTGACGTTGGGCGGGCTGGCGGTGGCGCAAGGCGATTCTCTGGGCGCAGAGCCAGCCTTCGCCCGCGCCCTTGCCCTCAGCCAGTCGATCGGCTTCCGTTCGGGCGAGGCGGACAGCCACTATCGGCTGGGACAGACGGCGACTGCGCTGGGGCAGGCGGACGCCGCCGCCAGCCATCTGCGCCAGGCTGTACGCATCGCCGCCGCCGCGCAGGAAACGCCCGTCCTGCTCGACGCGCTGTGCGCAACTGCGCGTCTGCTGGCATTGCAGGCGTCGCCCGATGTCGCGCCGCTGATCGGCTGGCTGCTGGCCCGTCCTGACGTGGGCGAGCAGCGCCGCAGCGAGCTTGCCGCGCTGCCTGCTTCAAGCGAAGCAAACAAGACCATGAATCTGACTCTGCATGACGTTGCTGATCTGGCGATCAACCTGCTCGACTGTTTAAGCATATAAAGTTAAACGCATAAAGCAGTGGCGTTGACTGCAACGAAGGGACGGAGTTTTGATGCTTGAACCCATGACGCGTCCTATCCTTTGCCCCGTCCTGATCGGTCGCGATGCCCAACTTGCCGCCTTAGTGCGTCTGTTGGATCGAGCGCGCGCCGGTCAAGGCCAGATCGCGCTCATCAGCGGCGAGGCGGGGATCGGCAAATCGCGGCTGGTGGGGGAGGTGAAGCGCCACGCGGCGGCGTTGGGGCTACAGGTCTTGCAAGGGCGTTGCTTCGAGACCGACCGCACACTGCCCTACGCCCCTCTACTCGAACTGTGGCGTTCGCCCTCTGCCGAAATCGCCTTGCCGACGGAGTTGCTTGCCAGTCTCAGGGGTCGGGCTGGTGACGCCGACGAGCCGCCCGACCAGGCGACGCGCCGCCTCTTCGAGCAACTGGCGAAGCGCTTGTTCAGCGCAGAGAAGCTGCTCATTTTCGAGGACTTGCACTGGTGCGATGATGTGACCCTGGACTTCCTGCTCTTCTGCACGCGCCAGCTTGCCCACAGACCGGTGCTCCTGCTGCTGACCTATCGCAGCGATGAAGTTGGCCCTGGACTGGGACGGCTCCTGGCCGCGCTGGATCGCGAACGCCTGGCAAGCGAGATGCCGTTGGTGCGGTTGAGCCAACCAGAGACTGCCAACATGGTTGGCGCCATCTTCGGCTTGACGCGCGCGCCGCAAGTTGATTTTGTCGAGGCGCTCTACGCGCTGACCGATGGCAATCCCTTTTTCGTGGAAGAAGTGCTCAAGACCTGCGTGACCGAAGGTGACATCTTTCAACTAGGCGGCCATTGGGGACGCAAGCCGCTCAGCCAGCTTCAGATTCCACGCACGGTGCAGGTGGCCGTCCAACAGCGAGTGGCGCACCTGACGCCGCCCGCGCGTGAGCTGCTGTCGCTGGCCGCAGTGATTGGGCAGCAATGGCGCTTCGACCTGCTGCAAGCCGCCAGCAGGTGCGATGAGCACGCGCTGATTCTGCTGCTCAAAGAGGGAATCGCAGCGCAACTCATCACCGAGGAGGCGCCCGATCATTTTGCCTTTCGTCACGCCCTCACCCGCCAGGCCATCTACAACACACTGCTGGCGCGCGAACAACGGCTGCTTCACCACGCCGTGGCGGTGGCGCTGGAAGGCATGGCGGAGAGCGAGAAGGGACAGAGTGGAGGGGTGGCGACCTCATCACGGTGCGCCAGCCTGGCCTACCACTGCGAGTTGGCTGCGCTATGGGACAAGGCCTTGCACTACGCTCGCTGCGCCGGCGAGGAGGCGCAGCGGCTCCAGGCGCCCAGCGCAATTGTAGAGCAATTTACGCGCGCGCTCCATGCCATGACCCAGCTTGGCCTGCCTGTGGACGCAGCGCTATTACGCGCTCGCGGACAGGCATATGAGATGTTGGGGGACTTCGCCGCCGCCCGCGCCGATCTGGAAGCTGCGCTGGCTGCAGCGCAGGCTGCTGACGATCCCCGCACGCTCTGGCAGTCACTGCTCGCTTTGGGCTTCCTGTGGACCAGCCGCGACTTCGCTCGCGCCGGCGCCTATTTCCAGGAAGCGCTGGCTGCTGCCAGGACGCTGGACGATCCAGCCGCGTTGGGCAGCACGCTGAATCGCGTCGGCAACTGGCGCGTCAACATGGATGACCCACGCACAGGGCAACGGTATCATGAAGAGGCATTGGCGATCTTCCAGCAGATGGGAGACCAGGCGGGCGTTGCAGCTACCCTCGACCTGCTGGCAGGCGCCGCTCACCTGGGCGGCGATCTGCGTCTGGGCATGGCGCTCTACACACAGGCAGCCCAACATTTCCGCGCAGTCGGCGACCGGCGCAGCCTCACCTCCAGCCTTGCCTGGCTGGCCTTTGGAGGACCGACGGCGCTGAATGTCATGGTGGCCGTTGCGCCGCTGGCGCGCTGTATCGACGCCGGCAAGGAAGCGTTGCAGCTTGCCCACGCCATCCAGTGGCGACCAGGTGAAGCCTTTGCCATGCTTGCCCTGTCCTTCGCCTACAGCGCAGCCGGCGTCTACGGCGAAGCGCTGACCCTGGCCCAACGCGCGCTGCAGATCACCCAGGAGGTCGAGCACAGTTGGGCAACGGTGGCGAGCATGGCGCTGGGGACGCTCTATCTCGATCTCGGTCAGTACGCCCTGGCGCAGCAACACCTGGAAGACGCAGTGACATGGGCGCGTCATGGGAACATCGCCTTTAGCACCCGCAACGCTGCTTCCTGGCTGGCGCTGACCCATGTGCGTCGCCAGGCGTTCGACCAGGCGGACAGGTTGTTGGCAGCCACGTTTGGCGAGCCTCCGCTGCCAGCCACCCCAGGGGATGACCCGTTTCCGCTCACGCAGCGTCTCAGTTGGGCAGTGCGCGCGGAACTGGCGTTGGCCCGCAATGACGCGGCGCGGGCATGTGCGATCAGCGACGCGTTGATTTCGTGGGCGCAGGCAGGCGCCGACGACAACGCCGTCGTGACGCCGCGCCTCCATTTTTTGCGCGGCGTCGGGCTGCTCAGGCAACGACGGTTTGACGCCAGCGCCGACGCCTTGCTGACTGCCCAGCGTAGTGCAGCTGACCTGGGCGCGCGCCCGCTTCTGTGGCGAATCGAAGCGGCGTTGGCAGAATTGGCCGCCGCGTTGGGTGACAGCGATGGCGCGGACGCCCATATCGCCGCTGCCCGCACGCTGATCGACGCCCTGGCCGCCACGCTGCCCGATCCACCGTTGCACGACGCCTTCCTGTCGCATGCTGCAAGCTCTCTACCCATCCATTCCGCCATGCACCCCCCAGTGGCGATTGCCCGGCGAACGCACGCTGGCTTGACCGCGCGCGAACTTGAGGTGGCGGCGCTGGTTGCCCAGGGCAGGAGCGACCGTGAGATCGCCGAGATGCTCGTACTCAGCAAACGCACCGCCAGCACTCACGTTGGCAATATCCTCAACAAGTTGGGATTCTCCTCGCGCAGCCAGATTGCAGCGTGGGTGGTGGAACAAAAGCTCCTGCGCTAGGCCGCTATCATCGATTGCCCTTCAGCTACGGACGGTGTTCAGGCAAAACCTACGTATGCCGTGGCCAGCCGAATCGGTAGTTCTCACGATGCCGCCCTGCAACAAACTCCGCTATCTTGTGCTCAGCAAGTCGACATCGAGGCCGACACGCCAACATCCAGATTCAGCACAAGGAGCCAGGAAACTATGTCCTACACACACATCAAGGAAATAGGAATTCGATTCTTCGCCGAGCAGGATCGCCAGCAAGGGGCGTTAGCTGCAGACCTGTGCGCAGCCGACTATCAAGCCGAGATTGCAGGCTTTCCGCCGATGGACAGAGAAGGCCACAGTCAATTCGGCGCCATGTTCTACCGCGCGTTCCCCAATCTCCATCACCGCATCGAAGAGACGGTGGCCGAAGCCGACAAAGTCACGGTGCATTTCACTCTGCATGGCGCCCAAACCGGCGACTTTGCGGGAATACCGCCCACTGGTCGGGAAGTGGCAGTGCCGGCCATCGCCATCCTCTCTCTCAGGGACGGGAAAGTCTATCGATTGCGGGCCGTTTTTGATCAGATGGGGCTGATGCGCCAGCTGGGTGCGCTGCCCGCTTAACGACCAACCACCGGAGCCGAGCGTACGATTTCACAAAGGAGACAGACCGTGATCATGGTGCAAGAACGGAAAGAAAGTGCAACGGCGGCGCTAGCCGAAATCTGCGGCGAAACGTCGGTTCTGATCAAGCAACCGGCGCAGGTGATCTACGACTATCTGGTCGACTTCACCTGTCATCCTGAGTGGGTTGCCAACCTGTCGAAAGTAACTCAGGCAACGCCAGGCGCCATCGGCGTCGGAACGATCTTCATCACCCAAGAGAGCGCGCCGCCCGTGCCCCTGCTGCGCAAGCTCAACATGATGCGCTACTTCATGGCCGGCGTGCTGAGCGGCGTGAAGCCAAACAGTGAAGCCGAGATCACGGCGTTGGAGCCGGGCGTGCGCATTGCCTGGCAGGCCGGGTTGCGTAAGGGCGATGGCTGGTTCAACCGCGCTGAGTGGGAGATCACCCTGCTGCCACAACAGCAGAGCACGCGCCTTACCCAACGCTTTTGCTATCGGCCCCAAACTGCCACCGCCGCCCGTATGGTCAATGCCGCCGGCGATGGCGGTCTGGAACAGGCGTGTGCAGTGAGTCTGCAAAGGCTGAAAGAGATCTTGGAGAAGTGATCGCTGTACGCAGCGCCCCTGTGCTGTCAGCCACGCACTGTTCGCCACGCACTGTTCGCCATGCGCACGGAAAGGAGCCACAACGATGGTCGCACAAGTCATCAGCTTTCAACTTCAGGCTGGCAAACTCGACGAGCTCATTCACATCGCCGCCAACTCGATCATCCCACTGATGCAACAGCAGCCGGGTTGCCGCTTGATCACGATGCTGAGCGATAGCGCCGCCCACAGAGTCCTGGCAATCGGTCTGTGGGAGAGCATGACCGACCTGCAGAACAACGAGCAAAGCAATCGCTTTCAGGAACAGTTTGCTCGCGTGCAACAGCTATGCGCCCGCCCGCCTGCCCGCGATCTCTACGAGGTGTGCTTGCAGAGTGCACCGATCTAGCCCGAGTGCGAGCGCCGCCAGCTACTCCACCATTTAAAGGGGAAAAGTCTTTCTTGATGAGGCGCTCATTTTGGTGGCGCTCATCCGCCTGTATGTGCAGATGGGCGACCAGGCGACGGCTACGCAATGCTACGAGCAATTGACGAAACTCTCAGGGCGTATCAAACTCCCCAGAGAGTGTCAACTGTATGAGCGCCTGGCCGCAGCGATACTTGCGCAGGCTACGGGTGATCAGCAAATGGCGCTCCATGCTGCCGAACAGGCCGGCCAGCTAAACGAGCAAGGCGGCGAAATCTTGTTCCGGCTGATTGACACCGCCCTGATCCTGGGCCACACGCGTGCGGCAGTGGGGCAGTGGGATAGGGCGGCGGCAGCCTTCCAGTTCGCACTCGACGCCTTTCAACAATTCGGCAACGCGGCGTTGGCGGCGGAACCGCAAGCTGATCTGGCGCAGATTGCCCTGACGCAGGGCGACCTGGTCACAGCGCAGACGCAAGTCGAAGCGATTTTACCTGTTCTGGCAGTGCAGCCACACGCCGGCTACAACAACCCATTTTTCATCTACCTGATCTGTCACCGCGTCCTCGCCGCCAATGACGACCCACGCGCTGCCACGATCCTACAACAGGGCTATGACCTGCTCCACCAGGACGCCGCTTCGCTGGACGAGGAAAGCCGCCAGCGTTTCTTGACTGCAGTCGCCACCCATCGCGCTTTGATGACGGCCTATAGGGAACAAGAGGGGCAAAGATAGCTTTCAGAAGCACGAACACTACCTTGAAACAATCAGGGATCAACTGGGAAGGAAGCCCAGTTGATCCCTGATTGGATAAGTTAGGCGCAATCTCACCTCTACCGCATGTTGCGCAGCTGATCCAGCGTAGTCACGTAGGCGTTGGCGGCGCTGTGGATGTACGCCCACAGGCCCTGGTCGGCTGCCGCAGCGTTCAGCCGCTGCAGGTCGCTCGAAAACTCATACACCTGCGGGTGCGCCAGATAGCTGCGGCTGGTGGACGCCGCACCCAACATGCGCAACTCGTCCAATTGCGTGATATACTGGTTAGCAAGATTGGCGGCGCCAGTCTCAGGCAAGGCGTCGGGCGCATCCTGAGCAAATACGGCGCCGGTTAGCAGGCCAGCCAGGATCAACGCAGCTACGACAGTGCAAACGATACGTCTGGAAATGGTGTTCATGATGCTCTCCCTGCTATAGAACTGTTCCGATTCCTACCTCCAGCATAGCAGTCGGTGCGTGGAGGAAACGTGTACAGGAAGACGACACGCGTGCGCTGAGCGCGGATTTTTCGTGCGCTTTTCAGATGAGACGCCAATGCTCGAACTGAAGCTGTTCGGCCCGCCAGAAATCACCATCGATGGTGCGGCGCCCACAGGTGATCTGTTGGCGAAGGACCTGGCGCTGCTCTACTATCTGGCCGTCACAGGGCAGCCGCACTCGCGCACATCGCTGGCGCTGCTGCTCTGGGGCGATCTGACCGACGCCGCCGCGCGCGGCAATCTACGCAAGACGCTTGCCACACTCCGCAATTCCCTGGGTTCCCTGATCAACACCGAACGCGACTATGTGAGCCTGGCGCAGGAACAGGTGCAGTGCGATGTGCGCGCTTTCGAGCAGCGCGCCCTGGAAAACGTGCACGCCGGAAATGCGGACCAAATGAAAGCCGCCATTGTCCTCTATCGCGGTGAGTTTCTCAGCGGCTTCGTTGTTCGCAATGCGCCTGACTTCGACATCTGGCTCTATCACACCCAGGAACGTCTGCGCGGCGCAGCGGTGCGCATCCTGACAGAGCTGGCGCAGTTGCACCGTCAACAGAACGCAAGCGCCGACGAAATCGCCTGTCTGCAGCATATCCTCACGCTTGAACCGTGGCGTGAGGAAACACATCGACAACTGATGCTGACGCTGGCCAATGCTGGGGCGCGCAGCGCAGCGCTCCGGCAGTACGAACTATGCGTCGCCAGCCTGGCCGCTGAGCTGAACGTCGAACCAGGCGCCGAAACCACCGATTTGTATCTGCAAATCCGTGATGGCCGCTTCATTGCGACTCAACCGACGCCGTTGCCGGTCAACGTCACCCCCGATAGCAGAACCGGGGCGACGTTGGAGCCACACCTGCCCGCCGAGCTGACGCCGATCGTCGGACGCGACCGGGAATTGGCGGAACTCACCGACCTGCTGACCGAACCAGATTGCCGTCTGGTGAGCATTGTTGGGCCGGGAGGCATCGGCAAGACGCGACTGGCGCTGGCGTTGGCGCATCGGCTGCAGGGCGAGTTTTCCGCCGTGGCGCTGGCGTCGCTGGCAAGTCTTCAACAGGCGCGTGATATACCGGCGGTTGCCGCTGCTGCATTCGGCCTGAGCACACCGCCGGGGAGCGCTCCCGACGCCGCTTTGCAGCGACTACGCGGCCGAATCCTGCTCGTGCTGGATAACTTCGAGCACCTGCTGCCCGACGGCGCCGGAGTGCTCGAAGCGATGCTGAGCGCCAATCCCAGTCTGGTCTGCATCGTCACCACGCGTGAGGCGCTGGTCGTGCCGTGGGAATGGCGCTATGACGTGCAGGAATTGACTTATCCGCTCACCATCGACGATGTCCGGCTAGGGGACTACGGCGCAGTGCAGCTTTTCCTGCAACTTGCCCGACGCACCCGCCCGCGCTATCCGCTGCAGCGTGCGGAACTGCCCCATGTCGTCCGCATCTGTCAACTGGTGGGCGGGATGCCGTTGGGCATCGAATTCGCTGCAGCGCAACTGGGCCGGCTGCCCTGCGAACTGATCGCCAACGAGCTGGCCGCCGGGTTGGATCGGCTGGAGGCGGCGGCGCCACAGCACCTGCCTGCCCGCCAACGCAGTCTGCAGGCCAGCTTTGAGGCGTCATGGCGCACGCTTGCGCCTGAAGAACAGCGCGTGCTGGCGGTGCTCTCCATCCTGCGCGGCGAATTCACCCTGGAGGCGGCCCAGGCCATCGCCGACGCCACCTCGGTCAGCCTCACCCGGCTGGTGGATAAATCGCTGATCCGGCTGGCGAGCGTGGATCGCTATGTGCTGCACGAGGTCATTCGACGCCTGGCCGAGCAGAAACTGAATGCCACGCCCGGCGCAGCGGAGGCGGCTTTCGTGCGCTACAGAGACTACTATGTCAACCTGGCCCAGGGCACGCGCCGCGAAATCTTCCTGCGGTTGACCAACACGCCCGACCTGCGCGGCTACTTCCAGAGTCTGCGCGGCCACCTGCACTTCATCTGGCAGCAAACCGCCAGCCAACCGGACGCAGTCGCCGTCGAGAATGCCTTGAACGCGGCCGAAATGCGTCTACGCACCTTCGAGTTCGGCTTCATCAACGAGTTGCCCGCGCTGCAACCGTCACAGACCCCGAAAGAGCAGGAGGCATTGGCGGTGATAGTGCGGCAGGATGTCGAGCTGATTCGCAGCCTGCGCGAGGAGCGGTCAAACGCAATGCCCCTGGAAGCCATGGCGCGGCAGGATGTGGCGCCCCTGGACGTGATCTGGCTGCCAGAGATGGCCGCTGAGGTCGCCGATCTCACCGGCGCGTTGGCCGAAGAACGCGCACAACTGCTGCCGGAGCTGGTTGCAAGCTGCTCGGTCGATGGGCGCTTTCTGGGCATGCCCCACATGCTGAACATCGGTGTGCTCTATTACCGCCGCGACCTGCTGGAGCGGTATGGGTATAGCAGCCCACCGCGCACGTGGGCTGAACTGGAACAGATGGCAGCTGAGATTCAGGCGCAAGAGCGCGCCGCCGGCGCCAGGGATTTTTGGGGCTATCTATGGCAAGGCTACTGCGCCGAGCAGTTGACCTGCAATGCGCTGGAGTGGCAGCATGCCGAAGGCGGCGGCCTGATCCTGGCAGCAGGGGGGCAGGTGACGATCAACAACGCCCAGACTGTCCACGCCCTGGAGCGAGCGCGGCGGTGGATTGGCTCCATTTCTCCGTCTCACATGCACATGACAGACGAACTCGCGACGGAGCACGCCTGGCGAGCCGGCAACGCTGCCTTCATGCGTTCTTGGGCAGTCGGTCATCCTCTGCTGGAAGCGCCTGAGATCGGCGATCTCACCGGGGTCACGGTGCTGCCGCGCGGCGCCACAGGTCACGCCGGCACACTGGGCATCTGGCCGCTGACCGTGCGCCTCAACACCCATGCCCTGGCCGACGCCGTCAAGTTGATCAAGGAGACATGCGCGCTCTCGACGCAGCGCGCACATGCGCTGTCGAAGCATCCGATCCCACCGGCGCTGCGCGCACTGTACGACGACCCGGCAGTGCAGGCGCATTCTCCACTCTATCGCGAGGTGTTGGCGTTGGTCGAGCACGGTGGGCTGGCGATTCGCCCAGCACTGATCGCCCGGGCGCGCTATCCTCAGGTGTCCAACGCCTATGCGGCGGCAGTCGCCCGCATCCTCTACGAAGACGCCGATGCGGCTGCAACGTTGGTCGATCTGGAGCAGACCCTGCATGCGATTCTCGACGGCGGTAGAGAATCGCACCAATCACCTACTCCCTTCCATACACTTCCCGCTGCCACAGCCACCTCGTGACCTGCTCCACTGCCTTGCCTAGTTGGTAGCGGTAGGTGCTGAAGGGCAGGTCGAGCAATTCGGCGGCGGCTTCCTGGGTGGGCGCCGGCTCGAAGAAAGTGTGCCAGAGGACTTTGTGCAACTTCTGTAATTTGGGTGTGGCTGTGAGCGCTTCGGCGCCTTCACGCAGCAACGCCTGGAGCGTGGCGGGCGTTGGCTCTTGGTCAGCGGAGTCGCGCACGCAGCGCGAACGCAGCAGCGGATTCTGCGCCAACAGGTCGGGACGGTGCACATCGCGCAGCGCCTGGCGCACGGCTTCGGCGAACTCCGGCTCGGAGAGGGCAACCGGCTGCGGCGTGTGCGGCAGCGTCTCCAGCGCCACAATCTCGTCGAGCAGTTCGCGCTCGCCCATGACCTCCATCCAGGCGAGCACCGGCTCGGCGCGCCAGTTGTGCACAAAGACGCCAAAGCGTTGTCCATCCATCGTGAAGGCGGCGTCGGGCGCAGCTGGCATGCGCAGGTACTCAAACATATCGGCATAGCGTTCACTGAATGCCTGGGCAATCAGCGTGTAAGCAAGGTGGGGCATGTTGAAAAAGATGCGCACGCTGACCATGGCCGCCATGTTGAAGATGACGGGCGACAGTTGGTACGCCTCTGCATCCATCCAGTTGCGAAAGAAAATCACTGCCTCGCCCAGGCGCGGCGCCACTGCGCTCTGTACATGAGACAGCACCGGAGCCAGCGCAGGATCGACGGCGATATCTTCCTCTGTCACCTGACCAAGCTCCACAACGTGGCAGAAACCGGCAATGGTATTGCCAGCGGCGCGGAAGACGAAGAAACCTTGTGGCTGGCGTGCAAACCAGTGTCGGGTGATCGCCAACGTTGTTTCGCCCTGATGACGCAACACCATCTGCTCGATGATCAGCTCGTCGGCAGGTTGAGCGGCGTCGATGTAGAGCTGGCCGAAGGCTTGCCACTCGTAAAACGGGCGCATAAAGGGGTTGTTGCGATGTAGAAAGAGCAGAGCAAAGATGGCAGCCTGCTGCGCC
Organism: Chloroflexota bacterium; assembly: GCA_016861025.1. GTDB lineage: Bacteria > Chloroflexota > Anaerolineae > Caldilineales > Caldilineaceae > Caldilinea. Next base: position 100,906 of record BOKO01000003.1, read on the forward strand.
AGCCCCGTCGTCGCCATGATCCGCTGGATGATGTAGGTGCGCACCTGAAAATGCACTTCTCGAAAGCGCGGCAGGTTGCGCCAGCGCAGGTCGGCTTCCAGCACCTCGCGCGCCAGATCGTGTGGGGAAAGGCCGAACGGGCCCTGCTCGATGAAGGAAAGATTGCGCAGCCACTGAAACGCGGCGTAGCTGTGCTCGGCGCCCAGACAGTGCGCCAATAGGCTTTCGTCGGTGGTGAAAGCATGTGCGCAGACTTCCAACGCCTGGCGAAAGATAGGATTGGGCACCTCCACGATGAAGCGTTCCAACAGCGTGCGCACAATGTCGGGCGCGCGTTGCAGATCAAACGCGCGCAGCGCGGCGTTCTGTCGAAAGAGATCGGCAACGAGCGACAGCGCCAACGGATGACCATACGTCACATCGAGCACACGATCCACTTCCTCCGCCGGCACGCCCTGACCGATCAAATACGCTGCGCTCTCGTCGGGACGCAGGTTGCGCAGCGAGATAATGCGCGTCAGTGCGCCCCAGCCATCGTCGGCGCGCCAGGCGACGGCAGGTTGCTGGCGTCCGGCCATGACCACGAGGGCGCGTTCCGGCAACTGTGGCAGAAACAGATCGCGCAGCCAGGAATCCAGCGGCGCCAGCAATTCGTAGGTGTCGATAAGGAGAACCAGATCGGACATGGTCGCTGCGGCGTCCAGCGGCGCCTGCTCCGGCGGCAGATTCAGCGCCGTATGCAGTGCAGCAAGAAAGCCGCCGGGCGAGGCGTCAAGATGGCGGGCGTCGAGCGTGACCGGGATGCACCCCGCCTCCGCCGCCAGCTGCGCGTACTCGCGCAGCAATGTCGTCTTGCCCATGCCGCCAGGACCGTAAATATGCAGCACAGTAAAGTCGGGAACTTCACGGCTGAGTGCGACGCGAAAAAGCTCTAGCTCAGTAATGCGGCCAACAAAACGGCTGCGCCTGATCGTCGCCAGTCGGTCTCTTAAGCGAGCCACGATTAGATTCCATTGGTGTCAAACCTTTGCTGCAATTAAGTATAATTGGGTCAGGTGATGGACGCAACCCTTTCTCAAGGCGCCCCAAACCTTCATTTGGCAGTCGGGTGTGTGGCAGGCTCAACCCTGGATGGCGGCGGCGACGGCTCGCCGCCAAGACGACGAAGAGTTCCCTTGAACACCCGCCACACGAGTCGAGGGTGTAGCAAGGATGTCGGCGCGGCGAAAAGATTGCCAACCTTCTGAAAGGCCAGGGCAAGTTCAGGATCGCGACGCGCCGCGACCTGGAACCTGGCGATGTACCAACCGAGAATACGCTTCGGCAGCGGTTGCGGCGTCTTCAACAAGCGCTGGTCATTGCCCACGGTCAATGCCCACGGGATGTCGATGACCTTCGCAACCTGCTTGTAGAAACGTTTCGCCAGACCGACGCCCCCTTCCTGCAGGCAGTGCTGCAATACTTCGACCTCCATGGCTGCAGTGCTCATCCCTTGCCCATAAATTGGGGTGAAGCTGCACAGCGCGTCCCCTATCACCAAAAGACCTTCTGGAACAGCCTCCAACTTTTCGTACCGTCGGCGCTGATTGGAGGGAAAGCGAAAAGCGACCGGTTCGCTGAGCGGTCTGGCTGTGCTGATGACATTATAAACGTCCTGTGTGGGAAGCTGACGGGCGAACTCCAGAAACCCCGCTTCGTCGAGGGGCGGATAGTTGCCAAAGTAACCGGCAAGTGTGACAAGCCAGCGGTTGCCTTCTTGCGCAAGCATGCCGCAGGCGATTGGCAAATCCGGCGTCGGCGCCAGGTTAACCATAAGGTCGCCATCCAGATGCTCAGGCGTACGTTCATAGAGCCGACTGGCGTAGCCCATATCGACTTCGACGATCTCGACAGGGGGTCTGGCGTAACCAAGGGACTCGAGCCAAACGGGCGTGCGCGAACCGCGCCCGCTGGCATCGATCACCAGCGCCGCCTCCAGAGTCTCCGCAGCTGAACCTGGCCGACGTCTGATCATACGCACTCCGGTGATGCGGGCATTGTCCTCCGTTGCAGTCAAGCCGAGCACATCGCAATTGTCGATCAGGCTGATATTGGCAATTTCCAGCGTGCGCGAACGGATCGCCAGCTCCAGGCATGGGCGGCTGACATAGAGTTTGTGCGCAGCGCGTTGGGGGCGGGCGAAATAGCCCCCGCCTGAATAAAAGCGGCCATTGCCCAATGCCGCACCTTGCGCAACCAACGCCTCAGTCAGTCCAGGATACAGCTGCTCCATGATCTGATGACCACGACCAAGCAATGCGTGGGCATGGCGTCCCTGTGGCGCCCCTTTTCGATTCTCGACAGTTTCGGGCAGGTGGTCCCGTTCCAAGATCGTAACGTGATCAAACCGCTCCGCCAACATGCGTGCTGTCAGTAAACCGGCAATGCTGCCGCCAATGACAATCGCCGTGTTCGATCCAGCTTGCATTTTCATGTTTGCCTCCGTTGGTAAAGGGAAGATGCATCTGATGCATCTGTCCCGCTGCATAGTTCTCTATGCCCAACAAGATAGCAGGGCCGTGGGGCAGTCTCCAGCCAAAACGCTGCCGAATTCCTGCCGAATTTGTGCAGTGACTACACCTTGTCTTTACTATGGATGAGAAAAGGGTCTTATCGCCGGGCAATCTCAAGCTGCCATAGTGCAGTGACTACCCGGGCGATGCCGGCGTTGAGATGGTGGCGGTACGTGTTGAAAGGTAGGTCGAGGAAGCAACGGGTTGGTTGCAAGCAAATCAGGGCGAGTAAAGTCGCGCAGCGCCTGGCGCTGCTGCCAATGGTGGGCGATGTCGGCGGAATCAACACCCTCATGACGCCGCACCATCTCTAAAATTGCGGGAAAATCGGCCGGTGTTGCAGCTTCCGCATAAGCGGCATCCAATGGATGGATGCATCGGCGCCGCTCTCGATTCGTTGGCGTTCATTTGAGTTGCGTCCGGCCGGTTCGCCGCCGATGCCGCCGGAATATCGAGCGCGCATCGAAGCCAGTCGCCCGCAACTCTACGCAATTGCGCGCCAACGCTACCAGCGTGAAATGAACCCTGGCCCTTTTGGCGTCAACAGCCGACCGGCGCTGATCGGTGAGAAATACGCCGAAATCGCCGGTTGCGGACAGGCGTTTCACGACGGCGTCATGGCGGCCTATTGGTCGCAGGCGCGCGACATCTCCGACCGCAACGTGTTGGCGGAGATTGCCGAAGCAGCAGGCATGGAGCGAGGTGCATTTCTGGCTGCGCTCGACGACCCCACCTATGACCGCATGGTGCAAGCCGATATCGATATAGCGCGCCGATATGGCTTGAACGGGGCGCCTGCACTGGTTTTCAACAACAGGTATCTAGTCTCTGGCGCACAACCGGTCGAAGTGCTGCGGCAGGTCGTGGAGCAGATTGCGCAGGAATCGGCAAGCGAGATATAGATTGGTCACGGGCGCTGGCTGGCAGCCACCAATGCGCCAAACAGCGCCCGTGACTCCGCCATCTGTGGCAGCGCCTCCGGATGCCACTGCACCGCCAGCGCAAAGGGATGCTCCGCAACCTCGATCGCCTCGACAATGCCGTCGGGCGCACGCGCAGCCACAGAAAGAATGGGCGCTACGATGCGGCACGCCTGATGGTGCAGACTGTTGACCTGCGCCGTCTCCGCGCCGAGAAGCATCGCCAGACGGCTGCCCGGCGCTATTGAAACTGTGTGCGCCAGAAAGTCATGCGGATAGTTCGGATAATATGCGTGCTGCATGGCGCCGACATGCTGGCTGACATCCTGGTAGAGTGCGCCGCCGCACGCAATGTTGAGCAATTGCAGGCCGCGGCAGATGCCAAAAATCGGCTTCTTCTCGGCAAGCGCCCAACGCGTCAGGAGCAGCTCGGTGTGATCGCGGGTCGCGTCTACGCCGCCGACCGCAGGAATTGCGCTTTCACCATATAGCGCCGGATCGACATCGCCGCCGCCGGAAAGAATCAAACCATCGATGCTGCAAAAGCGGGCGTAGAGAACGGCTTCATCGAGATCGTGTGGAATCATCACCGGCTCGCCGCCCGCTGCGCACACACCGGATGCAATTTGCGCCGCCAACAGGTCAAGCTCCTCACGATCAGGAGATGTCGGCGGATGCAGGGTAACACCGATTCTAGTCATCTCTTGTTGTCCGACTCCTGTCAGGTGATCTTGTTGATCCTATGCAAATATAAACGTCAGCCAAAGTATGCCCAAGGCCAGCGAAATCGCTGTAATCAGCGGGCCAGCCTTCAGATATTCCGTAAACGATAGATTGACATTGCGGCGAAAGGCGATCTCGGCGACGATCAAATTCGCCACCGAGCCAAGCAGCGTCAGATTGCCTGCCATCGTCGTCGACATCGCCAGCGTCAGCCATGCCTGCGTCGGGTTAGGAAACTCTGGAATGTAGGGACGGAAGAGCAACACCGCCGGCACATTAGAGACCAGGTTGCTTAGAACCGCAGCCACCAGCGAGAGCGCAGCGACGCCCCGCTCCGCCAGCGGTTGCGCCACCTCGAAAAGCCGCTCGCTCAATCCGACGCTTTCAATGGCGCCCGTAACGATGAACAACCCGCCAAAAAAGACAAGCAGCGACAGATCGATCTCGCGGAAGACCGCTTCTGGCTCTAAGCGGCGGCTGATGAGCAAGATCGCCGCACCGACCAGCGCCGCCAGAGGGATCGGAAAACCAGCCACAAAGCCCGCCAGCATCACGGTCGTAGCGATCAGGCTTTTGCGCAGCAGCGATCGTTCCGTATGGGTGCGCACCAACGGCTCCTTCACCAATCGCCCACGAAGGTCACCCCAAAACACCAGCATCACAACAACCCAAATCACCAGCATTCCCGTCAGCGCAACCGGCGCAAGATAGGCGGTGAAGGTGTTGAACGAAATGCCCGACGCCACGCCGATCAACATGTTTTGTGGATTGCCGATAATCGTTGCAACCGAACCGATGTTAGCCGCTGTCACCAGTGCGATCAGATAGGGGATCGGGCGCTGGTTGAGCGCCAGACAAAGGTCGAGCACCAACGGCGTAAAAACGATCACGATAGTGTCGTTGAGAAAGATCGCTGAGAGCACGCCCGACGCCACAATGATGTACGCCAATAACTGTCGCGGCGTGTGCGCGTGATGGATGACGCGATTGGCGACGATTTGGAAAAAGCCGGCGCGCCGTAAATTGTAGTTGATGATCATCATTGCAAAGAGCAGGGTCAATGTATCGAGGTCAAGGCTGGCGTACGCCTCTTCAAGCGGAATTGCGCCGATGGCAATCAACGCAGTGGCGCCGGTCAACGCAATCGTGGCGCGGTTCATACGCAGCCACGGCCATCTTCCGATCGCTACGCCGATCAAGGTGGCAACAATGATCAATGATGAGATCATCTGCAGAAATGTCATGCAACTCAGTCACCTTCCAGATTGCTGGCGCCAAACCAACAGCGAGATGTTCTGTAGTTGTAGCCGAGAAACTATGTAGGCTACAAACGAGACGCCAAAGCGGTCTTTTTCATGAGGTGGGGTGAGCAGGCTCCTCGACTTCGACGCCCATTTTCTGTGCAAGACGAGCAAAAATCCGACGGTAGAGCATGAGCAATACGAAAAAGACGACAATTGTTCCCACCAGCGCCAATGTTTGCAGGCCATGTTCGAGCTGAGCGACGTATTCACCCAGGCGCAGACCGGCAAGCACCAACAGCCCATTCCAGAGTGGCTCCACCACCAGGCTTACCATCGCAAGCCGATACCACGGCACACGCGCCATGCCAGACGCAATCAACAGCGGGATCGTCAGCAGCCCCATCGACAGTTTGGTGAGCAAGTAGATTCTGGCCGCCTGGCCCCGCAAATCTCTCTGAAGACGCCGAATCGTAAACCAGCGTCGGCGGACGAAGCTAATGCGCAGCAAAATGCGTCGGCTGCCGCCAAAGTATCCCACCAAATACCAGAAGACATCAGCCAGTAGATTGGCAGTCATTGAAAGCAGAAAGACGAGATCGGCGCGCAGGATGCCGCTGGCAGCCATGGTCGCCGCGACCAACGTCGCCGCCGGCCCTTCGACAAAAACCAAAACCATCAGGATGACATAGCTCCAAAAGCCCAGATCGGGCAACTGCCCTGACTGAATGGCGCCCCATGTTTCGTGCCACAGCGAACCAAAATCCATAGTGCCCTATCATACTTCGCGCAGCGACAAAACCCCACATTTTCATAGGCGGCGCAACATTTCGATAGGGTGCTGTGTTCCCGATCCACTGCTGTCCCAATTGTTGATCCACCAAGATTCAAGATTAAAGATCGTATGAATTTCCACATTAAATACTTTGATGTTAAACTATATTGGTGGGTGTCGAGCAATGCTCGCAATACTTGGAGAAAATCATCACGATATAACAATGACACAAAGGAGAAAAAGTATGCCATTCCAGATCGATAATTCACATTCAGAGATTCAGTTCAGCGTGCGTCACATGATGGTCTCAAAAGTGCGCGGCGTCTTTGAGAAGTGGGGGGGCGAAATTGCACTTAACCCGGCCAATCCCGCAGCGACGACGGTCGACATCACTATCGACGCCGCCAGCATCAACACGAAGGACGCACAGCGCGACGGTCACCTGCGCTCGGTGGATTTCCTGAATGTGGAGCAGTTCCCGACAATTCATTTTAAGAGCACGAAAGTTGAGCTGACAGGCGACAACACGGCAAAGCTGCACGGTGACCTGACCATCGTTGGCGTGAGTAAGCCGGTGACGCTGAACGTGGAGTATCAAGGCAACGCCAAAAGCCCATGGGGCACAGTCAGCTATGGCTTCAGCGCCAGCACAAAGATCAACCGCGAGGACTGGGGGCTGACCTGGAATGCGGCGCTCGAAACCGGCGGCTGGCTGGTAGGCAAGGAAATCCAAGTCGACATCGAGACCGAGCTGGTTGAGCGGGTTGCCGAGCCAGAAAAAGTGGCGGCCTGATGAACAGGCCACATTGACAGCAATATAGAAACTCAGTAAACTGGCGGTATGAAAGTCAGGATTGAGATTCCCGACGATCTTTCTTTACCGCCGCGCAAAGGCGAAATCCGCATTGCAGAGGCGCACCATCCGTAAGGCGACGATGGAGCTTTACCAGAGCTGACTCATGGATACATCAGGCGCGCCTGTTGCGCTTTTGCCCGAACAGTGGCTAGAGGAACGAATCAAGTCGGGCGAGGAGGTGCTATATGATGCGTCTCCTCGCCCGACCGCCACCGAGATATTGACAGCCGATCGCAACCGACTGAAACCACGGTGACGTGTGCTCACCCTCGCCGCCAACATTTGGATTGCAGTCCGTGATCCACAGGGATTGCAGCCATGAACATCTTCACTGGATTGATCAACGGCGCCATTGCTGGGGCTACGCCGATCTTGCTGGCGGCGTTGGGCGGCGCCTACACCTTCTACGCCGGCGTCTTCAACATCGCTATGGAAGGGATGCTGCTGATGGCGGCTTTCTGCGCGGTGTGGGGATCGTTCACCTTTGGCTCATGGGCGGCGGGGGTGCTGCTGGCGATCCTCGGCGCGCTGGCATTGGCGCTGATCTTTATCTTCTTCGCCGTCTTGCTCGACACCGATGAGTTTGTGACCGGCATTGCCCTCAACCTCTTTACACTCGGCGCCACAACCTATCTGCTGCGCCAAAGCTTTGGCGTCAAGGGCGTCTACGCCGGGCCGGGCATCGACCCGATTCCCGCCGTCACCCTGCCGCTGGTCGCGCAGATTCCTGTGCTGGGGCCGATGCTTTCTGGACAGAACTTGATGGTCTACGTCGCCGTGCTGGCGACCATCGTCAGTGCGTTCCTGGTCTTTCGCACGCGTTTTGGGCTGCGGCTGCGTGCAGCGGGCTACAACGCCGCCAGTCTGGATTCCTCCGGCGTGCCATCGCGCCGGCTGCGCATCTACGCACTGCTGCTCTGCGGCGTGCTCTGCGGGCTGGGCGGCGCGTTTCTCTCGCTCGGCTACGTCAATCTTTTCTCCGAAAATATGTCGGCGGGGCGCGGCTGGATTTCGCTGGCCGCCATCATCCTGGTCAACGGCAATCCATGGGGCGTGGCGATCATTGCCCTGCTCTTCGGCTTTGCCGACGTGCTAGGGCTGTTGTTGCAAAGCTATCAGATTCCGTCGCAATTCACCGCCATGACGCCCTACATCGCCACGCTGGTGGCGCTTTATTTCTATGCCCGCCGCCAACGCAAGGAGCGTGACTATGTCAATGCCTGATCCATCCATCCTGCGCCGCGCCTGGCAGATCGACCGTGAGTTGCGCCTGACCGCTATCCCGCGCGACCGCCGCATCCACGGCAGCGAGTGGTACACCAGCGAGACCGTCTTTCCAACCGGTGACGACCTGATCCTGCTTTTCTGGAACGCCACGGTGCCAGGCTCCGGCGCGCCGGAGATCCCCTACGTCGAGATGGTCGAGTCGCTGGCGAACCAGGGCTACGACGTGCGCAAAGCCGAGGCGCTGCTGACCGACGGCATCGAACTGGCGCGTGAGAAGCGCATGGACGACCTGCGTGCGCTCACGGCGGAGTTGCTGGCGCGGCTGCACGCGTCACCGCGCATTCCCAATCATCCCTACTGGCGCTACGACTATCCGGGGCCGGGCTGGAATGCCATGGCCGCGTCGCTGCGTAACGCCGACCCGGAACAGGATCGCCGTGCGCTGGAAAAACTGGAAGAGAAAACGCTGCACGGCTGGCTTTGTCAGCTCGCTGGCGGCGCGTTTGGCACCGCCATCGAGGGCTATCACACCGACCGCATCGCCGAAGTCTACGGCGTGATCGACGCCTATCTGACGACGCCGGAGACGATGAACGACGACGTGGTCTACGAACTGGTCTTTCTCGATGTATTCGAGCGATATGGACGCCGGCTGACGCCGCGGCTGCTGGGGTTGGAGTGGGTGCGACAGATTCCCTTTGGCTGGTCGGCGGAGTGGGTTGCGTTGCGCAACTTGAACATGGGCCTCATGCCGCCCAGGTCAGGCGCGTTCCGCAATCCCTACGTGGACTGGATCGGCTGCCAGATGCGCGGCATGGTCTGCGGGATGCTGGCGCCGGGTTGGCCGCTGGAGGCGGCGCGGCTGGCCTATCTCGATGGGACGGTTTCGCACGCACGCAACGGCGTCTACGGCGGCATGTACGCAGCGGTGCTGACGGCGCTGGCTTATGTACGCGACGACGAGCGTGCTGTGCTCGAAGAAGCGCTCAACTATATCCCGCCAAATAGCGAATACGTCGCAGTGGCGCGCGAAATTCTCGCCATCCTGCGCAGCGAGCCGAATCCGGCCGCGGCGTGGCGGTTGCTCGACGCTCGTTTTGAAGAGTACAACTGGATTCACGCCTACCCGAACCTGGCCGCCGATATGCTGGCGCTCTGGCATGCCCGCGGCGACCTGACCACTGCGTTTCGTTGGCTGGCGCACGCCGGTCTGGATGTGGACTGCAACGCCGGGCTGGTGGGCACAGTGCTGGGCGTCATGCACGGCGCGCCAGAGAAGTGGGCTGCGCCGCTGGGCGACCTGTTGGAGACCTATCTGCGCGGCAAGGAGCGGCTGTCGATCCGTGAACTGGCGGCGCGCACGGCGACGCTAGCACGGCGGTGGAATTTGTAATGAGCAAACCATGGCTGCATACGCGTGAGGCGACGTGGTGGGTGCTGGCGGTCTTCCTGGTCGCCACCATCGTCGTCACTGCGCCGTCGGCGTACACGCACTGGCAAACCAGCCAGCCAGCATCGTACAGTCCAACCTGCCCGCGCCGCTGCTGTTGGCGTTGACGCTGCTGCTGGCGATTGCCTGGCTAAAACTGCGCTCAATCTCCAATCTCCGATCTCGGTGAGGGGAATCGGAGATTGGAGATTGAAGGTTACGCCGGAATCGCCGGCGTATCGATCAATGCGATGGCGGCTTCGATCTCTGCCTGCGTCATTTCGTGTTTCTGCAGGCGACCGGCGAAGTAAGCTTCGTATGCCGCCATGTCGAAGTTGCCGTGACCGCAGAGATTGAAAAGGATCGTCTTGGAAACCCCTTCCTCTTTGGCGATCTGCGCCTCGCGGATCGCCTGGGCGATGCCGTGATTGGCTTCCGGCGCCGGGATGATGCCCTCGGCTTTGGCAAAGAGGATGCCCGCCTCGAAGGTCTCGATCTGGTCGACCGCCGCCGCCTCGATGATGCCGTCCTTGAGCAACTGGCTGACGATGACGCCGGCGCCGTGATAGCGCAGCCCGCCGGCGTGAATCTTTGCCGGCACAAAGGTGTGGCCGAGTGTGTACATCGGCAGCAGCGGCGTCATGCCCACGGTGTCGCCGAAGTCGTAGCGGAAGACGCCGCGCGTCAGCTTCGGACAGGAAGTCGGCTCGACGGCGATGGCGCGCACCTTCTTGCCTTCGGTCAGTTTGTGGCGCAGGAAGGGGAAGGAGATGCCTGCAAAGTTGGAGCCGCCGCCAAAGGGCGCGATGACGATGTCTGGATAGTCGCCCGCCATCTCCATCTGCTTGATCGCCTCCTGGCCGATTACCGTCTGGTGCAGCAGCACGTGGTTGAGCACGCTGCCCAACGAGTATTTGGCGTCGTCGTTGGTGGCGGCCACTTCAACCGCCTCGGAGATGGCGATGCCCAGGCTGCCAGGCGAATCCGGATCTTGCGCCAGAATCTGGCGACCGGCGTTGGTGCGATCCGACGGCGAGGCGTAGACATCGGCGCCCCAGGTGTTCATCATCAGCTTGCGATAGGGCTTCTGGTCGTAGGAGATGCGCACCATGTAGACTTCGCACTTGATGCCAAAGAGGTTGCACGCAAACGCCAGCGCGCTGCCCCACTGTCCGGCGCCCGTCTCGGTGGTGATGCGTTGCACGCCTTCCTTCATGTTGTAGTACGCCTGCGGCACCGCAGTGTTGGGCTTGTGCGAGCCGGCCGGACTGACGCCTTCGTATTTGTAGTAGATTTTGGCGGGCGTGTCGAGCGCCTTTTCCAGGCGATGGGCGCGATAGAGCGGCGTCGGTCGCCATAGCTTGTAGACTTCGCGCACTTCTTCAGGGATTTCGACCCACGCGTCAGGGGTGACCTCCTGTTTGATCAGCTCCATCGGAAAGAGCGGCGCCAACGCATCGGGGCCGATCGGCTCGTGCGTGGCCGGATGCAGTGGCGGCAGCGGCTTGTTGGGCATGTCCGCCACGATGTTGTACCACTTTTCGGGAATATCGCGTTCGGACAGGACAAATTTGGTTTGCTTGCTCATCGGTTTCTCCTGTTGATGTGATTTGAGTGCGGCATGACGAGTTTGTGCAATGCGTTGCGCTGTGGAGACACAAAACATGAGGATTGTACACAGCGAAGCGCCGAACGCCAAGCGGAGCGCCACGTTTCAAATAGCATGTGCTATACTCGATTGCCATGGAATCGAAAGCCAAACCATCGAGAGCCGACCTGTTCGCCGCCGTTGACCGTTCTATCGAAGATGTGATTGCGCCAGGGTTGCGCGTGCTCTTTGTTGGCATCAACCCGGGCCTCTATTCCGGTTGGAGCGGGCATCACTTTGCCCGACCAGGCAACCGCTTCTGGCCCACCCTTCACGCTGCTGGCTTCACGCCGCGCCGGCTGCACCCATCCGAGGAGCGCGAATTGCTCGACTATGGCTGCGGGGTGACCAACTTCGTGAATCGCGCCACTGCGACCGCGGCTGAGCTTTCCGCCGAGGAATTGATTGCGGGCGGCGCGCGGCTCGTGCAGACTGTGCGCCGCTTCCAGCCGCAGAGCGTCGCTGTGCTTGGCGTCACCGCCTATCGCACTGCCTTTCGCCAGCCCAAAGCGCAGCTCGGCCGTCAACCTGGCTTGCTGGCGGAAACGCCGGTTTGGGTGCTGCCCAACCCAAGCGGACTCAACGCTCATTACACCCCAACCGCGCTGGCTGAGGTGTTCGCCGATTTTCGCCGCCAGCTTGAGACGCTATGATCCTCACATTCGTCATTCTCGCCGTCACGATCCTGCTCTTTGTCTTTACAAAGCTGCGCGCCGATCTGGTGGCGTTGCTCTCATTGCTGGCGCTCTATGTCACCGGCGTTCTGACGAGCAGCCAGGCGCTGGCAGGCTTTGCCGATTCGACAACGATCATGATCGCGGCGCTCTTTGTGGTCGGTGAAGGGCTGTCGCGTACGGGCGTGACGGCCTGGCTCGGTCAGCAGTTGATGGTGCGCGCCGGCGGCGATCCGTTGCGCTTACTCGTTGTGGCGATGATCGGCACGGCGCTGCTCTCCGGCGTGTTGAGCAACACTGGCACTGTCGCTGTCCTGCTGCCGGCGGTGATGGCGGCGGCGTGGAAGCTAGGCGCGGCGCCGTCACGTTTTCTGATGCCGCTGGCAATTGCCGCCAATCTGGGCGGTTTGATGACGCTGATCGGCTCGCCGCCCAATATCGTTGTCGCCGATACACTGACCGCGGCCGGCGCGCCGACCTTTGGCTTCTTTGAATTTGCGTGGCTCGGTGCGCCGTTGGTGGCCGCGGCGACGATCTTCATGGCGACGGTTGGCGGCCGTCTGCTGCGCGACCGCAAAGCGAGTAATCGCATCGTCGATGTGTCTTCTGTGGTTGCATCTCTGGCGGAAGATTATGCCTTACACGAAAAGCTGCACAATCTGTATGTTCCTCCTACATCGTCATTGGTTGGCAAAACCCTGCGCGAAAGCGCGTTGGGGCGCGATTACAAACTCAGCGTTGTCGTGATTCATCCACAAACAGAATCTTTGTCATCACTCCCACTTCCTGCGCCTGTCGCCCAGCTACGCCGCGCGTTCAGCGAGATTCCAGGGCCGGAAAGCGTGGTTCATGCGCATGACACCCTGATTGTCGATGGCAGCGCCGAAGCTGTGGCGCATGCTGTCCGGCAGCTCGGTCTGGAGATTCAGCCGTTCGATGCAGATGCAGCCGGGCTGGCGAGCACCCTGCTGTCGCAAGATGTCGGCGTGGCGGAAGTGTTGCTGTCCCCACGTGCGGATGACCAAAACCGCACAATTGCGCAGGCGCAGATCGGCTCGCGCTACGGTGTTCAGGTGCTTGGTCTGCGCCGCGGCGGGCAGACAATCTCGCGTCAGAACGAGCCGATGCAGGTGGGCGATAGTCTGCTCGTACGCGGGCGATGGAGCAACATCGATGCGTTGGCGCGGGTCGGGCGCGGCTATGTCGTCGTCGGCGATCCGGAGACCGTTGCGCGACAGGTTGTTTCGCTCAATATGCGTTCGCTCACTGCGCTTGCGATTCTGGCGGGCATGGTGGCTTTGATGCTGAGCGGCGTCGTAACGACTGTCATGGCGGTGCTGTTGGCGGCGATGGCGATGGTGTTGACGCGCTGCCTGCCCGTTTCCGCCTTTTACCGTTCGATCAACTGGCCCACCGTCGTCCTGATCGCCGCCATGCTGCCGATGAGCACGGCGCTGCAGGTGACGGGCGGTGCACAGTTTGTGGCGGATGCGTTGGTGGCGGCGCTGGGCAGTCAAGGCCCTCTATGGTTGCTGGCGGGGGTTTTTCTGTTGACTGCGGGGTTTAGCCAGGTAATGAGCAACACGGCGACGACGGTGCTGGTGGCGCCGATCGTTTACAGTGCGGCGGTGGCGTTGGGCGTCTCGCCTCAGCCGTTGCTGATGATGACAGCGGCTGGCGCCGCTGCCGCCTTCGTCACGCCGATCGCCTCGCCGACCAATACGCTTGTCTTCATCCCTGGCGGCTACACATGGGGCGATTACGCCCGCGTCGGGATGCCGCTGCTCCTGCTTGTGCTGCTGGTCAGTCTGATTGTCGTGCCGTGGGTCTGGCCGTTGGCGTAAGGAGGGGCGAGTTGCGAGGGCGCCGGCTGTTTTTGAGGATGGGCGCGTTGTGAAAGGGTGAACACCTTGTCCGTATCCGATGGGAATGTTTGGGAGGAGACCAATGAACAAGATTCGTGTACTGACTGTTTCCGGAACGCCGTATGAGTTAGGCTACGCGCACGGCAAGGCATTTAGCAAGGAGATCGGCGAGTTGACCGAGGAGCGGCTGCATCTGAGCTGCGACCCCTTTTGGACGGGCGGGCAGCAGGCGACGCTCGACGAGGTGCTGGCGATCGGGCGCGCCTGTCTGCGTCATCACGAAACCTTTGCGCCCGAACTGATGGAAGAGATGCGCGGCATGGCGGACGCCACCGGCATTGGCGTCAACGAGCTGGTGATCATGAACGGCTTCACCGATTTCGTCGACATCATCGCCAACCCGGCTGTGCTCGGCCATCACCGCAACGGCGTGCTGCCCGGCGACGCCATCGACTGCACTGCCTTCATCGTCGATCCGGCGGCGTCGGCGGACGGGCGCGGTTATCTAGGGCAGACGTGGGATATGCACAGCACCGCCACGCCCTATGTGCTGATGCTCGATGTGCGCCCACAGGACGGCCCTGCGCTGATGACCTTCACCATCACCGGCTGCGTCGGCATGATCGGCATGAACGAGCACGGCGTGGCCGTCGGCATCAACAACCTGCTCGGCGCCGAGGGGCGACCAGGCGTGCATTGGGTCTACGTGGTGCGTAAAATGCTGGCGCAGCGCACGGTCGAGGACGCGCTGGCGGCGCTGCAGGGCGCATATCTCTCTGGCGCGCACAACTATCTGTTGCTCGGCCCCGCCGCCGACGGCGCGCCGCGCGGCTACAACATCGAACACATGGCGACGCGAATGCACGTCACACCGGTGGAGACCATTTATGCCCACACCAACCACTGTCTGATCCAGGAAATGGTCAACGTCGAACGCCCGCGCAAAGCCGTTTCGCATGAGAGCACGCTGGCGCGCCAGGATCAAGCCAGCCGCTTCCTTGACGCAGAGGTCGGCAAGATCACGGTCGAGACATTGATGGCGTTGACGCGCTATCATGAAGGAAATGGGCTGTCGGTCTGCGCGCATGTCCAGCCCGGCTACGATGTCGAGAGTTCAGGCGCATGCATCATGTCGCCGACGACGCGCGAGCTTTGGGCGTTGTGGGGCAATCCATGCCAGAACGCGTATGAGGCGTTCTGCGTGGGGACAACAGCCGATCGCTTTGCCGCTATGCAGGCGCTATGACTCTGGTTCATCTGCGTATACTCAAAGAGCAACAAAACGCTGATCAAACAAAAACGGCTTCCACCTTGATGGAAGCCGTTTTTGTTCGGCGAACCATTCAATCAAATGATTCACCTTGCGTCTTTGTCAGACGCCCGTGCAGTAGCGCATAGGGGATTCGAACCCCTGTCTCAGCCTTGAGAGGGCTGTGTCCTGGGCCTCTAGACGAATGCGCCATGCAAAGAGTGTAATCTTTGTAGTACACCCAGAACAGGATGCAGTTTACCTGTAGATGCGGGTATTGTCAAAATTGCTGCTGCGCCAGGTCGGCTACGACCTGGCTGACGCGCATCAGCGAGACCGGTTTTGCCAGATATTCGTCGGCGCCAGCATCAAGGCAGCGTTCTCGGTCGCCAGGCATTGCCAGTGCAGTGAGCGCCACAATCGGGATGCGGGCAAACTCCTGTTCACGGCGGCTACGGATGCGACGGATCACCTCCAGACCGTCGAGACCTGGCATTTGGATATCCATGAGGATGACGTCGGGATGGTAGTGTGGCAACACTTCGAGCGCGGTCAGGCCGTTGTCCACGGCGCGAACTTCGTATCCGGTGCGGCGCAGGTAATCGACATACATTTCCATCATCGACAAATTGTCATCGACGATCAGCACTTTGGTGACGTGCTTCGTACGTTCACCCATGAGAGCGGCTGATGCAAACGCCGGATCTTCGTGGTCGCCGCCCGCCAGACCGCCATGCGTTGCCGCTCTGCTCAAACGCCATGGGAGGCTGAGCGTAAACCGGCTGCCTTCGCCAACTTTGCTTTCCAGCGAGATGCTGCCGCCGTGCAGCTCCGCCATGCGCCGCACAAGCGATAAGCCGAGGCCGGTGCCGCTATATTGGCGAGAAAGCCGGCCATCCAGTTGTGTGAATGGCTCAAAGAGCTTGGGGATGTTTTCTTCCGCGATGCCGATGCCTTTGTCCCAGATATGGAATCGCACGACGCCTTCGTTGGCGTCCGCCTCGACATCCAATCCTACCTGACCGCCTTCCGGCGTGAACTTGATCGCATTGCCGAGCAGATTGACCAGCATTTGTTTCAGGCGCCGCACATCAGCTTCGATGTCAATTGCCGTCGGGTTGATCGTGAAACTAACGCTCTGGCGCTTCTGCTGCGCCATGCCGCGCGTCATGTGCAATGCAGCCATGCACGCTTCATCCACCGAACACTGCGCCAGATTCAATTTGAACTGTCCGGCTTCGATCTTGGAAAGATCAAGAATATCGTTGATCAGATCGAGCAAGTGTTTGCCGCTCTGCTCGATTGTGTTGACAGCGCGCAGTTGCTTCTCGTTGAGAACGCCATACAGTTCCTCACGTAGAGCTTCGGTCAGCCCAAGGATGCTGGTCATGGGGGTGCGCAGTTCATGGCTCATGCTGGCAAGGAACTCGTCTTTCAGGCGCGCCGCTTTCTCAAGCGCAATGTTGGCGCTGCTCAGCTCGTCGCGGCTGCGGCGCAATGCATCCTCCGCCTGTTTGTGCAGCGTCATGTCGCGCATGATCGTCGAAAAATACTCGACTGTCCCGTGACCATCGCGATGCGCAATGATCGCCTGCGAAACAGGAATTTCGACGCCTTCAGTGTGCAGGATAGTGCTGTTGCCCACCCAAACCCCGCGGCGCACAGCCGTGGGAATTGCTTCGCTTTGGATAACGCGCCATGCCTCAAGGGTGTAGATTGCATTGAGTGAGAGGTCGCTGATGTCCGCATCTAGCCCAACGCCCAACATGCGGCGCCCACCCTGGTTCAGGTAGGTCAACTTTCCGCGCAGATTCCAGTTGGCGACCAGATCGGTGGTGGCTTCCAGAATCGCCGTCTGTTGGCGTTGCGCCAGTTCGGCATGGCGGCGCTCGGTGACATCCAGCGCCGTACACAGGATTCGCATCAATATGCCTTCTTGCACCACGGGCTTGGCGCGCAGGCTGACATAGCCGTTGGAGCCATCGGCGCGCACAAGACGCACTTCCAACGCCTGCATCTCACCGGTCCCACAGTGCTGATACGAATCCAGAATGTGATTTAGGTCGTCGACATGAATAAACTCGCTCAACTGCCGAAGCGAGAGCGTTGCCTGTTGCAGAGGAAGCCGCAAGATGCGACATGCTTCTTCAGAAAGAGTCGCCACACCCTGTTCGACATCGATTTCGAGGCTGCCCAGGTGCGCAATTTGTTGCGCTTCGGCAAGACGCGCCGTGCGTTCGATGACCCGCTGTTCCAGCGTCTGGTTCAATTCCTCCAGCTTTGCCTGCTCTTGAAGCACGGTTCGGTAGAGCAGCGCGTTGTTGACAGCCACCAACACCTGTGCGCCGATCGCCTCGACAAGCCGCAGATCGCGCTGGCTGTAAGCATTTAATCGATAGCTGAACACCTGAAGGACGCCGCGCACAACTTCACCAAGCTTGATCGGCACGATCAACGCCGAACGCGGCACATTTGGATCTTCTTCGGGCACCTCGGACGTAGAAAGCGGCTGTGCTCCCCCTTCTTTGTTGATGTAGTACGATCGGTTGCTGGTGCGGCGTTGGGCATTGTAGTCCGTCAGCAGGATCGACTCTCCTGTGCGAATCACCAGGCTTTGCGTTCCCTTGCCTTCGGGCGCCAGCTTGACGGGAGGGAAATTGGCAATGTCGAGCGAACTGCCATCTTGCCAGGCAAACAGACAGGTGATCCACTCTGTCTCCGGATCGAATGAAGAGAGATAAAGTACATCACAATCCATCCGCTCGGCGATCAAACTGCGCATGGCGGTGAAGATGTGGTTGTGATCGAGCGAACGCCCCAACTCTGCGCCCGCCCGGTATAACAGATTGCGCTCCTCCGTAATCAGTTTGAGCCGCTCTCTGCCTGCAACCTCGGCTGTGATATCTGCAACTACGACCAGGATCGTCAGGTTGTCAGCCGAATCTCGCACCGGGGTGTAGCGCACGCGCAGCCATCGCTCTTCACCATCATCGACGTGAAGAAGTTCGACGCTGCTCTCGACGCCTCGCTCACGGACGCGACGAATCTCCATCGCATGGCGCTTTGCCTGCCCACCTCCCAATAGCAAAGAGAATCGGCGACCAATCACGCTACGCCTGGCGCGCACCAGGGCGCAGGCAGCGGGATTGGCGTAGAGCACTTCGCCGTCCGGCTTCAAAACAAACAGCGCAGCGTCAATTTTTTCCGCGAAGATACAGCCTTCAGACAGGGATTGTAGTGTGTTTGGCGGTGTCGATGTTAATTCGTCGATGCTTGCACGGGTGGAGCAATCAGGCTGATTTCCGTCATGCAAATTGTTCATTGCAACCCATAATGTCTATCGATAGGACTCTGCCACCTTCTACACCGCAATCCATTGCGAATGTCGCCTATCAAATACTCAATAGCACTATCATTATATTATATGACAAAACTGCTCGACAGAGTCGGCTGATAGCAAATTGTACACGATTTTGTGCACAGAAAAGCTTAGATTTTCCTTACTAAATTCAAGACGTCGGCGTCACAGAAAGGTCGCGACTGATTTCACCGCTGCGGTTGACGCAGATGATTTGCAGTGCAATGTACGCGACACAATGCAATTGCAAATCTTCGTTAACGAACTGTTAGCGCATCCATAATATACAGCCGGTATGCTATCGACAGGGCGAAATTCGAATGGGGAGCCGGATTTCGCACTTTTCCTTCTCCAACACACCTCTTCGGGAGCCTCACCTCATTCCCGGCGGAGACTCAGTTCGCATTGGTTAGCTGCGAACTGAGTTTTCTGTTTTTGTGCAACACGGTTTGCTCACGAATTGATCATAAAATGGGGAACCTTTGCGATTTGACAGGCGTACTTCCTAATAAGAGAACGATTTATCCGTGGACGGAAAGCTGACATCTCCCACAAGAGCGTGGCAGCGTATCTGCACCCTTCTGCGAGGAAACAATGCAAAAGAAAATGACATCAATCGGCATACGTCAAGTGATTGTGCTGCTTTTGCTGGCATTGTTAGGCGGAGCGACATCGGGCAGCGCCCTTGCACAGCAGGCAACGTCTGGCGCCGCTTTCATCGGCAATGGCTGGCAGGCAAGCTACTGGAACAACATTTCGCTCAACGGCGCGCCGGCGTTGACGCGTATCGACGCCGACGTGAACTTCAACTGGGGGCTGGGGTCTCCTGCGCCTGAAATCAACGCCGACAACTTCTCGGCGCGCTGGACGCGCACGCTGTTGGTGACGCAGCCGGGAACCTTTCGCTTTACGCTCAACAGCGATGACGGTTCGCGACTTTTCATCAATGATCAGTTGGTGATCAATGCCTGGTACGACCACGGAGCAGCGCGCACTTTCTCGGCGACGCGCCAGCTCGACGCCGGCAGCCACGAAGTGCGCATCGAATACTACGAGCGACGCGGCGCGGCGGTTGTGCGGTTTGGTTGGTCGCCCATTGGCGGTTCAGCCCCTTCAGCGCCAACTGTTGCACCGCCGCCGCCCCCACCGGTCGCCGCACCAGAAAGTCAACCGGTTGGCGCGGGTCAGTGGCGCGGCGAATATTTCAACAACCGCGATCTTCTCGGCGCGCCGGCGCTGGTGCGCGGCGATTCTCAGATCGATTTCAACTGGGGCTTTAGTTCGCCGGCGCCGGGCGTGATTGGCGTCGATAACTTCTCGGTGCGCTGGACAAATACGATCAATTTCCCCGGCGGCGTCTATCGCTTCCGCGCTACGGTGGATGACGGCGTGCGCGTTTTTGTAAACGAACGCCTCGTCATCGATAGCTGGCGCGAGCAAGCGACGACCACAGTGGAATCCGGCGACATTGCCCTGAACGGCCCCGCGTCGATCCGCGTCGAATACTTCGAGGCGGCGGGCGAAGCACGCGTGCAGTTGATCTGGTTCCAGACTGGCGGTGCACCGGCGCCGACGCCAGCGCCACCGGTCAGCGAGATTTGGACGGCGGAGTATTTCAATAACGCTGACCTGGCGGGCGCGCCGGCGCTGGTGCGCGGCGAGGGCGGCGCCATCGACTACAACTGGGGATTCGGTTCGCCGGCGCCGGGTGTCATCAACAACGACTTCTTCTCGGCGCGTTGGAATCGCGCAGTGAACCTGTCCGCCGGAACCTATCGTTTCCGCGTGCTTGTCGATGACGGTGCACGGCTTTTTGTCAATAATCGACTGATCATCGACCAATGGCGGCAGCAGGGCCCGACCGAATTCTCTGCTGAGATCGAGCTGCCGGGTGGCGCTGTGCCGGTGCGGCTGGAGTATGTGGAGTTCACCGGCAACGCTCAAATTCGTCTGACATGGGAGCAGATCAGCGGCGGTGGCGGCGGCGGCCATGTCGATCTGCCGGCGCCAACCTGGCAAGAAGTTCGCCCGGAGCGACCATACACAGGCGAGTACTTTGCCAACCGCACACTTAGCGGCAGCCCGGCGCTGGTGCGCCAAGATCGGAATATCAACTTCGATTGGGGCAATGGCTCGCCCGACCCCGCTGTGCCCGCCGACAACTTTTCGGTGCGCTGGACGAACACCATCCGCCTCGAGCGCGGCAAATATCGCTTCATCACCGAGACGGATGATGGTGTGCGGCTTTTTATCAACGATCGGCTGGTGATCGACCGCTGGCGTACACAGTCGCGCACGCGCTACACACACGAGGCGACGCTCCAGGCAGGCGAATACACGATTCGCATGGAATATTTCGATGAAACCGGGCGGGCGATTGCACGGCTTCGCATTGAGGTGCAGCGCGAACCGGCCGGCGCAGTCGGCAATATCATCACCTGCGTGCCGCCGCAGCCGCAAAACTATGCGTGGATCAGACTCTATCGACTTGACGGCAACAATCAATGGTATCCGATCAGCCGTGGCATCGGCTCGATCAACCCAACCGGATTCCTGAAAATTGATGGGCTGCCGGTCGATCTGAATCGTTTTGGCGGCGCTGGCGAACCATACAAGGTGGAACAGTGGATCGATGGCCGCGTCACCCGCTCCACGGGAGATTTCCAACGCGGTGAACCAGAGTTTCGCGTGCGCGCCTTCGCCGACAACTATACGCCATGGAGTTGCCCTCCATAGGCATGGTTCAAACACGCCTGCAACCCAGGTGACGACGGCAAAAACGGATCCCTCTGACTTAAATTGCACCGCTTAAATCCTGTTGACAAACCAGCCTTCCGCCAAAAAGCTGGTTTGTCAACCCTATCGCCCAGGATGCACTTCAAGTTGGAGGCATGCATCACAAGGTCATCGGCTCCGGCGTGACATGGCGGCCTGCCACGCCAGAGGCGACGACTTATTGCGATTGCTTGTCGCTGCCTCGCACTCTGGTGTATATTGTTGCATAATGCCGATCATGGTGCGCGTGACCTGCCGGTTCTACGGCGATCTCAACGATTTCTTATCTGAAAAGCAGCGTCACACCGTCATTGCGCTGCAACTGGCGGAGCATGCGGCGGTCAAGCACCCCATCGAGGCGTTGGGCGTGCCTCATCCAGAGGTCGCCGCTATCCTTGTCAACCGTAGACCGGTGGATTTCAGCTATCATCTCCAGGATGGCGACTGCGTCGAGGTCTATCCTCAGGAGACGACGCATCTCCTGCGACAACATTTTCCTTTGCGTCCGCCTACACCCTTGCCGGTGCGTTTCGTAGCGGACACCCATCTCGGTCAGCTTGCGGCGTACCTGCGCATCTTGGGCTTCGATACGCTTTACCGCAACGACTACGACGACGCCCAGCTTGCCGAAATCACAGCGCAAGAGCAGCGTGTGTTGCTAACGCGCGACCGCGGCCTGCTCAAACGCAAGATCGTCGTCTACGGTTACTGTGTGCGCGAGGTCGACCCGCGCCAACAGGTCGTCTCAGTGCTGCGCCGCTACCGGCTGAGCGCATGCGTGCAACCGTGGCAGCGTTGCACACATTGCAACGGTTTGGTGCAGGCGGTGGACAAGGCGGATGTGATCGACCGGCTGGAGCCAAAGACAAAGCGCTATTACGATGAGTTCCAACAGTGCACCACCTGTGGGCAGGTCTACTGGCGAGGGTCGCACTTTGAGCAAATGGCCGCGTTCGTGAATTCTGTGCTGGCGCAAGTTGATTCGTGTCCGTAGGTCATCGCCTCTGGGATGACGCTCCCACCGACCGATGAAGTCATTGACAGCGATGCGCTGGCGCCTTCCTTCCAAAGCTGGTCTCTCGGCATCACGGTGGATTGTGTTGCGCCCATCGCCCCAACGAATGGTGCGTGGCGACGATTCCACTTACTGAACTGGGCGTTGAGGGCGGCTCACTTGGCTTGATTGCCCTACAAAGTACGGTCATCCGCCCGCAGTATAGAAGTACAGAACGGGAAGCAACTGACTTTCAGATTCGATGCACGTCATGCGAGCGGCTTTCACGCACGCCAGCGCTGGTGATCTCAATGAACTCCGCCGTGCGCTGCAGCTCTTCGATGCAGTGAGCGCCGCCGTAGCTCAGACCCGAACGCAGCCCGCCAACCAGTTGATGGAGAATCTCAGCAACCTCCCCGCGATAGGGCACAACCGCTTCGACGCCTTCGGGCACAACTTTATCCCAGTCTTCCTGTTCCTCGGCGCTTTCGTCGCCGTCGCGTTCCGCGGAGCGGCGACCGATTGCTGCGCCCAGTGAAGCCATGCCGCGCACAACCTTGACTTTTTGCCCATCGCGGATCACCGGCGCGCCTGGGGCTTCATCGCAGCCGGCAAACATGCTGCCGATCATCACCGTGCTGGCGCCAGCCGCCAGCGCTTTGACCAGATCGCCCGAAGATTTGATGCCGCCGTCGGCGATCACCGGAGTCGGTAAGCCGGCTTCGCGCAGTCCACGCGTTGCATCCATGATGGCAGTCAACTGCGGCACACCAAAGCCTGTGACGATGCGCGTCGTGCAGATCGAGCCGGGGCCTATGCCCACCTTGATCGCATCGGCGCCAGCCTCCGCCAGGTCGCGCGCGCCTTCCGCTGTCGCTACGTTGCCGGCGACAATCTGCGCCTCTGGAAAGTTACGGCGCAGCGTCTGCACCATCTCGATGCAGTGATCGGCGTGCCCGTGTGCGATGTCGAGCACCAACACATCGGCGCCGGCCTCCAGCAACGCCTCGGCGCGCTTGACCTCCCTGGCGCCGACGCCGATTGCAGCGCCCACCAGCAGCCGCCCGCGCTCATCGACGCTGGCTGGCGAGCGCCGCTCGACGCGCACCACATCGCGCGAGGTGATCAGACCGACGACGGCGCCATCGCGGTCGACGACCGGCAGCTTTTCCAGGCGATGTTCGTAGAGCAGGGCGCGCGCCTCCGCCGAGGTCACCGAAGGTCCGACCGACACGATATGGTCGGCCGGCGTCATCGCCTGCATCACGGTCTGTATATTGTCCGGCGCCAGCAAAATGTCGCGGCGCGTGATCAACCCGACCAGCCGCATGTTGTCATCAACGACGATCAGCCCGCCGACATCGTGCTGATCCATCAGTTCCCGCGCCTCGGCGATGGCAGCGTCAGCGGCGACGGTGTACGGATTCTCGACCATCAGCCCCTGTGCACGCTTGACCTTAGCGACCTGGCGCACCTGCTGTTCGACAGTCATAAAGCGATGCAAAACGCCAATGCCACCCGCGCGCGCCATCGACACCGCCATCCGCCACTCCGTCACAGTATCCATGTTGGCGCTCAAGATCGGAACCGCCAGCCGCAGCTTGCTGGTCAAAAAAGACGAGACATCCACATCGCTGCGCGAACGCACCGACGATCGGCGCGGCGCCAGCAACACATCATCAAATGTAAGTCCTTTCCCTGGTCGCACAATCATTGCATCACTCCTTTGTGGGCGCCGAATAGCGAATCAGCCCGCCGGTGGCGCCGCCGACCCAAATTTCACCATCGACCGCAGCCAACGCTGTGATACGATTGTCGGGCAGTGCGCCGGCGGTCGTCTCATGCTGCCAGCCTTCGCCGACATCGAAGAAAAGTCCATCGTCCGTCGTGCCCACCCAGATCGAGCCGTTCGTCGCCAGAATCTGTGAAATCACACGTTCGCCGACGGCCGGAATCGGCGTGACGACGCCGTTGTGCAGCTCAGCCAGCCCGGCGTCCGTCCCGATATAAAGCAAGCCGTCATTGTCCAGCGCAAGCGCCGTCACCGTATCGCTGGGCAAGCCGATGTTTTCTACAGTAAACACCTCCAGTTGGTTGAGGGCAAAGCGATAGAGACCACCGCCAGCGCTGCCGATCCACATAGCAGATCCATCGGCAAGCAAAGCGCGAATGTCGGCGCTGGGCAGGCCGGTTTCGCGCGTCAGGTTGACAAAAGCAGCGCCATTCCAAATGCTGACGCCCGCATCCGCTCCCAGCCAGATGCGGCCGCGACTGTCCTCCGCAATCGCCCGCACCTTGCCGCCAGCCAGCCCATCTTCCGGCGTGAATTGCGTCCACGTTGCTCCATCCCAGACCGCCGCCCCGTCGCCGCCGATCCAAAGATTGCCATTGCGCGCCGCGTAGAGCGCTTGGATCGCGGCCGGATCGACCCCGCTTGCCGGCAGCAGTTCGGGCGGCCGCGTCGGCGCAACGATGCGCTGGACGCCAGCGTCGGTGACGACCCATAGCGCGTCGTCGGCGTCAACGGTTGCGGCGGAAATGGCGTTGCCGGCAACGCCTTCATTGGTTTTAAAGAAGCGCCGCCAGGTTGCACCATCATAGACGCTGAACCCATCGCCGGCAGTGGCAGCGTAGAGCTGATCGTCATTGTCCAGCGCCAGCCGGGTCAGCGGCGCGGCGGACGCGCCATTCTCGCGGCGAAATGCTTCAAGACACGAAGCCGTGGCGGGGTCGAAACGGCAAATTGTTCCGTCGATGTCGCCTAGCCAAAGGTCGCCTGCGCCAGTTGGCGCAAGCCCCGTGATCAGTCGCGGCGGAAAGCCATCGTCTCCCACCTCCTCGGCGCTGAACACTGTCCACTGCTCGCCATCGACACGGTAGAGCACGCCATCGCCGCCCACCCACACACCGCCGCCAGGATCAGCAGCGATAGCGCCGATGCGGTTGCTTTCCAATGGGCTGTTGGCTACGGTGTAAAACGTCGAGTCGGGTCCGGCGGAAACGGTGATGCCGTCATCGGAAACGACCCAAATTTCCGTCAGTGCGCCGACGACCGCCAGATCGAGCACGGTATTCGACGCCAGGCCGCTGTTGCGGTCGAGGTGTCGCCATGTGTTGGTGCGTGCGTTGAAGACGTCGATGCCGTGACGCGCATAGCCGACCACCAGGTAGCCAGCTTCGACATCGCAAGCCAACGCCGAGATATCGTCGTAGCGCAATTCGCTGTTGCGGCTGTTGAGCTGACGCCATCCACCCGCAAGCAGGTTGACAATCTGCAAGCCATCTTCACTGCCAAACAGCATGCCCAACGACGGCAACTCACAATCAACCACCGCTGTGAGTCGATTGGCGGTCAGCCCGTTGATGCTCGTAAATTTGACCGGCGATGCGCCGCCGCGCGTCCACGCCAGCGCCCCGCCGTCGGTCGCAATCCAGATCGTGTTGCCGGCGACGACAAGATCGTTTACACGATTGGCGTCAGAGACGATCGTCCACGACTGACGAAGCGCACGGCTGGTTGGCGTCGGCGTCGGCGCCAGCAATGTCGTCAGCGGCGCCGTCGGCGTCGCCGACGATGCAACGTCGGGCGTCGGCGTCAAACGCAGAAGACCTGCACCGGATTCAGCATCTGCAGCCGTGCTGACGCCCGACGGCGTCTGTGCGCTCACCACTGTGACGATTGGGAGCGCATCCGGCGTTTGCGTTGCTGTCGAGGTGGTCACCGGTCGAATGATTGGCGTCGGCGCACTGGACGCAACGATTGGCTCAAAAAAGGTGATGCTTTGCAGGATATTCTGCATGGCGGCGTCGGTCTCGGTCGTCCAGATGTCGGTGGGTGCAGTGGCCGCCACGACGAAGAGAGTGTCCTCATCTCGGCGCGTCACGGCAATGCGCCCAGCCAGCGGAACCCCTTCCACCACATTGCGCAGTGAAAGCGCCACACCTTCTGCGGCGCCAATGCGAATTGGCTCGATCGCTCCCAACTCGGCCGCAGTGCGACTGACAAACGGCTGAGCGATCTGCATGATGGCGTCTTCTAACGGCTGCTCGCGGCGCAGCCCAATGCTTGCCAGTGGGAAGACATCGAGGGCAATGGTTGAAGCGTTCACGTCGTTGCTCGTCTCGCCGGCGGGCGCATCATTCAGCCTGCGCGAAAGCGTCGCCGCCGCCCCTTGCATCGTCACCTCATACCCCAACAGCGGTTGGAAACGATAGCCGCCTTCAAGCGAAATCAGATCGGCACCCAATGTCTCGAAGGGGGTGGCGGTCGGTGTGGGCGTAGTCGTGGGCGTCGAAGTCGGCAGCGGTTCGATCGTAATGGCTGGCTGGCTGCGCAGAGTCAACGCCACCAGCCCGGCCAGCGCCGCTGCCAACAGCAGAGTCACGATCACAGAAACAAATCGAAAGGCAGTCGATTGCACAGGCGCTCCTTCATTGAGGGCCGCCAACCGCATATTTGCCCCGGCTGCCCCCGTTGGCGTGCGTTGTCGAACTCAACCACAACGCAGATCTGCACCAAAGATTTTAACACTTCGGCGCATAGAGACAAAGGTTTCTAGCAGGACGGGCTATGTCTCGTCTAGAGCAACGCTGGTCATTGTCATCTGCGGTTTCATAGCTGCACCCTGAAGCGTGAAAGCGCAATCTATGCCTTCAATTCGCGCTCGCGAATGCCGATCAGATAGAGCAGCCCATCCAGCCCCATGTCGGAGATGGCGCCGCTGGCTTGTTGGCGCACGACCGGCTTGGCGTGAAAGGCGACGCCCAGCCCGGCCACACTCAGCATCGGCAGGTCGTTGGCGCCGTCGCCCACGGCAATCGTCTGCTCCAACCGCAGCCCCTCCGCCGCCGCGATCTCGCGCAGCAGCGCAGCCTTGCGCGGCCCGTCGATGATCTCGCCCACCACCCGCCCTGTCAACCGGCCATCGACGATCTCCAGCCGGTTGGCGTGCATATAGTCGAAGCCAAGCTGGTCTTGCAGCCGTCTGCCAAAGTAGTCGAAGCCGCCGGAAATGATGCCGATCTTGTAGCCGAGACGTTTGAGCGTGCTCGTCACCAGCTCGGCGCCGTCGGTGAGACGGACGCGCGCCGCCACGGTCGCCAATGTCTCCTCCGGCAGCCCGGCAAGCAGCGCCACGCGCCGCGTCAGGCTCTGGCGAAAGTCGAGTTCGCCGCGCATCGCCGCCGCCGTGATCGCCGCCACCGCCTCGCCGACGCCAGCTTCCTTTGCCAGCTCGTCGATCACCTCAGCCTGGATCAGCGTTGAATCCATGTCAAAGACAACCAGCCGACGGTTGCGCCGGTAGATGTCGTCTACATGAAATGAAATATCAACGCCGATCTCCATCGAAATTTGCAAAAGCTGTCCGCGCATGGCGGCTTCGTCGGCAAGGCGACCGCTGGCAGTCATCTGTACGCACGCTTTGGGTGCATGCGCCGGGTTGACCAGCGACGGCCGTCCGGTCAGCCGCGTGATCACGTCGATGTTGAGCTGGTTGGCGGCGCAGACTGCGGCGACGCGCGAAATCTGCGCCGCGCTCAATTTGCGCCCCAGCAGCGTGATGATGTGGCGCGACTTGCCCTGCTCGTCGACCCAATGTTCATAGTCCGCCAGCGTGGTCGGACGGAAGCGCACCTCGACGCCCAACTCGTGACCCGTGAAGAGCAGGTCTTTGAGCACGGGCGAGGAGTGCTGCGCATCGGGAATCTCGACGAGCAAGCCGAGCGAGATGTAGTCGTGGATGACCGCCTGACCGATGTCGAGCACGTTGACGCCGTGCTCCGCCAGCACACCGGTGATGCGGGCGACCAGGCCCGTGCGATCTTTGCCGGTGACATTGACAAGGATAATTTCTGACATGCTATCTCTCGTATTGCGTGTTCCGTGTTGCGTCGTCCGCGTGACACAAAGCACGAAACACGTTTCACGCAACACGTATCATTTGTCTAGCGTTCGATGGTGAGCAGCGCGCCGGGCTGCGGTGCATCGATGCGGCTGCGCGCGCCATCGGGCCAGCGGATTTCCAGCGCCTCAACAGCGACGCCATGCGGGACGCCGAAATGGACGCGCGGCGCGTCGCCGCTCAGATAGCCGCTGCCAACGCGCACGTCGCGGATCATCTCGCCCCAATCCGTGAGCAGGCGCACATGCGCGCCGATGGCGAAAGGATTAGCGCCGCCCGGCTGGCGCAGCTCGACGAGCAGCGGTTCGCCGCCGCGACAGAGATGATTCTCGAAGAGACGGGCAGGCCCGCGCAGGTTGTTGACGACGATGTCGAGATCGCCGTCGCCGTCCAGGTCAGCCATCACCATGCCGCGACCGCTGTTGGTCGAGTCGAGCTGCCAGCCCGGCATGCGCACGAAACGCAGCCCCTCTTCGTTGCGGAACGCCTGGTTCTCCTCGACCAGCTCGTGGTCGGGCAGGTGTGCAAAGAGGCGCTCCTCGATCATGCCGTTGACGGTGTAAAGATCAATGTAGCCATCGAGATTGAGGTCGCCGAACTTGCTCGACCATGCCCAGCCCGTGCCGTCGACGCCCCAATCCGGCGCCTGATTCCAATAGCGACCGTCAGCGCCGCGCACAAGCAGCACATTCTCCATGATCTGTGGGTCGGCGGCGACGCGCGCCTGCACCATGCCCACCATCATTGCTTCCATCATGGGCGTCCAACCACCCATCGACTCGCCAGGATAGGGCTTCATGTCGGCGGCGAACAACTCGAAGACGCCATCGTTGTCGATGTCGGCCTGATCGTAGCTCATGGTGCTGTGCGTCATTGAGACAAGCAGGTCGCTGGCATCAACCCAGCCGTCATCGCGGTGCAGCCACGCCATGTCGGGCAGGTCGAAGTCGTTGCCGATCAGAATGTCGGGACGGCCGTCGTCATCCAGGTCGGGAAAGAGGATCGCCAGCGCCTGCGCAGTCGTGGCGAGCGGCGTCGCGCCGAAGCGCCCGCCCAGGTTCTCGTGGAAAAAGACGCCGCGCTGTACGTTGCCAACGATATACTCGTTGCCGCGATCGGTGAGCAGACCGGCGTCATAGCTGGCGAGCACCAGGTCAAGATCGCCGTCGCCGTCCAGGTCAGCCCAGTTGGTCACGTAGGCCGGCGCGGCGACGCCGGCCAGCACGCGGCGCTGAAAACGCCCATCGCCCAGGTTCTCGAAATAGTTGAGCGCGCCGGTGTTGCGCGTCAACACGATGTCGAGGCGCCCGTCGGCGTTGACATCGACGATCTTCACATCGCGCGTCCTGCCGGTCGAGAACGCTTCTTTGCGAAAACGTAGCCCGCCCTCGTTCCAGAAGATCGCATCGTCGCCGTCGTGGTTGCCAAACACTAGGTCGAGATCGCCGTCGCCGTTGAGGTCGCCCACGGCAAGGCCGGCGCCGTTCGCCTCGAACATCTGCACCAGGCCGCCCTCGACCGCTGTGACATGGTCGAGCGTGTGCGTCACAAAGCGGTCGGTGCAGGCTTCTGATGAAGCCAGCGGCGTCGCCTGGATGACGACCGCCGTCAGCGCATCCTGGGCATACGTCGTTCTTAACGACAGCATGCTTAGCAGAAACATGGCGACGCCAGCGCCGATCATCCGCCAATCAGCATGGCGTCGCCAGTGTTCGAGTCGATGGCGACAATTTGTCGTGGCTTTATGCATGACCTGCATTTTACCACGATCATGTTTCTAAAAAAGCGTTGCGCCGGGGGCGGTGATTTGTTTCAACCCAACGCCGCCAGCGCCGATTCGACGCTCACTTCCGGCTTGACCTTAACCTGCGCCTCGATGATGCGGCCCTCCTCATCGATGACAAAGTGGCTGCGCTCGATGCCCATGTACTTCTTACCGTACATGCTCTTTTCGACCCATACCCCATATGCTTCGGCGATGGCGTGATCCTCGTCGACGAGCAGGGTGAAGGGCAGGTTGAATTTGGTCTTGAATTTCTGGTGCGATTTTGCACTGTCGGGGCTGACGCCGAGCACGACGGCGTTTTTCTCTTCGATCACCGGGTAGTTGTCGCGAAAACCACATGCCTGCGTTGTGCAGCCGGGCGTGTCATCTTTTGGATAAAAATAGAGGATGACGCGCTTGCCACGAAAATCGCTCAAGGAAACGGTCTCGCCACCGTCGGTTACAGCGGTGAAATCTGGCGCGCTGTCGCCAACCTGTAATGTGCTCATCATTCTTTCTCCACACTCTTATGATATGCTTTCAAGCAACGAACAAAAGTGACTGTACTATATGCGAATGGGTGACCTGTTCGTCAGCAACATGGCTCTCATTCTGGAGCGACAGACCATGACAAAGATCGAAGGGATCGTGCGGCGTTGGTGGGCGGCGGCAGTCGTTGCGCTCATGCTGGCTGTGACGCCGTGTGTTGCGCTGGCGCAGAGCGTCGATCCTTCGACGGCGGCGCAGGCGAAGATCGCACAGTCGCTGGCGAACGAGCTGAGTGCAGCGCAAGACCCCATCTCATTTCTCGTCATTTTGGACGAGCAGCTTGATCTACAAACGGTGGTTTCCACCGCCAGCGCCGACGATGCACTGGAGCGACGCAAAGCGCTCTATGCTGCGCTCACTGCGCACGCTCAACAGACGCAGGCGCCGCTGCGCGCCTGGCTCGACGCGCGCGGCATTCCCTACACCGCGCACTATCTTGTGAATATGCTCGAGGTGCGCGGCGACCTGGCGTTGGCGCAACAATTGGCGCAGCGCCCGGAGGTGGAGCGGCTGGCGCGCAACCCAACGGTGCGCGGTCTCGATGTGATCGACGCCAGCCGCCCGGTCTGGTTGACGCGTGTATCGCTGCCACTCCGTTCGACCAACATTACATTGCCGTGGGGGCTGAGCTACACCCATGCTGACGATGTGTGGGCGCTGGGCTTTCGCGGACAGGGCATTGTCGTCGCCGGTCAGGACACAGGCGTGGTCTGGGAGCATCCGGCGCTGAAGCCAGCCTATCGCGGCTGGAACGCGGCGGCGATGACTGTCACCCACCCCTACAACTGGTTCGACGCCTGGGGACGCGACCCGATCGACGACAGCGAATGTCCACAGGATGCGCAGATTCCTTGCGACGACAATATCGGCAGCTATCACGGCACGCACACGCTTGGCACGATGGTTGGCGACGCCACACCGATGGGCGACACGGTGATCGGCATGGCGCCCGACGCTGCGTGGATCGCCTGCCGCAACATGCGCGACGGCTTTGGCACGCCGTCCAGCTACACGGCGTGCTTTGAATTCTTCTTCGCCCCTTTTCCTCAAGGCGGCGACAAAATGACCGACGGCCGCCCCGAGCTGGCGCCGCACGTTATCAACAACTCGTGGAGTTGCCCACCTGTCGAAGGCTGCGATGTCAACAGCCTGCGCAATGTAGTGGAGACGATGCGCGCTGCGGGCATCTACGTGGCAGCGTCGGCTGGCAACAGCGGGCCTTCCTGTTCTTCCGTCAACACCCCGATCGGGATGCACGACGCCGTGACCAGCGTTGGCGCACACAACAACAGCGGCGTGATCGCCGGCTTCAGCAGTCGCGGCCCCGTGACCATCGACGGCAGCGGTCGGCTGAAGCCCGACCTGAGCGCACCAGGCGTCAGTGTGCGGTCGGCGGGTCTCACCTTCAACGGCCAACCGACCGTCAACCTTTCGCTCAGCGGCACGAGTATGGCGTCGCCGCACGTGGCCGGCGCAGTGGCGCTGCTGTGGTCGGCAACACCGGAATTGATAGGAGATGTGGATTTAACCGAGCAGATTTTACTCAAGAGCTCGACCCCGATTTCTGCCAGCAACTGTAGCAATGTTTCGCAATCACCAAATCCGGTCTATGGATATGGCAACTTGAATATTCTTGCCGCTGTAGAGATGGCAAATGCGCCGGTGACGTTAACTGTCTCTTTGCAGAATGCTGGTCATCCTATGGTTGATGCGCTCGTCATGCTTACAGACATAAGGACAGGTTTTCAATATCAGCAAAGAACCGACGAAAATGGCAGCGTACGGTGGGGGCGCGCTGCGGATAACCGGGACAGTGCAGTCCATACAGATGCGGCGCCTCCGTTGCTCTTCACAGGTGATTATGACTTGAATCTGATTGTTGGAGATAGAATTCTGCCAATAGGTGAAATATCCCTAGCAAAGGGTGAAAGCCTGACGCTAGAAAAGGCAATTACATGGTTATGGTTTCCACTGATCGTCAACTAACCAATACAAAGCGCAACAATACGCCGGTCATTTTGATCCCCGGCTGGCTCGACATCGAAAGCAAAATGGACGCATTGTCCGACTATTTGCGCGGCAAAGGCTTCACCACAGAGATCGTCTCGCCGCAGCCAAGCGATGGCTCGGTGCCGATCGAGACACTGGCGACGCAGGCGCTCGCCGAGATCGACCGCAGAATTGGTTCCGGTGCACGCTTCGATTACATTGGTTTCAGCATGGGTGGGATCATTGGGCGCACGATTCTGCACTGGCTGGGGGGCAAAGAACGCATCCGCCGTTTTGTGACGATCTCGACGCCCCATCGCGGCGTGGTGGTGGCGCAGCTTACCTGGCAGCCGGCGCTGCGCCAGATGCAGATGGGCGGCCCCTTTATCGAGTCGCTCAACGCACATCTCGACGACTTTGCTAACATCCCTTTTTTGTCGATCTGGACGCCGCTCGACCTGACAGTGCTGCCGCCGGACAGCTCCGTCATAGCAGCGGCGGAGTCGTTGAAAATTGTCAGCCCGGCGCACGCACTGATGGTCTATGATCCGCGCGTGCAGAATGCCGTCGCCCAGTTTCTGGGTAAGACGTAGCCCACGTAGCTATCAAACGGCCGTAGCCTCGACAACAGACGACTCGAGCGAGTGATCCTCGACAGCGAACGCCTCGATGCTGGATTGGCGTCCCTTCAACTGACGCAGCCCCCACGATTGAAATTCGATGTCTTTCCACTCTGGCAAAGTTCTATCTAGCCGCTGGTAAGTGTCCGCTGAAATCAACACTTGACCAGGCTCGCATGCCTCCTCCAGGCGTTTGGCGAGATTGACGGCGTCGCCGATTGCGGTGTAGTTCATCAACACTGCTGCGCCGATATTGCCGACAATCGCCTCGCCGGTGTGAATCCCGATGCGCACGGAAAGGCGATGTGTACGGCTTTGGTTGCGCCGGTGGATTTCGCGGCGCATGGCGACGGCGCTGAGCACAGCTCGCTGTGCGTGATCGACATAGGTTGTCGGCGCGTTGAAGATCGCCATGAAGCCATCACCCATGATCTTGTCCATGAAACCGCCATGTTCGATGACGATATTGGGCAAAAAGGCGAAGTATTCGTTGAGAATCTGGACAACATCGTCAGGTGGCAGACGCTCCGAGAGGGGCGTGAAATCGGCGAAATCAAGAAAAAGCGTCGTGACCACCTCGCGTACTCCGCCCAACTGCGGCGGCATCGGGCTGTTGAGCAGAGTTTCGATCAGCGGCTTTGCCATGTATTGACGAAAGCGCTGATTGGCGGCGATCAACTCGGCTTGCAGGTTAGCGTTGCGACGGCGCAACCGCACCTTGTCCATCACTTGACGAATGCTGAGACGAATCGTTTTCAGACGAAACGGTTTGTTGACGTAATCGTCGGCGCCACCCAGCATCGACCTGACCGCCAGTTGCTCCGAAGTCAGGGCGCTGACCATGATGACGCCGCACAGCTTGTCACGCTGGCGTAGGGCGTTGAGCACCTCCAGCCCATCCATTTTGGGGATCACGACGTCCAACAGCACAAGGTCGGGATGCACGGCGTCGAACACCTGCACAGCTTGCTCTCCATCGGTTGCCTCGTAGAGATCATGGCCGTCCGCCTGGAGCAGGCGACGCACCAGTTGGAGCGTAGCGGGTTCGTCATCGACCAACAGGATCTTCAGCGGTTGCGAACCAGTGAGCTTTGGTGAATCCAACAAACCATCGAACGACATACGCCCCTTCTTCCAACAGTTTACAACTCTGCTCGATTGTAATACGATTATAGTACATTACCTGCAAATATAGTTAGGGGGCTTTGTTGACTACTTCCAGCGGTGTCTCACTGGCAGGTTTGATTGCAGAACAGCTTGCGCAGATCGAATCTGCTCTGGATGCAGCAGCTGCGTTGTTCAAGAATAGATTCGATGAAGGCGCCTCCCCTTTTGAATTTGCCAACGGGTCTGTCAATGATCGCGCCCTTCCGGTCGACTATGCGGGCATTGCCGAGAGCGTGCACGCGCTGCAGCGACAGGTCGATCGCCTGTTGTTTCTGAATCAGTGCACACTGTTGTTTGGTTCGCCGCTTTCCCTCTCCGATGTTGTTACACAGCTGATGGATGCGCTGTGGCAGCGTCACCAGCTCGCTTTCGCCGGGCTTGTCTTGGGCGAGTCAGAATTGGGTCCCTATTTCTACTACGATCTGCGCGGTGTGCTCGACGCACGGCGCTATCTTTATAAACAGTGCCCTCTGCCCCTGTGGGGCGAGCTGGCGCGCGCACTGGTGCGTCGCCTTGACCCAGAAGAACCTGATTATCTCTTGATCTCGCATATAGATCAAGCAAAGCGCCCCACGCCAGAAGAGTTTCCGTGGATGCCGCGCACCGGCTCTTTGATGATCATACCTTTGCGTAAGGAGGCGGTTGCAGTTGGCGCGCTCATTCTGGGCAGTTCAAGACCGGAGAATTTTCTCGACATCGAGTTGCGCATGGAGCTGGTGGAGTTCGCCATCGTCGCCGCCCATGCAATCATCAGCGCCGAGGCGCAGGAGGAAATCCAGGCGCGCACCGGACAGTTGGCTGGTCTGCAATTGTTTACACGTTCGCTTGCTGCAACGACATCCACGAATCGGCTGATAGGGACTATTGTCAGCGGCGTTGCTGAGCTGATGGACGCCTCAAGCACGCTTATGGCATTTCATCTTGACCTGACCAATGCAAAGCTGAGAGAGCTTCTGCTGGCTGCACCGGGCGCCTACAGCAACCAACAACTGGTAGGGGTCGCTGCCAACGACGATGCATCGATCTTGTTGGCGAAGCTTCATCGCATCTTGCAATGGACGATCG
Source organism: Chloroflexota bacterium (assembly GCA_016861025.1). Lineage (GTDB taxonomy): Bacteria > Chloroflexota > Anaerolineae > Caldilineales > Caldilineaceae > Caldilinea. The sequence continues at coordinate 136,250 of BOKO01000003.1, forward strand.
ATGCGGCGCAATCGCTCTTTCTTGACCCTTCACAGCCGCTCGAATCGCCGGAAAATCTCTACTACAACGAGAGCGGCAGAGCGATGTTAGCGCCGATCATTGTTGGCGAGAACTCACTGGGGGCGCTGTATGTCGAGGCGGCCCCCACCAGGTCGGGATACGATGAAGAGGACATGGTCGTCTTGCGCACTGCGATAAACACAATTGCTATTCTTTTGAAGCAAATTAGCTGAGACGCCGACGCCCCTTCAGCCACTATGACCGACAACCCTTCCGTATTCACTGTTCTCCAGGATCACCGCCAGGTCATTCATGCACGATGACGAGCGTACCCGGGTTGCTGCTCGTGCTTCTAAACCACGTTGTCTTTCCATCCCAGACAGGCCCCGCCCAATCGAAGAGCCATTTGGCGTCGGCATTGGTCATGTTGATGCATCCGCGGCTTTTCGGTTTCCCGAAATCGCTGTGCCAGTAGGTGCCGTGAAACGCATACTCCGAGTAGAAATACTGCACCCATTGCACGTTGGGCAAATAATAGTAATATGCGCCGCTCCCGCCCGACATTGTCTGCGCCCGCACTTTGGTGCGAATGCGAAATACGCCTTGAACTGTAGGTGTGCGCGGCAGACCTGACGAGATCACAAAGCCGCGAATTGCCCGCCCGTTCTCGTATACGATTGTGACCTGCTCGCTGAGATCAACGCGTATCCAGCGATCTTCGTCCGGCATTTCGATCGGAGTCAGGCGGGCAAGGTCTTCAGTTGTAGGAATAAACGCCGTGGTGCGATTCTCGATGTCGCTCATCGGCGCACGCTTGATCAGCGGCCCAACCAGCGGCTCAGAAAAAGGCAACGGCGGTTTGTCAAGCGGTCGCGGCAGGCTCGCCGTGATCGGCAGAAGCGGCAGCGCAGACGCACGGGAAACGCCGGTCTCGCGCCGCGGCGTCGATGATGCGCCGCTCTCGTCAGCATAGGCAGGGATCGCCTCTCCCACACTCGATGAGAGAAGCAACAGGATCGCCAGCCCTCCAAACAGGAACCGACGCATGATCGCGTGGTGAAAGATTTGTTCGAACAACTCGCGTTCCTTTCTATGTCTGCGGCGAAGCCGTCGCCAAGATTCTATGGCGCAATCAGCCGCTATTCTATCGCATTTCGTCGCAGCGCGCTAACAGTGTCGGAGTTGCTTCATGTCTGGTGCAAGGCAAGCGTTCGCAACTTGCCTTGCACCCTTTTAGCAGCTCAGTAGCGCACGTACACCTCGGTGCCGGGCGCCGCCCAATTGTAGAGCATCTCGGCTTCGTTCGGGCGCATGTTGACGCAGCCGTGGCTCATTGGCGCGCCAAAATTGTTGTGCCAATAAGCGCCATGAATTGCATACGCGCCATAGAAATACATTACCCATGGCACATTCGGCAGATCGTAACCAGGCCCGGTCATACGCTGCGCCTTGTACTTCGCACCGATTGTAAAGCGCCCCGTCACTGTCGGCGTGGCAGCGCGACCACTGCTGATCTTGGTGAACATCACTGCGACGTCGCCTTGCCAGGCGGTCAGCGTCTGATTGGTCAGGTCGATCTCGATCCAGCGTTTGCCGTCGACCGGCGCAGCCACCAGATTGAGCGTTGTCTCTGGCAGCGTGTTGGCGCGCACGCGCAGTCGTTGTCCGACCCACACGAAATTCGGATTCGGCAGGCCGTTGGCTGTCAACAGCGCCTGCACTGTCGTCTTATATTTGGCTGCTATACCAGCCAGCGTGTCGCCTGCCTGTACAACATAAATCTCGTCGGCGACTGCGGGCTTGGGTGCATTGGCGGCGGCAGGAGCAACCGCTTCGACGCGCGCGGTCACGCGCAACTTTTGCCCGACCCAGATCATGTTGGCGTTAGCGATGCTGTTGAGCCGCATCAAATCGCCGGTGGTCATGCCGTAGGATTTGGCGATCTCGGATAAGGTCTGTCCGCGCGCCACAATGTGGTAGCCATTGTCGCCCGGCAGCCGATTGCTGGCGGCCGGCGCCAGCGCGTTCGGCGTATACGCACTGCCCGGAATCTGAATTTTCTGGCCCACAAAAACCAGATTTGGGTTGATAATGCCGTTGTAGGCGGCTAACTCTTGCATTGTCAGGCCGTAACGGTTGGCGATGAGCGAAAGATTCTCACCGCCTGATACGACGTGAACTGTCTCCTGTGCATGGGCCGGCTGAACCAGCCAGAGCCACGCCGTCAACGCTGCAAGCACCGCCGCCAGCCGCACACCGGCGCCCAGCGATTGCAGAAAGCCATGGGGAGTGGACGGGGCGCACGGAGTCCCGTCCGAGTGTCTGTTGGGGTGTCGCATTGCATCCTCTCTGTTCACTCATCTGGCCCTCCCCCAGGTAGGTCGGGTGGGATTCGAACCCACAAGGGTTGCCCCGGCGGATTTTAAGTCCGCTGCGTCTGCCATTCCGCCACCGACCCGCACGATTCGGTGTACTGTACATAGATTGCACCCAAATTAGGGCGAAAACCGAATCATCACTATCATATTCGCAGTGACGCTTATTGTCAACCATTTTTATTACATCAAATACATTATTTTCCCAGTAAGATTGCAGACGAATGGCGGCTTGTGACGCATCATCGTCCAGGTGAAGTTTTGATAAGGGCAGCATCATGAATCAACCAATTCCTATTCAATTTCCACCTTCATTGGCTGTCTTTGGCAGTCATCGTTCGGTGCGCTTTTTCCGAACCGACCCGTTGGCGCCGGGCGACCTCGACCTGATTGTTGAGGCGGGACGCCGCGCGCCCACCGACGCACAAGGACACATGTACGCCTTCGTGCGCATCACCGACCGCACAGTGCGCGACCGGCTGGCGACACTGTGCGCCAACCAACAGCATATTCGCGACGCCGCAGAATTCTTTGTGGTTTGTCTAGATGTGCACCGCCTGCGTCGGCTGGTCGAACACCGCGGCGGCGAATGGGGAATGCGCGAACGAATTGCCTTGCTCTACGGCGCCACCGACGCCACGATGGTTGCACAGAACATGGTCGTCGCCGCCGAGACGCTCGGCTACGGAACTTGCTACATCGGCGCCGTGCAAAACAATGTCGATGTGATCGCGGCTGAGCTGGGGCTGCCAGCCGGCGTACTGCCGATCTACGGGCTGTGCATCGGCGTCATCGATCCTGCGCACTATCCACCGGTCGTCAAACCGCGCATCCCGCGTGCGCTCTGTTTCTTCGAGAATCGCTACCCGGCGGAGTTCAGCGCCGCTGAGTTAGAGTCGGCGTATACCGCCATGAGCGTCAAGCGTGAATGGTACGAAGCGGTCGGCGCCTATTTCGCAGTAGGGGGTGTGATGGAAAAACGAGAGCCGGTGATGGCGCGCGCGTGGCGTCAGCAGGCGCTTGACCCAAAGCCGGTGTGACCGATTATGCATTTTGACGCATTGACGCTGGCTTGCGTGGTCGCCGAATTACAGCGCGATCTCTGCCCCGGGCGCATCCAACAGGTGTTGCTCGTCGATGCGCACGCCATTGGCTTCGAGATTTACACGCCGGGCGTGCGCCATCAATTGCTGCTTGCACTACAGCCAGGAACGGCGCGCGTGCATACAGTCTCCTACAAGCTGCGGCGCGGCGTCGAAAAGGATTCACCGCTGCTCTTGCTGCTGCGCAAATATGCGCGCGGCGCACTGCTCGTCGCCGTCGAACAGCCCGATCCGACCGAACGCGTGCTTCGCTTTGCGCTGGAACACCCCGAACACGGCGCAACGACGCTGCTCGTGGAGCTGATCGGACGCCAACCCAACGCGATCCTGGTCAATCCTGCGGGCCGCATCCTGGAATGTCTGTATCGTCTGCCTGCAAGCGACGCCGGGCGCAGCGTGTTGCCGGGACAACACTACGTCGCGCCGCCAGCGCTCGCCAGGCTGTTGCCGGTTGACAATGGTGATGATGACTATTACACGCGTCTGGCGCAGATCGTCGCACAGCCCGGCCCGTTGTGGAAAGCGCTGGTGGCCGGCGTCGCCGGTCTCAGCCCGACGGCGGCGCGCGAGATTGCCTGGCGCGCCGAGAACGCCGCCATAGGCGAGGGGGTGGCTGTGCTTGCAGTCGTTCAGGCGCTGCAGGAGCTATGGGCGCCGCTTCATCGCGGCGGATGGAAGCCCGGAATAATTGAAGAAGAGGGAGCAGTGGTCGGCTTTGCGGCATATCCCGTCCATTTCCGCGGACGCTTTGTCGAGCAGCCGTCGATGAGCGCTACACTGGAGCGCTATTACGCCGAAGCCAATGCTGCACGGGCGATCGATGCGTACGCCGCGCAGCGCGGGCAGGTGTTGGCGCAGGTGAAGCGCGCGCTGACACAGCTTGAGCGGCGGCTTGCGGCGCTCGACGGCGACGAACCGCCGCCCGGCGCGGCTGAAGCACTGCGCACGCAGGCAAACTGGTTGTTGGCGCTCGGCGGGCAGATCGAGCCGGGGGAGACAACGTTGGTTGTGGATGTGGGGAACGAGACGCTTCACATAGCGCTTGACCCGCTGCTGTCGCCGGTGGAGCAGGCGCAGCGTATGTTCAAGCGTGCGGCCAAACTTGCACGCGCCGCTGAAATCATTCCGCAACGCCGCGCCGAATTGCTGGCTGACCGTGAATTATTGGAACAGCTTGCGCTCGACGCCCAGCGCGCCGCCAATCAACCGGAGCTGGCCGCGGTGGTGGAAGAACTGCGCGCCGCCGGTTTTCTGCGCCAGGCAAATCAGCGCACACCGCGCGTTAAGGGCGTCGGGGGCGGGCCGTTGCGCTTTCGCACCGCGCATGGGGGCGAAATTCTTGTCGGACGCAACGCACGCCAGAATGAGCTGGTCACTTTCAAGCTGGCTCATCCACACGATCTATGGCTGCATGTTCGCGGCGCACCAGGGTCGCACGTGGTGCTGCGCGCGCCGGCTTCGCCGCCCGACGAGCGCGATGTGGTGATTGCCGCACAGCTTGCTGCGTATCACTCCAGTTTGCGTGGCGAGCGTCGGGTCGATGTGATCGTCGTCGAGCGGCGTTGGGTGAGCCGCGCTCCGGGTGGGCGCATAGGACAGGTGCTCGTGGCGCGAGAACGCGTCATCAGTGCGGCGGCGGAAATGCCGGAGGAAGTGGAAGAAAAACCTGAAGAAACCTGAAGTGTGGATTGTGAAGTTGCACAGGCGGTGGGACGCAGGGTTCCAGCTTCGCCCATCAAAAATCGATGTTGATGCCGCCGCGACGTTTGGGACGCTCCTGTGTTTCGCCGGACGGCGGCAGTGGCGGCTCTTCGTCGATCCAGGCGTCAAGAATGGCGCGCAGCGCCAGCAAGCTTTCGCGGCGAGCGGCGTAGGCGTGCACCCAGAATTCTTCAGGCAAGCCCAGATCGTTGTGACGCAGCTCTTCCAACAGACCGGTGGCGCCGTCGATCATCCACATCAGCGCGTTGAATGCTCCTTCGCGCTCTGAAGCGGGACGTCGACCTGGTTTGCTGTAATTGGGACGATAGGCGCGGCGTTGCGCCCGTTGGCGGGCGGTCTGCCGCTGCACTGTTTCGTCAGCCAGCTCGTCGAGCAGCTCGAAATCGCCGTTCATCTCATTGTCGTAGCGCTCGTCAGGCTCGTCGAAAGATGCGCCATTGCCTCGCATGTGTTTGACTCATTCCACTGTCGGTCGGCGCAACATCACGCGCATGACCTTGTAGTCGTGGGCGCCGAACCGATATTTGTACTCTTCGCCACCTTGCATAAAGTCGAAAACTCGACAGCCGGACGCGATCGCATATTGAATTGCGTAGCTCAGCAGCACCCAACCTGGGCTGAGCTGTGCATGCGACTCCGGATCGTAGCCTGAATTATACAGCCAGAAGCGCCGATCATACTCAAAGGCAAAGAGCGTGGCTGCTTTCTCGCCATCGAGAGTGAGAAAGAGCAAACGCAACCGGTCGACCTCCAACATGCGGCGTGCAATTGCCAGGAAAAAGCGGTGCATCTGCGGCGTCATAAAATCGGCTTTGTCGGCGCGGCTGGAGCGTTGCAGCGCCACGAAGTCGTCCACCTCGGCTTCGAGCGAGTGCTGAGCCTCGACGAGATGAAAACCGACCGTCGATTCGCGTTCGGCGCGTCGCTGTTTGCGGCGAATCTCGTGGCGCTGTTTCTTGTCGACCAGACTGTTGAGGTAGTCGTCGTAACGCATGGGCAACAAGAACTGTGGGGCTGTGTCCTCTTGTGAGACGTCGACGTGAAAGCCAGCCTGCACCGCCATTGTCGAAAGTTCCTGGTAGGTCAGGCTATCCTCCGGCAAGTTGCAGAGATCGACGATGTCCCAGGTGGGCGCTTCGGAGCTATGCAGCCACTCCAGAAAGGCGGCGTAGACGGGTTTTTCCCAGTCGCGCGCGATGATCAGGTCAAGATAGTCGCTGACCTCGATGCAGCCAACGATGTTGAACTGTCGTTTGCCGGCATTGGCGCCGTTGGCGATCTCGTGGAGAAACAGCGGCGCAATTCCAACCAGGCGGCTGCTTTGTGCGCAGCGAAACGCCAGAATCCAGAGCTCGCCCTGTCCGAGTGAATCCCACCACGTCGTCTGCCATTCGTGCGTCAAAAAAATCGAATTGAAGCGAGAGCGGTGCACCAGTTCGTTCCACTCTTCTTGCAGCACCGCAAAGCCATCAGGCCGGGCATTGGGGCCGTACGCTGTACAGACAAGCGAAGAGTTCTGCTTTGTAATTGTCGTTCTATCTAGCTCAGGCGCATCCAAAGTCAGACAGTCGCTGTTCATCAGTTGTAAGTCTTTCTATCGATATTGCACTGGATTCACCAGAGTGCCGTTGGCGTTGCGCATGGACGCCACCTTTCCAAACGCAGGTTGGCGCCACATGAATCGTTGTGAGAGCCATACTTTCTGCTCCACAAAGTATAGCGGAGGCGCAGAGGTGCAACAAGTAGGAGAGCACACCAAACAGAGAGCGAGTCTCGGTTCGATGCAGCTGACTATCCGCGGCGGCGTCGATTCCAGATGATCAGCCAGGTCAACATGCCGATCAAAGCCAGCCCGCCAATCAAGACGCCGATTGTCGCCAGAGCGTCCGTCAACGGCCGATCGTTGAGAAATGCCAGCCAGGCTTGGGGCTGCACCGGCGTGGGCGACGGCGTTGCCGCCTCAAGGAGGCGCTGCTCGGCGAGCGCGATCACGGTTGGCTCGCCGCCGCCCGCCAACCCGTTCGCCTGCTGCACTTCGTCGCCAAGAGGCGCGAGAAATGGGACAACCTCCGCTGGCGGCGGCGTGTCGGTTGGCGTGCTTGTCGGCGTCGGGGTGTCCGTCGGCGGCGATGTTGGCGTAGGCGGTGATGTGGGCGTGGGCGTCACAGTGGGGGGATAGCAGACCGTCATCACGACCTTGTCGATGAACTGCCAGGTTCGCAGGGCGTTGCCGTCGTTGAAGGTGTTAAAATAAAGCACCAGCGGTCGCCCGATGAACCCGGTCAGGTCGACAGTGTCCTGACGCCAGGCGTTGGTGTTGAGCCGCTTGCGATAGAGAACCCCAGCCGTCGAGTTGTCGAGGTTGAGCAGAATCACTTCCTGGCGGTCGATTGCCAGCCCGCTGGGGATGCTTTCCAGCACGCCTTCTTCTGTGCGGTCAAAGTGCCACCAGCTCAATGAAGCCGAGCCTGCCATCGGTGAAATCTGGAAAGGCTGACGAATCGACGAATAGGATGGATGGTTGTCAGGAATTACGGGCACAGCGCCCGGGTCGATTCCAAGCCGTGCCGAGCGCAGCCCATCGTACACCGGGCTGCCAACAAAGGCCGGCGGCGCCGGCGCATCCCCCAGAATCCAGAACGAGTTGTCTTCGAAGCTGCCGTTCAAGATGCCATCGGTGACGCAGCCGACGGGCAGCGGCGTCGCCGTAAATGTTGGCGTCGGCGAGACTGTGATTGTCGGCGTGGGAGTGACAGTCGGCGGTGTTGGACAGGCGATGATCGAAACATTGTCCACATTCATCCAGGTGATGCTACCCGCGCCGTCGTTGAATACGCCAAAGACAAGGGTGATCTGCTGGCCGGCGAAACTGTCAAGCGGATAGCCGCTCACCGTCTGCCAGTTGCCAAGATTTTGTTTGTAGCGCGCTGGCAGCAGCGGCTCGCGACGCCCGCCAGCAGCCTGGATTTCAGCGAATTGTTCGTCGTTGTCGGGAATATCGACATTGAAGCGCGGGAAATATTGAAACGAAAGTGTGATGGTGTAGCCAGCAGGTAAAAAGATCGACTGGCTGAGCGTGCTCGTGTTGTTCTGATTGGGGCCAGCCGCCTGCAACCCAATGCGCGCTGAAGCCGGGGAGGCAGGCGTCGCCCAGACCGACGTGTCGCGGATCACCCATCCTTGCGTGCTCCATGCCGGCGAGATGGCTGAGGCGAAGTTGCCATTCACCACCAGTTCAAAGCACCCTGGCTGCGATGGCGGATGTGGAGCGGGGGCCGCAAAGGTCGCCGCATCTAGCGGAGCCGCTGGTAAAATCCACAGCAACGTCAGCAAGACAAGGGCTATACTCGCCCAAAACTGGCGCATTGAAGCAACCTTTCGCAGGATTTGGTGCACGCTGTAATCGTGGTTGCGCAGAAGAATGAGCAAATCAATCTGACAGCCAATCGACATCTGCCAAAAAAGTTACCACTGTACAGGAGTGTAGCACAAACCCTGCGCGCTGGCAATGTCGATTTGGTGCAGCAAGGAGCGTCTCTCAACTCCAGAAAAGCGTTGAGTAAAACGCAATACGCTCCCAGACCTCCTCGCGGGAAGGGAAGCCTGGGACGCCGCCCAGCCTGCACATAGTATTACACAAGATTTTCGCGTTGTATTGCACATTTTGTGCAGAGTTTTCAGATTATGTCTTGCTTGTTATGCTGTGTTGGCATTTTTCGATCCACACAACGGTGTCATAGAAAAGCGCCCCCGCCCCCATATCAGCCTCATCGGGCGGCGTAAGCTGGTTGATGTTGCGTCCATCAGGGCTGAACTTCGCCCACCATACGCCCGGCGCCAGCACAGCCCCCGGCATAACAGTTTCCGCGATCTCGGCGGTAAGATGAACCTCCCCGAATTCGTTGCAGACGCGCACAGCGTCACCTGTCGCGATGCCGCGCGCCGCCGCATCATGCGGATGAATGTATAGCAGCGGTTGCTTTTCGCGTTGCAAGAAGCGCGGCACATTGGCAAAGGTCGTATTAAGGAAAGAGTGTGCAGGGGAAGAGATGCAAACGAGCGGAGACGAAGGGTGGGGGAGAGGGGAAGAAGGGGAAACGATGCCGCTCACGCTACTCCCTACTCTCCCATTCTCCCATTCCCCAACTTTCCAACTCTCCTGCCAACGCGGCGGTGTGTACGTCGGCAAGGGATCGTAGCCGTCAGCAGCCATGCGCTCGCTGTAGAATTCGCATTTGCCGCTTGGCGTGGGGAAATCACCCTCGGCGAAGGGTCGATACGGCTGCGCTGCATTGACGCGATAGTAACCTTCCGCCAGCAATCGCTCCCAGGTGAGGCCGGCGAAACGGGGGTGCGTCTGCGCTTCGACAAATGCGCGCAGAATCTCCTCGTCCGTTTCCTGAAAGCATGGGTCGTCGTAGCCAAGCGCAGCAGCCAAACGGCGAAAGATTTCGCTGTTGGGCAGCGACTCGCCCACCGGCGCAATCGCCGGGCGGTTGAGCGACAGATAGGCGTGGCCGTAAGAGCGGTGGATGTCCCAGTGTTCAAGTTGCGTCGTCGCCGGCAGAATATAGTCGGCATAGTCGGCGGTGTCGGTCTGGAAGTGCTCCATGACGACGGTGAAGAGGTCGTTGCGGCGCAATCCAGCCAGCACAGCGGCCTGGTCGGGCGCAACCGCAGCCGGATTGCAATTGTAGATAATCAACGCCTTGACGGGCGGCCCTGCCTCTTCGGGCGTCAGGATTGGGTCAACCGGGCGCGGATGATAGTGCGCCATCGCAATGCGCGCCGGGTCCAGGCTCAACGCATCGCCGAGGCGATTCATGTTGATGGTGCGAGGGGGGAATAGAGAGGAGGAGATAGGGTGATTGGAGATTGGGGATTGTTCATTGCCCGGCGCATCTCCTTCTCCCCCTCTCTCCTTCTCTCTTTCCCCTCCTCTTGCCAGAAGTTCGGGTCGATAGAGGCCGCGCTTATCCAGATGGCGAAACAGCCCGCTGGCGCTGAGCTGGATGCCGCCGCCACGATGTCGCCAGGCGCCGACAAGCGCGGGCAGACAAGCGATCGTGCGCACAGCCATGCCGCCGCCGTGATGACGTTGCACGCCGTAGTTGATGCGAATCGCCGCGGGCTGCGTCGTGGCATATTCGCGCGCCAGGGCGACGATGCGCTCGGCGGGTGCGCCGGTGATTGCGGCGGCGCGCGCGGGCGTCCATTCACGCACACGCACGGCAAGCTGATCGAAACCGACGGTGCACCGCTCCACATACTCCGCATCGACCAGACGCTCGCTAATGATCACATGCATCATCGCCAACGCCAGCGCGCCGTCTGTGCCAGGACGAACGGCGATCCATTCGTCGGCGGCCTGGGCGGTGCGCGTTTTTGCAGGATCGATGACGATGACGCGTGCGCCTTGCTTGCGCGCCTGCTGGACAAAAGGCCACAAGTGCAGGTTGCTCGTCAAGGTGTTGCTGCCCCAGATCAGGATCAGGCGTGCGTGGGCAAAATCTTCGGGCAAGAGGCCCTCCGCCGCGCCGATGGTGTAGAGGTAGCCCTCGAAGCCGGCTTCGGAGCATATCGTGCGCGCAAGCTGGCTGGCGCCCATGCGGTTAAAGAAGCGCGTCGCCATCCCTTCGCCCTGCAAGAAGCCAAGCGTGCCGCTGTAGGAATAGGGCAATACGGCCTCGGCGCCATATTCTGCGATGATAGCGCGCAGCCGTTGCGCAATGTCGGCAATCGCCTCCCCCCAAGACACAGACTCGAATTGACCGCTGCCTTTGGCCCCAACGCGGCGCAGCGGCTTGGTCAGGCGGTCGGCGTGATAGGTGCGCTCCAGGTAACGGTCGACCTTGCCGCAGAGCTTTCCCTGTGTGATCGGGTGATCGACATGTCCCCAGATATCGACGGCGCGGCCGCTTGCGCGCTCGACAGCGACCTGCCACGAACATGTGTCCGGGCAGTCATGAGGGCACGCGCCGGTGATCACGGTGAAGGCGGGGTTTTCGGCGTAGAGATGAAGTTTTGCCATGAGATCGTTGCCTTTTTGATAATCAACGGACGTACTATGGACGCTATTGTACCGCATTGACGGCGCAAATGGGGTGCAGCGTCGATCATTGAACTGGAAAAGCACGTCCAACGTGACAGCAGCGATGGATTGAGGCTATAATCAAGAAAACATCCATCCATTTCTCTGTCTCGAATGCGAGACGCCAATCTTCATGAAACAAGGAGCGGTTTCTATGGCTATGCGCGCTGACTACATCTGGATGAACGGAAAGATCATTCCCTGGGATGAGGCGCAGGTGCACGTCTTTACTCACGCACTGCACTATGGCAGCAGCGTCTTTGAGGGCATCCGCGTCTATGAGACAGTAAAGGGGCCTGCGATCTTCCGCGGGCGCGAACATTACGAACGTCTGCTCTACAGCGCCAAAGTCGCCCGCATTCCTTCTCCCTACACGGTGGATGAATACATGCAGGCCACGATCGATGTGGTGCGCGCCAACAAGCAGCGCAGCGCCTATATCCGTCCGCTTGTCTTCCGCGGCTATAACACGCTTGGCGTCGATGGTCGCGGCTGCCCGGTCGAGGTGATCGTCGCCTCGGTGCCGTGGGGCGCGTATCTCGGCAAGGAAGGGCTGGAACAGGGCGTCGATGTTCAGGTCAGCTCATGGCGACGCATGGCGCCCGACACGACCAGCGCGCTGGCGAAGATCGGTGGACAATATGTCAACAGCCAGAATGTCGTCATGGAGGCGCGCGACAATGGTTTCACCGAGGGCATTGCGCTCGATGTCAACGGCTATGTCTCCGAAGGCAGCGGTGAGAACATCTTCTTGATTATAAAGGGCAAAATCTACACGCCGCCGCTCGCCAACAGCATTCTCGGCGGCATCACGCGTGACTGCGCCACGCAGATTGCGCAAGAACTGGGCTACACGGTCGTCGAATCGGTCATCCCGCGTGAAATGCTCTACATGGCTGACGAAATCTTCTTCACCGGCACCGCCGCCGAGATCACACCTGTGCGCTCGGTGGATCGCATGCCGGTCGGTGAAGGAAAGCGCGGCCCGATTACAGAGCGCATCCAGGCGCGCTTCTTCGGCATTGTTGAGGGTGAGCTGCCCGATACGCACAACTGGTTGACAATGGTGGAGTAACGACGCTACAGGTGACAGTCACTGACACAGGTGACTGTCACACCTTGATTGTTTCACACCCTGGAACCGAGCCTCTCCATCTCAGCGTTGGGTTGCAAACATGACGCGCGTTGCACAAAGGAGAGAAACACAATGACCTATCTCGAACGCATCCGCATTGCACATGCCGACCCCGAACAGCTTGAGCAGACTTATCGCACTGCCCTACAAAGCGGCGACGATGATGCATTTGCAGGCGCCATCGAAGACGCCTATGCCGAAGCGCCCGACAACTTGCTTTTTAGCGCCTGGCACTATCGTCTGGCGTACGAAGTCATCCGGCCAATGCGTCGCGCCGTCCCGTGGATGGTCGCCATCCTCCTCGCTGTAACTAACGGGCTAATCTTCTGGTGGCTCTCCGCCGACCAGTATGTGATCAAGGTGGGTGGGCAGAGCCATTTACCGCTGTTTCTAATCGTTTGGGCGCCGATCAGCGCCGTCTTTGTGCTAATGTTGCTGGTCGCCAGCGGTGCGAAACAGTCGCGCTGGGCGGCGTTGCTTGGCGTTGCGATCCTTGCCCTCGGTGCATATCCATTGTGGGCGCATACGCTGATTGGTGCACAAACGCTGGAGCGGCACTACCTTGATCAAATGGTTCCACACCTGGCGCTGTTGGCGTGGTCAGCGGTGGGATTGTTTGTGCTGCGCGGTCGGGCTGACGCGTCAAACCGTTTTGCCTTTCTGATCAAGTCGCTGGAAATCTTCATCATGGGCGGGTTGTTTGCCATCGCCGGCGGCATTTTTACGGGGATCACAGCCGGGTTGTTCGAGGCGCTGGCGATCACCTTGCCCGATGTTGTCATGCGTTTGCTTGTGGCCGGCGGCTTCGGGTTGATCCCTATTCTGGCGGTGACTGTGATCTATGATGCAACTGCGGCGCCCGCTGCGCAATCTTTCGACGACGGGCTGAGCCGAGTCATTGCCACCTTGATGCGAGTGCTGCTGCCGCTGACGCTATTGGTGCTCGTCATCTACCTCGGCTTCATTCCGTTTCGTTTTTGGGAGCCGTTCCAAAATCGGGATGTGCTGATTATCTACAACGCCATGCTCTTTGCGGTGGTTGCCTTGCTGGTGGGCGCAACGCCGATCCAACCAGGGGCGCTGACGCCTGGGTTGCGCTTCTGGCTGCGTCGTGGTTTGATTGCCGTTGCGTTGCTGGCGGTTGTGGTCAGCGTGTATGCGCTGGCGGCGATCGGCTATCGCACCTGGGAGGGCGGCATAACGCTCAATCGACTGACCATCATCGGTTGGAATGTGATTAACATCGCCATTTTGTCGCTATTGTTGATCCGTCAGCGCCGCGCCGGCGAACACGCCTGGCCTCAGGCGATGCAAGCAGCGTTTGGCGCTGGAATGCCGGTCTACGTGGGATGGGCAATGTTTGTCGTGTTGGCGACGCCATGGCTGTTCCGCTAAAAGCAGCGTTGGAATCCAATCTAAAGGCACAGCAATAAATCATAAGGGTTTCTTCGGTAAGAATTGCCGTCATTTCTTTCCCCAACCACCGCCCCCTGGCGTTTCCACGCGCAGCCGATCGCCAGTGTGTAATCGCCGTGTGAACTTGGACGGCAGCATTTCTTCCATCCCGTTGGCATGAATGAGTATGTTGCGCCCTGGCTGTCCTGCTTCACCGCCGGCAAGTCCCCACGGTGCAACGGCGCGGCGTTCGCTGATCATGGTGACGGTGGCGCTGGTCAGCAGCTCGTACTCGCGCACGATGCCATCGCCGCCGTGATGCGTTCCTGCGCCGCCGCTGCCTGTACGTACGCCATACCGCCGCACGCGAAAGGGGTAGACGATCTCCAGCGCCTCGACTGGCGTGTTAAGCGTGTTGGTCATGTGCACCTGCACACCGCTTAACCCATCGCCCGCTGGACTGGCGCCCATACCGCCGCCGATTGTTTCATAGTAGGCGAAGGGTTTGCCATCGTTGCGCAGCCCACCGATGGTGAGGTTGTTCATTGTGCCCTGGCTGGCGGCGGGGACGCGGTCGGGCAATGCCTGCGCCAGCGCGCCGAGCACCACGTCGGTGATGCGTTGCGAGGTCTCGACATTGCCGGCGGCGACCGCAGCGGGTGGCGCAGCATTGACCAATGAGTTCTCCGGCGCAATGACATGCACCGGCGCAAAACAACCTTCGTTCATCGGGATGTCGGCGTCGATCAGGCAGCGCATGACGTAATAGCAGGCGGACTGGGTGATGGCGATCACGGCGTTGAGCGAGCCGTGCACCACCGGCGCTGTGCCGCTGAAGTCAAAGGTGATTGTGTCGCCCGCAATTGTCGCCGTCACCCGAATCGGGATGAGCGTAAGCTGGTCGCCTTCAATCAATTCGATCACATCCTCGAAGGCGTAGACGCCGTCGGGCCAACTCGCGATCGTGGCGCGTGTGATGCGTTCGCTGTACGTCTGCAAATGTGTGCAATAGGCGAGCACCTCGGCGCGCCCGTGCCTCGCCACGAGTTCACGCAGCCGGCGCGCGCCGATGGCAGCCGCCGCGCGCTGCGCCGCCAGATCGCCGCGGCGTTCGTCGGGCGTGCGCACATTGCGCAGGATCAGGGCGAGCGCATCCTCGTTGAGCACGCCGCCGCGATAGAGCTTGAGCGGCGGGATGATGATGCCTTCCTGAAAAATCTCGGTGGAAAGCGGCAGCGAACCGGGCGTCATCCCACCCACATCGGCATGGTGGGCGCGGCTGGCAACGAAGAAGGCAGGGGTAATGGGGCGGTGCGACACAGGCACGCCCTCTCTCCCCCTCTCCCCCTCTCCCATTCCCCCATCCTCGACAAACACTGGCGCAATCATCGTAATATCCGGCAGATGGTTACCCCCCTCGAAGGGATCGTTGACGATGACAATGTCGCCCTCTTCCCAGGTTGGGAAGCGATTGAGGATGGTGCGCACGCTGGCAGGCATGGCGCCGAGATGCGCCGGGATGTGTGCAGCCTGTGCGACCAGGTTCCCCTGTCCGTCGAAGAGCGCACACGAAAAGTCCAGGCGCTCCTTGATGTTGGGCGAATAAGCCGTGCGCCGCAACGTGACGCCCATTTCCTCGGCGACGCCGGCAAAACGATGACGATAGAGTTGAAGCGTGATTGGATCCATGGTTGCGGATGAGAAGAAAATTGAAGATTGAGAGATTGGAGATTAAGAGATTGGAGATTGGAGATTGGTGATTCACTACGTCTGCCGGCGGTTTGCCCGCCCCACAATCTCAAATCTCCCAATCTCCAATCTCTAGTCTCCAATCTCCAGTCTTATAAAACTGCTTCAATCTTTCTTGCCAGCGTCACGTCCAGCGCGCTGATCTGGTTGCCGGCTTCGTGGGTGACCAGATCGATCACGACCTTATTCCACACGTTGAACCATTCGGGGTGATGGTTCATGGTGTTGGCTTCGATGGCGACTTTGGTCATGAAGCCAAAGGCGGCCGTGAAGTCGGCGAACTTGAATTCCTTGTGCAGTTTGCCGTCAACGACGCTCCAGCCGGGCAGTTCCTGGAGCGCCGCCTTGACCTGTGCGTCGGACAAAGCGATGGTTGAAGGCATCGTATTCCCTCCATCATTCTTGCATGAAATATCAGTTTCGTGACTGCGGTGCATCCAATGTTGGAGCCAGGGTGGCCGGATAGACGTCAAGCGTCGATGCAGCGCCGGCAATATAGCCGACCGACAGATTCAGCGCTCCGCCAAGTTGCGCATTGTTCGGAGCAGCAAGCTGCTTATTTTTTGCAGCTTCGGCATCGACGACGGTGCTGAACGGGAGAAAGCTCGCTACTTCAATGTGATACGTTACACCCGCTGCTGCTGCGAATGACACGAGCGACTGAATCCCCCCGAAATCGTCGTTGCATGCCACCTGCGTCAGCGCGCCGCGTTCGCCAATAAACACCGCAAGCACAGTGTCGTAGCTGCTGCCAAAAGTGTTGATTTGAACAGGCCCCGTGGTCGGCGCCATCAGTTGATACCAGACGGTGGCGCCGCCTGTAGAGCCTATGCACAAGATTGGATCATCGCTCGCAATCGTGGCGCCGGTCGTGTCCATGGCATGGACAAAGGGAAGCGGCGTTGCGACAACCGGCTGTGCAAAGTCATCGTTGGCTGGCGGCGGAATCGGCGTTGGCGTTGGCGTTGCCTCTGGCCCGACGATGAGCGGCATATAGGAACGCTCGAGCTCACCAATCGTTAGCCAGTAGCGCGTAGAAGGTCCATAGGTTTGTCCGTAGGCGTCTGGCAGCAACTCGACGCTGGCATAGATCGGCCCGGTGCGATCCGCTTTCCAGTCGAGGCGCGCTGATTGCTCAAAAACAAACTCCTCCCACGGCTGCCATCCAGGTTCAGTGCTTTCGGTGTAGGTGATCGGTGTGCGCCCGTCGCCATCGAAAAGCCAGATAACCGTCTTGAGCAGCGGGACAGTTGTGGTGATACGCCCGGTCAGGAACATGTACTCCCTTCCCTCCTCCACATCGAGTCGCACCCAGTCCTGGTCACCCATTTCATGAAAGGTGTGCATTTGATGGGAGATAGGTCCCGCCAGTTGCTGTGCATCGGCGGGATAGTTGTCCGGTTCGAATGCGTCGCCGCCACGGCACGATAGCGCGTTCGGGTCGGCCGTGCAGGCTTCAATCCATTCGGTGAAGCGCGAAACGCGCATGAAGACATCGTACATGCCAACGGCGACGCAACCGGACGGCCCCCAACTGACGACGCCGATCTGCGTCCACGAAGCGTCGGACTGCTGCACCATCAGCGGGCCGCCGCTGTCGCCGTAACAGGCGCCCATCGTCAAGGTTTCGTAGCCAGCGCACAGCATGTTGTCGGTGATGGTGGTGAAGTACACGTTGCGCCCACATCGCACATTGTCGACCAGCGGCAGCGACACCTCGCGCAGGGCGTCAGGAAAATCAAAAAGCCAGCCCGACGTGCTCTTGGCGCCCCATCCGATCACTGTGGCGCGCAAATAGTCCAGCTCCGACGTCCCAGAAATCGCCTTGTACAGCGAAATCGGCGTGTATGTCACCGGCGTCGAAAGGCGGATCAGGGAGATGTCGTTGTCCAGTTGTGTGGGATCATAGTCCGGATGAGGGATGATCTGCGCGCTGGCGATGCGCACACCGCTGTCAGAGAGACGGTGCGCGCCGACAAGTACATCGATCATCGAGACTTCCTTCCCTTCGGTGCAATGGGCGGCGGTCAACACCCAATCTTCGGCGATCAAAGAACCGCCGCAGAATTGCCCTTGAAAGGCGTTGGGTTCAAAGCGCGAGACCAGCGCCACCTGCCAGGGATAGGCGCCGGGCTGCGCCTCGCGCCCGCCTAAAATGTCTGGATCGTTGGCTGGCGCTTGCGCCGCCACGCCGCCGATCAGCAACATGGTGGCGCCTGCCGCCAACATGAACAGTAGTGCGATCAATCCGAACTTACGAAGAGAATCATATTTTGTTGTCATAAGGGCCTCCGGCGTGATGAAACAACACGGCCTTTGTTGATGGGCCGCAACGCCCTCAAACACCGGGCACTGCGCAGGACAGAAAGACTTGATCAGGTCCAGTGTGCCGGGGAGGGCTGTTCCATCGCGTCAGACGCACATGATGGATGGATATGTCCGATTGCCAGCAGGCTGGAGAGAACACCTACAATCGATCAATGACGTTATCGACGCCACTCTAACATACTTTTCTATTTCTCGCCAGCCATGCGCTGCAACTCATAGAGGCGGTTGAGCGCATCGAGCGGCGTCAGGCTGTTGACATCGAGCTTGCGCAGCGCCTCGACCACCGGATGCACATCGGCAAAGAGCGAGACCTGCATGGCGCCGCCGCGTCTCCGCTGTGTCACCGTCTCGGCGAGGCGGCGCGGCCCGGCCGCACCGCTGCGTTCGAGGTCGCTCAAGATTTCCTCAGCGCGCGTCACCACTTGCACCGGCAACCCAGCCATGCGCGCCACGTGCACGCCATAAGAGCGATCGGCTTTGCCGGGAATGATGCGGCGCAGAAAAATGACATCCTCGCCATTCCCGCTATCATCGACGGCCACGTTGTAGTTGACGACGTTGGGCAGCCGCTCCGCCAGGTCGGTCAGCTCATGATAGTGCGTGGCAAAGAGCGTCTTGGCGCGCAGCTTCGGGTGGTTGTGGATGTACTCGATCACAGCCCAGGCAATCGCCAGCCCGTCGTAGGTGCTCGTGCCGCGCCCGATCTCGTCGAGCAAGAGCAGGCTGCGGTTGGTGGCGTGGTTGAGGATGTTGGCGGTCTCCACCATCTCGACCATGAAAGTGGACTGGCCGCGGTGAATCTCGTCGCTGGCGCCGAGCCGCGTGAAGATGCGATCGACGACGCCGATGCGCGCACGGTCGGCGGGCACGAAGCTGCCGATCTGCGCCATCAGGGTGATCAGCGCGGTCTGGCGCAGATAGGTGCTCTTGCCGCTCATGTTGGGGCCGGTGATGATCTGCACCGCGGTCTCCGGCGTCATCGCCGTGTCGTTGGGCACAAACGGTTCGTCGGTCAATGTCAGCTCGACGACGGGATGACGCCCCGCGACGATCTCGATGGCTGGCCCTTCGTCGACTTCGGGGCGCACGTAGCGGCGCATCAGCGCTACCTCGCCCAGCGCCGCGAAGACGTCGATCTCCGCCAGCGCGTGCGCAAGTTGCAGCAGCTTGACGCCGTGCGCCGCCACCTGCGCGCAGATCTCGCCGAAGAGATGCTGCTCGATCTCCAGGCGGCGCTCGTCGGCGTTGAGCACCAGCGTTTCATACTCTTTGAGATCGGGTGTGATGTAGCGTTCGCCGTTGGCGATGGTCTGTTTGCGGATGTAGTCGGCGGGCACGCGGTCGAGCTGTGACTTTGTGACCTCGATGTAGTAGCCAAAGACCTTGTTGTAGCCGACCTTGAGGTTCTTGATGCCCAGCCGGTTGCGTTCGACCTGCTCCAGGCTCGCAATCCACTCGCGCGCGTGGCGGCTGCGTTCGATCAGGCTGTCCAGCTCCGCATCGAAGCCGGCCCGAATCAACCCCGGCGTCGCCAGGTTGGCAGGCGGCTCATCGACCAGCGCGGATTCGAGGAGGGCAAGCACTTCAGCGCAAAGTGGGAGATTGGAGATTGGAGATTGGAGATTGTCTCCCGTCTCCCCTTCTCTGCTTCTCCCTTTCTCCCTCTCTCCCGATCCCCCAATCTCCAATCTCCAATCTCCCAATCTCTCTTGCACCTTCGGCGCAAGCTGCAGCGCGGCGCGGATGCCGACCAGGTCGCGCGGGAGCGCCGTGCCTTGCATGACGCGGTTGGTCCAGCGTTCCAGGTCACCGAAGTCGCGCAGCAGGTCGCGCATGTCGAGACGCAGCAGCGTGTCGTCGTAGAAGCGCTGCACCGCGTCGAGGCGGCGATTGATGGCGCCGATGTCGAGCAGTGGCTGGTTGATCCAGCGGCGCAGCAGCCGCGCCCCCATCGGCGTGAGCGTGGCGCTGAGCACGCCGAGCAGGCTGCCTTCGGTGGCGCCGCCGCGCATCGTTTCGGTCAGCTCCAGGTTGCGCCGCGTCGATTCGTCGAGCGTCATGAACTCGCCCAACGTGTAGGCGGTGAGGCGCGTCATCTGGCTGCGCACCCCCGGCTGCATCTCGGCAACGTAGGCGAGCACCGCGGCGGCGGCGCGCATCGCCTCCGGGCGACCGTGCAGCCCGTAGCCGTCGAGCGTGGCGACGCCAAAGTGCCGCTTGAGCGCGGCTTCCGCCGTCTCCGGTGCGGTCTGCCAGGCTTCGAGCGTGGTCAGCAGCGGGTGGATCAGGTCGATCAGCCCGTGGATCGACGAATGCTGCGGCTCCCAGTCGATGTGGATCAGCTCGCTCGGCTGCAAGCGTGAGATCTCCTCGCCGATGCGCTGTTCGACTTCCTCGTGCGCCGCCGCGCTGATCTGCGTGGCGGCAAACTCGCCGGTGGAAATGTCGCAATAGGCGATGCCGGCGGCGCCGCCGCGGCGGCTCATCACGACCGCCATCAGGTAGTTGTTGCGCCGTTCGTCCAGCATCCCCGGATCGACGATTGTGCCTTTGGTGACGACGCGGCGCACCTCGCGCTCGACCAGCCCTCTGCCCGGCTCGGAAATCTGCTCGGCGATGGCGACGCGGTAGCCTGCCTCCACGAGCTTGGCGATGTAAAAATCGACGCTGTGATAGGGCACACCGGCCAGCGGCACACGTTGATCGTTGCCGACGGGGCGGCTGGTCAGCACGATGTCGCAGACCCGCGCCACGATGCGCGCATCCTCGTCAAAGGTCTCATAAAAATCACCCAGCCGAAAGAGCAGCACGCAATCGGCGTACTGGCGCTTGATCGACAGGTACTGCTGCCGCATTGGTGTGGTCATAGTGAAAGTTTGAAATTAGGCGACTTGGAGATTAAGAGATTGGAGATTGGAGATTGATCTCGTCGCTCAGGCGGCAATTAATCTTCAATCTCTAATCTCCAATCTCCCTTTACGGCCACTGCGCGCCGGTTGTCTCTACGAAAATTGAATACAACGACTGCCCACCCGTCATGAAGAGGCGGTTCTTGCGGGCGCCGCCGAAGCAGAGGTTGGAGCACGGTTCGGGCAGGTGAATTTTGCCGATCAGCGCGCCGTCGGGCGCGTAGCAATGCACGCCGTCGTAGCCAGCGCCGCCCCACCCTGCCGCCGCCCACACGTTGCCGTCGAGATCGGCGCGGATGCCGTCAGCCACGCCCGGCGCCATGTCCACGAAGATGCGCCCGTTTGCCAGTCGTTCACCGCCATCGACGACATCGAAGACGCGAATGTGCTGCGGCCCGTTCGGCGTGTGCGAGACGCCGGTGTCGACGATGTAGAGTTTCGACTCATCGGGTGAAAAGCAAAGACCGTTGGGGCGGTCAAAATCGTCGGCGACGACGGTGGCTTTGCCTGTGTGTGGATCGAGGCGATAGACGTTGCGCGGCAGCTCGAAGGGCGCCACCTCACCTTCGTAGTTTTTGAGCAGCCCATAGCCCGGATCGGTGAACCAGATCGAGCCGTCGGACTTGACGACGACATCGTTGGGCGCGTTGAGCCGCTTGCCCTCGAACCGGTCGATCAGCACCGTGATGCTGCCGTCATATTCGGTGCGGGTGACGCGGCGTGCGCCATGTTCGCAGGTGATCAGCCGTCCCTGACGGTCGCGCGTGTTGCCGTTGGCGTAGTGGGACGGGCGGCGGAAAATGCTCGCGGCGCCGGTTTCTTCCTCCCAACGCAGCATCCGATTGTTGGGGATGTCGCTCCACAACAGATAGCGGCCATCGCCAAACCAGACGGGTCCTTCACACCAGCGTCCGCCCGTGGCGAGCAGCTCGACCGCAGCGCTGCCCAGGTTGTACTTGGCAAAGCGCGGGTCGATCACCTCCACCGCCGGTTCAGGATAGCGCACAATCCCGCGCTGGCGCACCCACGCCTCCGCCGCCGTCACCGCCTGATTCGAGACTGCCTCCATCGTCAGCACCTCCCTATTAATACCTCCCTAGAAAGGGGCGAGGGGCGAAACACCCGTTCCCCATGCTCATTGTTTGTTGTGTCACAACAGGGCGAGACCGAGACTCTGCGGTTGAGAACCGCAGCTACGATGACGCGATCTCGCCCCTCGCCCCTTGTCCCTCGCAACTCATTCTACACCGGCTCGAAGCGCGCCTGGAAGAAGCGCAGATACTTCGGCTCGTAGACCATGCGCAGCCCGTGCACCTTTTCCCGCTCGTCATACGCCGCCTTGACCGCCTCGGCGACGACATCCATGTGCGCTTGCGTGTAGACGCGGCGTGGGATGGTCAGGCGCACCAACTCTAGCTTGGGGTAGCGATGGTCGCCGGTGGCCGGGTCGCGCCCGGCGCTGACCACCCCGCGCTCCATCGAGCGAATGCCGGAGTCGAGATACAACTGCGCGGCGAGCGTCTGCGCTGGAAAACGATCCTGCGGAATGTGCGCGTAGATCGCTTTTGCATCGAGGAAAATGGCGTGACCACCGACTGGCTGCACGATGGGGATGCCCCAATCGGTCAATAGTTCGCCGAGATAGAGCACCTGACCGATCCGCGCGTTCATGTGGTCGTCCTGCAGTGCCTCCTCGATGCCGATGGCGAGCGCCTCCATGTCGCGCCCGGCCATACCGCCGTAGGTGTGCAGCCCTTCATAGACGACGACCAGGTTGCTTGCCGCCTCGAAGAGGTCTTCGTGGTTCATCGCCAGCCAGCCGCCGATGTTGACCAGGTGATCCTTTTTGGCGCTCATCCACGCGCCGTCGGTGTAGCTGCAAAACTCTTTGACGATGGCGGCGATTGGCTTTTCCTGATAGCCTTCCTCACGTTGCTGGATGAACCAGGCGTTCTCCGCCAGGCGTGTGGCGTCGAGGTAGACGCGAATGCCGTAGCGGTTGCAGAGTTCACGCAACGCCTTGACATTCGCCATGCTCACCGGCTGCCCGCCCGCCATGTTGACCGTGCCCGCCAGACTGACGTAGGGGATTTTCTCTGCACCGACGCGTTTGATCAAGTCTTCGAGTTTGCCAAGATCGACGTTGCCCTTGAAGGGGTGCATGTTGGCTGGGTCATGCGCCTCGTCGATGATCACATCCACAAAGGTCCCGCCTGCCAGTTCCTGATGCAGCCGCGTCGTGGTGAAGTACATGTTGCCGGGGATGACGTCGCCCTGTTTGATCAGCGACCGGCTGATCAGATGTTCGGCGCCGCGCCCCTGATGCGTAGGCACAAGATGCTTGTAGCCGTAATATTGTTGCACCGCTGCTTCCAGGTGATAGAAGTTGCGGCTGCCAGCGTAGGCTTCGTCGCCCAGCATCATCCCTGCCCACTGGCGGTCGCTCATCGCGCTCGTGCCGCTGTCGGTGAGCAGGTCGATGTAGACATCCTCCGAACGCAGCAAAAAGGTGTTGTAGCCCGCCTCGGCAATCGCACGCTCGCGCCCGCCGCGGTCGAGCAGCTTGATCGGCTCGACCATCTTGATCTTCCACGGCTCGGCCCACGACCGCCGCCCGAACTGCTGTCCCATCGTCATCGGTGTGATTTGCGTCATTGCACAATGCTCCTTTGCATGGCTGTAAAACAAGAACGGAAAAACGTAAGCGTGTGTTATTGCGCGATTGGCGCTTCCTCCTCAGCCTCTTCTTCGTCTTCGCCGCTATCCTTCACCGTGCGTAGATGTGGGAAGAGAATGACCTCGCGGATCGTGTCGGTGTCGGTGAAGATCATGGTCAGGCGGTCGATGCCCATGCCAAAGCCGCCGGTGGGCGGCATGCCATAGCTGAGCGCCTCGATGTAATCCTCGTCGATCGGGTGCGCTTCATCGTCGCCGTGACGGGCGCGGTAGGCTTCGTCGACAAAGCGCTGAAGCTGGTCGATCGGGTCGTTGATCTCGCTGAAGGCGTTGCATACTTCCATGCCAACCATGAAGCCCTCGAAGCGTTCGACCTGGCGTGGGTCGTCGGGCGAGCCTTTCGCCAGCGGGCTGACATCGCGCGGGTAATCGATCAGGAACGTCGGCTGGATCAGGTTCGGCTCGACGTACTTCGCCATCAGGCTGTCGACGAGTTTGCCCCACGTGCTGCGCGGGTCGGGGTCGTGACCGCGGCGGCGCATCTCCGCCGCCAGCGACTCGGCGTCGGGATAGCTTTCGTAGTCGATGCCGGTGGCGTCGAGGATCGCCTGGCGCAGCGGAATCCGTCGCCATGGCGGCGTCAGGTCGACCGTGTGTCCCTGCCAGGTGATTGTGAGACCGCCAGTCACTTTCTGCGCCACGTAGGCGACCATCTCCTCGGTGCGGCGCATCACATCGTGATAGTCGGCGTAAGCTTCGTAGAACTCGAGCTGTGTGAACTCCGGGTTGTGTTTGAAGCTAACGCCTTCGTTGCGGAAGTCGCGCCCGATCTCGTAGACGCGGTCGTAGCCGCCGACGATCAGCCGTTTAAGATACAACTCGAAGCTGATGCGCAGGTAGAGATCCTGGTGCAACTGGTTGTGATGTGTGATGAAAGGACGCGCCGCCGCGCCGCCATAGATTGGCTGCAGGATCGGCGTCTCCACTTCCAGGAAGCCTTCATTGTCGAGATATTCACGCATGGCGCGCACAATGGCGGCGCGTGTGCGGAAGATATCGCGCACCGGAGGATTGGCAAGCAGATCGACATAACGCCGGCGGTAGCGCTTCTCCTGGTCGCGCACCCCGCGCCATTTGTCGGGCATTGGCTTGAGCGTCTTGCTAAGGAACTGCATCTCGCGCACTTCGACGCTTAGCTCGCCGGTTTTGGTGACGACAAGCGCGCCGGTGGCGCCGACGAAGTCGCCGAGGTCGATTAGCCGCTTCCAGATATTGTCGTAGAAGCCGTCGGGCAGCGAATCTTTGCGCAGCACAAGCTGGATCAGCCCGCTGCCGTCTTCCAGATCGGCGAAACTCATCTTGCCCATGACGCGGATGCGCCGCAGCCGACCGGTGACAGTCACTTCCTGCCCAGCGCTTTCGCCGCGTTCGTACAGCGCGCGGGCGGCGGCGATGGTGTGTGTGCGCCGCGCGCGCGCCGGATATGGCTCAATGCCAGCCTCAATCAATCCTTCCAAATTTTTTAACCGCGACCGTTCCTGGTCAGTCAGATTGGCGGGGTCGAACATGGGATGGGTGGATTCACTCACGCACTGCCTCGATTCTTCCTGTCTCGCTGCGTATGCCTACGCACCTGGTCGGACAAAACAATGCCCGGCGCTGCATCAGGCCGGGCACAGAAACAGAGCCACAGAAGACGTTGCGTCTATGGCTGATGCGTTGCGTTCACTTCACCTTCACGATCTCGAAGACGATTTCGCCGCCAGGCGAGACAACCACGGCCTGTTCACCGACGCGCTTATTCAGAAGTGCACGCCCCATCGGGCTTTCGTTGCTGATCTTGCCCTTGCTTGGGTCGGCCTCTGGCGGCCCGACAATCGTATACTCCTCCTCCAGATCGCTGCCTTCTTCGCGCACAACGACAGTGCGGCCGATCACCACCACATCGGGGGCGGCGTTGTCGTCGCTGATCACTTTGGCGTTCTTGAGGATCGTCTCCAACTCGCGGATGCGTCCTTCGAGAAAACCCTGCGCAGTCTTGGCTTCGTCGTAGCCAGCATTTTCGCTGATGTCGCCTTCGGCTTTGGCTTCAGCGATCATCTGCGCTACTTCGCGACGGCGCACCGTGGTCAGATATTCAAGTTCATCCTTGACCTTTTTCAGACCTTCAGGCGTCAAAAATACAGGTTGATTATTGCTCATCTCTAAACTCTCTTTGGAACCAGGTTCCTTCCCTACGTTGGAATTTATCGTTCACCGGACGACGTTGTCTGGTCGATCCATGTTCGATATTTGATGCAATCTGCACGTTTCGCCTGCGATGTGACGGCGGACGCACCTTTGAATTTGTCCGCTGCCCGGCTGTCTTGCGTTTCACAATTTGGGTGGAATGACCGACGGCTCAGAAAAGCTATCGTTGATGCACGCTCATGCATCATAACGCAACAGGACGACAATATGTTTCGAGCGCTTTTATCTGGGTATGAAAACACCGCCCTTGTCAGGCGGCGCATCATCATGCCCTGTCTGTCAAAGCAAACGCCGACCTGTACAGGTCGGCCCACCAAATCATTTTTAGTATATCACACCTCTGTGCATCTGTAAAATTGTATTTTCGGTCGCAGCCAGGAAAAGGGTATGATTGCACGCATGATCACATCGCACCCAGAGAGCGAGTTGTTTGATCGCTTTGCGCGGTTTTATGACGACGACTATCGCGACTATGACGACGACATCGAGGCAATCGTCATGCTCGCCGCCGAATGTGGCGACCCGATTCTGGAGCTTGGGTGCGGCACCGGGCGCGTGCTTCTGCCGTTGGCAACGGCCGGGCATTCGATCACAGGTGTGGATGTCAGCCCGGCGCTGCTGGCGCGCGCTGAAGAAAAGGTGCGCAAACAGGGTGTGGCGACAAATGTTCATCTGGTCAAGGCTGACCTGCGCACGTTTGACTTGCCAGAAAAGCAATTTGCCTTCGCCTTTTGCACAAGCAACACGTTGATGCACTTTACAAGCCCTGAGGAGCAGGTCGCTGTTTTGCGCAACGCTGCGCGCCATTTGCGCCCAGGCGGGCGGCTGTTGATCGATCTCTTCAACCCTGACCTGCCGCGTCTTTTTGCTGTCGAGGGTGTGATGGAACTGGCCGATCGCTGGCAAGATGCACACAGCGGCGCCGACGTGTTAAAATGGAGTGTGCGGCGTATCGACGTCGTCGAGCAACTACAGGAAACAACCTTTATTTATGAGGAAATTTTCGCCGACGGGCGCACGCAGCGCACTGTATGCCCGTTCACACTGCGTTTCTTGTGGCGCAGCGAAGCGGAACTGATGCTGGAGGCCGTCGGTTTGCGCATCGAAGATGTGCTTGGCAGCTTCGACGGCGACCCTTATGGCAGCGACAGCGATCACTTGATCCTGATCGCCGTTAAACCAGAAACCGATGCGTAGCCAGAACAATATCTGGAGCGTCCCGTCGCGTCGGAGACGATGACCTACCATAATATAATATCGAAACAATTTTTTTTGGGAGGAAACCATTGTCTGCTCAGTTGAATCTGCACAAAGAGGCGCAGCGCACCTTTGTGCGTCTGACACCGCGCCTGGAAGCCGAGTTTGCCGCCGAGACCAACAGCATTGCATGGGCAACCTTTCGCCGCCGCCTGGATGCGCATTTTGATGATCTGTTTGTATTGCTTTTTCAATTGTATGGCGATCGCTATGATTTTCTTTACCACCTCGAACGGCTGCTGGCGGAGTCCGCCCGCTCCTGGCTGGATCGACCGCAGGCGTTGAAAGATCTGGACGCCATGCGCGAACGCGACCCGCAATGGTATCAATCCGAGCGCATGCTGGGCGGCGTCTATTATGTCGATCTTTTTGCCGGCGACCTGCAAGGGATGCGCGCCAAGATTCCCTATTTTAAGGAGCTGGGGCTGACTTATCTGCACCTGATGCCGCTCTTCAAGGCGCCGGAAGGCGACAACGACGGCGGCTACGCTGTCAGCGATTATCGTGAGGTCGATCCGCGGCTGGGTGTGATGGACGATCTGCGCGTGCTGGCGACAGAGCTGCGCGAACACGGCATCAGCCTGGTGCTGGACTTTGTCTTTAACCACACTTCAGACGAGCATCGTTGGGCGTTGGCGGCGCAGGCTGGCGACGAAGAGTACGCCGACTATTATTTCATCTTCCCCGACCGCACCATGCCCGATGCCTACGACCGCACACTGCGCGAAATTTTCCCCGACCAGCATCCAGGTAGCTTCACCTATCGGGCTGACATGCAACGTTGGGTGTGGACGACCTTCAACTCTTTTCAATGGGACCTGAACTATCGCAACCCGGCGGTGTTTCGCGACATGGCGGCCGAGATGCTCTTTCTGGCGAATGTCGGCGCCGAAGTGCTGCGTCTCGACGCGCTGGCGTTCACGTGGAAGGAGATGGGCACGAACTGCGAGAATCTGCCTAAGGCGCACACGCTGGTGCGGGCGTTCAACGCCGTGCTGCGCATCGCGGCGCCGAGCCTGCTCTTCAAATCTGAGGCAATTGTGCATCCCGATGAAGTGGCGCGCTATATCAGCGTGCAGGAGTGTCAGCTTTCCTATAACCCGCTGCTGATGGCGTTGCTCTGGAACAGCCTGGCGACGCGCGAGACGCGGCTGCTGCGCCACTCGATGGGCTATCGCTTTGCCATTCCCGACGAGTGCGCCTGGGTCAACTACATCCGTTGTCATGACGACATCGGCTGGACCTTCGACGACGGCGATGCCGGTGCGCTCGGCATCAACGGCTACGACCACCGCCGCTTCCTCAATGCTTTTTACAGCGGGCGTTTCCCCGGCAGCTTTGCCCGTGGGCTGCCTTTCCAGGAGAATCCCCGCACCGGCGATGCCCGCATTTCAGGCACGCTGGCCTCGCTGGCGGGGTTGGAGGCGGCGCTGCACTCCGGCAATCCCGCTGAAATCGACCTGGCGGTGCGCCGCATCCTGTTGCTCAACGCGATCATTCTGAGCATTGGCGGCGTTCCGCTGATTTATCTGGGCGACGAAATTGGCATCCTCAATGATTACAGCTATGTCGAGGATGCAGCCAAAGCTGGCGACAGTCGCTGGGTGCATCGGCCGCGCATCGATTGGGAGCAGATGGCGCGGCGTCTGGATCAGACCAGCATCGAGGGCCGCATCTATACGGCCTTGCGTCGTCTGATTGAGCTGCGCAAGGCGACGAAGGCGTTTGCCGGCAATGACATGCGCGTGATCAACCTTGGCAACGACCACGTCTTTGCCTATGTGCGCAGCGGACGGCAGAGCGAACGCGTGCTGGTGTTGGCGAACTTCAGCGAACACACACAGCCGATTGCCGCCAATGAGGTGCGCCTGTACGGACTGAGCTACCATTTCCGCGATCTGATCACCGGTCAGGAGTTGAAGCTCGGCGATGATCCGATCGTGCTGGCGCCTTATCAGGTGCTGTGGCTGGCGGATTAATTTGCACAAAGGGTGTGCGAGTTGAAGCTTTGGAGAAGCATCGTTCGCTGTCTATGTGCAAAAGAGTGATCTACACACGCAGCGGGTGTGCAAACAATTGCTCGACCAACGCCAAAGCTGCTGCAAACGCTACGCTCAGGTTGCCGGCGTAGGTTTTGTCCATACAGCGGCTAGCGATTGCACACCGTCACGCCCGCCTTCCTGCGATTGATACAAAAAGGCGGAGCGCAACCAACCCACGACAGCAGACGCAATTTCTGCAGATGCTGTATACTGGTGCAGAAATGTTGAGCCGCTCACACAAGTTCAGGAGGCGATATGCGCAATCCAATTGATCGTCTTGCGCCGGTGTGGACGCACATGACGCACGTGCAGCCAGTGCGCGGCGAAGGCGCTTATCTCTACGACGCTGAGGGCGCCCGCTACCTTGACTTTACTTCTGGCATCGGCGTCACCAACACCGGTCACGCCCATCCGCGCGTGGTGCAGGCGATCCAGGAGCAGGCGAGCGCGCTCATTTTCGGACAAATGAATATTGTGATTACGCCCGCCGCGCTGCGTCTTGCCGAAAAACTCGATGAAGTAACGCCGCCGCCGATCGAGCAATTCTTCTTCTCCAACAGCGGCGCCGAGGCGGTCGAAGCGGCGGTCAAGCTGGCGCGCATGGCGACAAAGCGGCGCAATCTCATCGTCATGCAAGGCAGTTTTCACGGTCGCACACACCAGGCGATGGCGATGACCACCTCGAAGTACATCTATCGTTACGATTATCAGCCGTTGCCCGGCGGCGTCTTTGTCACACCCTTCCCCTACAGTTATTATTACGGCTGGAACGACGACGAAACGACGGCGTTCTGTCTGCGCCAGCTCGATCAGTTGCTGCACAGCCAGAGCGCGCCGGACGAAACCGCCGCCATTATCATCGAGCCAGTGCTTGGCGAGGGTGGCTATGTGCCAGCGCCCGACGCATTTTTGCGCGAGCTGCGCGCTGTATGCGACGCGCATGGCATCTTGTTGATCGCCGACGAGGTGCAGAGTGGCTTCGGGCGCACCGGCAAGTTCTTTGCGGTCGAGCATCCGGGCGTCGAGCCGGACATTCTGGTGATGGCGAAGGGGCTGGGCAGCGGGATGCCAATCTCCGCCATCGGCGCCCGTGCCGAGTTGATGGCGCACTGGAAGCCCGGCACGCACGGCGGCACCTACGGCGGTGGCAACGCCATTGCAGCCGCGGCGGCAGCCGCCACCATCGACGTGATCCGCGACGAAAAGCTGGTTGAGAACGCCGCAGTTCAGGGCGACCGGCTGATGGCCGGACTGCGCGAGCTGCAGGCGGAATATCCGGAGATCGGCGACGTGCGCGGGCGCGGGCTGATGGTTGGCGTTGAATTCACCGGACAAGATCATCAGCCTGCCGCCGAGATCGCGACGCGTGTGCAAAAGGCGTGCATCGAACGCAACCTGCTGTTGCTCACCTGCGGCACCTACGGCAACGTCATCCGTTGGATACCGCCGCTTGTCGTCAACAGCCAGCAGATCGACGAAGCGCTGGCAATCTTTAACGAAGCAATGGCGGGCATGCGGTAGAGCTGCGAGAAGCGATACGTTGACGCAAGGTCGCAACGGCGCAGAAGAACGCAAAGAAGAAATCAGGGATTACTGCGATGATGTGATTTGACGAGAACGAGATCAGGGATGGATCGCTGCAAGGGGATTCGACAATCTCCAATCTTTAGCCTCCAATCTCTAATCTCCAAATCACTTAATCGCCCATTCACTTTTTGATTCAGGAGGAAACGCATGAAAAAGCAGATTTTGGTGGCTCTGTTGTTGATCGTGGCGCTGCTGGCGCTGAGCGCCTGCACCGCCGTCCAGCCCGCAGGCCAGACCGGCGCGGCGGCGGAGAGTGGCAAGCTGGCGCAGATCAAGGCGGCAGGCAGGATCGTAGTTGGCACGTCGGCGGACTATCCACCTTATGAATCGATCGACGCCGACGGCAACTTTGTCGGTTTCGACATGGATCTGATCCGGGCCATCGGCGAGAAACTGGGCGTCGAAGTCGAGATTCAAGACATGCCCTTCGACTCGCTGATCGCCTCAGTGCAGGAAGGCAAGATCGACGCTGTGATCGCAGCTATGCAAGCCACAGCCGAGCGCGACGAGCAGGTCGACTTCACGATTCCTTACCGCATGACCAGGGACGCCTTTGCCGCCGCGCCTGGATCAGGGTTGGTGATCGAGAAGCCTGAAGACGCTGCCGGCAAGAGCATCGGCGCACAGACCGGCACCGTGCAGGAAGGCTGGATTCAGCGCAACCTGGTCGAGACGGGCTTGACGCCGGCCGACATGGTTTTTAGCTATGAGCGCGCCGACCAGGCCGCCCTCGACGTGGCGAATGGACGCATCCAGCTGCTGTTGATGGACGCCGAGCCAGCCATGGAGCTTGCCGCGCAGACCGGGCTGGAGATTCTGCTGATCACCGAGCTGACCGCTGAGGGCGGCAAGAGCATCGCCATCCCCGATGGCGCCACCGACCTCAAGGCTGAACTCGACCGCATCATCCAGGAACTGCTGGACGACGGCACGATTCAGCGCATTCAGGAAGCGAACGGACTGCCGTAAAACAGGGGAGAAAGGGAGAAGGGGAGAATAGGAGATTGGAGATAGGAGATTTAGATTCGTCCTTTTTGGGCGATCTTCTCCCTCTCTCCCCTTCTCCTTCTCTCCCCCACTCCTAATCTCCAATCTCCAATCTCTCTTAATCGATCTCTTTCCATTCAATGGATTTCTTTCAAGACCTGGCGACGACCTTCAACTTTATCTTGCAGGGACTGTGGGTGACCATCGGCGTGACGCTGGTTGCATTGTCGGTGGGTTTTGTGTTTGGCGTGGTGATGGCAATGTTGCGCGTCTATGGCAACGCGTTCTTTCGTGCACTGGCCGCCGCCTACAGTGTCATTGTGCGCGCCGTGCCCGTGGTCGTGATCATTTTCATCCTGTTTTTTGTGATCGCGCGCTTTGTCAACCTCTCGCCGTTTTGGGCTGGCTCGCTGGCGTTGGGCTTTGCCTCAGGCGCCTATCAGAGCGAGATCTTCCGCGGCGCGTTTCAGTCCGTCCCGCCCGGGCAGATGACGGCGGCGCGCGCCATCGGCATGAGTCGCGTGCAGGCGATCCAAAGCATCATCCTACCGCAGGCGGTGCGGCTGGCGCTGCCTGCGTGGGGCAACGAGGCGACGCTGGTGTTGAAGGATTCGACGCTGGTCTTTGTCGTCGGCGTGCCGGAAATTTTGCGCCGCGCCCAACAGGTCAGCGCACGTACGCTCGAGCCCTTTATCGCATTTGGGCTGGCGCTGCTGCTCTATCTGGCGTTGACCTTGCTGACGACCCAGGTGTTGCAGTGGCTCGAACGCCGCTATCGACTTCAAATGTAACGAGGTGCAGAGTTTGATGACGACCACACCGATTCTACGCATCGACGATGTGTACAAATCCTTCGGAGCGACTCAGGTGCTCAAGGGCTTCTCGCTCTCGATCCAGCCGCAGGAAGTGGTCGTGCTGGTCGGGCCTAGCGGCTCCGGCAAGAGTACGCTGTTGCGCTGCATCAATTTGCTGCACCCGCCGACGTCGGGGCGCATCTGGCTGGAAGAAGAAGAGATCACGGCGCCGGGCGTCAACCACGACAGGGTGCGCCAACGCATCGGCATGGTCTTTCAAGACTTCAACCTTTTCACACACCTCACGGCGCTGGGCAACGTGATGATCGGGCTGACCAAAGTGCGCAAGATGCACAAGAAAGAAGCGCACGATCTGGCGATGTTCGAGTTAGAGCGCGTCGGGTTGGTGGATCGCGCCGGGCACTATCCGGCGCAGCTCTCCGGCGGGCAGAAGCAGCGTGTGGCAATCGCGCGCGCGCTGGGCATGGATCCGCATATCATGCTCTTCGACGAACCGACTTCAGCGCTCGATCCAGAGCTGACCGGCGAGGTGCTCGAGGTGATGCAACAGCTTGCCAAAGAGGGAATGACCATGATCGTCGTCTCGCATGAGATGGGCTTTGCGCGGCAGGTCGCCAGTCGCGTGGTCTTTATGGAGGGCGGCGTCGTGGTTGAGGAGGGCCCGCCGCAGCAGATGTTCGAGCAACCGAAATATGAACGGACGCGCGCCTTCCTGCGCAAGATCACCGACCTGGAAGGCGACGAGAAGTAAGCGTCGGGCTGGAAAGCAACCATGCAAGCGTTTCTTGATTTGCTCAACAACGTAACGCCAGGTCTGTTGCAGGGAACGGTCATTACGCTGCAAATTGCAGCGGTGTCGCTGCTGCTCGGTATGGCGATCGGGCTGCCGGTTGGCGTCGGACGCGTATATGGGCCTGTTTGGCTGCAGCGTGTGCTTGGCGCGTATGTTACGCTTTTTCAAGGCACGCCGCTGCTGATTCAATTGTTCGTCGTCTATTACGGTCTGCCTGATCTGGGGTTGACCTTTGGGCGCATGGAAGCGGCGTTTCTGACGCTTGGCTTGAACAGCGGCGCCTATCAGGCCGAGTATCTGCGCGGTGCGCTGCAATCGGTGAGCGAAGGGCAGATGACCGCAGCGCGCGCCATCGGTATGAGCAAATGGCAGGCAATTCGCAGCATCATTCTGCCCCAGGCGCTGCGCCTGGTGTTGCCAGCCTGGTCGAACGAAGTGATCGCTATGCTCAAGAACACGGCGGTCGTCTTTGTCATTGCCGTGCCCGACTTGATGACACAGGCAAAAAATCTTTCCAGCCGCTACTTTGCCCCGATCCCGATTTACATGACGGTCGCCGTTTTCTATATCATTTTGGTTGGAGCTGTTTACCTGATCCTACGCCAGGTTGAACGGAGGGTTCAGATACCGGGCTTGACCGGGGACGCTGAGTCAGCCGCATGAGTTTTGCAGGGAAATTGTTGCCGCAAAGTTTCCCAAGAGCCTGGCTTGATGACCACCTTCCCAGAGTTATTTTTAGGTCAGGTTAGCTCGCTACGTCCAATGCTTGTCTGCGCTCGACGCCGCGCTGCCAGCCGATCCGCCAGTTGGTGCAGCGCCTCGCGGCTGGCGACGATCACCAGTACGAGCACGCCCTGCAGCACCAGTGCGATCTCGCTCGGCACGTTGGTGATCAGCTCCATGCCCAGCGCTCCGGTCTGGATGGCGCTAAAGAAGAGGCCGTAGAAGAGCGCACCGGGCAGGCTGTTGTTGGCGACAATAGCGATCATGACGCCGTCCCAGGCGTAGTTGGCGCCCAGCCCGCGCAGGAAGCGATGCGGTCCGCCCATGATCAGCAGCCCGCCCGCCAGCCCTGCCAGCGCGCCGGTGAGCAACATCACGGTCACAAAGTTGCGGTCGACCGGACAGCCGCCCAGCCGCGCAAAGAGCGAGTTCTGCCCGCCGATGCGCCATTCGTAGCCTGGGCGCGTGCGCTTGAAGACAAACCACATCAACACCACCGCTGCCAGCATCCACAACACGGCGCTGTTCCAGTCGCCAAACTCCGGCAGCCAGGCGTTGCGCGCAATCGCCGGCGTCATCGGCGAGTAGGCCGTCGCGTCCTTGAACGGGTAGGTGATCGCCCACAGCGTGAAATAGTCAGCCACGATGTTGAGCATCAGCGTCACGATGAATTCGCTCATGCCGAACGCCTGGCGTAGCAGTGCTGCCAGACCCGCCCACAACGCGCCGCCAAGCATTGCCAACAGCGCCAGCGTCGGGATCAGCAGCACTGGCGGCAGGTCGAGATAGAGGCCGCCGACCGTTGCCGCCAGCGCGCCCATCAGCAACTGCCCCGGCTGCCCCAGATTGATCGGCCCCGATGCAAAGGCGATGGCGGCGGAAAGCCCGGTCAGCACAAGCGGCACAGCGTTCTTGAAGGTCGTCGCCAGCGCGTAGGGGCTTCCGAGCGAGAACTCGAAGAGCGCCATATAACTCGCCAACGGATTGTAGCCTTGCGCCAGCATGATCACAGCGCCGATCAGCAGTGCGATGACAATGCCGAGCGCGGCGTTGAGTATCCTTTGCATGAGCATCTATCGTTCTTCGTTCCCCTCCAACATATAGCGCCCCACCAGTTCGACCGTCGCCTCCTCCACCGGTACATCGGCGACGACCGCGCCACGATGCAGCACCACGATGCGGTCGGCCAGCAGGAAGATTTCCTCCAGGTTGGCGGAGATCAGCAAGAGCGCCCGCCCGGCGCGCCGCATTGCCAGCATCTGGTCGTGCACGTATTCGATGGAGCCGACGTCCAACCCACGCGTCGGCTGGTCGAGAAGGATGAAAGGGCTGTCGAGCAGCAGCTCGCGGCCCAGGATCACCTTCTGCTGGTTGCCGCCAGAGAGTGCACGCAGCGGCGCTGAACGTCCCGGCATCACCACATTGAAGGTGGCCGCCAGCTGGTCGGTGAAACGCTGCGCTGCACCGCCATCGAGCAGCAGCCCGCGCCAGCGCGTCAGGTCGCGGTTGAGGCGGTGGTGCGTCATAATCGCATTCTCCGTCACCGACGCCGGCAGGCTGCCACCCATCCGCCCGCGATCTTGCGGCACGTAGGCGATGGCGCGACGACGCACCAGGATCGGCGCATGCGTGATCTCTTCGCCACCGACGCGGATCGTCCCCGCCGTCGGTCGCAGCAGGCCGGTGATAGCGTTGACCAGCTCAAGCTGGCCGTTGCCCTCAACGCCCGCAATGCCGACCAGCTCGCCGGCGCGCACACGCAGGCTGACATCCTTGAGCCGCACGCGGCCATGTGCATCCTCGTAACGCAGCCCGTCGATGGCGAAGATCACATCGCCAGGCGGCTGCGGCGTGCGCCGCGAGGTGAAGAGCACCTCGCGCCCGACCATCAGCGCAGCCAGTTCAGCGCGCGTCGTCCCGGCGGCGGACTGCGTGGCGACGACACGCCCTTTGCGCAGCACCGTCACGCGGTCGGAAAGTTCGAGCACTTCTTCCAGCCGGTGTGAGATGAAGATGATCGTGTGCCCCTCGTTGCGCAGCTCGCGCAATTCGGCGAAGAGCTGCGGAATCTCCTGCGGCGTCAGCACGGCGGTCGGTTCATCGAGAATGAGCACCGAGACATCGCGATAGAGCAGCTTGAGGATTTCCACCTTCTGCCGCGCCGCCACGGAGATGTCGGCCACCTGGGCGTCGGGGTCGAGCGCAAAATGAAAGCGGTCGATGATCGCCTGGACTGACTGCCGGGCGCGTTTCCGGTCGATGCGTCCAAGCCAGTCCACCGGCTCGGCGCCGAGCACGATGTTCTCCCACACCGTATACTCGTTGACGAGCACAATCTCCTGGTGCACCATGCCGATGCCGGCGGCGATGGCTTCGCCGGGCGAGCGAAAGCGCACACTGCGCCCCTGATAGATGATCTCGCCGCGATCGTGGTGGATCAGGCCGTAGAGCACCTTCATTAGCGTGCTTTTGCCCGCGCCGTTTTCACCGACCAACGCGTGAATCTCGCCGTCGGCAAAGCTCACCGTCACATCGTCCAGCGCCAACACGTTGGGTGGATAGACCTTGACGACGCCGCGCATGTCGATGAGCGCGGGGGTGAGAGGCGAGGGGCGAGTTGCCACGGGCGATCCTTTCTTGACGGAAAGATTACGCCATCCGATGCGGCTCGCAGCCGCATCGGATGGCGATAATGAGACCCTGGGGTTCGCAACCGCATCTACTGCCAGACGTCGCGGCCGTCATAGAGGTCGATCTTGAGCGTCCCGTCGATGATCTGCTGGCGAAGCTCAGCAATTTTTGCTTCGATGGCGTCAGGCAACACCTTGACCTGCGCTTCGGTGACAAGATCGACGCCGCCGCTGGCCAGGCCATATTCCAACACTGCGCCGGGCTGATAGCTGCCGTCAACAATGCTCTTATAGACATCCTGGATCGCTCTACCCACGTCCTTGATATCGCTGGCGACGACGAAGCCTGGCTCCAGGTCGTTCTGGTTCGTGTCCACGCCGATGGCGTAGAGGCCGCGTTCACGCGCCGCCTGCAGCACACCGATCCCCGCCGCAGCCGCCACCTGGAAGACGACATCCGCCTTCTGGTCGTAGAGCTGAAGCGCGGCCTGTTTGCCCTTCGCTGCATCGTCCCATGCGCCGCCAAGCGATTTCTTTTCCACACGAATCTCCGGATCGACCGACTGCGCGCCCTTCTCGTAGGCATAAATGAAGGCGTTGACGACTGGATCAACATCGCCGCCGACCACGCCCACGATCTTGTCCGGGTTGATGTTGGGCACGCTCGTGTCGGTGGTCAACATGCCTGCTGCGACGCCGGCCAGATAGGCGCTCTCTTCCTCGATGAAGTCGACTGAAGTGATGGTGTTGGCGTCGTTCTGCACAACAGTGTCGATGTTGACGAAAATTTTATTCGGATTTCTGTCTGCGATCGCCTTGAGCTGATCTTCGAAGCCGTAGGAGATAACGAAGATCACGTCGGCGTAGTTGACGGCAGCTTGCAGCGATGGCTCGTACTTACCGGCGTCGAAGTTGGCTTCGATGGTGCGCGTCTCAACGCCGTACTCGGCGGCCAGCGCATCGATGCCCGCCTGCCCGGAGTCATAGAAGGCGTTGTCGCCCAGCGCACCGTTGATCAAGTAAACGATGCGCTTGGGCGGCGCAGCTTCCGACGATGCGCCTGGCTGGGAAACCGGCGTCGCCGCACAGCCCGCCAGCAAGACCAGGATTGGCAAGAAGATTGCAATAAAACGCCTGGACATCATAGCCTCCTCTTTTACTGAGTTCCACGTTATCGCATCATATCCACCGCAATCTTCCAGAAAGCTTTGGCGCTTCCTGGAAAGGCAAAAAATAACTTGCTTGCATTGTTTTGGTCGATTCAGACCGTCACCCTCTTCATTTTTCCGTGATCTCAAGCGCCACATGCGCCGCCTTGCTGCGCGAAAAACGCCCCATCAGATTGAAGAGGTGAAATTGCCAGCCATATTTCTTCGCAAGACGTTGCTGCTGTTTTTGATCGCTGGCTGGGTCGTCGAGCACATGCGCCTGCGCTTCCACCCACTCGCTCTTTGGTGCGCCGCGCGCGTCGCTGATGGCAATACGCACTCGCCCGTTGTTGCGGATGCGTTTCACCTTTCCACTATTGTCAAGCGTCCATACGTAGAGTTTGCC
Organism: Chloroflexota bacterium; assembly: GCA_016861025.1. GTDB lineage: Bacteria > Chloroflexota > Anaerolineae > Caldilineales > Caldilineaceae > Caldilinea. The sequence goes on from BOKO01000003.1 coordinate 174,371, forward strand.
GTCCTCGGCAGCCACCCAAACCGGCGTAATCACGCCCTCGCCGCTCTTGCGGAAGGTTTCGAGAGCGATGTAGGTTGGGTTGCCGATTTCCTGAAATGTCATCGAGATGCTCCTCTTTGCCGCTTTCGGATCAATTCAAATGGTTCAGAAGGATGCGATTGCCCGACGGATCAAGAACCGACCAACCTTCATCTGTTGCGTTGACCTCAATGCCGGAGATGCGCAATCCATCAACAATTTCTGTAAGAATCATTGAATTCGGCACAACCAATTGAAAATCCAGCAGACGTGCAGCAGTCGGCGGCGGCGGCGGCGCACCAATGCCGGCCCATGTGTTCAGCCCCAGGTGGTGATGATAGCCGCCCGCCGATACGAACGCCGCCTGCCCGCCGAAGCGCTGCATCAGATCGAGTCCGAGCAGATCGACATAGAAGTGTTCCGCAGCAGCCAGGTCGGCGACATGCAGGTGGACATGCCCCATGACGGTGTGCGGGTCGATGCCTTCCCACGGTGCACGTGTGCGATCCGCCGCCACCAGCCCGCGCACGTCAAGCGGATCGGTGGTCATGCCCAGGCTGCCCTTGACGAAGGGCCACTCGCGCCGCGGGCGGTCGCGGTAGATTTCGATGCCATGGCCGTCGGGATCGGAGAGGTAGAGCGCCTCGCTGACGCCGTGGTCGCTGGCGCCGTCGATGGGCGTCTGCGTGGCGAGCAGATGGTTGAGCACGCGCGACAACGCCACACGGTCGGGCGTCAATAGGGCAAAGTGATAGAGACCGGTGCGTCCACGCTGCACAGGCAGCGCATCCGGCTGTTCGACCAGCGTCAGCAACACGTCCTGGTCGGCGCCGAGTGCAGCGGCTCCATCCTCACGGCGCAAGAGACGCAGCCCGATGCGTTCCTGATAATAGCGCAGCGAGCGGTCGAGATCGCGCACGACGAGCCGCACTGCGCCGCAGCGCATGGCAGGATCCATTTTTACAGTTTTCATCTTGATCAGATCTCCCGAAAAGTGGCGCGCCCATCAACCATGGTGAGCAGCGGGCGCACCTGGTTGATCTCCTCCGGCGCGGTGGCGAAGATGTCCCGATCCAGCAGCACCAGGTCAGCCAGCAGCCCGACGCACATCATGCCTTTGGCGTGCTCCTGGAACTCGGCGTAGGCGGCGTCGCGCGTGTAGCCGTCGATCAACTGGGCGAGCGTCTGGCGCTGCACCGGGTCGCCGGGCTGCCAGACCTCGCGCATCAACCCGCTCCACAGACCGGCGAAGGGATCCATGGTCACGACGGGCCAGTCGCTGCCGTATGCCTGAAGTGCGCCAGCCTCGCGCAGCGTCTGCCAGGCGAAGCTGTAGCGCCAGCGGTCGGCGCCAGCGCGGCTGGGCCAGACATCGCCGGCGTGCAGCGAGGGTGGGCAGTGCGCCGGCTGCATTGAGGCGATCACGCCCAGCTCGGCAAAGCGTGCGATGTCGTCGGGGTGGATCACTTCGATATGCTCGACGCGATGGCGGCTGTCGCGGCGACCGTTGACGCGCTGGGCATGAGCGTAGCCGTCAAGCGTGCGTCGCACCGCGCCGTCGCCGCAGGCGTGGACAAAAATCTGCAAGCCCATACGGTCGGCTGCGGCGGCAATGGCGTTGAAGCGTTCGGCGGTGTGCAGCGCGCCGCCGCGGTTGCCCGGCTCCCCGGCGTAGTCGTCGACCATCAGCGCAGTGTACGATTCGAGCACGCCATCCATGAAGACCTTGATCGCACCGCTGCGCACGTAGGCGCCCTGGAAACGCTGCTTCTGTTCGGCGGCTTCGGCGATCTTCTCCACCGGCGTTTCGGGTTTGATGTCGTAGGGCACATAGATGCGCAGCGTCATCTCGCCCAGGTCTTCGAGCGCGGCGTAGAGTTCGATGCTGTTGTCCCACCCATCCATGTTGTGGACGCTGGTCAAGCCATGCGCCGCGCAGAGCTTCAGCCCCTTGTGCAGCGCAGCGCGGCGTTCGGCGTCGGTGGGCGGCGCGATCAGCGTGCGCACCGGGTCGAACGCGCCCGGCTCGCGCAACTCGCCGGTCGCTGTGCCGGTGGCGGCGTCCATCACGATCTCGCTGCCGGCGGGCGTCTCACGCCCGTGCAGGATGCCGCCGCGGCGCAGCGCCTCGCTGTTTGCCCACACGGTGTGACCGTCGAACGCGGTGAGGTAGACCGGGCGATCGGCGACAATGGCGTCGAGAAACCAGCGATCCAGCCGTTCGCCGGCGGGGATGGCGCTGTATTTGAGCTGTACGCCCTCGATCCACTCGCGCTGCGGGTTGGCGGCGGCGTAGGCGGCGATGGCGTCGCGGATCTCGGCAAGCGAGTTGGCGTCATCCAGCCGCAGCTTGTCGAGCTTGAGCGACCCCCACAGCAGATGAAAGTGGCTGTCGATCAGCCCCGGCAGCAGCGTGCGCCCGCCAGCGTCAATCACTTCGGTGCGCGGTCCGCGCAGGTCGGCGGCGTCGGCGGTGCGCCCGACAAAGACGATGCGGTTGCTGCGCACGGCGACGGCTTCGGCGTGCGGGTTGGCCGGGTCGGCGGTGTAGACAGCCGCGTTGACAAACAGAAAATCAGCGTAAGTAGGCATGTTGTGTGCTCAGCATTTTGCAACCTTCCCGGAGGCTCCAGAGCTTCCGGGAAGGTGAGTTATTCGTTCAGTCAAGCCGCCAGTTCTGGATGTCCCAGCTCAGGCTGCCCCACATGTTGACCTCGTAGCCGCTCAGCCGATTCGACGCACCGTAGCCTTCGGTGAAGAGATAGAGGTTGAGGCGCGGCAGTTCGGTTGCGATCAGGTCGGAGAGTTCGCAGTACGCGGCCCGGCGCGCGTCGAGATCGACCGTGGCGCCGGCGGCCTGGATCAGCTCGTCGGCGCGGGCGTTGACCCAGCGCGAAGCATTGTTGCCCGCCGGGTTGTCCGCCGTCGGGATCGCCGTGCTCATATAGGTGTTGGCAATCGAGGCGTGCGGCTCCATCGGCAGGCTGGTGTCGTAGACCAGGATGTCGAAGTTGCCGAGCTGGCGCGGCGCGCCGTCGTCAAACGAGCCAAAGATGATCGAGAAATCGTCGTTCTGGATCGTCGTCTCGATGCCGACTGCCTTGAACATCTCCGCCAGCGCCTCTTCCAGCTTCACCAACTGTTGGAAATTGGTGTAGCCGTTGAGCTGCACGCGCAGCCGCGTGCCGTCCTCGGCATAGGCGGCGCCCTGTGCCACGCGAATGCCATCGGGTCCTTCGACCCAGCCGGCTTCTTCGAGCAGCGCCTTGGCGGTTTCGGGATCGTAGAGATATTTGCGCTCCTGGTCACACTGATACCAGCCGTAGGCAAAGGGCGTCGCCGTCTCGATCACGCCTGGATTGACCGCCGTCACGATGGTCTCATAGTCGATGGCGTGGGCGATTGCCTGGCGCACGCGCAGGTCGCCCAGGATCGGGTGCGGCGGTTCAGCGCCCGGGTCGTTGTCAAACGGGCGGCTCAGGTTGAAGAAGAGCGTCATGTTCCACTGGCCGGGAATCTCCTGAATGGCGGCCATGCCGTTCATCTGCGCGTCGTAGACTTCCTTGACCTCGCCGGGCCAAAGCTGAACATGCGCCTCGCCCTTCGCCATCATCGCCATCTGCGCGCCGGGATCGGGCACGATGGTGAAGATCACGCGGTCGATGTAGGGCTGTCCTTCCAGGTAGTAGTGCGGGTTGCGATCCATCACGATGCTCTCGCCGGCGTTCCACTCGGTGACGACGTAGGGGCCGCCGGAGACCGGGTTGCGGTTCCACGCCCACTGCAACATCTCCTCCGGCGCGCCGGTGGCGTGGCGCGGCAGAATGCCGTACATGAATTGCTGCAGATACGCCTGGTTGAGTTCGCTGTAGGTGATGACCGCGGTCAGCTCGTCGGGCGTCTCGATCGAGGCGATTTTCTCAAAACCCAGCGACAGCACATTGCCACTCGCAGGATTGGAGACCGCCTCCCAGGTGAATTTGATGTCGTCGGAGGTGATCGGCTCGCCGTCGGACCATTTGAGGTCGGGGCGCAGCTTCCAGGTCACAGTCAGGTAATCTTCCGAGACGCCGCCGTTGGCGACCGTGGGCAGCTCGGCGGCAAGCACGGGCACAAACTCGCCCTGCGCGTTGGGCGCCGCCAGCGGCGCACTGACCGCATCCGCCACCTGGCGCACAATGGCGGCGACGGCGTGATACTGATTGAGCGAGGCCGGTTCTTCGGGGATGATGACGACGATCTGGCTTGGCGCCGAAGCGTCGCCGGGTGCAGGTGCACCGGCAGGAGCGCCACACGCCGCCAGCGCCAGCACCGCGATCACGAGCAGGATGAATGTTGCAGTCAGAGTGCGTTGGCGGCGAAGAATGTTCGGTAAGTTGAGCTTCATGGTTTCTCCTTTTTGATTCAATGACGTGTATCGATATTGGTGCACCCCGTCGGGACGCTGCGGCGTCTCAGCGGGCGGAATAGGGATCAAAGGCGTCGCGCAACCCATCGCCGATATAGTTGATCGACATGCTCGTGATGAAGATCATCAGCCCAGGGAAGATCATGAGCCACGGCGCGCGCAGCGCGTATGCCTGCGCGGTGGCGAGCAGATTTCCCCACGACGGTGTGGGCGGCTGCACGCCAAAGCCAAGATAGCTCAGCCCCGACTCGGTGATGATGGCGTAGGCGACCAGCAGCGTCCCCTGCACGATGATCAGGCTGACGGTGTTGGGCAGAATATGTCGGCTCATAATGCGGCTGTGCCCGGCGCCAATATTCTCCGCCGCCAGCACAAAGTCGCGATGCTTGAGACGCAGAAATTCGCCGCGCACGATGCGCGCAGGCCACATCCACGACAGCACGGCAATGACAAAAATGACGATGAGCACGCTGCTGGTCAAACCGAGCGCCGGAATCTCGCGCAGCAGCGTGGCGATCAAAATCAGCACAAAGAGCGTCGGCAAGGTCAGAAAGCCGTCGGTGATGCGCATGAGTGCGTTGTCGACAAATCCGCCGAAGTAACCCGCCACCATGCCGACGATCACGCCGATCAGCAAAGAGAGCAGCGTGGCGCTCAGCCCGACCGTGAGCGAGATGCGCCCGCCGTAGAGCGTGCGCGTGAAGACATCGCGCCCCAGGTCGTCGGTGCCAAACCAGTGCTGCAGCGACGGCGGTTGCAGCGCATTGGTCGGATTCTGCTGCGTCGGCTCGTAACGGCTGAGCGGCGCCAGGACAGCGCTGGCGATCACCAGCCCAAGCATGACAATGGCGACCACTGCCAGCCGATGGCGCAGAAAGCGCCGCCAGATCAGGACGCGCAGCGGCGCGGCTTCCGTCATTTTGCGGGCGGACGGCGCAAAGGCGTCGTTCAACGTCAGCTCACTCATAGCGCACCCGCGGATCGAGCCGTGCATAGAGCATGTCGGCGATCAAGTTGGCGAGAATGATCAGGACGGCGTTGATCATGATGATCGCCATCAAAACCGGATAGTCGCGCCCGCGCGCCGCCTCCCAGAACAGTCGCCCCATGCCGGGCCACGAAAAGATCGTCTCGATGAAGAGCGCGCCGGCAAAGACCGAGGGCAGATCGAGCGCAATCATGGTGATCAGCGGGATAACCGCGTTGCGTCCGGCGTGGCTGTAGACCACGCTGCGCCGCGGCAAACCTTTGGCAATCGCCGTGCGCACATAGTCGGCGTTGAGCGTCTCCAACATGCTGGCGCGGAAGAAACGCGAGTACCACGCCACCCACGCCGAGCAGAGCACGGCGACCGGCAAAATCATGTGCCAGATCAGATCGGCAAGGGTTTTGGGCGCGCCGAGGGTGTACATGCCGCCCGCCGGCAACAGCGGTCCGCCGGTGAAAGGGTTGTCGAGCCACACGTAGAAGATCAAAATGGCGACCAGCCCCAGCCAGTAGACCGGCACCGACTGCCCCGCGAAGGAAAGCGTCGTCACCAGATAGTCGAACCAGGAATACTGGCGCAGCGCCGACAGTGCGCCAAGCGGGATCGCAATCAGCACGGTCAGGATGAAGGCAGCGCCCACGAGCAGCAGCGTGTTTGGCACGCGTTCGCCGATCATCTCCGCCACGGGGCGATTGGTCTTGATCGAACGCCCCAAATCGCCTTGCGCAACCGACGAGATCCAGGTGATGTATTGCACGTGCAGCGGCTGATCCAGACCGAGGCGGGCGCGCAGTTGTTCACGCTGCTCCGCCGTGATATTCGGATTGCGCTCCGCCTGCGCCAGAGGCCCGCCCGGCGCCGAACGAACCACCAGAAACAGCACAATGCTCAGTACAAAGAGCAAGGGAATTGCGTGCAAAAGCCGTTGTAAGAAATATGTCCGCATTTGTTATCAGCGTATGGTCGAGGAAGAACAGCGACCGGCAACAATGATTCAATTGTAGTGCAGCGATGCAAGCCACGGTTGATCGAGACACGATACTCTACCGCGTTCCATTGTTTCGGTCAAAAGCGCCGCAGACCTCCTCAAGTGCATGAGTAAGCAGACCCTATCAATATTTGATATTGCTGATGAGACTTTGGTCGCAGCGTTGTCTGCCCACCTCTGATAGTTTCATGTGAAAGCTGCGAACACCGCAATTGTGATCGGGGTTTGCTCTGCTGTAAGGAGTCAGATGTATGGACACGGCGCATCTGCCACGTATTGACGCTGCACGCTGCACGGGCTGTGAACGCTGCATTGAGATTTGTCCCACCCAGGCGCTGGCGCAGGTGAACGGCAAAGCGATATTGCTCTATCCAGAACGATGCACATTCTGCACATTGTGTGAAGACATCTGCCCAACCAATGCGATTGCATTGCCGTTCCTGATCGTCTTCGCCGAACAGAAAAAGGTGTGAACAAGGCGATCTCGCCTTGAAATGAGGATAGTTTTCGGACTTTCAAACTTTTTCACTACAACAGGAGAGCGACAATGAGGAAATTTTTTACCATCCTTCTCCTTGCCGTGATGGTGGCGTCCATCACGGCGGCTTGCGGAGGCGGAGATGACGCCACCCCCACCCCCGCAGCACTCAACGTAGAGGGCGGCCTGCCTGCAACGGCGATGGAAATCGCGGCGGCGCGCGGGCTGACGCCGGATGACATCGCTGCTGCACTCAAGACGTACACGCCCAGCGGCAAGATGGACGAGTATATGCTCTTTCTTTCCGGCGGTCATTCAGGCAACGTAATCGCGGCCGGCGTGCCGTCGATGCGCATCCTCAAGAACATCGCGGTCTTTACGCCAGAATCATGGCAGGGATACGGCTTCGGCTCGAAAGAGACAGAGGCTGTGCTCGACGCCGGCAACGTCGGCGATGTTAAGATTCGCATGGGCGACACCCATCACCCGGCGCTCAGCGAGACGGACGGCGACTATGACGGCCAGTATCTCTTCATCAACGACAAGACCAATGCCCGCGTCGCTGTCATCGACCTGCGCGATTTCGAGACCAAGCAGATTGTCAAGGATCCATTGCTGATCAGTGCGCACGGCTCCACCTTCGTCACGCCTAACACCGAATATGTCGTGCAGGGTAGCCAGTACAACACGCCGCTCGGCTGGGAATACGCACCGATCTCTGAGTACAAGGACAAGTATCGCGGCACGATCACCTTCTGGAAGTTTGACCGCTCCAAAGGTCGCATCATCCCCGAAGAGTCCTTCGCCGTCGAAGTGCCGCCCTACTGGCAGGATCTGTGCGACGCAGGCAAACGCGCGTCGGATGGCTGGGCTTTCTGCAACTCCTTCAACGCCGAGATGTACACTGGCGGCGTCGAGCAAGGCAACCCGCCCTTCGAGGCCGGCGTGAGCCAGCGCGACACCGACTATCTGCACCTCGTCAACTGGAAAAAGGCGGAGGAGGCTATCAACGCCGGCAAGTTCGAGACAATCAAAGGTATGAAGGTTCTGCGCATTCCGACCGCCGTGGCGGAAGGCGTGCTCTATCTGGCCCCCGAACCGAAAAGCCCACACGGCGTCGACGTCAGCCCCGACGGCAAATACATTGTCGTCGCCGGCAAGCTCGACCCGCATGTGACAGTCTATTCGATCGACAAGATTCAGCAGGCGATCGATGGAAAACAATGGACGCTCGACGAGTTTGGCATCCCGATCCTCGATTTCGACGCTGTGATGATGGCGCAGGTTGAGCTTGGCCTCGGCCCACTGCACACACAATTCGACGACCGGGGCTACGCCTACACCAGCCTCTTCCTCGACAGCGCCGTGGCGCGATGGAAGCTTGGCGGCGACGATCCCAATGGCTATGTGTTGGTTGAAAAGACGCCAGTGCAGTACAACATCGGCCACATTGCGGCGGCTGAAGGCGATACAGTCAACCCGGATGGCAAGTATCTGGTGGCGCTCAACAAATGGGCGGTGGATCGCTTCCCACGCGTTGGCCCACTGCTGCCGCAGAACATCCAGTTGCTCGACATCAGCGGTGACCAGATGAAGGTGATCTACGACATGCCGATGGGCATCGGCGAGCCGCACTACGCACAGATGATCAAGATGGACAAACTCAGCCCGTGGGATGTCTATCCTGAAGTGGGCTGGGACCCGATAGCCCAGGCGCCGGCGGAACATGCAACCAAGGCTGGCGAGGAGCGTATTATTCGCAACGGCAACCAGGTCGAGATCTACATGACCGTGATTCGCTCCCGCCTCAACCCGGAGCATGTCGAGCTAAAGAAGGGCGACCACGTCGCCTGGCACATCACCAACCTGGAGACCGCCAAGGACGCCACGCACGGCTTCCAGCTTGGCGGCTACAACATCAGCCTGAGCATCGAGCCGGGTGAGACGACTTCCTTCGAGTTCGAGGCCGTCAACGATGGCACCTTCGCCTACTTCTGCACCGAATTCTGTTCGGCGCTGCACCTTGAGATGATGGGATACATGTTCGTAGAGCCGTAGTGAAAGAGATTGAGAGATTGGAGATTGAGAGACTGGGAGATTGCTGAACAATAAAAGCCAATCTCCAACCTCTCAATCCCCCCAATCTCAATGTAGAAGGGGGAATGACAATGTCCACCGACATGGAAAAACTCATCGGTCCGCGCGTGCCAGCGGATGAGTTCAAGGAAAACCGGGCGCGTTACATGATCCCAACGCTTCTCTTTGCGGCGGCCGCCATCATGATCGTGGTCTCGATGTTTCTGCCCTATTGGAGCCTGACGCTGCACGCGCCGCAGTATCCCCAGGGGTTGACGGTCGTCGCCTTTGTCAACGATCTGGAAGGCGACATCGCCGAGATCGACGGGTTGAATCATTACATCGGGATGCGTCCGCTTGGGGAGGCGGCGCAGTTCGAGAAGCAAGTCTCGATCTATGGGATCGTCGGTGTGTCGTTGTTGATTCTGGCGGCAATCTTTGTTCACAATCGATGGGCGGCGCTGTTGGCGCTGCCAGGATTGGGGCTGCCGATCTTCTTTTTGCTCGACCTGCAATTCTGGCTCGCCAACTTCGGTCAAAATCTCGACCCGACGGCGCCGCTGTCGAGCAGCGTCAAGCCCTTCATCCCACCCGCGCTCGGCGTCGGCAAGATCGCCCAGTTTCGCACCGAAGCGCAGCCGGAGATCGGGTTGTGGCTGGCGTTCGGCGCGTCGGCGTTGATCCTGGTCGGGTTGTACTTTCATCGGCGCGCGTATAAGCCGTTGGTGGAAGCGCAACAAAAATAGGATGGCAAGTCTGAATCGTGAATTGTGAATCGTGAGTTGTGAAATGCGTTCAGGGTGTGAGGCGAGACAGATGCGGTTGTTGAGTCAAGCTCGAGTTGCAGGCAGCGTGCTGTTGCTGCTCCTTTTTTCTGCATTTACTCTGCCTCTACGCGCTTCTGCATCGGGTCAGGTCACACCGCAAACGGTCGCAGAGACGACGCAGTGCGGTCATGTCAGCCTGCAGGCGATGATCGACGAAGCGGAGGCAGGTGATACACTCGTCGTTCCCGCCGGAACCTGGCAGGCGCCGATCCGCATCGACAAGCCGTTGACGCTGGAAGGGCAAGCCTGGCCCGTGATTCGGGGCGATGGCAGCGGCAATGTGGTTGCGATCACCGCGCCCAACGTGACGTTGCGCGGCTTTGTCGTGGCTGGCTCTGGCAAGTCGCTCGACCGCGAAGACAGCGGCATCCGCGTCTCGGCGCCCAACGCTGTCATCGAGAACAACCGCATCGAGGACGCACTTTTTGGCATTTACCTGGAGCGGGCGGCGGACAGCGTCGTGCGCGGCAACACGATCCTGGGCATGGCTCTGCCGATCTCGCGGCGCGGGGACGGGCTGAAAATCTTCTACAGCCCCAATACGCTGGTCGAAGGCAATGTCATGCGCGACACGCGCGACGCCATTCTCTGGTATTCGCCCTACAGCGTTGTGCGCCACAACGATTTTGCCGACGGGCGCTATGGGTTGCACCTGATGCAGTCGGATCACCACCTCATCGAAGAAAATGTCTTTCGCAACAACTCAGTCGGCGTCTATGTGATGTATGGAACCAGCTTCGAGTTGCGGCGCAACCTGATCGCCGCCAATCGCGGACCCAGCGGCTACGGCGTCGGTCTCAAAGAAGCCAGCGACGTGTTGATGGAAGGCAACCGCATCGTAGGGAACCGCGCCGGCGTCTATTCCGACAGCTCGCCGCTGCGTCCGAACACGACCGTGACCTACCGAAACAATCTCTTCGCCTATAATGAGATCGGGCTGGAAATGTTGCCCAATACACAGAACAACCGCTTCCAGGAAAACATTCTGCTCGACAACGGCGAACAGGTCAACGTCTACGGCGGCGGCGATCTGACGCGCAACGAATGGGCGTTCGACGGGCGCGGCAACTATTGGAGCGACTATGCTGGCTTCGACGCCAACGGCGACGCCATCGGCGACCTGCCCTACATCAGCAAAAGTCTTTTTGATAGCCTGATCGGCGTGCAACCAGAATTGCGGCTTTTCCAGCTCAGCCCGGCAAGCGACGCGCTCGACCTGGCGGCGAAGGCGTTCCCGCTCTTTGCACCGCAGCCGCGTATGAGCGATCCGGCGCCGCTGACACAGCCGCCCGCGCTTCCGCCGACGCCTGGTCTCGAATCGCCGCCGACCGCAACCAATATAGTTGTTGCAGTGGCGATGGTGGGTGTGGCGCTCACTATCCTCGCCGCCGGCCTACGACGAAGCAAGCGCCAACGACGCGCCATATCTGCGCAACCTGCGTAATCTGCAGATCAACGAAGTGACAATCATGATCGAATTTACCGACCTCACCAAACGTTACGGGAAATTCACCGCCGTCGATCACCTGACGCTGCACGTGCCGGCGCGGGGCGCGGTGGCGCTGTGGGGCGTCAACGGCGCCGGCAAGACGACCATGATCAAGTGCTTGCTTGGTCTGCTGCGCTTCGATGGGCGCATCACGGTCGATGGCTGCGATGTGCGCCGTCAAGGTCGCGCTGCTCGCCAGCGCATTGGCTATGTGCCGCAGGAGCTCGCCTTCTATAAAGAGATGACCACCTACGATATGGCTGAGTTCTATGCCCGCCTCAAGGATGCACCAACAACCCGCATTGCGACGGTGTTAGAGCAGGTTGGATTGGGTGAGCATCAAGACAAGCCGGTCGGCGCGCTCTCCGGCGGCATGAAGCAGCGACTGGCGCTTGGCCTGGCGCTCCTGGCTGACCCGCCCGTGCTGGTGATGGACGAACCGACCTCGAATCTCGACACCGCGGCGCGCAGCCAGCTGCTGCAATTGTTGGTCGAGGTCAAGGCCGCGGGCAAAACCATCTTGTTCACCTCGCACCGCATCGAGGAGGTGGAAGCGCTGGCGGACACGGTCGCCGTGATGGAAAGTGGGCGGCTGCACTTCACTTGTTCGTCAGGCGCTCTGGCGCAGCGCATCGGTCTGCGCACACAGGTCAAATTCATGGTGCCCGGCCATCAGATCGACCTTGCGCTCGACATTCTGCGCGGCGATGGATTGGCGGCGCGGCGCAACGGCGTCGGCGTGATCGTCGATGTCGCCCATGGTGAGAAAGCGCGCCCGATCCACGCGCTGGGCCGCGCCAACATTGAAGTCATTGATTTTGAGCTGGAGTGAGTTGTCGAGAGTGGGAGACATGAAGAAGGGGAGATAGGGAGAGAGCACAAGTCACAATGGATCGTGAATTGACTCCCCATCTTTCACTCTTCGGAGAAGAGGCGGCGAGATGAATGGAAAGATAATCTGGACGTTAGCGCAAAAAGAATTGCGCGATGCGCTGCACAATCGCTGGTTTTTGCTATATACGATTGCCTTTATTGGGCTATCGTTGGCGCTGTCGTACATGTCGCTGGCGGGAGCGGGGATCGCAGGTTTCGCTGGCTTTGGTCGCACCGCCGCCAGCCTGATCAACCTGGTGTTGTTGATCATCCCGTTGATGGCGCTGACCGTCGGCGCGCAAAGCCTGGCGCACGAGCAGGAGCAGGGCACGCTGGCGTATCTGCTGGCGCAGCCGGTGACGCGCGTCGAAGTCTTCATCGGCAAGTATTTGGGTCTGGCGCTGAGCTTGCTGGCGTCGCTGGGCTTGGGTTTTGGCATTGCCGGCGTCGTGCTGGCATTGGCAAATGGCGCCGGCTCGCCCATGGCTTACATCAGTCTGGTGGGGCAGACCTTTTTGCTCAGCCTGACGATGCTGAGCGTTGGCTTTCTGGTCTCGGCGCTGACCAAGCGCGCCGGCGTCGCCATCGGGATCGGTCTGTTTTTGTGGCTCACATTTGTTTTTCTGGGTGACCTGGGGTTGATGGGCACGGCAATCACAATGCGGCTGCCGGTGGAGCAGTTGCTCTGGTTGTCGCTGCTCAACCCGCTGCAGGTCTTCAAGATGGCGGCGATTCTTGACATCAACGCCACGCTCGACTTGCTGGGGCCGGCGGGCATCTACGCCATGCAAGAATATGGCGCCCAGTTGCGCGGCGTCTTTCTGATGTTGACGGCATTGTGGATCTTGGCGCCGGCTTTGGCCGCCTATATGCGATTCCGGCTGCGCGGGGACTTCTAGGGAGAGACGGGTTGCGAGGGGCGCGGGCGAGAACCTGCTTCGCACGTCACAATTCGCTGTTTACGATTCACAATTCGATGGGTGACAAAGAACGTATGAAAAGCTTATTGCAATGGCATTGGCTATTCGTCAGCGCACTGATCGTTCTGGCGGCGTGTGGCGGCGGCCCTGTTGCGCCGGAGCCCGCCAAGATTCGCTTTGGCGAGACAATCTGCGCTGAATGCGGCATGATCATCAGCCAGCCCAAATATGCCAGCTCGTTTGCCTATGCAGAGAGCGAGGGGCGTTTCAAAAGCCTGGCGTTCGACGACATCGGCGACATGATCGGCCACATGCGCAAACATCCAGAGTTGATTCCGGTTGGCGTTTGGGTGCACGATTATGAGAGTGAAGAGTGGATCGACGCCAAAACTGCTTATTTTGTCGAGAGCAGCTCGATCCGCTCACCGATGGGGCACGGCGTCGCCGCCTTTGCAGACAAAGCCGCGGCCGAACGTCTTGCCGCCGAAACGGAAGGCAAGGTGCTGGATTGGGATCATCTTCGCATCGAAATGGCAATGGCGGATCATCAACATTGAGAGAGATTGAGAGATTGGAGATTCGGATGCCAGAGATGCTCTGCAGACCGGAGCCGGGATCAGCAAACGCAGCAAGTCAGCAAATCGCCAGTCTCTCAACTGCATAATTGGTAATTGCAAAGTTTTACAATCATTATTTTGGGAGGAATAAACATGTTCAAACGATTGATTGTGGCCGCGCTGGTTGTTTTGGCGATGGCGGCTTTGGCGGCGTGTGGCGGCGGCGACAAGAATGAAGAAGCGACCCCGACGACAGTTCCTGCGGCGGCGCAACAACAGGCTGCCGCCCCGGCAGCGCCGGTGGGCGATGCAGCCAATGGCGCCAAAATCTTTGCGACAGCGTGCGTGGCATGCCACGGGCCCGAAGGCAAGGGCGTCACCGGATTGGGCAAAGACCTGACCACCAGCGAATGGACGCAACAGCAGACCGATGAGCAATTGATCGAATTCATCAAGCGCGGTCGCGATGCCGGCGACCCGCTCAACACGACCGGCATTGCCATGCCGCCCAAGGGAGGCAATCCGGCGATGACCGATCAGGAGATCGCCGACATCGTGGCGTTCATGCGCACGATTCATGAGTAGAAAGTCAAGAACAATCATGGCGCATCTAGATTCGCTCCATTCGGGGCAGCTCAATGTGTTCAGTTATCGTAATATACATACGCGCGATATCCAGCTCGTGCGGCTTTTCGCCGGCGAGGAGATGCACGCCTATTTGCTGGTGGCGCCGCCCGGTGCAGTTATCGAGCGCCACACGCACGAGAACAAGCATGAACTGTTCGATGTGTTGGAGGGCAGCGGCGTCATTGAAGTGGATGGGCGAAAGATCACAGGAACGCCGGGACGCTGCGTCTTTGTGCCGGCTGGCAGCGCTCACAGCCTGCACAACGACTCGGACGCCCTGTGGACGCTGCGCATCACCTGCCAGGATCGCGTCTATCCCCGCCACATTGGCAAACTGGTGGGGCGGGCGATCCGGAAGCGAGTTGAGCGCTGGATCGGAAGCAGCCAGTCGAAATAAGGAGGTGCAGACATGTTGGCGACCAAAACGGAGCGTGCGTTTGACCCTTTCGCCGGGCTGAACGGCTTTGGCAAGCCAGAGCAGTGGCAGATCGGCGGGCTTGACCCTTTGCCCGAAGAAGAGTGGGCGAGAATGCGCGAATTTCTTGCCTTGAGCGACGCTGAGATCAACGCAATGCTCAGCACGGTGGAGGCGCTATTTCGCCGCGGGCATGAGCTGGTGGTTGCCACCTACGACTACCTGCTGCACAACCACGAGACCGCTGCCATCCTCGGTTGGGAAAGCGGCGCCGATCCGGAGCATCTTTCGGAGCGACGACGTTTCTTCACCGTGTGGCTGGCGCGACTGTTGGGGATGGATTTCAGCAGCGATCTGGCGCACTATCTTTTCCGCGCCGGCAAAGTTCATGCAGCGCATGGGCCGCGGCGCATTCATGTGCCGCCGGTTTATGTCACCGGCTCGATCAGCCTGGTCAACGGCGCGTTTGCGCGCTTTATCATGGAGGAGATGCCGGGCCACGCCTTGGCGCCGCTGGCGTTGGCTGGCTGGAATAAGGTGCTGACGCTGCACCTGCATCTGATGCAGATGGGCTATCAGGTCGCGCTGGCGTTGGATCACGGCGATTTTGGCGTGCCCTTTGTACTTTTCGGACGGATGCGCACCGCAACCGGCGTACAGGAACTGACGGTGCGCGTGGAAAGCGGCGCGACGGTGGAAAGCGCCCTGCGCAAGTTTTTCAACTACTATCCGGCAAGCCGGGCCGAGGTCTTCGACGTAGCCTGGGCCGATGGCGAGCGCGTAGACAGCACCGGCACGCCCTGGTTCACCGTAAACCGTCTCTATGCGGTCAAACCAATGTGGCGCGTGCTGCTCAACGGCAAAGACCTCAGCTACATCGGTGGACCATCAGTAGAACTGCACCCTGGCGACGAAATTCACGTCTTCCCGCCAGGCAGGTAGAGATTGAAGATCGGAGATTGGAGATTCATCTCTCCCTGTTCTCCAAATCTCTAATCTCCAATCTCCACTCTCTAATTCACTGGAGTAAACATGACCGACCAATTCACAATCATTACCGCCCTACAGGAGCCGCTTGATGCGCCGACGGATAGCATTGTCAGTCGAACGGTGTACAATGGCGCGGGTGTGCGAATCGTCCTCTTTGCGTTTGCAGCAGGGCAGGAGTTGACCGAGCACACTTCAACGCGTGAGGCGCTGATCCATGTGCTTGACGGCGAAGCTGCGATTACGCTGGGGGACGAAACCGTCGCTGCGCAAGCAGGAATGCTGATCCGCATGGCGCCGAACCTGCCGCACAGCGTGCGGGCGCAGAGTCCTGTGCGGATGTTGTTGTATATGCTCGGCAAATGAAATTCTGCGAAGAGCACAGTTCACATTCTGCGCAGACCTAAGGGTCAAGGAATCTCTTCGATGCAATTGCGAACTTCGGTGAGCACGGCGACACGCATCACACGAGTGGTGTTGCTGGTGTTGGCGATAGTCGGCCTCTTGCTTGGCATGTGGGCGGGGCTGATCAGGCTTGGGTGGTGGTCGCTGCCGCCGCTGCGTCCGATGTTGCCGATGCTGCACGGGCCGCTGATGGCAGGCGGCTTTCTCGGCGTGCTGATTGGCCTGGAACGCGCAGTCGGTACGGGCAAACGCTGGGCATACGCAGGCCCGGCGCTGATCGCGCTCGGCGTCGTTGCATCGCTTGCCGGTCTACATGACGGGGGTGGGCCGCTCTTGATGACCGCCGGCAGCGTCGTCGTGACGCTTGTGCTTGTCGGGCTGGTGCGTCTGCAGCCCGCACTTTTTACGGCGACGATGGCGATCGGCGGGCTGGCATGGGTGCTCGGCAAC
Organism: Chloroflexota bacterium; assembly: GCA_016861025.1. Lineage (GTDB taxonomy): Bacteria > Chloroflexota > Anaerolineae > Caldilineales > Caldilineaceae > Caldilinea. Next base: position 190,877 of record BOKO01000003.1, read on the forward strand.
GCGCTTTGGTGGTTTGGGGCGTCGCTGCCGGTGGCTGCGCTCTGGTGGATGGGCTTTCTCGTGTTGACGATTGCAGGTGAACGGTTGGAGTTGAGCCGAATGCTCAAGCTTTCGGTGTGGAGTGAGCGTGTCTTTGTCGGCGCAATTGCGCTGCTGCTCATCGGGTTGATCGTCGGTTTGTTTGCCTATTCCACCGGAATGGCGCTGTTCGGGGTGGCGCTCCTGGTCATTGCCGGATGGCTGCTGCGCTATGATATTGCGCGACGACGCATCAAGGCAGGCGGGCAGGCGCGCTTCACAGCGTTGGCCTTGCTTTCGGGTTACGGATGGCTCGTGGCGGGCGCCGTTCTGATAGTGCGCTTTGCCGGGGTGACCGCCGGCCCCTATTACGATGCAGCGTTGCACAGCGTCTTTCTCGGTTTTGTCTTTGCCATGATCTTCGCCCACGCGCCGATCGTCTTTCCCGCAGTCTTGAGCATCCCGATTGTCTTCACCAACCGCTTCTACATCCCGCTGCTCCTGCTGCACATCTCCTTGCTGTTGCGCGTGGGGGGCGATCTCTTTGGCTGGTGGGATGCCCGGCTGTGGGGTGGAATGCTCAACGTGCTCACGATTCTGGCGTTTCTGGCAACGACGGTGACTTCATTGCGGCCGCGCGCAGCGCTTGCGAACACTGCATCGTCGAACAAAACCTCGCATCTGCCAACAGCCTGACGAACCATGCCTCCGATCACGCGTCTGTTCATCAAAGCAAGTCTGCTCTACCTGGTTGCAGCGTTTTTTGTCGGTGTGATCCTGGTGCTGCGTCCGATGTATGACCTGCCGGCGATCACCGCTGGCTTCTCGCCTATCTACTTTCATCTCTTTATGGTCGGCTGGGTGATGCAGCTGATCGTCGGTGTTGCCTACTGGATGTTCCCGAAATGGAGCAAGACGCAACCGCGCGGCCACGATTCTCTGGCGCTGGCGACCTTCTGGTTGCTCAACGCGGGGTTGCTGTTGCGCGTCGTGGCGGAGCCTGCACAGATGGTGAGTGCGTGGACAGGCTGGGGTTGGCTGATTGTTGCGTCGGCGACGCTGCAGTGGCTGGCCGGGCTGGCTTTCGTTGCCAATACCTGGCCGCGCGTCAAGGAAAAGTGATAACGAGATGTCATCCTGGAAATCGATAGTCCACACTGCACACACCATTGGGAGTGGTCGATGCCGCGCCTGAGCGTCTGGTTTGTGCGCGCTGCGCTCATCTATCTGACTCTAGGCTTCACCTTCGGTGGGTTGATGTTGGCGAACAAAGGCGTCCCGATTCACCCGCTGATCTGGCGGCTGCTGCCTTCGCATATCGAGTTCTTGCTATTTGGCTGGACAATTCAACTTGCGTTTGGCGTGGCGTTTTGGATTTTGCCGCGCTGGCAGACGCAACGTGGCAATGTGCGACCGGCGTGGGCGGCGTTTCTGCTGTTGAATGGCGGCATCTGGCTAGTCGTGGCGGGGAGTTGGTTCAACTGGCCGGCGTGGACGCTGGTGAGCGGACGTCTGCTCGAAACGGCGGCGGTGGCGGCGTTTGCGTGGCATGCCTGGCCGCGCGTCAAGCCCTGGGTTGAGGGTTCCCCATAAGGAAAGCGAAGCT